>NZ_PENZ01000030.1 GCF_003144395.1 Proteus faecis | reverse complement strand
GCCAGCGTAAATCCGTCACACAGACGGTTGCGGTCTAAGAAGTGGGAAGCCTCGCCCGACAGGGCGGGGAGCAGTCACTAATCTAAAGATAGATGCTGGTTTATCGGCAAAACAGCAAAATACGATCCGTCAACAAGGGTTTGCTATTCGTCACGAGCCGGCAGAAGGTATACCTGGAGCACAGTCCATATCATGTCCTGTATTTAATAAAAAAGGGGAAATGGTGGTTGCTGCATTAACAATGGGCTTTATTGATCCAGAAAAACAAATAGCACTGGGTAACGCATTAAAAGCAAAAATGGCAAAATTGTCTCAATAACTTATGACACTTATAGGATGGAAATCTTATTTTTCGTTAAGAGACAAAAAAAGATTTCCATCCTAAGAATATTAAATTTGACTTTGAGCGCTCCAAAATTGTTTGGATTGTGTCAGTGCAACAGCAGAAACTTGCTCTTCATTTGGCGGTAGGAAAAATGCAGGCGTGACTTTTAGCTCTTGTGCAATATGAAAGAGCATATCAACATCAATCTTACATAGCCCATTCTCATAACGTGAAAATTGTTGCTGGCTAATACCGACTCGTTCAGCGACAACCTTTGCTGACAAGCGAAGTTGCTGGCGTTGTTTACGAATTTTATGCCCAATAATTTGAGAAATGGGATAAATCTTTGACATTAGTGACCTCATTCTTCCTATCAACCACCAATAATATCCAATAAATTGAATATCAAGTTTCCGTGATGGATCTCCAAAATATACAAGCTCTCCGGCTTGAAGGAATAAAATCCATACTATTCAGTTATCGGTTAATTGGTTGAATTATTTATACCCGTCACGTTATAAGATGATATTAATTTTCATTAAACTATTTTGATATCCTTCTTTTTTTTAGCAGGATAGTCGAGGTTTTTTTGTTAAACAGTGCTATATATTGCCTAAACGCCATTTTATCTGTTATTTACGCTCGCATTTATGATTAATAAAGAGTAAATAATGAGGCTATAACAAAAAATAAAGCCCTCTTTGACTGTGTTTATACTCGAAAATACCTTTTATGCATTTTTATAATGGGGTATTTTTGAGTTTTTTTTATCATCAAGATTTCTTTTCTTAAACGCGTGTTAATTTCAAATGGTTCTCTTCACTTTATTGAAATTTATAAAATTACATTCACATCTAATAGGCTACGGCGTTAAGATTGTTAACTATAATACTTAGGTAAGATTATAAGTGTTGTAGGGTCATTATCTATTTATCGTCAAGGTCGAGATTATGAATGTAAAAGATGTCATTCGTCATGAACCATTTGGAACATTGCTAGGCTATGCGCCCGGTGGTGTCGCGATTTACTCTTCAGATTACAGCAGTATTGATAAAGAAGACTATGCCGCTAATGATTCATTCCGTAGTTATATTGGTAATGAATATATGGGGCACAAGTGGCAGTGTGTTGAGTTTGCTCGCCGTTTTCTCTATTTACATTATGGGGCTGTGTTTACTGATGTGGGAATGGCTTATGAGATCTTCTCACTGCGTTTTTTACGTAAAACCATAGATGACGATATATTGCCATTACAAGCCTTTGCAAATGGTAGCAAACAACCTCCAGTTGTGGGGGCTTTGCTGATTTGGCAAGAAGGTGGTGAGTTTAAAGTAACAGGGCATGTTGCTGTTATTACTGAAGTGCTTGAAGATAAAGTTCGCATTGCAGAACAAAATGTTATCCACACTCGATTACCGGTAGGGCAACAGTGGACTAGGGAATTACCTCTTAAAGTGACGGAGAAGGGTTACTTTATTCAAGATACTTTTGACAATACAACACTATTAGGTTGGATGATCCAAACAGAGCCTAATGCTTATAGCCTTCCTCAACCTAAAATCATGCCTGAATTGTTAAATATTCATGCTGAAAAGCTTGATAATAGAGGTCAATTCGATGGCAAATGGTTAGATGAAAGCGTGCCACTAGAAAAAGCTTATGTTCTTGCACAGCATGGCCATATTATTAATCAAGATAGTTATGAATATTTCACTATTTCAGAAAGTGCAGAGCAGGAGCTTATTCGCGCAAGTAATGAAATGCATTTGATGTACTTGCATGCAACTGAAAAAGTGTTGAAAGATGATAAGTTACTGCGTTTATTCGATATCCCTGAAGTGCTGTGGCCTCGTATTCGCTTGTCATGGCAAAATAGACGCCATCAAATGATCACTGGGCGATTAGATTTTTGTATGGATGAGCGAGGAGTTAAAGTTTATGAATATAATGCAGACTCAGCCTCTTGTCATACAGAAGCGGGCTTAATTATCGAGAAATGGGCGCAGAAAGGTGGAATTAAAGAGGGCTTTAACCCTGGCGAACGCTTACTTGATGCATTAGCAGATGCTTGGAAACACTGTGATGCAAAACCTTTTGTACATATTCTTCAAGATGATGATAGTGAAGAAGATTATCACGCTCTCTTTATGCAACAATCACTGACCCAAGCCGGTTATCAAAGTAAAATTCTACGTGGATTAGATGAGCTTCATTGGAATAGCCGTGGTCAATTAATTGATGCAGATAAGCGAGTTGTTGAGTGTGTTTGGAAAACATGGGCTTGGGAAACTGCGTTAGACCAACTAAGAGAAGAGAGTGAGCAACAAGCGCTGATCCCTATTCGTACAGGGCATCCAGAGGGTGAAGTTCGCTTGGTTGATGTACTTTTACGTCCTGAAATTACCGTTTTTGAGCCTCTTTGGACACTTATTCCAAGTAATAAAGCGATTCTACCTATCTTATGGCAATTGTTCCCTGATAACCCTTATTTGTTAGATACTGATTTCACTGTAACTCCTCGTCTTGCACAGAGTGGTTATGCCGTTAAACCGATAGCGGGTCGTTGTGGTAATAACATTGGTTTGGTTGATCATAAAGAGAATGTGTTAGATGAAACTAATGGTCAATTTGATCACCAAGAAAATATTTACCAAGAGTTATGGTGTTTACCAAAAGTAGCAAATCGTTATATTCAAGTTTGTACTTTCACTGTGGGCGGGCATTATGGCGGTTGTTGTTTACGTTCAGACCCAACGCTAGTGATTAAAAAAGAGAGTGATATTGAACCTTTAATTGTGATTGAAGATAAACACTTTTTAGCTAAATAAGAGTATCGACGTTTAGAATTAAGAAACAATAAACCCACCTAATTGGTGGGTTTATTTTAAATAACAGTGGATTTTGAGGTGAATGATAAAAATATTCTTAGCCCTTGATGAATTATTATCCTTATTTTTCTCAAGAATTACATGCTTTCCTTGATTTGTTTTTTTAGCCACTGAATGAATAGCTGCACTTTAGCATTACTCTTTTCATTTCGAGTGACGAGGTAATAACGCTGAGCACAAAAAAGTTCACAATTATCAAAAGGTATAATTAATTCTTTATTAGCGAGTTGTTTTTGCACTAAACGCTTTCTTCCCATTGCCACACCTGAGTGGTTAATTGCAGCAATAACCGCGAGATCAGAGCGATCAAAACAGATATTGCTACGATTAGGAAAAAGTGAAAGCCCCATATATTCACTCCAAGCTCGCCACTCGTCGAAATCAGAGTTATTACTCCAAGCTTGTCTATCATGTAGCAAAGTACAATTAGAAAGATGATGAGTATTGCCAATAAGTTCATGTTTTTTAGCATATTCAGGGCTACAGACAGGAATAATAGATTCTGAAATTAGATCTTCACAATAAAGGTTTTGCAGTTGCTTATCATCAAAATAGATTGCGAGATCAACACCATAACCTCGAAAGTTAATATCATCATTTCCTGTAAAGAGATTTAATTCAATAGATGGATAACGCTCAGTAAAATCGGAAATAAGAGGAACTAACCAACATTGTGCAATCGAAGGTCGAGAATAAACGGTTAGAACACCTGAGATTTCTTGGTTATGAATATCTAAAATTTCTTGGTTAATATCTTCAAGCGTTTTTTTAAGCGCCCAATAAATTCGTTCACCTTCTTCTGTTAACTCTATTCGGCGATGAAAGCGGTTAAATAGCTTAATACTCAACTCTTCTTCTAATGTATTAATACGGTGGCTAATAGCGCTGGGAGTTAATGACAATTCTTCTGCCGCTAAAGCGAATGAAAGATGGCGACCTGTTGCTTCAAAAGTGTGAAGTCTTGCTAATTGATAACTGGATAATCGTTTATTTCTTAAAATCACGCTAGAAGATTCAAACATTCTTTTATTCTCATTTTTTTATTGATAGTAACGCAAGTTAACAATCAAGGTAATGTTAAGATGAAATACCCTGCCACTTCTCATCACAATGTGATTATTTGTGATTAGAATCACTTATTTGAGTTAGCTGGATTCATCTTAGTGTAAATTTTCATCATTTGTAAGTACCGAATGATTAATATTCAATATGATTAACAATAAATAAAATATTTGGGATGGAGATATGGATTCAACGTTATGGGTGTTGGGTACTCTTATAATTAGTATCTTGCTTATTGTTTTTACTATAATAAAACTTAAGTTTCATCCGTTTTTAGCCTTACTATTGGCAAGCTTCTTTGTGGGCACAGCAATGAAGATGAACCCTTTAGAAATGGTAAATGCGATTGAAAACGGTATTGGCGGTACGTTAGGATTTTTAGCGGCAATTATCGGTTTAGGAACCATTCTTGGTAAGATGATGGAAATATCAGGTGCCGCAGAGCGCATTGGTATTACATTACAAAAATGCCGTTGGTTATCTCCAGACGTTATTATGGTATTGGTTGGTCTTATTTGTGGTATTACACTTTTTGTTGAAGTGGGTGTGGTATTACTGATCCCTCTTGCTTTCTCAATTGCGAAAAAAACAAATACTTCATTATTAAAATTAGCTATTCCATTATGTACAGCATTAATGGCTGTTCACTGTATTGTTCCTCCTCATCCTGCTGCACTCTTCGTGACTAATGAATTAGGGGCAGATATGGGAACTGTTATTGTTGCGGGCCTTGCTGTTGGTTTAGTCGCATCTTTAGTGGGGGGGCCTTTATTCTTAAAAATGTTAGGCGAGCGCCTACCATTTAAAACTGTACCTGAAGAATTTTCTGATATGGAAATTCGTGAAGAAAAAGATTTGCCTTCGTTAGGATCTACACTATTTACGATTTTATTACCTATTGTTCTGATGCTGATAAAAACAGCGGCAGAATTAAATATGACTAAAGGCACATCTGTTTATACTGCATTACAGTTTATTGGTAACCCAATTACTGCGATGTTTATTGCTGCCTTTGTTGCTTATTATGTGTTAGGTATTCGCCGTAATATGGGCATGAATACGTTATTGAAGAAAACAGAAGATAGCTTTAGTTCTATTGCCAACATCTTATTAATTATTGGTGCGGGCGGTGCTTTTAATGGCATTTTAAAAGGCAGTGGTTTAAGTGAATCTTTAGCGTTAATTCTTTCTAACTTAGATATGCATCCTATTTTATTGGCTTGGCTAGTTGCCATTATCCTTCATGCTGCAGTAGGTTCTGCAACTGTTGCAATGATGGGCGCGACTGCAATTGTTGCTCCATTGATGCCTTTATACCCAGAGATTAGCCCTGAAATTATTACATTAGCAATTGGTTCAGGTGCTATTGGTTGTACCATCGTCACAGACTCACTGTTTTGGTTAGTAAAACAGTATTGTAATGCAACTTTAAGTGAAACTTTTCGTTTTTACAGTGTCGCGACCTTTATTGCCTCCTTTGTCGCATTAGGCGGTACATTTATGCTTTCTTTTGTCATATAAAAGAGAACGACTATGAGCCATATAGATATAAATAAATTAATAAGTGATTTTCCACTAGTTCGTGACTTAGTGGACTTAAAAGAAGTGGTTTGGTTTAACCCAAAAGTAACCACCACTGACCAGGGACTTCCATATGTTGGTTTAACGCAAGATGACGTCATTGATGCACAAGCACGACTACAACGTTTTGCACCTTATTTAGTTAAAGCATTTCCAGAAACAGCGGTTACTCAGGGGATTATTGAATCAGAAGTGATTGATATTCCTAAAATGAAAGTTGCTCTTGAAAAGCGCTATAACACTTCCATTAGTGGTCAATTGCGTTTGAAAAAGGATAGCCATCTCCCTATTTCAGGTTCAATTAAAGCGCGTGGTGGGATTTATGAAGTACTGACTCATGCTGAGAAATTAGCAATCAACGCGGGATTATTAAATACAGATGATAATTATGAAAAATTATTTTCTGACAAATTCCGCGAATTCTTTAGCCAATATAGTATCGCGGTAGGCTCAACAGGCAATTTGGGTATGTCTATTGGGATAATGAGTGCGAAATTAGGTTTTAGCGTGAGTGTTCATATGTCTGCTGATGCACGTCAGTGGAAGAAAGATAAATTACGTTCTCATGGTGTTAATGTTGTTGAATATGAACAAGATTACAGTATTGCGGTAGAAGAAGGTCGTAAAGAAGCAGAGAAAGATCCTAACTGTTTCTTTATCGATGATGAAAATTCAAAAACATTATTCTTGGGTTATGCGGTAGCAGGATTACGTCTAAAACGCCAATTTGAAGAACAAGGTGTTCGTGTTGATAGTGAACATCCGCTATTTGTTTATCTGCCTTGTGGTGTTGGTGGTGGGCCTGGTGGTGTTGCTTTTGGGTTAAAACTGGCATTTGGTGATGCAGTGCACTGTTTATTTGCAGAACCAACGCATTCACCTTGTATGTTATTGGGAGTTTATACCCAATTACATGAAGGCATTTCTGTACAAGAGATTGGTATTGATAACATAACTGCTGCTGATGGTCTTGCTGTGGGGCGTGCATCAGGTTTTGTTGGTCGAGCAATGGAGCGCTTAATTGATGGTTATTACACTATTGATGATCAAGAGCTTTATGACTTACTCAGTGTATTAAATAAAGAAGAAGGCATTCAGTTAGAACCGTCGGCTTTAGCTGGAATGACGGGTGCTGTACATGTCACTCATGCTAAAGATTATCTGCAAGATTTATCACTAGACAGTCAAAAAATGCAAAATGCTACGCATTTAGTATGGGCGACGGGTGGTGGTATGGTTCCTACGGATGAAATGCAAAAATATCTCGCTAAAGGGAAATAGCGTGTAGAACAGGCGGTTATCAGTTTTTTTCTGATCGCTTCTTAAATAAAAAATAAAGGGAGTAGTGCCAGTATTTTGAACTGTTATCTAAAACAATAATAGCGTAGCAATGTATTACACCAAGTGTTACATCAAATATTCACACCAGGATGTCACACCAGGGGAAAATGTCGTAGTATTATTATAAAAAAGAGGCACCCATTGGGTGCCTCGCTTACTCTTCCTGTAAAATATCACTATTTGCAATAGTGTTACTCTAAAATAAACATACCATAAGGATGAATTTGCAGATAATAGCTATCGCCTACACTAGGTTGAAGCTGTGTGGCATTAACTTGTAATAACAAGGTTTGATTTTGCCATTCTACTGTTACTTCATATTGAGGTCCCATATAAGCGACATGGACGATTTTGCATTGCTGACAGGCATCGCCTTGTTGAGATAAAGTGATAGCTTCAGGTCTAACACCGACTCTAACTTCTGTTTTAGTCGTATGAAATGTATCTGGTTTGGGCAGGCGATATTGGAATATGTCAACATAATCAGTGCCCAATGTAGCTGGGAATAAGTTTGCATCTCCCATAAAGCTGGCCATAAATTCAGACGCGGGTTGGCGATAAAGATTTTGCGGTGAACCTAGTTGCATTATCTTCCCTTTATTCATTACTAAAACCATATCAGAAACCGCAAATGCTTCACTTTGGTCATGGGTTACGTAAAGAGACGTGATATTAAACTGTTGTTGTA
Organism: Proteus faecis; assembly: GCF_003144395.1. Taxonomy (GTDB): domain Bacteria; phylum Pseudomonadota; class Gammaproteobacteria; order Enterobacterales; family Enterobacteriaceae; genus Proteus; species Proteus faecis. The sequence continues at coordinate 119,948 of NZ_PENZ01000030.1, read as the reverse complement.
ATTCACGAATTTTCTCTCTCATGCTACGACGTAAGTTTGCATCAAGGTTACTAAGTGGTTCATCGAAAAGTAACACTTTAGGTTTTAAAATTAACGCACGAGCCAAGGCGACACGTTGCTGTTGTCCCCCTGATATTTGGTCAACAAAGCGATCTTCAAATCCAGCTAAATCTACCAGCTCTAACGCTTCAGAAACACGTTGTTTAATTTCAGCCTTAGGACGTCCTAGCATTTTTAAGCCATAGCCAATGTTTTCTCCCAAAGACATATGAGGGAAAAGGGCATAGGACTGAAACACCATACAGATATCGCGTTGTTGGATTGAGCGGTCGGTAACATCTTCACCATCAATAAAAATTTTACCTTCTGTCGGTTTTTCTAACCCTGCAACTAAACGTAATACGGTTGTTTTACCGCAACCTGAAGGCCCTAATAATGAAACCATTTTGCCTTGTGGAATAGATAAACTAAGATCTTCAATAACCGTGTTAGTGCCAAAACGCTTAATTACATTTTTCAGTTCAACGAAATGTTGTTGTGTCATGATTTATACTCCGTATTACTGTGCATTTTTGGCTTTAGAGCGTGAAACACGGGCTTCGCCAATCAAATAGTCAAATAAGAAAATAATTGCCAACATAACAACGATTAAAATCGAGCCGTAGGCAATTGCGACACCGTATTCACCATCTTCAACACGGTTTAAAATATACGCGGTGGCAACACGTGTATCGGGTGTAACAAGGAAGACGATAGCACTGACTGTGGTAATGGCACGCACAAAGCTATAAATCAGTGCAGACAAAATAGCTGGGCGCAATAACGGTAATAGCACATAGAAAATCGTTCTCATTGAGTTCGCTCTTAAACTTAGAGACGCTTCATCAAGAGATTTATCAATTTGCCCTAATCCCGCAATACCTGCACGTATTCCCACAGGCACGTTACGCATTGTCATAGAGATAATGACAATTGCCGCCGTTCCCGTTAAATAGAAAGGTGAGTCGTTAAACGCAAGAATATAAGAGACACCGGCAACCGTTCCCGGTACAGCAAAACAGAGCATTGTTGTGAACTCGATACTTTTCTTACCTTTAAAGTCTTGGCGCACCACGATATAGGCAATTAATAGTCCGAGGATCGCGGTAATCGGTGCCGCAATACCCGCATATAACAAGGTATCTAACAACGACGGCCATGCACCATCACTCATTCCTTGACCAAATAGCTTGATAAAGTTATCCAGAGTTAAGGTGTAATCAACTCCCCAGTTAACGGTGAAGCTACCATAGAAAATACTGCCATAGAGCAAGATATTAAAGATAACCCAAATAGCTAAAACTGTTGTCACAAATGCAATTAGTGATGATGGAAGAGGTTGAACATCGCCGCGATAAGATTTACCTGATACGGTGACGTAAGAGCGTTTACCAATCCACATATACTGCACACAGAACACTAATAATGAGAAAACTAATAGCGACGCACCTAATGTACTGGCTGATTGATAATCCAGTTGAGAGCCCGTGATATAGAAGTAAATTTGTGTAGCGATAACGTCAAAGTTACCCCCTAAAACCAACGGGTTACTAAAGTCAGCAAGAGATTGCACAATCACAATTAAGAATGCATTGGCTAATGCAGGCTTAAGTAATGGCATAAAAACATTAAAGAAGGTTTGATAGCGGTTAGCTCTTAGAGTGTAAGACGCTTCTTCTAATGAAGGATGAATGGTTTTAATGGCACCATCTAAAATCATAAATGACATAGGGGTAAAGGCAAGCACTTGCGCTAACCAAATTCCAGTAAATCCATATAGCCAGTTGGTATTTTCAAGTCCTGCGTAAGTGGCGAGAAACTCCGTCACATAACCTGAACGTCCCATCATTAATGTCACGCCTAAACCAACAACAAAAGGAGGCGTAACAATAGGTAAGATAGAAAATACACGGCCAATAATGGCTGAACGTACCGCAATACGAGAGGTATAAATTGCTAGAATTAAACCAAAGAAAGTACAACCTATTCCTACAGCAATAGAAAGTGCAATAGAGTTGAGCATCACTTGCACAATATGAGCTTGGCTTAAAATAGCGATAAACTCAAAAGGTGCAAAATTACCTGCACTATCTTTAAACATAGGAATAAAAATAGCGATACTCGGGAAGATGATAAAGGCACCAATTAGTGCAACAACGGTTATTAAAGAGCCGATAACAAAGCTATCACCACCTAGCCATTCAAGGCGTGTTAAGGCGGTTTTCATGATCATTCCCAGAGAAATAAACAGGATGATGGCAGAATAACCTAAGCCACGTCCTTCAAGCGTAGCGCTGACTATCGTAATAAAGGCGCAAAATAAGGCAAAACCTGCGTCAAAATAGTGACGAGAGCGATTTTCACGCTTAGGCGCAGTTAATGGACGAAATAGCAGTAAACTAGGTAATAAAAACCAGAGCCAACTGATATTGACGCTACTCCAGCCGTAAGAGGTGAGTAATTCATCTGCTGTTGAATCTAAAAGACCGTAATCAAGGCTCCATGATGGCAGTAAAGCAAATGCCATCCATGCAATTAGGATCCATAAAAATATGGGATCCCGCCTCTTTTTTTCAGATAAAGCGAGTGTGTGAGACATAAATCCCCCGAAAGTAAATGTATTTATTATTATGAGAAAAGGAGAGCGAGAGGTTATCTCGCTCTGTTAATAGGCTATTTACCCATTTTTACTTCGGTAACCCACTTATTAATCAGTTCTTTACGCACTTCACTATCGCCATATTTATCCATGTCGTAGTTAATGAGTTTTAAGTCAGATAATTTCAGTGCCATAGGTGAAGATTCAGCCGAGGTATTGGTTAGGATTTGGTAAGATTTACCTTCTTTCCAGCTAATTTCTTGAGCTTCTTTTGAGAGTGTCCAATCTACGAATAATTTTGCGTTATCCATATTACGGGCATTTTTAATGATACTGACACCACCGATTTCATAGCCTGTACCTTCACAAGGTGAAATCAATTCAAGTGGTGCACCATTTTCAACTTCTAATGAGTAATCATGTAGGAAACCAATACCAATGGCGGCTTCACCACGAGCGGCATTTCGTGCTGGAGCAATACCTGATTTGGTGTATTGAGAAATATTTGTATTGATTTTCTTCAGATAATCAAAGGCTTGTTCAGTTCCCCATAATTGATCAAAGGTTGCTAGTGCTGTGTAAGCGGTTCCTGAACTTTGCGGATCGGCAATTTGAATTTCACCTTTATATTCAGGCTTAATTAAATCTTTCCAACATGTTGGAATTGCGATGCCTTTTTCTTTTAAGCGATCTTTATTGACACCAAAACCTAAAATACCAACGTAGACCGCAGAAGAGTAGTTACCTTTGCGTTTAGCGGGATCACGAAATTGTGGCATGATTTGATCGAGATTAGGAGAGACATAAGGCTCTAGCAGATCCATTTCACCCGCTTGTGAGTGAGGATCCATAGTACCGCCATACCAAACGTCAGCTTGTGGATTACGTTTTTCTGCTTCGATTTTGGCTAAAGTACTTCCTGAACCATTACGAACGAAAGTTGTTTTAACATCATATTTTTCGGCAAAGGCTTTTGTTTCAGCTTCGCACATTGCATTTGTTGCACTACAGTAAACGACTAAACGACCAGCTGCATTTGTTGATAAGCTAACCGCAGAGAGAGCCAAACCAGCAGCAACAAGTGTAGAGAGGGTTTTCAATTTCATGTTCAGAACCTTTTAAATGTGTCGTCATCGGAAAATGAAAGTGGGCCAACTAAATGCTCTTGTTTGCTAACATCAGCAATTAACAACGGCATTAGTAAGAGTCCCATTAAGGCCGCAGCACTGGTTAATAATGCAAACATCCCAGTCCAACCATAATGCGCCATGACCTGACTTAATGGCCAACCTGCCATTGCTGCCCCTAAGTAGGCAAACAATCCCAAGTAGCCAGTTACCGTGCCTGCTGCGTTTTTATGACAATATTCTGTTGCAGCAAGCCCGATTAACATCTGTGGTCCGAACACAAAAAAACCGATACTAAAAAAACAGGCTGCGAGTAAAGCATAATGATGAATTGGAATTAACCAAAGTGCTGTTACTGCGGTAAAAAGCCCGAGTGAAAACAGCAATATCATGGGTGCTCGTTGACCACGGAATAATAAATCCGAGCCCCAGCCTGAACATAACGCCCCGAGTAAACCACCCACTTCAAACAAAGAGAGAATGGCATTAGCACTCAATAAGTTGGCGCCATGTGTTTCTGATAACCAGATATTTCCCCAATCGTTTATCGCCATACGTATGAGATAAACCAAAATATAGGAAAAACCCAGTAACCAAATCATTCGGTTAAATAAAATGCTCTCTTTCAAAATAGTTAGCATGGGTTTAGGGGGAGATGCCTGCTCTTGACGTAATTCAAAAACATCGCGCCGCCACACACCCACAGTAGGCAGTCCTTCCTCTGCGGGGGTACCTTTTAATCGTACACACAACCACAGCCCGATGATAATGCCGATAATACCGGGAACAAGCAGTGCGACTTGCCAACTATAATGCGTTGCTAACCACGCTGTTAAAATGGGAAGACTCATCCCGCCAAGGTTGATTGAGATATTCCATAACCCCCACCAGAAACCGCGTTCATTACGCGAATACCAGTGTGTTAACAACCTTGCACAAGGAGGCCATCCAAAGCCTTGAAAGAAACCATTTAGTGCCCAGACCAAAAGCAGTGCAGGGAACGAGAGACAATAGGCAAAAATAATATTCATAATGCCAGTCATCACTAATCCCATACCCATAAACCAGCGGTATCCCCATTTGTCATGAAAAATACCGGAAACAAATTTAGATAAACCGTAAGTGAGATAAAAAAGGCTGGCTATCCAACCGATATCCCCTTTATCTAAATTTAACTCCACCTGCATAACGGGCATCACAAAGTTGACGCTTTTACGTGTGAGATAGAAAGTGGCATAACCGATAATCATCGACAGCATTAAATTTTTGCGCCAAAAGTTATAGGTCTTATTAATTGATGCCGAATTTTTACCTGACATAACATCCTCTTTGATGTTGCAAATGTAAAAAAAATGTCGAGAAAAAGAATGAGATAAGGTTGTAGATGACTAAGACTTATTCTTAGTTTTCATTGTTTTCTTTTGAATTTGTGGGTAAGTTAACAATTATTTTCGTACCGTGATGATTTATCACTTCCCATTCTCCGCCTAAAGCGCGAATGCGTTCTTCAATGCCACGTAATCCAAAACCGCTACTTTGTTGTGTTGATAATGATGTGGGGAGCATACCAATACCATTATCACTAATGATCAGCCGTAGACGGTTTTTGTTTTGGGTTAATGAAACGTCAATATAGGTTGCATTAGCATGTTTACTAATATTGTTTAACAGCTCTTGTACTAAACGATAGAGGGTAAAAATAATGGTTTCGTTTTCAGGCTCTTTATCTAATGAGTAATTAAAATTACAAGTAATACCGTTGTCATCAAAAGCAAATTCATTGATTAAATGATGAAGGGCTTTCTCAAGCGACATTTCCTCTAAAACAGGAGGGCGTAATTGTCGGAGTAGTTGACGTGTAGATTGATGAATTTGTAGTGCAAGCCGTTCGATTTGCTCTCCGGTTTGACGTGTTTTGTCGTTATCTGCGGTTCTTTTGATTAGCATTGATTGAATTTGGATCGCTGTAATATTTTGTCCAATTTCATCATGTAATTCGCGAGCAATGGCTTTTTTAACATCTTCTTCGGTATGAACCAGTTTTTCCATTAGTTCACGACGGGCTTGTAATTCTTGTTCTAGACGTAAACGATAATGACGTAAATTATGAGCAAGTTGCTGTTGGCGACTAATCGCAATCCCTAAACCAATACCGATAATAGCTTGTGTGGTTAAGAACATTTCTAACTCACGCAAATCATTAAATGCGCCATTAACTTGGCGAGCAAAAGTAATAATTAAACTGCCTAATAGTGCGGATAATACGCCACCTTGCCAACCATAACGATAAGCCATAAAGACATTAGGAATAAAAACAAGGATAACTAATAAACGTTCTATTTCGGGTGTTAAGAAAAACTGAGCACTTAATCCGATAAGACAAAATAGAAATCCCCACATTAGCAAGGAGGTTCTTAGCGGAGGATCGGGAGTACCATCAGAAACTAAGGCGCGACTTTGTAATTCACGAAGATATTCATAAAGTAAAAAGACAAAAGGTGCGAGTAATATGCCTCCGGTTACAGATGTGAGGAAAATCCCGCTGGTGGTATTAATAAAGAAACTGAGAATAAAGGCTTGTAGCAGGCTATTAAAGCCTACAGCACCAATTAATAGGGTTAAGCGTTGCCAGTAAAGAGGGTATCGCCACCAAATACGCTGAACTTCTAGCGCAACAACAAGGCTGAGTATTGGTGAGAGATAAATGATGGCGTGGGTAATTAATTGCTCTTGTGCTAACCAGTAATAAAGCCCCCATTCTGCAAATAACATCGGTAGCCAAAAACGGCGCCAGAGTAAAATGATTAGGGCTAATCGGAGACCTTGAGGTAAGAAAAGAGCCGCTTGTTGTCCATTTTTACTTAAATAGAAGCCAATCACCCAAAGTGATAGCCAAAGTAAAGAATAGGTGAGTAATAAAAAGAGGGATTGAAGAAGAAAACGCAGTCCCCTTTTCATGTTACAGCGATCCTGTGATCAACTGATTTTTTAAGGCGAAATGAACTAAATCGATGGTCGTTTCACAGCTTAATTTGCCTAGTACATTAGCGCGATGAACGTGTACGGTTTTATGGCTAAGATTAAGTTGCACAGCGATTGTTTTGACGTTCACACCTTGAACTAAAAGATTAAAAATCTCTCTTTCTCGGGGGGTTAAAGCATGGAGTGCATCTTCTTTTTCGGGTGTTTGTCGCAATGCTTTCATCGCATCAGAACAAAGATAACAGCCACCTTGATGTACAGCGCGCACGGCTTGCACTAATTCTTCAGGGCCACAACGTTTGGTTAAATAACCGCGAGCGCCTGAATCAAGTGCGCTTTGAACAAAGGCAGGGGTATCGTAAATACTTAAAATGATCGTGCGAAAATCAGGACGTTTTTGTTTTAAACGACTTTGTAGTTGTAGACCACTTTCGCCGGGCATTGAGAGATCCATCACGGCAACATCAATATCGTCATGTGCTAAATAAGGCCATGCTTCTTGCCCATTAGAATATTCACCCACGATGTGAATATCGGGTTCTAGCATTAGGAGTTGTGCAAAACCAGAACGCACAACAATGTGATCATCTACTAAAGCAACTTTTATCATAATTTTTTATTAGTCAGGGAGTAGTCAGACAATACTTATATGATTTATAACAAGCTACAGAAAGATAAGCGAGGAAAAATGGAGAAGAAACTCGGTTTTAAACCTTATATCTCGTTTCTATCAAGGTGAATCGTGACAAGCAAATAATAATGGATTATTTATTGTTCTTGTGAATTATTCCCATAAGCAGGGCGCTTCTGCCTATGGGAAGATGCAATATTTTATTGATTAAGCAACTTGAACTGGTACGGCTTTGGCTATGCGCTTCATTTCATTGTTGTCTTCAAAATAGGCGATATTGGGTTTATGGCTACGCGCATCACTATCAGGAATTTGGACATAAGAGCAAATAATTAAGCGATCGCCAACCGCAGCTTTACGTGCAGCCGCACCATTAACTGAAATAATTCGTGAACCTCTTTCCGCACAAATGGCGTAAGTTGAAAAGCGTTCTCCATTATCTACGTTATAAATATCGATCGCTTCATTTTCAAGAATGCCTGCCGCATCCATAAAATCCTGATCAATCGCGCAAGAGCCTTCATAATGAAGATCTGCTTGTGTGACTTTTACGCGATGAAGTTTGCCTTGTAACATAGTGCGTAGCATAGTTGTGTTTCCTATTTTTCTAATAATGAAGATTAAACAAGGTTAACTTGTTGGTTATCAATAAGACGAGTGTTACCCAGCCATGCAGCCATTAAAATCACAGCTCGACGACTCTCTTCATTTAATGGTGTGAGTGTATCTGCGTCACAAATAAAGCATTCATCTGCACGAAAACCTTTTTGTTCTAAAGTGTTTTTTGCATTTTGCAGTAGATGATTAACATCATGATCCCCCGACTTTAATTGTTCTGCGATTTCTTGCATTGCTTGGTAAAGTGCAGGAGCTTGCTGTTTTTCATTATCAGATAATAGACGATTGCGCGAACTGAGTGCTAAACCATTTTTGTCACGTACGATAGCAACAGGAACGATGCTGATATCCATACATAAATCGTTTACCATTTTTTGGATAATTTGCAGTTGTTGGAAGTCTTTTTCACCAAACATCGCGACATCAGGTTGTACAAGATTAAAAAGTTTACTGACAACTGTTGTGACGCCACGGAAATGACCTGGACGACTTGCACCTTCTAATACTGTAGACAATACAGGCACATCAACAGTGGTTTGGTTTTCCATTCCGTGTGGATACATCTCTTTCGCTGAAGGTGCAAAGATAATATCGACATGTTTATCACGCAGTAACTCGCAATCTTCTTGTAAAGTACGAGGGTAGTTTGCTAAATCTGCTTCTCTATCAAACTGAAGTGGATTAACAAAGATAGACGTTATCACGACATCCGCGTGAATACGGGCTTCTTCAATGAGTTTCAGATGACCTTCATGAAGATTACCCATAGTTGGAACCAATGCAATGCGTTTACCTTCTTGTTTTAATCGCTTGATTTCTCTGCGTAAGATAAGCGTAGTTTCAATAATTAGCATGGCGTGACTCCTTTAAACGATGTTTATAAATTAAGATAATAAATCAGTTAAATGTATGTTGTTCTTGTGGAAATAGGCCTTGCTCTACTTGCTGAACATACAGGCTAACGGCGCCTTGCAAAGAGCCTGCTTCTTGCAAGAAGTTTTTAGAGAATTTTGGAGGCTGTGGCGTTAATCCTAATAAATCATGCATAACGAGAATTTGGCCATCAGTAACATTTCCCGCACCAATGCCAATAACCGGCATGGTCAATACATCTGTAATTGCCTTAGCTAGAGTAACGGGAACACATTCTAAAACAGCCAGTTGGGCACCTGCACTTTCAAGTGACATGGCATCTTGTTTTAATTGTTCTGCGGCTGCTAGTTCTCTGCCTTGAACTTTATAACCACCAAACACATTCACGGATTGTGGTGTTAATCCTAAATGAATACAGACCGGAACAGCACGTTCGGTGAGCATTTTTACTGTCGGTATTAACCAGCTACCCCCTTCAATCTTTACCATATTAGCCCCTGCTTGCATTAAAATGCCGGCATTAAGGCAAGCTTGTTCAGGTGTTGAATAAGACATAAAGGGCATATCTGCAATTAAGAAGGCATTAGGCGCACCGGCTCTTACGCATCGGGTGTGATAGGCAATTTGCTCAACAGTAACGGGTAAGGTGCTGTTATGACCTTGTAGTGTCATTCCTAAGGAATCACCAATCAACATGGCTTGAATACCTTCTTGTGCAAAAAGGCGAGCAAAACTTGCATCATAAGCAGTGAGTGTGGCAAATTTTTTCTTTTCTTGCTTATAGCGGTTCAGCGTTGAAAGCGTAGTGGGTTTCATTGTAAAAAACTCCATCAGTGTTGTTTTTGGTGTGTAGATAAAATTAATTACTTCACATAATTATTTGTTTATTAAAGAAAATATTAGATTATCAAAATAAAGCCGCTTTCGATTGTAGCATCTAAGGGCTAAAAACGAAGAAAAAGTAGTTAAATGAGTAATAAAAAATAACAAATGATAATTTTTGTTTATATTTATCAGTTTGTTATATGTAAAAAATAAATACAAAAGAGTTTAAAAATTGAGAAGGAGAGTTAAGTTTGAAAAATCGAGGGAAAGCTAAAGAGAAGAGATAGGCTGATACTGTGTCTATTTTTTACAGTATCAACCTTTAGCATTAAGAACGTATTAGTGTGAAATTACCACTTTTCCATGCCATTTTTAGGCACTAACGCCAATCTATCTGCTAATAACTCACCATCAGGAAAACGAAGGTCAGGGGCTAATTCTGCTAAAGGATAAAGCATAAATTCACGCACTTTAAGCCCGTAATGAGGTACGGTTAATCGCTCGGTTTGGATCACGTCATTACCAAATAACATAATATCAAGATCAAGCGTTCTTGGTCCCCAACGATTGCCTTCTTTTCTAACGCGACCTTGTGCTAATTCAATAGCCTGCGTGTTATTAAGTAGCTCTTCTGGTGCTAATGTTGTATCAACCGCAACCGCGACATTAAGATAATCAGGCTGATCTTGTGGTCCCATCGGGCGAGTACGATACCAAGATGATTGTGCAATTAATGTTGTTTGTGGGATCTCACTAATTGCTTTAATCGCTGAATTCACCTGGTTTTCAGGTGAATTCAAATTACTTCCCAAAATGATATAAACACGTTTTTTTTGTTTATTCATTGGTACTCTCTTGTCTGGATGCTGGTTTTGCACTTGGATGACGAGGGCGTTTACGTGGACGTGGACGTCTGCGAACCGGCGCTTGACCTAATTCAGACACCATTGAGCGCTGTTGTGTATTGTTAGACTCTTGGAAATCAGCCCACCAACTTGCTAACGCTTCAAGCTCTGGATTGCGTTGTACGTTGGCTCGTAATTCCAGTAAATCGAACGCTGCACGGAATTTAGGGTGCTCAAGTAATTTATTTGCACGACGGCCTTGGCGTTTAGGTAAACGTTGCTGTAATTGCCAGATATCACGCATGGTTGTGGTAATGCGTTTTGGGATCGCAATAGTACGGCATTGCTCATCTAAAATATCGTTCATTGCCATAGAGAAAGAGTCATAGTAAGAAAGACCACTTTCTTGGACTAATTTTTCGGCATGTTCAATTAATGGATACCACAGCATTGCCGCAAATAAGAACGCCGGATTGACTCGCATCTCTTTATTGATGCGGTAGTCTGTATTTTTGAGAATTTGATCTATCATTCTCTCCATTGGCGTATCATGTTGCTCTGTCATTTTAGACGCAATTAGCGGAAACAGTGGTTCAAGTAATTGATGACGGCACATTAACTTGTAAGTTTTGTAGCCTTGCCCTGTTTGTAATAATTTTAGCGACTCTTCAAAAAGACGAGCCGATGGAATATTACGTAATAAAGGAGCTAATCGGCTAATAGGCTCTGCAGTTTCTGGCGCAATTTGCATATCCAATTTACTAGCAAAGCGAATTGCTCTAAGCATTCTGACAGGGTCTTCGCGATAACGCGTTTCAGGATCGCCTATTAAACGAATAATACCTGCTTTCAGATCCGCTAAACCGCCAACGTAATCACGTACAGCAAAATCATCAACGCCGTAATAGAGACTGTTTAATGTAAAGTCACGGCGAATGGCATCTTCTTCAATTGAACCAAAAATATTGTCACGCAGTAACATGCCACTTTGTGCTTGCTGGGATTGGTTGTTGTCTGAAACTTCATGATCTTCATGAGAACCACGGAAAGTCGCAACTTCAATCACTTCAGGGCCAAACATAATATGAGCAAGACGAAAACGACGACCGACTAAACGGCTGTTACGGAATAATCGACGTACATCTTCAGGTGTTGCATTAGTGGCAATATCAAAATCTTTTGGTTTTTTTCCCAGTAATAAGTCACGGACACCACCTCCCACTAAATAAGCCTGAAAACCAGAGTTATTTAGTCGATAAAGCACTTTTAATGCATTATCACTGATGTCTTTACGTGAAATTGGGTGTTGATCTCTTGGGATCACAGTCATTGGCAAATCACTCCCGTTCGCCTTTTCTTTATTACTCTTTTTCTTACGGGGACGGTCTGCGGATATAGCAGGACGCCGACGCACAGGTTTCTGTGTTTCTTGTATTGGTCGGTCAGATGCAGTGACTGGCCTTTCACTTGCTACCGGTTGTGTGTCTGATGACGGTGTTTGTCGCCCTAGCAGATTACGGCAGAAATGTGCTACTCGATTAAAAATATGACACCTCGAATAATAAATTCTAATAATTAAAAAATTAAGCGGCTAATCATAGCCTACTGAACATTTTTTGAGAATGCTTTGTGTGGTTTATTCATACCTTTGTTGCTGATGATTTTGTTTTAAAATCTCAGAAGGTGACCACTGTGCTATCGCAATCTCTAGCAATGATGTTAACGAATAATCTTGCCAACCTGCAATAATGGGCTGATTAAGAAACCGTAAAGCATCGATAATGACAGGTCTTGGATCAGTATCTGGTAACGCATGCGCGTGATTTTGTTTTGATAATTTATTACCGTCATGATTTATTACTAAAGGTAAATGAGCATAACGTGGGATAGGTAAATTCAGTTGTTTATGTAAACTGATTTGTCGCAGCGTGGGATCAAGTAGATCGGCACCTCTAACAACTTCGGTTACACCCTGATAATTATCATCAATCACTGTTACTAGATTATACGCAAATAAGTTACCTTTTCTGTGAATAATCATATCTTCTAATACGATAGACGTACTTTTTGAATAATATGTACCTTGAATGACATCTTCAAAATGATAAACGGGATGCTGTTGGATCAATCTCCATGCACTCTCTTTATCGAAAGGTGTAACATTATTCGTTAGTGGCTCGCGATGACGGCAGTGGTTATCATACACTCCCCCTAAGTCATGTAAACGATGACGGCTACAATGACAGTGGTAGCAAACACCTTCTTTCCAAAGGGTGTGTAAAATTTCACGGTAAGCATCATGGCGTTGCGATTGATAGAGGATCTCTTCATCCCAAAACAAACCATAATGTTCTAATGTGCGAATAATTTGGAATGCAGTGCCGGGAGGTTCTCTAAGAGGGTCGATATCATCGATGCGCAGAAGCCAACGCCCGTGGTGTGCACGAGCTTGAAGATAACTGCCAAGTGCAGTAACCAATGAGCCAAAATGAAGTTGACCCGTTGGTGATGGCGCAAAGCGCCCAATATAGTCTGTAATCTCGTGCATCGAAAGATTCAGATTAACGCCTCAACGTATTAGGTTGAGGCGTCTGCTCATTATTAGCCAGCCATCTGCTTTTCACGGATTTCAGCTAATGTTTTACAGTCGATGCATAAATCGGCTGTAGGACGAGCTTCTAAACGGCGAATGCCGATTTCAACTCCACAAGATTCACAGAAACCAAAGTCATCATCTTCGACTTTCTTCAGTGTTTTCTCGATTTTCTTAATGAGTTTACGTTCACGATCACGGTTACGCAGCTCAAGACTGAATTCTTCTTCTTGTGCAGCTCGGTCAACGGGATCAGGGAAGTTTGCCGCCTCATCTTGCATATGAGTAACGGTGCGGTTGACTTCATCCCTGAGCTGATTGCGCCAAGATTCAAGTATTAGCTTAAAATGCGCTAATTGGGCTTCGTTCATGTACTCTTCGCCCGCTTTTTCCTGATATGGCTCAACGCCAGCAATAGCGAGAATGCTCATGGACGATGTTTTACGCTTTTGCCCTTCTTGCATAATGCTTCTCCTACATACGCATTTCTGAATAATCCCCACCTTAAAAATAGGAAGGGGAAAAAATAGGGCGCTATAAATAGCAGATGCCCGCGAGGATAGCAATTATTCCTTTAATAAGTTTTCTCATGGTGTGAAGGCACGCAAGTAAATATCCCTTTTTAGTTAAAAAATGATTAACTAACACCATGAATTTCAATTAACCATTTGAAATAAAAGGTAATTGCTGTCCGATTGTTAAATTGTATTCACTAATATTGATGCGATAACACAAGATTTCAACCCCCGCATCACATGCTTCTTTTAGCAGTGAAGCATAGTTAGGATCAATCTCTTTAGCAACAGTCACTTCCATAATTCCAGTATGGGGAACTGCGTAGAATAAGACAGCCCTTAAACCCAATTTTGCGATAGCGGTCAACTCTCGAAGATGTTTCTGACCACGTTCTGTTTTTGCATCAGGGAAATAACCCATACCGTTGTCGAGTAAGGTGACTGACTTCACTTCAATATAACAGTCAACTTTATGATTTGATTTAAGTAAAATATCAATACGGCTATTCTCACTACCGTATTTCACTTCTCGTTTTATCTCGTCATACTCGGATAATTCTGGAATGTCACCTGCCTCAATCGCATCAGCAATTATCCCATTCGCTCTTAAGGTATTTACACAAATCCAATCATCGGTTTGAGTTTGAGTCAGTTCCCAGCTGTGTGGATATTTTCTTTTTGCATTCAAAGAGGTGGAGTACCAAACGGTATCACCCGGTGTTGCACATCCCGTCATTGCACCTGTGTTGGCACAATGAAGCGTGAATTCTTCCCCATTAGGGGTAACAACGTCTGCTAAAAAACGCTTATATCGTTTTAGTAAAGTGGCAGATTGTAGCGGTTGCTCAAATTTCATGATCACTCCGATGAAAGTATGACCTTTAATAAAGCGCTAATGCTACAATGCCTAGTCAAGAAAGTTAATGAGCCATGGAGCCCGTGTGCATTTATTGCCAATCTTTGATGTAACAGAAAAAATCGTTACTGCGTTAAAACAATCCCCACAAGTTTTGCTTCATGCACCTACAGGTGCCGGTAAATCCACGGCGTTACCCCTCTATTTGCTGGAGCAAAATTGTTTTGATGGAAAAATAATTTTATTAGAGCCAAGGAGAGTAGCCGCTAAAAGTATTGCTTACCGTTTAGCAAATCAGCTAAATGAAGAAGTTGGAAATACGGTAGGTTATCGTATGAAAGCGGAAAGCAAAGTTAGCTCAAAAACTCGACTTGAAGTAGTAACAGAAGGCGTATTAAACCGGATGTTACAGCAAGATCCGGAGTTGACTGGCGTAAGCCTTGTGATTTTAGATGAATTTCATGAACGTAGTTTACAAGCGGATTTAGCACTAGCGCTATTGCTCGATGTACAGATGGGATTACGTGATGATTTGCGTGTTTTGATTATGTCCGCGACCTTAGATAATCAAAAAATTACCTCACTACTACCTGATGCCCCTATGATCAGTGCGCAAGGGCGTAGTTATCCCGTTGAAAGAGCCTATTTTCCTATCAATTCGTATCAACCCTTCGAACAAGAAATTGCCACAATGGCGTTGCGATTATTGGCGCAAGAAACCGGCTCTATGCTGATATTCTTGCCGGGAAGTGCAGAAATAGTACGCGTTGCAGATATTCTAAAGGATAAAGTGGATGACAATATTTTACTCTTCCCACTTTATGGTGCTCTTTCATTAGCGGAACAACAAAAAGCGATTGAGCCAACAGAAAAAGGTTATCGAAAGATCGTACTTGCTACCAATATTGCAGAAACCAGTCTGACTATTGAAGGGATCCGTTTAGTCCTAGATAGTGCCATTGAAAAACGCGCTCAATTTGATTTGAAAAGTGGTGTCACTAGCTTATTGCGTCAAAGGATTAGCCAATCGTCACAAACACAACGAGCTGGGCGAGCTGGGCGTCTTGAGGCAGGTATTTGCTGGCATTTAATCAGCCAAGAGCAGGCAGAGCGTGTTGCTTCTCACCAAATACCTGAAATTTTAAGTAGTGACTTATCGTCGTTATGGCTTTCCGTCTTGCAGTGGGGATGTCGTGACATTAATCAGTTGAGTTGGTTGGATACACCAACCCCACAAGCATTATATGCAGCTAAAGATTTACTGTATCGTTTAGGTGCGATAAATAAACAAGGTGGATTAACACATCGGGGAACACGCATGGCGCAATGGGGGATTGAACCTCGATTAGCGGCGATTTTGGATTATGCGAGTGAGCTAAGTGACAATCACCTTGCGACAGCTGCACGTTTATGTGCAATCTTAGAAGAGCCTCCACGAGGACAGGAAATTAATCTAGAATGGGTTTCTCAGCAGAAAAACATGTTCTGGACACGACGTGAAAAACAGCTTTCTCAACATCGGAAAGGGACGTTTTGTCCTGAATTGTTAGGTGTACTATTAGCGGTTGGATTTCCTGATAGGATTGCTAAAAATCGTGATAATCAAGGACGTTTTCGTTTGGCAAATGGGCAAGGTGCCATGATGGATGATGCGCACGCTATGAGTAATACTCAGTGGATCTTAGCGCCGTTATTACTACAAAATGTACATTATGCCGATGTGCGCATTTTATTAGCGCTACCCATTGATATCGATGAAATATCAGCTATCTTTCCTGAGCTTATTGAAAATAATACCACAGTTGAATGGGATGAAAAACGAGGCACATTGGTTGCATGGCAACAGCGTCAATTAGGGCGATTAACTTTAAGTCAGCGACAACTAGACAAACCAAATAAGCAACAAATGCAACAAGCATTATTGAATTGGCTGAGAGATAACGGTTTAAAGGCTTTAGCGCTGAGTGAAGAGACTCAACAGCTTTTTATACGACTTGCTTTAGCGAAAAAATGGTGTCCAGAAGCCTTATTACCTGATTTAGCAGAAACAGTGTTACTTGAAAATTTAGAAACATGGCTTTTACCTGAACTAGGGGAAATTCAGACATTAAAAGCATTACAACAAATTGATATTAATACAATTATTAAAAATCAATTAACTTGGCATGAAAATCAGTTGCTTCAACGCTTATTTCCGACGCATTATTTGGCGCCAACAGGAACAAAAGTGATGATTACTTATGATTTGGAGTCACCTCCGGTGATTGCTATTCGTATTCAAGAAGTTTATGGCGAACAACAAAGCCCTATTATTGCGAATGGTCAATTGCCTGTCGTCATGGAATTATTGTCACCAGCCCATCGTCCTATCCAAAAAACACACGATTTGGCGACATTTTGGGCAGGAAGTTATAAAGAAGTGCAAAAAGAGATGAAAGGACGTTATCCCAAGCATTTATGGCCTGATGATCCGGCGAATACGGCACCGACTCGACGAGTAAAAAAATATAGCCAATAAGTTAATTTAAGTTTTTATCGTAGATTATCCCTATTTGAGAGCTTTCTTGTGGGATCACACAGAAAAATAGCGACAATGTTAGGCTTCTTTATCCCGTGATAAAGGGGTTTTAATGAGAGATACCGTTCATGAGTAGAAAGAAAAGACCAGTGAAACAAACCAAAAGAGGTCGTTCTTGGTTTTGGTTATTTGTCAAAATCGCCATTGTGGTTGCGGTTTTAATGGGGATTTATGGGGTTTATTTACATTCTCAAATCAAAGAGCGCCTTGATGGCAATGTTTGGGAATTACCCGCTGCGGTTTACGGACGTACAGTTAACTTAGAGCCGGGCATGAATTATAGCCAAAAAGAGATGGTGAGCTTACTCGAGGGTATGCAATACCGCAATGTTAACAAAATCACTCGTCCTGGCGAATTTGTGGTAAGAGGCAACACGATTGAGATGTTGCGCCGACCTTTCGATTTTCCTGATGGTCGTGAAGAGCAAATTTTAGCTAAATTAGCCTTTGAGCAGAATTCATTGGTTAGTATTACTAACATGGATAATCAACGGCAGTTTGGTTTTTTCCGTCTTGATCCTAAGTTAATTACCATGATGCAATCTGCAAATGGTGAACAACGCTTATTCTTAGCAAGAGATAAATTTCCACAATTATTAGTGGATACGCTAATTGCAACAGAAGATCGCCGTTTTTATGAGCATGATGGCATTAGCCTTTATTCGATTGGACGCGCAGTATTAGCAAACTTTAGCGCAGGTAAAGCGGTTCAAGGCGGGAGTACCTTAACGCAACAGTTAGTGAAAAACCTATTTTTGACTAACGAAAGAACGTTAAAAAGAAAGCTTAATGAAGCCTATATGGCGATCATTATGGATGCGAGTTATAGCAAAGATCGTATTTTAGAACTGTATCTTAATGAGGTTTTTTTAGGGCAAAGTGGTGATGAACAAATTCGAGGCTTCCCTTTAGCTAGCCTTTACTATTTTGGTCGTCCCGTTGATGAATTAAGCCTTGATCAGCAAGCTCTTTTAGTGGGTATGGTTAAAGGTGCGTCTGCTTATAACCCATGGCGTAACCCAAAATCTGCGTTAGAGCGTCGTAATGTGGTATTAAAACTGCTGCAAACCCAAGAGATAATCGACCAAGAGCTTTACAATGTGCTGAGTGCTCGTCCTTTAGGTGTGAAACCACGTAGTGAAGCGTTAACGCCTCAACCGGCATTTATGCAATTGGTTCGTCAAGAGTTACAAACAACCCTAGGCGATAAAGTAAAAGATTTATCGGGTACAAAAATTTTCACTACATTAGATCCGGTCTCGCAAGATGCCGCTGAAAAAGCAGTTGAAGTGGGCGTTGCCGATATACGTAAAGTGCGTAAGATTGACGATCTTGAAGGGGCGATGGTTGTTGTGGATCGCTTAAGTGGTGAGGTGAGAGCATTAGTGGGTGGCTCTCAACCACAATATGCGGGCTTTAACCGTGCATTATCGGCTCGTCGCTCTATTGGCTCTTTGGCAAAACCTGCGACCTACTTAACGGCATTAAGTGAACCTGAGCGTTTTCGTTTAAATACATGGCTTGCTGATGAGCCAATATCTGTGCCTATTCCAGGAGGCAAACCTTGGCAACCTCGTAACTATGATCGTGGTTATAAAGGTAAATTAATGTTGGTGGATGCATTAGCGACTTCACGCAATATACCGACTGTAAATCTTGGTTTAGAAGTCGGGTTAGATCGCGTGATCCAAACTTGGATTAACTTAGGTGCACCCGCAGAAAATCTGGAAAAAGTGCCAGCGATGCTATTAGGCGCATTAAACTTAACACCAATGGAAGTCGCTCAAACCTTCCAAACAATTGGTAGTTTAGGTAATCGAGCAAAACTATCATCATTGCGTTCTGTTATTGCTCAAAATGGTACCGTGCTTTACCAAAGTTATCCTCAAGCGGAAACGACGGTTTCACCTCAAGCGGCTTATATGACGTTGTTTGGTATGCAACAAGTCGTGAATTCAGGGACAGCATGGCGTGTATTAAAACCAAAATTTGGTAATTACAATCTTGCTGGTAAAACGGGTACGACAAACGATCTCCGCGATAGTTGGTTTGCAGGGATTGATGGTAAGGAAGTGACGATCTCATGGATGGGGCGCGATAATAATGGCCCAACGAATTTAACGGGGTCAACAGGGGCATTGTTGCTGTATCGTAACTATTTAGAGAATCAGGCACCGCTGAAACTAAATCCACCAGCACCAGAAGATATCGCAGAGATGTCTGTTGATGCTCAAGGGAACTTTGCTTGTTATGGCGGTGGTGTTCGTACTTTACCTGTATGGACAGCCAATCCAGATGGATTGTGCACACCTGTTCAGCAAGATACCGATGAAAGTGGCGCACCAAAGTGGTTACAAGATCTGTTTTCTGAGTAAGTGATCACGTAGATTAGCTAAAATAAAAACGGCACGTCAGTGCCGTTTGTTTTTTGTCAAAATAGATAGGTATTAGCGTTTCATTTTTCCAAATGCATATTCCGCGGCATCAATAGTGCGTTGAATATCTTCTTTGGTATGTGCGATAGACATAAAGCCTGCTTCAAATGCAGAAGGAGCAAGGTAGATGCGTTTTTCTAACATTAAGTGGAAGAATTGCTTAAAGCGCTCAACATCACAATTCATTACATCTTGATAGCAAGTCACTTCTTTTGCATCTGTAAAGAACAGACCAAACATACCTCCAACATGGTTGATAACCATTGGAATGCCTGCTTGTTGCGCCTTTTCCAGTAAACCCTCAGCGAGCATAGTTGTTAGCTCATCTAATGTCTGATGAACACCCGGTTGTGATACTTCGTGTAAACACGCTAAACCTGCTGCCATTGCAATTGGATTGCCTGATAAGGTTCCCGCTTGATAAACAGGGCCAATAGGTGCCAGTTTAGACATCACTTCCATATGCCCACCAAATGCACCAACCGGCATACCGCCACCGATGATTTTACCGAGGCAGGTTAAGTCAGGATCAACGTCGTAATAAGCTTGTGCTCCACCTAATGCTACACGAAAGCCTGTCATTACTTCATCAATGATCAGTAAAGCACCAAACTCATCACATAATGCACGTAAACCGGGTAAGAAGTCTGCTTTAGGGGGTACGCAGTTCATATTGCCCGCAACTGGTTCAACAATGATACAAGCGACTTCTTCTGGGTAGTTTTCAAAGGCTTGGCGTACAGAATTTAAATCGTTGTAAGTGCAAGTTAAAGTGTGTTTGACAAAATCAGCGGGTACGCCCGGTGAATTAGGTTGGCCCATAGTTAATGCACCAGAACCTGCTTTTACTAATAAGCAATCTGCATGACCGTGGTAGCAACCTTCGAATTTAATGATTTTGTCACGGCCAGTATAACCACGAGCAAGGCGGATCGCGCTCATTGTTGCTTCTGTGCCTGAGTTCACCATACGAACCATATCCATTGAAGGTACTAGTTCGGTAACGAGGTTAGCCATTTCAACTTCAGCTGCTGTTGGTGCACCAAAACTTAATCCTTTTTGTACCGCATCAGTAACAGCATCACGAATAGCAGGGTGATTATGACCTAGAACCATTGGTCCCCATGAGCCAACATAGTCAAGGTAAGCACGTCCATCGGCATCATAAATATACGCACCATTAGCACGTTCAATAAAAAGAGGGGTTCCACCTACACCGTTAAATGCTCTAACAGGTGAGTTGACACCGCCAGGGATCACTTGTTGTGCGAGATTATAAAGCGTTTCAGACTTGCTCATGTCAGACTCCTAATGATGGGTGAGCGTAAGATTAAGGCGTATTCTAAAGCACCACGCAGATGAAGCCAAATTACGGCAACAAGATTTTGATTTCTCACTGTTATTGTGGGTACGTGGTTTATCGTAAAAAGTGATAGGTAGCAAAAAGTGTATTTTGTCCACAACAAACTTGAAGGTTATGAGCAGGTATTAGATAATCATCACATTATATCAGCAAGAAATATAAATTTTTTGCTGGCTGTTTTTTTGCTGGAATACCCAGTCTGGAGTGAACAATGAGTGATGATATGGCTCTGCCGTTACAATTTACTGACGCGGCTGCAAATAAAGTAAAAGATCTGATTGCAGATGAAGAAAATCCAAATCTGCGTTTACGTGTTTATATCACGGGTGGCGGTTGTAGCGGATTCCAGTATGGTTTTACCTTTGATGATGCAATGAATGAAGGTGATATGACCATAGAAAAACAAGGCGTTGCTTTAGTGGTTGATCCAATGAGCTTGCAGTATTTAGTGGGCGGTTGTGTGGATTATACCGAAGGATTGGAAGGGTCGCGTTTTATTGTGACGAATCCTAATGCTAAGAGTACGTGTGGTTGTGGTTCTTCTTTTAGTATCTGATTTTTCTTTGGCGTCGTGGCTGTGTAGCATGCCACGGCGTTAGAGCTGTGCTCGTAATACTCACATACTAATGTATGCTTCGCTTACTGCAGGCTACCTGCTTTGTTGCACTGCTCGCTCACGACTTTTGTCGGTGGGATTTTTTAAAGATAAATTTTTAAGAACAACACCTAAGAATAAAACCTAAGAATAAAACCTTAAACTTTCAATTTCCTATTGTTAAATCCTTTCTCGTTTTTCAACAAAACGTAATTTAACTTTTCGCCACTGCCTCACAAATTTGCTGTACTGCATTAATAATACGTGGTGCAGGTCGGCTAAAACTGTCTTCATCAATGGCAATAACGGGTACAGTGAGTTGAGGTTGCCAAAATGCTTTTATTGTAGGTATTTGCTCTGCCTTACCACTGAATATAATCAAATCAGGTTGCTTTGTAAGTACTTGCTCTCGGCTTACTTGAGGCCATGCCACCGGGCTGTTAGCAAAGATATTCTCTCCACCGCAAAGTTCCGTAATATGGCTCTGTAATGTGCTATTTGATGTGGTAAATAATGGTTGCATCCCAAATTGAATAAATACTTTTTTCTTGGCGTGATGCGATATATTTGATGCATATTGTTGCTGTAATGCCTGATATTGCTGGCGCAATTGTTGGGCATTTTTTAAAGCAATATCAGGATGATGGCTATAACTGGAAAGAGTAATAAGATCGTCTGCGATTTCTTCAATACTTTGTGGATCAGAATAAATGATAGGAATACCCAAGGCTTTTAATTGATCTAACGAACGTTGTGGATTACCGCCTCGCCATGCAATGATTAAATCAGGTTTTAATAATAGAATGCGCTCGATATTAATGCCCTGCCAATTGGCCACTTGTTCAATACTTTTAGCCGCCTCCGGATAATCAGAGTAAGCACTAACTCCGACAATATTATTACCCATACCCGCAGCATAAGCCATTTCAGTGGCTGAAGGCGATAGCGTAATAACACGATCAACAGGCGTGGTAGCAATAGCAAAATTGAGCCAAAATAATGGGCAGAGTAATAACCCAAGATTAATAAATAAACGCATTACTTTTCCAATAATAAAAAAATACCCACCTATTTTTTATCTTAGAATAAGTAAAAAAGAAAGGCGGGGTATTGATAAAGCGGTATTAAGATTATCTCGACTTAATTAGTCTTTTAATTTATCCAATATCGCTGTCACCATTAAGCTTGATTGTTCTGCGGCAACAGATAAAAATTCATCAAAACTTAAGTGTGATTCTTTATCAGCCACATCAGAAATAGCACGAACCACAACAAATGGTGTATCGAACTGATGGCAAACATGGCCAATTGCGGTTGATTCCATTTCTACGGCCACAACATCTGGGAATGTGCGACGGATCCGAGCTAAAGGTTCTGCACCATTAATAAAAGCATCACCACTACAAATTAAACCACGAACTGCATTTAATTTTAGTGATTCAATACACTCTTCTGCGATGCTAATAAGTTTGGGATCTGCAATAAAAGCGGGAGGGCATTGTGCCATTTGACCAGGTTCATAACCAAACGCAGTCACATCAGCATCGTGATAACGCACTTCTGTTGAAACAACGATATCACCGACATTTAATCTTGAGTCTAAGCCACCCGCAGAGCCAGTATTGATAACGACATCAGGACGAAAATGCTCAAGTAATAATGTTGTGCCGATCGCGGCTGCAACTTTACCAATACCTGATTTTAGTAATGCAACATCAACACCGTTAATTTTACCTGTATAGATTTCACAACCGCCACGGGATAAGATTTGGCAATCTTCAATTTTATCACGCAGAAGTGTGACTTCTTGCTCCATTGCACCTATTACGCCAACTCTCATTGTGTCATACTCACTTGTAGGTTAAGAATAAATAAAATTTAAATAGAGTTTAACATCTATCGGAAAAACACGATATAACACAAAGAATAGAGAATTCGTTTCATTTAAGCCAGAAAGAGGATAGGAATGATCGATTTTAAGCTGAAGTTAAATTATCAACGTAAATACAACAGCAGTGACATCGATATTAATGATGAAATTCAGGTTTCTCGACAATTTGAAAGTGATCGAGGGCGTATTATTAACTCAGCCGCTATTCGTCGTTTACAACAAAAAACACAAGTCTTTCCCTTAGAGACAAATTCCGCAGTACGCAGTCGCCTTACTCATTCTCTCGAAGTTCAACAAATAGGGCGTTATATCGCTAAGCAAATTATTGGTGAGTTAAAAAAACAAAATAAGCTTGAAGTGTATGGCTTAAATGAGCGTATTGATAGCCTTGAGAGTTTAATTGAGATGGCGTGTTTAATGCATGACATTGGTAACCCACCTTTTGGCCATTTTGGTGAAGCGGCAATTAAACATTGGTTTCAAAAAGTATTATCACCAGAGGCGACGGCCGAATTCGACCGTTGCCCATTTATCCCTATGCAGTATTCAGCTAAAGTGCAATTAAATGAATTGCGACAAACTTTACGCCAAGATTTATGTCAATTTGAAGGTAATGCGCAAGCTATCCGAATGGCACATCATCTGCTTAAATTGAATTTAACCTATGCGCAAATTGGGTGTGTATTGAAATACACTCGTCCTGCTTATTGGCAAGGTGATGTTCCTAAAGAATATAGCTATTTAATGAAAAAACCAGGGTATTATTGGTCTGAATTAGCATTTGTAAAAGAAGTACAACAAAAATTAGATATGGGGGAATTTTGTCGCTTTCCCCTCACTTATATTATGGAAGCTGCTGACGACATCTCTTATTGTATTGCGGATTTAGATGATGCGGTAGAAAAGGGAATTTTTGATATTAACCGTCTTGTTCAGCTTTTACGTGATGCATGGCGTGAAAATGGCGATGTCACTGAAGGTGATTTATTTGATATAACCGTTAATCGTGCTTATAAAAAAGTCGATCAAAATGAAGCTAAGCGCAGTATGCAAGATCAGTTCTTTATGTATTTACGAGTTTATATTACAGGGAAATTAGTCCCTTATACTGCCTACCGTTTTATAAAAAATCTTCCTCAAGTTTATGAAGGGAGTTTTAACCACGCCTTATTGGAAGGGGATAGTGCTGAGCACCGTTTATTAACAACATTAAAAAGTGTGGCTAAAAAATGGGTGTTTAGCCATCCTGAAGTTGAAGAACTTGAAATGAAAGGATATCGCGTGATTAGTGGGTTACTTGATATCTATAAACCCTTGCTTTTATTATCAACGGAAGATTTTTTAAGATTGCATAAATATAACGAACATCCTAAATATGTTATTGAGACGCGTTTATATCATAAGCTTTCTGTGAAACATAAACTAGCTTATAACGAAATGTTAGAAAAGCTAAATGATATAAATACTGAAAAAGGTAAAGTCTTAGAGTTTTATTATCGTACAAGATTAATTCAAGATTATATCAGTGGAATGACAGATCATTATGCTTATGAAGAATATAGAAAATTAATGGTTTGTGATTAATTTGTAATCATTAAGAAAAACGCTATCTAATTGATTGGTGATAAATTTTAGACTTTTCTTAGTGATAATAAAGATTTATTAAAATAACAGAAAACAGATGTTATTAATTGTAAATATATTCAATATAAAAGTTATATATAATATTTGTTAGTTATAGAACAATATAAAATTCATAAAACGAGTGCCTTAGGTTGTTATCATTAAAAGATTTATCAAATTAACAAAAATATTGCTTATATCAGTTAAGTAAATAACTTGTTCGATGTTATACTCTCTTTATGTTTTCTTCTGAAATGCATAGTCATTCATGTCACGCTGAAAAAATACAGCGTATTTTAAAACGATGTCATTTCACTGTTAATTCATTATTGATACTTAATTTAATACTATGGTGCAGTTTTATTCCCCTAAAAAACGTCCTGCGAAAAAACAGGCGATGATTCTGGAAGTGACCGCCAGTGCATTGGATGCAAATGGTCAAGGTATTGCTCATGCTGAGGGCAAAACAATTTTTGTAAAAGGATTACTCCCACAAGAAACTGCTCGTATTCGTTTAACAGAAGAAAAGCGCCAGTTTGCTAAAGGCGAAGTTATTAAGCGTTTAACGACCAGTGAACAGCGCATAAAACCGCATTGTGAATATTATGATCGTTGTGGTGGTTGTCAGCAGCAACATGTGCCTATTGCGCTACAACGTACAACAAAAGCCAGTGTGTTATCGCACCTTATTAAGCGTGAAACTGGGGTGATTATTTCAGCGGAACCTGTTATTGCAGGCGCTGAATATGGTTATCGTCGTAGAGCAAGATTAGGATTGCGCTATCAACCTGAAAAAGGGTTGGTAATGGGCTTTCGCCAAGAGCGCTCGAACGATTTGGTGATGATAAAAAAATGCCCAGTGTTAAAAACTCAATTAAATGATTTATTGCCTCCTCTTTGGACATGCCTTAGCAAATTAACATCAGCGCGTGATTTAGGGCATGTTGAAATGGTGCTTGCTGATAATGGACCATTAGTTATTTTACGTCATTTATCTCCATTGCCTGAGCATGATAAACAGAGTTTGCGTGATTTCTCTCAAACTTATCAAGTTACGATGTATCTTGCAGGTGATAATAGCGAGATAGCACGATTAACTCCAATTGAGCAGGAACCCTTCTATCAAATAGAAGGTCTAAATTTACGTTTTGCACCCACTGATTTTATTCAAGTAAACGATGAAATAAATTCTCAGATGGTTGCTCAAGCTATTGAATGGCTTGATTTATCGCTAGAAGATCGCGTGTTAGATCTGTTTTGTGGTATGGGTAACTTTACTTTACCTATTGCAAAACGTGTCAGTGAAGTTGTGGGTATAGAAGGTGTACCTGCACTGGTTGAAATGGCGAAAAAGAATGCAAAACTAAACCAACTAGGTAATGCGCATTTTTGGCATGCAGATTTATCGGCTGATTTTTCTGCGATGTCGTGGTCGAAAGAAGGGTTTAACAAAGTGTTGTTAGATCCTGCAAGAGCAGGAGCGCTGGAGGTAATGTCACACATAGTGAAGTTATCTGCAGAAAAAATCGTGTATGTCTCCTGTAATCCGACCACGTTAGCCAGAGATAGTAAGATATTATTAGATTCTGGATATCAGCTAACCGGTTTAAAAATGTTGGATATGTTTCCACAAACGGGTCATCTGGAATCAATGGCACAGTTTAGTCGAAAATAATTTGAGTCGATAATAAACAGTTAGCCAGTAAATAAGTCGCAAATAAGATTTATACCGTGTAGGGAGAGAATATGGTTGCAGTAAGAAGTGCTCACTTAACACCTGCGGGAGAGTTTGCTGTTGATAAATGGGTTAACAGCTTGAACTTAACTCATGCCAATGCGGGTAGTGAAATCATGCAAACCTGGGAATACTGCCATCGTACTGTTCAAGGGCGTGAAGATGCCGAACGGTTATTGTGGCGTGGTGTTGAAATGGTTGAGCTTCTTTCGACACTCAGCATGGATAAAGACAGCATGAGGGCAGCGCTTCTTTTCCCTCTTGCTGAAGAAAATCTTATTGATCAGGAAATCGTCACAGAACACTTTGGTGATGCTATTTGGAGCTTAGTACGTGGTGTTATGGAAATGGACGCCATACGCCAATTAAAAGCGACACATACCAATGAAACAAGCTCAGTTCAGGTAGATAACGTGCGTCGTATGCTGTTATCTATGGTAGAAGATTTCCGTTGTGTAGTCATTAAACTATCAGAGCGTATAGCCCATTTACGCGAAGTCAAAGATGCCACAGAAGATGAGCGCGTACTGGCTGCTAAAGAGTGTTTTAATATTTATGCGCCGTTAGCCAACCGATTGGGTATTGGTCAATTAAAATGGGAATTAGAAGATTTTTGTTTCCGTTATCTTCATCCTGATGAATACAAAAAAATAGCAAGCTTGCTTCATGAGCGTCGTATCGATCGCGAACAGTATATTGATAATTTTGTCAGTACGGTACGTGGTTATATGAAAGAAGAGAATGTTGATGTAGATATCTATGGTCGCCCCAAACATATCTATAGTATCTGGCGCAAAATGAAGAAAAAGAACTTGGCATTTGATGAATTATTTGATGTAAGAGCGGTACGTATTGTTGTTGAACGTCTTCAAGATTGTTATGCAGCATTAGGGATTGTGCATACTCATTTTCGTCATTTACCTGATGAATTTGATGATTATGTGGCAAATCCAAAGCCAAATGGTTATCAATCTATTCATACCGTTGTGTTAGGGCCAGAAGGTAAAACGGTTGAAATTCAAATTCGTACTCGCCAAATGCATGAAGATGCCGAGCTGGGTGTGGCTGCGCACTGGAAATACAAAGAAGGCGCCACAGGCGCGACAACGAAAGGCGGTACAGGAAGTTATGAAAACCGTATTGCATGGTTACGCAAACTGATTGCATGGCAAGAAGAGATGGCAGATTCTGGCGAAATGCTGGATGAAGTTCGTAGCCAAGTGTTTGATGATAGGGTTTACGTCTTTACACCAAAAGGTGATGTGGTTGATTTACCGGCAGGATCAACACCGCTTGATTTTGCGTATCATATTCATAGTGATGTGGGGCACCGCTGCATTGGAGCGAAAATTGGCGGGCGCATTGTGCCCTTTAGCTATCAGCTACAAATGGGCGATCAAATTGAGATTATCACGCAAAAACATCCTAACCCGAGCCGCGATTGGCTAAATCCTAATTTAGGTTATGTCACGACAAGCCGTGGACGTGCAAAAATTCACAATTGGTTCCGCAAGCAGGATCGCGATAAAAATATTCTTGCAGGGCGTCAGATTTTAGATAACGAATTGGCGCATATGGATATCAATATGAAAGAAGCAGAAAAACTGCTGATTGTGCGTTATAACGTGCATAGTGTTGATGAAGTATTAGCTGGGATTGGTGTCGGTGATATCCGAATTAATCAATTAGTGAACTTTATTCAAAGTAAATTAAATAAAGCCACTGCGGAAGATGAAGATAAAGAAGCACTGCGGACACTCGAAAGCAAAACGCCAGCACCAAGAACCACTGGTTCAGGTAGTAGTATTGTCGTTGAGGGGGTGGGTAACTTAATGCACCATATTGCACGTTGTTGCCAGCCTATTCCGGGTGACAATATTGTTGGTTTTATTACCAAAGGTCGTGGTATTTCGATTCACCGTGCTGATTGTGAGCAACTTGCTGAATTACTTTCTCATGCGCCAGAGCGTATTGTTGATGCGGTATGGGGAGAGAATTATTCCAGCGGTTATTCATTAGTAGTGCGTGTTGTTGCGAATGATCGTAGTGGATTATTACGTGATATCACGACTATTTTAGCCAATGAGAAAGTGAATGTACTTGGTGTCAGTAGCCGTAGTGATGTGAAGCAACAAATTGCGACCATTGATATGAATATTGAGATTTATAACCTCCAAGTATTAAGTCGTATTTTGGCAAAACTTAATCAGTTGCCTGATGTGATAGAAGCGAAACGCTTTTCTCACTAAAACATTAAAATGATAAGATGCCGAGACAACTGTTCTCGGCATTTTTTTATCTAAAAATCAGAAAAACTGTATATTTAGTTAGTGATTTAATTGCTAGGGTTTATTTAAAATAAATATAGTTTTAAATAAAAGGGATCTAGTAGATAAATATGAAGATAACTAAACAATATTATATTAAGAATATGTGTTGGGGATGGTTTATTGGTTTATGTTTTTTATATCTATTTTGGAATGATGAATTTAGGTATAAGACTATTTATTTAATTATTAATATTTATGGAATTATATTCTTTTCCGTATCTAAATGGGCAGTTGAGAGTTTCTTTCTTAAGTTTACTACAAGAGAGTTTTGGAATAAGGGGGTATTTATGGATACACCAGGAAAAATGGGAGGGATAGCGGTATATCATGGAGTCGTTTTTTTATTGACTATTCCAATTACAATTATTTATATTATAGTTTTGTTAATGAAAGGTTACTTATTAAATAAGTAACCTTTCATTATATAAAGTTAAATTCCCAAGAACTGGTTGGCTTTTTCAACTAAATCATCATTTATTAATGCACCAACACCAGCCATGATTAATCCATAGCCTAATATACCTATAGGACCACCTAGAAGCACACTAAATGTAAATCCAGCTACAGATGTAGCTGCCATTCCTACTATAAGCGTTTCTGTTTTGACAAAAAAAGGACGCCAGTTATCGGTTTGTATTGCTTTATGTAATTCGGTAGCCCAATCTGCAAAGTTAATAGCGTAACCAGTATAGGCCATACCTTTACTAAATTTTTTTAATTTTTGAGCTATATCATCGAGTTTGATCGATTCCAATGCAGTTGCAATAGCTTTACGATCTTTGGCATTAATTCTTCTATTGATATTCGCTTTGTATTTTTCGTAAGCTTTTAGCGCATCATCAACGTTACGGATGGTTTTTCCTCTGGCTTGTTGTGCTAAAGACTCCGCTAATTTCCTTGCTTTATCACCATAAGCATTAAACACTTCTTTATAAAAATCAGCAGTAAACTTTATTGAATCATGCAATTGCTTAAAATCATCGTTTGTTTGTTCTTTTTTATTTGCTTGTTGAGCTAAAATATCAGCAATTTGGAAATTGCGATATGTAAACGTCATATTATTATGGAAATCTTGGCATGCGGATTTAAAATCTTGTTCTCTAATATATTTTTGCATCTCAGGAAAATTATTTATATTGTCTGCGCCTTTATCTGCATATAAGGCATGTAAGGCTAATCGTACTGAGGGTAGCCAGCGGGAATATTCCCCAAATTTTTCACCTATATTTTGTAACATAGGATCTGGATGAGGACTAAAATGAATATCAAAGAGAAAACCATTTATATAGTTCATTTTTTGGTAAAACATTCTACTTAGATTCAGATCTGCTTCAAATATACGACTTATATTTTCATTATTTAATGGAATGTTGTTTTCTTCCATATTTAATAATAGCAATGGAGAACTTTCATTAAACTCGTTAGATCTATGCATTAAAGCACGGCCATAAGGTCGCATTATTAATGCTTTTTTTAATGCTAATTCGGTTTTCTGTTTTAAGTAAGATTTACATTCATTTTTAAACGCAGGGCAATTTTTCTTTCCGCAAACAGGGCATTCTTGTTTTTTATCCTGCATAAAATTATTACAAATAATATTTGTAGCTTGATTAAAAGAAAAACCATTATTAAAAGCATACTCAGGAATATAAGTATTATGTGGCGTTACAGTTAATGTACTAAATTGAATTATATTTTCACTCATTTTATTAAACCTTTAACAAAAATGATGTATTTATATGGTGTTGAAACGTGGATTTATAGCGAGGAGTATATTTGTAAATAACAAATTTATAGTTCAATTTAAAATGTCATTATTCTTTCAAAAAAGTTATTTTTAAGATCTTGAGCTTGAAATGATAAGATCCCGAGACAACTGTTCTCGGCATTTTTTATCTAGAAATGTGTTAAACAGGATAAAGCTAACTCTTATTTAAAAGGCAATATGATGTCAGAAAATCGTGCAATCTTTCGTTTATTAGAAATTATGGCGCAACTACGTGATCCTGAAACAGGGTGCGAATGGGATAAAGTGCAGACTTTTGACACTATCGCACCTTATACATTAGAAGAAACCTATGAAGTATTAGATGCCATTACACGCAAAGATTTTGCTGATTTAAAAGAAGAGTTAGGCGATTTGCTTTATCAGGTTGTTTTTTATTCACGTATGGCGCAAGAGCAAAAATTATTTGATTTTAATGATGTTTGTGAAGCTATCAGTAATAAGCTAGAACGCCGTCATCCTCATATCTTTGCCACTGAAAGTGACAATAATTTAGTCACAGAAAAATATCGTTGGGAAAAACTTAAAGCTCAAGAGCGAGAAGCTAAAGCTCAGTTTTCATTATTAGATGATATTCCCGCTACATTACCTGCTTTAATGAAAGCCGAAAAAATCCAAAAACGTTGTGCTTCAGTGGGGTTCGATTGGAATGAATTAGAGCCTGTCTTGGGTAAGGTTTATGAAGAAATTGATGAAGTGATAGCTGAGGTGAAAAAAGAGCTTCAAGATGCCTCTCGAATTGAAGATGAGTTAGGTGATTTATTGTTTTCTGTGGTGAATTTATCACGTCATTTAAAACAAAAACCCGAGCAAGCATTAAATCGAGCATGCCGAAAATTTGAACAACGCTTTCGTTTTGTTGAAAAAATGCTCTCAGAAAAAGGCACTGGCATAGAAAATGCCTCATTGGAAGAGATGGAGATCTATTGGCAGAAAGCAAAAAAACAACCGATTGAGTGAATTGTGACACGCAAATTAACTCTAACATGACATAAAGTGCGATAAAAATAGCTTGTAACATCTCGTTTTTTCAGCTGTTTTTATAAAAATATTTAAAAAGAAAAATTATAAGATGTAATTTCGTTTTTTTGTTTTTGGGTAATTTAAAGTTTTGTATTTGCATTCTATTACATTAAAAATGTGATTAATCTCAAAAAAATTAAACGTATGATCATAAGCAAAAGATCTCGCTATAAACCTGCTACACTTAATATTATGAAAAAATAAAGCATCTCTTCTCTAAAAGTGATAGCTTAGCTGAAAGGATTAAGCTAAAATGCTTGTGAAATATTTTCACGGGTTTAGTTAATTGAATTTTTACTGTTTTTTCGTGTTTAAACGGATAAGTGGCGTGATGAAAAAGAACTTTATACTACTAAGAATGTTTGTAGCGAAAATAAGGTTCGGGTATACTGTGTTCCCGTCCAGTTATATCCATCATCCTAATACACCTAAACTTTCAGGTTCAGCATGAAAACGAATTATATTTTTGTGACCGGCGGGGTCGTATCCTCTCTGGGTAAAGGCATTGCCGCAGCCTCTCTGGCGGCTATACTCGAAGCCCGTGGACTCAATGTCACCATGATGAAGTTGGATCCGTATATCAACGTCGATCCAGGTACTATGAGCCCAATTCAGCACGGGGAAGTCTTCGTCACTGACGATGGTGCTGAAACTGATCTCGACTTAGGACACTATGAGCGCTTTATTCGCACGAAAATGACTCGTCGTAATAACTTCACGACAGGTCGCGTATACTCTGAAGTATTACGCAAAGAGCGTCGTGGTGACTATCTTGGGGCTACAATTCAAGTTATTCCTCATATCACTAATGAAATCAAAGAACGCATCATCCGTGGCGGTGAAGGTCATGATGTCGTTTTAGTTGAAGTTGGCGGGACAGTTGGTGATATCGAATCCTTACCATTCTTAGAAGCGATTCGCCAAATGGCAGCAGAAGTGGGCCGCGAGCACACATTCTATCTGCATTTAACATTGGTGCCTTATTTAGCCGCTTCTGGTGAAGTGAAAACCAAACCAACTCAGCATTCTGTAAAAGAATTACTGTCGATCGGTATCCAGCCTGATGCGTTGATTTGCCGTTCAGACCGCGTTATTCCTGCAAACGAACGTGCCAAAATTGCACTATTCTGTAATGTACCAGAGAAAGCGGTTATTTCATTAAAAGATGTCGATTCCATTTATAAAATCCCTGCACTATTGAAATCACAGGGATTAGATGATTATATCTGTAAACGATTCAGCTTAGATTGCCCAGTCGCAAATCTTGCAGAGTGGGAACAAGTTATTTATGAAGAAGCTAATCCTGAAGGCGAAGTGACCATTGGTATGGTTGGTAAATATGTTGAATTACCAGATGCCTATAAATCAGTGATTGAAGCATTAAAACATGGTGGTTTCAAAAGCCGTGTTGCTGTAAATATCAAACTAATTGATTCACAAGACGTTGAAACTCGTGGCGTAGAAATGCTTAAAGGGTTAGACGCAATCTTAGTACCAGGTGGTTTTGGTGAACGTGGTGTTGAGGGCAAAATTATGGCTGCTCAATATGCACGTGAAAATAAAATCCCTTACTTAGGCATTTGCTTAGGTATGCAGGTTGCTATGATTGAGTTTGCACGTAATGTTGCTGGAATGGAAGGTGCAAACTCCACTGAATTTGCACCAGATTGCAAATATCCAGTTATTGCATTAATCACTGAATGGCGCGATGAAGACGGTAATGTCGAAGTGCGTTCAGAAGATAGTGATTTAGGTGGTACGATGCGACTTGGTGCTCAGCCTTGCCATTTAAGTGGCGATAGCTTAGTTCGTACACTGTATGGCAAAAACACCATTACAGAGCGCCATCGTCACCGTTATGAAGTAAATAATCTACTATTAAAACGTATTGAAGATGCGGGTTTACGTATTGCAGGTCGTTCAGTAGATAACAAACTGGTGGAAATTATTGAAAATCCAAACCATCCTTGGTTTGTTGCTTGTCAGTTCCACCCAGAGTTTACCTCAACGCCGCGTGACGGCCATCCGTTATTTGCAGGCTTTGTGAAAGCAGCCTTTGATAACCAAAAAGGCCTGCTGAAATAGGATATATGAGAAGAGATAGAGTATCTCTTCTCGGAAATTTAACTTGTACAGAGGAAAACCGAATGTCCAAAATCGTTAAAGTACTTGGTCGTGAAATTATTGATTCTCGTGGCAACCCAACAGTTGAAGCAGAAGTTCACTTAGAAGGTGGTTTTGTTGGTATGGCTGCGGCTCCATCAGGTGCATCAACAGGTTCTCGCGAAGCTTTAGAATTACGTGATGGTGATAAATCACGTTTCTTAGGTAAAGGTGTTCTGAAAGCGGTTGCTGCTGTTAATGGTCCAATCGCTAAAGCGATCCTTGGTCAGGATGCAAAAGACCAAGCTAACATCGATAAAATCATGATCGATTTAGATGGTACTGAAAACA
The DNA here is from genome assembly GCF_003144395.1 of Proteus faecis. Taxonomy (GTDB): domain Bacteria; phylum Pseudomonadota; class Gammaproteobacteria; order Enterobacterales; family Enterobacteriaceae; genus Proteus; species Proteus faecis. The sequence continues at coordinate 85,632 of NZ_PENZ01000030.1, read as the reverse complement.
AATCAAACTTTGGTGCAAACGCAATCCTAGCGGTTTCTTTAGCAAACGCAAAAGCGGCTGCTGCTGCAAAAGGTATGCCTTTGTACGAGCACATTTCTGATCTGAACGGTACTCACGGTCAATATTCTATGCCTCTGCCAATGATGAACATCATCAACGGTGGTGAGCACGCAGATAACAACGTTGATATCCAAGAGTTCATGATCCAACCTGTTGGCGCACCTACTCTGAAAGAAGCAGTGCGTATGGGTTCAGAAATCTTCCATCACTTAGCAAAAGTGTTAAAAGCAAAAGGCATGAACACTGCAGTAGGTGACGAAGGTGGTTATGCACCTAACTTAGAATCTAATGCTGCTGCATTAGCTGCTATCAAAGAAGCCGTTGAGAAAGCAGGTTACGTTTTAGGTAAAGACGTTACTCTGGCTATGGACTGTGCTGCTTCTGAGTTCTACAACAATGAAACGGGTAACTATGAACTGAAAGGCGAAGGCAAAACCTTCACTTCACAAGAGTTCACTCATTACTTAGAAGAACTGACTAAACAATACCCAATCGTTTCTATCGAAGATGGTTTAAACGAATCTGATTGGGATGGTTTCGCATACCAAACTAAAGTTCTTGGTGACAAAATCCAACTGGTTGGTGACGACCTGTTTGTAACTAACACTAAGATCCTAAAAGAAGGTATCGACAAAGGCATTGCTAACTCAATTCTGATCAAATTCAACCAAATTGGTTCACTGACAGAAACTTTAGCAGCAATCAAAATGGCGAAAGATGCAGGTTACACAGCTGTTATCTCTCACCGTTCAGGTGAAACCGAAGATGCAACTATCGCTGACTTAGCAGTTGGTACCGCAGCTGGCCAAATCAAAACAGGTTCTATGAGCCGTTCTGATCGTGTTGCTAAATACAACCAACTGATCCGTATCGAAGAAGCATTAGGTAACAAAGCACCTTTCAACGGTCTGAAAGAAGTTAAAGGCCAAGCATAATCTTGCATCTTTGATTAAAAAAATTTATTAATCTGAAAGGGGAGAACCTTGAGTTCTCCTCTTTTTTTTATTTTTTTACAGAAAAAATAGAATATTTATTTTTAACAACTTTGAAAAAAGTGTGATGTATAAGAGAAAATAGTGTTCAATTATTACTCTTTTATTAATAAATTGGTTAATTCTCGTGGAACAGATCTCAAATATAGCTTTTGCGCATTTTCAATGAAGGGAAATGTTTTTATATTTCACATATAACCTATTTCGTTAACAATTTAAGCTTAGTGAATCCAATGTTCATATCAGCTAATGTGGAGTATTATCATGGACGCATCCAATTTAGCCCCGTCGGCGAAGTCTAGTCCGATAAACAAGCGAGGGTTAATTATTCTGGCTATTGATGTGGTGTTATTACTACTTTTGCTAGAATTTTTACCTTATGATCCAAAGGCAAATGCAGGTTTAGCATTAATGGTGTTTGTGGGTGTGTTATGGCTGACAGAAGCTATTCACGTGACTATAACAGCATTATTTATACCTATATTAGCCGTTGTGCTTGGGCTAATGAATACTAATGAGTCATTAAAATCATTTGCAAACCCTATCATTTTCTTATTCTTCGGTGGCTTTGCATTAGCGACAGCACTTCATATCCAAGGGCTAGATCGCTTAATTGCTAACCGCTTGCTGATGATCGCAAAAGGTAAACTGTCAATCGCTGTATTGCTGTTATTTGGTGTTACTGCATTACTCTCAATGTGGATCAGTAACACAGCAACAGCTGCGATGATGCTGCCTCTAGTATTAGGTATTTTATCTAACTTAGATATTCGTTCAGAACGTAATACTTTCGTCTTCGTATTACTAGGTGTTGCTTATAGTGCCAGTATTGGTGGTTTAGGTACGTTAGTTGGTAGCCCACCAAATGCGATTGCCGCTGCTCAACTGAACTTAGATTTCATTACGTGGATGAAGTATGGTGTTCCAATCATGTTGGTGTTATTACCTATCATGTTTATTGTAATGTACCTAATGTTGCGTCCTAACTTGAAACATAAGTTTGATCTGAAATTAGAAGTCTTAGAGTGGAATAACAAGCGTGTTATTACCATGATTATCTTCTTAGTGACGGTATTTTGCTGGATCTTTAGTTCTTTTATCAGTAGCGCTTTTGGTGGTGTGAAAGATTTAGATACCGTTATTGCTGTTAGTGCCGCCATTGTTATTGGGGTTACCGGTGTAGCTAGTTGGAGCCAGATCCAAGAAAATACAGAGTGGGGTGTATTAATGCTGTTTGGTGGTGGTTTAACACTAAGCGCAATTTTACAATCTTCTGGTGCAAGCTTAGTTATGGCTGACTTTATGAAAGATACTTTCGGTAACAGTCATTGGTTTGTGATTATTCTGGCGGTAACAACCTTTATTATTGTATTAACAGAGTTCACCAGTAATACAGCGAGTGCTGCGTTATTAGTACCTATCTTTGCAACCGTTGCACAAGCGTTAGGTATGCCAGTAATGGCGCTGACAATGATTATTGGTATCGGTGCATCTTGTGCATTTATGTTACCTGTCGCAACACCGCCAAATGCGATTGTTTTTGGTTCTGGTTATATTAAACAGACTGAAATGGTGCGAGTTGGTGGTGTACTAAACTTAGTATGTATCTTTGTTATCTCTCTGTTTGCTTGGTTCTTCTGGCTATAAGTTAGTATGCTAAATTAATTCATAGAGATAAAAACAAAGCGCTTGATAGTTAAATATCAGGCGCTTTTTTTATTGTCTAATATTTGGAAGAGTAAAGGGAGCATATTCAAACAAAATAAAATAGAAGGCATGGATGAAAAGGAAGAAAAGAGCGGTTTTCTTGGAAAGGGGGACTAATTGACAGGAAAGAAAAAAGCCATCTCTATTTATCACCTTTAAGGTGTTAATATATTGATGGCTTTAAAGAAGCTTAAGTGTAGAAAACTATTTTATATACAGTGTTAATTGCGTACCTGGCTTTAACATTTTAATGTCAGCGTTCCAGCTCATTAACTGTTTTAGATTAATGCCATGGCGACGGGCAATGCTGTAATAAGAGTCACCTTGGCGTACTTTATAGTAGCTTGGTGACGGTTTCGCTGGTTTCGTTGTTGTGGCACTGCCTGCATTATGAATTTTTAATGTCTGACCAACTAGCAATGTGCTCTTTGCATTCAATCCATTAATACGCTGTAAGTCTTTTATACTCATATTGTAGCGACGAGCAATAGCGTAAAACGAATCCCCAGAACGAACCTTATAAACGCCTTCTTGCTTAATAGACTGATTCGTTTTGGCAACAGCTAAACGAATAGTTTCTAATATCGCTTCATCCTCAAAAGCGGTACGGAATTGGTCAAGCTTATTGCGAGGCAGCATAATGACATGAGGGCCATTTGGTGCGGTTATTCCGCGCTTATAGCCGGGATTATAATCTTTCACGGTATTAATAGGTAACTGACTTAATTCAGCAACTTTATTTAACGTGATTTGCTCGCCGACATCAAATGAGGCTAATGCTTTATCGCGATAATTACTTTTGGGGAAAGTAATAGTTTGTTCGTTTTCACGAATAACTTTGCTCAATGCGAGAATTTTCGGCACATAATTCATCGTTTCTTTAGGTAAAGAAAGCGACCAATAGTCTGTTGGTAAGTTTTGACTCTCATTTGCCTTTATTGCTTGCATGACACGGCCTTCACCCGCGTTATAAGCAGCAAGGGCAAGTGCCCAATCACTATCAAACATCACATACAAGCGCTCTAGTAAATCAAGGGCAGCTTTCGTTGATGCCATGACATCACGACGGCCGTCATACCATTGGTTCTGTGCTAAACCATAGTAATTACCGGTTATTGGTACAAATTGCCATAAACCCGCGGCATTTGCAGAAGAGGTAACATGAGGATTAAACGCACTTTCAATGACAGGAACAAGTGCCAGTTCCATTGGTAATTCACGTTTTTCAATTTCATCAATAATCGAATACATATAAGGTTCAGCGCGAGAAGCAACGCTCTGTATATGTTTGGGATTATTTAAAAAGTATAATTCTTGCTGCGAGATCCTTTCATTTTCAGGGAGGTCCATTTTCAATTCACTTACCACATAACCCCATAAATTGGTTTTTACATCATATTGAGGTTGGTGAGAAGTTGAAGTCCCTTTCGTTGACGTTGGTGTGATCGCAGACAAATTAGGTTTAATGTTCTCAGATTGCTGGCAGCCCGCCAATAGCAATATGGAGAACAAAATCGCTTTTGTCTTCATAATAGAAAAATTCATCCTGTGTGTTTTTTGAACCAAATGATACTTAGTCTGCCAAAATAAAACAATCAATAGAATTTAAAAATTGTCTTTTAACTCTCTTAATTTTGTAAATGTCTTAATTGGAGCGTAAGTATTGGTGGTTATACCTAAAATCCTTTGCAAATCAATATCGTCAGATTTCAAAAAAAGATTAATGTTCTTTTCGTTTTTCAGTGTTATTGGCACAGTTGGTTGCAAATTTTTACGCATTTCACTAACTTGGGCTAAATAATCGGTAATAAGTGCATTTTCTGGCATGATATGATGTGCAAAGGTCATATTTGATAGGGTGTATTCATGAGCACAACAAATTAATGTGTTATCTGGTAACGCACTCAATCTTTGTAATGAACTAAACATTTGTTGTGCGGTACCTTCGAATAAGCGACCACAACCACCAGAAAAAAGTGTATCGCCACAAAATAAATAAGGTTCACAATAATAAGCAACATGACCCAATGTATGGCCGGGTGTGCCAATCACATTAAAAGTGAACGTGCTAACAATAATGCGTTCTTGATTATGAATAATATTTTCAGCCCCTTTACTTTGTGTTTCTTGTGGGCCAAAAACGTCAATGTTAGGATATTTTTTTACAAGTTCAGCAACGCCACCAACATGATCATCATGATGGTGGGTTAATAAAATTGCGATAGGTGTTAGCGAGCGTTGTGAAAGCATTTCAATAACAGGCTTGGCTTGTGACGGATCCACAATCACACATTCACTATTTTCATTACTTAATAGCCAAATGTAGTTATCTGATAAAGCAGGAATTCTGATAAGCTCCATATAAGTTACCTTACTTATAAAATATAAAGGGTTAAACGATGAAAGCAGCGCGTTCAGTAAAACCGATTACAATGCCAAATTCTTGGCGTGATATTCCTTGGGGGGAATATTATCGCATGGCGATTGAATTGCGTTTACAAAACTGGTGGCCAAAAATGTATGGCTTTCATTTGCTGAAACTCGGTCAACTCAGTGCTGAACTGGATACCAAATTAAGTATCGTTTCGCATCAAGTCAATGTGACATCGAATGCATTAAATGCGGATGTTATCGCGTCTTTAGATTATCTACCCTTTGAAAATAAATCGATTGATGTTTGTCTTATGGCTCATGTGCTTGATTATAGTGCAGATCCCCATTGGCTACTAAGAGAAGCTGATCGTGTTTTAATTGATGATGGTTGGATAGTATTAACAAGCTTTAACCCGATTAGTTTATTAGGGTTGGGCAAATGCACGCCTCTTTTACGACAAAAGCAGCCTTATTCAAGTCGCATGTTTTCACTTCGACGCCAAATCGATTGGCTTAGTGTGCTAAATTACGAAGTGATGACACAACAGAATTTCCATATTATGCCATTTTCAAGACCAATAAAACGTGATGGTAGCCGCTATCACACTGGTGGCTGTTTAAATTTAATTATTGCTCGTAAAAGAACACTTCCTTTAACACCCACTGCATTGAAATTTGCATTGCCAAGAATGAGTGTAAAAGGTCGAGTTTTAGGGGCCACACGCAATCATTCAGAGCCATAAAACATGATTTATTGTGTTTTATCTTTTTGGCTTTCGATATAACCCGTATCTTCTTGTGTCGGTGATTGAGCTGCCGCTTTTGCTAATTCATCACAACGTTCATTTTCATCATGACCGGCATGGCCTTTTACCCAATGCCATTCAATTTCATGACGAGTAATAGCACTATCTAAGCGTTTCCATAAATCGACATTAAGCACAGGACTTTTGTCTGCTTTGCGCCATTGACGCTTTTTCCAGCTATGGATCCACTGTGTAATACCTTGTCTGACATATTGGCTATCTGTTGTCAGTGTAATTTTACAAGGGAATTTTAATGTTTCTAGTGCTACGATAGCAGCAAGAAGTTCCATTCGGTTATTGGTGGTCATAAAAAAACCTTCACTTAGGGTTTTTTCATGTTGTTGATAGCGTAAAATAGCGCCATAACCACCAGGGCCTGGGTTGCCTAAGCATGAACCATCGGTGAATATTTCTACCTGCTTGTGCATAAAGGCGACTTATCCTTTTTGATTAATACGAAAAACTAACCCTAAGTCTGACATAAAAACGGATTATGAGCACTCCAATCACACGACAAATTGTACTTGATACCGAAACTACCGGTATGAATAAACTGGGCGTTCATTATGAAGGTCATAATATCATTGAAATTGGTGCCGTAGAGGTTATCAATCGTCGATTAACAGGGCGAAATTTCCATGTTTACATTAAGCCTGAAAGATTAGTTGATCCTGAAGCTTTTGAAGTTCACGGCATTAGTGATGAGTTTTTAGAAGATTGTCCTTCTTTTGCTGATATTGCCGATGAGTTTTTAGAATATATTCGCGGAGCAGAGCTGATCATTCATAATGCATCGTTCGATATCGGCTTTATGGATTATGAATTTAGAAAGCTTAATCGTGATATTCCGCCTACCGAAACGTTCTGTCAAATTACCGATAGCCTTGCAATGGCGAGGGAATTGTTTCCCGGCAAACGAAATAATCTTGATGCCTTATGTGATAGATACTTAATAGATAACTCTAAGCGTACTCTTCACGGCGCGTTATTGGATGCTGAAATACTTTCTGATGTTTACTTGGCAATGACCGGTGGACAAACAGCATTAGCATTTTCAATGGAAGGTGAATCAAGTAACGAGCAAGAGCAAAATGATATTCAGCGCATCGAGCGCCCAGTTTCAGGATTAAGAGTAATAAGAGCAACTGCAGAAGAAGTTGCTGAGCATGAGGCTCGATTAGATTTGGTTGAGAAGAAAGGCGGGCATTGTTTATGGCGTCCAGCATCAAATGATGAGGCTGTTTGAATATAAAAAAAGCACAAAGAGTAAGTTGAGATTAAAAATTATCCAAATGCATCTTTTTGTTAGAAAAACAGTTGACGACAAGGCAAGAGATTCGTAATATTCACTCCGTCCGAAAGGATGCGCGGAGCGGTAGTTCAGTTGGTTAGAATACCTGCCTGTCACGCAGGGGGTCGCGGGTTCGAGTCCCGTCCGTTCCGCCAACATTCCAAACCCCAGCATTTATGCTGGGGTTTTTGCTATTGGGGTTTTATCATCATACCAGACAGCAGTATGCTACTTTTCCGACCTTCTACCCGCAATTAAGCCAATCGTTCACGTAAATCACGCGGTAACGTGCGTTCAGAAACATTGAACTAAATATAAGAACACAAGGCTTTCTCCTACCATTAAGCGGGTAACTAAGCGGGTAACACCAGTACTGATCCCCGTTGATATCCAAACTAGCCTCAGCTAGCCAGTAACACCTTGTTTATTAGACCCGCATAGCTGTTTGATTGAATATATAAATAATTATTGAAAACCAATAAAACAGATTTTAACATTGCTTTAATAAAAAAGTATAAATATATTTTATGTATTTGCTTATTTGGCTTGTGATTAATGACGGGATATCTTTAATTGTTACCCTTCGAAAAATTACCGTTAAAATAATTAAAGCAATTAGAATAATAAAATAAATCATAATAACTAATCGAACTAAAAAACTATAATAATGCAAGTTATCACTTTTAATTATCTTTAATTACTCTTTGGTGGATTAATTTAAAGAATTTTCAACCTATGTAATAAAATTATTTTCCTTTTAACTTGATTGATTTTATTTATGTAATTCCGGTAAATATGTCTTTTTACAGTTAGGGTTGTTGGTTCAACGTTAAATTATTGTTGGTTTTAATGACTGTTATATTGTATAAATACATTTATATTATTAATGAATGGTACTTTCAGGTTATACATTAATCCACAGAGCGATGGTTGAAACTTCAAAATGAAGAGTTAGCTGAAGCAGCGAGTGAATTGAGTGCTGGGTATGTAGCGAAGGCAACAGTATTAGTGAAGCGGGATGGAATATATAAAACTACTCGCCCAGCAACTTGAAATCCTGACATTTATGCAACAAAGAGCCGGGAGCTAACTATGTCTGATAGAATATCAGAGCAAGAGCATCTTGATGGGGCTGATTCAAAACGTGAAAAGAGTTATAGAGTGGTCGCCGAAGACAGTCTATTGAATAATAGTCATCGGTGTGATGCCAGAGAGATCCTTTCTGAATTTCATAAAGTTGGAAAACATTTTGTTACCCAGCAAAAATTACAACAACTGGCAGTATATCGAGATGAATTAGCCCACAGTTCCGCTGGTGATTGGATGTTAAGTTTTCTTAACGTCGTCTTGGATAAATTTGATGACACTTATAGTTATCGATCTTATCTAGCACTGGATTTATTACATTGGCAGAATTACACAGAAAATAGTGCTGATTATATCGATTGGCAATTGACTATTATTACTATGGATTTAATCCGCTTTGAGCTAGATGCATTGCGTAATAATGGCAGTTGGCTCTATGAAATGGCACCAGATCAGCGACTTGTTAATATGCGTTGCCGACGACTGATAAAGTGTATGGGAAAAGTATATCAACGAATGAATATACAGTGGGAAAATAATGAGCGGGATATGATAGCTATCTGCGACACAATTTGTTCTGCTGTGTTTTTACGCTTATCTGATAATGAAAAATTACGCTTAGAATACTCTATGATACCCGTTTATATTAATCATGATGAGTACATTTTTCTACGTATATTACAGGCCTTTGAAACATTGTTTGATTGGCTGGCCTCTTGTTTAACGGAAGTTATTGCCTTTGCTAAATCGGATCTGAAACAAGCAACTGAACTCTTGTTTCTCAGCGCTAATCGATTGAATGAAATGGCAGCACTTTTTCCATTGTTATCGACGTTGCGGGTTGATGGTTTTCATAGGTTCAGAGACTATACCGAAGGCTCTAGTGCAATCCAGTCACGCAGTTATAAAAAAGTTGAATCATTGTGTAGTAGACCTGATGCCGAAAGATTCAATTCAATAGCCTATCAAGCGGTACCGGAGGTAAGCGAGGCGATTTTATCTAACCCCGAGACGATTGATGATGTTTTTAATCTTATTCCTCAGGATAATTTGTATAAAGACGATTTTCATCAAGCGATGGAGTCGTTTGGATTAGGCATGAAAATATGGAGGCAGTCGCATTACGGTATTGCTGTAAAAATGCTGGGTACCTCGCCAGGTACTGGCAATACTGAAGGTACTGCCTACCTTAAAGAAGTTAGAAAAATACCTGTCTTTAAAAATATCTGAACAAGGTTAGTTATAACCATATTAAATGATAATCCAATTCGGAGGGATGCCTTCCATTACTAAACCCCAGCATTTATGCTGGGTTTTTTGCTTTGCAAACTTTCGCGTATTATTAAGTAAGCTGTTTTCTGAAATTATTTTTCTGCAAAAATGATAATAGAAAAAAATATTCAATTAACACAGAAAAAAGAAACTTTAGGCTTATTGAAAGTTAAAATACGAAAAATATATTCTTTATTGTAATAAAATTTATAAAAACCATTCTTGGAATAACCTAATTACTTATTTTCTCACTCATTTTGCTAAGGTAATAAGTAACATTTACGTTACGCTGATTTTTCCTTTTAGCTATATATGATGTAAATAAGATTTTTATCACTGAATCAGTGAATTATCTGCTTTTTGTCTTTTTTAAGCTCTTATAATTCTACGTCCTTGCAACAAACTCAGTCAGTTATTAGGTTATAATTAAAACAAATACGATATTTATTTGATTTAATGGATAATTTGATAAAGAAATTTTATCTTGATTAGTCGTATCAAGCTAAGGTTTAATAGCTTATTTCTTGGTTGCGCAAATAATGTCTATTTAATGTTTTTGTTGCGCAATAATGCGGTGAGATAATGTTATTTTCCGATTTTATCGTAAAAAATGTTGTGTAAATCAAAGAATTATTGATTTAAGCTAATTACGATAGCCACCTTTGCGGATTTTTTATATTGCGGTTTTTTGCCTGCATTGAGAGAATCAGCTATCTAGATGCTTTTTATCCGACTTGGAGTAGAAAATGACCACTCGTAAAACCCTTGCTAATGCGATCCGTTTTTTAAGTATGGATGCTGTGCAAAAAGCGAAATCAGGACACCCTGGCGCCCCTATGGGTATGGCTGATATTGCAGAAGTATTATGGCGTGATTTTTTAAATCATAACCCGACTAACCCTAACTGGGCTGATCGTGACCGTTTCGTATTGTCTAACGGCCACGCTTCAATGCTGATTTACAGCTTACTGCACCTGTCTGGTTATCAAGTTTCTTTAGATGATCTGAAAAATTTCCGTCAATTGCATTCTAAAACACCTGGTCACCCAGAATTTGGTTACACCCCTGGTGTTGAAACAACAACGGGTCCTTTAGGTCAAGGTATTGCAAACGCAGTGGGTTTTGCAATTGCAGAACGTACATTAGCGGCTCAATTTAACCGTCCTGGTCATGACATTGTTGACCACTACACCTACGCCTTTATGGGTGATGGTTGTATGATGGAAGGTATCTCTCATGAAGTGTGTTCTTTAGCTGGAACATTACAGTTAGGTAAACTGATTGCATTCTATGATGACAATGGCATCTCTATTGATGGTCAAGTGCACGGTTGGTTTACTGATAACACAGCAGAACGTTTTGACGCTTATGGCTGGCATGTAATCAGTGGCATTGATGGACACGATGCAGCAAGCATCAAAGCAGCGATTGAAGAAGCAAAACAAATTACTGACAAGCCTTCACTGTTAATTTGTAAAACCACTATCGGTTTTGGTTCTCCTCATAAAGCAGGTACTGCTGATTCTCACGGCTCCCCATTAGGTGATGCAGAAATTGCTGAAACACGTAAAGCGTTAGGTTGGGAATATGGCGCATTCGAAATTCCACAAGAAATTTATAAAGAGTGGGATGCGAAAGAAGCGGGTAAAGCAAAAGAAGCTGCATGGGATGCTAAATTTGCTGCATATGCTGCAGAATTCCCTGAATTAGCCGCTGAATTCAAACGTCGTATTTCTGGTGAATTACCTGCAAACTGGGAAACAGATGCCAAAGCATTTATTGAAAATCTGCAACAAAACCCTTCAAGTATTGCAAGCCGTAAAGCGTCTCAAAATGCATTAGAAGCATTCGGTAAAGTATTACCTGAATTCATGGGCGGTTCTGCGGACTTAGCACCGAGTAACCTGACCATGTGGTCTGGTTCTAAAGCACTGAACGAAGATAAAGCAGGTAACTATATCCATTACGGTGTACGCGAATTCGGTATGTCTGCAATTATGAACGGTATTGCATTACATGGCGGTTTTGTTCCTTACGGTGCGACCTTCCTGATGTTTATGGAATATGCACGTAATGCTGTACGCATGGCTGCATTGATGAAGATCCGTAGTATCTTTGTTTATACTCATGACTCTATCGGTCTGGGTGAAGATGGTCCAACTCACCAACCTGTTGAGCAAATGGCAAGCCTGCGTGTCACTCCAAACGTAAGCACATGGCGTCCATGTGACCAAGTTGAATCAGCTGTTGCATGGAAATATGCTATTGATCGTAAAGATGGTCCAACAGCACTGATCTTCTCTCGTCAAAATCTTGCACAGCAATCACGTACTCCAGAGCAACTGGCAAATATCGAAAAGGGTGGTTATATCCTGAAAGATTGTGCTGGCACTCCAGAATTAATCTTTATTGCAACAGGCTCTGAAGTTGAATTAGCAGTTAGTGCTTATGAACAACTGACAGCTGAAGGCCGTAAAGTACGTGTTGTTTCTATGCCAGCAACAGATGCATTTGATAAGCAAGATGCAGATTACCGTGAAGCAGTATTGCCAGCATCAGTGAAAGCACGTGTTGCTATCGAAGCTGGTATTGCTGACTATTGGTTCAAATATGTTGGTTTAGAAGGCGCGATTGTTGGTATGCATAGCTTCGGCGAATCGGCACCAGCAAATGAATTATTTGAAGAGTTTGGTTTTACTGTTGAAAATGTGGTTACACAGGCAAAATCTTTACTTAAATAATCAATAAGTGTTAACAAGAGCACATTTTTGGGAAGAATTTCTCAGATGTGCTCTTTTTTTATCCTTCCATCTTTGTTTACTATTGCGATCTTCTCTCATTTTTCGTAATCTGACTATCAGTAAGCTGAACCGTTTCAGTTAATCCTAAAATGTCGGTGACTGCACAATTTCTAGATTTACTTGATTTATCGTTGTTGATTAGTATCTTGCTCTATTATTCTAAGCGGTTGCAAATTACTAGTTATCAAGGAAGTCACATGACAATCAGAGTCGCTATTAACGGTTTTGGTCGTATAGGGCGTAATGTGTTAAGAGCGCTTTATGAATCAGGTAAACGAGCTGAAATAACGGTTGTTGCAATAAATGAATTAGCTGATGCACAAGGTATCGGGCATCTTCTCAAGTATGACTCCAGCCACGGACGTTTTGCTTGGGATGTACGAATTAACAACGATTTATTGCAAGTAGGTGATGATACGATTCGTTTATTTCATCACGTTGAGATTACTGATTTACCTTGGGGTGAACTGGGTATTGATGTCGTACTTGATTGTAGTGGTGCCTATGGCTCCCGTGCTGATGGCGAAGCACATATTGCACAAGGCGCAAAGAAGGTGCTTTTTTCTCATCCTGGTACAACTGATTTAGATGCAACTGTCGTTTTTGGTGTGAATCAACACGAACTTAAAAAAGAGCACCGAATTGTTTCAAACGCATCTTGTACAACAAATTGCATTATCCCCATCATTAAAATGATGGATGACGCGTTTAATATAGAATCAGGAACAGTAACTACAATCCATGCAGCCATGAACGACCAACCCGTGATTGATGCATACCATAAGGATTTACGCCGTACTCGTGCTGCAGGACAATCTATTATTCCTGTTGATACGAAATTGGCCGCAGGAATTACTCGAATTTTCCCGAAATTTAAGGATCATTTTGAGGCAATTTCTGTACGAGTTCCTACAATTAATGTGACGGCAATTGATTTAAGTATCACTGTAAAAACTGCTGTAAATGTGTTAGATGTCAATCGGTTAATTCAAAAATCAGCAACTGGCGCATTTCGTGGTATAGTGGATTACACAGAATTGCCATTAGTCTCAACTGATTTTAACCACGACCCTCATAGTGCAATCGTTGATGGCACTCAAACAAGAGTCAGTGGGCAACACCTGATCAAGACGTTAGTCTGGTGTGATAATGAATGGGGCTTTGCTAATAGAATGCTTGATACAACGTTAGCAATGGCTGCAACTGGTTTTAAATAATCATGTTTTAATGACGGTGTCGCGTAATAATACAAGGCACTGAACAGAAGATTACTAAATTTTAGAGAATCAATGAGAGGATTCATCATGTCTGTAATTAAGATGACCGATTTAGACCTAGCGGGTAAACGAGTTCTTATCCGTGCTGACCTGAACGTTCCCGTTAAAGATGGTAAAGTGACTTCAGATGCGCGTATCCGTGCTTCTTTACCAACAATTGAAGCAGCGTTAAAACAAGGCGCTAAAGTGATGGTAACTTCTCACTTAGGTCGTCCTACCGAAGGTGAGTACAACGAAGAGTTCTCTTTAAAACCAGTTGTTGACTATCTGAAAGATAAATTAACTGCACCAGTTAGCCTTGCTAAAGACTATTTAAATGGTGTTGAAGTCAATGCAGGTGAATTAGTTGTCCTTGAAAACGTTCGTTTTAATAAAGGCGAAAAGAAAGACGACGAAACGCTATCTAAACAATATGCTGCATTATGTGATGTTTTTGTAATGGATGCATTTGGTACTGCTCACCGTGCTCAAGCATCAACGCATGGCGTGGCTAAATTTGCCGATGTTGCGTGTGCAGGCCCACTGTTATCAGCAGAATTAGAAGCATTAGGTAAAGCCTTAGATAAACCTGCTCGTCCAATGGTTGCTATTGTTGGTGGCTCTAAAGTTTCAACTAAACTGACTGTATTAGATTCTTTATCAAAAATTGCTGACCAATTAATCGTTGGTGGCGGTATCGCAAATACCTTTATTGCAGCAGAAGGTCATCCTGTAGGTCGTTCTTTATACGAAGCTGATCTTGTTGATGATGCTAAGAAATTAATGGAAAAATGTGATATTCCAGTACCAAGCGATGTTCGTGTTGCGACTGAATTTTCTGAAACAGCAGAAGCTGTATTGAAATCAGCAAATGACATTAAAGATGATGAACAAGTATTGGATATCGGTGATGTGACTGCTGAACGTTTAGCTGAAATTCTGAAAAATGCAAAAACTATTCTGTGGAACGGCCCAGTAGGTGTGTTTGAATTCCCTAACTTCCGCAAAGGCACAGAAATCGTTGCTAAAGCAATCGCAGATAGTGAAGCATTCTCTATCGCTGGCGGTGGTGATACGTTAGCTGCTATTGATTTATTTGATATCGCAGACAAAATCTCTTACATTTCAACCGGTGGTGGTGCTTTCTTAGAATTCGTTGAAGGCAAAAAACTTCCTGCTGTTGCAATGTTAGAAGAACGCGCTAAACAGTAATTAAGTCAGCTCATACAGGTAGAAAATTATTTTCTACCTGTTCCAAATATAGGATCTTATTACATGTCTAAAGTTTTTGATTTCGTGAAACCGGGTGTCATCACTGGTGATGATGTACAAAAAGTATTTGCAGTAGCAAAAGAAAACAAATTTGCTCTGCCTGCGGTTAACTGTGTAGGTACTGACTCAATCAATGCTGTGTTAGAAGCTGCTGCGAAAGTTCGTTCTCCTGTTATTGTACAGTTCTCTAACGGTGGTGCTGCATTTATCGCAGGTAAAGGTCTTAAATCTGATGTACCACAGCAAGCTGCTATTTTAGGCGCAATTTCTGGTGCTCATCATGTGCATCAAATGGCTGAATATTATGGTGTTCCTGTTATTCTGCATACTGACCACTGCGCGAAAAAATTATTACCATGGATTGATGGTCTGTTAGATGCTGGTGAAAAACACTATGCTAAAACAGGTAAACCACTGTTCTCTTCTCATATGATTGACTTATCTGAAGAATCATTAGAAGAAAACATTGAAATCTGTGCTAAATATTTAGCGCGTATGGCTAAAATCGATATGACTTTAGAAATCGAATTAGGCTGCACGGGTGGTGAAGAAGACGGTGTTGATAACACGGGTATGGACAGCTCTGCACTTTATACTCAACCAGAAGATGTTGCTTACGCATATGAAAAACTGAGCGCGGTAAGTCCTCGTTTCACTATCGCGGCATCTTTCGGTAACGTTCACGGTGTTTATAAACCAGGTAACGTTCAGTTAACGCCAAAAATTCTACGTAACTCACAAGACTACGTATCACAGAAATTCAATTTACCACACAATAGCTTAGATTTCGTTTTCCACGGCGGTTCCGGTTCTTCAGCTGAAGAAATCAAAGAAGCTGTTGATTATGGCGTTATCAAAATGAATATCGATACAGATACTCAGTGGGCAACTTGGGATGGTATCTTACAGTTCTACAAAAAGAACGAAGCCTATCTGCAAGGCCAGTTAGGTAACCCAGAAGGTGCTGATAAACCTAACAAGAAATACTACGACCCACGTAACTGGTTACGTCACGCACAATCATCTATGGTTGTTCGTTTAGAACAAGCATTTAAAGAACTGAATTCAGTTGATGTTCTGTAATTGGATCATTCTTAATGATTAAATTAAACCCGCTTATTTGGCGGGTTTTTTTATATATCAAGAAAAGTAGAAAATCATTGTAACTCTTAAACGAAAGAATGGTTTTTATTGCAAAATAAAAGCGCCTACTAAAGGCGCTTTTATTAATATTTAATTCAAATTGAAAGATTAAGCGACTTTAACGTTTTTGCTTTCTTCTTTCATCATTCGGTTAAGTAGAGGGACTGTTGCCCACATAACCAAGCCCACAATTAAGGTTACTATGCCAATTTTACCAAATACATCGGTATAAATAGGCAAAGTTTGTAGTGGATCAGTAATACCCTCTGGTGCAGCTGTGAAGGTCGCTACATACCCCCCTAACAGATAAGCTGTAGCTTGTGTTAAGAACCACATACCTAAAATAAAGCCCATCATATATTGTGGTACGAACGCAGCAACCATTGCTAAACCTAACGCACTGATCATCAGTTCACCTAAGCTCTGGAATAAATAAACCAGAACGATAAACCAAGGCGATGTTAAGCCTTGAGCATCGGCAAACCACATACCTGATGCTGCCGCTGTAAGGAATCCTAATGAACACAGAAGCATACCTGCGGTAAACTTCGCTGGCATTGAGAAGTCTTTACCTTTCGCGCCAAAATGGCTGTAAGCGATAGCAAGGATTGGGCTAGCAACAATGATCCAGAATGGGTTTAGTGCTTGGAAGCTTACAGGGTTAATATCAAAGCCTAAAAGCGTATGATGAACGTTATGAATAGCAAAGAAGTTCAGTGAAGTTGGCATTTGAGCATATAAAATGTAGAAAACAACAGCTTCTAACATCAGAACAAATGCAACGTACATTTTATTACGAGCGACTCTGTCTTTTTGTTTAAATGCTTCACGGAAATAAATAAAGACAACAATAATAGACAGACTGACTAAAACGATATTTGCAATCATCACGTTGTGCAGTAACCATGCACAAATAAATACCATCGCAATTGAACCAATAATAACTAATAACAGTTTGTTAAAGCTCATTGGTAAATGGTCTGGTTCAGAACCAATATTGGCAACCATTTTACGACAGAAGAAATAAACTAATAACGCCATGATCAAGCCAATACCACAGATATTATAAGTCAGTGCATATCCGTAACGTTCTGCAAGTACAGGGGCGATAGATAAAGAAATTAATGAGCCGATATTAATCGACATATAAAATAGTGTAAATGCACCATCAAGACGTGGATCTTTAGGTGGATAACATTTTGCTAATAGGCTGGCTGGGTTGGCTTTAAATAAACCATTACCTACTGCAATAGTCCCTAATGCGTAGAAAATTAAATTAGGATACATAATTGACATACCAGTCATGAAATAACCGATAGCCAAGACAATAGCACCTAAAACAATTGTTCGTTTTGTTCCTAATAAATGGTCACCAACATAACCACCAATAGAAATCAGCCCATAAACCAGTGCAGAGAATGCACCAAAAGTAATGAAAGCCTGTTCTTGAGAGAAACCGAGTTTACTAACAAAATAAACGGCAAGAATACCTTGTACGCCGTAGTAACCAAAACGTTCCCATAATTCCACAAAGAAAATCATAAAGAATGGTTTAGGTTGTTGTAATAAACCGACTTGAGCGGGTTTATCCATATATGTAATGCCCCTAATTATTATTTATTTTCAACAACGATGTTATTTACTCACATTCACGAGAAATGTTACACGACGATAACATTATCTGTTGCATTTAGAGTGATGTTTGCAAATTTAAGAAGGTAATCAGCAAGTCGAGTAGACTAATATATTGATGGAATGACTTCTCAAAGGTTGATCACACTGTGGGTAAGATTAATACCAGATTGAAAAAAATATTCATTAGTTTATTTTCAAATAAAGTCATTTAATTGACTTTTTGTATAAAATGCAATCAGTGAGATTATTATTTGTTTATATTTTAATCTGGTTGAATTAAATAAAGATAAAGGGGAAAGGTAGAAAGAAAATACTTTTGATTATGTGACTGATTGATTCTAGAAAGAATTTTTTTATTATAATTAAAAATTATTCTTTTATAACAAACAGATGTTAATAAATGTTTAATAAATATCTAAAACTTAGTCAATGCCATTTCGATAAATAAATATTCATTTAATATAGATAAATATTTAACTCTATGGTGTGATTATAATCAATAAAAACGCCCTTATTAAAAGTGCGTTTTTATCTTGAAGTAAAATAGGTGAAATTTAAGCAGGGATGGGGGCTTGTCTATTTTTAACAGAATGGAAACCTCGTTTGAAATAAATAAGGCCATCACCATCTTCACGTACTGAAATAGTCTTAATTTCGGTCATATAAACAAAATGTGTACCGACTTGGCGTACATCATGAATATCACCTTCGAGGCAGGCAAGCGCATTTGTTAATACGGGTTGTTGTAATTGTCCGTTTTGCCATCCTGGTTGGGTAAAGCGATCTGCCATCGCGAGCCCTGTCATTCCGGCGAAATGACATGCCATTTCTTCTTGCTCATGGTTTAATATATTGATGCTTAATTTTCCATTTTCTTGAAAAATAGAGTTCATCTGACTTTTACTGTTGATGCAAACCATTACGGTAGGTGGATTATCAGTAACAGAACATACTGCAGTTGCTGTTAAGCCACAACATCCCGCATCGCCATTTGTTGCCACGATATTGACCGCAGCGCCTAAGCTTGCCATTGCATCCCGAAAAAGTGGGTTAGCCTGTTTTTCCTCAGACATTATTTACTCCTACTGCCAGACTTCTCGTCTGTGGGCGTCTTCACTTAAAATAATTATTAGTTAGATAACTATAAAAATCATCTGACTACTCCGCTAACAAAGTTGTAATGCTATTGCCGGTTTCTTTGTTGCGTTGTTTTAAAGCTGTAACGCTACCGCGCATGAACAAAGATAGCAATCTTTCTTTGTTACAACCCATTAACTTTATCTCAAAAACTGTGAGACAACCTTATCGCTAAGCGACATTATTCCTAATTTAGAAATAGGATAATAGGCAAATCAGGCTACTTTTTTTGATTGGTAAAGAGATAACACAAATTGCCAATTTATAAAAATTGCGTATAGCTCAAGATGTTGTGGAAGATGAATTTAACTCTGAAAAGGCGCATGGGTGATAAATTGCAGAAAGGGAAGAAAATTGCAAAAATTGAGTCAACTTTATTTATTTGTTAATATGAATAATTGTAACAATTAGTCTATTCTTAGAATATAGCCATTTATAAACTATAAACAGCGGTACTTTTTCACTGTCTATATTGAGTGATATTTTGTCATTTCACCTATAACACCATATAAAGAGTTTCTTGATTATGCATGAATCATTAACTATCGCGCTATTACAAGCACGGGAATCTGCGATGGGTTTTTTTAGACCTGTTCTCAAAGAGCATAATCTGACAGAACAGCAGTGGCGTATTATTCGTGTACTTGCGGATAAACGCTCGATTGATTTCCACGAATTAGCGCAAAAATCGTGTATTCTTCGACCAAGTCTAACAGGTATTCTTATTAGAATGGAAAGAGACGAGCTAATTTGTCGTTTAAAACCAATAAGTGACCAACGTAAACTTTTTGTTTCACTTTCTGCTAATGGGCAAAGTTTATACGATAAAATTCAGCCTAAAATTGAAGAAGGCTATCAATTACTTGAGCAAAAGTTTTCGACTGAAAAACTACAACGGTTGTCCGGATTATTAAAAGAGCTGATTGCGCTTAACTTAGATGATATTGAACAATTAGAGAAATAAGTTATTTGATAAGAAAAAAGGAGATGTCATGGCATCTCCTTTTTGTTGCTATTATGCAGATAAAATTATTGCTTACCTAATACGTGTAAGAAGTGAATGTGTTTTTCGTACTGATCAAGAATATCGTGAATGATTTGTTCTTTCGTCCAACCCATTACATCATAATCTTGCCCACCTTCTTTTAAGTGAATTTCAGCACGGTAATATTTATGCTCTTCGTCTCTTTCTTCATCACTTAATCCTGCTAACGCAAAGGCCGGTTGAGTATAAAAACGCAGGCGAACTTCATAGAAGAAATTCATGTCATCGCCTAAATCGACTTCAAAACCAATTCGATCATCTTCTTCATTATGGATAATGCATTGCGTTGCTTGCTTACTTAATTCGGCAGACACCATTTCCATTGAGGGTTGAATGACTTCATCCATAAAACGTTTTACATGAGAGCGTTTAGGAAAATAGGCAATATTTCTTAAACGACGTTGCCAAGGAATTGGATTGCGACTGGCTGGTGGTGCAATTGTCGTTAGTTGTTGGCTATCACGTTTATATACATCAACTCGTAATGCTTTAATTAGTCCATAAATAGAAGCAAGTAATACCATTGAGAAGGGAAGTGCACTTGCAATAGTTACTGTTTGTAGTGCAGTTAAACCACCCGCTAATAATAAAGTAATTGCAGAAATGCCCATTAAGGCAGCCCAGAAAATACGTTGCCATACGGGGGTTTCGCTATCACCGCCAGAAGCTAAAGTATCAACAACCATTGCGCCTGAGTCTGCTGAAGTCACAAAGAAGACGACTACCATCAACATCGCAACGAAGGATAAAACAGTCGAGAATGGAAAATAATTTAAGAACTCAAATAAAGCCAATGACACATCTTGCTGTACGATATTGGCAAGAGCTTCTGCACCTTTATCTTTGATTAAATGGATCGCAGTGTTACCAAAAACGGTCATCCAAAGTAAAGTGAAGCCAGCAGGAACAAACAGGACACCTACAACAAATTCACGAATAGTACGGCCTCGAGAAATGCGGGCAATAAACATCCCTACAAATGGGGACCATGAAAGCCACCACCCCCAATAAAGTAGAGTCCATCCCCCTAACCAATCACTCGATTTGGGTTCATATGCGTAAAGATTAAAAGTTTTACTGACAATTTCGGATAGATATCCCCCCGTATTTTCAACAAATGATTTTAATATCAATACGGTTGGACCGAGAGTAATAACTAATAAAAGAAGAATAACCGCCAATCCTAAATTAAGTTCAGATAAAAAGCGGATCCCTTTCTCTAACCCAGAAACAACTGAAATGGTTGCAAGTCCTGTGATCACAACAATTAAGATTACTTGAATGGTTGGATTAATCGGTACATTAAAGAGGTGATTTAAACCCGCATTAACTTGCAGAACACCAAATCCAAGTGAGGTTGCGACACCAAATACGGTTCCCATAACGGCGAAAATATCAACCGCATGACCAATCGGGCCATGTATGCGATCACCAATAATTGGATAAAGTGCCGAGCGCAGTGTTAACGGTAAACCATGGCGATAAGAGAAGAAAGCTAAGATCAACGCGACAATGGCGTAAATTGCCCATGCATGTAATCCCCAGTGGAAAAAGGTTAATCGCATCGCTTCTTTCGCGGCTTCTATGGTTTGAGCTTCACCAGTCGGAGGCATTAGGTAATGCATAACAGGTTCGGCAACACCAAAGAACATTAAGCCAATCCCCATACCTGCTGAAAAGAGCATGGCAAACCAAGCAAAATAACTAAAGTGAGGGCGAGCATGATCTGGCCCTAACTTGATTTGACCAAAGCGGGAAAGTCCTAAATAAGTCACACTCAGCAAAACCAATGCAACGGCTAGAATGTAAAACCAGCTCGCATTTCTGAAGAGATTTTCCTGAAGATGACCTAATTTATCATTAGCTAACTCAGGAAATAACGCCGAGAAACCAACGACCAGTAAAATTAACAACGCTGATGTATAAAAAACGGGAGGATTAATTTTCATCCTAACTTTTTTTTGAGGGGTTATATCGTTTTGTTGACTCATAGTTAACCTATTTATAGTTATTTTCTTAGAAAGAGACTTTTCGCTACCCATTATCTGATTGCTTATGTTACCAGAAAAGAAAAGTTCATAAGAAAATTTGAATAAAACACCAAATTGGACAAATGTTTTATAAAAGAACGGAAGTAAATTATTTTTTCCGCAAGATGAAGAAAAGTACAATTAAATCAATTTATTAATAACTTTATATTCTAGATGCTTTCGCTCTTTAATAGGTTTCTCCTGTTGAAAAAAGGAGAACATGGTTACATTTTTTGCTTAAACGATCAACCCTTGTCTTTTTTTTGTACAAAAAAAGCCAGTGAAAGTTTACTGGCTCTCAATTCATCAAAAAAACTGAAATCGGATTATTTGTTTTCAGTTTTTAAATCATCAATTTTTTGTTTGGCTTGATCAGTTAATTGATCCGCTTTATCAATTGCTTTATTTTCAGTCTCTTGAGCCTGTTGTTTTACATCATCGCTAGTTTTTGACGCGTCGCCTTTTAGCTGATCAATCTTGTTGTCTGCTTCTTGCATCAGGTTATCTGCTGTTTTGCTTGCATCTTGTTTTAGCTCTGCGGCTTTTTCAGATAATTTATTACTTTCAGCTTCTAGGCTTTGCTTAATTTCTTCAGCTTTTGCTGCACTTACATCTTTTAGCTCAGCCGCTTTTTGTTCAGCTTTATCTTTTAACTCTTGAGCTTGTTTTGTTAATTCATCTGCTTTTGCTGACGCATCTTCTTTCAAGTCGGCAGCTTTATCTTTGGCTTGTTCTGTTAATTCGTTGGCTTTATCTTGCGCTGTTTCAGTAACTTGAGTAGCAGTTTCTTTTGCTTTATCAATGCTATCATCGACTTTCTTAGATGAATCATCACAACCTGCTGTAATAGTGACCAAACCCGCTAGAACCAATGAAGTAAGTAGTTTTTTATTCATTTTTTTCTCCCAAATGTGTATTCAAAAACAATTCAGTGATATCCCGCGTAAGAGCTAGAAAAGGCGAGAAGCTATTGAGTTGATAATAAGATATTACAGATAAACCATAGTAATAAGTATAGTGTGAGTCTTAAAATCAACAATTCTAAGTATATAAAGTGTTTTTTCTTAGTCAAATATCATCAAAAATAATTTAGATTTTTATCTGAGGGGGATTTTCTGCTTTATAATAAAAGCAGAGATTATTGGAAATGTGAGATGCAAATGGAATATTACTTTCTGGTTATTATCAAATTTATTATTGGTTTTACTATCATATTAGCTCATATGAATTTATCAGGTAAAACACAACTCTCTCAATTAACACCTATTGATTTTATTGGTAATTTTGTCCTCGGTGGCATTATGGGAGGGGTCATTTACACTGATGCAATTCCTCTTTATCAATATATTATCGTCTTTTTAATTGGGGTATGTTTTATCTCTTTGCTTAATTATATTAGTAAACGATTCAACTTTTTCCGTGCAGTGACCATTGGTAACCCTATTCCTATTATAAAGAAGGGGGAGTTTATAATGGAAAACATCATGGAGAAAAAGAATAAAATAGACATTTTAAACATAACGTCTCGTCTTCATGCTCAGGGTATTCATTCGTTTCAAGAGGTCAATTATGCGCAAATTGAACCAGATGGACAAATCACCGTAGTGTGTGATGGTGCAAAAATGCCTTCAATTATTGTCATGAAAGAGGGCGTTATTCGCACATCAGAATTAGCGCAAATAGAAAAAGATGAAGCGTGGCTTCAAGAAGAGATGAAAAATCAGCATATTGATAAACCGGAAGATATTTTCTTAGCTGAATTTTGGGATGGAAAGGTCAATTTTATTTTACAAGATGGGAAGATTAAGCGGACGACGTTATAAATAACTAAAATATGCGTAAATGAGAGGAGTGTGATTTATAACAATGGCGAAATAATATCGCCACTGCTAGTTAATAAAGACGTAATTACAACTTAAATACCTCAAAATCAGTAGCCATTTCTGTCTGGCTAAAGATTTCTTGGCTTTCATTGAGTAATTCAACACACTCTTCGGGTGAATAGCGACTACTAATATGTGTGATAATCAACTTTTTGCTATTAGCCTCTTTTGCTAACTGTGCCGCTTGTACTGTTGTTGAGTGTCCACGACTATTTGCTTGATCTGCCATTTCATGTTTAAACGTCGCTTCATGAACAATAACATCTGCGTTATTAGCCAGCTTTAATGCATTCGGTGTGGGTTGAGTATCTCCAAAAATAGCAATACAACGACCTTTTATTTCTGGACCAATATACTCTTTGCCGTCAATAACTCTGCCATCTGGCAATTTAATTGTTTTACCTTGTTTTAAGTCTTGTAGCCAAGGACCCGCTGGAATATTGTCAACCTTCAGTTTTTCGGCATCTAATTTACCTAGACGGTTTTCTTCTTCTAAACGATAACCAAAACAAGGTACGGGATGAGAAAGAACTTCACAGCTGACTTTCATACCTTCTTCTTCAAACAGAAAACCCGCTTCGTCAATCTCAATAATATTAATAGGGTAAGTTAAATAAGATTGGCTTAATGTCAGTGCTGTTTCTATAAAGGCTTTTATACCCCTAGGGCCATATACCGTTAAACATGTTTCTGTTCCTCCCATTGAGCGACTACAAAGCAATCCTGGTAAACCAAAAATATGATCGCCATGCAAATGGGTAATAAATATTTTATTTAAACGCGGTAGTTTCACACGGGTATGCAATATTTGATGTTGTGTTGCTTCACCACAATCAAACATCCACATGCTTTTTTGTTTATTTTGTAAATCAAGCACCATGCTTGTGACATTGCGATCTTTAGAAGGAACGCCGGCGTTAGTGCCTAAAAAAGTGAGCTCCATAATGAAATATTATTCTCCATGTCGAATTTGTTCCCAACTTAAATCGAATTTTGCTAGATATTTACGTAGGCGATCGGCATCGTTGGGTTGTTTTTTATTTTGTCTTGATACTGCGAAAAGTTTTCTACCGGCTTCTGAGAGAGTTGATGATTGTTGGCACGTTTTGATCACTGTATTAAGTTGACTCAGATCGAAAAGATCAATCTCAGTATTCTTAAATAAAGAGGTGGAAGCTATTCCCCAATTTTGTTTTAAACGATTAATTTCTTCATCAACCAGAGGAAGGGTAATACGACCATTTTCGGCAAGTGTCGCCATTCGCGTTATACTAGCACTAAGTTCACGGAAATTACCACGCCATAATGCCTGTTCCGATGTTGCAAATCGAATATAGTGTGATTTCGCATCAGAGTTAAAACGGATCGCCTTTTGATGGCATTTTGCAAAGTGATGCAATTCATAATCGATATTAGGTTCAATATCCTCTTTACGATCGGCTAAACCAGGTAGTGAAAAAGACCATAAGTTGATCCTTGCATAAAGATCTTCACGAAAAAGTCCTTTTGCAATTTGCTTGTCCATATCACGATGTGTTCCTGCGATTAGCTGAAAATCACTTTGTACCTCAGTATCTGAACCATAAGGATAAAAAGATTTCTCTTCTATCGCTTTAAGCAACATGGCTTGCTCATCAAGTCCTAATTCTGCAATTTCATCAAGAAATAAAATTCCTTTATCGGCTTCTCTTAATAAGCCTTGTCTGGCTTGTAATGCCCCTGTAAATGCACCTTTTACATGCCCAAATAAAGTGGACATCGCATTGTCTCCTCGTAAAGTGGCGCAGTTAACAGCAATAAAACGGCCTTTTACAAAATGGCGAGACTGCCGTAATTCATAAATACGCTGAGCAAGGAATGATTTACCGGCACCCGTGGGGCCTGTTAATAAAATGGGAGCAACGGAGCGCAATGCAACACGTTCAATTTGAGCAATCAAAGTATTAAAACGTTCATTACGTGTGGCGATCCCTGATTTTAAAAAAGAGAGGGATTCATTATGGTAATGCTCAAATCGGCTCGTTAGCTTGGTATAACGGCTTAAATCAAGATCAATAACAGCATAACTACCCGTGGCTGATTGTACTGTTTTGATGCCGTCTTTATTTTCTATTTTAGAAGAAGGCGAGGTTTGTAATAGTTTTGCCGGTAAATAATGTGCTTCAGTCAGTAGGAACCAACAAATCTGAGCGATATGTGTACCTGTGGTGATATGTACATAATATTCTTCATTTTCGGTATCAAATGGATAATTCACTGCAAAATCAAGAAAGTGACTATAAACCTCTTCGAGATCCCAAGGATCGCGAATATCAATTTCGTAAGGTAACACCTCAGTATCAGGTGAAATGGTATGAATATCTTCAATGGTTTTTGACGCTAACATTGAATCATTAGGCTGGTGGATCATGATTAATCGACTAACAGGGAAATCTTTTTGATGGCAAATAGAAATTGTTGGGCGCCATGAGTTCCATCTTTTATGGCTTTTACCTCGTCTATCTAATGTTGTGCCTAAAACACCAATCACCACTTTGCGTTTCATTACGTTATCTCTATTTATTTTATCTCTATTTATTTTATCTATATTTATAAATATATAGATAAAAAGATAAGTTTTTATCTTTTTTAATTCAATGTATAAATAGTAA
Source organism: Proteus faecis (assembly GCF_003144395.1). Lineage (GTDB taxonomy): Bacteria > Pseudomonadota > Gammaproteobacteria > Enterobacterales > Enterobacteriaceae > Proteus > Proteus faecis. Next base: position 59,192 of record NZ_PENZ01000030.1, on the reverse strand, counting down.
AAATTTATATTAAAGATATTATTTTCAATAAAAACAATAAATTAAAAGTTTTTTGGGGCGGGTTTTAAAAACTTGGCACGATCTTCGCAATATTATTAGTGTCTTGAGCAGATTTTAAATCTGGTAGGCACATAAAGAACACTCTGTGGTGTTATCTAAATGTGTTCCTTCACATCGGGACTCTGTAGGTGAAGAGGGTTATTTTCAGGTTCGATTCCTGACACCAAAACCATTACAAATCCAAATGTAAAATTAAATATAAAAAATCGTTGTGACAGCAGTACCGTCACCTTGCTTATCCACCAGCAACTACGCTGGATTGGAGGCAGAAGAAGAGACAAACAAAGTATCGTTCCTCTCTTGTTTTCCCTTCGATTTCGCCAAGTTTGTTCGTGGAAAGCAAGTCACGATAAAAATGGTAATAAAAGAAAGCTAAAAATAAAGAAGAGAAAAAGGAAGCAATGATGATAAAAACAACAATAAAAGTAAAACAAGGACAGCTGGGTTTATTAAAGAAGGACGATGAGTATATTGAAGTCCTTACAGCCGGTGAGCATAAATTTTTCGATTTTCGTCGTCAATTAAGTGTTGAGCTGGTGGAGTTAAACGGTCCAGAAATTGAAAGAGAGAAAGCCGAATTTTTACGTCAATATCATCCAGAATGGGTGCGTGAATATTGTTTTGATATTGTGTTATCTGATGAAGAGATTGGCTTACTTTATGAAAATGGCTCACTCAAAGAGATCTTAGCGCCGAGTACCCGTCGTCTCTATTGGAATTATACACAACGCTCAATGGAAGTGTTGTCAGCGAATGAATTGGAAGTTTCGCCAACCTTGGTTAAAAAATTGCAGCATCCAAAATTACGTAACCAGACTGTCAAAGGCAGTGAAGGTGTATTAAGTGTGGATATTCCGACATGGCATGCTGGCATTATCCGTATTGATGGTGAAACTCAATCACTATTGCCTCCTGGATTAAAAGGCTATTGGCGTTATCAGCACAAAGTTGATGTTGAGGTTGTTGATATGCGTTTACAAACTCTTGATGTGAGTGGTCAGGAGATCTTAACGAAAGATAAAGTGACATTGCGCATTAATTTGTCAGCAAACTGGCGTTATAGCGATGTGCTTTCAGCGTATCAATTACTGAGTTCACCGATTGAGTTCTTATATAAAGAGTTGCAGTTTGCGTTACGTGAAGCCGTAGGAACACGAACATTGGATGAATTATTAGAAAATAAAACCCTGATTGACAGCTTAGTGAGTGAAAAAATCAGTGAAATGACTAAAGGATATGGTATTGAAGTGGCTTCATTAGGGGTAAAAGATATTGTTTTACCAGGCGAAATGAAAACGATTTTAGCGCAAGTTGTTGAGGCAGAAAAATCAGCTCAGGCTAATGTTATTCGTCGAAGAGAAGAGACATCCGCGACACGCTCTTTATTAAATACGGCAAAAGTGATGGAAAACAATCCAGTAGCCTTACGATTAAAAGAGCTAGAAACCGTAGAACGAATTGCAGAACGTATTGATAAGATTTCCGTTTATGGTGGTTTAGACCAAGTATTAAACGGGTTAGTACAAATTAAAGGAGCATAGGCATGATATTGGATCATCAAATAGTAAAAGAAGCAGGAACTGCTGAAATCAAAATGTGGACAAATGGTGTGCCCGTTGAAGCAGATGCTCTAAAGCAACTTATAAATACTGCCAAGATGCCTTTTATTTTCAAACATATGGCGGTAATGCCTGATGTTCACTTAGGGAAAGGCTCAACAATAGGGAGTGTTATTCCAACAAAAGGTGCGATTATTCCGGCTGCTGTTGGTGTGGATATTGGATGTGGAATGATTGCGGTGAAAACATCATTACACGCAAATGATCTGCCAGATAATTTGTTTGCCATAAGAACGGCAATAGAAAGAGCTGTACCTCATGGAAGAACAAGTTATCAATCAGGAAATGATCGTGGTTCATGGAAGAACCCACCTAAACTTGTTGATCAACATTGGCAACAACTTGAAGGTCGTTTTAAGATTTTAACTGATAAGTACCCACGTTTACGAAATACGAATAACTATTGTCACCTTGGTACATTAGGAACAGGAAACCATTTTATCGAGTTGTGCCTTGATGAATCTGATAATGTTTGGGTCATGTTACATAGTGGTTCTCGTGGCGTCGGTAATGCTATTGGTACGCTATTTATACAAATGGCACAAGAAGATATGAGAGAACATATCGCTAACTTACCGGATAAAAACTTAGCGTACTTAAAGGAAGGGACTCTTTTCTATGATGACTATATAGAAGCCGTAGAGTGGGCACAGGATTTTGCCCGACATAACCGTGAAATTATGATGGAACACGTGTTGGCGGCATTATCAACACAAATAGCGAAACCTTTTACAACACAACAACAGGCGGTAAATTGCCACCATAACTATGTGCAAAAGGAAATGCACTTTGGTGAAGAAGTGCTGGTGACTCGAAAAGGCGCTGTTTCAGCTCAAAAAGGTGAAATGGGGATAATTCCTGGGTCAATGGGGGCTAAAAGCTTTATTGTGAGAGGAAAAGGAAATGCCGACAGTTTCTGTTCATGTAGTCATGGCGCTGGACGCGTAATGAGCCGAACAGCTGCGAAAAAAACCTTTAATGTTGAAGACCAAATTCGAGCAACTGCACATGTGGAATGTCGAAAAGATGAAGATGTGATTGATGAAATTCCAATGGCTTATAAGGATATTGATGCTGTTATGAAGGCACAGTTATCGCTTGTTGAGATAGTTCATACACTACGACAGGTTGTTTGTGTAAAAGGATAATGGTGTTTTTAAGGTAATCCATAACTATCCCCTAACGATAACGTTGGGGATAGTGAGATATGAAAGAGTGTGCATGGTATGCAAATGAATATAAGTTAAAGAATTAAAGTTACTTTTAAATTAAGTCCTTATTTCTCGCTCAAAATTCAAACAATAAATGTTTAGTATTATTAATAAATAATTACTGATATTAAACTCATTTTCGACTAATAAAGATAATCAAAAAAAGAATACTTATATTAAGTGATTCTATAATTGAAAAGTAATTATTAATAACCTATCAATATCTACAATCGCAGTTATTTATTTTAGTATAAAACAATTCCTAATTTTATTAATTATATTAAAATTAACTTTATTCTTATTGAAAAAATATAGCTTACTCTATTTAGTGTATTAATCCTCATTGTACATATTAATAAAAAAATAATTGTTAATTTCTTGCGTCCCAAATGTGAATAAAACGTTTTGAGTTGCTTGCGGTATAGATAACAGTATGTGAAATATTACGATGTCCTAAATAATCTTGGATTAGACGCGTATCTCGTCCTAAATCAGCTAAGGCATAGCCACATGCATGACGTAGCATATGAGGGTGAGGAATAATAGATACATTAGCTTTTTTACCTAAACGGCGAAGTAATCCATAAACTTGTTGGCGCGAGATTGGACCTGTTTTTTGAGATAAAAACACCCATTCAGAATCAGCTTCTCTCCATGTTTCCCGTTTTTTCAACCAGTTAACTAATGCTTCATACTCATCTTCAATAATTGGTTGTGTTGTAGATAGCCCTCCTTTCAAACGTCTGACATAGAGTATCCGACTTTCCAAATCAATATCGCTGAGGGTTAACCTACATAGTTCACTAACGCGAAATCCATGTAAAAAACACATTAAAAACATGCAGTAATCTCTTTCTGGATACCGTCCTTCCTTTGCTTGTTTCAAAATAGAATTGATCTCAAAACGTGTAAGAAACTTGCGTTGCTTCATTTTTCATAACCTTTTCAATGAGATAACAAGGAACAAAAGTCAATTGTTGCATCACTATAACAAGTAATATGCATCAATAAAGGGTTATATTTTTTTTATGCTTTCACTTTTACTTGTTCATTTTAAACAAGTTTATCGAAAGATTATTGATTTTTGGAAAATGAAAGTTATTGATTGAAAAAGTGAAAAATGAATAAAGAGAGGAATTCAGACATCTTTAGAGAAATAAACAGAATACACCAAATTGTTTACTATTATTCTCTGGCTTCGCACTTAAGTCAAATTTAATATTAACCTTATATCTTAATTTAATTAACATATTGATATTTATCATTATTTTAAAAAACAAACATGATTGGTTACTTTGTTTAAAATCCAGAAATAAATTTTTTTACTTTTTTCACAAATTATAGTATTTGCACNAAACAATTTGGTGTATTTTGTTTTGTTTCTAACGATATTTAATTGCGTTTAGGACGGGCATCAATATACCAAAATTCAAAAACTCAATAAATGAGTCATTCAATTAGGAATAATTCAATCCTAATGAATTTATTATTTTTAATGTCTTCGTCCTTTATATTTTAGGAAACAAAAAGATGAAATTAAATAAATTAGCGTTAGTTCTTGGCTTAGGTTTATCTGTTGCTGCAGGTTCTGCATTTGCTGCTGATCAAGGTCACGGTACAGTTAAATTTGTTGGTTCAATTATTGATGCACCTTGTTCTATTCATCCTGATTCAGAAAATCAAACTGTTCCATTAGGTCAAATTTCTACTGCTGCATTAAAAGATGGTGGTCGTAGTAATTCTCGTGATTTTAAAATTACTTTAGAGAATTGCACAACAGAAACTTATAAAACTGTTCAAACAACCTTCACTGGTTCAGAAGATGCAGACATCTTAGCGGGTTCTTTAGGTATTGAAGGTATCGCTAAAAATGCTGCTGTTGTTATCACCGATGCGGGTGGCAAACAAATCAAATTAGGCACACCAAGTGCAGCTCAAACATTACGTGATGGTAATAACGATCTGAACTTTGCTGCTTACTTACAAGGTTCTTCTGCAGCAGCCGCTGTTCCAGGTGACTTCACTGCAATCGCAACTTTCGCACTGACTTATCAGTAAGAAAAAATAAGTTCTGTACAAGGATGTACAGAGCTTTATTTCCTGTGTCTATTTTTAACGATTTTTTTCTTACGGAGAAAAATATGAATCGCAAGATGACACCACTATGGCTATGCCTTATTGCCAGCTTACTGATACCAAAGGCAGTAGCGAGTGATGTAAAACAAGATAAAAACATGCATCAGCGATTTGGGGTACTTAATCTTTCAGGCTCGATCTTAGAACCATCTTGCACGATTGCAGCAGGAAGTGGTGAACAAGTTATTCCACTGACAATTGTTTCTATTCCAATGCTGGAGACTGAAGGGCAAGGACCTATTGAGTATTTTTCTATCAGATTAACGGAATGTACGCTAATTGAACAAAAAGGTCAGGAAGCGGACAACCCTCGTTTTATTGCAACGTTTGAAGGTCCCTCTAGCGAGAATGGTAATTTTGCACTTTCTGGTGAAGCAAGAGGTGCGTCATTAGCGATAGCTGATCGTTATGGTAGGAGAGCAATTCCTGGTAAGCCATTACCTCCTGTTGGTATTGACTCCAAATCAATGGCGTTACTTTACCAAGCGCGAATAGTCAAAAATAACGAAATACCCAAAGCTGGAAATTACCGAACAACGCTGCGATTTAAGCTGGAATACTATTAAATGGATCGGGTTGGATAACTTATGGTTAGAACATTCAAAACCGTTGGTTTAGGGACGGAAAAAAAGAAAAAACAACATACTATTCGGCCTGTTGCTGTACTGATCTATTTAATTCTTACTGGTGTTTCCAGTATTTCAAGTTCAGCTTTAGCAAATAGTGATATTGAATTTAATGCCGATATTTTGGATCTAAAAGATAAGCAAAATATTGACTTATCAGATTTCTCTCGTGCCGGCTATATTATGCCCGGTCGATATGAGTTTGTTGTTCGCGTAAATAATAATGAACTTCCTGAACTCTACAACATTAATTATGTTGTACCAGCCAATGATCCCAAGGGTAGTGAGGCTTGCTTACCACCAGAATTGATCCACCAAATAGGGCTCAAACCAGAATGGGCTGAAAAAGTTAAATATCAAGATAATGGAAGCTGTCTTGATATCTCTTCTATTCCCGGAATGACGGTAAATGCCAGTCTGGGAAATGGCAATCTTATTCTTACTATTCCTCAAGCGTATCTTGAATATTCGGCACCAAACTGGGATCCACCGTCTCGTTGGGATCACGGTATTTCAGGCGTGCTTTTTGACTATAACGTCAATGCTAACGTGACTGATCCCGCTAAAGGAAAACAGCGCCAACAAGTTACAGGCTTAGGAACCGTGGGAGCAAACCTTGGTGTTTGGCGTTTCCGTGCCGATTGGCAAGCAAGTTATCAGCATACAACGGGGCTTCCTGATAGCACTGAAAATAGTTGGAAATGGAACCAGCTTTATCTTTATAGAGCAATCACGCAATTAGGGGCTCGCCTTGTGATGGGGGAGACTTACTCTCGTTCTGACATTTTTGATAACTTCCGTTTTACTGGGATTAACTTGTCAACGGATGACAATATGTTGCCACCTAACTTAAGAGGATATGCTCCTGAAGTAACAGGTGTAGCAAAAACGAATGCGAAAGTGACGATTAGCCAGCAGGGCCGTGTGATCTATGAAACTCAGGTTGCTCCAGGACCGTTTCGCATTCAAGACATCAATGATGCAGTAAGTGGCAAATTAGATGTACGTATTGAAGAGCAAGATGGCTCGGTTCAAGAATTCCAAATGGATACAGCAAGTATCCCTTATTTAACACGTCCTGGTCGAGTGCAATATAAATTATCTGCGGGTAAACCGTCGGATATGAACCGTAATATGGAAGGTCCTATTTTTGGGATGGGTGAATTCTCATGGGGGATCAGTAACGGTTGGTCACTTTATGGTGGTTCATTAGTCTCGGGCGATTATAACTCGGTATCTGCAGGTATTGGTCGAGACCTTATGGCGCTGGGTGCTATCTCTTTTGATGCGACACATTCTTGGGCAAAAATTCCAAGTGATGACAAGCGTTATCACGGTGGTTCTTATCGCTTAAGTTACTCAAAACGTTTTGAACAAATAAATAGTCAGGTGACATTCGCAGGCTATCGATTCTCTGAACGTGACTTTATGAGTATGAATCAATATTTAGATCGCCGTTATCGTGGTGGTGAAGAAGATAACAATAAAGAGCTTTATACCATTATGTTTAGTAAGCAGTTCCCTGAATGGGGATTGAGTGCTTACTTAAACTATAGTCATCAGACTTATTGGAATAAGCCTAATAACGATAACTATAACTTGTCATTAGCTAAAACGATGGATATTGGTAGCTTTAAAAATATCAACCTCAGTCTGTCGGCGTTTCGCAATAAATTCAATGGTACCAATGATAATGGCGTTTATATGAATGTCAGTATGCCTTGGAGTGATCGCGCAACCATTAGCTATAACACTGTGATTAATAAACATGGTAATTCACATAATGTCAGTTATTACGATCGTATTGATGACAATAGTAGCTATCGTGTTGGGGCTGGTTTAAGCAGTAACGGTAAACCATCCGCAGATGCTTATATCATGCATTACGCGGATGCTGCATTGGTTACTGCGAGTGCGAGCCATATTAATGGTGAATACACATCAGCCACATTATCACTACAAGGTGGGGCAACCTTAACACCAAAAGGTGGTGCATTACACCGTACAAGTCGTACAGGAAGTACTCGTTTACTGGTTGATACAGATGGTATTTCAGATGTACCAGTGAAAAGTATCGGCGCGATTACGCGTACCAACGCTTTTGGTAAAGCGGTACTGCCTGATATCAATGATTATTACCGCAGTAGTGCCAGCATCGACCTTGATCAGATGCCTGATAACGCTGAAGCATTACGCTCAATTCAGCAACTCACCCTCACAGAAGGCGCAATAGGCTACCGACACTTTGATGTGATATCGGGACAAAAAGCCATGGCGGTTATTCGTTTACAAGATGGAACTTATCCGCCATTTGGTGCCAGTGTCACAACTGAGAAAGGGCGTGAGCTTGGCATTGTCAATGATGGTGGGAATGTCTATCTGACGGGGATTAACAGTGATGATGTATTGAGTGTTCGTTGGAATGGTCAAGATCAGTGCAAAGTCCGTATACCAACATTAGTTGAAGGGCTATTTATGTCTTCATTATTACTGACTTGTAGTGATGGAGAAGTAACACCTTCGACAATCAATCAAAGAGCAGAGCCCTTACCTAAACCTCAACTGATTACGAAATAAGGTTAGGAAAGAAGGGAAAGATAAAAATAATTTCAGACAAAAAGAGTAATTTAAAATGATGTTATCAAAGCGCTTATTCATTGTAACAACCACTTTATTGACTGGAATGGTCTTTACTAGTCAAGCCCTTGCTGCGATTGCTTTAGATAGAACGCGTGTCATTTTTAATGGTGCTGATAAATCTATTAGCTTAAATATTAGCAATCAAAACAAAGAGCTACCTTACTTGGCTCAAGGTTGGATGGAAAATGAAAATGGAGAACGTATTGACAGTCCATTATTAGTTTTACCACCGATTCAGCGTATTGAGCCAGGCGATAAAAGCCAAGTAAAAGTGCAGTCCTTACCCGATATTGCCAAATTACCACAAGATAGAGAAAGCGTTTTCTATTTTAACTTGCGTGAAATTCCACCTCGTAGTGATAAACCCAATGTATTGCAAATTGCATTACAAACACGAATTAAGTTGTTTTATCGCCCTGCATCGATTTATGCCACACAAACGGATCTTACTCATCCTTGGCAGGAAAAAATCACCTTAACAAAGAAAGGTGATCGCTATGAAGTGAATAACCCAACACCTTATTACGTGACATTAGTGGATGGGTTAACAGGGTTACAAGGAAAAAGCCTCGATGGTTTTGAACCGATCATGATTGCCCCTAAAAGTACAGGAACGATAAATCTGCATGCTTCCGCGTTTGGGGCATCACCTGTACTCAGTTATATCAATGATTACGGTGGACGACCACAGATGAAATTCACCTGTAATGGCAATGAATGCAAAGTTACAGAAACATCAGCAGGAAACTAAATAGGCCTATTTTATGAAAATGGAACAGCGGTTTAGCCCAAGCAAAGCAGTGTTGATTCTTATTTTGGCAACGTTTACTGGAGGCCTAAGTTTTACTGCTGTTGCGAATTTACCCGCTAGAGCGGTGAACAATCCTATTCCTGGGATCGTTTATATCAATATTTCGGGGAATGTCATTGCGCCACCGCCTTGCTTAATTAATGACGGCAAAATGATCGAAGTTAATTTTGGTGAGGTGATGAGTACTCGTATTGATGGTGTTCGTTATAAAGAGCCTATCCACTACACAGCGACTTGCCAAAAAATGCCAACCAATGCCATGAAAGTTTATGTTACGGGAAGTGCAACTGGATTCGATTCAAATGCGCTACAAACAAATATTACTGGATTGGGGGTGCGCATTTTGTATCAGGGAAAATTATTAGATTTAGGTAAGGCGGTGAATTTTACCTATCCCAACTTACCTGAATTAGAAGCTATTCCTGTTCGTGATCTGAATGAATCTTTAGTGGGTGGTGATTTTGTCGCAAGTGGCACACTGCATGTGGATTATCAGTAAGAGGTCAGAAGATGAATAAATTAAAGTTATGTCTGATTGCATTACTGAATTCTTATTCTGTCATGAGCGCAGACGCACCTAATATGAAATTATTTGGCACATTATTGGTACCACCTCCTTGTGTCATTAGTAACAACGAACTGATTGATGTCTATTTTGGGCACAACGTAGGTATTCATAAAGTAGATGGTATTAACTATACCGAATCGGTTAATTATCAATTGGTCTGTGATCCAAATTTAAAAGGTTGGGATTTAGGGCTTTCTATTATTGGCCCTAAAACACAGTTTGATGAAGCTGCGCTACAAACCAATATTCCAGATCTAGGCATTCATCTTACGCAAGATGGTAAGCCTTTTAAATTAAACGAGCGTATTGCGATATCACCGGATAATCCCCCCGTGATCCAAGCGGTACCAGTTAAAAGACCTGGTAGCACTTTGCCCGAAGGTGCCTTTGAAGTTTCGGCAACACTGCTTGCTGAATACCAATAGGAGCGTATTGATGAATATTAAAAGATTATCGATCCCGTTCATATTGGGTCTAGCCACATTTACGGGATTAACATCAACGGCTTTTTCAGCGCCAGACAATATGCGTTTTCACGGCATATTAGTTGACGAGCCTTGCACCATAAAGCCCGGTGACGAAACCGTTGAGCTGGATTTTGGCAATATTCCGGACAAAAACCTTTATGCATATCAAAGAACGCCAAGCAAGTTGTTTCAAATACGCTTGTCTGAATGTGATTTAACGATTGGTAAAAGCGTCAAGATCACTTTCAAAGGGGATGAAAATCAAGCCATGGCAGGGCAAGGTTTTTTAGCCATTAGCCCAAGTAGTCAAGCGTCGGGTATTGCTGTTGGGCTGGAATCTGAAAACGGCAATGCGCTACCTGTTAATAAAGAAACAGACAAAATGTCATTAAATGCGGATGACACGATTTTAAATTTTTATGCCTTTATTCAAGGGGAGCCAGATGCGATTGCTAACCAATCCATTAAACGTGGCCCATTTAGTGCAATCGCCACATTCCATTTGAATTATGACTAATTATTAGGGTTGAGGTTTTATATGTCCATATTAAAGCGATTTCCGGCTTTATGTATTGCAATAGGTTTGTTGTTTTCGGCACCCGCAATGGCATCTATCTTTTCTTATATAACCGAATCAACAGGAACACCAGCAAATGCAACCTATACCTATGTTATTCAACGCTGGGATCCTGAAGATCCTTACACTCCAAATCCTTGTTATGGCTGGAGTCAATGCTGGATAACAATTAACCATAAGCATGATGCTAATGGTTCTCCAGGATCTGCAGTAAGAAGCATTGTCCGTGTTGAAAAAGAGCGTTATTTAGCTGGCGTTCGTGATGCGGTAATGCGAATGGAAAGTTTTCCAATACAAGGCACTGCGCGACATGTTGGTGATCCGCTTACCTCAAACCAAGAATGTGTCGGGCTATTTTATGAATCTAAGGAAGGAGGCTGGTCACCAAATGGACGTTTATTACCGGGATCACTATGTGGGATTGCACCACCACCTGTTGGTGCATGCAAAATAACAGAAGGGGCTGTAAACCTTAATTATGGTGATATTGACGAAGTTAGTTTAGAAAATGCAACACGAGCTAAAAATATTAATGTGACTTGTAATTTAGCAATGAAAGTTCTGGTTATTGCATCAGGCTCAGACAGTGGCCGAGTACCATTGCGACCTGATAATAGCCTTTATGCCGATTTGTTTCTTGATAATTATCCTGGTGAAAAAGGTACAGTAATTGATGTTCCTGCAAATGGAACCATACCTGTAGAGGTTAAATCAATTTTACACACGAATGGTCGCGTTGCACCGGGCTATTTCTCTGGTTCGGGCTCAATTATTTTAACGATGCCTTAATCATGATAATAGGTGGATATATGATGAATTACGATTTTACAGATATTGATGTTAATGCGTTAGTTGGAAAACGAATTCAGAAAAAGCGTAAAGAATTAGGTTACACCGGTATGCAAATTGCTGAAAAAATTGGTGTAAGCCAACAGCAATTCTCTCGATATGAACGTGGCATGAATAAAATTGATTTAAGTTATCTTGTTTTATTAGCCAATTATCTTAATACACCTATTTATTGGTTTTTTGAAGACTGTTTTATACCAAAATCTTCATCAGAACATTCGCGCATTGATAAATGTAGCAATATCATCGCTGAAGCAACACCTGATGTTTTTTCATACTAGTGCATATTACTAAAGGATACTCAAAATTGGTGTTTTAAAGCGTATGCTTATTCTTTGATTGATTACCAAATTGGTAAGGCAGGGGCATCCCTGCTTTTTTTTATGCAAAAAAGACTAAGTGCTGTTAGCCAAACTTGAGTTATTAATCGCACAATCAGCCAAAAGAGCAGATATAGATAATCAATTTTTACTTTTTTATAAGAGACGAAAATTGGTCATAACGGTAAAATTATCATTTTATGATGATGATAATTATCTAAAACAGGGATTTTTCTTGGAATGCGGGGTAGGAATACTCTTAAAACGAGTATTTGACAAATTTTGACTTTTGTTAGGCTATACATGCCTTTTTTTTATTGCATCATGAAAAAGATAAATAATATTAATTTTATTTATTAAATAAAGATCTTCCAATAATGATATTCTTATTAAGAGACAATTTGTTGAATAATTAAATATTATTAATGTAATCCTTCATTTTTATTTAATTTATTAACTTATTATAATTCGGTCGATAAAAGGTTATTTCCAATATATACCTTAAAACTTACTTCTTAGAATTAATTAACTATTCTAGAAAGAGTTAATTTTATTCAAATAAGGTAAAACAATTCCTAATTTATCTGAAATATAAAAAAACGCCAATATTCTTATTGAAAAGTATTTGATAATTAAAAAAACGAGTAATAATGACTAAAATGTATACGCATTATCTGAGTAATGTTAATTCAATATGTTTATAATGTAAAAAAAGTGTATTTTATTGTGTTTCTGTTTGGATAAAAATATGTGGGTTCTATGGGAGTGCAATAATATGAATGAGCTAATAATAAAATTAGTAGTAATACGTAAAATAGTCAATAATTTAATAAATAAATAATTTAAATATTTGAAGCAGTCCTTAATAAATACATTAAAAATTTTACCCAAAAAACGTGTAACTATTCTTAATCAAATGATTAAAATCTTGTTTTTTTTTGAGGAAAAAATGGGCGTTACACGAATTTCTTTTTTGAATTATCAGTTAGTTAAATTGCGAGATGGTTCTGAATCAAAAAATATAAATTGTACAAAAAACTCACTTTTTGACATCAATTTCCTAAGTGTAAATACTTACATTCAAGTGTTAAATTATTACCAAAATATTCCATTCTTGATTATCTTATTTATATAACTAATTTAAAATCAATTAGTTACGTTTTTTTTGAACTTTTTATGTTTTATATTATAAACATATGTGATTATAAAAAATGTAATTATTGATTAATCCATTAAATACAATGAGTTATACGTTTTTGATATTCTATTTTTAATATTTAATTCAAATTAAGAGTATCATTAAAAGGCTTGTTTAATGTGCTTTTTGTATGAGAGTAAATAATGATAATAAATAAATTAACAAATTCATTATTTTGATCTTCTTATAATTCAATTAGTTAAATTTGATTTGTTTCATTATGTAAATATTTGGTTATATTGCGTTAAAATAGATAAATCAGGAAATGTTATTTAACTGGATATTATTCCTATTCGTAAAAAGACAATTAGATCTTTTCACTTTAAATTTCAAATTGTTAAAATTTAAATCTTAAATTACTCTTTTTAGGAGTAATGTTTTGGTTTTAAAATCCGTTTGAGGTGTTTTGAAAAAGTAATATTTTGTATGTAAATGTAAAAAATACACATAATATCAGTAAATTAATAAAAATAGACTTAATGAAATTTGGGTGGTTTGACTTAAATAAAACCGGAGAGAATAATATATCCAACTTGATTCGATTCCTTTATCTAATTTCATAATTAAATATGAAATTGGCTGGATGAATTTTATCAAAATATAGAAACTCTATTTAGTGTGTCATTCATTTAAGCAATTTGCTTATATTGAATTTTATTATTTTAAATATCTTCGTTCTTATATTTTCAGGAAACATAAAGATGAAATTAAATAAATTAGGTTTAGTTTTAGGTTTAGGCTTAACTGTTGCTGCTGGTTCTGCATTCGCTGCTGATCAAGGTCATGGTACTGTAGAATTTTGGGGTTCAATCATCGATGCTCCATGTTCAATTGATCCTAACTCAGGTGACCAACGTGTTCCATTAGGACAAGTTTCAGCAAATGCGCTGAAAGATGGCGGCCGTAGCGTATCTAACACATTTAAAATTAAATTACTTCAATGCTCTACTGAAACTTATAAAACAGTTCAAACAACTTTCACTGGTGCTGAAGCAGCGGCTATTCTGCCTGGCTCTTTAGGTATCGAAGGTTTAGCTAAAAACGCAGCTGTTGTTATTACAGATGCTGGTGGTACACAAATTAAATTAGGTGAACCAACAAAAGCTCAAACTATTCGTGATGGTTCAAATGACCTGAACTTTGCTGCTTACTTACAAGGTTCTGCAACAGATGCAGCTGTACCTGGTGACTTTACTGCGATCGCAACTTTCGCATTAACTTACCAATAATAGATCTGTTTTTAAGCCCTGTATAAGGATGTATAGGGCTTCATTTTTAGTTTTATTTTATGGTTTATCTTATGGAGTAGAAAATAATGAATCGCAAAATGGTGTCACTATTATTACTTGTTGCAACAGGATTGTTTGTTAAGCCTGTAATAGCAGTGACTGACATAAAACAAGATGTAAAATCACATCAGCGATTCGGTGTAGTGAGTCTACAAGGTTCTATATTAGAGCCAACATGTACTATTTCGGCAGGAAGTCGAGAGCAAGTTATCTCTTTAAGTACTGTGTCTATTCCGACCTTAGCCGTTGAAGGCCAAGGACCTATTGAATATTTCTCTATTCGATTAACAGAATGTTCCCTTGTTGACCAAAAAGGTACACAAGCTGAACGTCCTCGTTTTATTGCTACTTTTGAAGGCCCTGCACAGAACGGATTATTCCAACTTTTCGGCGACGCGAAAGGTGCTTCGTTAGCTATTGCTGACCGTTATGGAAGATTGGCAATACCAGGGAAGCCTTTACCTCCTGTGGATATCGATACTAAATCGTTGTCTTTGTTGTATCAAGCACGACTTGTTAAAAATAATGACATTCCACGAGCAGGTAATTATCAAGCAACCCTGCGTTTTAAACTCGAATATTATTAAATGGATTGGTTGGATTATTTATGGCTAAATCATTCAAAACTGCTTCAATAAAAGCAGAAAAAAAGAGTAATCAGCATACAATTCGACCTGTTGCAGCACTGATCTATTTAATTATTGCTGGTATGGCCAGCGCCTCTAGCATGGCATTTGCAGCCGGTGATATTGAGTTTAACTCTGATATTCTTGATCTAAAAGATAAGCAAAATATCGACTTATCTGATTTCTCTCGTGCTGGTTATATTATGCCCGGTAAGTATGAATTTATTGTTAAAGTTAACAATAATGAATTACCGGATCTCTATACCATTAATTATATTGTTCCCGAAAATGATCCTAAAGCGAGTATTCCTTGTATTCCTCGCGAATTAGTGAATCAATTTACGTTAAAACCCGAGTGGCTCAAAGCGGTAACTTGGAAAGATGGCGGTGCCTGTCTTGATGAGTCATCGATACCTGGTATGACAACAAGTACTAACTTAGGTGCAGGTAGTTTTATTGTGACTATTCCTCAAGCCTATGTTGAGTATGCTACTGAAGATTGGGATCCACCTTCTCGTTGGGATGAAGGTATTTCAGGACTTATTTTTGACTATAACCTGAATGCAAATGTAACCGATCCCAATAATGGCAAACAAAGACAACAAGTTACGGGTAGCGGTACTGCGGGTGCTAATTTAGGGGTTTGGCGTTTTCGTGCTGATTGGCAAGCAAACTATCAACACACAACAGGTGTGAGTGGTAGTACTGAGAATAATTGGGATTGGAGTCAATATTATCTTTATAGAGCAATAACCCAGTGGGGGGCTCGCCTTGTTATGGGTGAGACTTATTCGCGCTCTGATATTTTTGATAACTTCCGTTTCACTGGTATCAGTTTATTAACAGATGATCAGATGTTGCCTCCTAATTTAAGAGGTTATGCACCTGAAGTAACTGGTGTTGCAAAAACGAATGCGAAAGTGACAATTAGTCAGCAAGGTCGTGTGATCTACGAAACACAGGTCGCACCGGGTCCATTCCGTATTCAAAATCTTAATGATGCCGTCAGTGGTAAGTTGGATGTTCGCGTTGAAGAGCAGGATGGCTCAGTACAAGAATATCAAATGGATACAGCAAGTATCCCTTACCTAACACGTCCGGGTCGAGTGCAATATAAATTATCAGCAGGTAAACCTTCTGATATGGATCACAAGACAGAAGGGCCCGTTTTTGCAATGGGTGAGTTTTCATGGGGGGTTAGCAATGGTTGGTCACTCTATGGCGGCTCATTAGTTGCGGGAGATTATAACTCTGTTTCTTTAGGTATTGGTCGTGATTTGATGGCATTAGGAGCCATTTCATTTGATGCGACGCACTCTTGGGCAAAAATTCCAAATGATGATAAACGCTATCATGGTGGCTCTTATCGAGTGAGTTACTCTAAACGTTTTGAGGCTATTAATGGTCAGGTAACTTTCGCTGGTTATCGTTTCTCTGAACGTGATTTTATGAGTATGGATCAATATTTAGATCGTCGTTATCGTGATAACAATCGCGATAATAATAAAGAACTTTATACGATTACATTAAGTAAGCAATTCCCAGACTGGGGAATGAGCGCTTATCTTAATTATAATCACCAAACCTATTGGAATAAACCCAATAACGATTATTACAACTTATCTTTATCTAAATTTATGGATATTGGTAGTTTTAAAAATATCAATTTTAATTTATCTGCTTATCGAAACAAATTTAATGGCACGAATGATGATGGTGTTTATCTGAATGTTAGTATGCCATGGAGTGATAAAGCGACAATTAGTTATAACACGGTCATTAATAAGCATGGTAACTCACATAATGTAAGTTATTTTGACCGCCTTGATGATAATAATAACTATCGCTTAGGTGCAGGGTTAAGTAGCCGTGGTCGTCCATCTGCCGATGCTTATTATACGCGTTATGGGGATACAGCACTGGTAACAGCAAGTGCGAGTCATACTCAAGGTGAAAATACCTCAGCGTCACTTTCTTTACAAGGTGGAGCAACGTTAACAGCAAAAGGTGGAGCATTCCATCGTACCGCAATGCCAGGTGCCGCGCGTTTATTAGTTGATACTAATGGTGTGGCTGATGTGCCGGTTAGAAGTTTAGGGGCTGTGAGCCATACTAACTATTTTGGTAAAGCAGTACTGCCAGATATCAATAATTACTATCGTAGTAGTGCGACAATTGATTTAGATAAATTACCTGATGATGTTGATGCCGTGCGTTCAATTCAACAATTAACCCTAACAGAAGGGGCAATAGGCTACCGTGAGTTTGACGTTATTTCAGGGCAAAAAGCGATGGCGATTATTCGCTTGAAAGACGGTAGTTACCCACCATTTGGCGCTAGCATTACTACAGCAAAAGGACGAGAGCTGGGTATTGTGAATGATAGCGGTAATGTTTATTTAAGTGGAATAAATTCGGGTGATATTTTAGATGTACGTTGGAGTGGTAAAAAACAATGTGAAGTACAAATACCTCAATTAGATGAAGGTTTCTTTATCTCTTCTCTATTATTAACGTGTGGGGACACTCCATCAATCTCTTATTCTGCACAAGAGAGAACTGAATCACCATCTCAACCACAGTTAATTAAAACTGAAGGTTGAGAAGGGAAAATTAAACGATTTTATAAACAAAAGAGTAATTAAAGATGATGTTATTAAAGCGCTCATTCATTGTAGCAACCACATTATTGACGGGCATGGTATTTACTCAACAAGCTATTGCTGCGATTGCATTGGATAGAACTCGTGTCATTTTTAATGGAGCTGATAAATCAGTTAGCCTTAATGTCAGTAATCAAAATAAAGATCTGCCTTATTTAGCTCAAGGTTGGATGGAAGATGTAAATGGACAAAAAGTGGAAAGTCCATTAATCGTGCTGCCACCGATTCAACGTATTGAACCAGGTGATAAAAGCCAAATAAAAATACAGGCATTGCCTGATGTATCTAAATTGCCTCAAGACAGGGAAAGTGTGTTCTATTTTAACTTGCGTGAGATTCCACCACGTAGTGATAAGCCAAATGTACTGCAAATTGCATTACAAACACGAATTAAATTGTTTTATCGCCCTACTGCGATTTATGCGACACAAACGGATTTAACAAATCCATGGCAGGAAAAAATTACCCTAACGAAAAAAGGGGATACCTATCAGGTTAATAATCCAACCCCTTACTTTGTAACAATCGTTGATGGGTTAACTGGGTTAAAAGGTGAAAGTATTACCGGGTTTACGCCTTTAATGGTTGATCCAAAAAGTAGTGCGGACCTTAATTTGAAAGCCTCTACACTTGGTGCCTCACCGGTATTAAGTTATATCAACGATTATGGTGGACGCCCTCGTTTGAAATTTAGTTGTAGTGGTAATGAGTGCAAGGTTGTAGAAACAGCAATCGGAAATTAATAGGTTTATTTATGGATATGGAACAGCGGTTTAACACAAGCAAAGCAGTGTTGATTTTATTAATGACAACATTTACTGGTGTCCTGAGTTCGACTGCTGTTGCAAATACATCATCAAGTATGTTCGCACCTAAAGCGGCTAGCGTTTCACCAGGCATGGTTCCTGTAAATATTACAGGTTATGTTATCGCTCCTCCGCCTTGTGTTATTAATAATGGGCAAATGGTTGAGGTTAATTTTGGTGAGATAATGAGTACCAGAATTGATGGTAGCAACTATAAACAGCCTGTTGTCTATAAAGTTGAATGTACAAAAATGCCAACTAATATGATGAAAATCTCGGTAGGTGGCAATAGTACAGGTTTTGATAGCAATGCGTTAAGAACTAATATCACAGGATTAGGGGTTCGTATTCTTTATCAAAATAAAACATTACGTTTAGGGCAGACGATAAACTTTACTTATCCTAATGCTCCTACTCTTGAAGCAATTCCTGTTCGTGATTATTCAGCAAAATTAACGGGCGGTGATTTTAGTGCTACTGCAACGCTTCGTGTGGAATACCAGTAAGGAGTCTGAATGATGTATAGCAAATTGAAAAATGTTTGTTTGATGACTCTACTTGTAATAGCCCCATTATCAGTGAGCGCAGCAGATGAACCTAATATGAAATTATTTGGCACATTATTAATTCCGCCTCCTTGTGTGATTGAAGATAATAACTTAATTGAAGTTTATTTTGGTCACAATGTTGGTATTCATAGAATTGACGGGATTAATTACACCCAACCAGTTAACTATAGATTAAAGTGCGATCCCAATATTAAAGGCTGGGATTTGGGGCTTTCTATTATTGGTCCCAAAAGTCAGTTTGATGATGCAGGATTACAAACCAATATTACAGATTTAGCCATTCATATGACACGAAATGGTGAGCCTTTTATTTTAAATGAGCGTTTTGTTATCTCACCGGATAAGCCACCTATTATTCAAGCTGTTCCGGTAAAAAAACCGGGAAGTACCTTAGTAGAAGGTCCATTTGAAGTAACAGCAACGTTGCTCGCAGAATATCAATAGGAGTGTGAAAATGAAGCTTAAAACATTGTCGCTTCCTGTTATTTGCGGGCTTACGCTTTTAATAGGAATATTTACAACAGCCAATGCAGCACCGAATAATATGCGACTTTATGGCACATTGGTTGATGAACCTTGTGTGATTAAGCCGGGTGATGAAACCATTTCACTTGAATTCGGTAATGTGCCTGATAAAACATTCTATATTGGTGCAGGAAGAACAAATAGCCAAAACTTTCAAATTCATTTATCAGAATGTGATCTTTCGATTAATAAAAAAGTGAGAGTGACATTTAGTGGTACTGAAAATCAGGCAATGGTTGGGCAGGGGTTTCTTGCTTTAAGTGCGGGAAGCCAAGCTGAAGGTATTGCTATCGGATTGGAAAACTCAGATGGTACACCGCTACGGATTAATCAAGAAACCAGCAATATCGCCTTAAATTCAGGGGATTCGATTTTAAGGTTTCGAGCCTTTATACAAGCAGAGCCTAATGCTATTGCCAATGAATCAATAAAACGAGGCCGTTTTAGTGCAATAGCCACATTCCACCTGAATTATGATTAATCCTTAAGATTGAGGTTAATATGTTTACCCCAAAACGATTATCAGCATTATTTGTATTTAGTATGATGATGTTATTTTCAACATCATCAATGGCGGCAATTTTCTCTTATATAACTGAATCTAAGCTTGTTGGTGCAAAAGGTGCTGACTACACCTTTATTATTCAACGTTGGGATCCAGAACCTCCCTCTACATTAAATCCATGTTATGGAACGAAAAGATGTTATATCACGATTAACCACCGACACGAAGCTGATGGTTCAGGCGGTACAGCAACAAAAGTGATATTAAATAATGCACAAAATTATCGCACTATGGAACAATTACGCGAAGCCGTTTTGGCTAAATTAGCGTTACCTTATGGCCCTAGAAAAGCCGTACACAGAGGGGTTGATCCCTCTCTTCTTCAGGAATGTGTGGGATTATTTTATCAAGAAGAGTCAAGTGGTATTGCTAAGAGTGGCCGTCTATTGCCCGGATCCTCTTGTGGTATAGCGCCTCCTCCAGTGGGTGCTTGTCAAATCATTGATGGTTCAGTGAATTTAGACTATGGCGAAATTAATGAAAACGAATTAAATAATGCACGTCGTTCAAAAAATATCAATATCACATGCAATAAAGATATGAGTGTAAAAGTGATTGCAACAGGTATGGTCAGTGATCGTATACCTTTACGCTCAGATAATAGCTTATATGCAAATTTATATTTAGGAACCCTTAATGGGGAATATCCAGGGGAAGACGGCGCAATTATTTTTGTTCCCAAAGGTAGAGCGACATCGGTATCAGTCAGTTCTGTATTACATACAAATGGTCGTGTTGATGCAGGATTTTTCTCAGGCTCTGGTGCGCTTATTTTAACATTACCATAGTCGGTTATATAAGGTTAAAGCATGATGGATTATGATCTTATAAACATCAATGTGAATGAGCTAGTTGGTAAAAGAATACAGAAAAAACGTAAAGAGCTTGGCTATACCGGCGTTCACATTGCCGATAAATTAGGAATTAGCCAACAACAGTTTTCACGTTATGAGCGTGGGTTAAATAAAATAGATTTGAGTTACCTTGTGATATTGGCCATCTATTTAAAAACGCCCATTTACTGGTTTTTTGAAGATTGTTTTCATATTGAAGAAGAGATTGAAGATAGACACGCAAGTAAGTGTATATACTTTACGGCGGAATCTACGCCAGATATTATCTTCTAATCAACAAAGATTTTCTCATTGAGTGGTAGATAAAGAGGGTAAGGTTATTCTTACCCTCTTTTTTATCTTTAAAATATCTACGACATAGTTTTTTTTATATCTATTTTACGATTTCTAATTTTCTTTTTTAGACCAGCAATTCTTTATTCTATGTATAATAATACGTTCAATATCTACTGCAAAATCACTTGCAAATGTTACAAATAATCTAAAGTTTTAACCTAATTTGACCATTTATTCGTCATTGTTTTTTCTTTTATAGTAATTACAACCGTTACTATCAGGTTTACCTGAGTATTTAATCATTTCTGATTATTAATTTAAGGTATTTTTATCTATCGCGGGTTAATAAATAATCACAAATATGTTAAAAAATGTTACCTTATGCACATTTTTTAATTTTAGATATTATAAATTAATTTTAATGTAAGTGATCTGTAATTGTATTAATTTCTTTTATTTTATTGTTTATTAACATAAAAAATATTTAATTTGATAATTTTACACTGATATTTATCTAAAATAATGTGATTATAAATAGGATTAACAGATAGTCATAATAAAAAGGGTTGTGTACTGTGCATTTTCTGTTTTTTTTATAAAAAGGATAAATGATGCAAACAAAAAAACAGGGAGGCAGTCGCTTTCTACGCACAGTGGAATGGCTTGGAAATGCGCTACCCCATCCCGTTATTTTATTTATTATTTTAATTGCTATTTTACTTGTCTCTTCTGCAGTTGGTGAATACTTCGGTGTTACGGTACAAGATCCCCGACCAGAAGGTGCCAAAGGACGCGCAGAAGATGGCTATATTCACATTATTAGTCTGCTAGATGCAGATGGTATTCGTCGTATATTGGCAAATATTGTCACAAACTTTACAGGGTTTGCACCATTAGGTACGGTGCTGGTGGCGTTATTAGGTGTCGGTATTGCTGAACGTGCAGGTTTATTATCTGCGGTTATGCGTTTAGTGGTAATGAAAGCGCCACGTAAAATGACCACTATGGCAATTGTTTTTGCCGGTATTATGTCTAATACTGCGGCTGAATTAGGTTATGTTGTACTAATACCGTTATCAGCAATTATCTTCCATTCGTTAGGACGGCATCCTCTTGCTGGTTTAGCGGCTGCATTTGCAGGGGTTTCTGGTGGTTATTCTGCTAACTTACTTTTAGGGACGATAGATCCATTATTATCAGGTATTACGCAGCAAGCAGCGCGCATTATAGATCCAACTTATATCGTTGGTGCTGAAGCAAACTGGTACTTTATGTTTGTCAGTACATTCCTTATTACTTTCTTAGGTTACTTCATTACAGAAAAAATCGTTGAGCCTCAACTAGGGCCTTATAACGGTAATGAACTTGATGATGAAGAAAATGATTTAAGGAATGCTGCTGAAGTTACACCACTAGAAAAAAGAGCATTATGGGCGGCAACAGGAACCTTTATTATTATGGGGGCGATTTTAGCGCTAACGGTTGTTCCTGAAAACGGCATATTGAGAAACCAAGAGACAGGGCTAATTGGTAATTCTCCTTTCTTAAAATCTATTGTTGTCTTTATTTTCTTATTCTTTGCAATTCCGGGTATTGTTTATGGATGGATTGCTAAGACAATGCGTACAGATAAAGATATCGTTGATGCTATGGCGAATTCGATGAGTACGCTTGGGCTCTATTTAGTGATTATTTTCTTTGCGGCTCAGTTTGTTGCGTTCTTTGGTTGGACAAATATCGGTCAGGTTATTGCTGTTAAGGGTGCAGCACTACTTAATAGCATTGATATGCCAAGTGGATTACTGTTCTTAGGGTTTATTTTAATCTGTGCATTTATTAACTTAATGATTGGTTCAGCATCAGCACAATGGGCGGTAACCGCACCTATCTTTGTACCAATGTTAATGCTTGCAGGTTATGCACCAGAGACAATCCAAGCAGCCTATCGAATAGGAGATTCTGTCACTAATATCATTACACCAATGATGAGTTATTTTGGTTTGATATTAGCCGTTGCAACAAAATATAAGAAAGACACAGGCATTGGCACGATGATCTCTATGATGTTGCCATATTCCATTATTTTCTTAATTGGTTGGTCATTATTATTCTACTTATGGGTATTTGTATTTAACTTACCTGTAGGGCCAGGTTCACCAACGTACTATTCTCCAACAGCAGGTTAATTTTCTGCGATGAAAAAAGCTTATACAAGGATGTATAAGCTTTTTCTATTTTGAAATTTCATTCTTTTTGATCGGTTTCTTTTTTATGATTTGCCAATTTTTCTGTTAGTTGTGTAGCATAGTCTGCATGTAAAAATTGAGTATTTAAGCCTGCCTGTTGCAATTTCAACTCAAGTAATGCCAAACGTTTTTGCAGTGATTCGTGTTCTGTTCCTGTTCCATTTAGTGTGCTTAGGATCTCAGCTAGAGATAAGGCTTCTTTTCTATCTTGCATTTCAGGGGGTAAAAAACCTGCATTTTTTAATAAATGATAGCTTGCTCTCAATGACTCTGGAACATGGCTATTATCATCAATGATCAACGGTTTTCCTTCGCCTTTAAGTGACGAAAGTTCTCCTTTTTGTAATGCTTTTTCGATATGGCGTTCAGCCCACTCATCTAAAATAGACACTTTAAACCTCTTTTTCGGTAACTATCATAATAGAAAAGATCACCTTAGATTAAATTGACTTGCTTAGATTATATAATTTGATATTATGTTTTTATATTATATAAATAAATATATTGTAAGGGATCAAAAATGAGCAAGTACAAAGAAATAGTAACAGACATTGCCAGCAACATGGGGACATTGTCTCAAAATATTCCAGACGTAATGAAAGCTTTTATGAGCACGACAAAAGCGGGTGGTAAAGAAGGTGCTTTAGATGCAAAAACGAAGGAATTGATCGCTATTGCGATTGCTGTTGCAAATCGTTGTGATGGTTGTATTGGTTTTCATACAAAAACACTTGTAGAGCTCGGTACAACAGAACAAGAACTCGCTGAAGCATTAGGTGTTGCTATTTATATGGGCGGAGGCCCTTCAGTTATGTATGCGTCTAACACCATGGGTGCTTTTAAAGAGTTTAGTAAATAAGAACTTTATTATCATATAATTTAATAAAGCAATCAAAAACCAGAATAAATTCCTTCTGGTTTTTTGTTTATCTGTTGTTTATGTTTGGTTTTACCTTCTATTTTTTTATTTTAATACTAATTAGATTAATCGTTTGATAAAAACTCATTGCTACTAATAAAAGATTAATGATGCATAATTTAACTTTCAAACTGAATTACAGTTTATCATATTGATTAATATTGAAGATCCTGCTTTTTGACACTCATTATCTTTGGTTAAAAATAAAGCAATACATTAATTAATTATAATTTAATAAATAATAATTGAATCTTTTATAGGATAGCTATTCTAAGTGAATGGTTTGTATAAAGTGATATTGTTTTATTTTGACGAGGAATATATGCGTGTTGATTTTGTAGAAAGATATAAATGGTTTCTACTTTTTATTTTTATACTTTTAACTTATTTCATTCCTCTCGAAACGCGACTACTCTGGCAACCAGATGAGATCCGCTATGCTGAAATTAGTCGAGAAATGCTTGTATCAGGTGATTGGTCTGTACCTTACATGCTGGATATTCGCTATTTTGAAAAGCCAGTGTTGGGGTATTGGCTTAACAGTATTGCACAATGGTTATTTGGTGGTGGTAATTTTTCTGTTCGTATTGTCGTTGTCACTTCAACTTTATTAACTGGCTTATTTGTTTATCGTGCTGCGATGCTAGTTTGGCATAACCGTAATTTGGCGTTTAATGCACTGGTCGTGTTTTTATCCTCGTTTCTTGTATTAGCTATTGGTACCTATAATATTCTTGATCCTATTGTGACAATGTTTGTCACTATTGCGATGTATTATTTTTTAAGTGGATTATCTGCACAGAATAGAAAATCAAAAATCAGCGCTTATCTTTTAGTTGGTGTTTTCTGTGGATTAGGTTTTTTAACTAAAGGTTTTATTGCTGTTGTATTACCGGCATTAGTTTTTGTTGTAACTGCAATTAGCTTATCTCGTTTTAAAGAAGTCCTTTGTTATGCACCAATAGCGCTTATTTCTATGCTTATTATTGCTGGCCCATGGGTTATTTCAGTTGCGCTTCAAGCTCCTGATTATTGGCACTATTTCTTTTGGGTTGAGCATGTTCAACGCTTTGTTGAAAAAGGAACAGCAAGATCACAACCTATGTGGTTTTATTTACCTATTATTATTTTGGGTATTTTGCCTTGGTTAGGATTCTTATTTGGGGCTATTAAATCAGCTATTTTATTGAAAAAAGGAACTCTTTATTTTTCGTTTTGGTTATTTCTATTTTTTGCTTTTTTTTCTGCCTCTAGCGGTAAGTTATTAACCTATATGTTACCTTGCTTTGTGCCACTTTCTATCTTGATTGCACATTACATAGAAGAACTAAGAAATAAACAAAATGAGAAAATTCATAATATTAATGCGATCATAAATACACTTTTTGGGCTTGTAGGTGTCTCTATTATTGTTTATTCACTTTTCTCTACACGATTTACGTTATATGAAACCAATGAGCAATATAAAATATTGCTGGGTATTGCTGGCTTTTTATGCTGGAGTGTGATGGGAATTGCTTCATTCTTTAAACCTACACGGTTACTGACTTTATTTTGCTCGATAGGATTAAGTCTAGTAATTGGATATGCTATTCCTCATAAAGTAGAAAGCAAAAGCACTCCTGAAAAGGTAATTAATCACTATTATAGTGAGCTAGCAAATAAGCCTTATCTTTTAACAGATGAAGTTGGGATTGGTACGTCTTTAGCATGGGGTTTAAAACGCACTGATATTCGTTTAACAGAGACGAAAGGAGAGTTGGCTTATGGTCTAGCATACCCTGATGTACAAAATAAATATTATGATCTTAAGCAACTAGTTAATTTAATTGAAGAGAATAACTATCAAGGAATTGCGATTATTTTAGTTCGTCCAGAGCGAAAAGAGATATTATCTATTATAAGCCAGTTAAAGGTAAAACCTATTGTAGAAAAGCAGGGTGATTTAACATTTGTTTTCTTTAATTAACTGATTTTAAAATTATTTATTTTTTACAAGGCGGTTATAAAAGAGCAAATAAATTTAACTTTTAAAATGACATAGATTTGATTTTTTGTGTTGTTTTTATGTGATCAAAGTCCAAAAATGGATTTTGTTGAAAAATATATTTTGCTCTTTTGGGTTTTAATGGTAGGTTTAAAATGTGTCCATTAAATCGGAGTTAGCTAAGCATTATATGACAAGTCACTTTACTTTATCAGAACCCCCGCCCAAACAAAATGTACTTATGAATGGGGGTAATTTATGCTGATTTTCCTAGCTGAGTGTTTTATCGGTCTAGCATCAATTGCTCTTACTCACCGTGTATTAACGTTGTACGGTAATAAAAAGAAGTGATGATACCCGCTAGCTAAAATAAGTAATTAACGATTGCTTATAATTAAAAGTCCTATATCTACACACGATCTAGGACTTTTATAATTATCTTCATATATGTTATCAAAGAAATTATCAACTCTATTGAAAATAGCCTTCAATTAATTTTATTTTTTCAATATCTAATGTATTAGTATATTGATGTAATAATGCCCAAGCCTGAATGTAATCATATTTAGCTTTAATTAAATCTTGTTGAGAACGATATAATAATTCTTCAGCATTAAGAACATCAACCATTGTTCTCTGCCCGCCAATATAACTTTTTTGAGTTGCATCTAATTGCAATTTTGCAGAGGAAACAGATTGCTCATAGGCATTCAATTTAATGTTACTAGTTGTACATATTTGGTATTGATGACGTAATTCTTGCGTGATTTGTTGGATAATGGCATCTCTTTCAAAAGCACTCATTTGATACAAGGCAGTAGATTGACGCATTGAAGCTGTTGTTTTTCCACCATTAAATAAAGGCAAGCTGACATAAAATCCAACGTTTGCTGATTGATATTTTTGATTTACGGTATTATTGCTATCAGAATCACTATTAGAATAAGAAGCATAGAGTTGCACTGTTGGGAAAAATTCACCTCTATTTTTTTCTACTTCTTGTTTTGCTATTGCCATTTCATAACGGGCTGTTTGAATATCGAGGTTGTTTTGCATAACCTCATTTTCCCATGATTCGTAATTATTGGGTGTGATAGGTTGTAATATAAAACTATTATTACTTAATTTCGCTATATGTTCTGCGTAAGGCAATGGCGTGCCAATCATTGAACTTAGTTTATTTTTAGCATTATCTAACTCAAGCTGGATATCCGTATATTGAGATTGAGTTAAATATAATCGTGTTTGGATCTCTGAAATATCAGTTATTGTCCCTTCACCTAATTCGAATAAACGCTGACTTGATGTTAGTTGCTTTTTATAAATTTCTTGCTGTGAAAGATTTAATAATAATTTATCCTGCGCATAAGCCAATTCTATATAATTATCCACTAATCTGATCACAAGCTCAGAAAATTTCACTTGATAACGGCTGTCTGATAATAATGTTTTGATTATTGATGATTTATAATCACTAAATGCGGTGTAATCAAAAAGCGGTTGGCTAATAATTGCACTGACAGAATGGCTTTGATAGTTTTGATATTCTGTTCTTTCTATTTCTCCTTGATTCGTATTAATAGGATAAACTTTTCGTTGCCAATTTCGAGGGTTATTTTGATAGTTTACATGTATACTTGGAAGTAATTGTGATAACCCAATATTCTCATACTCTTTACCCGCAATCTGCTCTTTAATCGCAGCATTAAATGTAGGGTCATTTTTTATTGCTAAGAAATAGAGATCGGAAAGTGTGATCGCAAAAGCGTGAAAACTTAGCATCCATATAAATAAAATGATAGAGAGTTTTTTTATTCGCATTATTATTCTTCCGTCAATGAAGTGTGGATCCTATCTAAAACAGGCTTGAAGAGATAATTTAGTAATGAACGATCACCTGTATTAATAAATACATCAACCGGCATTCCTGCCTTTAATTTATTTTTATCATCTGTAAGAAGATTATTATCTTTAACATTAATAAACACTTGGTAATAAGGTTCTGTTGTTCTTTCATCAATCAGTCTATCCGCTGAGATTAATGTTACCTCTCCAGGAATTTTAGGTGTTGTATTTTGATTGAATGCACTAAACATTAAATCAACAGGAAGACCAAGAGTAACTTTATCAATAAGGTGAGGAGCTAAGCGTGCCTCAATAATTAATTGATGATCTTGAGGAACGACTTCCATTAATGTTTGACCTGTTCTTACAACACCACCTTGAGTAAAAACAGATAAATCCATTACTATTCCCGAAATGGGTGCAGTAATTTGCATCTTTTTTAGTTTATCTATTTCAATGATAAGTTGTTTTTCTGTTTCACTTATTTGTAACTGAACTTGGTTAAGTTCAGTACGTGCTGATTGGTAAAAATTAGCATTACGCTGCAATATTTTTTGCTGGTATTCCAATTTTTGTTTTTCTAATGTACTTATTTGCCCATATGTATCATTAAGATGGTTATTATTTTCAGCGAGTTCTCGCTCAATTTCTTGATAACGATGACGAGGAATATAACCCTCATTAGCAAGTGTGTATAAATCTTTGATCTGTTTTTGTAGGCTATTAATTTGATGCTGTTTATTTAGCGTAGATTTTTTTAAATGAACTAAGCGATTAGAAATACCATCAATAATCGCATTGTAGCCATTTATTTCACTATGTAATTCAATATACTTTTCATTAAGTAATTTATTTTGTAGTTGGGATAATTTATTTAAATTTTCTGAATGAGAATAATACGTTTCATTAGGATCTAGGATAAATTCTGTTTTTTCATTTAATTGAGCATATAAGCGTTGTTGAGTAACAAGTAAATTATCATATTGTTCTGATAAGGATTTTACTAAGGCTTTTGATTGAATAGGACTTAATTGAATAAGCGTTTGCCCTTCGACTACGTTATCGCCATTCTTCACTAAAATGTCAGTAATAATACCTTCTACTGAAGCTTGAACACTCTTTTTATTACCCGAAATTGAAACATTACCTTTCGTAGAGACGCCTTTATCTAAAGGTGCAAAGGCTGCCCAAAAAATAAAAATAGCAAGACCTAAAAGAATAACTGACCATCCTATTATTAAGAATTTTCTAGGATCATCTGAAATACCATGAACAATATCGATTTCATTTTTTTTTGTGATCATAATAGTCTTCTCAATATTAAATATTGCTTTGTGTAATAGGCGTTGTTGTTGGTGTACTTTTGATTACTGATGATTTATTTAACTCTGCAATAACTGCTGTTGTTGAACCAAATAATTTGGTGTGACCATCGAACAGTACTAAGAGTTTATTGGTTACTGAGAGTAATTGTTTTTGATGTGTGATTAATATGACGGTTTTTTTATTCTGTTTAAGTATTTGAATTGCTTGTATTAAAGCCTTAATACCTAAGTCATCTAAATTAGAATTGGGTTCATCTAAAACAACTAGAGTAGGATCACCATACAATGCACGAGCTAATGCTATACGTTGTTGTTGTCCTCCTGACAATCCTTCGCCATGAGCGCCAATAACGGTTTCATAGCCATCAGGAAAACGTAAAATCATTTCATGAACATTTGCCATCATCGCTGCTTGAGTGACTTTTTGAGGATCTATTTCAGAAAATCGGGCAATATTTTCGGCAATTGTTCCGGGGAAAAGGGCAATTTCTTGGGGAAGGTATCCAATATATTGGCCAACTTCACTTTTATTCCATTGATATATATCTGCATTATCAAGACGTATGGCACCAGTTTTAACTTCCCATATACCAACAATAAATTTAGCTAAAGAGGATTTACCCGAAGCACTAGGGCCAATAATGCCAAGTACATCGCTGGGACTTAGTGAAAAATGAATATTATTTAATAGTGTGCGTTCTGTTTGAGGGTATTGAGCTTGATTAATATTTACTGTCAATTCACCTTTAGGAGCCGGTAGCGCCATTTTTTTATTTTCTTCAGGATACGTTTTTAATAGTGTGGTTAACCTTTTATAAGCTTCTTTACTACTATCCCAGTTTTTCCATACAGCAATAACTTGTTCAATTGGCGCTAAAGCACGACCTAATAGTATTGATCCTGCGATCATCATTCCTGGGCTAATTGTATTATCTATTGCTAACCATCCACCTAATCCTAGCATTAAAGATTGCAGTGCCATTCGAGTCACTTTCGTTATTGCATTAACACCAGCTGCATTATCACTCGCGTGAGTTTGTGCCTGTAGATATTTAAAGTGAGTAATTTGCCATTGATTACGTAAATAACCCAACATTCCCATTGCTTCAATAGGCTGTGGGTGTTCAAAATGATGACTTTGTATTACTTGTGCTTGATTAGCAAAATCATTGGCGCTTTTTAATGATGATCGAGATAAATATTCATTAAGAATTGCCAAGGAAAATAAAACGAGTGCACCACACAATGCAAATAATCCTAACCATGGATTAAATAATGCAATAACAAGAAGGTAAATAGGGAACCATGGTAAATCAAAAAAAGTAAAAATGGCGTGACTTGTAATAAATTGCCTAATAGTCACTAAGTCATTAAATGCTAAAGAAGAATTAATTCCGGGGGTTTTGTTTAATTTTGCTTGATATGCAGCAGTATAAATTCTTGAGTTTAAAGATAAATCAAGCTTGTTACTCATTCTAATGACAATAATACTTCTTAAGTATTCTAACCCTCCCATAAAAATAAATAATGCTAACATAATAAGTGTTAGCATTAATAAAGTCATTTCATTACCTGAAGGTAATACTCGATCGTAAACTTGTAACATATAAATGGATGGAACTAACATTAAAATATTTATTAAGGCTGTAAATATTCCAATGGAAAGAAATACCTTTTTTCTCTCTTTTATAATATCTGTTATTTCATTATTATTTTTGCTTACTGACATAATGTTATTCCTGATTTTATTTTTATCTGTTTTATTGCTATTTACTGCATTTTTTCTATCAATAAAGAGTGAACACTCTATCTTTTTTTTAATAAGATAATATAAAAATAACTCCTTATAGGTAAAAGAAAGGTAGGAGAAATGTCTTTCTCCTACTCAATTATAAATTAAACAATAATGTCAGTTTCGTAATTAACAAATCCTATAATGTCAATTTTGAAATCATGGCTATATCCATAAGCAGAAGCATTAATAGTGAGTTCGCTTGAGTTTGCTGATTGATCATATTTAATGGTTGCTTCATTCGAGCGATCTGTAAAGTTATCAACAAAATTAAGGAATTTATGGCTAAAGGTATTTTCGATTAATTCTGATAAATCAATCTTATCAATACCCGATTTGAAGTCCATTATCTTGTCAGCAGCATAGGCTAGAGAGTCGGAGATTTCTTTATAAATAAAAGTATTGCTACCATCATCGCCCCATAATATATCTTGACCACTGCCACCATACAGTATGTCGTTACCACGGCCACCATGCAGTTGATCGTCACCACTGCCACCGATGAGAATATTATCAGCATCATTTCCATAGATAATATCATTACCAGAGCCACCGATTGCATTTTCTATTGTAACGCCTTGTGCAATAGAAACGTTTTTCTGTAGTCCGCCAACATCAGAGAAATGACCTTCACGTAAATCAATAACTTGATCTTGATAATATCCTGAGAAGTCAAAAGTATCGTTACCACTACTATCCCAAACTGAGAATATTAATTTATCATTACTGCTTGTTGCCGTGTAATAATTAATACCTGTATTTGAATTAAAACCGTAAACATCATCACCAACTCTTGTTGTTGTATTTGCGCCATAAAGGTATTGCATGGCTGAAATATCATGAAGTAGAGGAGCGCCAGCATAAGCACCT
This sequence comes from Proteus faecis, assembly GCF_003144395.1. Classification (GTDB taxonomy): domain Bacteria; phylum Pseudomonadota; class Gammaproteobacteria; order Enterobacterales; family Enterobacteriaceae; genus Proteus; species Proteus faecis. The sequence continues at coordinate 26,953 of NZ_PENZ01000030.1, read as the reverse complement.
TGGAAATGTGCCCCAGTTTCTTTTTCATCCCAATAGCTCATAACAGTATATTGGCGACTATCTTCAGCGTAATCAGATTTTAAATAACCAGGTACATTTTGCCCTGCGTTATAATCGCCAGGATGCTTTAAGCCAAGTGCATGACCAATTTCATGGATAATAGTTAAACGACCATAATTACCTAATTCAGGTGTTGTATTACCTGCATAATAATTGTCACTAAACCAAGTTTGACCTGAAATATCACGTCCATAATAACTAGGTGTGTTTGGTAGTGTTGCATAAGCTTGGAATTTGCCGTTTGGATCAGTAATATTACCAAAAGTAATATCTGATTTTACATCTGGCGCTACTTCGGTAAATTTGATATTTGCAATATCAGACCATGCATCTAAAGATTGCCTTGCATGATCTTTTTGTTTTGAATTAAATCCATAGGGATCTTTATCACCGAAATCATTAAACTTTTTACCCGCCCAAGTTGGGAATGAATATGTCACCTCAGCCGCTTGTCCAATAACAGACTTTCCATTCCATGTGGAATTTTCACGTGCAATATGTTTTCCTGCATCATCATAATTAAAAGAACGTAGAGTTATAGCTGAGAAATTATAAAAAATATCACTTTTATCTAATAAATCAGAAACATTAGATAGTCCTACTGCTTTTTTTAATAAAGAAGAACCCATAATATCCTCCGGATATCAAGTTTAATTTAAGTTTATTTTCACATTGAAAATAGTTTTATTATCTGGCTAGTGCCAGAAATAATAAAGATAGACATTTATTGATATTAATCTAGAGGGGTAAAATATGATTTTAAATAATTGTGAAGTCAGGGGTGTTTTAAGTCAGAATAATTTAATGATGTAAATAAATCTAAAGTTACTTTTTCTGTGGCGATTTTTTTTATTGTTATTATTATTTTAAATAAGACTTTCTATTCTTTTATGGAATATTCTTATAACTAAAAGTGTTTAATATATTACTTGATAATTTATTATCAAGTAATATAGGAAGTAATAGCGATATTTTAATTAACAGAATAAATCTTCATGTTCGTATTTTCCGACGAGTTCAATATTTAAATATTTAGGCGTTAATTTATCTGCTGTGTTTATTTTTAACTTTGTAATGTTATTAATATTGTCATAATGAAGATTTCCTTCATCATTATTTAGATAATTTGAATTAACAATATTAATGTTCTTTATAATATTACCATTATCTGTTTTTTCATAAAAAAAGATTTTATCAATACTTGATTCAAAATCAGTAATTAAATTTGAAGAATTATTATCTTTAATATTGAAACTAAAGGTATCATAACCTGTACCACCTGTTAATTTGTTATTACCCATCCCTGCATCTAAATAATCATTGCCTTCTCCCCCATTAAGTACATCATCCCCTTCAGAACTAAGTAAAATATCATTACCTAATCCACCATCAAGAGTATTATTCCCTTCGTGATCCCAAAGATAATCATTTCCTTGCCCACCATATAAGTAATCGTTGCCAGCGGAACCTATCAGAGAATCATTTCCTTGTTCTCCATATAAGTAATCATTGCCTTCTTCTCCATAAAGATAATCATTTCCTTCTCCACCATATAAGATATCATTACCTCTTTTACCGTATAAAGTGTCATCACCAAGTTCACCAAATAGGCTGTTATTAGCATTATTCCCAGATATGATATCTGTTTGACTACCTCCTATTGCGTTTTCAATAACAGTATCATAGGCAATAGATATATTTGCACGTAATCCTCCTACATCAGAAAAACTCCCTTCATTCAGATCTATTTTTTGATTAACGTTATATTTTGAAAAATCTAATGTATCTATGCCACCAGCATCCCAAATACATGTAATAAGTTTATCTTCAGATGTTTTTAATGAATAACAATCTTTTTTTGTATTAGAATTAAAACCATAAATGGTATTACCAATGCGTGTAGCTTTATTCTGTCCATATGTTTCTTGAATAGCGTAAATATCCATTAACTGAAGGGTTAATGGAGTCATGCCTTTAAAATCAGCATCTTTAAATTCAGGATAATTATATGCCATTATTGAGTATTTAGTGGTGTTTTCTGCATGGTTAGTTGTGTTTTTATTAGTAAATGTATGATTTAAACCAAGAGCATGTCCTAATTCATGATTAATTACTCGCTGTATATTAGAGCCTTCTTTAAGTACATTTTCTGTATTATCAATATGAGCCCGAGCATTATTATTTTTTAGTAGAAAATAATAGCTATTGTTTTCATCAACTATATAATCAATATTATTATTTTTAGAATTAAATTGATTTACTCTTATTTTTTGTTCAGGGGTTATTGTTGATTTACTTATGTATTCAATGACATTCATGTCTGAAATATTTATCCAAACTTGTCCACTAAAACTATAATCTTCAACTTTCTCTATTTTATTTTTTATTATTTTATTATTTTTTTCTAAACTGTTTGGTTTATAGGCAAATCCTTTTGTTGTATAGCTTGAGTAACCTCCAAGTTCATTAATATTATTATACAGACCAAATTTAATGTCTGTATCTTGTTCCCCACTTACTTCAATAAATTTAATATTTGCAACATCTTCCCATTGTTGGAGTTTTTCTCTAACTAAATCTTTTCCTTTTTCTGTAAATGTTGTAATTGTTTTATATTTATTACCTCTTAATGCAGACCAGTTAGGAAAGCTATAGGTTATTTCAGTATAACCTTTTTCGATATTATAATTATCCCATTTATTATATTTTTCGTTTATTTTCATTATGTTGTAAATGTAATGAAAATTAGGTGATATATTTTTTGAATACTTATTCATGATTAATACTCCTTTATTTTTTTGAGCGGCGGGTAGTTTATCGATAACCGGCTAAATGCCTTTCAAAAAAGAAATATTTTAAATTATTTTGAAGTTAATTAATCTTGTGAATTAGTGTTAGAGTGAAAGAAGATAAACTTTATTATTATATAATAATGATATTGTATGATTTTTTATTTATGCATTTACATCGTGGGCTCATTTAATGAGCAACTTATATGTGTTTGATTGATCTTTTATGGATTAATAAATGTGAGTTAATGAATAATAAAAAAGTGCTGTTATATCCATTAACAGCACTTTTTGTTTTTTTATTGTTAATTTTTACTACTTTAACCCTGGTGAGGTTACCTGCTAAAAGCAGGTTTATTGATATAGACTAACTTTTTACTGCAAACTACTTTTATTTACCTCATTGTGAGGAAGGTGATTCTTTTTATTTTTGGTTTAATTTAAACTATCTGAACTGACGTCTTATTATTGTGCCGTTACTTTACCCTAGTACTTTGTGCATTTGGGAGCCAATTATAAATATGCCTTACATACCTAGAGAAAAAATAGATTACCAATCCATTGGATATCGCTTGCGTGCTTACCGCATAGCCTCTTCATTAAAAGCTGAAGATGTAGCAGAAAGCTTGGGTATTTCTCGTGCTGCTGTATATCGGTTAGAAAAAGGCGAAATTGTTAAAATTGAAACACTTGATAATCTTGCTAGATTATTAAATACCTCATTAACCAGTTTGTTGGGCATTAATACTGAATATTATTCAAGTGCAAATGGCTTTTTTGAACGAATGCGCCAACTTGAAACTCAATCTTCACATATTTATACCCACTTCGAACCTTTCTCTTACTTATTAACTTCAGATTGTTATGACAAAACATTGGTTGAAATGTTAACAGAGGCATCACCTTTAAACCTTTTGTCTGAGAAACAACAAGAAGTTTTGTCTATTTTAAAAGAGCGTAAGAAACATCAGTCCTTACATTCACCTCATATTTATAACCTTATTAGCCAGCAACAAATTGAGAAATTTCTTTATGTTGGCATGTTAGGTTCGGTTAATTTAACTAAAACACTGCAACAAGAAAGAAAAAAACGGGCAAAAAATGAAATTCTTCATTTAATTGAAAAGTTAGAACAAAAAAATAGTTATCTTAATATTGCAATCATTTCAGACACTATGCCGTCTTTAACTTTCCAATTATTTTATCAAGATAAAGTACCGCTTTCTCTAGCCGTTAGCCCGTTCCGCTTAGGTGAATTCCCTAATGTCAGTACGGGCATTGCCACTGTAACTTCTTCAACTGAGGCGATATTTCAATATCAATCTCTTTTTGATAAGTTATGGTTAAAAGCGACCAAGGGAAATGATGCAATTAACCTTTTAAAACAAATAGTTAGTAATTATTGATTTGCTAATGTGCCTAATGTTTCTGCTAATAAATCTGCAGCGACAGCAATATCACTAAATTCGGTAAATTCATCAGGGTGATGACTAATACCAGCAACTGAAGGTGTAAAGATCATTGCAGTCGGATAAAGTGGCGCTATATTCATTGAGTCATGGCCTGCGCCACTTAGCATTGTCATATAGCTGATATCGTGTTTTTGGCACAAGCTTTCAATAACTTGGCAAATTGAATCATCTAATTTGACTGGCGATTCAGCAGAAATCGGTTGAACATCAATAGCGACACCAAAATCTTTTTCTGCTTTTTCAACACTATTATTTAGGCGCTGTACAACACGTTGAATACTTTCTGTATCAATACCTCGAATATCAACCGAAAATTTTACTTGCCCTGGAATGACATTCATAGAGTTAGGGGTAACATTGAGTTTACCCACTGTACCTACTGTGCCATAGACGGCTTCAGTACATGCTGCACGGTTAATATCAGTAATAATCTCTGCACTTGCTACTAAAGCATCTTGACGTTGATACATTGGTGTTGCACCAGAGTGATCAGCATGGCCATTAACAGTAACTGAAAAACGTGTCGGTGCTGCAATACCATTGACAATACCAATAGTTTTTTTGTCATTCTCGAGGCGTTTACCTTGTTCAATATGAAGCTCAACAAAGGCACTAAAACGATCTTTTGTGATTAAGCAATCATCAAAATTATCATGCTGATAGCCCAAAGATTTTAGCACTTCAAAGAAGTTATTGCCGTCATCATCTCTATTTTGTTCCCAACGTTCTTTATCTATTTTTCCTGTTAATACTTTACTGCCAATACAGGAAAAGCCAAAACGACTAGACTCTTCTGCGCGGAAAACAACTAGTTCAAGGTCACGTTTAAGTTGTTGTGGTTTGTATTGCATTAAGGCATAAAATCCTGCGATAACACCTAATGCTCCATCATAAGCGCCACCTTGAGGAACGGTATCAAGATGAGATCCTGTACCTACCGCGGGTAGTGAACGATCTTGTCCTGGTAATCGTGCATAAAGTGTACCAATACCATCACGATAAACTTCAAGACCCGCTTCTTTCATTAAACTAGCAAGATACAGATGAGCGGCTTCATCTTCTTCGCCATAGGCAATACGAGTGATCCCCTTGCCACTGTTATCTTTTTTATAAATTTGCATTGTCTCGATTAATGCTTTCATATCATCAATCGAATAATGAGTTGCTGTATCTTGTTGAGTCATACGAAAATTCTCCCGTGGTTTCTGTAATATCTCTTTGTCTAAAAAATGAGACAATTTGAGGATTAAAAAAGCCATCTTCAAAGATGGTCACTGTTTTTATAATCATTACTTATTATATTTACTGCTGAAGTTATATTTCGTCAATGATAATTAGGGGGAATTTCATATTCTGTGAGGTAGGTATTAATTAAAGTGAGATATATATCTGGAGTATTTCTTAAATGAATTTAAATTGTATGATAAATGTTATAAAACAGATCGCTTTTATTTTATATATAAAAAAAACTAAATATTTTAAGATTTAAATGAAAATAATAATTAGTACGAATAATGTTTTTTTATTTTATCTTTTTGAGTTTATTATTTTTTTAGATAAATGGATCATTCAAATTTTATGCTAAATGTACCGTGTAATTAAATTTTTTTATTTGTATTAATAATTTTATAAATAGATGGAATGGTTATATCGAGCACTATTTATAAAATTTAGGTATTGGATAGTATTAATCTCTGTCACTTAATTAGTAAATTTACTATTAAGAAAAATATGTTTATCTAGAGCACTAAATTTTCATGTCATTGAGCTAACAATATAGCTTCATACTTAGAACGTTGTTTTCTTTGTTATCAATTGAATTATAAGGATATTTTATTTTTCATGCAAAAATAATTTGAAAAAGATCACATAATATTTTTTTTTATGTGGTTTTTTTAGGCATAGATTGGTGTACTAGGTATACCAATTTTGCCTTGCAAACAAAGAAGCAACTATATACAGATAAATTCGGAGATAAGTATGACATCAGTACTCAATGGCGTTATTTCAGCATTACCAACTCCATTTGATAGTGAACAAAATGTTGATGTGGATAGTCTCAGGCGCCTAGTACGCTTTAATATTGAGCAAAATATGCATGGTTTATATGTAGGTGGTTCTACAGGGGAAGCATTTTTGCAAAATGCTAAAGAAAGAGAAGCTGTTTTTGAGGTTGTTGCAGAAGAAGCAAAAGGAAAATTAGCTTTAATTGCACATGTTGGAGGAATTAGTTCTCGTGAAAGTCAGGAATTAGCAAAAGCAGCTAAAAAATATGGCTTTGATGCTGTCTCTGCGGTGACTCCTTTTTATTATCCATTTTCATTTCAAGAAATCTGTGAGCACTATAAATCTATTATTAATGCTGCTGATGGATTACCTATGGTAGTTTATAACATACCAGTATTAAGTGGTGTTCGATTATCCTTAGAACAAATGAATATGTTGATTGAATTACCAGGTGTATGTGCATTAAAACAAACATCTGGGGATTTATTTCAAATGGAACAAATCAGAAGAGCCCATCCTAGTTTGACCCTATATAATGGTTTCGATGAAATATTTGCATCTGGAATAATTGCGGGTGCGAATGGCGGGATTGGTAGTACTTATAATATTATGGGATGGCGTTATAAGAAAATATATTCTTTATTAATGTCTGGTGATGTATTAGGTGCTCAAAAAATCCAAAGTGATTGTAATAGAGTTATTGATACATTAATTAAAACAGGTGTGCTTGCTGGTATTAAAGTTTTATTAAAATATATGGGGGTAATTAATTATCCTGTATGCAGATCGCCATTCTCTCCTGTTGATGAAAAATATCTTCCTGAATTAAATATCTTGGCTAGAAAATTATTGGAAGAAAAAAATAGCTATTAATCCTTATTATTATGAAGGCTCATTTTATTGTTTTTGTTAAATGGAATGAGCCTACTCTAAAGGTGATTAATAAATAATATTTTGAACTTAATATACTTCCTTATTCATTTATATATTTATATGGGGTCATATATGGAATCTGATATGCAAAAAAAGGTTTGGTATAAACATCTCTCGCCTCGACAATGGAAAATATTTGCAGCAGCATGGACTGGATATTTACTTGATGGCTTTGATTTTGTATTAATTTCTTTGGTTCTTACAGAGGTTCAACATGAGTTTGGACTGACAACAGTTGAAGCTGCCAGTTTAATCTCTGCTGCATTTATATCTAGATGGTTTGGTGGGCTGGTTATAGGGGCGCTTTCTGATAAGTGGGGGCGGAAAATGGCAATGGTTTTAAGTATTGTCCTTTTCTCTCTTGGTACTTTAGCTTGCGGTTTAGCACCTGGCTATACAGTTATGTTTATTGCCCGTATTGTTATTGGGCTTGGAATGGCTGGAGAGTATGGTTCTAGTGTCACATATGTTATTGAAAGTTGGCCAGTCAGGTTAAGAAATAAAGCAAGTGGTTTTTTGATATCGGGGTTTTCAATCGGAGGAGGGCTTGCTGCTCAGGTTTATAGCTTAATTGTTCCTGAATGGGGATGGCGCTCTCTTTTCTTTGTTGGAATTATACCAATTTTCTTTGCATTTTATCTCAGAAAAAATTTACCAGAATCAGATGACTGGAAAAAACGTCAGGCTGAAAATAAACCTATAAGAACAATGATTGATATTTTATACAAAGAAAAAAATAAGTATAAAAACATCTTATTGTCTGGTGTTGCATTTACCTGTCTTTATGTCTGTTTTTCAGGTGTAACTGCAAACGCGTTATTAATTACGATAATGGCATTGTGCTGTGCTGGGGTGTTTATTAGCTTTATCTGCCAGAGTATGGGAAAACGTTGGCCAACAGGTGTCATGCTAATGTTAGTCGTGATGTTTTGCTTCCTTTATGGATGGCCACTACAGGCGTTTCTGCCAACGTGGTTGAAGGTTGATATGCAGTATTCACCTGAAACTGTTGCGTTGATATTTACATTAGCTGGCTTTGGTTCTGCTGTTGGAAGTTGTATTGGCGGATTTATGGGGGATTGGTGGGGAACCCGTAAAGCATATGTGATTTCTCTTCTTATTGGGCAACTTGTCATAATTCCAGTTTTTTTAGTAGATAGGGAATATGTATGGTTACTCGGTCTGCTTATATTCACTCAACAGGTATTTGGTCAGGGTATCGGTGCTCTGGTACCTAAAATTATTAGTGGCTATTTTGAAGTGGAACAACGAGCTGCAAGTTTAGGGTTTATCTATAATGTCGGTTCTTTGGGTGGGGCTTGTGCACCTATATTAGGCGCAATGCTCGCATCACAATTTAGTTTAGGAACCGCAATGTGTTCTCTTGCGTTTATTTTAACATTTGTTGTATTGATTCTTATTGGATTTGATATGCCATCAAGAGTTCAACGCTGGATTAATCCAGAGGTTGCTTTAGAGTTCGATACAGTCGATGGAAAACCTTTTTATGGAGCTAAAAAGAATAAACAAAAAATAGATATATAAAGCAGGTCTATGATGAAAGGAAATATACTGCTTAAATTCAAAGAATATACAATAAAACATTATTTTTTAGAAAAAGATAAATTGTTATCAATTAGCGAGTCAACGGAACATTTCTGTGAAAATGCTATTTTATACAATATTAAAAAACCTATTGTAACAGTTGTTCAGCCATATGTAAGTAATAAACACGGTATTATCATTATTCCAGGTGGAGGATATCGTAGAGTTGTATATGGTATAGAAGGATTATCTGTTGCTAAATGGTTTGCATCAAAAGGATATACATCATTTATTTTATCTTATCGAATGTCCGATTTTAAAATAAATTCTTTTCCTTTTCCTTTTATTGATGCATTTAATTCGTTGCAATTTATAAAACGATGGGAGGAAAAACAAAATATTAAGTTGAATAGTGTAGGAGTCATGGGGTTTTCAGCGGGTGGGCATATAGCAAGTAATTTGGTTATTCAGTGTTATTTAAATAAGGTGGATATAAATATAAAACCAGATTATTTAGCATTGGTTTACCCGGTGATATCTATGCAAAAAGATATTGCACATTTGGGGTGTAAATTCAATCTTATAGGTAATTCATCAAAAGAAAATATATATAGTGCGGAATTAAACATTCCCGAGGAGATGCCTCCAGTTTTTATTATTCACTCAATAGATGATACGGATGTTTCATTTAACCACTCGTATCGATTCTTTATGGAGTTATATAAAAAGAAATTATCTGTTGATTTACACTTATTTGAAAAAGGAGGGCATGGTTTTGGTATTTCTGAATTAAAAAAAACACCTTCTGAAAAATGGAAATATTTATTCTTAGATTGGTTTGAAGCTAAAAAATTTTAAAACAATGCTGTATGAAATATCTCATATGATAAAAATCTTATTTTAAATATAAGGGTAATTATGAAATATAAATCAACGCTATTATTAGCGCTTCTTAGCATTCCTTTTTGTTCGCAGGCTTTAACGCTAAACTTAAGAGGAGGATATCGAAGCGCTAGTCATGCTTATGAATCATTGGTACAAGTTAGTCATGGATGGAGCAATGGTTGGTGGGCGAGTTTTGAATCTACTAGTTGGAATAAAATTCATGACAATAGTAATGAATTGCTTGCTCTGAATTACAGCAAAATAGATTTAAATAAAACATATAAACTTAATGATAAGTGGAGCTTAATCCCAGGGATCCAAACTCAATGGATGTCTGCAGGTAGCCAATACAATCCTTATCTTAAATTATCTTATCAAGTCAATCCTGATATTAATCTCGGTGTTCGTCTTCGTTATGATTGGAAAGCGTTTCGACAAACAGATCTTGATGGAAATTCCTCAAGAAATAATCAATACCAAATTGATGGATATTTCACATACAGGATAAACGATTCGTGGTTATTTGCTTGGCAGACAACAGCATATACAAAAGCGAATAACTTCAGATACGGGAATCATAAAAAAACAGCAACAGAAAATGCATTTGTTGTTCAATATAAATTCTCACCAACTATTACACCATATGTTGAATATGACTATCTTGATAAGCAAGGTGCCTATCTTGGTCGGGATAATTTACACGAAAATAGTTATCGTATTGGTGTTCTTATAAACTTTTAATAAGTAAGGATAATATATGAGAATATTAACTTTGCTATTGGTTTTAATATGTAATGTAAGTGCGTATGCTTCTGTTCTACCTAATCTTCCTGAACCATTGAAGTATGGAGTTGGTGTTGCTGTAAATAATAATATTTATGTTGGGTTAGGAAGTATGGGGCAGAATTGGTATAAGATAGATGCCAATTCAGAAAATAATCAGTGGGTCAAAATTGCATCTTTCCCTGATGTTCCAAGAGAACAGGCAACTGCGATTACTTTAAATAATAAAATTTATATTTTAGGTGGAATTGGTAAAGATAATTCGGGCCTGACAAAAGTACAAGAATATGTTTATGTTTATGATATCAAAAAGGATAAGTGGGAGAAATTATTAACCCGTCCTCCTGTGAGTCTTGCTGGACATATTTCTTTTGCCTATAAAGATCAAATAATATCCTTTGGTGGAGTGAATGCTAATATATTTAATGGATTATTTCATGATATAAATTATGCAAATAATAATACTTCGCTAAAAGATAAAATAAATGAAAATTACTTTAGTAAACCTGAGGAAGATTATTTTTTAAACAAGCAGATTATTTCATTTAGTCCTGATAATAATCTTTGGATGAATTTTGGAATATTACCATTTGCTGGCACGGCAGGTTCTTCTGTTGTGACCGACAATAATCGCATTTTTCTTCTTGCAGGCGAGCGTAAGCCAGGTCTTCGTTCAACATCTGTGTGGGCTGGTAATATAAAAGATAGAACTATTGAGTGGTCAAAACTTCCTTCTGTTGCAGTACCTGATGGTGTATCTGGAGCATATGGTGCTTTTATTAATGGTAATTTAACTCTCGCTGGAGGGGCTTATTTCCCTGGCGCGATTGATAATTATAACAAAGGGTTATACTGGTCTCATAAAGGTTTAATAAAACATTATTCCAAGGATATTTATCAACTGAGAAATGATAAATGGATCAGAGTTGCTTCTTTGCCGGAAGGAATTGCATACGGTGTATCACTTCCGTGGAAAGATGGAATGCTTATTATTGGTGGTGAAAAAGGTAACGGAGAGGCAATATCCGATATATTTTTCTTGAAACAAAATGGTGATGACGTAAAAGTCATTAAATAGAATAATAAATAGCCTATATTATAAAAATATAGGCTTTTATTTTAAATTAAATATAGATGTTTTATTAAACATTAATCACTCTACTGGAATTTAATTTATTAAAACTTTTATTATTATGGTATCGAGGCGTATATGGAAATCATAAATGAAAAACTAAATGAAATGATGGTGGATTTATTTGAAAAATCGACAAGAATAGATTTAATTACATCAAATGTTCTATTTAATGAACCTCTAGGTGAACTTGTTTATCAAGATCCTGAACACAATGGTGAATATTCTCTTGATAGAGTCGTTACAAATATATCTCATCCACAATTAACTATTTTTACTCCAGAACATTCTAATGGATGTGGTATTTTAGTGATACCCGGTGGGGGATATCAGGCAGTTATGTTTGATAAAGAAGGTACTGCATTAGCGCCTTTTTTCTTATCTAAGGGTTACACAATATTTGTTCTGACATATCGATTACCGTCACCTTTATTTTCTGACGATATTAATCGCCCATTTAATGATGCTATTTTGGCAATGATGTATATAAGAAAAAATGCATCTAAATGGAAAATTGAAAAAGATCGCATTGGAATTATGGGGTTTTCTGCTGGAGGTCATGTAGCGGCAATGCTTATTACCCAAGCATATAATGCTGATAGTTGTATTTTATCTAATGAAAAAATTGATATTAACTTAATTATGCCTAACTTTGCCGGATTAATATATCCTGTTATATCAATGAGTGATTCAATCACACATAAAGGCTCAAAAGATAAATTAATTAGTCATGATACTGATGATATTAATATAAAAAATTATAGCGCAGAATGTAATGTTAATTCAAAACTACCACCCGTTTTTCTATTGCATTGTTGCGATGACCCTTTAGTGCCTGTCGAAAATAGCTTATTAATGTTCGACTCCCTTATAAAATATAATGTACCAACAGAGATGCATATTTATGAGAAGGGGGGCCATGGTTTTGGTATTCAATGGACTTCTGATTTACCAGTAAAAAGATGGCCTGAACTATTTATAAATTGGATTGAGTCAAAAATAATATATTGAGTATAAGGCATTAATATTATTGGATCATAATTTGATACGATGTTTTAAATGATTTTCCATCAATAATTCTGCTTTTTCTGCATCGTGATTGGCTATAGCTTGAAAGATTTCAATGTGTTGAGTATGTGTTTTTTTATTATTCTCATAGGTCATTTTATTTTTTTCAAGAGGCTTAGCCGAGATAAGCCATTCCGATAGTGCAGAGTGAAGTGTTTTGAGGATCTTATTTTGTGGAATATCGGCTAATATTTTATGAAATTCAATATCATATTGTGCATAGGCATCAGGTGTTCTTAATGAATTATGATGAATGTCTAGTATTTTCTCTAGTTTTTCTAAATCTTTTTCGGTTGCATGTTTAGCTGCATATCTGACTAGATGAGTTTCAAAAAATATGCGTAGTCTTTCAAAGTCACTAACACCTTCTGAGGTAGAGAGAAAATCGGTAACTATGCCAGATAAACTGTTGATAATCATTTCCGCAGAAGGTCGACATACACTGGCTTTTTCACCCTTATTATATTTTATAAGACCTTTGTGCCTTAATACAGATAATGCTTCTCTGATTGATGGTCGACCAACGCCAAAGAAATCCATAAGTTCACGTTCGGAAGGAAGATATTCTCCTTCTTTGATCTCATCACGTCGGATCATACTTTCTAACTCATCAGCAACAATTTCAGATAACTTTTTTGTTACCAGTGGTTTTCTTTTAGTGGTCAACATCTGTTACTCCGTATTTTTACGCCCAAAAATAGTAAAGAGAATGGTGACACATTATAAGAAAACATTAAAGATTATACAAAATAATGAAGTGAGGATATAAGAGTATGTATAGCTCTGATTTAGAAGGAAAAAACAATGGGGGCGCTAAAGTTGAATTCTGGTATGTGCTACCTCTGGCAGGACAATCTAATGGTATGGCTTATGGGGAGGGGCTTCCACTCCCGCAAACGCTTGACTGCCCGAATCCAAGAATTAAACAATTGGCTAGAAGAAGTACAATCACTCCTGGAGGAAAACCCTGCCAGTATAATGAAATTATTCCTGCCGATCATTGTCTTCATGATGTGCAAGATATGAGCTTATTTCATCATCCTAAAGCTAACTTAACAAATGGTGAATATGGTTGTGTCGGTCAGGGATTGCATATAGCTAAAAAAATTCTTCCATATATACCTGACAACGCAGGTATTTTGCTTGTTCCTTGTTGTAGGGGCGGAGCCGCTTTTACTATTGGTTTGAACGGTTCTTTTAATTTAGCTACAGGAGCCAGTCCTGATTCATTACGTTGGGGGATTGATACACCTTTATATTTTGATTTATTAACTAGAGTAAAATTTGCTCTTGATTACAATCCATTAAATAAGTTAATAGCGGTTTGCTGGATGCAAGGCGAATTTGATTTAGCATCGGAGCATTATTATGAACAACCTAAATTATTTAATGCTATGGTGGAAAGATTTAGAAATGATTTGAGTGATTATTCAGCTCAATGTATTGATAATAATATTGATAAAGTACCTTGGCTATGTGGTGATACTACATGGTATTGGAAAGAGAAATATAAAAAAGAGTATGACTTTGTATATGGTAATTATCGCTGTCATGAAGATAAAGAAATTTATTTTTTACAATTTCAAGAAAATAATGAAAGAGGTTTAACTAATGAACCTTCCGAAGATCCTGATGGAACATATAAAGGTTATTTAGGTTCTTCATGGAGAGATAAAAGTAATTGGACCACGGACTTAAGAAATTCCCATTTTAATTCACAGGCACGTAGAGGGATTGTTTCTACATCTTTTTCTAATTTTATAGCAAAAAGATTATTATTAGTTAATTAATATATTGATAGCATGGGAGGGGAGGGGGGATTAAAAAATGGAAACTTCATTTGATATAATTATTAGTTGGCTGTGATTTTTTAGTTTTTTGGCAAATAAAAGATTAATTGAGAGCGCTTGCTTTTCTGTGCACAGCGTGCCTGCGACTTTATTTTATTAATACAGGATAAAGGAGGAAGGATGAACAATCAAAACTATTTTTTAGTCCGTTGTATGTATGTAATTCTGATGGGACTAGGTTTTCCTATCATGAGATATATGAGCCTAAACTTTGATACATTAAATAATAATGCGGTCAGATTTATCTCTGGGGGAGTTCTTTTTTGTATTTTTTGTTTATTAAAGTACAAAAACCACTTAAAAAAGATAAATATTAAAACAGCGCTACTACTTTTTGTTCTTTCCATATTTATGACATGCAATATGTTCTTTTTCATTAATGGGATAAAGAATACATCAGCCTTATCAGGGAGTGTTTTTAGTATATTGGCAATGCCACTAGGTATTCTCGTTGCCAGTTTGTTTTTTATTGATGAACGAGAAAGAGCATTTAACTATAAATTTATAACAGGTGCATTAATTGCAATATTAGGATCGTTTCTTTTTATTTTTAATGACCACTCTTTAAGTTCTAGCTCATTTAATTATATAGGATTTATCTTTTTAACCATCGCTATTTGTATTCAATCGATACAAAATGTCATTGTTAAAATAGTAGCGCAATACCTTCCCGCAATTGTAATTAGTGCGTCAACAGCAACTATTTCAGGATTGATGTTTTTATTATTAGCTATAAAAACAGGTGTTATCTCTGAATTATCAGTAACATCTAAAGATCTATTAATATTATTAGTTCTTGCTGGTATATATGGAATGTTCACAGGTATGCTTATGGCATTTTATATTGTAAAAACACAGGGGGTAACTATTTTCAATGTTACACAATTATTAATCCCCGTATCAACAGGAGTTTTTGGATACTTCACTTTAGGGGAAAAAGTTGATGTTATTCAGGCAATAGGCGCGGTGATTATCATTGCTGGATGTGTTTTTGCAACAAAGCGATAGTCAGGTATTTATGTATAATGTTGGAATTATTGAAATAGTAAAACATAATTCATCTTCTGATTTTAATATTTGCTTTGAAATAGATATCGCATGTGAAAAAGGAAGGGGTATTATAACTAATGGGGGAAACACATGTGAATTTTATAAATTCAAATACAGTAATGGTTTGAGCGGTAGTTAATATAAAACACAAATCAGTCTCATTATATAATGAATGTTATACGAATGAGAATTCTGGTAAAAATAGGTCATTTGATATCATTATTCCTTATTTGATTAACCATCAAAAGTCGTTCGATTTTTGTTTTCAGCATCCTCAATCGAAACTTTCTTTTAATAAGCAGTTTTTTTACTGATTTAGACTTGCATGTATCCAGTTTTTTATCTGTTTTTCTTCATTTTCATATCAATTTACACAGAAAAAATTTGTGCGCAAAAAAATGATACAGATTAATACTCTTATTTGGTGTTATATCTTAGATCTTTACTTTGAATTAGTTTATTAATTCGATCTTTTATTCTGAAATTTGATCTAAAGCACGTTTGGTTAAGTTTAATTTTATTAATGTAATGAAGTGTAAATTTAAGGTCAGTTTTTGACAGTGAGAATGCTTGTCAACGGATAAATTTTCGGTTGGTTTATGACAAACAAACTTTTTAAGTATAAAAAGCAGTATCAGTGGTGGTTGTTAGGTGGATGTTTTGTTGCGATGCCGTTGTTAGCCGAGCCATTAAATCAACCGGAGCAACACGCATTATCTGTTGATGCCAGAGAACAGCAACGCCAGCAGGAAAGAGAGCGCTTATTACAGAAACAAAACATGCCCGCTGTGGACATGCATATCCAGCAGCCAGATTTATCACTACCGGATTACCCGCAAAATGAACACCCTTGCTTTACTATTTCTTCCATTCAACTTGTAGGTGAGGAAGCTGAGAATTTTCATTGGGCATTGAATGCTGTTAACGAGGCTAAAGGCCGATGCCTTGGTAGCCAGGGAGTTCTGCTGGTTCTTAATAAGGTACAAAATGCCATTTTAGAAAAAGGTTATGTGACCACTCGCGTAATGGCACAAGAGCAGGATTTAACCCGGGGGGAGTTGGTTCTCACGCTTCAGCCAGGACGAATTAATGCCATTCGTTTTAATGACGGCACTTCATGGCGTGGACGTTTGTGGAATGCTATCCCTGCCTCGTCCGGTAATATTTTGAATTTGCGTGATATTGAACAAGGGCTGGAAAACTTTAAACGCGTACCTAATGTAACAGCGGATATTCGTATTGAGCCCGGTCCGATTGATGGTACCAGTGACTTAGTGGTCAGCTGGCAGGAAAAACGTCCTGTACGGCTTAGTTTAGGTCTTGATGACAGTGGTTCAAAAAGTACCGGGCGCTATTTAGGTTCTACTACTTTAGCCATAGATGCGCCATTTGCTCAAAATGATATGTTTTATGCCAATATTAGCAAAGACTTATTTGATAAAGGCCCTTTTGGTAACCGCTCTTACACCCTGAACTATTTTATCCCTGTAGGCAATTGGGGCTTTAACGTTAATTACAATAAATATAATTATCACCAAAATATTCCTAATGCGAACGAAGTGCTACGTTATAGTGGCAAGAGCGATACCGCACAACTTACGGTGTCACGGTTACTGTTTCGCAATCAAATTCATAAAACCACCCTTAACTTACGCACCTACCGAAAAACAGCCAGTAATGCAGTTAATGACATTGATATTGAGCAGCAACGCCGACGTACCGCGGGATGGGAAGTGGGTGTTAACCAGCGTAGCTTTTTAGGCAACGCGACGCTTGATGCCAATGTTAACTGGCGTCGCGGAACAGGTGCCTATGGCGCACGCCGTGCACCAGAAGAAGACACTCACAGCGGCAGTGCTCGCGTGGGTATTTTCCTTGGCGATATCAGTTTCAATCAACCATTCACATTAGGTGAACAACCCTGGCGCTGGAATACCGCACTACGAGGACAATGGACTCAACATGCTTTAACCCCTCAGGAACGCATGTCTATCGGTGGTCGCTATACCGTTCGTGGTTTTGACGGTGAGCAAGTGCTGTCGGGTGAAAAAGGTCTGTTATGGCGCAACGAACTGGTTTGGAATGTTTTTGCTAAAGGACAAGAGCTGTATTTAGCCGCTGATTACGGGCGTGTTGAAGGCCAAAGTACTCAATACCTTGTGGGGCGTCAACTCGCGGGTACCGCATTGGGGCTTCGTGGCTCAATTTCATCGTGTTTAAGCTACGACCTGTTTGTCGGCGTGCCGTTATATAAGCCGAAAAAATTCGATACATCAGGGGCGACGGCTGGTTTTAGCCTCAACCTTGAAATTTAATCGCATTTTATTGATTTGATAGCCAGTAGACATTTTCAGTTTTACCCATGTTTGTACTGTTTCTTGAAGGAATTCCATTATGAATAAGCATTGTTATCGTTTAATTTTCAGTCGCACTCATGGGGAATTACGTGTCGTATCGGAACTAGCTAAAAGCTGTAGCACTGACTCAGGCCAAACGCGAGGCGCAAATGGCTGTCGCTTGTGGGTCACTTTGCGCCGTACTTCGTTGCTGCTGTGGCTGGCCTTGTGGGGAAGCTCTGCCATGGCGGGCAACATTATTGCCGATAATAATGCACTTCCAAACCAGCGCCCTGAGGTGATCAATACGCAAAATGGTATTCCACAAGTCAATATTGTAGCACCGAATGATTCGGGAATTTCCCATAACCAATATAAACAATTTGATGTCGATAATCGTGGTGCTGTGCTCAATAACTCCGCGGTGATGACTTCAACACAAATTGCAGGCGTGATCCAGGGTAATCCGAACCTTGATCCAAACAAAGCGCCTGCTCGTATCATTCTCAATGAAGTTAACAGCAATAACCCGAGCCAGATCAAAGGTTTTCTTGAAGTCGCCGGTGGTAAAGCACAAGTGATTGTTGCTAACCCCTCGGGAATTATTTGTAATGGTTGTGGCACCATCAACGCAGGTCGCATGACCCTCACTACTGGTAAACCCCAATTTAATCCGGATGGCAGTCTTGCCGGATATCAGGTTGAGCGCGGAATTATTCGCGTTGAAGGTGGAGGACTGAATGCTGACAGTCGTCACGATACTCAATATGTTGACCTGCTTGCCCGTGCAGTTGAAATTAACTCAGGCGTGTGGGCAAAAGAAAAAATCGCCGTTGTTGCGGGTAAAAACAAAGTTGATACGCAAAATAAAGCCACTCGGATAGAGAGCCAAACCGCGCAACCTAAATTTGCCATCGACATGGGGCAAATGGGGGGCATGTACAGCGGTTATATCCAAATGGTGGGTACCGAAAAAGGCGTGGGCGTGCGTAACCAAGGCGGGCACATCCAATCGGATAAGACATTGACAGTTAATAGCAACGGTAAGCTAATTTGGGGAAGCGAATCACAACAAGCCACCACCCAAGCAGGCAGTGATATTACTTTGATAGCCAAAGACACCATTGGGCACCAAGGTAAATTGCACAGTGGCGGTACCTTAAACCTTGAAAGCCAAACAGGCTCGGTGAGCAACACGGGCACGCTGGCTGCTCTGCAAGATGTTAAAATCAATGCGAAAGGCGATATTCTCAGTCAGGGTAACCTGCTCGCAGGCAGTGATAATAAAAGCAACATTATCAATAATGCTGATATTGCTCTAAACAGTGATGGTACAATTGGTACCCGAGGTGCTCTATTAAGTAAAAAAAATGTTACCGCGACAGGTCAATCTCTGGATTTAAGCCAGACACAAATCGCCGCCTCTGCTTTGGCACTCACCGCCAAACAAGGGGACATTGCCCTCATCCAAGACAAGATTGATGCTAATCACGTCAAATTCCACAGTGCACGAGATATTCACGCCGGACAAGTGCAAGTCAAAGCAGAACAGTGGCAGGTCAATGCAAATAACCTGTTTAATCAGAAAGGTGCGTGGGTACAAACTGGGGCAAACGAGAGTCAATTTGCGCTTTCAGGGCAGCTGAATAACCAGGGTGGTGTGATTGAAGCCAATCGCCTCAAATTCAGTGCTGATTCACTGAACAATCAAGCTGGCCGATTAGTTGCGTTAAGCAATACTCAGCAAGATTGGCTGGTCAAAAATACTCTTACTAACCCACAAGGCGAAATCGGGGCAAATGGGAACTTAACCCTTACCGCAAACGCAATTGATAACCAATCAGGCACGATTAAAAGCCAAACCCACTTAAGCTTAGAAGCTAAACAACAGATTGATAATACTACCGGTAACCTTGTCGCAGGAAATTCAGTCGATTTGCAGGCAGACAAATTACTGAATAATCAATCTGGTATCATTAATAGCCAGAAAGTTACCGTCAATACTGGCAATCTCAATAATTCGCTGGGTAGACTGATTAGCCAAACCACTCTTGATGTTGTCGCTCGCCAGCGGGTGAATAACACCGGCGGGTTTATAGGGGCGGGGGATAAATTAACTTTAACAGCGCAAGATGTGGTTAATAACCAACAAGGTACAATGCAAAGTGACATTCAGCTTATTGTTGGGGCGCAACGTGTTGATAACCAAAGTGGCAACATATTGTCCGGTAAGCAACTTGTTCTTAATACGGTCACCGATCTTGATAACCAAAATGGCGCACTTTCCGGCAAAGATATTGTACTGACTGCTGACAATATTAAAAATCAGCAAGGACAGATTGTTGGTGAAAACACTGTTGATATCAAAGTAAAAAATGCTTTAGATAACACGAAAGGAAAAGTGATTGCCAATGAGATTCTAACCACGTCTGTCGGACAGCAACTCTCCAACCAAGCGGGTTTATTGCAAGGTGGTAAGCAAACAGCTATCACCACCAACACACTGGATAATCGTGATGGGCAAGTGCTATCTGGCCAAAAACTCGATATTGCAACCACGACACAAATTGATAATGCTAAAGGCGAAGTCAGCAGTCAAAACGTTAATATCCATACCGCCCAACTGGATAACCAAACCGGTAAAGTGATTGCAACCCAAAATCTCAACCTCATCAGTCAAGGTGATGTGAATAATCAGTCTGGCTTATTAGAAGCGGGCAATCAATTAACCCTCGATACTCAAAGGGATATTGCTAACCTGCAAGGTACGATTCAGGCAGGACAACAGGCGAACCTCAGTACACAAAGCATCGATAACACTCAGGGCCAGTTGTTATCAGGTAGCCAGCTCACCTTAAACACACAAAATGATCTTAAGAACAGCCAAGGTAAAGTCAGTGCCGGTAACGCATTGCAATGGAAAGGTCACTCTTTCAATAATAACGCAGGTTTGTTGCAAAGTGGTGGCACCTTAGCCTTGACGGGAGAACAACTGAGTAATCAGCAAGAAGGTCAGATACTCAGCCAGAATGCGCTGTTATTCACTCTCAATGGTGATTTTAATAACCAAACCGGTATTTTTACCAGCCAAGGTGATACCGTCATTAATGCAAACCTCATTAATAATGTGAAAGGGGTACTTAATGCCCTTGGGCGTTTAACGGTTCGGGTAGTACAACAGCTCGATAACCGCGATGGGCGTATCTTCAGCCAGCAGGCACAAACATTACAAGCACAAAATATTTTCAACCAGCAGGGGTGGATAGGTAGTTTGGACTGTTGGAAAGCCACTGCTCAGATGTTTAATAACCAAAATGGTGAAATCCAAAGCCAAAAAGAGATTGAACTCACAGCAAACACACTGGGAAACCTACAAGGTAAATTACAAGCAGGTGCCTCTGCTTCGCTCTTGATTGCTAACGAAATCAATAATACTGAAGGTAAAATCAGTGCGGGGCAAAACCTCGTTGCCACAGGGCAATCCGTCAGAAACCGGCAAGGGCAATTGCTCTCGGGTGGCACATTACAGCTCAGTGTATCGAATGCCGATAACTCACAAAGTGGTTTACTATATAGTCAAAAACAGTTGTTGTTATCCATTGAAAATGCGTTCAATAACACTCTGGGCAAACTGCAAAGTGGCGAAAATCTCATATTAACCAGTAAAGTATTAGACAATACCTCCGGCAAAATCGAAAGCCAGCAAACGTTGAGCCTTACTGGTACAGAACGAATTGATAATGCCTCGGGAGTGATCCGCAGTAATCAAAATCAACAACTGGAAACAAAAACATTTAACAACCGTGAAGGTACTGTCAGCAGCCTCGATCAACTTGTCCTGAACGCAACACAACTCGATAACAGTCAGGGAACTGTCATTAGTCAGCAGGCGGGCTCTTACAATATCGCACAGATCAATAACACGCAGGGAAAAATTCATGGTGGCGATACCCTAACGCTAACCACTTCTGATATCCAAAACCAACAAGGACAACTGGTTTCCACTAAGGCGCTGAAACTGATTGCGCTCACGCTGGATAACCGACATAACGGTATTCTAAGCAGTCAGGGTAGCCTCAGGGCGTTGTTGAATACCTTAGATAATCGCGAAAACGGGTTGGTTCACGGCAGTAAAGAAACTACGCTGACCATCAAAAATATCGAAAACACGACAGGTCGACTGCAAAGTAACGAAAGCCTGACATTTTCGGGGGTGAATACTCTCAATAATCAATCCGGTCAGGTTTTAGCTAATGGGAATATTGCAATCAACACCGATGAGGCTTCCACTTCTGCGAAGCTTGTTCTTTTGAATCAACAAGGTACTTTACAAAGTGGTTCGGCACTCGCCATCAACACTCAGTCCATTAACAATCAGAACGGAACAATCCAAAGCCAGAGAGCACTTTCGTTGACTGCTGCACAGGACTATATGCACCGCGCAGGCGATACCCTCACCAGTAATCAATCGGTCACGCTGAATATTGCGGGTGCGCTGACCAACCTCACTGACTGGTTATTACCGGGGGATTTCACCTTTTCGGGACTGAACTTCATTAACCAAGGCTCGCTGGTCAGTAAAAACCTCGTAGTCACTACGGGTCAGTTGAATAACCTTAATCGGTTAGAAGCCGATAAGATGACGCTTAATGTAGATACCCTGAACAATAGCGCCACTTTAATGGGAGATGATATCCGTGTTAAAGCTAACACTCTGGATAATCAGGGAAAAATGGCGGTTATTGCTGCAGCAAAACACATTGACCTGCATACAGAAAACACGCTCACTAACCGTGATCAGGCGCTGATTTATAGTGGTGATACTCTCACACTCACCAGTGATAATTTAATTGAAAATAATGCCAGCTTTATTGAGGCCGATGGTGCTGTTTCCATTACTGCACGGTTACTCAATAATTTGCGTAAAGGACTGGAAATTCAACGTGATGTAGAAAAAAGTGATTACCGGTGGCATCGTTATAGTTATAACTGGCGCTCTTACGGATCTGGTGTGAATACCGATAAAACGACTATTGACCCGACAACTCAGAAACTGACATTTAAAAACGATATCGCGGCAACCACAAATCCTTATGGTACGTTATTAAATATTGATGCGAGCAATAAACGCGCGCAGGTACGTGTAAAAAATAAGGATGGTCAGTTAACGGATGTTTGGGTCAATTATCTGGCATTAACGCCTGACAGTGATGGCGGTTATACCATGACATTCTATGAAACCCGGGGCTGGCGTCAGAATACCCCTCCTACGCCTTATCACAATACCGTGTGGCGTGAGCATGACATCGGGTTTATTGAACAATGGGATCCTGCATTACATCTTGATCTTGCTGATATTCCATATGTAACAGATTATAACAACTTACGCGAGCGTTCAGTCGAAGGAACTATCAGTCGCGATAAACTTATTTCGGAAGGAACGGGAGCTCGTATTCTTTCTGGTGGGAATATGGTGCTGACTATTACTGGGTCCTTACTTAATGATGCCAGTACGATCACTTCTGCCGGTGATCTCCATAAGAGGGGAAATGGACGGTTTGAGAATAAAGGTTATTCAGTGAATGAGCATCGCCGGGAGCATATTGTAGATCACTATGACAGAGATACCCGGCATTGGTATCCGACTTTTGAACACGATGAAACGATAGCGCTGAAAACCATCGACGGTATTATTTCAGGTAACGGAAATGTTGTTATTAATGGTCAGTCAATTACCAATACAACAGTAAATTCCGCTCAAATCGGTGAAATTGAAGCAGCATTAAATGCGGTAAAAGCTGAGCGTGCTGAGTTTGCACGTAATCCGCTGGCTTTTCATATTGAAGGTACTGGTAAACCGATATTGAATGCGGATTTTTCTGCGAGCGATAAATCGGATTTAACGTATTCTGAGGCTATATCGCCCTCTGGGCGTCCTTTACTACCTTCAGAACTGGCACTTACAAAGAAACAGCATATCAGTAATGTTGCCACCTTTATTCCTGATAATGGTTTATTTCGTCAGAATTTAACGCCGGATAGTCCATATTTGGTGGTGACTGATAAACGGTTTACTGACAGGGATAAATTTATCAGCAGTGACTATCTACTGGCTCGTGTGGGTTACTCTCCGGCAGATGTTCATAAACGTTTAGGCGATGGTTTTTATGAGCAACGTCTGGTGCGCGAGCAAGTATTAAAACTCACCGGTCGCGCATCTCTGCGTGAAGAAGATGCGATGGCCCAGTATCAATATCTGATGAATAACGGGATTAAAGTCGCGGAAGACTTTCGCTTACGTCCTGGGGTTGAATTAACCCCAGCCCAAATTGCAGCTCTACAGCAGGATATTGTCTGGTTAGTCAGTGAAACGGTTGAAACAGCGAACGGACCTCAGACTGTTTGGGTTCCAAAGGTTTACCTAGCCAACACAACATTGCGTCTGCTGAGTAGTGGCGCGGTGATCAGCGGTAAAAATCTGCAACTTTCAGCTGAAAGTGTCAATAACGCAGGGCAACTCCTCGCTGACAAAGGGCTGGAAGTTAATGCAGAACAGTTCTTACATCATGGGGGGGATATCGGTGCAGAACGCATTAATATTCAGGCGGACAGCATTACGCTGAGCACCAATCTACAGGATGCATTACGCCAGGCTTCTTTAAGTGCAACGGACATCAGTCTCAATGGACATGATATTCAGTTGCAGGGCGCTAAACTTGCGGCATTAAACGATATCAGTGTTACTGCCCGCGATAATTTATCTATTACGTCTGCAAGAAGCACACATTCTGGAGATATCCGTGTTATTTCGGGGGCGATGGGTAACCGTACCCGTGACGGGCTTGAAAAAGCGGGTGAACATCGTCTTGCACATATCAGTGGTGAATGGCAGCGATCACAAGGCAGTGAACTGAATGCTGGTGGTAACCTTACCCTGAAAGCAGGGCAGAATATTACGCTTCAGGGAAGTCAGGCAAAAGCCGGTGGGCAACTCGCTGCGGATGCGGGGCATAATCTCAATATTCTGTCTGATACGACGACCACAAAAACGCATCTTGAAGCAGGTAGCAGAACATCTTCTGTCAGCAATATCCGGGAGGAAGAACGTTTATTACTCAGTACATTAAGCGGAGATAAAGGTGTTTCCCTAAATGCAGGTAATGATTTCCTCGCAGAAGGTGCTCAGGTTGACAGCCGTGAAGGAAACGTCGCTGTCAGTGCGAAAGAGGTGAGTATTACTGCTGCTACACAGGATATCTCCGCACAGGATTATGAGAAAACTCGTTTCAGTCGGAAGAGCAATGGCTCACGAATTGATGAAACCTCATCACACACTGTTACCGGTAGTACGTTCAGCGGGCAGAAGGGTGTTGATATCACGGCGCGTGCTGACGATATTACCGTGACAGGCAGTGCTATTCACAGTGAAAAAGGCGCCGTCAATCTTAATGCTCAGAATAATGTGGTGCTGAACACAGCGACCGAAGAAACCCAATCCTATCTGGAAACACACCGCAGCAAAAAAGGCTTTTTAAGCTCCCGCAGTGAGCATACTATCCAAAACGATGAAACCACACGTGAAAGAGAGAGTCTCCTGAGCGGAGAAAAAGTGACTGTTAATGCAGGTAATAACTTAACTGTAACAGGGTCTTCCGTGGTTGCTGAACAGGATGTCACGTTAAATGCGGGTAATAATGTGGATATCACGGCGGCCACTGAAACGGACTCGCATTACTTTCTGGAAGAGAAGAAGAAAAGCGGTCTGTTTAGTGGCGGTGGGCTCGGATTTACTTTCGGTAAACAATCCACCCGTCATGAAGTGGATGAGAAAGGCACCACACAAAGTCAGAGTGTTAGCACTATTGGTAGCACACAAGGTGATGTCAATATCACCGCGGGGAATAAACTGCATGTGGGTGGTGCTGACCTGATTGCCCAGAAAGACTTAAACCTCACCGGTGACAGCGTCCAAATAGATCCAGGTTATGATGAGCGTACCCGTACTGAAACCTTTGAAACCAAACAAAGTGGCCTGACGCTGGCGTTATCAGGCACGGTTGGCGGTGCTCTCAACACTGCGGTGAGTACCGCTCAGCAGGCGAGAAAAGAAAGTGATGGTCGATTAAGTGCTCTGCAAAATACCAAAGCGGTCTTATCCGGTGTACAGGCTCAGCAAGCCTATGAACTGGATGGTCTTAAAACCGAGGCCGCCAATGACTACAATACTGCAAATAATCTCAAACCGAGCAATGACGGCTACCAAAAAGGCGAGACCAATACAGTTGGCGTCAGCGTGTCTTACGGTAGCCAGTCATCGAAAAGTGAAACCTATACTAATAGCCGTCAGTCCCAAGGCAGCACGTTAAACGCGGGTCAGAACCTGTCGATTACCGCAATGGGTAAAAATAAAGACAGCAACCCAGACAGCGGCAATATCACGGTCGCCGGCAGTGAACTCAAAGCCGGAAAAGACTTATCACTGTCTGCCACACAAGATATCAATCTGGTTTCCGCGCAAAATACCGAACAGACCACCGGTAAAAACAGCAGTCAGGGTAGTAACGTGGGTATCGGTATTGGCGTCGGTTCAGGAGGGTATGGCATTACCGTTTCTGCGGGGGTTAATGTTGGTAAGGGGCATGAAAAAGGCAATGGCCATACCCACACCGAAACCACGCTGGATGCCGGCCATAAACTCACCTTAAACAGCGGACAGGACACCACCCTCAAAGGCGCACAGGTCAGCGGTGAGCAAGTCACCGTCAATGTCGGTCGCGACCTCACCTTACAAAGTGAGCAAGACAGTGACCGCTATGATGCCAAACAGCAAGAAGTCAGCGTCGGTGGTGGCTACACGATAGGTGGCACACCAAACATCAACATCAGTGCAAGCAAAGACAAGATACACAGCAACTACGACAGTGTGAAAGAACAAACCGGTATTTTTGCCGGCAAAGGTGGCTTTGATGTCAGCGTCAAAGAGCACACTCAACTTGATGGTGCGGTGATGGCTTCCACTGCGGACAAAGATAAAAACCGTCTT
>NZ_PENZ01000001.1 GCF_003144395.1 Proteus faecis | reverse complement strand
GCAATTAACCCATTCCGATTTATCGCTTTCACAAATAATGTTTTCTTTAATTGCAGTGTCGATAACTTGCTCTTTGGTTTGACTGCCTCGCATCATCAAAATAGTTTCGTCATTAGAATTTAGTAAATCTACTGTTTGCTTTTTCATATCTATCTCCTGTTTGCATCCTTGCACTGAGTTCTAATTCCAATTAGAGATTTCTTCTTCGATTAAGTCGTCTATTTCGTCGTTAGTGACTTCTTCGTTGAGAAACAAACGTGCTTCGGTAATATATTTTTCTCGGTTATCTTCAAAGAACTTTGAAAACTCAGGTGACCATCCATGGCGTTTACCATCAAAATCAACGTGAGCATTACCCTCTGCCATGTTTAGGATCATCATGTCAGCAGTAATCACGCCAGATTCACGACAAAATCCCTTTAAGTCGCGTTTTCTGAAATAAGGTGAAACCTTAGAATCACAAACACTCTTGAATCGTTGCTTCCATCTCTGAATGCAACGACCGTGTAAACTTTTCATGGTTATATCCTTTGGTTAAACGGGTAGGGTAGTTAGAAGGGTATTTGATCATCCCAATCTTGAGGGGGTTCGTTTTGTGGTGCTTGCGGTTGATGCGCTGATTGCTGTGTCTTCTGGCTTCCCGCCTGATTACCACCGTTACCGCCTAGCATCTGCATTGTTCCACCAATATTGACCACTACTTCCGTTGTGTATCGGTCTTGCCCGCTTTGGTCTTGCCATTTTCTGGTTTGCAGTGAGCCCTCGATATATACCTGACTTCCTTTTTTCAGATATTCACCTGCAATTTCGGCTAATTTTCCGAAGATGCATACTCGATGCCACTCAGTTTTTTCTTTTATTTCACCGGTTTGTTTATCGCGCCACGATTCCGATGTGGCCAATGTGAGATTTGCAACAGCGCCACCACTCGGCATGTACCGAATTTCAGGGTCCTGCCCCAAATGACCAATGAGAATACATTTATTCACGCCTTTACTTGCCATTATGCAGCTTCCTTAAGTTCTTTAATTCGAATGCCTGTTACACGTTCACATTCCTTTTGTGATTCAGTACCAGCCAATGCATTCCATGCTTTTTTGTACTCATCCATGATTTGTGACTGATTCGTAGCCGTGCCAAGGAAGTTAGTGTAATCAGCTAACACCTGCTCTGCCGTCCGTGGCGCCACGTTATGAATTTCCGCATCTGCATCAATTGCTGTTTCTTCTGTTGGAATACAGAACGCTTGAAATGCCGCGTATTTATATGCAATCGACATGGCTTTATTTGTGGCTTTATCTCCGCTATCCATAGCCTCACCATAAGTCACTACCGTGTGCTTACTGCCATCTTCCGTGGCAACAAAATCAAATTCAGCCTTAACCACAACGTAGAATAGCTGACCACCTCTTTGCGTTTGTCTTTCCGTGACTGAGCGTTCAATGATCCGTGGAAGAATAAGCAATCCATGCTTAACTAAAGCTGGTGCAAGAGCGTTATATACAGCGTCAATCCCTCTGAACATAAACCCTTGCTGTTTATTTTCACTTCCTTTCTTTATTCCTGTTTCAGCCATTTCCTTGGCTACATTGCTAATCGCTTTATATACAGCAGTCATGTTAATCTCCAAGATACTGACCTTGACGCCGATCGCTTCCGTAGTAATCGATTTCAATATTGCGACTAGATACAGAATTCCTTTCTGCATCGCGTAATACCTGAATGTGAGGCGGTAGAGGAGGGTGATTTTTCGATGCGTCCAAGTTCATGTGTAGCAGTTCCATTGCTAATCGCTTTTCTCTCTCCTTCACGCTCGTATTTGGCAAATGACCCTCAATCATTGCAATAGCTTGAGCCAGAGCTTCCTCTCTGTTTTTTGCTAATGACGGTGATGCTAATTGAGGGTATTTATCGGTAGGGTAAGAGTTAGAAACGTTCATTGAAAATCTCCTGAAAAATCCTTTGTTGGTATCGACAGTCCTTGTCGTCCTAACACTTCCGTTTGATACATAAATTCATCGTGTTCGCGTTCCTGCGATTCTTTACGCTTCCTGCGTAATTCTTCTAACCATTGCTTTGAGTTGCTCATAACTCCTCCTTAATAAACAGCACCCAATGCGTTTTATCGTTCTTACCGACACGCTGTACTATTGTTGGTTTTTGGTCGGTTAGCGCTAAAACTTGCTTGGTAGGTATTTGCGTTTCATTCCACTTGAATGCCAATGTTCCGTTTGGCTTGAGCACTCTAAATGCTTCACTAAATCCTTTTGATAAATCGTCTTTCCATGACTCTTTATTTAATCGCCCATACTTTTTAAACATCCATCCGTTGTGGCCAACCCTGATTAAATGAGGTGGGTCGAATATAACTTGATAAAATGAACCGTCAGGAAAGGGGAGGTTTTTAAAATCAGCGATAATGTCTGGTGTGATATTTAGCTTCCTGCC
Source organism: Proteus faecis (assembly GCF_003144395.1). Lineage (GTDB taxonomy): Bacteria > Pseudomonadota > Gammaproteobacteria > Enterobacterales > Enterobacteriaceae > Proteus > Proteus faecis. The sequence continues at coordinate 95,046 of NZ_PENZ01000001.1, read as the reverse complement.
ATCACATAAAATATGCTTCTCTGCGCGGATGTCGCTGTAAATTGCTCGGTTATCTTCCTTGTCAAACCAGAACATGCGACTACCACAGCACATATCTAGAATCTGAGTCACGCAACTCTCCTTAGCTTAGAAACTCTCAATATCCTGTTAATAAAGGCTTCCTTGCCTATCGCATTGATAATCCGTTCAAGCGATTCATCGTCACAATCGAGCACATATTCCATCGTCTCAACTGAGTCAATTTCCGTTAACTTAGCCAACTCACTGAAACTTCCTGTCTCAATACTAAGCTTGCTACTTTCGTCAAATTCCATGACTGTTTTGCCGTCTACTACCCGAGTTCCGTTCGAGTAGCTGTATGAAATTTGCATAATCACCTCAACTTACAAATGTCGGTATTACGCCAACGGTTGTCACAATGACCACAGCCAAACTGAACAACCATGGGCTTGTACGTTTATTCTTACGTGCTTGAGGCGTAGTGATACGCACCGCCATGCAATCACGCATAGTGATGTAATAGTTAGTTTTCATTGTTACCTCGCTAGGTGAGCGATAGGGTGGTTATCTGGTGTTGGTGCGGTGGGTTACTTGTGTTCGAGTGCGTTTTGATGCTGTGCTGTCATTACAACCATTTCAGCAAACTTATCAGAGACATTTTTTCGAATTCCAGCGTTGACAGCTTCCGTGATTTGTCGATCAATATCCTTATTGATACCTTTTAATTTTTCCTGAACGACATCTTTAACTCGTTTATCTGTTAGCCATGTAATTAATCGCGTCCCACTTCCATAACCATCGGTAAAACTTCCATTATCATTAACTTTCTTCTCCAGCAGATTATCAAAGGTTCGTTTAATAAGGTCGGTGATTGTAAGGCAATCTTGCACATCACCCCATTTATCGGTAACAGTTACTTCTTTTTCTAGCCACTCATCGGCAAATGTAATCGCTTTTTGCTCAATTGCTTTTTTCGCAGTTGTGATAGAATCATTGATGGCTTGATTTATTTGTTCGGATGCTTGCTTTTCTACTTTATCCAAACACTGCTTGGAAATTGCACTTTTTACACCCTGTATAATTTGATGTTTAACTTCTTCATCAATATTTCCATCTTCTTCTAACCAATCTAAATCTACTGTGATATTCAATTTCATAATTAATTCCTTATGTGCGTATTCCTCACTATTAATAGCGATATGAATGATTAAGTGATGGGTTACTGCTGACCGAGGGCTTTAGAGTTTTGCTACAACTTCGTCATAATTGACTTCAAAATCTTCGCAGGTTTCTTTCAGGTCGTTAAAGTTAATTGCGTGATTTAAGGCGCTAACTTCATCCTGAGTTAGTTGTTCATCTCGGTAGTCATTAAATCCAACTGATAACAATTTACCGCCTAGTATCTCCATTCCTGCATTAACAGACGGCTCCTTGCCATCTTCATACTCAACTACGAATGTCATTTTTCCCATGTCATACTCCCTCCGTTATTAACTAGAGATACTCAAGCTCCCAAGTGGGATGATAGATATCTGCATAATCATCGCCATCCATTTTTATTTTCAGGCTAGCTGAGTGAACTCCAACTATTGTCCCTTCTTTTGAACCATTACCGAATGTATATCGAACACGGCCGCCTTTTTTAATGTTTAAGCCGTAAGTCTCATTTATGTAATCGAACATATCTCTATCTCCCTCCGTTATTAACTAAACACGATGCTAATCATCAAGCTTGAGTTTTTGAATTAAGTTACTCACCGCGGTATCTACTGCTTCCTGATCGATGGTGTCGAATAGCTTGTTGCGTGCTTCTTCCGCTTCATTAAAGCTTTCCTCATCATCGTCGTCGTAATCTATCCACAATCCAAAATCGACAGCGAAAAGTTTCTCTGGCCAGCAATATTGCACCCCGATTTTTGACTCATCGGCGTCATGTGCTTTCTTGATTAGAATCTGACGCCCATGTGACTCAAATTCCTTAAACCATATTTCCATCTCTATCTCCTATCTATTAATCACCAAGCCATTCAAGGTATTGCATCTCTTGAATAACTCGCTCGTCTGTTGGCTCTCTATTCTCTTTATTGCATTCCTTGCAATTGGTTGCCGCTACTGGTTGCCCCATACAGCCACATTCACGACCAGAGCAACAGGTAATAAACTCAATGCCATCTTGGCAATATTTATTGCTACATTTCATTGTAGCTCCTATCTATTAATCAACTCACCACAGCCCACTAAGTAATAAGCTCTGGTTAGTTGCCTGATGCGCTCAGGCTAGCAAGCCAGCTTACATAAATCCTCCTGTTCAAACGGTGCTTTTTATTAGGCGAGACCGATTTATCGCCTTTGGTTTGTTGGTCTAAAAAAGCTATCTCACCACAGCCCACATAATGGACTGTAATTAGTTAACTAACTTTCACTCCGCCGTGCTTTTCAATCAAAGCAATAACAACCTCTTTTGGAACGTATGGATAAACCGTTTCTGTAAAGCAATCATCACATTCTGCATAGGCGTTTATTAGTTGGTCATCCTCAGATGGGAATCCAAGTTCATAGCTGTCATAAAGATCATAAGATGGCAGGTCTTGACGCGGTGAACAGTAGTGCCCATAACTTGCTTGAATACTTACATAATATCCATCATTGCAGTGAACCCGCTTACATAGAAAACCATCCGTTCTACTGCTATTCATAAATTCAAATAGCGTCATATCTACCCCCTCGCCGTAACACCGAACTCACTGCTCGGCTGTTTTGTTTTAACTCCTGAAAATACTGCTACATTAGGTAAGCAACAGTTATCTCCACTTGGATAATGCTTTGTTGGTTTGAGAGAGAGAACAGAGCGTTCTTTCTTCTCTTTCACTGAGTTAGCTTTAGTAATTTCTTCTTCTTTCAGTTTGTTAGCTCTGAAAGTTGCATATCTAGCGTATTGACGCGCTTTATATGAATTACTGTTTACATGCTTAACTTCTACTTGTTTACGTTCACCTGCTTTCTTAGGTGACGTTTTTAACGGTTGAATATAAGTTGTCATGTTGCCTCCTCTGAATAAGTTTTAGTGATTGGTAGTAGGTAATTACTTCCTACTTGCGTGATGGGACTCGAACCCACAACCCCAGCTTTATGGCCTCGCTCTACCGTTGAGCTACACGTATTCACCAATCCCAAAACTCACTCAGTGAAATGTTGGACAAGATGTCATTGTCCGTACTGCTATATTTTTAAAGAGCGTGGCTTGCTTATGTATCTTGCTTGCCGTTGATGTGATTAAATATAACCAGCGGTGATTTATAAGTCAACACCGCAGGTGATAATAATATAACTGGCGGTGTTAATTTATTGTATTTTCAGATAATTTATTTTCAAATAAATCTCAGATTGGAATGCAGATCACTTCTTTGGAGGGGAGATGGTACAAAAAAGCCCTCGCGGAGAGGGCTTTTTATTGTATTTGTATATAGAAAACCCTCGGCTATGCCAGGGGATATTTATTTTATTTTTTTACAGATAATAATGCCTATGACTTTCATGAAGTTTTTCTTTTACTTCTCGGTTTTCGGCTTTCTTCAGTTCCTGATTCATTTCCTTGTTCTGAGTGCTCACTATTTTCACCAGATCTATCTCCGGTTGGTTCGCTCTCGACAGCGTCTGATTCAATGTCATTATTTCTGTTGTCATTTTCTTGATTCTCGGTTTTTGGTGTTTCGTCAGCAGTTCTTTTTAGAAAACTTTCAAAATCTGATACGAAAGGTGTGCCACCAATTATATTTGGGTCTTTTATGATCCATTGGCTAATCATATTATAAACATTTGCTGACAATCCATCAGGACAGTTTACATTATTGAAAAGATCTTTGGCCTCACTTCTATCTATTACAAATCCATGTGATGGATAGTTAACTATTAATTTAGTTAGTGATCCTTCTTTCAGGTTATTAGATTTTTTTGTTAATCGCTCACCGTAAGATAATGCAATTCCCATAGCTCTTTGATGTTCACCAATTTTATGTGGATCAATTTGGCTAGCTATTGGCTGGTATAAATTACTAACTAATTCTGATGCTATGTCTGCTGATAGTCTAGTGCTAATTCCTCTGCCATATTTTATATCAGTGAGATATTGTCTAAAGGCCGATAAAGTGCGTGATTCTAATTGATCTACAGCTTTAAAGATATCAAGAGTTGAGCTAGACTCTCCCATTTCATCAGCTTTTCTTAGTTGTATATCAAGAGGTCCTAATTCACCTCGGTCACCAATAATTAGGTTATCAGCAGAAATAACAGCTAATGTTCCTGCGCTCTTACATAAGCTTGGCACAAGAACTGATACATTTCCAGTATAATAATGTTGCAGAGCTCTACCAATTCTATATCCTGCATCAGGATCGCCGCCATAAGTAGAAATACATAAAATTACATGTTCACGCTTTTTATTGGCAGTTATTCTATTTTCAATTTCTGTTGATAATTTGTTGTATCCAGCCCTTGTTATGTCCCCTATGTACACATAAACATCAGTATCATCAATAGTATCATGGACACCAGTATCTTTTTCCATATTATATTCCTTTGTGTATAAACCAGATCCCATTTGGTGTGTAGAAAAATAAATATAACTAATACCTTATTGTATTAAAACGTGTCGTCAGGCCATTGTGACTTGATTACTTTACCTATGATTGTGCAGTTACCGTTAATAGGGATCAGGTCATAGCGTGGGTTTAATGGCTCTAGATACTCAACTCCGCCTTCTCTAATCAATCGTTTGAATGTGAACTCATCATTTAGCAAACGAGCGACACAGAAATCTCCGAACTCTACTTCTTCCTCAGGATCAACCAGAATTAGCATTCCTTCAGGAAAACTTGGCTTACCTCCTGGTGGTGCTGTCATTGATTGACCTTCAACCTCTAACCAGAAAGAACGCTCACTGGCTTTCTTAGCTGTTGGTATCCACGACACAGCATCTTTCTGAGTGTATGAGTTAAATTCTGTTGAGAAAGCACCAGCCTGTACCTTCGTGAAGAGAGGGTATTGATATTTCTCATCCATGCTTGGTGTTTTTAATGGGCTGACAGCCTTAAACATGCCTCTAATTTCTTTAGCTAGTGATGGGCTAAATTCATCAACAGTAACTTGTAACGCCTCAGCTAACTTTGCTGCGTTTTCTATGTTTAGAGCGTTTACTCCATTCAATAACTGAGCAACAGCGCTCTGCCCCATGCCGATTGAATCGCCTAGGGTTTCTTGTGATAAGCCAAGCTCTTTCTTTTTTGCCTCAAAGATATTTTTCAGGCGAAGAGCGTCAGCTTTTTGTTCTTCAGTGATCGGTTTCTTTTTCATACTGCAATTTTATTACCAAATGGAATATTTACCAATCACCGCAGGTGTTGACTATTTTATCACTTGCGGTGATAATAATTAAAAAAGGAGAAACTATGGAAAGAGTCCCATTAACTAAATTTGCTACTGAGCTAGGACAACACAAAACAGCTGAATTGTTAGGTGTTAGGCAAAGCGCGATAAGTAAAGCAATTTTAAAGAAAAGAAATATTTTCATTATCAGAAAACAAGATGGAACAGTTGAAGCAGAAGAAGTTAAACCGTTTCCATCTGGTAAATAACTACCATCACGCTCTTTAAAAATTCACGCCATGCCTTTTGACTTCAATCGGCAAATTGTTATCAACAATCCGCTCATATGGAATGAGCCACGGATCATTACTGCTGTTCCCAATATGGGAAGTAATCTAAGAAGGAATTTAACAAATGGAACTATCAAACGAACGCAAATTTCGAGAAATCGAATCAAAAATCATGAAAGGGATACTTGTTACTGGCGCTAGAGAAGTAGCGAAAAGAACGGGTATTCACGAATCACAAATATCTCGCTGGCAATCTCAACAATCCAAAACGCAATTAAGCTTCATACAACGTTGTGCAAGGCTTTTAGTTGCTATTGGGTATGAGACACCAGATGACACAGTGATATTGCAAGGTGATGAGGCTAGAGCGTTAATTCAGATGCTTGAACATGTCAAAGCACCAAAAAGAAAAACCTCAACCACGGCGAATGGTGAGGTTTCTCAACAAATGGACTTAACCATTTAACTTAACAAATACACTGTATCAATAACCAGTATTAAAGGGAAGCTGATTTTGAGCTTTCCTTTTGCTGATACAGCTAATTAATGGAGTAATTATATATGAATTCTGTTTACTTAACAAACAGATATGGAGGTCGTGGTGAATACAGCTAAATTCTACGATCTTGGTGTTGCAAGACAACAAAGGAGCAACAGGGTGGAAAACCAGAAACTAGGTTTCATCCCGTTGTACAGGAGCATAAAAAATAAGTCATGGGCTAAAGATGTTTATCTTAGAGCACTGTGGGAAAACTTATTGTTAGAAGCTCAGAGCGAGCCATACACAGCCAACTACAAAGGTCATATATGGCATTTAAAGGCTGGTCAACTGGTTACCACTCCAGCCAATCTAGGGCTAAACCTGTGCGACAGGAACGGCAAGCCAACCAGTAGAGATACGGTTAATCGAATGCTGGCTGTTTTTGTTCGTGAAGGGATGATTTCAATCGAAGGGGAGAAGCATAAAGGTACGGTGATAACAATCACAAATTATAGTGATTATGCTCAAAATTTAGTCAGTGTACCCGCACATAAGTACGCACATAACAACGCACATGATGAAGCCATCATTCATGCACCTTTAGATGGCATACCCGCACATAACAACGCACATGAATCCGCACATCATGAACAATATATATTTAATAATAAATTATTAAATGATCGTCCGAGAAAAAAATCTTCTGTGCCTCGTAAGGTAAAACCTGATGCAGCTGTGAGTTCAGAGAAAGGGGACAAATGGGGTAATGCTGAAGACCTAAAAGCTGCTCAATGGATTTACGAGAAAGTGTTGATTGTAAGTCCTACGACTAAAGAACCTAACTGGTCAGCATGGGCTAACGATGTTCGCCTGATGAGACAACTAGACGGACATACACACCAAGATATTTGCAGAATGTTTAAATGGGCTAATCGTGACTCGTTCTGGTGTAGCAACGTGTTATCTCCCGCAAAACTACGTGAGAAATGGGACACTCTGGTTATCCAAAGTCAGCAAGCTAATCGTAAACCCGCAATTAGTAACCAAATCTCACAGAAGCCCAAGATAGACTTTGATGACACAAAATGGATGGAGGGAGTTGATATATGAAATCACTTGTTACTGCCATTCAGCAACGGGATGGTAGAGCATTACAGGCAATGAGCAATTCAGCGCCATTACAGCAAACACAGCCAGTCAGAGAGCATACCGCGCAAGTATTCAATGAGTTATTCAAGCAACTTCGAGCAACATTTCCAGCGTCAATGGCGAACTTCAAAGATCAGGAGGATTTAAACGAGTTTAAACGCCAGTGGACAAAAGCATTTGCTGAAAACAATATTCGAACGATAGATCAAATTAACGCAGGGATGAAAATTGCCAGACAGCAAGAGAATCCGTTTCTTCCTGCTCCTGGTCAATTTATTCAATGGTGTAAACAAGGTGAATCGCTAGCTGCCGGTCTTCCTGATGAGGATCAGCTTTACGAACTCTATCGAGAATACTGCAAAATGCGTGGCTGGCGTGAAATGAAATGGCCCTCAAACGCTTGCTACTGGATGGTTACCAAAATTTACTCTGAGATGCGAAGTAAAAGCCTAACTGATAGTGAGGTTAAGAAGCTTTGCGCCAAAGAGTTGCGGATCATGACGGCAAGAATCAAATCAGGTGAAAACATTCCAGCACCAGTACTTCAAATTGAACACAAAGTCACACCAACAAGCCGTAATAAATCACTATCAATAATCGCAAGTTTGAAGCAAAAGCATGGCTTCAGATAACACGCAAGAGGATTTTTAGATGAAAGGAACAACGTTAACAGAGCTAATCCGCGCATGGGAAGATTATAAAGATATCATTTCTACACGAGCTCATATGGCGGCAGGCTACCCTGATAGGAAACGCTGGCGTGAAATAATGAGAGTTCGCAAAAGAAGGTTGGTAAGAGGTAAAAAAATAAACAGAGCTTACCGCGTAGCAAAGAAGTTAGATCATCTTGAGTATTTACAGTGGATGAATGATTTTCGCGGAAAAAAAGGCTTACCTAAAATGATTTACACATTCGGCAATTCAGGCACAGCAAAAAGCCAACGGGAGGCATCTAATGCAGGGAACTAATTGGGCAGATAGAAAATGTCATTTCTGCGAATCAGAAAAATTGGAAATCATGCAAGTATTTAACAATTCATTTGTTCAGTGTAATCACTGTGGTGCAAGAGGTCCTATTGCTGAAAATATGGAATTAGCGGTTGAGTGTTGGAATGTACGAGGTAATTATGGAGAACTTCTGTCTACACGAATCAACGAAAAAGCTATTTGATAGCAACGTAATTGAACTACTTAAATCCCACCCAAAACTCAGCGTCACCATCAAGCCTTACAAACCAAAACGAAGCCTCTCTCAAAACTCATTAAGCCATGTTTGGTACAAAGAAATCAGCGATTACTTGATTAAGTCTGGTCGTGAGTTCTGTACTGAAGCGTGGGTGAAGGAAAGTTTAAAAGCCACTTACCTTGGATTTGAAGTAACTGAGTACACCGATGTATTAACGGGTGAAAAAACGCAACGAGAGACACTTAGGCACACTTCAAGGTTAGATAAAGGGGATATGCATTACTTCTTACAGAGAGTTGAAGCGTGGGCTTCACAGTTCGGTTTAATACTAACTACTCCGGAAGATAGCGAGTATATGAAATTGAAAAGGAAACAGGAAGAATGAACCCAAAGCTAAAGCTAATGGATGACTCAGTTGATTTTGTAATCATCGGTGAGAAGTCATTTAAAAGATGGTGTGTTGTTAAGAGAGCATTTAAATACCTATTTTTATCTGTCTTTGGTAAACAGGGCGCAGTTGATTATCTTGGCGTAATGTTTCGCCTCGGGTCTGTTCATACAGCGGAACGATTGAATGAGCTAACTGGATTTGATGCGACAAGGAAAATCAAATGAAATGCATGTCATGCGATAGACCGCTAACAGATGATGAAATTTATGTGTGTGCTCAGTGCGCTGATGAATACGCTCATTTGGAAGTGATGGATAAAATCAAAGGAGAGGGAGATGGCGAACTTACGCAAAGAAGCTCGAGGCCGTGAATGCCAAATTAGAATACCTGGAGTGTGTAACGGTAATTCTGAAACTGTCGTCTTAGCTCATTATCGAATGTCTGGCATTTGCGGTACCGGAATAAAGCCTAATGATATTTTTGGTGCTTGGGCGTGTAGTGCTTGTCATGATGAATCAGATAGACGCACTCATTATGTCGATGCTGAATACGCAAAGCAATGTCATTTAGAAGGCGTTATTCGTACTCAGGACATTCTCATCAAGGAGGGTAAGATTAAGGTATGAACGAGTATCACTTAAAATTACCGTGGCCACCGAGCAATAATACGTACTGGAGGCATTGTAGAGGACGCCATTATATCTCATCCAAAGGCACTAACTATCGAAAGCAAGTAACAGATTACATCAAGCAACATAACCTAGACGTCAAAACCACTTCCCGCATCAAAATAGTCATCACAGCAAATCCCCCAGATAAACGACAAAGAGACCTCGATAACTTGCCTAAAGCCGTTTTCGATTCGTTAACTCATGCCAAATTTTGGGGAGATGATAGCCAGATTGATGATATGCGGATCCGTCGAGGTGAAAAGGTTACTCATGGCTCATTAGATATCACGATATGGGAGATAGATGATGTTCACTGACTTAATCGCAGCTATTGAAGAATGTAGGTTTAGGGCATTAACAGAGCGCACTGGTGATAAAACAAAGCGCTATTTATCAGTTATTCAATTAAATAACGGATTCATGAAAGTCGTCGAAACTGTACAGGCAAAGAGGTGTGGTAACCGGATTATGTACTCAGTCGGTTGCGATAGATATCACACAGTATTACCGGAGGCGAGATGAGCTATATCGGAGAAAAGGAATTAACAGATGAGCAGTTTCGCTGGCTTGATGGATGGTTAAATCTGTGGGGGGCGTGGGTATATTCTGGTCGTATCGATATTCGTATGATCAACATGATTTATAAATTCATGCAAACAGTAGAGCCAAGTAAAAACCCATCAAGACCTATGTGCAATGACGATGAAGGAATGTTGATTTCTCAGGTCGTAGATTCAGTCATCGCCACTGACACACAGGCTTATGGAATATTACTAAGTTATTACGCTCATGGTTCATCTAAGTTGTCGATTGCATCTTACTATCACCGAGTTGCAAAACCACGCAAAATGCAAACCAAGGGTGGCAATAGATTTAAAAAGCCATCACTTGGAACTTGCAGAAATGATGTTGATGCAAAACTCAAGGCTGCACAGTGGTTATTGTACGAACCTCTGCGAAATGCAATGAATAATCGCAAACGTGTAGCTAAAGTTAAGAAAATAACTGAACTTTGCTATTGACTTATAATATCAAATTAGCAATACTAATCAGGTAAGTTGCTTTACGTGACTCTTAAGTTTACTTACCTCATTCAAGACCTCGCTTCGGCGGGGTTTTTTGTTATCTGCAATGGTAAGGTGTCTTTTGGTGAGTAAAATCACCCTTGCACTGCATGGAGAAGGCGCCTTAACCATTGTGGAGAATGCCAAGGATGATTGGCTAACTCGCATGGGCTACTGCACTTATCAGGATAGAAGCACACACGCCATGGGGAACCTGAACGCATACACTCTCAGCGTATGCCTCCACAATTATTCCAACCATCCGGAATTACCGGATAGTTCACATTCAGAAGATCGCTTAGGCGGTCTTTTTTCGTATATGCCGACCACAGAATCAATCACAACACCTCACATTCACACAAGAGCTGTGAGTCGGCGTTCTATTAACTAATTCCTCCAGAAAGGAGGCGGTATGACACGAATGGACGAGAAAGACAAATTCAGTGCCACCGCATGGGGTGTCATATTCGCTATCTCCCTATACGGCGGATTGGCTAGATACATTATTGACAATAAACGTAACGGTTATCGGTGGAGCTGGGTAGGGGCAATTATGCAAATGTTCGTATCTGGCTTTGCTGGGATGATGGGCGGTCTTATATCAATAGAGCTTAACGCCTCATTCTATTACACGTTATTTACGGCTGGCTTATGTGGTTCCGCTGGCTCTTTAGCATTGGATTTCTTCTGGGATAAGTTTACAGGGGGTAAGAAGTGAGTAAGTTTAGATTAAGTAAACGTAGCGAAGAAAACCTCCGTGGCGTTCATCCTGATTTGGTTAAAGTAGTACATCGAGCATTAGAAATTACTGATATTGATTTTATGGTAATTGAAGGTAAGCGCAATGAATCCCGTCAACGACAATTAGTTGCAAGTGGAAAAAGCCAAACGATGAACAGTCGTCACTTAACTGGCCACGCTGTTGATTGTGCTCCATTGGTAAATAATCAGATCCCTTGGAATGATTGGTCATACTTTAAAAAAGTAGCTGATGCCATGATGCAAGCGGCGAAAGAGTTCGGCGTCGATATCGAATGGGGCGGTAACTGGAAAACATTTAAAGATGGCCCTCACTTCCAATTAACTCATAAGACATATCCAGCATGAGTACGCTAACTAAGGTATTAGCTGGTCTACTGGCAATATCTGCATTCTGGTTATGGTGGGTAATAGATGATTACGACAAACTGAGCAAAGATTACAACACAGCAACCAATCAGTTATCTAGCCAGCAATCCATTACAGAAAACGCCAACCGTACATTCAGGATTATCAACAATGTCTCATCACTTAATAGCGAAGAGCGGAATAGGTCAGCCGTGGATTCTGAAAAAGTTAAAACGGTTATCAAAACTGTTCTTGTCAATAATGATTGTGCCAATACTGCTATTCCTAATGACGCTCTTATCAGGATGCACGACTATTCAGAAAGAATACGTGCCAGTGGAACATATAGCGATACCGGCACATCTCACCGCTGATTGTCTTTTGCCATACATACCAGAACAAATGACATGGGGAGAATCATTAATGTTAAACATCTCCCTTTTATCGGTTATTGAGCAATGTAATTCAGATAAGAAAGCTATCCGCGATATCGAGTCGGCTAGAAGTACTTTAAATCTACATTAGAATGGAGTGTTTAAATGAGTAAGGCAACACAGTCAAAAAATAGCAGTGAATTGTGGAATTGGTTTGGATTGTCTTATGCATCATTTCTAGTCATGCCAAGAGTTCTCATGCATGAAATGCCTACTGAATGGCAAGATAAAATGGCAGCTTTATTGTATGAATATGATGAAACATTCGACACGTCATCTGTTTGCCATTCAGTAGTAGTGAGTGCAAAAGACAAAAATAATAGGTTTATGAAGATGCCGGGTTACATCCTGAATTATCGTCGTCCCGATCATGAAGAGATTGATAAACTCAAACTTTAGCCAACAAGAAAGCAATACGGGAAATTGAAGTAAGTAGATAAAAATAACCCTGTGAGTTTGGGCTCCCACAGGGCTTTCACTAGTATGTGTGAAAACAATAGATTACCAATATTAAGTAAGCCAATCTGTTAATAATCAACGTAAGTTTTTAGAAAACAATCGCCTCGTAATAGCGGGGCTTTTTAATGGAGAAATATCATGGCAGTAGAAGGTTCAGATAATCCAGTTAAATTCCGTGAAGAGTTGGATAAAAGCATTCCAAAAGAATAAAAAAAGCCCAGCATGGGTGCGTGGGCAAACTAACAAGATATCAATCAAAGTATAGTGATGATTACTTAGTATAGCTTAAGTAAGTATATATACCAGTTTGGTTAGATAAATCGTTTATCCATTAAGGAGAGTGATCATATCTTGACTGCTAGGAACAGACTAGAAGTGGCTTAGCTGTGTATCGCTAAGCTGCGAACTCTACGCATTTCACTCTGTGCATTCACCGCGCAATTAAAAACACTCACAGAACCTTACAGAAAGTCGAGCCTGAGAAAAACCGTTAATGGTGTTTTCTGTGGGGCGGTTATTTCTGGTGAACAGGTTCGCTTTTCTATAAGGAAATACACCATGTCTTTAGTGGAAATTAAAAAGTTTGATTTGTTAACTAGCTCTTCTGCAATTGCTGATGGAGTTAAAAAGAAACACAAAACAGTCATTCAGCTTGTTCGTCACTATGTCGATGACCTTAATGAATTCGGAAGGGTAGCATTTGAAATGCGATCCTTTGATACCGATGGTGGACGACAAAAACAACAAGTAGCGTTACTTAATGAACATCAGGCGACACTGTTAATTACATACATGCGTAATAATGATGTCGTTAGAGCGTTTAAGAAAAGGCTTGTTTCTGAATTCTTTAAAATGCGGTCTGCTTTGGCTGCTAAAAAACTAGATAGAAACACATCAAGATTGGAATACAAACCAATGACTGATGCAGTCAAGAGGTCGAGAGAGGAGCAAGGTAAGACTATTTCACCTCATCACTTCAGTAACGAGGCAGACTTAATTAATCGCATTGTTCTTGGTATGACATCTGCTAAGTTTCGTGTTCATAACGAAATAGGAAAGAAAGAACCTATTCGTGATTACCTAACTCCAGAGTAAATACATTGCGTAACTGAATTGCAAAGAGCCAACACAGTGTTTATCTCAATGGGATGGAACTTTGAACAACGAAAGGATGAATTAACTAAGTTGTTTAATAAAAACCATAAGCAACCATTACTCGATGAGATGCATAGATTGGCGGCATGAGGATATCACTATGAAAATAAAAAATACTGGACTAACAACAGGTCAATCTTTTGCAATATTAGCCATATTTATGGTTGTAGCTCTATCAATAAGTTTCTTCTTGTCATGGTGCTTGCTACATATTTGGAACTGGTTTGCTGATTCAGCAGGATTAGACTTGGCAATAAACATCAACTGGGGAACTGTAGTTGGATTGTCGGTAATTCTATGGGTTCTTAAGTCGATATTTGGCAAGAAAGAATAGGCCCTAGCGGCCTTTTTTATTGGGTGGAATATGTCAGAAAAATATCACGTAATAGCAACTAAGAAAGACGGTACAACCTACGAAGGCGTGATGACCACTAAAGAGCCTCGTGTGACTAACGGGTTAATCGGTATCGCATCACTCGATGGCTCATGGGTATACATATCACCTGATGAGATTAGTGATATTAAATATGTTCCAGTGGTTGAACAGTAAATATTAAGGAAAGGGTATGTCTCAAAATAAACCAACGCTCACAGATGAGCAGAAAGTTCTTTTTGATGCCCTAACAAAGTTACAACAGAAATTCGTGTTAGGCATCTTGAAAGGACTCAATCAAATAGATGCTTACAAGCAAGCTGGCTACAAGGCAAAGACTGACGACACGGCATACTCATCAGCAAGTGAGATCCTAAGAAATCCTAAGGTTAAATCGTTCTTAGATGCAATGAATGAGGTAGCTATTTCTAATGCGATTATGAGCCGAGAGGAAGCGCTAGAGAGACTTTCTTCTATCGGACGTAGCTCAGTATCAGAAATGGTTGAATTCAGTGAGCACAAGATGGGAACGGATGACGACGGTAATCCAGTTATTCAATCTGTGTGGAGATTTAAAGACTCCGCATTGCAAGATCCTAAAGCGCTAGCGGCAATATCCGAACTCACAGCAAGTAAAGATGGCATCAAGTTAAAGCTTCATGATCCTAAAGCCGCGATTAAGCAATTGGCTGATATGCAGGGCTGGGAGCCGCCGAGGAAAATTGAACATTCAGTAGATGAGCAAATGGCAGAGTTGCTGAGAGAGATATCATCGGAGTCATAATATGGCTGCAAAAAATCAGCAATTTGAAATATTAAAAAAGAATTTAAAGGATAGGTTTTGGCGTTTAAATAATCTCTATTTCATTACTGATAAAAAAGGTAAGAAAGTAAAGTTCAGAATGACGCCTGAGCAGTTTGAATACTTTAATGGTATGCACACACGCAATATCATCTTAAAGGCTCGTCAGCTTGGTTTCACAACGTTAGTTTGTATTGTTCAATTAGACGCAGCTTTATTTGAATCAGCAAAATGCGCATTGATTGCTCATACCTTAAATGACGCAAAGCGATTATTTAGGGAAAAGGTTAAATACGCATACGACAATTTACCTGCAGTAATTCGAAGGGCTAACCCCGCAAAGAATGACTCTGTTGGTGAGCTAGTTTTCAGTAATGGCGGTTCACTTTATGTAAGTACCTCTTTTCGCGGCGGCACGCTTCGTTACTTGCATATCTCTGAATTCGGCAAGATATGTGCTAAGTACCCAGATAAGGCTCGTGAGATAGTCACTGGCGCATTTGAGGCAGTATCAAGTGATTGCTTCACGACAATTGAAAGCACAGCTGAAGGTAGAGCAGGTTATTTCTTTGATTATTGCCAGTCGGCTGAGAAAGCACAAATTCAGAACAAGGCTCTCTCTAACCTAGACTGGAAATTCTTTTTCTTCTCATGGTGGAAGAATCCTGAATACTCCATTGATCCTGTGGAGCAATTACCACAGCGGTTAGTTGATTACTTCAATGAGATATCAAGTAAACATGGCGTTCAATTAAACGAGCGTCAGAAAGCATGGTATTACGCCAAAGAGAAAACACTTGGCGATGATATGAAGCGGGAATACCCGTCAATACCGTCTGAGGCATTCCAACAATCGGTTGAAGGCGCTTACTACGCCAAACAATTCCGCTTCCTGTACGAAAATAAACGCATTGGTACACTTCCTGATAACTCGCACCTACCGGTTCATACGTACTGGGATATTGGTGTGGGTGACTCAACGTCAATCTGGTTTATTCGTGAGGTTGGTGAGGAATTCCATGTTATTGATCACTACTCAAACAGTGGTGAAGGTTTGCGGCATTACATGAAAGTGCTGAAAGACAAAGGCTACACATATGCAAGTCACAATGGCCCTCATGATATCGATAACCGTGAGTTTGGTTCAGATGCGAAATCTCGACGTGAGTTAGCGCGTGAAGGGTACGAAATCGACGGTGAAAACTATTCAATGCGATTTGACGTAGTGCCGAAGCTTTCAATTGATGAGGGTATTGAGGCGGTGCGTGAAATCCTTCCTCTTTGTGTGTTCGACGAACACAAATGCAGTGAGGGAATTGTTCACTTAGAGGGCTACCGAAAAGAATGGGATGACAAGCGAGGGTGCTGGAAAGATAAACCACTTCATGATTACACGTCGCATGATGCTGATGGGTTTAGGTATTTTGCTGTGAGTCGCAGAAATATTAAGCGATTGACTAAGAAAATAGAATTTAACTGGAATTAACATGAATACAAACGTTGATTATAAGCATCCAGCTTACAATGAGTTTTTGCCTGAGTGGGACATGATCGGCGATTGTGTTGATGGCGAACGCGTTGTTAAAAGCAAGAAGGAGAAATATCTCCCTCATCCAGCAGATAAAAAAGACATGGATGATAAAGATAACGAACGTTATAAGCGTTATTTATCTAGAGCATCTTTCTTTAATGCCACTGGAAGGACACTTAGCGGTTTACTTGGTATTGCGTTTAGTAAGCCAGTAAAGATTAGTGTTAGCGGTGGTGTCGAGTATTTAGAAACTGACATAGACGGTCAAGGTCAGCCACTAACCCAAATGATAAGGGATGCTTTATCGCAAAATTTACAGCGTGGCCGAGCTGGTCTATTAAGTGATTTTAGCGGTTCAGGTATTCAGTCAGAGGCTAATAAGGGACGCCCTTATGTTCGATTATTTACAGCAAAAGAAATCATCAACTGGCGTGTAACGAACGGGAAAACATCCCTCGTTGTCCTCAAATATCAAGAGCCAGTAGATACAGATGATTTTGAACTGCAAATGCAGAATAACTGGATTGAATTAAGGCTTATTGATGATGTAGCTTATTCTCGCCGTTGGTATGAAGATGGAGACATAAAGGTTACAGATTGGGTTGCATTGAGTGATGCGAGCGGGAGATCATTGAGCGAATTGCCATGGTCATGGATTGGCTCAATGAATAATGACCACACCCCAGATGCTCCACCTCTTGCCGATATTGCATACGTGAATATCAAGCATTATCAGGCTGAGGCTGATATCGCAGAATCGGCACATACTGTCGGTCAACCAATGGTTGCATTAACAGGTCTTACAGATGACTGGGTTGAGAAACATATGTCTGATGGATTTACTGTCGGCTCCCGTAAAGGGGTATTGCTACCACAAGGTGGTGACATGAAGTTTGCACAGCCCGAAGATAGAAATATTCAAATCACTCTAGCTGAGCGCAGAGAGAGGCAAATGGCAATGTTGGGCGCTAAATTAGTCGAGCGTGGGACGTCAGCAAGAACGGCTACTCAGGCGCAGGATGAGGCACAGACTGACAATTCTGTCCTTTCATTGTGTTCCGGAAACGTCGAACAGTCATTTAACCGAGCACTTAATTTTTGTATTCAGTTTGCAGGGGGCGGCGAAGCGTCAATACAGCTGAATAAAGTTTATGATATCGCTAAGTTAGATTCACCAACTATTACAGCATTATTGGCAGCACTGCAATCAGGTTCTATGAGATTGATTGATTTCGTTAAGTATCTGCAAAGTATCAATATTATTCCTCAAGATGAAAAAGCAGAGGATGTTGTTGATGAGTTGGAGGTAACTAGAGGGGCAAATATGTTGGGAGTGTAACTATGCAGCCGAGCATCATCCTTGATAACGCACTAATGATACAGGTCATGCTGGAAAGGTTAAAGTCATCAACAGCAGATACTCGTGATTTAGTGTTAGATATTCGCACCTCTGTGGCATCTGCGCTGTCTACCTTCTCTGGTGATATTTCATCAATAAGCAAAGCAAAATCAATCTCTCTAGTATTAAAAAAAACACTCAAGCCAGTTCTCTTTGATTATTCTCAAAAATTGCTTGATGAAGCCATCAGTATTGCCATTGTTATGGCTGATGCCGAATATCGAGGTTTTAACTCATTTCTCGAAGGTATTAAGCCTGCCGACTATGAAAAAGTGCGTAGAGATGTACAAAACTTACCTATGGGCTTGGTAGGATGGAGTGGCTCGCTATTCCTAGCTAAGTTTATTGAGTCTTGGGCTGATACATCTGTTCAGCAAGTGGAAAATCAGGCATTGATATCTCTGTCATCTGGTGGTGATGTGTCTGATCTGCAATCAACAATTAACGGGACATCAGTTGAGCCTCTAATCATCGCATCGTCGGTAGTCGGTAGGATTGCTAGGGGCTTTCAGATGATATCCAGAACCTCTTTACAGCATGCGCACAGTATAGGGGCAGTGGATTTCTACAAAGAGAATCCTGATCTGATTAAGTATGAAGAATTCAGCGCAATACTGGACAATAAAACTTCATCAGTATGCAGATCATTATCCGGTAATCGTTATCCACTAGGAGAGGGCCCTAAACCTCCTCTTCATCCCAATTGCCGTAGTCGATTACTTCCAGTTTTAGATGAGAAATACATAAACTTAATTACAACAGATTATGTCGGTAATTCTGAATGGGGGGAAGAGTCTTATTACGAGTGGCTTTATCGCCAGCCAGCGAACAGGCAGGACATTGTACTTGGTAAGACTAGGGCACAGTTATTTCGTGATGGTGGATTACCAGCTGATAAATTTGCAAAGTTACAGCTCGATAAATACTTTAAGCCAATAACGCTTAAGGAACTTCAACGGATCATACCTGAGGCTTTTAATAAAGCAGGTATCGAACTCAAATAACCCACTTCGGTGGGTTTTTTATTATCAGCAGTTAGAGACTGCACCATCTAAACCAGAGGTTTTACGATGTTTAAATATTTATTAACGAAAGAAGAATTTGACGCATTAACCGATGAACAAAAGGCTTTTTACAAAGAATCTGGTGGTAATTACCAACTTCAAATCGAAGGTATGCCAGAAATTCCAGATGTATCAGGGCTTCAAAAAAAGGTTGATGAATTACTTTCTGAGAAAAAATCAGAGCAGGAGAAACGCCGACAGGCAGAAGAGGCTGCAAAAAAAGCAGCAGAAGATCAAGCGCGTAAAAATGGCGATATTGAATCACTAGAAAAAAGCTGGGCTGAAAAGTTAAAGGCGCGTGAAAGCGAGCTATTAGCACAGTTGCAGGAGAAAGACACAAGTCTACATACACTATTAGTTGATAACGTCGCGCAAACTCTGGCTACAAAGCTTGCTGGTGATGCCGCTCCGTTAATTATGCCACACATTAAATCTCGATTATCAGTGGAGGAAGGTAAAACACGAGTGGTTGACGCTGCTGGCCATCCTTCTGCATTTACCATTGATGATTTAGAAAAAGAATTTCGTAGTAATCAGTTATTTGCTCCAGTAATTATCGGTAGCAAAGCCACCGGAACCGGAGGGGAAGGCGGTAAAGGGAAGTCACCAGCCGGAGGCAGTGATAAACCCAAAAGCGCGAATCCATTAGTGGACAGCGCACGTGAAATCATTGCTAATATCCAAGAGGATTAATTTATATGTCTTTATATATTTTTCAAAAACAAGTATCTCTAGCAGCAACAGAACTGGTTGCTCAGGCTGTCCGTAAATTTAACGAAGCATCTGGCGGCGCTTTAGTTATCGGTGATGGTGATCATATTGGTGACTACATTGAGCAAACATCATGGCAGTTACTTGGTGGGTTGGCTCAGCGACGTAATGCATATGGTTCAGGTAATTTAACGCCACAAGAATTGGGGCAAATCCTTGATCGTATGATTAAGGTTGATGGTCGTATTGGTCCCGTCTCAGTTACTCCGACAATGATGAAGCGACTAGGTAAAGATGTCTCAGAAGCGGCCGCGGTAGTTGCTGCTCAATCAGCAGAAGCCATGTTGCAAGATTACCTTAATACTGCTGGCGCGGCATTGAAAGCAGCTATTTCTGGAAATTCAACGGCAGTTACTATTGGTGGAGAAACACCAACATTAAGAGGTTTGAATAAAGCCACACGTCCATTCGGCGATGCTTATTCACGTATTGTTGCTTGGTTAATGGATGGTGCAACGTTCAACGACTTTATGGATGAGACGCTAACCAATGCGAATAACCTGTTCCAAATTGGTAACGTTGCTATTAAACAAGATAACCTTGGTCGTCGTTTTGTTATCTCTGATATTCCCGCTTTATCAGATGCAGACAAACAGCATTCGTTAGGCTTGGTTACTGGCGCTGCAGCAATTCAAACATCGCCACTAATCATGAAGGCTCAGGATGTGTTAGGCCAAGAAAATATTAAGGCACTAATGCAAGGTGAGTACGACTTTACTGTTGGTCTACGTGGTTATCAGTGGAGTAAAGATAGTATCAAATCACCCACTAACGCACAGATTGAAACAGTAGCTAACTGGAAGCAAATTGCTACTGATATTAAAGATACTGCTGGCGTTATGGTTTCATTTGGCAAAGATACTAGCGTTGGTGGGTAATGCGAGGGGCGGTAGCCCCCTTATTTATCCATAAGGAGTGATCATGTCTATTGCGATTACGGGTGAGCAAGTTAATGAGCAATTAGAGGTGATGGGGTTTGAGGCAACAAACCTTGTTATAAGCTCTGCCATATCTATTGTGGACACTATTGATAATTGCCTTGATAACGCAGGATATTCAGATGCGGTAGTTACCTTAATCAAGCTGTATTCGGTTATCCTCATATTATCATCTGCTGATGTTAGAAAAATATCCTCAGAACATGCGCCTTCTGGCGCTTCTGTTTCATATCAGTATTTTGCTGATGGTAGAAAAACATTATTAAAAACGCTGTCTTCTCTGGATCCCTCTGGATGTACCGATAGCTTACCTATTGAACGACCTGTTGGCATTGTTCAGTTTGATGTGGTTCGGGGGTGATATGGGGAAAATCCTGCGACGATTTTGCAAGGGGTGGGCAACCATTTGGAAAATTACAGGTAAAGATGGTTACGGTAAACCCATATTTTCAGAGCCAATTCATATCCGATGTGATTACGGAAGTAGTTTTAAAGATGGTAGAAAAACCATTGGCACTGAAATAATCATTAAGAATGTTATTTGGACTGAGTATAGCGAAGCAACTCAAGAAGACTATATCGCCATTGGCAAACATGAAGATAGAGATCCATTTTTGCATGGTGCTAGTAGGATTAAGTCTATCGATAGAGACCGAGATATTAATGGAGGCCTAGATGATTACACACTAACAACGGCGGTGTAACTATGGGGGCAAAAGTAAAAGGAATAGGTAATGCGATATCTAACTTAAACTCTCTGGTTGGAAGTATAGCATCAAAAAAGATAGCTCGAGCCATGCATAGAGCGCTAGATATTGGCGGTAGGCAAGCTGCTGTATACACGCCAATTGACACTAAAACGCTCATTAACTCACAATTTAGAGATGTAAAAGTAAAAGGCACACTATTTACTGGTCGCGTTGGTTATTCTGCTTCGTATGCTGTTTTCGTTCATGATCCTAGTGTTAAACAAACTTTCCGCAGACCTACTGCTAAGAAAGAATTCCTCCTGAAAGGATTTGAGGAAACGAAGCAAATGATTGATCAGGCTGTTGCTGAGGAATTTAAAATATGACGACCTTTGAGAGACTGAAAAGCTATTTTTCTGAATCCGGGTTATCTGATGGCTTCATTCAGCAGGATTATATTTGGAATGAAAAAGAAGGTAATGATTCAGATTCATATATCGTATTTCAGCAACCAAACGGAACTGGTCGTATTGATGATCTAAGTGGTGATGATTTCTTTACCGTTTCACTCATATCTGGCAAGGCGTGGATTGAGTTTATTGTTCAGAAAGCTAACGAAATACTAGAGTATGTAAGGTGTCACTCTAGAAGCCATAACATTGGCTTTATTATCAATACATCTGGTTTTGTTAATCCAATTCAAACGACAGAAGGTAGGTTTATCATTCCACTTTCTTTCCGTTGTACATCTTAAATTAAACACATCTCAACAGGTCGCTCATGCGGCCTTTTTTATTTGCAAATAAAGAGGTTATAACATGGCACAATGCCCTGATGATAAAGGCCTAGTGATGGGTAACGCAGGTATTCTGCGCATTGCAAAAGGCTGCCCAGACCAAGTACCAGCACAAGATCAATTCTTGCGTTTAGGTGCGCTAACAAGCAAGTCATTCGATTTCGGCATGGAGACAGTGACATCTAATGCTGATGACACTAAAGGCTTAACTGAGTCAATTGTTACTGGCGCTGACTTTACGATTAGTTTTGATGGTGAATTAAAGAAAGCTGGCGTAACCGGTTCTACCTCCGCATTTGATATCGCCAAAGAAATCCTTGATGAAATCAAAGCAAGTCGCCAGCCAGCATATTGGGTTCAACTTGATATGAAAGGCGATGGTTCTGATGTTATTCAGGGCTATATGACTTTCACATCATGGTCAATGGAATTTCCAACAAAAGAAATCTCCACTTATTCTGGTGAGTTGAAAGCTGCTGATGCAGAAACGGTTGAATGGTTACAAGAAGAAATCGTTGTTGAAAGCATTGCTGTCGAGCCTGCTACTCTGTCTGTAAAAGTGGGTGAAACTAAGACATTTACTGTCAAATTTACACCAACCGATGCGACGAACAAAAACTACACTGCCGTAAGCGATAAGCCGAACTTTGCAACAGTTACCCAGCTTGTGAACGTGGTAACTGTGCGTGGTGTTGCTGAAGGTACTGCAAATATCACTGTCACATCTGAAGATGGCAGTAAAACAGCCAAATGCGTGGTCACTGTTACCGCTGCTTAATATTACAAAGGGTGCTTTCGAGTGCCCTTGATAATATTCAGGAGGGATTATGACGCCTATTTTAGAAATCGGTGAGATGGTTATCTCTACTGATAAAAAGGATTACTTATTTAGACCATCGTTCATCAATATGACAAGAATTGGTGAGCCTAAACAGATTGTGAACGCATACGGTCAATTAAATGGCACAGAGGTGCAGGATTTAATTACGCGCGCCGTAATGAATTACAGGGTTATTCCTGAGTGGTTAATAAAGGCCATTAGCAAGCCGACATATGGACGCAATATCCTGCAAACTGCAATGATAGTGATGCAGGCGTGTTGTGATGATGATTGTTCTGAAATCATTGGCGAATGGAAATCAGGTAAACGCGGCATTGTCTATAAAAACGGCAAGATGCCAATCGCTGACATTATCGTCATTGCCAGAGGGCTATTCACTCACGGAATTATCGGTAAAGCAAAGATCCGCAAACTTCAACGTAACGAAGGGAAAAACAAATTCTCAGATGAGTTTATGGCAATTGACTATATTAGTTCAGCTCGTGCGCACTTTGGAATGAATCGAGAGGAAGCCGAAAAGCTAACCATGACTGAGTTTCAGATGATGCTCAAAGCTAAATACCCTGATGAAAAAGGCTTCACCAAAGAAGAATACGACAACATCATGAAGCAAGATGATAAACGCAATGATGAGCTGATCAGCGGTAAGCGTCGATTGGTGAGTAGGAAGAGAAAGTAAACAAGGGCATCCGTGCCCTTGGTTTGTTTTCTGAAAGCACCAATCAAAACCTTGTCCGAAGATATCCGAACTGTGGTTTTGAGTCGTTTGGTGGGTAATGACACTGTGTTTATGTACAGTTTAAATCTCATCTAAATAGAGATTTGTCTCTTATAAAATATAGTGAGATTCCTCTCAGAGGCACAAACTTTCATTGAAGTTAACCAAATGTTGTTTTAGTATGGCGTCAAGTTGATATTATCAAATTGATAAAGAGTCCTCTTCAAATCAAAAGAATGTATTGTTTCAATTTTATACTATTAACTTTATTTCTTGCTTCCAATAAGGTAGACACATAAATTAGTCTATGAGGATCTAATGGGTAGAGCGGCGCCAAAAACAGCTTCAAGTAAAGCTTTGGATATCATGAATCAAGCTATTTCAGATCACAGGGTACTAACCGAGATTGACAATGCAAGATTAATGAAACTTTTTGATTCAATGCGTAGGGATGGCGTTTCTAAAGTTGAATTTGATACGTTATCAGCTTGCTACTATGCGCTAAATGCAGATATTAATAATTTGATAATCTCTGCAGGAAGTGTTTTGGATGCAGTTATATCTGGATATGAAGATTTCAACTATTTTGCTGATAACTCTTTTACAGCTCTTGGTAATTCGTTAATGATAAGGGAGGTTTATAAGTATATGAAATTATATAATTTACCTTTATCATCTATGAGTGAAGATATAGCTGAGTTATTCATGACTACATCCATCCTTATGAATGACCACTTAAGTTATAATGAGATAAAGAGTGGTCTGGATCATGATTCAGCTTCCGATAAAGTAAAAATGATGGATCAACTTCAATCATTCTTGCTTAGGAATCAAAAAATAAGCAGTCATTTATCTTCATACATCTGCGATGTGTTTAGTATTGTATCTAAGGATGTGTCAAGAAAGGCGATAATTGAATATTTATTACCTATGATATCCAATTACAAGATCGCTTTGCATAACGATGATGGGTATGAGTTTATTGATATTTCGTTTATCTTCCCTAAAAATACAGATTTTGATGCTGTTTTTGAATTGGAGGATGATATGTTGCAGATTATATCTAAACTAGATTATTCACCAGAAGTTAAAACAAAAATATCATTTAATTTTGTTATTATTGATGACGGATTGAGCGATGATCACTAGTTTAAATATATTAAATTACGCTTCGAATTTGCATAATAAATTTAGCGAAAAAGATTACATTAGTGATAATTTAGAAGTTGAATATAGAAACTGCGCAAGAATGGCATATTATTCTTTATTGCATTTATCAAAAAGCCTTATAGAAAAAGAAAATGTGTGCATAGATACAGGTGGGATAACTGGCACACATGCAGTTATTATTGCTAAATTGTTAGCTATTGATTCTGATTTTTCAAAAAAACTAGCTGAAGATTTAAAGTCATGTAGAGCAATAAGAGTAAAAGCTGATTATTATCTTGATAAGCATTTTAATAAAAATGAAGCATATAAGGTTTTAAGAAAGGCAGAAAAAGCATTTGAAAATTTAGAAGTTGGCCTTTCCACAGGAACGAAATAACTAGTCTGTAACTTATTAACGCATCATATTGTAATAGCATTATCTAAAGCCTCCTTTGAGGCTTTTTTATTGCCCAAATTTCACCACGCCTCTTAACTGAGGCTTTTTGCTTTCCTTTGCATCACCATCTATATAACATAAAAATATGCCCGTCCTTGGGCTGGGTGGTTATAGGTTAAATATACTATTAGTCATATTCTCGGTGCTTACTATCTCTTTACTCATAAACTCAGGATATCCGTGTTATTTGTTTATTTTGATTTAGGTTTGTCTCTATTTTCTGCTGCTTGGCGTGGGCCTTCTGGCAGCGACCCGAACATATTATCAACTTCTTTTGGTTCGGTTATTCCTTGTTGCACAATCATATTGATGAGTGCGAAAAGCTTAAATGAGACATCATCAAAATCATCATCGCTGATAGTGCCAGGGTGAACGGCATTGTTGCCAACAATACGAATGATATCGGCGGATCTGATTAGCTTTTTCGATACCAGTTCATCTTCGGCTAATTTAGCTAAATCGGCATTGATGTTTTTACCTTCACCGCCAAGATGCATACAAAGTTTCTGTAATCCTAAGCGGAGAAGGGCTACGGCGCCACGTGGAGACTTTGGATAGATGCAGGCTGCTTCTATATAGTCTTGTTTAACATCACTAGGCATGTCTTTAGAAGGTAATGGAACGCCAGAAGAGTCAGGGTAGATCATTATTGAATTTATATGTGAATAATCAGCCAAAACAAGAGTTGAGTTCCAAATAGAGCACTGATTACAGTGTGAGCAGGTGGCGGAATATGTGTAAAGGGTATAATCCTCACTATCTAGCCGGCTATGTAAGATATCAGTCCATATCATATGCGATGATATCTTGCAGTGAGGGCATGGGAATGCCTTGCCTTTAAATGTTGGTGCTACATATTCAGACATATCACATCCTTATTTATCAGTTGGTGTGTTGTTTTTATCTGATATACCAATCAAAAAGCCATTATTATCAATGGTTCTTTCTGAAACCTCGTAGCCTAATTTTTTGAGTTGTTCAAATGTAGGGCTTAGAATGGAGAAAAAATCCTCTTCATCAAGGATCTCTAGCTCTAAGTCACTAAGAGAAACACAAAACTCAGTGTGTCCAATGCGAGCCTTTTTGTTTATCTCTGCAAATGTTCTTTTAAGAATCACACCAGATAGCTCTTCTCTTGCTTTTTTAGCTATCTGAACAACATCTTTAGCTGAAATTAATTCATCAGCGTTGACTTCATTAAGAAAACTTATTTCCAGCCTTTGAACTATTTCTGCATTCATAGAACGAGTGTTTTCTTTAGCAGATAACTCTATTTTTTCTTTTAATTCAATAGGTAGCCTAATACGTAATTGCGGATCTTCTCTGCTCATGATGAGTTCCAGTTTTCGTAATGAAAATAATTACAAAATTATGCCCCACTGTGGGGTTGACTTCAATGACGCACGGTGTGACAATGATTTTGCCCCACATTGAGGCATTGAAAAATTAAGGATGAAATAATGCAAAAAGCAAAAGATATGTATCAGAAGAAAATTAGATTTCCAGAGGATGTGTGCAAGGCGATTCAAGCTAATGGGGATTTGGAGTGTAGAAAATTTAATACGGAGATTATTTATCAACTAAGGAAAGCTTACGGATTGATAGAAAGTAAAAACCCCAGTTGCACGAACAACTGAGGCCAGTTGCCAAATATCCCCATCGAAAGGAATAATTGACATGAACAGTATAACCAAGAACGAACTTACTTTCCAGAATTTCACATTCAACCCTATCGTTGAAAATGGTCAGGTATGGTTAACATCAACTGAAATTGCACAAGTGTTAGGTTATAGCCGTACTGATAATGTAAGTAAATTGTACTCACGTAATTCAGATGAGTTTACTGACTCTATGACAATGACCGTCAATATGACGTTCAACGGTATAAACAATAGTTTACGTAATAAAGTGGTCAGAGTTTACTCACTTCGTGGCGCTCACCTGATCGCAATGTTTGCATCAACTCCAGTAGCTAAAGAATTCCGTAAATGGGTGCTGGATATTCTGGATAGAGAAGTGGCTGACAAGAAAGATTTACTAGTCGAAAAAGATAGTTCAGTAAGTGCAAACGGATTGTTAGCAAGATTAAGTCTGATTTGCACAACATGGGATGAAGCTAGAAAGGATATTGAGAACTTTGATCCGAAAATGGCGAAACGTCTCAATTCAACAATGAGTATGTTTTTAATGTACTCACAACACATGAAAGGAATAGCTAAGGCAAAACAAGTTAGGAGATTAACACATTGATAGGCAGTAAAAACAGAAAAGCCAACAGGTGCGAACTGCTGGCTAATCCCAAACAAAACCAAACAGGAAATGTTTCATGAGTGAGATCACTTTAACAAATAGTTTTAACGCTGTCACGAACAAAACTATTGATACACAGAAGTTATTGTCAATGATTAACATGTCTCGCAAGTCATGTGGTGAAAATCAAATTCGTAATAACGTATTGATTGATAGAGTAAAGGATGAATTAGATGGGGAGTTTTACAAGATTTTTGTAAAACCATCTGGTGAATCAGGTGGTAGACCAACAGAAGTTATTGAAATGGATATTAAGCAAGCGCTTCGTGTCGCAGCAAGGGAATCAAAAGCTGTTCGTCGTGTTTTGGTTGATAAACTGGAATCAATGCATGTAGCTTCTCAAAAAAGCAGTAAAAGCCAATCAGGTTTACCTGAATACCGCCAAGCAAGAACGTTGAAAATGTCGGTTGATGCCATTACTAACTTATTCGACTTAATGCCGAACCTGAGTGATGAAGCAAAGCAATGTGCGGCGGCTAATATCGTCAACCCGATTGTTGGCTTTGAGGCGGTTCCATTACCAGTACTTGAGCAAAAGTATTATACCGCTGGTGAGGTTGGCGAAATGCTTGAAGTGTCTGCTAATAAAATCGGACGCATGGCTAATAAGCACGGATTAAAAACAGAGGAATATGGGAAGTATTTCTTAGATAAATCTGCTTATTCATCAAAACAGGTTGAAGCATTCAGATATAACGACAATGGAGTAAAAGCATTACGACACGCTATTCATGGTGTTGAAGTAGCTTAAACACCCAAGCCAAGGATGGCTTGCTTGAGATCACACACCACGCCTCTTGATTGAGGCTTTTTGCTTTGTTTTGCGCCAACCTCGGGCTATCATAAGAATAATTAATAAAAACTTAACCTGAGAGATGATGAGAGAAATGCAAAATATGAATTTCAATTCTTTAACAAAACGACAACAAGAAGCATTTAAAGCTTATAAAGGTTCAGATCCCATTATCCCTGGAGAGTCTTTTGCATACCACATTAATGAGCTTTTGTTACGCCATAAGACAGTTCCTGTGGAGTATGAAGATTACTTGATTGGTCTTGATGAATTATTCAATTTACATAAATTGGAAAGTAATAAAATTTTGCATCGAGCTTGTTTTGAGGATGCGGTTAAAGGTTTCTTGGATGATGAAAATGGCATAAATATTTATCCAGCATTTATGTCAACATCAATTAGTGACAATAATTTATCTGAACATTTTGCGGGAAGCAGACCTAATATAGGCTTACCTTGTTATTTGAGAATTGAGTGTAAAGCTGGGGCAAGGGCTATTTTGCTTGAAGATAATCAATCAGCCGGAGGTGAGTCAGAGGTACTTTTGCCTAGAGGTAGTTGTTTTAAATTATTAAATACTACAAAAATAACAGATCAAAAAGAAATAGAAAAACTGGCGGGATATCATGCTAAAAAATTTAACACCATTGTTATGTATGAACTTGAATTATTGTCGTAGCATTACGCTATATATTTATTTTTAGTGTTTATCTCTTTAATTTTATAAGTTGCGTTGACTTATTGATAATTTTGTTGCTCCCATTTGCACCACAAACAGCTAAACTAATAACAAATTAACTAACGAGGATGGTGTTGTGAAAAGATTATTAATTACATCTATTTTATCATTATCAGCTTTATCATTAACAGGGTGCGCTAGTGTTTCACCGCCAACACAACAGCAAATTGAAAGTGCCAGTTATGGGGCATTGCCTGACGACTATCAAGCTCAAATAAAAAATACAATGAGCACCATGCTAAAGGATCCGTATTCAGCTCAATATACATTTCTTCAACCATTTAAAGGATATTCTCAAGATGGCGCTTGGGCACCATCTAAGGGGGGAGTGACTTATGGATGGGTAGCACCAGTTATGGTGAACGCAAAAAATAGTTATGGTGGATATACTGGTGCTAAAAGGTATGTGTTTATGTTCTCTAACAGCATACTATATGATGTGACTGGGAATGATGCTTTTGGCCGAGTTGTGCCAATAAATCAATAGTAAATCAACATTGAGGTAGCGGTTCCGTGGGGAAGACTAAGGTTATTTCTGGAATTTTAGGCGGTGTTGCGATTATTGCAGCGGTTGCAGCTTTGTCAGTAAATCTTGTTCCTGATGATAAGGCTAATGATAAACATCTAGCTGATTACTGCGCTGAAATGACAAGGTCGCTAATGAAGTCACCATCATCATATAAATTAGATGAATACTATATACGAGAATTACCACTAACTAGAAATGAGCTTGCAGAGATAGTGCAAATGGCTCCATTCAATAATATTGATGATGCAATAGACAATGATAAGCGCGAGAGATCAAAAATTGAGATAATAGAAACATATATGGCGAAAAATGCCATGGGCGTTGAATTGGTTGGTAATGCAATATGCACTCTAAACAAAACAAACTATGGAAGCGCTGGAAGTAGCTATTCAATAATGAGCTTATCAATAAATGATGAAAATATTGGTGATATAAATTTAATAACAGCTGAATTAGCGGCTGATAAAAAAACTGGAAGATTGAACAGTAAGTCTGATTACATGAAAAAATTAAATTATATTTTCAATTGATAATATACATTAATTACACATTACAACCCTGCCAATCGGCGGGGTTTTTCATTTTAAGGAGCCGATAAATGGCAAATGTAGGTGAAATTGTTTATCAAGTTCAAATGGATGTTCAACAATTACTAACATCTCAACGTCAGTTAGAGCAACGCCTTAATCGTATGGATAGTAGCTTTAACCGAACGTCTCAGTCAGTAAATAACACAGAGCGTTCAATGCAGTCTCTATCCAAAGTTGCTGCGGCTCTGACTGGTTATTTATCGGTTTCAATGGTTACAAGTTATTCTGAGGCGTGGACTGAATTAAACAACAAATTATCTAACTCTGTTCGTGCAAGTGAGTCACTGATTGATGTCACTCAACGAGTATTTGACATCTCTCAAGCAACTCGTTCTAGCCTCGATGCCACAGCAACACTCTATGCGCGACTTGAACGAGGAACGAGAGAATACAATACATCAGCGGCAGACTTAGCAAAATTAACATCTATCATCAACCAAGGTTTTATCGTCTCTGGTGCTACTGCACAGGAAGCAGAAAACGCCATTATTCAGCTATCGCAGGGTATCGCGTCTGGCGTTCTCCGTGGTGAGGAATTTAACTCGGTAGCGGAACAGGGTAGTCGCTTAATGGTTGCATTGGCTGATTCACTAGGAGTAAGTATAGGTCAACTTCGTAAGATGGCGGCAGAAGGCAAGCTAACCACTGATGTTGTTGTGAAAGGGTTACTCTCTCAAGGTGACGCTATCGGTAAAGAGTTTGCTAAAACCACTAGAACAATGTCGCAGGCATTTCAAGAAGCAGGGAATAACTTAACTAAGTTCCTTGGCGAGAACACAACAATAAAGGCATCTATTAACGTATTCAGTGATGCTGTTATTACTGCAAGTAAGAGCCTTGATGAAATGGTTTTAGCGGTTAGCCTTGTTGCCTCCGTTGTTGGTGGTAGATATATTGCTGCAATGGGATTGGCTATCAAAGCTAAAATGCAATCAGCAGTTGCAGCAAGGCAAGAAGCGATAGCAAACCTTCAAGCCGCTAGAGTTGCTGAACACAATGCAATAATGACAGCAAGAAAGACCGCTTTAGATTTAGCTGCAGCAAGAGCGTTAGTTGAGAAAGCGAAAACCGAATTTGCGGCCGCAAGAGGAACAAACGCAGAAGCAACCGCGCTGGCAAATTTAATTGCCGTTAGGTCTGCCGCAACAACCGCGGCGATAAATCATAAGCAAGCAACGCAAGCGCAGACAGTGGCAATGGCTAACTCAGCCGCAGCAGCAAGAGCCGCTTCTGTATCTATCGGTTTAGCTAATAAAGCTCTAGGTTTTGTTGGTGGCCCAGCAGGTATAGCAATGGCTGCGGGTGCTGCGATCATGTATTTCTACCAGCAGGCAAAAGAAGCAAGAGAAGAAGCAGTAAAACTTGCAGAGGGAGTAAATCAATTAACTGCTGAAATGAAAAATATGACAAGGGAACAAAAAAGAGCTGAATCTGCCAAGTTAAAAGAAGCGCTCCCTGAGTTAAAAAATGAAGTTCTAAACACCACTGTCGCCATGAAGCAAGCGGCGGAAAAGGTAAGAGAATTAGAGGCTGATTTAGCTTTAGCTAAGGTTGGAACAAGTCAATATGAATCAATAACAAGACAGCTGACAGACGCTCAAGATAAATTAGCAATTGCAACAGATATCGCAACGAAGGCGTCAAACAATTACAGCCGCACAAAAAACACCATATCTTTCATTCAAGCTGATCTTAATGGTGAGCTAAAGGAAGGGATTGATTTACTAAAAAGAGAAACTTCTGTTATACCAACCGCTGCAAAAGGATGGGCTTCTTATGGATTTTCCATAGAAAGAGCAACTAAAGCTAAACAGGCATTTAGTTTGCTTCGCCCTGAATTGGATTATGGAGGAAAGGAGGGGGAACAACTATTAAAGCAGATGGAGCGCAGAGTTGAATTATCTAAATTAGAAGGTGAGGAAAGAGCCAGATTGCAAGCTCAATATGCTGCCGAGGATTCTGGTGTTGTAGATAAAGATGCCATTGAAAACCTGAAATCTTTAGCAGCTCAAGAATATGAAAATAGTCAATCTAAAAAGGAAAATAGCAAAGCGCTTAATGAATCAACCAAAGCCACAGATGCAGCATACGAAGCACTAAAACGCCAGAGAGAAGAAATTGAGCTTTTAAACAAAGGTTATAAAGACGGATCTCTTGAAATGGCTAAGTATGATGCTGTTAAAGCATTGGGTGATACCGCATCTCCTAAGCAGATTGAAAAAGCGGAGCAGCTAGCAGAAGAAAAATACAACATTGAGCGTAACCTAGCTGATAAGAAAGCCGCACTTGAGCTTGATTTAGTCGCCAAGGCTAAAGAGTCTCACGATAAACAGTTGGCAGACTTAGAGCGGATAACAAAAGATGATGTATCTCTCACTGAACAGGCAGCAAGGCGCAAAGCTGAAATTGAAGCGGAATATCAGCAACAGATAGCTGAAATAAAGGCTAAAAACACTGTATCACCGCAAGATAATTTAAAAGCACAAGTAGACCCTGTTCAGCAACTTAAAAACGAACACGATCGTAAACTTGCGCTTATCCGTGGGTTCGAGACTGAAAAAGGTGCTATCACTCAGCAAGGTTTGGCGTTAATGAATGCCGCCAACACTCAATATGAGCAAGCTAGAACTGATGCTATGTATGAGCTTTGGAGAAATCAATCATTAGGAAACGAAGCTGCCGCAGCTGCACTAGATGCATTCTCTGGTAGCGCATCAAATGCACTTACGGGAATAATAACCGGCTCAATGGAGGCTTCTGACGCATTAAGATCAATTGGTAATACAGTTTTAAATAGCCTAATTAACACCTTTGTTCAGGCTGGAATTGAGCAAGCTAAAGCTGCTTGGTTTGGCGCAGCAGCACAGCAAGGCGCTATCGCAGCAACAACGGCGGTGCAAACGGCTGCTATCGGAACGCAAACGACAGTGAGCACGGCAGCAGCTGCCACAACAACAGCCGCTTGGACACCTGCGGCAATTATGGCATCAATCGCGTCAATGGGGACAGCGGCGAAAATAGGTTTAGCCGCAATCGCTGTGCTTGGCGTTGGCGCAATTGCAGGAGCTCGTAAAAATGGTGGCCCTGTTGACGCTGGTTCAATGTATCGAGTTGGTGAAGGTGGTAAGCCTGAGATATTCAAGGCTAATAACGGTCGCCAATACATGATACCCGGTGACAATGGAAAGGTTATTTCCAATAAAGATATGCAGGGTGGCGGTATGAATGTGAATGTTGTCTTTAATGACTATTCATCTGGTGGCCACAAGTTTGATGCGCAGACATCACAAGATGGAAATACGCTAACTATTCAGGCATTCATTATGGATATGGATAATAAAGGCCCTATGCTTCAATCCATTACAAGAAACACATCAGCAACAGCGAGAGCAAGAGGTTGATATATGGTTATTGATTACCCTTATTGGCTTCCTCTAGCACAGAAAGCCGATAAACCCATGACGCTAGATACTGGTTTCTTGACAGATCAACCACAGGTAGGCGCACCTATATTTCAGAAGTTAACTGATGATTTAAAAACTGTATGGAGTGTGAATTGGATATTTACACTTCAACAGGAGCGTGCGTTTGCGCAGTGGTTGCGAAGTCCCAACTATCTTGATAATTGCAATCGCTGGTTCAGGATGAAAATTAATCTTGGTGGTAGTGGGTTACAGGAGCAGGAATTGCATTTTGTTTCCTATCCAGTGCAAACCAGTATTAATGGATCTTCTGTAACATGGACTGGTCAGGTTATTAGCAAGAAACTTTATAATTCAGATGATGAATTCGACGATATTATTGTTGAGTTTCCTCCATCATTTGGAAGTTGGCTAGATATTATCGTCACTGAGACTCTACCTAAGTATAAGGGGTTGTAATGCCTACACTAAGAGAGTATCGGGCACAAAGGCCAAACAGAATACTTTATGAGACACTGCAATTTAGTCATCCGTCATTTGGCGATATCTATCTTGTTTCTTATCAGGTTTTCCCGAAGGTTCTAGGTGGTATTGAATACCAGCCGTGTAATTTCGAACTATCTGACAGCCAGCAAAGCAGAACGCCCATCATCGACGCTAGTGTTAAATTCAGCCGTGTCGCACAAGACTTTAAACAGAAACTTAAACTATGGAAATCATTCAATAGAATGACACCCATAGAGGCTACTTATCGCTTATTTGATGAGAAAGACAAAGACACAGCAATTACTCGATGGAAATTATTTGTGAAAGATGTGTCGTTGGATCATGAAAGCGTCACTGTCACGCTATCTATGAGTAACCCATTGAATAAAAACATCGGACGTATTTATGAACCGCAAGAATGGCCGGGCTTGGAGGCTGTATGACAACTCAGGATTTCATCGATAAAACTATCGGTAAACCATGGAAAAACCGGTCTTGCACATTTGACGCTATGGATTGTTGGGGGCTCGTCGTTCTCTATTATCGACACGTTCTAGGTATTGAGATCCACCATGACGCAGGCTATGAGTCTGAAACGGATTTTGTTACTTGCTATAAAAATGAAGTTGAGTTTTGGGAGGAAGTAAATCAACCAGAAAATAACGGAATATTTATAGGCTATATAGGCTCAAAACCCGCTCACATTGGCTTGATTATCGATGGTAATGCATTACATAGTCGAGGTGAAAACGGTTCTGTGAGAATGGATAGGTTGATTGTTCTTGAGAGAAAGTTCACTAAGTTGGAGTTTATGAAATATGCCAATAATTGAAATTCAGCGTGTTGCTGGAGTGCCGAAAGAGAGAGTCGAGATAAAAGCCGGCTCTCTTTTTTTTGATTGGTTAAAAGAGCAAAACTTTCATCATGACGTTGATATCTATGTTAACGGCGTAAAGCTTAACGACGATGATCGCCTTGACTTTATTATTAGTGAATTTCATCACATTCAAATATTCGACCAACCGAAAGGAATTATTGGCGACATTCTTAATCCAGTATTTAAGTTTGTTTCCAAGATATTTTCATTCTTAGCGCCTAAGGCACCATCATTTAGCGCGGCGGATGTAAATGCAAAGGAAAGCCCTAACAACCGATTAACAGGCCAAACTAATATAGCGAGAACATATCAGGCTAGACCTGAAATTCACGGACAAGTTAGAGCCTTTCCCGATCTCATTCAGCAATCAATGTTTGAATACATCGACAATAAAAAGATGGTTACCGAGTGGATGAACTTTGGTATCGGTTACTACACGATTGAGAATGTGAAATATTCAGAATCTGAACTAATCGCCCTTGATGGTGCCAGTTATCAGATATTCCAACCGGGTGAAGTGATCCCACAGATATTCGAGGGCTTTGAATTCCCTGATGTTGACGGACAAGAAATACCGGGACCGAATGAAAGTGACGAAATCCCACAATATGAGGCTACTGCTAGCAATGTCATTTCTGGTGAAATTAAAGGTGGTGAGGCGGCCATAAAGATAGAGAAGCAAGATGAGTTTCGATACTTCATGGATATCGTAAAGCCTCGATCAGTAAGCCTTGTTGTTAATGTGACTTATGATACTCCGCAGGGTTCGGTTACAAAGGATATTAAGGTTGATGCTTATCTATCTGATGCGAAAGAAAGTGATGATGGTGCTATCATTTCACCAAAATATTACTACGAATTCTTTTTCACCAATTTAACTGGCGGTGATTTGGCAACTCTTCCGCCTAATGCAATTGTTAACACGTCAAAGTTTATTCTCTATGACAATCAGTTTCTGACAGTAGGCCCTTTCTTTTCTCCGCTTGATGGTGGTGAGTTATGGGTGCATTTAAATGCTCAGCTTGGTGATGGCGATTATGCCAATGCAAGAATTGAATTTTGGAAGGTTGATGAGAATAACAATGAAGTAGCTGGAACAAGAGAGTCATTCAATAGAGGGTTCCCATCTGCACCAAAAACAAAAACATACTATTTAACGGAAAAGTTCAAGCCGTTGGCTGGATATGGAAGATATGCACTTCAATTAACTCGATTAGAAAACAGTAATGATCACAGCATTCTTAAGCTAGAGGAAGTCTTTATTGTTAGAGAGAGAATTAACGAAGTACATGAAGAAGATACGCTTGTTAAGGTAACAGTGAGGGCAACAGAAGCGCCAACAGGAGCAAGGGAGCGTAAATATAACGCACTGGCTACACGTCATGTTATTAGTTACGACATGAATAGCCGTAGCGTTGATTATACATTACGACCATCACGATCATTTGCTGATGCTGTCGCTCACACTTGGTTAGTTACTGCTGGGCAACCAGAAAGCACCATAGATTTATATGGTTTGTATTCAATCTATGAATCACTTCCAGATAATCGTTTAGGATATTTTGATTACACGTTTGATGATGAAGATGTATCGCTAGGTCAGCGTATAGAAACAATATGCAATGTTGCTCGTGTTATTTCATTTTGGGATAACGGAGTTCTAACCTTTACTCGTGAGGAGGAAAAGAAATATCCATCCGGCACTTTTAATAGAGCAAACACGACAGGAAACGGGTTCTCACTTTCTTATGATATGACAATGCCGAGCGGTAATGATGGTGTTGAAATCGAATACGTAAACCCTAAAACAAACAAAAAGACCTATCTTAAATATCGTATTGAAAATAACAAAATAGTTAACAAGCCAGCTAAAAACCCTAACAAAATAACCATTCACGGTTGTCGTAATGAGTATCAGGCGACAGATAGGGCACTATTAGAAATGGATAGGTTAATACATCAGCGTATGAGTATCAGTGTGCAAACTCTCGCAGATGGTGATTATGTTTATCCAGGCGACTTAATTATTGTTGCTGACACATACGATAAGAATCAACAGGCGGGTTATATAGTTGAGAGGATCGGCAATCAATTTTCAACAAATGAAAAAGTTGCCTTTGATGGTGAGATGTTTGTTTGTATTACTGATCATTTAGGTAATACGACAGAAAGATTTAAAGCTATACCAAGAAGCGATACAGCTTACGGATTTATCGCTGATATACCAGATATCCAGCTAAATATCTATGACGGTATGAATGTTCAATCTCCGTCACGTTACGTTATATCCAATATCGTTGAAATGGACTCAATGAGATGGATTGTAAGCGATAAAAAGCCTAATGCAGACGGAACTTTTAGCATTACAGCAAGTGAGTATTTTTCTGCAAAGAAAGATTACAACGTTTAATTAAATTCATTTAAATCATACATAGCCAGCCTAAATGCTGGCTTTTTATTATTCATTAACTATCTTTAATTATTAAATTAATAATACATAAGGTTAAAGATTATGAGTGTATCTAGGAGGGGGTTTTTAATTAAGGTCATACCTTCATCCATAGCAACAACAGTTTTTTCTAGTTGCGTTTATAGTAAACCAAATAAAATTAATTTTATTAATGATACACATAGTGAAGTAAATAAATCCTCACTAGGAGATAATATGTCAACTATTCCAACACAAAATCCAGTTCCAAGTGAAGCTGCTAGCGATCTGAAGTACAATTCAGGTAAAATTGACGAGTTCGTTACGTCAATGAAAAATAAGTATATCGATAGGTTTGGGCAAGAGCATTTTACAATCGAAGGGTTACGCTGGGTTGCTCAACAAGCAATATCTCAATTCGGCTATATAACATTAGACTCATTCCAAAAGGGTGCAGAAATAACATTACCTAATCAAGTTTTGCGTGATGAAGTAACGGGGGAATATTATCGCTGGGATGGGGAGTTGCCTAAATTAGTTCCTGCTGGATCAGTTCCTGACAGTTCAGGTGGAATAGGCGTTGGTAAATGGCTTGGCGTTGGTGATAGTACATTACGTGGAGAGCTCAAATCAGAGAAAGGTGCGTCAATTATTGGTTCCAGAAATGGCAATGTACAAGAACAACTCGACAATATTAAGTCTAGCTATTCTAATATAATAACTCCATATCAATTTAAAACAGAAAGTAATTCTTGGAATGATGCATTTAATGATGCTATTGCGTTTTCAGAAAATAATAAAATGCCTATCCATGTTGGTGGTGTTTGGGATTTAGATGAAACAATAATAGCGGGAAATAAATCTAATTTCATAGGTTATGAATCAGCAGTATTTACAAATAAAAAACTCCTTGTTAGCCAAAACTACGATAGCAGAAAACAAAAGGAGCCAAATTCCTTATTGCCGATAAATAGTAATGTAATAAATACAACTGGTAATAATGCATCACCGAACACGGCTTTCTATGTTAACCAAAATTACAACAATCAAGGTTTGGCTTTTTACAATGGTTATTTTTATATCGGTTATGATTTAGGGGGTGGGAATGGGATGATTGAGCGATATGCTCAGAATGGTGTCATAGATACCTCGTACGGAGGTGTGTCAATTCCAATAAACCATACCGCTGATTTAGCATATAGAGTTAAGGATGGTTTTATTTACTCTGCTAGCGGAGGCGGTGCGGAGCCAACATATATTCGCAAAATAGCAAAGGACGGAAAGTCTGTTGTTGAGAGCATAGATCTAACAAATTATGGTAATAGCGCTCTATGTGCTATTGATAATCATAATGACATGCTTATATTACATAGCACTCTTAGTGGCGGTGATGGTGGTCTGCCAACATTTACATTCTTTGAGTTTGGAAGTTGGTTAAAACCTATTAAACAATTCACATTGACAAAAACACTTGGTGTTCCTCAGGGGATGGATGTTTATGACAACACTATATATTTTTACACAAATGATAAAATATCTCTTGTTTCGTATAGTGGAGAAGTTCTTTCAGAGGTGAGAATTAACGCTAGTGGTGAGTCAGAAGGGATAGCTATAAGTGGGAGTTACGGTAACACATATATAGCAGTTGGTTATAATAACCCACGAAGGGTTTGTTTTTTCACATCACCGCATAGCACTCAAGAATCATTTTTGGGATTTCCTTTTTTTGTTAACTCTGTAACATCACCAGCAACTTCATTAAAGCCACAGATAATACCTATTGGCTTCAGAAAAACATCAACGGGATGGGAGTTATTAGAATATTTTGATAAAACAAACGTTAACTATATGGCCCTATGGGAATCTCCAGTGATAAGGAATGGAGATTTGATCATTAAATTGAAATCAAAATCACCGAGAAGTTTAGTTTCCTCTTCTATTTCATTCAATGCCAGTTCATTTCAATTTACGAATATATGCAATGCAATGTCTGATTTTTCCATAGGTTCTAGAGAGTTAGTAGTTAAATTCATCGGAGCAAATGGATCTGTTGTAAATGCAGATTCTGTTCTTGGAACGGGTATTATCTATGGGTTCACCATAGTTGGAGTTAGTAACCATAACTCTTGATTTTCTACTATATGGAAGCTTCTTACTTCTCTCGCGATAAAACGACAATCGTTCGTTAAAGTACGCTCTCAAATGTGCTGGTTGTTGTCGTTCAACTTCGGACGCAACAACTGGCATATTGAGGCATTCTTTATATGCGACACCACTTGCCATTAAATCGACATTAACTTTGTCTTTT
Source organism: Proteus faecis (assembly GCF_003144395.1). Taxonomy (GTDB): domain Bacteria; phylum Pseudomonadota; class Gammaproteobacteria; order Enterobacterales; family Enterobacteriaceae; genus Proteus; species Proteus faecis. Next base: position 55,288 of record NZ_PENZ01000001.1, on the reverse strand, counting down.
TCTTCTTGAGTTAGGTTTGCGATGTTCATAATAGATCCGGTTAGTTTTTTGGAGAGTATAGCAGGGTGTGGAATTAAAAATGAGGAGGTGTGACATACTGTGTCGAGATTGTGACACAATATATGTGAAATGATGGTAAAAATGATTAAATTCTGCAAAGTCAAAATTTGCTGGCTGGCATGGATAGTGGCTTTGTAGGCTAAATAGCGTTAATCAATACTTTCACATCATCCGATATTAAATCTATTCAGGAAGAAGTGAATCAACGTACCGCAGAAATAAACCGTATTTCAGCGCAGACTCAATTTAATGGCGTAAAAGTATTAAGTGAAGATAGCACATTAAATTTACAGGTTGGTGCGCATGATAAAGAACAAATTAGTGTTGCTCTGAAAAAAACCGATGCGACTACATTGGGTATTGATAAATTGGATTTATCAGCAAAAAGCAAACTCGGTTCTAAAGCAACCAACGTGGAAGTGACTCCAACAGGGGGGACAACACCACCTAAAGAAATGCAAGCGTTGGATACTCAAGCGCTAGATGATCAAGTTACACAAGGTACAATTAAAAGCTATGATATTTATTATGCGAAAGGTGCCGATGGTAAAGACGATAAATCAAAACTTATCATACAAACTGTAGATGCAAAGGGTGTTGAAGGTTACTTTGATGCAAAGGTAACTCCTGGTGCCACAGGTATTAAAGCAAAAGTGGATGTTACTAAAAACGCGGTAGCAGGTTTAGATATGCTGGTTGAAAAACCACTGAAAGCACTGGATGACGCACTGGCTCAAGTCGATAGCTTACGCAGTGCCATGGGTGCTGTACAAAACCGTTTAGATTCAACCATTACTAACTTAGGCAATACAGTGAATAATCTAACCGCATCACGTAGCCGTATAGAAGATGCCGATTATGCAACAGAAGTGTCTAATATGAGTAAAGGTCAAATACTGCAACAAGCGGGGACTTCTGTGCTTGCTCAAGCAAACCAAATTCCTCAAAACGTATTATCACTGCTTCGTTAATTTCAATTTTAAATAATCCTCAAATCGCATCCACTACATTTTTTTGTAGTGGGTGTTTTATCATCAAAACAATCGTTTTTTTAATTAATCATTTATGAGTATTTCAACTTGTGCTCAAGACGCTAAAATCTCACAAAATAAAATACTATGATTTATATGTTATTTTTTTATGAACAGAATGCATATTCAATGCATCAATTTCTTTTAATGAGCTAAATTATCAATTTAATTAACGGTTTTTCTAAGGATTAGTCGCCGATCATTTAAGGTAAAGTAGTTCTCGTAATGCAATGACAAATTAATTATCAATGAAAACCCGATTTTTGCTGAAAATTTGGCATAGGTGAAAAAGAGGCGCTTTTGCTTCACTGTTCAGTCGATTGCTAAATTTATTTCGCCAGATAATGGTTTCCGGTCTTTTATCCAAAGGTGTCTTTTGTTGTGAGTGATTTGTATACCGCCGAAGGCGTGATGGACAAAAATAGCCTCTGGGAGCGATATGTCCCGTTGGTTCGCCATGAAGCATTACGATTACAGGTCAAGTTACCTGCGAGTGTTGAATTGGATGATCTTTTGCAAGCGGGTGGAATTGGGTTATTAAACGCCGTTGAGCGTTATGACTCAATGCAAGGTGCTGCCTTTACCACTTATGCTGTTCAACGTATCCGTGGCTCTATGTTAGATGAGCTACGCAGTCGAGATTGGGCGCCACGTAGTGTGCGTCGTAATGCAAGAGAAGTAACTCATTCTATTCATCAACTAGAACAGGATCTAGGACGACCACCATTAGAACAGGAAGTTGCTGATCATTTGCAGATTGAGTTAGCAGAATACCGGCAGATCCTATTGGATACGAATAACAGCCAATTGTTCTCTTATGACGAATGGCATGAAATTTACGGTGAAAGCTGTGAACCGTCTCAAGACGAAGATCATGATGACAATCCATTACAGATGTTATTAGAAAGTGATATTCGCCAAAGAGTCATAGACGCGATAGAATTGCTTCCCGAAAGGGAAAAAATGGTTCTTACCCTGTATTATCAGGAAGAACTTAATTTGAAAGAAATAGGCGCAGTGCTTAATGTCGGGGAATCCCGCGTGAGCCAGCTACACAGCCAAGCCATAAAAAGGCTGCGAGCACGCTTAAACCCAGAGAAATAGAAGTTTTGCTTATTTTTGTTTTTGTTTATTAAGACTACAACACAGGGCTTTATCTCTTATGTCTGTTTCAACACAAAAGAAACGGCCGCTAAGCCGTTACATTAAAGACTATAAACACAGCCAGACTCATTGTCTACATTGCCACAAGGCGCTGGATCGGATCTCTCTCGTATTCAATCGCCAAGTTATCAATAAAGAAGCCATTTCTGAAATGACGGATTTAATTGATGATGAAACGTGGGAAACGTTACAAGAGAAATTTTCTGCGCTATGTCGTTTCTGTAGTGAGATTTACTGTAATAGTGAAACTGACTACTTTGATATTATGTCTTTTAAGCAGTATTTGTTTGAACAAACGGAGATGAGCCACAGTACTGTTCGTGAGTATGTGGTTCGTTTACGTCGGCTCGATGAATTACTGACTTCAACTAATTTTCCACGTCAAGAGTTTACGACCGAGAAAATTCAGTCAGACTTGAGTAAAAAGCTCACTCCCTCTGCATTTAGTAACTACAATATTGCACTACGTAAGTATGAGCAATATCTCGATTGGTGCCAAGAGCCACCATCGATGAGTAGTAGTCACTAATTGCGCTCAAGAGAGACCTTAAAAGGAGTAGCCTAGCCTACTCCTTTTCTTTGTCACTTATCATCATACTTTATTTACTTTTCTGTTTTTCCCTCTTATCTTAAAATTCTTTATCTATCCTTTAATAAGAATATTTAAACTAATAATATATTGATAGATAAAAAAAGCGCCCACAGTGGGGCGCAAGTTTCAGGTATTCATAAAGATATAATTAAATCAACTTCTAGGTTGACCTGATGGTAAGTATATTTACCCAGCTAACTAATCGCGAATCATAAATATAAAAAGAGTGAGGACAATCACAGCATTAGAAAATAACATGTTGGGCGCTCTCTTTATAACGACATAACGACATAACGACATAACGACATAACGACATAACGACATAACGACATAACGACATAACGACATAACGACATAACGACATAGAGTAACAAAAGAAAAAACCACCTTTCAGAAAATACATTTTAAAGGTGGTCTCCAAGACAAAGAGATAAAAAGAGAAGGGGTAATTAACTGATCGTCATCAAGCTTGCATTACCTCCTGCAGCTGCTGTATTAATACTTAATGCTCTTTCATGTAATAAACGCTCTAATAATAGACCAGTCTCACCGCGAGAAAACCCTTGTACAGAAATTATTGCCCCTTTGCGTTGAGCAATTTTCTGGCAAGTTTCACGTAATTGATCACCATCACCATGGTAAATCACGGCATTTATTTTCAGTGACTCATTATCCCATTTTTCAGTTAATGTAATGGCTTTTCTGACAATATCAGGTAATTCACGATATGTTTTTTGTGAGAATAGGCTATTAACGACAATAGCATGACAACCGCAAGCGAGAACCGCTGCAATTTGAGTGAATGCATCTTGTTCGTTATCTGAAATACACAGCACATGACCACAAGGCACTAGTTGATAAGTATTACGTTCACCTGTCGGTCCTGGTAATACGCGTAATGTTCCAGCTTGAGATGCAAGAGCATATTTATCTAAAGCTTCATAGTGTGATTGATCTGTTCTGTTTGATAACCATTCCATATACTTATGATAAGCTTGTAATAACGTATTACGCATGGAAGTATCGAGAGGGAGTGTTTCATCTTGGCGAGCCAATGTTTGTGTGGCCGCATTTTCAGGGCGTTTAGATAATAAGCGATACAGATAAACAGGGCCACCTGCTTTTGGTCCTGTACCAGATAATCCTTCCCCACCAAAAGGTTGAACTCCCACAACCGCACCAACCATATTACGATTTACGTATAAATTTCCCACTTTGGCATTTGAGGCAACATAAGCAATAGTTTCATCAATACGCGTATGAACGCCCATGGTTAACCCATATCCTGTTGCATTAATTTCTTCTAGCAAAGCAGGCAAATCTTGGCTTGCATAACGTACAACATGTAACACTGGACCAAAGATTTCTTTCTTCAATGAACTGACTTTATCTAACTCAATTAAAGTCGGTTGAATAAAAGTACTGTTATGTTCAATGTGTTTTGACAAATTATTGTGTGATGCTTGATAAATATCAAAGCCTGTTGTGCGCATAGATTGAATATGCTTCTCTATGGCCGATTTTGCTTCTTTATCGATAACAGGGCCAATATCTGTGGATAGCAAACTTGGATCACCTATTGTGGCTTGTGCCATCGCACCTTTAAGCATTTCAATAGTATGATCCGCCACTTCTTCTTGAATACATAAAAGGCGTAAAGCAGAACAACGTTGGCCTGCGCTATCATAAGCGGAAGCCATAACATCACTCACTACTTGTTCTGTCAAGGCAGATGAATCTACAATCATGGCATTTAAACCACCGGTTTCTGCCACTAAAGGTACTGGATGTCCTTCGCTGTCTAATCGACCTGCTAAGGTCTTTTGTAAAATATGAGCAACATCGGTTGAACCTGTAAACATCACGCCACGAACACGTTCATCAGCTACTAAACGTGCACCAATAGTTTCACCTTGTCCTGGTAGCAGTTGTAGTGCAAAAGAAGGAATACCTGCTTGATGGAAAAGTGCTACTGCTTTTGAGGCAATTAATGGGGTTTGCTCTGCTGGTTTAGCAAGCACGGTATTACCCGCGGCTAAAGCAGCTGCAATTTGCCCACTGAATATGGCTAATGGAAAGTTCCATGGGCTAATACAAACCACAGGTCCCAAAGGACGATGTGTATTATTATCAAAATCTTGAGCTACTTGTGCTGCATAGTAATAAAGGAAATCAATGGCTTCACGGACTTCAGCAATGGCATTACTGTAAGTTTTGCCCGCTTCACGCACTAATATTCCCATAAGTGGCCCCATTTGCTGTTCCATTAATTCCGCTGTACGGATCAAGAATGAAGCTCTTTGTGCTGGTGGTGTTGCAAACCAGATCCCACCTTTTTCTTGGGCAATGGTTAAGGCAAAATCTGCTTCTGCTTCAGTGGCTTCTCTTACTGTACCTACAACATCCGTATGATTGGCTGGGTTTAATACAGATTGTGGTTCTAGTGTTTTTTCTGAAGAGTTAAACGTATCACCTAATAAAGGTTCACAATGTATGTTTTCAGTTGCTGATGTTAATAAGGCGCTAGAAAGCGATGCCAAGCGATGTTCGTTTGACATATCAATACCGGGGGAGTTTTTACGCTCATCACCATACAGTTTATTAGGAAGTGGAATTTTAGGATGAGAAAGCCCAACTTGGCCTTCAGTTTGAGCTATTCTATTCACTTCTTTGACTGGATCGGCGACTAATTCATCAAGCGAAATTGTAGTGTCCGCAATTCGATTAACAAATGAAGTATTAGCACCATTTTCAAGTAAACGGCGGACTAAGTAAGCAAGTAATGTTTCGTGAGTCCCTACAGGTGCATAAATACGGCAAGGGCGACCTAATTTTCCGTCTGCTATTTTACCGACTACTTGAGCATAAAGGGGTTCACCCATACCGTGTAAACACTGGAATTCATATTGTCCGGGATAATAGTTTTGACCCGCTAAATGATAAATTGCTGATAGTGTGTGTGCATTATGCGTGGCGAATTGTGGATAAATAAAATTAGGTGATGCGAGTAGCTTTTTCGCACAAGCAAGATAAGAGACATCGGTATACACTTTGCGAGTATAGACAGGATAGTCTTCAAGGCCATCGATTTGAGCGCGTTTTACTTCGCTATCCCAATAGGCGCCTTTCACTAAACGGATCATTAAACGACGACGACTACGGCGTGCCAAATCAATGACATAATCAATAACTAATGGACAGCGCTTTTGGTAAGCTTGAATAACAAAGCCAATACCATTCCAACCTGCTAATTCAGGTTCAAAGCAGAGTTTTTCAAGTAGGTCGAGTGAAATTTCTAGTCTATCTGCTTCTTCGGCATCAATATTAATCCCAATATCATATTGCTTTGCTTGTAATGTTAATGAGAGTAGGCGTGGGTAAAGTTCTGACATCACTCGTTCATATTGAGCACGGCTATAACGAGGATGTAATGCTGAAAGCTTGATAGATATTCCTGGGCCTTCATAAATACCTCTGCCATTAGAAGCTTTACCAATTGCATGGATGGCTTGTTGATAAGAAACCAAATAATCTTGAGCATCTTTTTCTGTTAATGCCGCTTCTCCTAACATGTCATAAGAGTAGCTAAAGCCTTTTTCTTCAAGTTTACGCGCATTTGCGAGTGCTTGAGAAATAGTCTCACCTGTCACAAATTGTTCACCCATTAAACGCATTGCCATATCAACACCTTTACGGACTAATGGCTCGCCACTTTTAGTGAGAATACGATTTAAAGAGTTAGACAATTTTTCTTCATTATGTGTAGAAACTAGTTTACCTGTAAATAATAAGCCCCATGTGGCAGCATTCACAAACATAGATTGACTTTGTCCTAAGTGTGAACGCCAATTTCCATGACTGATTTTGTCGCGAATAAGTGCATCACGCGTGGCTTTATCTGGAATACGCAATAAAGCTTCTGCTAAACACATTAGGGCAACACCTTCTTGTGAAGAGAGTGAAAACTCTTGTAATAGACCTTGAACCAATCCTGAACGTCCAATGCCATTTTTCTGTTTACGTAATTTTTCGGCAATGGAATAGGCTAATTTATGTGTTGCTTGAGCTTCATTTGCAGGTAAGGTTGCTTGTTGCAATAGCATCGGTACAGCTTGTGTTTCAGGTGTGCGATATGCAGAAGTAATTGCTGAGCGTAAAACAGACTGCGGGTGAATATGTTCAGCAAACTCCAAGAAAGGCTGATAATGAGTGGCTGGTATTTCAGTGCTTTCATCAAGATCTTGATCTGCAAATGCTGAGTGACCAAGATTAACCTGATCATTTTCAATTTGTTCTAGATAATTGAAAATAGCCTGTTTTATTAACCAATGCGATGTTCTATCTAATTTCTGTGCAGCTTCTTTTAATCTATTGCGGGTTTCTTCGTCAAGCCTAACACCCATTGTTGTGCTACTCATGCAGTGCTCCTCATATTCTATTTCTAATTCACAAGTATCAGTTACCCGTTATTTTTATTAATATCATTCATGTTGCAACTTTGTGCAACATTGTTAACATTTTATTTATAAATAATGTGAAAGTAGTCAGGTTTTGTGTTTAATTAAAAAAACATCTAATTTATCAAATTAATATATTTGCATATAAATCAATAAATTATATTTATATTGTTAATGTTTATATTTATAATGCATCCTTTAATTAAGACAAATAGTGTGAAGTCATATACAAAATTTAAACATTTAAACGTTAATTTCTTGTTAAATGCAGCTAACCTATTCTAGGATTGATGTGAATGTTTTATCTGTTGCTGTAAGAAATTATTTTAATTAAAAACTGAAAAGATCATTAATGCGCAACGAAGTGCAACGTTCCTGTACAAGTGAAAAGCATACCGATGGTCGGAAACAGATTTATGGAGAACTGCAATTATGGCTCTAACTTCGCCAATGCTAATTACATTTACTATCTATATCTTGGGTATGCTTTTTATTGGCTACCTTGCTTATCGCTCAACAAAAAACTTTGATGATTATATTCTTGGCGGTCGGAGGCTGGGCAGTGTAGTAACTGCATTGTCAGCGGGTGCTTCAGATATGAGTGGTTGGTTATTAATGGGATTACCTGGCGTGGTGTTTTTTGCTGGTATTTCAGAAAGTTGGATAGCTATTGGACTCTGTTTAGGTGCGTGGCTAAACTGGCGTTTAGTCGCGGGACGTTTACGTCTGCAAACTGAAAAAAACAATAATGCATTAACGCTACCTGATTATTTGACATCGCGTTTTGATGATAAAAGCAAGATGCTACGTATCATTTCAGCGTTAGTTATTCTGACCTTTTTTACTATCTATTGTGCATCAGGTGTCGTTGCTGGTGGAATGCTATTTGAATCTACGTTCCATATTCCTTATCACGAAGCGATGATTTATGGTGCCATTGCAACGATTGCATATACCTTTTTAGGTGGCTTTCTTGCTGTAAGTTGGACTGATACAGTTCAAGCGACTTTAATGATTTTTGCTCTGATCTTGACTCCTATTATTGTCATTTTCTCTGTGGGTGGTATTGATACGTCTATTGCTATTATTAAAGCAAAAGATCCATCTTATTTAGATATGTTCAAAGGGCTTGATTTTATCGCTATTGTTTCGTTATTAGCATGGGGATTAGGCTATTTTGGGCAACCTCATATTCTTGCACGTTTTATGGCGGCTGATTCTAACCAAACTATTCGTAAAGCACGCCGTATTGGTATGACGTGGATGATCCTCTGTTTAGGTGGAACCGTTGCGGTTGGATTCTTTGGTATTGCTTATTTTGAAATGAACCCAGCACAAGCGGGTGCTGTAACAGCTAAAAATGAACGTATTTTTATGGAACTGGCTTCACTGCTCTTTAATCCATGGATTGCTGGTATTCTTTTGTCTGCAATTCTAGCTGCGGTTATGAGTACATTAAGCTGCCAATTATTAGTTTGTGCAAGTGCATTAACTGAAGATTTATACAAACCATTTATTCGTAAAAGTGCGAGCCAAAAAGAGCTAGTTTGGGTAGGACGTGGCATGGTGTTATTAGTTGCGATTATCGCAATTTTCTTAGCACGAGATCCAAACAATAAGGTGCTTGATTTAGTGAGTAATGCGTGGGCTGGTTTTGGTGCTGCTTTTGGTCCTGTGATCCTCATTTCTGTAATGTGGAAACGTATGACTCGTAATGGTGCATTTGCTGGAATGTTGATTGGGGCTTTAACCGTGTTAGTGTGGATGCAATATAAATGGTTTGGGTTGTATGAAATTATTCCCGGTTTTATCTTTGCTTCTATTGCTATCGTTGTCATTAGTTTAATGGGGAAAGCACCAAGCAAAGAGAATCAACAACGCTTTGAAGAAGCTGAGACTCAATATCGTAATACATAATAAAATTAGATAAATCAAAGGCTATCTTATTTAATAAGGTGGCCTTTCTTATTGAATATTATAATAAAATAGAGAATATACAATAAAGTAATTTTATCATTAACAGATTTAAATCGTTTTACACGGATTGTTTTTAAATGAAAGTATTATGAAGGGGATTTAGTCATAGATAATAAGATATATGATGAATATAAAAATCAGTCTATTGTTGATAGTCTGATTTTTATATTTTTAACTTAAATTAGATACAAAAGATATAATGTAAACATTATTCGTAGTAAATAAATTCGTTATGAAGCATGGCCTTACTAAAATTAATGACTTTATCATTAAATTTAATTGTACTTTCAAGTTCTTCTTTTGAACAGTTAGCAAATTTATCCCATTCAAGACAGGTGGTGATAAAGGCTTTATCTTCTCCATTAACGCCTTTGATATAGTTTGATTGAGTAACAACTTTTCCTTCTAGATCATACTGGTATTCTACATTTATTTTGCCGTCTTCTATTACTGATTGTAGTTTTCCTTGAGGACTATAGATGTACTCTGTTGTAATAGTCTTAGTTGTAGGATCAGACGACTTGCTTGTCTCTTTAATAATGCGCCCATCTTTATAGTCGAATTGGCTAGTGATGGTATCCAGTAAAGCGCCATCATTTGCGTAATATTGGATTACTTTTTTGTTGAACCGGTTTTGTTCATCTTTATGATAGGTTTCTTGCATGTAGATAGAGTGTGAGCCATAGGCATTTTTTATCTGAAATTGATATCGGATAACAGAAGGGTTATTAGGCAATGTTCTTATTAAATTAGTTTCTACATTACCTTCAAAGTACTCTTGCATTGATGTGCTATTTTTCAATAATTTTCCACACTCATCAAAGTGGATTTCACCTTTTAGTGCTTTAAAACGTCCGTCATGGGGTATCGTGCTTGTCATCGTGACTGATTTAATCGGGCCGTTATAAGAACTGAATAATATAATGTGGTTATTAGTAATATTAGTTTGCTTTTCAGTCTCTGAGCATTGAATTGGATCGGCGATTGCTGGTAATGAGGAAACCGCATAAAGAGAAAGGGCGATAAGAAGTTGTTGTAATTTCATAAGGTCATCCATGTAGATACTCGTCATATTTCAAGCCTAGCGCTGTTGCTTATATTCATTCGCTCTAGTTACATACTTAAGTGTGTAACTAGTCGCTTACTCATTTATTGCCTAACTACATCTTGAATTATTTAGAGTCTGGGTAGAGCATAGAAAATAAGTTCTATAGTATAGGTAATTGAATAATCAAATAGTATAGATAAAATCCTATATGATTAACCGATGTATAAAAGAAAGAAAAAATTTTGGTACGATCATACTGTTTTTGGGAGCATAAAGATGTCAAACGCATTTTCTTTTATTACTGATACGGCAACTTTGGCTATTTTTGATTTACAAGCAATCCAACATAGGAAATCAGATACAGCAGATTGGTGGAGCATACAGGATGATGAGTTAGATGAGATGAACAAAGGCAATATTGCATTTATTGGTTTAGGTAATGATGGTTTTTATACAATTAATCTATGCGATAAAATTGAAGATCCCGATGTAAGAATAAACATAAACTGTCCATCAGGTGAAGTTTTTATTGGTGCAGGAGAGGATACAACTGGCGGTAACTTAGAGCCAGATGATCCACAATATCGCGCAGGAGAAATTATTTTTCTCCCAGTAGGCGATTATGAAGTTTCATTAAAAAAAGTAAGCAACATACTTTTTATCTCTATTATTTTCAGTAAAGCGAAACTGAATAAGTTTGAGAATGTTTTACGTTTGGATTAAATGAATATATATAGTTATATAATAATAAGTGAAAGATACTATTATTTAAAATGCCCCCTTATTTTTCATTAATAAGTTAATAAATATAAATTAAACAATCTTTGGTTATATTGATTATAATATAGCGAATGCATTTGTTGTAAATAAACTTTATCAATTAAATAAATGTTAATTTATTAATCTAATTTAAATGTTACTGAAAGAAACAGGTGATATAGATAATGATAAAATAATATGGAAGATTTTATTTTAAATTTTAAAAAAATAATGAATTTATTGAACTTGTTTTATTAAAAATGATAAATATCAATTTTAAGTAAGTTAATATATTTTTTAATATTAATCTTAATAAATAGATGTTTTTTTTGTTAAAAATGCGAAATAGTCATATTTAGACTATGAGAATATGCTTAAAATCGAAAAATATATAAATATTACGCTTTATATGTGTTAAATGTAGTTGCGTTTTACGAGTAAATGAGATGATAATTGCAAATACTTAAATATTAGTACGTAATAAGCATGAAATAATGTTATTGATAACATTTTATTTCGTGTGAGCCTTTTCGTTTATTTAACCCCAAAAAAAATTTATTTAAATATATAACAAGAGAGAGTTTTACTATGAATAAAATGCTTCTTACTGCGATGATCGCAGGTATTTTTTCATCTACAGTTTATGCGGCTTCTGATAACACTATCCGTTTTCAAGGCGAAGTTTCTGATGAAACTTGTACTGTAACGGTTAATGGTAATTCAGCACTTCCTGTTGTTTTATTACCAACCGTGCCCGTAACCGCATTAGATACTGCGGGTAAAACAGCAGGTCAGACACCATTTACTATTGCAGTGAGTGGTTGTACTGGTTCTAAACCAGCAGATACAAATATTAAAACTATATTTATTGCTAATAATCTGACAACAGAAGGTCGTATTGGTAATACAGCAGCAAATAACAATGTTAGTTTAGAAATTATTGACCCTGCGAAAACAGGTACAAAAATTGATTTAACTGGTGTAGGTAACGAAGGCCTAGTATTAAAAGCAAACGAAAAATCAGCATCTTATGATTATGCTGTACGTTATTATGCAGATGATGTTGCAACAGCAGGTAAAGTAGAAGGTAGTGTGCAGTACTCTATCTCTTATCAATAATGTTTATATGTCTCCTTTATATAAAGGAGGCATTTTTTATTTATATAAGAGGGAGATAAGTAATGAAAAAAATAATAATGCTAATTATCGTATTTTTCTTAAGTTATAGCACTGCGTCGTATTCTAGTGTCACCATGCTAAAAACACGTATTGTTTATTCATCGGATTCACGTTTTGAAGTTTTAAAGTTTATGAATAACGATGAAATTCCTTATATTATGCAAATATGGGCGGATAAAAATAATCCTAATTCAACCCCGGATAATGCAGATGCCCCTTTTGTTATTCAACCCCCCGTTTTTCGTATCGATCCTAAAACAGGGAGAGACGCACGATTAATTTATACTGGCGAAGGTCTACCACAAGATAAAGAATCTATTTTCTTTTTAAATGTGGCACAAATTCCACCTAAAGATTTGAATAAAGATATAAAAGAAGGAAATAGTTTTACGGTTATTGTGCATCATCGATTAAAAATATTTTATCGTCCAACTGAGATTGTCTCACAGCTAAATAATATCGAGAAACAAATATCATTCTCAAAAGAGAATAATGGAACTATAAAAGTTAAAAACGATTCACCTTTTTTTGTGTCATTTGCGCAACTTGAGGCCACGAATACTTCGGGTCAAAAATTTATATTTAAACCAACTATGGTTTCTCCGTTATCAACGGAAGTATTAGTCGCTGAAAATGGCAGAACGCTTTCATTTTCACCCGATAAAATGACCTATAAATACATTAATGATCTAGGTGGGCAAAATAGTGCGACAGATTTAATTCATTAAAAAAATGGAATTGAAATGAAATCCATAGAAAAAAACACAGCACAATTAAATAAGAGAATAAAAGTCGTATTCTTAATCGGCTCATTTTCTCTATTTATTCAATCAATGCCTTCTGCATTGGCTGATGATTATGAATTTGATCCTTCTTTATTATTAGGTAGCAAAAATAATATCAACATTAATCAGCTTCATGATAGTAATTATGTGGAGCCTGGCAATTATGATGTTGATATCTACATTAATAATCGCTTTTTTGAAAGAAAAATAGTGCATTTTCAATTAAATGATAACGGTAAAGTGACGCCTTGTTTTAATCAACAACAGATTGATGATATGGGGATCTTACTGGATGATGAACTTAGTCAAGATAATAATCAATGTTTAGTATTAAACCAAATTAATAAAAATATTGTAGATTCATTTGATGCTTCTAATTTTAGGATCATGATTGCAGTGCCTCAAATCTTATTAAAACGAAGGCCACAAGGTTATGTCAATGAAGATGATTTAGATGCAGGCAATACCATGTTGTTCACTAATTATTCTGGTAATTACTATAAGAATAAATCGAACGGACAAAGTTCAGACTATGGTTTTGGTAGTGTCAACATGGGCATAAATTTAGGAACCTGGCAATTTCGTCAACAAGCGTCTTACTCTTATAATTCATCAAAGTCGGGAAGTAATAGTGAATTTAATTGGATTAGAACTTATCTACAAAAACCGCTACTGACATTAAAGTCGATGTTAGTTGTCGGTGATATTTATACAACAGGCGCACAATTTTCAAGTCTGGCATTTAAAGGTATTCAATTAATGTCTGATGAAAGAATGTTGCCGGATTCTCAAAAAGGTTATGCACCTGTTATTCGTGGTATTGCGACGACAACTGCCCGTGTAGTGATAAAACAAAATGGTACTGAAATTTATCAAACGACTGTGTCACCTGGGCAATTTGAAATAAATGATCTTTATCCAACTAGTTATGAAGGAGATTTGTTTGTCGAAATTTACGAAAGTAATGGCAAAATTTCTTCTTTTACAGTGCCATTTACCGCATTACCTGAATCTGTAAGAGCTGGGCGCCTTAAATATAACTTTACTGCGGGTGAAGTGAATAACTTTGCTACAGAAAATAGCTATTTTTCAGATATTGCTTTGCAATATGGTGTGAACAATACGGTAACGCTAAATACGGGGGTACGTGTAGGACACCAATATCAAGCCGTATTTGTCGGCTCTGTTATTGCTACAAAATTAGGGGCAATCGGCTTTAATTCGGCATTTTCAAACGCTGAAGTGGAGGGTAAAAATTATCAAGGTGGACGATTAGGTATTAGTTATAGCCGTACTTTTAGCCCAACAAATACTGTTATTACACTCGCAGGTTATAAATATTCAACAGAGAATTTTCGCGAATATAATGATGTGTTGGGGTTGAGAAAAAGTGCAAGTAATGACATGGAATGGAATTCCAGCAGCTATAACCAAGAAAGTCAGTTTACACTTAGTGTTAATCAGTCTCTTGATAAGTGGGGGCAGCTTTATATTTCGGGCTCTATCAGTAACTATTATGGTAATAAAGGACATGATGCCCAGTATCAAATTGGTTATTCAAATACCTATAAAGATATTGCTTATAGCCTTGCTTATAGTCGCCAAAAAACGGGACAAATGACGGCAAATAATACTTTTACACCAATAACAACCGATCCGATATCTGAGGATATGGTTATGTTATCTGTTTCTATGCCATTAGGACGCTCTGATTATTCACCTATGCTATCACTATCTTCTAGTCATTCTAGCGATGATTCGAGTTATCAAACGAATTTATCAGGACTTTTAGGTGAAGATAAAACGCTTTCTTATAGTGTAAATGCGGATTATGACACACAAAATAGAGCGATAGGCAGTGGTTTACATTTAATTAAACAGCTTCCTTTTACCACGCTATCAGGCAGTATCTCTAATGGTAAACATTACACGCAAGGTAGCGTAGGTATTCAAGGTGCGTTAGTTGCACACAGTGGTGGGATAACATTAGGTCCTCGTATTAGTGATTCTTTTGCTTTAGTGGAAGCAAAAGGTGCAAGTGGTGCGAGTGTGAGTAATGGTATGGGCGCCCGCATTGATCCTTTTGGTTATGCTATTGTGCCTTCTCTTGTCCCTTATCAATATAACAATGTTAGCTTGGATGGGAAAAATATTAGAAATAATAATATTGAGCTATTGGAAAATACGAAGCAAATAGCACCGTATTCAGGTTCAAGCACCAAAATCGTTTTTAAAACCCAAGTCGGATATCCTGTATTGATTTCGATTAAGCCAGAAAGCGAATTGGCATTAGGCGAAAATGTTTTCGATAAAGATAAGCACATTGTTGGTATGGTAGGGCAAAGTAACCAGATTTATGTCAGGGTTGAAAATAGGAAAGGGATACTGACTGTCGGTAAAGATGAAGATAGTTGCCAAATTGATTACGCAATACCAGAAGAAAAAGAAGCAGATAAACTCATTTTATTATCAGGTCAATGCTTATGAAATTAAATCGCTGTTTATTTTCTCAGTACTCCTCTATTTTATTAGCCTTGATGCTATTCCCTTCTTTAGCCTTGGCAACATGTTATAAAATAACAACTACGACGACTAATTCTAATAGTGTGTATTATACCGAGCCGGGCAAAGGTTCAGCGAAAAGTTGGCAAGGTGCGAGAGATGATTCGGGATCAATGGGAAGTACCCCTAAAGTCATTAATGTTAATAATGATCAGTTTCAAATTCCGGGTACATTAGTGGCGAGTGGTTTTGTCTCTTTTTTTGAGGCGGGTTATGAAGTTTATGATCCTGAGCAGATATTATTTCGTTGCACAGCCGATGAAGAGGGTAAATTAAGAGAGTTTTACTCAACTAATGGTGACTATAATTATGGTGGCAGAAATCTAGTTAATCCAGCATTAGGTTTAAATGATACCTATATTAGTCTGGCAAGAGGATTGGGTATTCGCATTAAAAATACCATTACAGGCGAATATTATAGTCGCTATTGGAAATCTCGTGCTTTAGATAATTTAGAAAGAGATAGCCAAGGATGGATCTTAGTAAAAGCAAAAAATTTCTCTAATATGGAAGTGGAGTTATTTAAGATTAACTATGAAAGAACAAGTGATATGCCACCGGCACAATCAAGTAGTGGATTAATTACTTTTATTAATCAACCGGCAGGTTATATCGCTTTTCAAAGCTCTAATTTCTCTTATTTATTAAAAGATGGTGCAGATCACGCTACAAATTATCATGGTTTTTATGCTTATTGGCCTGCCGCTGTAAATATGTCTCGCCGAATTTATATACGTAATGCGTCTACTTGTTTTGTGCGAAACGTTACGCCTTATGTTTTATTTCCATTGGTTACTATTAATGAGTTAGCAAGTGGCAAAAAAGTCACTTTACCTATTACGATTGATTTTTATTGTCAATCAGCACCGCCTGCGAGCGATGGTTTGAGTAATATTTCTAGTGGGACTGGAGCGGGGCAAACCGCAATGGGGTTTTTACCTAGACCTGCAAATGTTAACAAAGCAATTGAATTAGGATTAACAGTACCTAATGGTGCCGCAATTACTCATTTAGTGACAGATGGTTATGGTACTGACTCAAGTATGGCAAAAGGGGTTGGTGTAAGAATATATCGTCCATCAGGTGTGGCGTTAAACTTATTATCAACATTAGCGAATGAAGGGCAAGGTGAAAGTTATGGTTGGTATCCTATTTATGATGATGCTAGTTCAGTCTCATTTAATAATGGTATTACCGATTTAACTAAAACATTATATGCCTCATTAGAAGCGTTACCGAGAGAGAAAATAACTGCTGGTAAATTTAATGCGACATTACAAGTGATTATACAGGTGCAATAAATATGAAAAAGAGCGGTATTTTTATTTTGTTGCTGTGCTTTTCGTTTATCGCCAAAGCGAATTTAGCCTTAGAGGGTTCTAGAGTGATCCTTTATCACTCAGATAGAGAAGCATCCTTAAATATAAAAAATGATGGTGAACTTCCTGTGGTAGTTCAAACATGGGTGGATGATGGTAACCCAGAAAATACCCCAGAAACCATAACTGATGTTTCCGCTTTATCATTACCACCAGTATTACAATTAAAACCGAGTGAATCACAACGGGTACGAGTGATTAATAAATTTACTCATACAGATAAAGCGAAAGAGACACTTTACTGGCTTAATTTATATGAAATCATGCCTAAGCCAGCGAACAAAAAATATGATGAAGGTTTAATTAATGTTGTCATCAGATTACAAGTAAAAGTATTCTATCGCCCTGATGATTTAATCATGGTGATTTCTGATGTTAGTCGAGCTCTTATTTTTACAAAATTAGATAAACAGTTAACAATTGAAAATCCGACACCTTTTTATGTCACCATTAAATCCGCATCTGGCGAAAATAATCCTAATATTCTTATTCCTATGTTAGCGCCATTTTCCAAACAGAAAATCAATCTAGAGGATAGTAAAATAAATACCATTAACTATGTTTTAATTGATGATTTTGGTGGGGAATTTGAAGATAAAAAAGAGATAAAATAGGATTTCTAGTGGTTTGTATTAAATTATCTGATTAAGTTAGAGTAATTCTCTATTTTAATTAACTCTATTAATTATAAAAATGGGATGAAATATAAGTAGATGCTGTTTTTATTAATTGGCGTATTATTTTAAGTTTTCGGCTTAAGATAAATGCGCCATTTTGTCGCCACTTTCTTCCAGATACAAAAAAGCCACTTATTGATAAGTGGCGTAAATGTCTGATTTATCAGCTTAAAATTGGTGGGTTGTGGGAGGCTCGAACTCCCGACCAATTGATTAAGAGTCAACTGCTCTACCGACTGAGCTAACAACCCGATGCGCTGATTATTCTCCTCTAAAATGTGATGGTCAAGTGCTTATTTCGATTTTTTTTCAAATGGATAAAATATCGCCGATTAAATTAAAGAAAGGATCTTATCTGGTTATCAAATCATCATTCATTTTACTAAAAGTGATCTTTTCATTACTTATACTGAGATTTGTGTCACAATAATTTCGCAAACATATTACCGCGTTAAAAAATAAAATAGCGGTGAAAACAACATCGAAAATATGAAAACACTTCAGGTATTATATGGAAGATCAAACAGAAATTTCTCCTCCCGCTAGAGTGAAAAATGCCACTCTACAGCGCGGGCTAACAAATCGTCATATTCAGTTAATTGCTATTGGTGGTGCTATCGGTACTGGTCTATTTATGGGATCAGGAAAAACCATTTCGTTAGCTGGACCATCAATTATTTTTGTGTATATGATAATTGGCTTTGTCTTATTCTTTGTGATGAGAGCAATGGGCGAGCTGTTATTATCAAATTTAGAATATAAGTCATTTAGTGATTTTGCTGGTGATTTATTAGGGCCATGGGCTGGTTTCTTTGTTGGTTGGACATATTGGTTTTGTTGGGTCATCACTGGTATTGCTGATATCGTTGCTATAACGTCTTATATTAGTTATTGGGCTCCTAATTTTCCTGAGTGGGGCACATCCTTTATTTGTGTGCTGACATTGCTTATTTTAAATTTAGCGACAGTCAAACTCTTCGGGGAAATGGAATTTTGGTTCTCTATGATAAAAATAACCGCAATAGTTTCTTTAATTATTGTTGGTATTGTTCTTATTAGTATTGGGTTTGAATCACCAGCAGGACATACCGCAGCACTAGAGAATATCTGGAATGATGGAGGAATGTTCCCTAAAGGGTTAAGTGGATTTTTTGCCGGATTCCAAATTGCCATTTTTGCTTTTGTTGGGATTGAATTAGTCGGTACTGCGGCTGCTGAAACACGTAATCCAGAAAAATCTTTACCGAAAGCAATCAATGCGATACCTATCCGTATTATTACTTTTTACGTATTAGCATTAGCTATTATTATGTCGGTAACACCATGGCGCTCTATTTTGGCGGATAAAAGTCCATTTGTTGAGTTATTCGTTATGATAGGAATACCTGCAGCCGCAAGTTTAGTCAACTTCGTGGTATTAACTGCAGCCGCCTCTTCTGCGAATAGTGGGATATTTTCTACAAGCCGAATGTTATTTGGTTTATCTAAAGAAGGCGAAGCACCAAAACAGTTTAGTCAATTATCTAAACGTGCAGTGCCTGCCAATGGACTGTTATTTACCAGCTTATGTTTATCATGTGGAATTATATTAATCTACTTTATTCCTGATGTTATGCATGTATTTACTTTGGTAACAACAGTCTCTGCGTTATTATTTATGTTTATTTGGAGTATGATTTTATGCTCTTATCTGGCATATCGTAAAAAACGCCCTCAACTGCATGAGAAGTCTATCTATAAAATGCCTTTAGGAATTATTATGTCGTGGCTATGTCTTGCATTTTTTGTATTTATGACAGTGCTATTAGCTTTTGAACATGATACTCGCCAAGCATTAAGTGTGACTCCATTATGGTTTATTGCATTAGCAGTTGGTTATCAATACGTTAAGAAGAATAAACAGAAAAACCTTATTCAAAAATAATTCAATAGCAATATCGAAAAAGTGAAAAGCCTTATTATTTAATAAGGCTTTTTATTAAAAATAAAATGCTAATACTAATTAACAGTTATTAAAAATAAAAAAGTATTAAAAATAAAGTTTATTTTATTTTCATTCCTTTTTTACTTTTTTTTTCACCTTTTTGTTGAGTGAATAGTTGATATTATCTTTCTGAAATAAATTATTTTTAAAATGTGTTAACTACATCCGGTATTTTTCTAAAAATACACTATCCTACAATTAAAATAAAAGGAGGCGGTATGTATAAGAATATTTTGGTTCCCATTGATATTGATGAAGATAACCTGATGAACAAAGCAATTCCGTTAGTAGAAAATATTGCAAAAAATGAAGATCCTTATGTTCACTTTTTGTATGTACTTCCTAAACTTCCACAATCTTCCTATTATCGACTTGTTATAAATAACGAACAATTAGATCAAGGATGCTTAAAAGCGTCAGCGGAAAAAGAGCTTACAAAAATAATTGAGCGTTTTGATTTACCTGACGATAGAATGCAAACTCACATTTGTATTGGAACACCACGAGATGCAATATTGCAGATTGCTGATGAAGTAGATGCGGATTTAATTGTGATTGGTTCGCATAATCCTGAAGACGATTTTTATCATATCGGTTCAACAGCCGCAGATATTACACGTTATGCAAAACGTTCTGTTATGGTTGTACGATAAGCCTAATATGTTGATAAATAATAAATAAGAACATTTGTAGAGTTTAGTGATATCGCTGTTATGTTTTGTTCATACGTAACAGCGATTATGCAGTTAAGCAAGTAAAGTAATCGTACAAATCAATAGCTTTTATGTTTGGAAAGAATTCTTTTTTTTATTACTATAAAGTTATTCCCTAATAATAATTAAAAAATTCCTATGTTAACCATCACAGCATTACTAGAAAATAAATCGATTAACCCTGAACTTAACCATTATCCTGGTTTGTCACTATTGTTAGAAGATGATGAGTGCCAAGCTAAAATACTTTTTGATACAGGAAAAGATCTTAGCTTTATTTCAAATGCCAAAAAGATGGGGATTGATTTAACTACATTGAAAACGATAGTTGTGTCCCATGGGCATTATGATCATTTGGGTGGACTTACACATTTACCCGCAGATTTTTTTACTCATAAACCGCGTATTGTCGCTCATCCTCATTTATTTTCTGTTCGTTATTCAGCGCTTTTTTTAGGCAATAAGAATATTAAATTTAAACGATTAGCTCCTTTATTTGATCGCAAAAAGCTTGAAGCACAATTTTCTTTTGAATTAACAGAAGTACCGATAGTAATCGAAGAAAATTTTATCTATTCGGGACAAGTGACTCAACGTCAAGTGAATAAACGCTACGGTGTTATTATTCATGGATCAGGTGAAGAAGATGATTATGTTCTTGATGATAGCTTTCTTGTTTGGCAAGGGAAAAAAGGCCTAGTGATTATCACTGGTTGTAGCCATTCGGGGATTGAATCTATCATTGGGCATGCGAAAAAAATAACAGGTAATCATCAAATTCAAGCAATTGTGGGGGGCTTACATTTACGTTGTGCAACACCATTTGCATTACAACGCGCTAAAAAAGCTATAGATGAAAATATTGATGTGTATGGATGTCATTGTACAGGTGTATTAGGGCGAAAATATCTTAATGCTAAAGATTTCAATACAGGACAATCGCTATCTTTTGAATAAAAATTAACAGTAAAATTTATATCCTTATTTTAGAAATAGTCTAAGGATACGAAATAAAGAGGAGAATAGGTCACTCAAAGTGAATTAAAAATTCGCTGATAAATGGCTTTTACAATGTGATCTTTTTTCTGATTATATTGATGTACATTTTCAACATCTTCTTTGGCGCTGAGTTTTGCCTCTATATATAACTCTCTATCTTCTTTATGGTTAATTAACCAATCTCTAAATAAAATATGCCTAAGGTGTTCAGGACAATTAGGTGCAAAGACATGTAGATTCACATTAGGTGTTTCTAGTTTTAGCATACGATGTTGATACCACGAAGGCTCTCTTACCGTAAGTTTATAGCCTAATTGATTTAATTTAGGAATATAGCTAGGTTCATCGGTAGGATCAGCAACAATTAAATCAATATCGATGATCGGTTTTGCATTTAACTTAGGTACTGCTGTTGATCCAATATGCTCAATAGCTAAACATTTATCTTTTAATTTTTGGATAATATTTTCTTTTTGTTGATTATATAATGTTACCCATAATTCATTATATGGCTCAATCTTTATTACACTAGGTGTTGGTTTTCCATTTACCCATGGGTTTTCATCAGGAGAACCTGCTTCAAATGTACAGATTTTCTGTTTTAGATCTTGATTCATAAGTATCTCATTTAAGGTTTTGGAAGATAGAGAGTGAAAAAATTTATTGGAATTAAATTTAGGGTAAAAGCAGAAATCGAAATAAAAAAGAGATAAATTTTTTGTTTTTTTATCTACATTCTAACAAAATAACCTATTGAAACAAAAAAATTAAAGTACATTTAGTGCTATTTATAACGAAAAGAATGGTAGAATATTTATTGGCAATAAATAATTTAACTTTATTGCCAAAAGGAAAGTGTCTTAGTGATTTTACTTACGAATAACCATTACTGAACGCGACGTGTTGTTTACAATATAATCCGCTGTTGACCCCAGCAATATATTGCGTTGGTTACGTGAGCTTGAACCTATAATAATGGTATCCGCATCAATTTTTTCTGCTAGCTCTAGAATATTATAATTAGGTGTACCAATAATGGCATGGCATTGGTATTGTTCTTTGGGTAAGTTAAATTGTTGTGTCACACATTGCTCTAATTTTTCGGTTAATAAAACTAAAGCTTGTTGTTTTTTCTCAACAACAGACGAGCTATCACAATTGAGCCCGTAAGCTTCTAAAGAGCGCAAGTTGGGCATCACTGTAATGAAATGGAAATAATTTTCTGGTTTTCTAGCTAAGAAGTGAATATCTTCGATCATGCGCTGAATTCTGCTATCTTCTAATAAATCAATTGCAACGAGGTATTTGTTAGCCATAGTGTGCCTTTTCAATATATTAGCTCTTAAATTAAGTATAGGTAAATCAGCTTATAAGTTGAAATTTAAAAGTAAATATTGCGATTGCAGCATCATTATTCTTGGTTTTTTGGCTCTAAAAGATAAAAAATGGTGTGGTGAATGCGTAAATCCATTAAAATTTAGTAAAATTGTCTAATTGAGCTTTTATTATTTTTACATATCACGGAATGATCTCACTAGGTTATAGTTTATATGAAAAAATCAAGCGAAGAATTACTGAAATGTATTGCCACTATATTACAGTGGGTGCTTAATATTGGGTTACTTATTTTAGCGATTGTATTAGTCAGTTTTCTTATCAAAGAAACGTATGTAATCGCTTCATTATTATTTAATTTAGGTGCAGAAGAGTCATCTTATCAATTATTAGAAGGTATTTTGATCTACTTTCTTTATTTTGAGTTTATTGCGCTTATTGTTAAGTATTTTTTATCTGGCGGGCATTTCCCGCTTAGATATTTTATTTATATTGGAATAACGGCAATAGTGCGTTTAATTATTGTTGAGCATAAAAATTCGGTTGATACGCTAATACAATCAGGTGCAATATTGCTGTTAGTTATTGCGTTATTTATCGCGAATACTGAAAAACTAAAACGAACTTGATCCGCCTATAAGTTGTACTTATTAAGCGACTTAGCATAGAAAGCATGACTTAAAATTAAAAATAAAGAGTTAGGTTTTCCGCAAGATTAGGAGAGGTATGTTATTATCTCTCCTTATTCTACTCTGGGTTATACAAAAATTATTACTATGTCTTATCAATGTCCATTATGTTATCAGGCTCTTTCTCTTCAAGCTCACAGTTGGATCTGTGAAAATAATCATCAATTCGATTGTGCTAAAGAAGGCTATGTCAATTTATTGCCAGTGCAATTTAAACGCTCAAAAGAGCCCGGTGATAGTGCAGAAATGATAAATGCACGTCGTACGTTTTTAGATGCAGGTTTTTACCAGCCAATGCGAGATAAAGTGGCTGAATTAATACAAATATTATTACCTGAAGATAACAGTGTGATATTGGATATTGGGTGTGGTGAAGGCTATTATACTCATCAGTTTTATCAAAATCTAAAATTGCATAATCCACAAGTGTATGGCTTAGATGTTTCAAAGGTTGCGATTAAATATGCAGCTAAACGTTATTCATCAATTCATTTTTGTGTAGCCTCAAGTCAACGTTTACCTTTTTGTGATGCTTCTTTAAATGCGGTTGTGCGTATTTACGCCCCTTGTAATAGTGATGAATTAGCAAGAGTTATTGTGAACAATGGTTACATTATTACTGTTACACCAGCGCCACGTCATCTCTATCAGTTAAAATCACTGATTTATTCAGAAGTACATCTGCATCCATTAAAAGAAGAACATTTTGATGGATTTAATAAAGTATCTGAACATCAAGTTGCTTATATGATGAATTTAAACGGTAAGCAGGCTTTTGATTTATTACAAATGACACCGTTTGCATGGCGTGCAAGTGAAGAAGTAAAACAGGCATTAGCGGAAAGTAAAAACTTTGAATGCGAAACAGATTTTTTGATTCGTGTCTATCAACGTCATGCTTAATAATGTGAAATCAAAGTATTTTGTTAAATGAATAAAAAAGCTTAGGTCGTGATATTACAAACCTAAGCTTTTTAATATGCTTTATTAGCAATTATTTAGCGTACATAAATAATTCTAAGTGTTCAAATACAATATTAAAGCCGATAGCAATTAATACAATCCCACCAATAATTTCTGCTTTTTTTCCAAGTACTGGGCCAATATAACGGCCAATTAACATACCCAGAGTTGCCATGATCATGGTCATCATACCAATTGTCATTGCGGTATGAACAATATTGACTTGAAGGAACGCTAAACCGACACCAATTGCCATTGCATCAAGGCTTGTTGCAATACCGGTTGCGATTAAAGATAGTGAGCCGTGACGTTGTGGCGCATCTTCTTCACAAGGGCAATCATCACCACGTTTTAAGCTTTGGTAAATCATCCGGCTACCAAGAACAAACAGTAATCCAAAGGCAATCCAGTGATCCCATTGAATGATATATTGGCTAGTATATAAACCGAGTGCCCAACCAATAACGGGTGTGCTGGCTTCGATAATACCAAATATAAATCCAGTACGGAGTGCTTCGCGGAAACGAGGTTTGTGTAATGTGGCACCCTTACAGACAGCAACAGCAAATGCGTCCATAGAAAGGGCTAGGGCGAGAATGATAGTAGCGTAGAAACTCATAATAAAGCCTCGGTTGGGGTATTTCCATATACACACAATTGACCCCCAACCAAAGAAGTACAATCATGTGTCTATGGTCTTGCCAACCGTATTACGGCATCTGTACCACGCTAGATAAAAATAAGCGAGTATGTTGATACAGATTTCTTAAAATAAGATTTTTTATTTTAAGACAGGCTACTCCCCAATGACTTGGTGCAGAAGATAACATATTATTTTCGAAAGGCAACATATTATTTATTATATTTTAAAGATGATATTGATAATAATTATCATTATTGTGTGTGGCAACTTAAAATATATTATAAATAATTCTCAGATGTTAAAAAAATGATAAATTTCAATGTGATGAATAAATAACCATATAATAAACAATGGGTTTTAATTATCATTATAATAAAATATTAATTTTTTTATAAAAATGAATACACCTGAAAATTATAAGCTCAATTTTCTATAAATTTAAATGAATATTAAATGAACCTATATTTAATACGTATATTTGATACTTGTATGTAATATAGAGAAATAAGAAGTATTTAAGTTATAAAAAATATATTACTTAATTTTAAATGTGTATTTTATGATTATTATCTTTAGTTATCTAAGAGTTAAGCGGTGATTGAAATAAAATAGCTAAAATAAAAAAAGCCATTCAAAATGAATGGCTTTTCGTCTAGATAGCGTTAATTAGTCACACTGCACTTTAATTGCAAGACCACCGCGTGATGTTTCACGGTATTTAGCATTCATGTCTTTACCTGTTTCATACATAGTTTCAATAACTTTATCGAGGGAAACACGAGGTTCACTGGTGCGACGGATAGCCATACGTGCGGCATTAACTGCTTTAACTGAAGCAATTGCATTACGTTCAATACAAGGAACTTGAACTTGGCCTGCAACTGGATCACAAGTTAAACCAAGGTTGTGCTCCATGCCGATTTCGGCAGCAACACAGACTTGTTCAGGGCTTCCACCTAATAATTCAGCAAGACCCGCAGCTGCCATTGAACAAGCTACGCCAACTTCGCCTTGACAACCGACTTCAGCACCTGAAATAGAAGCGTTCATTTTGTAAAGAATACCAATTGCACCGGATGCTAAGAAATAACGTAAGTAGATCTCTTGTGTGACGGGTTCAATACAACGATCGTAGTAAGCTAATACAGCAGGAACAATACCACATGCACCATTTGTTGGTGCTGTTACAACGCGTCCGCCTGCTGCGTTTTCTTCATTAACTGCCAGTGCAAACATATTGATCAGATCAACAACTTTCATTGGATCGTTTGATAGGCTGTTGCTTGACGTTAATAAGCGATTTAATGCAGCGGCACGACGAGGTACTCGTAATGGCCCCGGCAATACGCCTTCTGTATTTAAACCGTGTTCAATGCACTCTTGCATTGTTTTATAAACATCAGCGAAATAAGCATTTATTTCTGCTTGAGTATGCAGATCTAGCTCATTTTTCATTATTAAGCTAGAAATAGATAAACCTGTTTCTTTACAGTGCTTTAATAACTCTTCTGCACTAGCATAAGGATATGAAACAGGCTTGCTATTTAATGTTGATTTACCGAAGTTTTCTTCATCAACGATAAAACCCCCACCGATAGAGTAGTAGGTTTTTCGATAGATTTCTTTGTCGTCAGCAAAAGCATGGATTGTCATACCATTTTCATGTAATGACAGGTTGTCATTGCTGAAATGCATGCTTTCTGCTGGGAAATCGACCACTTTTAAGCCGTTTGCTAATGATAGCTTGCCAGTTTCTTCAACTTCACGAATAAAACCGGGAATGCTGTCAATATCGACAGTAGCTGGTGCATTACCTGCTAACCCCATAATAATTGCGATATCAGTATGGTGACCTTTGCCTGTCAAAGACAAGGAGCCGTAAACATCAACAGCTACGCGAGTGACAGAGGCAATCAATTCCTGGCTGACTAAATCGTCGACAAATTCTTTACCCGCTTTCATTGGCCCTACGGTGTGAGAGCTAGATGGTCCGATGCCCACTTTAAACATGTCGAAAACGCTAATCACGTCAGACTCCTTAATAATAAGAGAGAGGGTTAAAAAGAATAAAATATAGTTATTTATAGTAAAGGGATCGTTTTTACGATTATATCGTCCCGTTAATGATGTAGTTTACAACATTTTTTTAAAATAGCTAAGTAGAGTTGTGAAGGTGGTGATAAAAAGCACAAGCTGAATATAAAATAGTGAGTTAAGTGATATGTAAAGCGAGTCTATGCAAAATAGCAGCGGTTAATCCCCAAACTAGATGTCCATTATAGGGATAAAAGTAGATCCGATGATTTTCACCAGCACGATGAAAATCTAGAGGTTGATAATGTTGGGCATTAAGTACATGGCTTAGTGGCATTTCAAAGATAGAGGCGACTTCAGCAGGGTTATGGCGTAAAGGCAAACCGGCAGGAATAACGCCCACAATAGGAGTGACTAAATATCCGCTAGAACTTTGCAACGGGGCTAATTGACCAATAACGGTTACTGCATTAGGAGGAATGGCGACTTCTTCATGCGCTTCTCTTAGTGCTGTTACAATAAGGTTATTATCTTCAGGATCACGTTTACCGCCGGGTAGCGCAACCTGCCCAGCATGAGAACGTAACGTTGATGCACGTTCAGTTAATAATAATGTTGGATTCGGTTTATTAATAATCGGCAGCAAGACGGCTGCCGATTTTTGGGTATCAAGAGGCTGATTTACCTTGTCATTCGGTAATGTGAGTTGAAAACGATTGATAAAAGTATCAATGGGTGTCATCGATAGTAGACTCACTTAAAACAGTTAATATTTGCCCAAGTTTATCGAATGTTTCTTGGTACTCTTTTTCAGCAACGCTATCAGCAACAATACCACCTCCAGCCCAGCAGTAAATTTTATTTTTTTCAGTCAATAAAGTGCGAATGCTGATATTGGTGTCCATTGTGCCACAAAAACTGATATAACCAATTGCACCACAGTATCCATGGCGACGATGAGGTTCAAGCTCTTCGATGATCTCCATCGCTCTGATTTTTGGGGCCCCCGTGATAGAACCGCCGGGGAAAGCTGCTCTTAATAAATCAGTCGCAGTTAAATGAGAAGGTAACTGCGCTGTAATTGTACTGACTAAATGATGTACTGCTGGGAAACGCTCAACAACAAATAACTCTGGCACTTTTACTGAACCTGTTACTGCAACTTTTCCAATATCATTACGCATTAAATCTACAATCATTAAGTTTTCTGCGCGATCTTTACGCGAATTTGCTAATAATTGTGCTTGTTCATCATCTTCTTCAGGTGATGCTTTACGAGGAAGTGTTCCCTTTATTGGGCGTGTTTCTATTTTATTATTAGCTAAATGAATAAAGCGCTCAGGTGAAACACTAATCACAAAATTGTTGGGTAAACACATAAAAGAAGAGAACGGTGCTTTATTAGCTTGATTTAATGTTAAGAATGCATTCCATTCACTGCCAGTATAGTTTGCACAAAAGCGTTGAGCCAAGTTAACTTGATAACAGTCACCTGAAAGCAAGTATTGATGAATTTTAGCAATTTTCTCGTTATATTCATCACTATCGATGTTTGATTGCCAATCTGTTGTTAAGGTAAATTGAGAATCAAGAGATGTGGACGTTTGGCTTTTTAACCATTGTAAGCGCTCATCAATATTATGATAGCCAACTAAAGTGGCTTTTTTTAAGCGATGATCGACAATAAGTGCCCAATCATAAATACCAATTGCCATATCTGCGAAATTAAGTTCATTTTTCGCTATTTCAGGTAATTTTTCAAAACGACGGCCTAAATCATAACTCCATATACCCAAAGCGCCACCTAAAAAAGGTAATGACTCATTATATTCTGGGTGAAAATCAAATTGTTCTAATGCAGATTGAATGAGAGTAAAGGGATCTTTTTTGGAACGTTTTACTGTGCCATTTTTTTCTTTAATTGTTGTCGTTTGTTTGCGAGTTTCTAAAGTCACAACAGGATCGGAAACAACAATATCAAAACGATTATGAGGATGTTCGGCAAAGCCAGAATGAAGTAAACTAGACCAAGGTAATGACGCGATAGGAGAAAATACCCGTAGTGCCAGATCTGGGGTATAAATTAATTCACGTTGTTGTAATTGAATATCCATCTTATGACCATGTAAACAAAGTGTGTTGTATTATTCGCACAATAAATTGTAATCAAAAAGATTACACTCATGTAAATACAAAATAGACGTTAATAAAGATAAGAGTAACATTATGTTTCTAGGAATGCCTACATTAACACATGAAGAGCAGCAAAAAGCAGTAGAAAAAATTCAATCTCTAATGGCTGAAGGAATGAGTAGCGGAGAGGCAATTCAGTTAGTCGCTCAAGAGTTGAGAGAGAAACATACCACCCGCGAATCAGTTTCTATCGTATTTGACGATGAGAATGAATAGAACATTTTTTTAACAAATGTCACAATTGTGTTATTAACCCTGTGCTATGCTTAATGAATACACATCCTGTTTTAAGGGATATTTTCGGGGGGTTATATGAAATTAAGCAAGTTTATTGGTCAAACAGGGATACTTGGAGCAGGTTTTTTGCTTGCTATTTCTTTTGGAGTATCCGCAGAAAGTATCGAAAATGTTAATAAAGATATTGTGCGTTCTGCTCCTTTTGCGAGTTGCGTTAATTTAGATAACAATCAACTTGTTGCAAGAGTAAAGAATGATTATTTACAGAATCGTTTACCTCGCTGGCAAGATGATAAAAATGCATTAGGTTCAAAACCTGTTGCAAGTATCAATGCTAATGAAATTATCAAGATGGATAATAGCTACCAGATGGTATTGAATGTAAGAGGGGCGAGAACAGATCTTCGTTACAATGTTCAAGTCAATTGTGATGACAATACTATTACTTATGTTTCTCCTAAATAATAGATTAATGATAGTGAGTTCTAATTAATCTATTGAAAGAAAAAGAGATAAACTAAGGTTTATCTCTTTTTTTTGTCATTATCAAAATAGTGGAGAGTATTTGACTATTTTTTTACTGGTGGTTCATAAGGCAAACGAGAATAGTGTTGGCTTCTTGCACGATAAAATACCAGTCTTTCTTGAAAGAAAGCTTGAAAAGCTTGAGGCTGTTCTCTTAAAACAGCATCTGCAACGACAGGCATGTTATAGCGTTCTTTAAACGCGACGCCTGAAGCGGCTAAGCTTATATTTAGTTTATCTTTTTCTTCTTGTGTTAATTCTGAAAGGTTATAACTCATTATCTTTCCCTCTATAACAATATACGTAAAGTAAAAGAGCTTGCTTATTAATGCAAGCAGATAAAGAGATTAGTCATTAATGTATAGCAAAATAGTGAACTTTATTTTGGGTGATTTTTAATCAAGTCGATTAAATATAACAATAAAATTTTATATCTCTTTAATTGTTATACTACTTTGTGGGTAATTTAAATAAATCTAATGATAGAGTGAGCATTTCCAACTTTTATTAAATAGGTTTTAAAGTAGAAAAAAAGCAGTTTATCTATAAAAAAGGTAAGTAATGCGAATGTTTTGTTTGATTTAGATCAATGAAAAAAGTAGAAGATTTTGTATTAAGAATAGATGAATAATGATGATTTATTAATTGGATATTTTATGTGTTTTTATTTTTTAATATTTGACAAGGAGTTATGATAAAGCGCTAAAATATTGAGATGAAAAAATGCCCTGTTGTGGAAACAGGGCGAAAAATAATACAACACCAGGGAAAAACATAGTATAAATAAAATTAACCAAATGGTTAATAGGTAAACTTACGTGATTCTACATTTTTTTATTAATATGAAATAAACTTTAATTAATATTCAAAAAATAGAGTTATTCATGAATAGTAAGTGAATAAAAAAAGAAAAGAAAACAATCAATCGTATTCATAAAAAATGAAAGATCACAAATCATGTTAGAATTAATGAATTTAATAGGTGTGATAAAATAAAAATGTAAAGTTTGTTTTTTTATCTTGTCTTAATATCTTATTAATATTAAAGCATTTTATTGGATGAAGAAATATGAAATATTTATTGTCGATTTTAGTAACAAGCTTTATTTCTTAAAGGTTAATTACTGAAATGTTAAATTGAATATTAAAAAACATCTTAATTAATTGCTTTAATGGTTCATTTAAATCTTATTTTAGATAAATAGCGAAAATTATTAATTGATGTTTTTTTACTCTATTTGTGTTTTTTCTAAAATGACTGATTAACTTAATGATTAATGTATTCAGCTTACTTTTTTGCGTTAATAAAATAAAGAAATAATTATTTATCTTAATGATATATAGAGGGTTTTTATTTTTCAATATTGGTTGCTTTAGTTAATAAGATAATTAAATTAAAATAATAACATGTAAAAAAATAAACAAAAAATATACATGGCACACAATATTGTGTTACATTTGGTTCGCTTTTCACACAGTAATTCTTGATATTACTTTAAGACGGATTCGGATCAGTAATTGACTTAATTACACGATATCTGCTTACTTTTTTATTTCAATAGCGATGTAAGGATAGGTTATATACGTTATTACATAAGGGGATTAATTTGACAGGGCTAATAAACTTTGCGAATAACATTTTATGGGGATATGTTCTTATCTACTTGCTTCTCGGAGTAGGTATTTACTTTACTATCCGTACCGGATTTATACAAATCCGACATTTTAGTCATATGTTCTCTATTTTAAAAAATAGCCATAAGTCAGATAAATCAGGGATCTCTTCCTTCCAGGCATTATGCACCAGTTTAGCTGCGCGTGTAGGTACTGGTAACTTGACAGGTGTCGCGATTGCTTTAACAGCGGGTGGTCCTGGCGCTATTTTTTGGATGTGGGTAGTTGCTTTAATTGGCATGGCAACATCATTAATAGAAAGTACACTCGCGCAACTTTATAAAACAAAAGATGATGATGGTAATTATCGAGGTGGTCCTGCTTATTATATGACGAAAGGACTAAAAATGCGCTGGATGGGGGTTCTCTTCGCCATTTTCTTGATTATCGCTTTTGGCTTGGTTTTTAATGCTGTCCAAGCGAATTCGATTGCTCAAGCTACAGCTTCTGCCTTTAATTTTGATCCATTCTATGTGGGGCTCTTTTTAGTATTAACGAGCGGATTTATTATTTTTGGTGGCCTGCGTTGGGTTGCTCGTGTTGCTGAGTTAGTTGTTCCTATTATGGCAACAGCTTATTTATTATTAGCATTTTGGGTCGTTGCAGATCATATTGAACGCTTACCCGAAGTTTTCATTTTAATTTTTAAAAGTGCGTTTGGATTACAAGAAGCCGCTGCAGGTGCAGTTGCTTACGGTATTAGTCAAGCGATGACTCAAGGTATTCAGCGCGGCCTCTTTTCGAATGAAGCAGGGATGGGATCGGCACCTAATGCTGCGGCTTCAGCAACACCTTATCCACCACATCCTGCATCTCAAGGCTATATTCAGATGTTAGGTGTTTTTATGGATACCTTGGTTATTTGTAGTGCCACCGCGGTGATCATTTTATCATCGGGGGTATTAGACAGTTATCCGGAAGGTATTAATGGTATTCAATTAACACAATTGGCCTTGTCATCGAGTGTCGGGGGATGGGGAAGCACCTTTATTGCGATTGCAATTTTCTTCTTCGCTTTTACCTCCATTATTGCTAATTATGCTTATGCTGAGAGTAATATGATTTTTCTTGAACGTAATCACACAACAGGGCTATTCCTGTTACGTTCAGCAGTGTTAGGCATGGTGATGTTTGGTGCTTTAGCGGATATGCCTCTTGTTTGGAAAATGGCCGATCTCTCTATGGGATTAATGGCAATGACTAATTTAATTGCAATCATCTTACTTTCTGGTGTCGCCTTAAAATTAGTTAAAGATTATAACCAGCAACGACAAGCAGGTTTAGTGCCTACATTTGATATTCGACAATATCCAGAGTTGCAAGATGATATTGAAGAAGGGATTTGGGATAAGAATATTATTCCTGATGAACCTTTAGTTCGATGTGAAAAAGTGAGCAATAACTAAAGCAATCATAAAAAAGCGTCAAAATTCAAAACCCATATTTTTTAATATGGGTTTTTTTATTACAATTTAGCTTTGGGAATAATTAATCAAGGATCAGAAATGAGGTCTAGTCGGTATTATATAGGATTACTTATTGCAATAAGCCTCTTAACCAGTTGTGCCAAGCAACCCGTATTTATCGATAGAGGTGAATATATAGTTAAAGTTGTTCCTAATAAGCAGGAAGCAAATGACTGTGTAAAATATCTGGTAATGCACTATACCGCCCTTGATGATGAACGCTCGTTTAAGGTGCTTACAGCTGGCCGAGTCAGTAGTCACTATTTGATCCCTACACATCCATCATCGATTGATGGAAAACCAGTGATTACTTCATTAGTGGATGAAAGAGAAATTGCATGGCATGCAGGTATTAGTCAGTGGGGAAATGCAACTAGCCTAAACAATTGCTCCATTGGGATTGAAATAGTTAATTTGGGTTATCGTGATAATGGGAAGTTTAGGTATTGGTATTCTTATACTGCAGACCAAATTGTGACTATTTCAGTGGTAATGAAAGATATTATTGAACGCTATAATATTGAACCTCAAAATGTTTTGGGTCACAGTGATATTGCACCTCTCAGAAAAGTTGATCCGGGGCCTTTATTTCCTTGGGAAAGATTAGCCAGCCAAGGAATAGGTGCTTGGCCAGATAAGGCGTTAGTACAAACTTATTTAGCGGGTAGAGAACCTTCAGAGCCTGTTGACGTTGCAACTTTCCAACAGTTATTGCAGCAATATGGTTATCAAACACCAACAAATGGTGTATTAGATAATAATGCACAAAAAGTAGTGAAGGCCTTCCAAATGCATTTTAGGGCGAGCAAAGCGAATGGGATCCCTGATGCTCAATCAGAAGCGATTTTAAGAGCATTGATTGAGAAATACCGAACTTAAGTTTTCTATGATGAATAGATAGTAAAAATTTAAGTAATAGAAACGCAAAAAGCGTCTCCAATATAGAATTTGGAAGACGCTTTTTCTCAACTTACAATCAGCATTACAAATTAGGTGTTATATTGTTGCTTATTTCGCTGAATCTCCTACTGGAAGGCTTTCTTCTTTAAGATTTAAGCTAACCACCAACGAAAATATAAATGCAATCGCACCAGGTAATACCCAACCTAGACCATAATCAGAAAGCGGGATATAGCTAAATAATTGCAGTAAGTCAGCATTTAACCATTTCAATTGTTTCAACGTATCGAAAAGACTCATTAATACGATGATGGCAATTGTAACGCGATAGGTAAAGCGAGGCGTTTTTAATTTATTACGAATAAATTGCAGTAATACTAATGTGACTGCGGTTGGATAAATCATTAATAATGCAGGAATAGTCACTCGTAATAATGTATCAAGGCCAAACGTTGATACAATTGTGGTCATTAATGTAAATACCACAACCCAAAAGCGATAGCCTAAACGGTGATGGAATGTCGCAAAGTAGTCAGCAGCAGCACTTGTTACACCTACAAGTGTTGTCATACTGGCTAATAAAACAATCCCGCCCATTAACCACGTACCAACAGAGCCAAACAGCGCATCGACATATCGTGAGAAAATTTGACCACCGTTAGTAGCATTGAGTGCAGGATCAGCAAAAACAGAAACAGAGTGGCTTGTTGCACCTAAGTAGAAAAGGCACAGATAAAGTGCGGCTAACAGTAAGACTGAAATCATACCCGCTTTTACGGTAATCAAACCGATCTGGCGTGGTTCAGTAATTCCTTTGGTATATAAAGCACGAGCCACGATACCGCCAAATGCCATAGCTGAAAGGACATCCATGGTTTGGTAGCCATCAATAAAGCCAGAGAAGAAGCCATTTACCGCATACAGGCCTGTCGGTTCACCAATTGGGGAAATTGGTTTAGCCACAACAGCAATACCAACAACAACCAGCAGAATTAAGAGCGCGGGTGTCATAAATTTACCAATGGCGCTTATCATCGTGCCTTGTTTTAACATGAAGAACATACTGGTGATGTTAAACACAAGAGCGAAAGTGAGATGTGTTGCCGTATTTTTTTCAACGAGCCCTAAAGGTAAGAAACCCATTTCATAAGCAGTATTGGTAACACGAGGCATCGCAAAAGTAGAGCCTACGATAAGATACAGTGCTACCCAGAAGATGACGGCAACCCATGAAGGTAAATCAATAGAAAGACGCTCACCACGTCCACGAATTGCAACGATAACTAAGGTTAGGAATGGGAGTAAGACGCCAGTAACTAGGAAACCTAAAGATGTACTAAACCAGAGGTTTCCCGATTGAAAACCCGCCATAGGGGGGAAAATAATATTGCCAGCACCAAGGAAGAGTGCAAAAACCATCATTCCAAGAACGAGCATATCTTTTGTAGAAAGCATAACTTAAACTACCTGTCTGTGAAGAAAATATATAAATGATTTATATTTGTTATTCTACATCTAGCCTAATTAACAGCTTAATATGTTGTGAAAATGCAGTTTGAATAACGAAAAGTGAATTGATAGTAACAAATTCTGAAGGATATGTAAGAAGAAAGGCAGATTTAACGCTCATTTAACAGCAATTATAGAATAATAAAAGGCTATGTTTTTGGTTGAAAAGCAGTGTGATCCTCTGCTAAGGATCACAATAGCTATATAATTTTGTAGACATTCGCGATAAAACACAAAAAAGATCGTGTTTAAATAAATTTATTGATAGCGACTGCAACACCGTGTTCTTCATTAGAAAGTGTGACGAATTTGGCGACTTTTTTCACTTCTTCAGGGGCATTTCCCATTGCAACACCTAAGCCGGCATATTTCAGCATTGCCAAATCATTACCTTGGTCACCAATACACATAATTTTTTCTGGTGTGATCTTTAAATGTTCAGCGACTTTTTGAACCGCACTCCCTTTATTGACATTGGTGTTCAACACTTCAATAAAATAAGGTGCACTGCGTAATATACTGTATTGTTCATAAATATTAGCAGGAAGATATTGAATCGCATTATCCAAAACGGCTGGCGCATCAACAATCATAAACTTACTAAAATGCATATCAGTCTGCATTTCATTCAGTGGACGATAATAAAGCGGAGTCCAAGATAGAAAGGCTTCTTGGCAGGTGAAATGGCTAATATGACTATTTGTGGTATAAATCTTATTATCACTGATAACGTGAAAATGGACACCAATCTCGCGAGCGAGGTTTTCAAAATAGAGGTAATCTTCAAAATTGAGTAGATCTTGAATAATTACTTCACCATTATCTGCTTGATGGATTTGGCTGCCATTATTGCTGATGCAGTAACAGTTAGATGTATCAAGACCGAGTGTTTTTAAATAGGGATAGATGCCATTAAAAGCGCGTCCCGAAGCCAATACAATCTTAACTCCCGCTTCTTTTGCTCTCTGAACGGCTTGTTTTACTTCTGGCGTAATTTCGTGTTGTTTGTTAAGTAAGGTTCCATCTAAATCAATAGCGATAAGCTTAATACTCATTAGCATCCCCATATTAAATAAAAGCAATCATGATAAAGGAAGGACGAAGCGGTCTATCATCACATAGCTTGAGTATTATTTATGTGACATTAAAGGCTATCTGTATAATGTCACATAAATAGAAGGGTTAATCACAACAAGGTGATTGTAAATGTAACGGCTGTTTGGTTTCTAAAACGATCTCTTGATTTTGCCGAAAGTCGAAAGGCGTGATGCCATACTCTTTACGGAACATATAAGTAAAGTGAGATTGTGAACCAAAGCCGAAATCAAGGGCGATATCGAAGATAGAGCGTTCACTGGTACGTAATAAATGAATAGCACCAGCTAATCTACGCTGACGGATATACTTTCCTAAAGAGGTGCCTGTGACTTCTTTAAAGATTTTCTGCATGTGCCAAAGAGAATACCCAGAATAAGCCGCCAACTCTTCAAGATGGATAACACGGCCTAAATGCTCCTCAATCCATTTACTTAGCGCGCAAACTAATGCGAGATGATTATCTTGTGGCATTACAGTTCCATTCTATCAATGAAGTTAAGGTAAAAATCAAAATTAACTCCCTAATCTTATACAAAAAATGGCAGACAGAGAAATCCATATTAATGGATAGCTATCTCTAATCGTTGGCAAAATGTGTACTTACTAATATAAGGTCATTTTACATACAGTTTAGAGCGAAATAATGCACATTATCTGAAGTCTGTCGAGGAAGCGTTTACCTTTCATAATGAAAGTTATGCTAAATTTACTTATAGAGATAATTGATTGCGAATTTTATAACAACAACTCCTTTTCTTGTTATCGTATTTAAGCGAATACTTGTAATGTGGTAAGTCATACTAACAAAATGTATTTAAAGGATTTTAAATTGAACGCAAAGAAAATAATTATTAGCTTAATTATTGCATTGGCCATTACCTTTGGCCTTTATCTGGTGGCTTTAGATAATTTTTGCGATCGAGGAGAGGATTTCCAACAAGGTCTTTGTCGCTTTACCACATTATTCCCCTCGAAACATCACTAAAAGATAGCTTTTCTTATTATTTTTCGCCTAGCATAAAATGTATTTGTTATTCAAGTCAGAATAGTGTTTTAATGGTGGCTCGAAATGAATAAAATCGTAAACATTAGTTTACATGTTAAGTTGATAAAATAATAAAGAGAAGAGGATGTATGGCGAGAGAGTCGCAACAGACAGAACTTAAGCGCGGTCTGAAAAATCGACATATCCAGCTAATTGCGCTGGGTGGTGCTGTCGGCGCTGGTCTGTTTCTTGGTATAGCGCAAACTATTAATATGACAGGCCCATCAGTAATATTAGGATATGCTATTGGTGGTTTTATTGCGTTTATGATCATGCGCCAATTAGGCGAAATGGTTGCCGAAGAGCCAGTTGCGGGTTCGTTTAGTCACTTTGCTAATAAATATTGGAGCCCATTTGCTGGCTTTTTATCAGGCTGGAACTATTGGGTGATGTTTATTCTTGTCGGTATGGCAGAATTAACCGCTGCAGGTAAATACATTAACTACTGGTTACCTGATATTCCAGTTTGGGTTTCCGTTGCTATCTTTTTCGTGGCAATTAACTTAATCAATTTGATTAACGTTAAAATGTATGGTGAAACAGAATTCTGGTTTGCCATTATTAAAGTGTTGGCGATCGTTGGTATGATTTTATTTGGGAGCTACTTACTGGCAAGTGGTAATGGTGGCCCTCAAGCTTCGGTTAGCAATTTATGGGAGCTAGGTTTTTTCCCCCATGGTTTTACGGGCTTTATGTCTGCATTAGCCATTGTGATGTTCTCTTTTGGGGGACTTGAACTGGTGGGGATCACCGCGGCTGAAGCTGAAAATCCAAAAGTCAGTATCCCAAAAGCAACTAACCAAGTTGTTTATCGTATTTTAATTTTCTATATCGGCTCATTGTTAGTGTTACTTTCACTCTATCCTTGGACGCAAGTTGTGAAAGGTGAAAGCCCATTCGTCCTGATTTTCCATAATTTGGATAATTTCTTAATCGCAAATATTTTAAATGCTGTGGTATTAACTGCTGCTCTGTCAGTTTATAACAGTGGCGTTTATTCTAATAGTCGTATGCTTTATGGTTTGGCAAAACAAGGAAATGCGCCACATGCACTTTCTCGTATTAATAAACGTGGTGTACCAGTAGTGTCGTTACTATTGTCTGCTATTGCGACCTCATTAGGTATTTTAGTTAATTACTTATTACCTGATCAAGCGTTAGAACTATTAATGGCCTTGGTTGTAACCACATTAGTACTTAACTGGATTATGATCTGTTTGGCGAATTTAAAATTTAGAGCTGCAAAAACGAAAGAGGGTGTAGAGCCTTTCTTTAAAGCTCTTTGGTATCCTTATGGTAACTACATTTGCCTTGCTTTCTTATGCATGATTTTAGTGATTATCTTATTTATGCCACAAGTGAATATTTCGGTAATTTTAATGCCATTCTGGATCGCGTTCTTATGGGTTGGTTTTAAAATATCCCGTATGAAGAAAACACCGAACAGTGCTCAAGCAAGCCAAGATATTTAAGCTATTACTGATTGGTTAACACACGGTTGAACCAAAAAACGCATCACTGAGATGCGTTTTTTTATGTTCTATTTTTATTGTTTGTATTTATTCTGAGTGGCAAAAATAAAGGAGTTACTGCCAACGTAACCAAGCAAATAACACGTTACCATTGTTATAAGTTCCTGGTACATAAGTCGCTTGTAGTGAAAGATGCCCATAACCGATAGAAACTAGCGGTAAAGGAAGTGGCATAGGAATATAGTTATATTCATGGCGCGCTGTAATGCTTAGTGTAAAGCCGGCTCCCATACGAAACCCATTTTTATCACTGGGATACCACATTTTCTCAAAACCATAGCCCATAATAGGTTGTACACGGTTATTTGAGTCCATAAATGCCATCGCATAAAGAGAGTGCCAATCACCATCATTGTCATAACGATATTTTCCCATACCAAAACCCCAAGGTGTTTCGTTATAACGATCAG
The DNA here is from genome assembly GCF_003144395.1 of Proteus faecis. GTDB lineage: Bacteria > Pseudomonadota > Gammaproteobacteria > Enterobacterales > Enterobacteriaceae > Proteus > Proteus faecis. The sequence goes on along the minus strand of NZ_PENZ01000001.1, from coordinate 15,669 downwards.
TTTTTTCTTTATCGTAAGTAAAACGGTTATGCCAAGTCCATACAGGTAAATAGTAATTATATTGGTCGTTATCCCAAGTTTGATTAACATTACGTTTGAATTTTTCCCAGTAATTCTCGTCATTATTAGATTGAGGAGGGTTGCTGGCGACTTGTTGGTTTTCTGTCATAATAGTCTGATGGCTATTTGCATTATTTTCAGAAGCGAAAGCGGAAGTTGTTAACGCAAGTGAAAACAGCGTTGTAGCTAATACGCTAGGGTGAAAATAGGACGATGACATAATGTAACTCCGAGTACGACATAAACAGTGATTCTGGTGATGACAAATAAACATTACTAATAGTGTTATTTAATCGACAAGTATTTAAGATAAGAGGTATCTGAAACTTTACATCTTAAATAAAATCTTAAAGGGTTAGAGTTGGTTAAGAATAAAACGATAGACTTATTGTACTTATGAACGTCATTTTGTCTGATATTAAATGATGTTATTTTTTTATGATAATATATCGTTTCTAACGAAAATTAAATTTTATTAGATTTAAAAAATAAATAGCTAATAAATAAGGTTTGCAAGACTTAATATAGGCTTAGTTACTTTCAATAGAAAAAACCTAACAAATATTTATTATTATGACTTAATTAAAATATTGAGATAAATTTAATATTAATAACATCAGTTTAGAAAAAAAGATTAATTTCTGGCTGAATAATAGAGTAACAAATAAAAAGAGTTAAATAAAAAAAAGAAAAAAACAGAGGTTAGTTTATAAAGCGTTTAAGTTTAAGCGTTGACAACTGGCGTTTGGACTGTTTTTTATACAGATAATCCTATGGTTAGAGAGTGCAAATTAAAAAATTGTTATTTACCCTTTCTTAAATCGATATGTCGTGCAATAGAGGCCCTCGGCTTACTATTTATTATATACAACTATAACTGATTTATCTTACTGAATAACAAATCTCAACAAGAGAGAATTTATAAATCGATATTAGCTATCAAACTAGCATCTTTATCTTGAGCATGCGATACTCCTTATCGCCTGAATTTACAGGCTTTGGCTCGGGGCGCCTTATGGCTGAGATGAACCCGTATAACCTGATCTGGATAATGCCAGCGTAGGGAAGTCAAGGTAACTCTGCTGATTAACAGAGCCCGACTTTTCTGTAACTGGTGAAAGGAGGAGTTAATCAGTGAGATTCAATGCATTGTCTATCGCAGGCACTGATCCTAGTGGTGGTGCAGGTATTCAGGCCGATCTGAAAACATTTTCAGCACTGGGTGTCTATGGCACAACAGTAATGACGGCACTTGTTGCTCAAAATACCTGTGGTGTCCGTAGTGTCTATGATTTATCCCCTGATTTTGTTGCCGCTCAATTAGATGCTGTCTTGTCTGATGTTCGAATTGATAGTGCCAAAATTGGCATGCTCTCTAATGCCTCGATTATTGATGTGGTTTGCACCAAACTTCAGCAATATGCGATCCCCTTTGTTGTTCTTGATACCGTGATGATTGCAAAAAGTGGTGATCCTCTATTACAACCTGATGCGGTTAATAAAATGGTTAATCAGCTTTTGCCTCTGGTTGATTTGATCACGCCTAACTTACCCGAAGCTGCAGCACTGTTAGGTTGTGATGTCGCTCAAGATGAAATAGCGATGAAGCAACAAGGTTATGCATTGCTAAAACAAGGATGTAAAGCGGTGTTGATGAAAGGAGGGCATCTAACTGAAAATGAAAGCCCTGATTGGTTATTTACTCAAGATGGTGAGTGGCGATTTACCTCTAAACGCATTAATACTAAAAATACTCATGGTACAGGATGTACGCTTTCAGCCGCCTTAGCTGCTATTCGTCCTCAAGTTGCTAATTGGCAGATTTGTGTTGAACAAGCAAAAAACTATTTGCAGCAAGCATTAGAACATGCAGATAGTTTAGATGTTGGACAAGGTTTCGGCCCTGTGCATCATTTTCATCGTTGGTGGTAATACTAAAAAGCCCCTAAAAAGGGGCTTTAACTGATTGTAAAATCAGATAATTAAGCAATAGTGACAGATTTGTTTAGATAAACATCTTGTACTGCATTAATTAGAGCTACGCCATCTTTCATTGATTTTTTGAACGCTTTACGTCCTAAGATCAAGCCCATACCACCCGCACGTTTATTAATCACTGCGGTACGAACAGCATCTTCAAGGTCATTATTACCTGAAGCGCCACCAGAGTTAATTAATCCCGCACGACCCATATAGCAGTTTGCTAATTGGTAACGAACTAAATCAATTGGGTTTTCAGTAGTGAGTTTGGTGTAAACACGCTCATCAGTATGACCAAAACCAATCGCTTTAAAGCCACCGTTATTTTCAGCCATTTTTTGTTTAACAATATCAGCACCAATTGTTGCGGCTAAATGGTTTGCTTGACCGGTTAAATCTGCACTTGCATGGTAATCTACGCCATCTTTTTTAAAGGCTGGGTTGCGTAAATAAGCCCATAATACTGTGACCATTCCCAACTCATGAGCACGCTCAAAGGCCATTGAAATTTCTTCAATTTGGCGACGGCTTTCTTGTGAACCAAAGTAAATGGTTGCACCCACGGCAACAGCACCCATTTCAAAGGCTTGTTCTACACTGGCGTACAGTGTTTGGTCATATTGCGCGGGGTAGCTTAGGGTTTCATTGTGGTTTAATTTCACAAGAAAAGGGATTTTGTGTGCATAGCGACGAGAAACAGAAGCAAGAACACCATAAGTAGAAGCAACACAGTTACAACCCGCTTCAATAGCTAACTCAACAATATTTTTTGGATCAAAATAGAGTGGGTTTGCAGCAAAAGAGGCAGCAGCAGAGTGCTCAACCCCTTGGTCAACAGGTAGAATGGACAGATAACCCGTTCCCGCTAAACGCCCATGATTAAACAGGGTTTGCATTGAACGTAACACGCTATTAGGGCGATTGTTATCAATCATAACGCGATCAACAAAGTCAGAACCTGGCAGGTAGAGATTTTCGCTCGGGATGGTTTGGCAACGATGTTCCAATAATGATTTCGCATCAGCACCTAACAAACTTACTATATCAGTCATTACATACTCCAGTTCATGATGAGATGAGAGTGATTGTCATTTATCTACATTAAGATAACAAGTCACATTGAGGCGGTAACCGGCAGTGGATCGCTTCAGGTAACACAATAAATTCAAATTTATTCCCTAAAAGGGGTTCTCCATCTAAATTAAATACCATTTCATGAGAAGCGCTAATATTTACCCAGCGACTTTCACGCTCGATAATCTTGTCATTTTTTTTACGATCAAACAGGCTATTTAAAAGAGAAGGAAGTAATTCGTGTGCTTCAACAATGGTGATATTGAGTTTATTGTCGTTAATTAAAGCGTCGGGACAGAGTTGTTGTCCTCCTCCAGCTTGGCGACCATTACCAATACCGAGAATGAGTGATTCACCTTCCCAGTGGAAATTTTCCGCTTCTATCGTGCAGTGATCAGCTTTTAAGGTGTCAATACTTAAAAGACCATTAATAAAATAGGCGGCTCCACCTAATGCTGACTTTAACGCTTCAGGGGTTTCTGTTGTGATTTTTGTTCCAAAGCCACCTGATGCCATATTGATAAAATAGCGGGTCTTATTCACATTAATAACATCAATGGGTACAGCTCGCCCTTTAACGGCTAAATTAAGTGCATTTTCCATATCGCGAGGGATTTGTGCGCTGGTGGCAAAATCATTTGCTGTACCTAATGGAATAACGCCAAGTGTTGGTAAAGACGAAGGGGAGAGATGTATGAGTTCAGATACAACGCTATTAATTGTTCCATCCCCTCCGGCTGCAATTACAGTTTCGGCCTGCATATCGATGGCTTCTTGTACAAAACGTCGTATATCACTCGATTCCCAAGTCACTCTTACTTGGAGATTAAAACCTTCGTCACGTAATTGGTAAACCGCTTTTCTCAATGTACTATCGTTAGCGCTTTTTCCATTAATGATTAGTAAATTAATTTTACTCATTGATGAATCCCTTTAATTAAATCACTCTTTTAAAGGTAATGGATATCGAGAAAATTACTATTTTTTTTACAAAGGATAACGAAAAAGGAGTGTGTTTTACGAAAAGAAAATTGATAACGGGAAGTGAAAAAAGAAAAGGCAAATCCAAGGGAGATTGGATTTGCCAAGGAGGTGGTTCCTAGTCTTACTGTATTCATTCTAGTTCTTTATTTTTCGGAACTGATGATACGGCAAACAAATCATTATTGATGTGATCTGTATTTGAAATTGACCACTTTAAATCAGATTATGACGCTTTACTTCACTTCTACCGCATCAATTTTATGCGGTTGGCGAGTTGTTGTACCTTGTAGGTTGCGGATCAGCAGTGCAAAATCTAAATCAACATCTTCAGGAACAGATAAATAAACCATGTGACCATTACCTGGTGCAACATCCGTTGGTTGCTGTTTTTTATTAAACAGCGTGTCTAGCGTAAATTGAATATTTCCAGTTGGGGTCATTAATTCTAGGCTATCACCTAAAACAAATTTGTTTTTAACATCAACTTCAGCTAAACCGTTTACGCGTTTACCTGTGAATTCACCGACAAATTGTTGAGTGTCAGAGACAGAGTAACCATATTCATAAGTTTGGTATGCATCATGGGTATGGCGACGTAAGAAACCTTCTGTATAACCTCGATGTGCTAAGCCTTCTAATGTCGTTAGCAACGTTGGATCGAATGGTTTACCTGCAACTGCATCATCAATCGCACGACGATACATTTGTGCTGTACGAGCACAGTAATAGAAGGATTTAGTACGACCTTCAATTTTCAGCGAATGCACGCCCATTTGAGTTAATTGCTCAACGTGTTCAATCGCACGTAAGTCTTTAGAGTTCATGATATAAGTACCGTGTTCATCTTCGAACGCAGTCATATATTCACCAGGGCGTTTTGCTTCTTCGATTAAGTAGACTTTATCTGTTGGCGCGCCAACACCTAAAGTAGGCTCAACATTTTTAACCGGGATTGGCGTGTATTTTTCAACGATATTACCGACATCGTCTTCTTTGCCTTCTTCAACTTTATATTCCCAGCGGCAAGCGTTAGTACATGTACCTTGGTTTGGGTCACGCTTATTGATATAACCAGATAATAGGCAACGGCCTGAATAAGCCATACATAATGCACCGTGAACGAAAACCTCTAATTCCATATCAGGAACTTGCTTACGAATTTCAGCAATTTCATCAATAGAAAGTTCACGAGAAAGGATCACACGAGTTAATCCCATTTGGCGCCAGAATTTTACAGTTGCCCAGTTAACGGCGTTGGCTTGTACTGAAAGGTGGATATCCATTTCAGGGAAGGCTTCACGTACCATCATGATCAAACCCGGATCAGACATAATCAGCGCATCTGGACCCATATCAATGACGGGTTTTAAGTCACGAATAAAGGTTTTTAATTTAGCATTGTGAGGTGCGATATTAACCACAACATAGAAGCGCTTACCTAATTCGTGGGCCTCTTGAATACCTTTAGCAAGGTTTTCGTGGTTAAACTCATTATTACGCACACGTAAGCTATAACGTGGCTGACCTGCATAAACGGCGTCTGCGCCATAAGCAAAGGCATAGCGCATATTTTTTAATGAGCCAGCAGGAGAGAGCAATTCGGGTGTAAACATGGTTAATTTCCTGGTTCTGATTTCAAGTCAGTCCCCCACACATTGGGTAGGGGTATATCATAAAGGGGGGGATTCTAGCGCTTAAGTGTAGCGCGGTTCAATGTATTCCTGAAAAAATATCATCGAAAACGGTAAGCTTGGGTTTCCCAACGATAGCCTTGACCATAAATTGAACGAATAAATTCAATTTGATCGTTAAGTTGCTCTAGTTTGCGTCGTAAATTTTTAATGTGACTATCAATGGTTCTATCCGTCACAATACGGTAGTCATCATAAAGGTGATCCATAAGTTGATCACGTGTCAATATTTTGCCTGGCTGAGTGGCTAAAGCCTTTAGTAAACGAAATTCAGCAGTCGTTAAATCAAGAATTTTATTGTTGTATTGGATTTGGTAAGCCTGCTCATCAATGACGACTAATTTATCGCTTTGAATAATATCTTGTGGTCGATAAAAACGGCGTAATAAAGTTTTGACTCTGGCTACGACTTCCCTTGGACTATAAGGTTTGCAAATATAGTCATCAGCGCCAATCTCAAGACCGAGTAGTCGATCTACTTCTTCTGTTTTAGCCGTTACCATAATGATTGGAATATCTGAAAACTGACGTAACTCTTTACAGATTGTAATGCCGTCTTTAACAGGTAGCATTAGATCTAATAGTATTAAATCGTAGTGTTGTTGTTTTACATACTGGCTCACTTTAGCACCATCTGCTAACCAATAAGTTTGATAACCTGATGATTGAAGATAATCAATAAGCAATTGGGCAAGTTTAGGTTCATCTTCAACAATCAAGATTGAATAGGGGGATTCAGATATGGTCATTTATTGGCTCAATGGTTATTAGGCTTAAAGATCATCAGAATATGCGGGTAATTCTATAAGGATTTTCACGCCACCTAAAGAGGAAGGCATGGCACTTATCTTACCATTATGAGCTTCAACAATATTTTCGCAAATCGCAAGACCTAAACCTGAGCCTCCACTTGCACGATTTCGTGAATTTTCTGCACGATAAAAGCGCTGGAAAACAGCATTGTATTGAGCACTGTCTAGCCCTGGAGCACTATCTTCTAATGAAACAACAACATGATTTTGCTCTTTTTGGGTGCTGATATGTAATTGTCCACCTGAATAAGTATAGCGTACGCTATTCTCTAGCAGATTATGGAAAAGCTGGATCAACCTATCAGGATCAGCTTGCACAATGAGTGGGAATGAATCATCTAATTCGGTAAGTAAAGTAATATCTTTAGTTTGATAGGTATGACGATAAGAAGCCACAGCCAATAAAATTACTTCATTGATATCAATAAAATCTTTACGATAAGTTAAAGAGCCTCTATCTGATAATGATAGTTGGTGGAGATCATTAACCAATTTGGTTAGATTTGTAACTTCAAATAAAAGGGAATTTAGCGTCTCTGTTGAGGGCTTTCTGACACCATCTTGTAACGCTTCAAGTTCACCTTTTAATATGGCAAGAGGGGTTCGCAATTCATGTGAGATATCTGCCATATAATCACGACGAATTTGTTCATTTTTTTCTAGTGTGCTGGCAAGTTGATTAAAGTCGGTAGCAAGTTGACTGATTTCATCTTTGCTTGAGGGTGTTACGCGAACAGAGAAGTCACCCGCTGCTAATTTATGTGTCGCTTCAACAAGACGTTTAACAGGGCGTATCATATTGCGAGAAAGAATAAGAGTGATCAATAAAGCAAAAAGAACGGTTAAACCTGCAATTATCCAGCTAGTACGCAGTTGTTGCTTATCAAAGCTAATATCGGCCTCATTACTGATTTTATCTGCCGCGCTGACAATCACCCATCCAACAATTTCATCGTGAAAGGTAATGGGCTTTTTAAATGTTTCTGCGGGAAATTGATTGTCATGCCCAAATAAACGTTTCATCTCTTTATCAACGATCCAAAATTGTGTACGCCAACCTCTAGGAGGCGGTCCTTCGCTACTTTGGCTTATTTGATCAATACTTCGTAATATTTGATAAAGAGAGCGATCATCTCTATTGAGGAAACGCCAATCTCCCGTTAAAGCATATTGTTCAGTTAAGGCTTCAGCTAAAAGAGTTGCACGCTGTTCACTGTTTTTCTTGATATAACCAATGAATCCTTGCTGGAAGCTACCTCGAATACCGATATGCATGGCGAGAACAACAACCATACAAGTAGCAAAAACCACTAAGAACAGCTTGCTTCTCAATTTCATGCACTTGCCTCTTTTTTGCTGATACGTCGTTGTTGCCAACGTTCACGCAATCCATCAAAAAATAGATAAATAACCGGAGTTGTATAAAGGGTCAGTAGCTGGCTCATTAATAAACCACCTACAATTGTTATCCCTAAAGGTTGTCTTAACTCTGCGCCATCTCCACTACCTAACATTAGTGGTAATGCACCAAATAGTGCGGCGAGTGTTGTCATAAGAATAGGGCGGAAACGTAATAGACTGGCTTGAATAATCGCCTCTTTAGCTGACAACTTGCCTTCACGTTGGGCTGTAATTGCAAAATCTACCATAATAATGGCATTTTTCTTCACAATGCCAATAAGTAGCATAATGCCAATAAGTGCAATCAGACTAAAAGGTGTATTAAAAAGCTGTAACGCTAATAAGGCGCCCACACCCGCGGAAGGTAGGGTAGATAAAATGGTCAGTGGATGAATATAACTTTCATATAACACACCTAATACTAAATAGACCGTTACAATCGCCGCTAAGATAAGAATAAGCTGTGATTTGATGGTTTCTTGAAAAATCTGTGCGGTACCAGCAAAAGTACCTCTGACGGTATTAGGTACACCTAATTCTGTCATTGTGCGTTCAATAGAATTAATGGCATCTGCTAATGTATAGCCTTCTGGAATATTAAAGGCAATAGTTGAAGATGCAGATAATCCTTGGTGATTAACACTTAATGGCGCATTAGCCGGATACCAACTCGCAAATGCGGATAATGGGATACGTTCACCTTGATTATTGACCACATACATTTTATCTAATGCAGAGACATCTTGAGTATATTGTTCTGAGACTTCCATCACCACTTTATACTGATTTAGTGGCGCATAAATGGTGGATATTTGACGCTGACCAAAAGCATTGTTTAGTAGATTATTGGCATCACTAACATTAATACCTAATTGCGACATGGTATCGCGATCGTAAGTTAGTGCCATTTCTGCGCCTTTATCTTCTTTATCAGAGTTAACGTCTACAAGTTGAGGCTGTTCACCTAACGCTTTACGAACAATGGGCTCCCATTTACGCAACTCGCTCAAATCATCAGCTAATAATGTGAATTGATAACTGGCATTTGCTTGGCGTCCACCCGCTCTAACATCTTGCACTGGCATTAAAAAGAGGTTAGCGCCAGGTTCATTGGCTAATTTTGTTCGTAGGCGATTAATTACTTGGTTTGCGCTATCAGTACGCTCTGACAGTGGGTTGAGGGAAATAAACATAAATCCACTATTAATACGCCCCCCGCCAGTAAAACCCGTTACGCTATCAACGTCTTTATCTGCATTAATTTCTTGCATGAAGCGGGTCATTTTTTCTTTCATTGATTGGAATGAAATACTTTGGTCTGCACGCACAAATCCCATTAAACGTCCTGTATCTTGATCAGGGAAAAATGTTTTGGGTGCACTGATGTATAAATAAGCATTTAAGCCTAATGTGGCAAGAAAAATAGCCATAACCCAGCGTCGATGACGTAACGCTGCTTGCAATGTGACGCTGTAACCTTGTTGGAGACGGAAAAGTAACTTGCCAAAACCCCGTAAATGCGACTGTGCTTTAGGCTTCATCCCTTTTAGTAAATGGGCACACATCATGGGGGTGAGCGTTAGAGAAACAAACAGCGAAATTGCAATAGCGGTTGTTAAGGTGATGGCAAATTCTTTAAATAATCGCCCGACTAGACCATCCATTAATAGTAATGGAATAAAAACGGCAACAAGAGAAATACTCATTGAAAGGACTGTAAAACCAACTTCACCGACCCCTTTCAAGGCGGCATCTTTAGGTTTTAAACCATTCTCAATATGACGAGAGATATTTTCAAGCACCACAATTGCATCATCAACTACAAAGCCTGTGGCTACGGTTAATGCCATTAATGAAAGGTTATTTAAACTAAAGCCACAAAGGTACATGGCTGAAAAAGTACCAATTAATGAGACGGGTACCGCAACTGCAGGGATCAGCGTGGCGCGACCTGAGCGTAAAAATAAGAACACAACTAAAATGACCAGCGCCACAGCAATAGCTAATGCACGTTCAACTTCAGCTAATGAAGCGCGAATAGTGGGGGTTCTATCTTGTGCAACTTTTAAATCAACACTTGCAGGGATCAGCTCACGTAATTCTGGAAGCTCATCACGAATACGATTGACGGTTTCAATGATATTGGCACCAGCTTCACGACGAATAACCAGCAAAATAGCAGGCTCTCCGCCACTCATTCCGGCAGCTCGAGAGTTTTGTATAGAATCGGTAACTTGTGCCACATCACTTAAACGCACAACGGCATCTTGATTGTAATGTACGATCACAGGGCGATATTCAGCCGCCTTACTCAGCTCATCGTTAGTTTGGATTTGCCAACGCCTTTCGTCATTATTTACAAAGCCTTGAGGTCGGCGCACATTTGCTTGGTTAATTGCTTTTCTAACATCATCAAGGCTGACATTTTGGTTAAATAACGCATCAGGATTGAGGGCGACACGTATCGCCGGTAATGAGCCACCACCGACAGAAACTTCACTGACACCTTCAATCTGAGAAATTTTTTGTGCCAACCTTGTTGAGGCGAGATCATAAAGCTCCCCTGTATTTTGGGTGTCAGAGGTGAGCGTTAAGATCATAATCGGTGCATCAGAAGGATTCGATTTATAATAACGCGGGCGACTTGGCATACCTGATGGTAATAAGCTTTGCGAAGCATTTAATGCCGCTTGTACATCACGAGCGGCTGTATTGATATCTTTGTTTAAGTCGAACACTAACGTAATACTGGTACTTCCAAGCGAACTGCTTGATGTCATTTCATCAATACCTGAAATTCTCCCTAGAGAGCGCTCAAGCGGTGTTGCCACAGAAGATGCCATGGTTTCTGGTGATGCCCCCGGTAATGAAGCGTAAATATTAATAACCGGATAATCAACTTGGGGTAATGGGGCAACCGGAAGCAACATAAACCCTAAGGCACCACATAAAGAAATTGCTAAACTCAGTAATGTGGTTGCTACGGGGCGTTGAATAAAGAGGGCGAAGAACTTCATGATACAGCCCCGTTATTATTCTCAACGTGTTTATTGCGGTTGATGTAGAGCGATAATTTATCAAATAACAGATAAATTACAGGTGTTGTAAATAGGGTTAAGATTTGGCTCATAATTAAGCCACCAACCATACAAACCCCTAATGGTTGACGTAATTCAGCCCCTACACCGGTACTTAACATTAAAGGCAACGCACCTAAAAGCGCCGCCATTGTGGTCATTAAGATTGGGCGGAAACGTAATAAACACGCTTGATAAATAGCATCGTAAGGTGTTAAACCTTGTTCTCGTTCAGCGGCAAGGGCAAAGTCTATCATCATGATCGCATTTTTCTTTACGATCCCGATAAGTAAGATGATCCCAATAATTGCAATAATATCCAACTCATTGCCTGCGGCTATTAAAGCCAATAATGCGCCGACGCCGGCTGTTGGCAGTGTCGATAAAATCGTAATAGGGTGAATAAAACTCTCATATAGCACTCCTAATACAATATACATAGCTACAATTGCCGCGATAATCAGCCACAAAGTACTTGAAAGCGCACTTTCAAATGCCAGTGTCGCACCTTGGAATTGGGTGGTGATATCTCTTGGCATAGAGATTTGCTCTTCAGCCAATTTTACTGCTTTCACCGCTTCTTCAAGAGAGGATTGTTCTGCGACATTAAATGAGAATGTTGCTGAAGGAAATTGCTCTTGATGATTGATAGAGAGTGGCGCTAAACGTTGCTCTACGGATGCAATCGATAATAAAGGTACCATCGCACCATCTTTACCCGTTAAATGCACGGCTGAAAGTGCCTGTAATCCATCACCATTACGAATATCTTGTTCTAATACCACACGATACTGATTGGCTTGAGTGTAGATAGTTGAAATTAAACGCTGACCAAAAGCATTATAAAGTGCGTTATCTATTTCACTCATTGAAATACCTAAACGACTTGCTGAGTCTCTGTCCACTTTGATATATGCCATCATGCCGTTATCTTGCCAATCACTGCTGATATCAGTCAATTCAGGGCTATCTTTTAGTGCTTGAGAGAGCTTAGGTACCCAATAAGCTAACTCATCTAATGATGTTGCTTGTAATGTAAATTGATACTGAGTACGAGAAACTTGCGTATCAATGGTTAAATCTTGAGTCGGTTGCAGATAAAGAGTCATTCCCGCAATAGAAGCAATACGCGCTTGTAAACGAGGAATAATTACATCTATCCTATCATCACGCTGATCAAGGGGTTTTAGCGTGATCTGTAGTCGTCCAGTATTGAGTGTTGCGTTACTGCCATCAATTCCCACAAAACTGGCAATATTATCAACGGCTGGATCATCAATTAATTTATCAACGACTTGTTGCTGTTTTTCTACCATTGCTTGATAAGAAATGGATTGTGAGGTTTCAATGGTTCCTTGCAATAGCCCGTTATCTTGTAATGGGAAAAAGCCTTTAGGAATAAACATATATAGCAATACAGTTAGCATCAATGTGCTAAGTGCTACGCCAAGCGTTATCCATTGATGGTTTAAAACACGTTTAAGCCAAACGGCATACACCGCAATCATTCTTTCAAAGAAACGTTCGCACGCCATTTCAAAACGATTGTGTTTGATTTCATTTTCAGGTTTTAGCAATCGAGCACACATCATTGGCGTTAATGTGAGCGAAACCACGGCAGAGATTAGAATGGCGACAGCAAGGGTGATTGCAAACTCCCTAAATAAACGACCAACAATATCACCCATAAATAACAATGGGATCAGTACGGCAATAAGAGAGAAGGTAAGCGAAATAATGGTAAAACCAATTTCACCAGCCCCTTTTAGGGCGGCTGTTAACGGTTTATCACCACGTTCGAGATAACGGGAAATATTTTCAATCACGACAATCGCATCATCGACAACAAAGCCTGTGGCAATAGTAAGAGCCATTAAGGTGAGGTTATTGACGGAGAATCCACAAAAATACATTACTGCAAACGTACCTACTAATGAAAGCGGTACTGCAATACTTGGAATTAAGGTTGCGACACCATTACGTAAAAAGAGATAAATGACCATTACCACAAGAGCGATAGCCAATCCAAGTTCAAACTGTACATCTTTAACTGAAGCGCGGATCGTAGTGGTTCTGTCTGTTAAAATTTCAACATTAACGGATTTTGGTAAATTAGAGACTAAATCAGGCAATAAATTACGAATATTATCAGTAGTATCAATGACGTTAACACCAGGTTGACGTTGAATATTAATAATAATCGCCTGCTTGTTATTTGCCCATGCACCTAGTTGGTTGTTTTCAGGTGCTTGTTCTATTGTGGCGATATCAGATAGACGAATTGGTGCGCCATTTTTATAAGTAACGATTAATTGACGGTAATCTTCTAATGATTTCATCTGATCATTCGCGGATAGCGTTACAGAGCGAGTTGGCCCATCAAGGCTTCCTTTCGCTGAGTTAACGTTCGCATTATTGATTGCTACACGAATTTGTTCGCTATCTAAACCGTAAGATGCAGCGGCTTGTGCATTGAGTTTAACTCTAACAGCAGGGCGCTGACCACCAGCTAAAGCCACTAAACCGACGCCATTAACTTGTGAAATTTTTTGTGAGATACGGGTTTCAACCATATCTTGCAATTGTGTCATCGGTAATGTTGAGCTAGTAACCGCCAAGGTTAAAATAGGCGGATCAGCTGGATTTACTTTGCTGTAAATTGGTGGGTAAGGTAAATCGGATGGTAGCAAATTAGTGGCTGCATTTATCGCTGCTTGTACTTCTTGCTCTGCAACATCTAATGGTAATGTTAATTGGAACATCAGCGTGATCACTGAAGCACCACCAGAGCTTTGTGACGACATCTGCTTTAATCCAGACATCTGCCCAAACTGGCGCTCTAATGGAGCCGTAACTGCTGATGTCATTACATCAGGGCTTGCTCCGGGATAAAGCGTAACGACCTGAATTGTTGGATAATCAACTTCAGGTAATGCTGAGACGGGGAGCATGCGATAGCCGACAATCCCAGCTAGGAGTATGGCAACCATAAAAAGGGTTGTTGCAACAGGGCGCAGAATAAATAAGCGAGAGGGGCCGCCACCTGTACCGTGTGTTTTTTCGGTCATTATGCTTTCTCCGCAACAACACGGTTATTTTCTTTAGTCTTTGGTGCCGTTGGTGTCACGATATCGACTTTTGCACCCTGTGTTAATCTATCCACACCATCGGTTACAACGCGCTGATCAGCGGATAAACCGGATGCTATTACGACTTTTTCCGCATTTTGTAAGGCAACTTCAACACGTAATTTACTTACTTTATTTTCACTATCCACAACCCAAACAAAGTGGCCTTCATTACCCATTTGTAGAGCTGCATTAGGAATAACCACCGCTTTTTCTAATGTGGTGACATAAAGACGCACATTTACAAACTGGTTAGGAAATAACGTTGTCTCTTGTTGTGGAAAGCGTGCTTTTAATTTAATGGTGCCAGTTGTTGCATCAATTTGGTTATCAACACTAAATAATTCTCCTTTAGCTAATTCAAACTGATTATTTCTATCTAATGCGATGACTGGTAAATTTGTATTGTTTTTACGTGCTTGAATAACATTCGCCAGATCTTGTTCTGGCAATGTAAAAATCACATCAACAGGATCCATTTGATTGATAACAACGATAGGCGTAGATGAACCACCAGAAATATAATTACCAACATCAACTTGTTTTAACCCTACTCGACCTGAAATGGGTGCGGTGATTTTGCTATAAGTGAGTTGCAGTTGTGCATTACTGATAGTGGCTTCATCAATACGAATACTGGCCTCAGACTGTTTGACTAAAGCTTGCTGATTATCTAGCTCTTGTTGTGAGACTAAATTGGTTTTCGCTAATTTCTGATAACGCGCTAAATCAAGACGTGCATTTGCTAATGTGGCCTGATCTTTTGCAAGCTGCCCTTTGGCTTGGGCTAATTGAACTTCAAATGGACGAGGATCAATCTCAGCTAATAAATCACCTTTTTGAACGTGTTGTCCTTCTGTGAAATGTAACGCCATTAGTTGACCTTCAACACGACTCGTAACGGTTACGCTATTAGTGGCTTTTACTGTCCCTAAAGCAGATAAAAATTGAGGTACATCCTCTTGTGTTGATGTTGCAACTTGAACAGGTGGTAAAGGAGGGCGTCGAGATCCAGATGTACCTCGATTTTGTGAGTTAGTTACTTGAGCCCCTTTATTTTCAGGCGACGCGGTTTTTGCTGCATTAAATTGCCAATAGGCGTAAGCCCCTGCGATTACGACGATTAAAGCGATAATGAGAGAAACTCTTTTTTTAGCACTTTTGTTTTTATTCATTACTTTTGTGATCCCACTGGCAACTAGCTAATCAGAAATACTGAAATGAAAATCTGGAATGGTGACATTCTACCTGTTTCTTCATAGTTAAAAATGGAGGAAATATGGAAATTAAGTCAAGGAATGTGTTTTGTTGATGTTATTTTAATCAATTAAAACAAATTGCTACTGGCATTATTTTATCGTTGTTATTCAATAAGAGATAATTTAGCGAAAAACGCCGTAAACCCTCGCCCAATGCGGGCGAGGATATAAGGCGAAAAGCCCGCAGGGCTTTAAAGATCAAT
>NZ_PENZ01000047.1 GCF_003144395.1 Proteus faecis | reverse complement strand
TGAGAGTAGGGAACTGCCAGGCATTAAATAAGACGAGAAAGCCAACCCACTGGGTTGGCTTTTTTGCGTTTGGGGTTTTTAAAAAATGAGCAATTTATTTTATATTTAGTTTGTTAATAAGATAATTGCTAAATAATACCTTGGCTCCAACGAGAAAATTGCTCAATTCCCATCCGATTTAATATATAACGAAACCAAACACTGTAATTTTGTGCATTCTCTTCAATATCTTGATAAAGAGAATCGAGAGAGAGCCAGCGGTAATCCATTACTTCATCTGGATTGCTTTGGGGTAATTCGTTACTAAACCCAAGAAATAGATGATCAAATTCATGTTCTATCAGATCATCTGTCACTTTTTCGTTATACAGAATAGTGCCGATAGATTGCATATCACATTTCATGCCTAATTCTTCATTTAAACGACGATGAATAGCATCTGAAAGTAATTCATTTGGAAGCGGGTGACTACAACATGTATTTGCCCATAAACCACCAGAGTGGTATTTGGATATTGCACGTTGTTGAATAAGTAATTGCTTTTTTGAGTTAAAAATAAATATTGAGAAGGCTCGATGTAAGGCGCCTACAATATGAGCTTCAAGCTTTGGCATCGTTCCCAGCTCATTATCATTTTTATCTACGAGAATAACAGCGTCTTCCACAAGAAATCACCTTAATAAAATAATATATTGTTATATCGTGAATATAGCATGACTGTATATCAAATAACGATTTATTGTGTTGTACTTTTTATGGCATCACCGTCGTGATGCCTTTATTATCGTGATAAATACGTAGATAATCTGTTTTTTAAAAGAATATAAAATAACTATTTGTTTTATATAAATTAAAAATAATTAACGAAAATGATTTAGATAATGACTATTAGAGAGTTTACTAGATTCATATTATGATGAGAGGTAAGATAAAATACTAATTCTGCTATTGTGTGTAGCAAAATCTAAAATAAAGGAATTTAGTTATGTCATCTATATTACCTCGTTCTGTAACCTCACCAAAAAAATTCTTTATTGGTAGTCAATTACTGTCTTCTGTCGGTAAATATGTAAAAGATTTTGGTGATAACGCATTTATTATTAGTGATGAGTTTTTTTTAGAAAAAGTAACTAAAGAAGCCATTCCTTCTCTAAAAGAAAATAGCATTGTTTCACAGGTTGAAAAATTTAATTATGAATGCACTGAGGCAGAAGTTAATCGCCTTGGTAAAATTGCGGTTGAAAATAAAGCGAACGTGATTATTGGTATTGGAGGAGGTAAGACATTAGACGTGTCTAAAGCCGTTGCTTATTATCAGCACATTCCTGTTATTTTATTTCCGACTATCGCTTCAACTGACGCTCCTTGTACGGCATTGTCTGTGTTATATAAAGAAAATGGTGAGTTTGATAAATATTTGTTCTTGCCACAAAACCCAGACGTTGTTATTGCAGATACCGCTATTATTGCCTCTGCCCCACAACGCTTTTTCTCAGCAGGTGTTGGTGATGCCCTAGCCACTTACTTTGAAGCACGTGCTTGCTATCAAGCAGACGGCTTAAATTTAGTCAATCAACGTCCATCACGTACAGGTCTTGGCTTAGCACAGCTTTGCTTTGAAATGTTAAGTGAAAACATTGATAAAGCTATGGACGCTATTCGCCATAAAATTACTACTCCTGCATTAGAACAAACAATTGAAGCGACAATCTACCTTAGTGGTGTTGGTGCTGAAGCCGGTGGTTTAGCTGCTGCTCATGCAGTAAATAATGGTATGTCTGCGGTTGAGTCTTTACACCATGTTCAACATGGTGAAAAAGTAGTATTCGGTTTATTAACTCAATTAGTGTTAGAAAATGCACCACAAGAAGAAATTGATGAAGTGATCCGTATTATTAAAGCGGCAGAATTACCACTGACACTTGAAGATATGGGCATGAAGGAATTTATTGAAAGTGAATGGCGCACTGTTGCTAAGATTGCCTGTGCAGAAGGAGACACTATGGGTAATATGCCAATGAGAGTGACTGAAGAAGATGTTTATAATGCAATGGTTGCAGCTAACGCGTTAGCTCATCGTTATAAATAATTCTTAGTTTGGTAAGTGATTATCTTAAAACCCCAAATTGATTTTGGGGTTTTTGTTTAATCTAATGTTGGATTCATTTGGGTAAGATCGAATGGTGTTATCTGATAAACATAATAGTTTAACCAATTTGCAAACAACAAATGACCATGGCTACGCCAAGAAGCAATAGGTTTTTTATTCGGATCATTATTAGGAAAATAGTTTTCTGGTAATTGAGGGTCTAGTCCTGCTTTCATATCACGATGGTATTCATCTGCTAGTGTATTGGGATCATACTCTGGGTGCCCTGTTGCAAAAACGACTCTTTTATCTTTTGATGCAAATAAATAAGCACCCGCTTCTTCTGAAGTTGCAAGGATCTCTAAATCAGTATTGTTTTGAATAAGGTCGATAGGAAAACCGGCATAACGAGAATGTGGAGCAAAAAAAGTCTCATCAAATCCACGAGTTAACAGTGAAAATGGTGAACAAGTGTTATGACTATATACGCCTGAAATTTTTTGTTCTAGTGTGTATTTTGGCAGGTTATATAAGATATTTAATCCAGCTTGAGCCGCCCAGCAAATAAAGAGTGTAGAAGTTACATGCTCTTTAGCCCATGTAATGACTTCTTTTATTTCATTCCAATAAGTCACATCTTTAAATTCCACTAGTCCTAATGGTGCACCTGTGACGATAAGTCCATCGAAATTTTGTTCTTTAATTTGGTCAAAATCGCAGTAGAAAGTATCGAGATGTTCTACTGGAGTATTTTTAGGTATACGAGAGTCAATACGCAATAATTGAATATCGATTTGAAGAGGGCTATTAGAAAGTAATCGCAGAAATTGATTTTCTGTTTCTATTTTCTTTGGCATTAAATTAAGGATAAGCACTTTTAATGGCCGAATATCTTGAATGCTCGCTCTACTGGATGTCATAACAAAGACATTTTCTTTTTGTAAACAACTGACTGCGGGTAGCTCATCGGGGACTCTAATTGGCATTTTAATAACCTCTAAAAAGCATCTAGACATCTAGAAGCCTGAATTTAGCTAATAACCTTTTGAATGTCGAGGTCTTCATGTTGTGTATGAAGAATATTCATATAAGAAAAAGCTATATAGCCAAAATTATCAAACATTAACATTCCTTTTCTCTGTCTATTCTCGATCTCTTCCAAAGTGCTCGAATTATTTTGTAATTCCGATTTTTGTACAATAAAAAAACAACGGTGTAATCACAATGTTAAAAATTATTTAAATAAAAATGGAATTCATTTTTGATTTTTGTAAAAACTGCATTAATCTTAATCAGGTGTGTAAACGCTTTTAGGGGAATGCAGAATGTCACAATCGTTAACTACAGAAGAATTAAATTTTACGCAATCTTTTGGTGAACAGGAAAAAGAGATACTAAATCATGATGTTAAGTTGTTTTTGACTGACTTGTTAAATCATTTTTCAGATAGACGCCATGCTTTATTAGCTGAAAGAGATAGCTGGAAACACAGAGTTGATAATGGTGAGCTTCCTGATTTTATTTCGGAATCAGATTCCATTATAAAATCAGAGTGGAAAGTTAACCCCATACCCAAAGATCTTCAAGACCGTCGTGTTGAAATAACAGGGCCAGTTGATCGAAAAATGGTTATCAATGCATTAAATGCTAATGTGAAAGTGTTTATGGCGGACTTTGAAGATTCCTTAGCACCTACGTGGGATAAAGTGATTGATGGTCAAATCAATTTGCGCGATGCCGTCAAAGGCACTATTTCTTATACCAATGAACAAGGCAAATGCTATCAACTTAAAGCGTCACCTGCAGTATTGATTGCCCGAGTAAGAGGACTTCACCTTCCTGAGAAGCATGTGTTATGGAAAGGGAAGCCTATTGCAGGGGGATTATTTGATTTTGCTTTGTATTTTTACCATAACCACAAAGCCCTATTAGAAAAAGGGAGTGGTCCTTATTTTTACATTCCTAAATTGCAAACATGGCAAGAAGCTAAATGGTGGAGCGATGTTTTTCATTTCACTGAAAAGCGCTTTGGTTTAGCAACAGGAACCATTAAAGCCACTGTATTAATCGAAACCTTACCCGCAGTTTTCCAAATGGAAGAAATCCTCTTTCATATGAAAGAGCATATCGTTGGGCTTAATTGTGGTCGTTGGGATTATATTTTTAGCTATATCAAAACATTAAAAAATTATCCTGATCGTGTCTTACCTGATAGACAGGGGATCACGATGACTCAACCTTTCTTAAGTGCTTATTCGCGTTTACTGATCCAGACTTGCCATAAACGTGGTGCTTTTGCTATGGGCGGAATGTCTGCATTTATTCCAAGTCGAGATCCAGAGCAGAACGGCATTATTTTGAAAAAAGTATTTGATGATAAAGAATTTGAAGCAACAAATGGCCATGATGGCACTTGGATTGCTCATCCAGGTCTTGCTGAAACGGTATTGTCTGCTTTTGATGCCGTATTGGGAACCCGCTCTAATCAGCTCGATGTGCAACGTAATGAAAAAATAACGGCAGAAATGTTATTAGCACCTTGTGCCGGTGAACGTACAGAAAAAGGCATGAGAGCGAATATCCGTGTTGCTGTGCAATATATTGAAGCATGGATTTCTGGTAATGGTTGCGTACCTATCTATGGATTAATGGAAGATGCAGCAACAGCAGAAATATCACGTACCTCTATATGGCAATGGATCCGCCATCAAAAAACACTGTCTGATGGACAAGTCGTGACCAAAGATCTCTTTCGTAAAATGCTGAGAGAAGAGCTTGAAGTGATACATCAAGAAGTCGGTGATACTCGTTTTGAAGAAGGGCGTTTTAAAGAAGCGGCTTCTTTAATGGATAAGATCACAACCCAAGATGAATTAGTCGATTTTCTGACTTTACCGGGTTACCAACTTTTAAATTAAAAAAGATACGTCACAACGTATTTATAAACTGCAAACATCATCACTACCGTATTTATAGGAGCTGTTTTTATGACTATCAGTAGATCAGAGCAAATCGCCCAATTAGAGAAAGAGTGGGAACAACCTCGCTGGAAAGGTATTACTCGTCCTTATAGCGCTGAAGATGTTATTAAATTAAGAGGTTCGGTTAACCCAGAACATACCTTAGCAAGACGTGGTGCACAAAGGCTTTGGTCATCATTAAATGGAAAATCGAAGAAAGGCTATGTTAATGCATTGGGTGCTTTAACGGGTGGGCAAGCATTGCAACAAGCAAAAGCAGGATTAGAAGCTGTTTATCTTTCAGGGTGGCAAGTCGCTGCTGATGCCAACACAGCTGCAAGCATGTACCCTGATCAGTCGCTATATCCAGTTGATTCTGTTCCTAATGTTGTCCAACGTATTAATAATACCTTTAGACGAGCCGATCAAATTCAGTGGTCAAATGGCATTGGTCCTCAACATAAAGATTATATTGATTTTTTCCTTCCTATTGTGGCTGATGCGGAAGCCGGTTTTGGGGGAGTATTAAATGCCTTTGAATTAATGAAGGCGATGATTGAGGCGGGAGCAGCAGGTGTTCACTTTGAAGATCAGTTAGCAGCAGTGAAAAAATGCGGTCATATGGGGGGAAAAGTACTTGTTCCGACCCAAGAGGCTGTTCAAAAGCTGGTTGCTGCACGTTTAGCCGCAGATGTGTCTGATGTGCCTACATTACTTGTTGCAAGAACGGATGCCGATGCAGCCGATCTCTTGACTTCAGACTGCGATCCTTATGATAGTTCGTTCTTAACTGGAGAACGCACACCTGAAGGTTTTTTCTGTACTCATGCAGGTATTGATCAAGCTATTAGTCGAGGGCTTGCTTATGCTCCTTACGCCGATCTGGTGTGGTGTGAAACATCGCTACCTGATCTGAAAATGGCGGCTAAGTTTGCTGAAGCTATCCACGATAAATATCCAGGGAAAATGTTGGCTTACAACTGTTCTCCTTCCTTTAACTGGAAAAAGAACCTAGATGATCGCACGATAGCGCATTTCCAAGATGAACTCTCCGCAATGGGATATAAATTCCAATTTATTACGTTAGCAGGCATTCACAGCATGTGGTTCAACATGTTCGATCTGGCTCATGATTATGCTAAGGGCGAAGGTATGAAACATTATGTTGAGAAAGTGCAAGAAAAAGAGTTTGCGGCACTTAATCAAGGTTATACCTTCTCATCGCATCAGCAAGAGGTCGGAACAGGGTATTTTGATAAAGTCACGACGATTATTCAAGGTGGCATGTCTTCGGTGACGGCACTAACAGGCTCAACAGAAGAACAGCAATTCTAAGATCCAAAAATATTATTATCTGTTTTTGTGGTGATAATTCAGGAGCAGGATGCTCCTCTTTTTCGTGAGGTTGCTAATGACGCCAGAAGATTTAATTGCTCAAACAATTTTACAAGGCTTTGATGCCCAATATGGTCGCTTCCTTGAGATAACGTCAGGGGCACAATATCGTTTTGAGCAAGCGGATTGGCATGGTGTGCAAATCGCGATGAAAGAGCGCATCCGTTTATATGATAATCATGTTGGATTAGTCGTTGAGCAACTTAAATGTATTCGACATGATATTGATAAAGATAGTCTTTTTTTACAAAAGGTGAAAGATAACTATACGCAATTATTACCCAATTACCCTCGATTTGAGATTGCAGAGAGTTTTTTTAATTCTGTTTATTGTCGTCTGTTTTACCATCGTGAGTTGAATAAAAAAAACCTCTTTGTTTTTTCATCACAGCCAGCTTACCGCTTTACACAAGCGCCTCGACCGTTATCAAAGCAGTTTGTTATTCAGAGTGATTTACCCGCATTATTGCAAGACATTTTATCACGTTTACCTTTGCGACTACCGTGGCAAAATAAACAACGTGATATTCACTCTATTTGTAACGTACTTACCGCTCAGTTCTCTTCTGAACAATTACAGAGTGCGGTATTTCATATCGCAAATGAACTCTTTTATCGTAATAAAGCGGCTTGGTTGATTGGCAAAATAGTGATTAATGATCAATATATTCCATTCTTATTACCCATTCATAATGTTGAACAACAATTACTGATTGATACCTGCCTTATCTCGGCAGATGAAGCGAGTATTGTCTTTGGTTTTGCCCGCTCTTATTTTATGGTTTATGCCCCATTTCCTGCTGCATTAGTCGCGTGGTTAAGAGATATCTTACCGAGCAAATCTATTGCGGAGCTTTATATGTCGATAGGGTGTCAAAAACACGGCAAAACAGAATACTATCGTGAATACCTTGCCTTTATGAATTTTTCATCAGAGCAATTTATTGAAGCTCCTGGTGTAAAGGGGATGGTGATGTTGGTCTTTACATTACCAACTTATGATCGTGTTTTTAAAGTGATCAAAGATAAGTTTGCACCACAAAAAACGATCACGGCAGAGCGTGTAAAAGAATGCTATCAATTGGTTAAAGAGCACGATCGTGTTGGGCGAATGGCAGATACTCAAGAGTTTGAGAATTTTATGATCGAGAAGAAAAGAATTAGCCCTGAATTAATGACGATCTTTGAACAAGAGATCGCCAATAAATTGGAAGATCTGGGCGATAAGATATTGATCCGTCATCTTTATATGGAGCGGAGAATGATACCGCTCAATATCTATATGGAGAAGTGCGATGATAATCAACTTAAAGCTATTGTTGAAGATTATGGGCAGGCGTTGAAGGAGCTTATTGCGGCGAATATTTTTCCCGGCGATATGCTGTTTAAAAACTTTGGTGTGACTCGACATCATCGTGTGATTTTCTATGACTATGATGAAATTAGTTATATGACAGATATGAATTTTCGTGCGATCCCTCCTGCTCGTTACCCTGAAGATGAATTAGCAAGTGAGCCTTGGTATAGCGTTGCACTCAATGATGTATTTCCTGAAGAATTTCGCTATTTTTTATGTAGTGATAAGCGAGTTTGCCACTATTTTGAAGCTCAACATCATGAGCTTTTATCACCAGAATATTGGCAACAGCAACAGCAAAAAATTAAAGAAGGGTATATCGAAGATGTTTATGCCTATTCCCAAACTAAGCGATTTACTTAATAAATTGCCTTAGACAGACGGTTGCGGTCTAAGAAGTGGGAAGCCTCGCCCGACAGGGCGGGGAGCAGTCACGAAAAGATAAAAATAAAGATAGGTACAAGGGGATACCTACCTTTATTGGATAAAACCTATTTTTGTATTGAGATAATTAACGTTGAGTGCCTGCAACGGCTTCTTTAGCTAATTCGGTAATACGTTTGAAATCACCTGCTTTCACTGCATCGTTAGGCACTAACCAAGAACCACCAATACAAAGTACGCTCTCAAGTGCAAGGTAATTACGGTAGTTTTCAGGTGAAATGCCACCAGTTGGGCAGAAACGGACTGTTGAGAATGGGCCTGCAATTGCTTTTAATGCCTTGACCCCACCATTAGCTTCTGCTGGGAAAAATTTAAATTCATTTAAACCGTAGCTCATTCCCAGCATTAATTCAGAAACTGTTGAAATACCTGGGATTAAAGGAATAGTTCCCGCAACGGCTGCTTTGAGTAATGCTTCTGTTAATCCAGGGCTAATAGCAAATTGAGCACCGGCTTCAGTGACTTGTGCTAATTGTTGAGGATTAATTACTGTACCCGCGCCAACAATAGCTTCAGGCACTTCTTTTGCAATACGGCGGATAGCCTCAATTGCACATTCTGTACGTAATGTCACTTCTAAAACTTTTACGCCACCGGCGACTAAAGCTTTTGCTACAGGGACGGCATCATCAATATGGTTGATAACAATAACAGGAACAACAGGCCCTGATTTTAGTACAGACTCTGCACTTGTATTCCAATGATCCATGATTGTATTTCCTAATCAGAAAGTGGTGAGCAAATAAATGCAATCTGCTCCTCGTTAAGCCTCAAACTTGCTATATTAAAAATCAATGCAGCAAGCACCTTGTTCAGCACCTGATAAATGACGGCGTAAATTAACGAATAACTCACGACCACAGCCTGTATTATTGGCACTTAAATCAGGAATTTCATCTTGGCGAGCATTTAATATTTGCTCATCGACAAGCAACGTTAACTCACCTGTTTTACCATTAACACGAATGATATCACCATCACGTACTTTGGATAATAAACCTCTATTAACAGCCTCTGGTGTAACATGAATTGCTGCGGGAACTTTACCTGAAGCGCCTGAAAGTCGACCATCTGTAACTAATGCTACTTTATAGCCTTTATCCATTAATACACCTAAAGGTGGCATCAGTTTATGCAATTCAGGCATACCATTCGCTTGCGGTCCTTGATAACGTACAACAACCACACAATCTTTATTTAACTCGCCGGCTTCAAACTTAGCGGCGATATCATGTTGGCTATTAAATACAATGGCAGGCGCTTCGATGATTTTATTTTCATCAGGCACTGCTGAGGTCTTCATTACAGCTCGACCTAAATTACCCTGCATTACTTGTGTTCCACCATGCGATGAGAATGGGGTATTTATATCGGCAATCACATCTTTATCTAAAGAGCTTATTGCGCCTTCACGCCAATCAAGTTTACCGTCATTTAACCAAGGCTCTAAGGTATATCGCTCAATACCAAATCCAGCAACAGTGTTTACATCACGATGAATTAAGCCTTTTTTCAGTAATTGACGAATGATCAGTGCAATGCCGCCTGCTGCTTGAAATTGGTTGATATCGGCAGGCCCATTAGGATAAATGCGTGCAATAAGAGGAACAACTTGAGACAGTTCAGAAAAATCATCCCAATTAATTATAATCCCTGCTGCGCGTGCCATGGCGACTAAGTGCATGGTTAGATTAGTTGAACCACCTGTTGTCAGTAGCGCAATAATGCCGTTAACAATGACTTTTTCATCAACTAACTGACCGATAGGAAGATAATTACCTGAGTTTTCTGTTAATCGTACAATCTGATTTGCCGCAGCATCTGTTAATGCATCACGCAATGGCGTATCTGGATGGACAAAAGAAGCGCCGGGTAGATGTAATCCCATCATTTCCATGACCATTTGATTAGAGTTTGCTGTACCGTAAAAAGTACAGGTTCCAATGCTATGATAAGATGCCGCCTCGGCTTCTAACAACGCATTACGATCAACTTTACCTTCTGCATAGAGTTGGCGAATACGGACTTTTTCTTTATTTGGCAAACCGCTAGTCATGGGGCCTGCTGGAACAAAAATGGCAGGAAGATGACCAAAAGAGAGAGCGGCCATAGTCAGTCCGGGAACGATTTTATCGCAGATCCCTAAATAGAGTGCACCATCAAACATATTATGGGATAAACCAACTGCCGCTGACATTGCAATAACATCACGACTTAGGAGCGATAGCTCCATACCATCTTGTCCCTGTGTGACACCGTCGCACATTGCTGGAACACCGCCTGCTACTTGTCCTACGGCACCAACAGCATGTAATGCTTTTTTAATTTTTTGGGGATAATCTTCATACGGCTTATGAGCCGACAACATATCATTGTAAGCCGTGATAATGGCAATATCATTATGAACCATATTTTTCAGGCGATTTTTATCATCAGCCTGACAAGCAGCAAAACCATGAGCTAAATTACCGCAAGCCAACTGAGCACGATGTACGGTTTGACTTTTTGCAGCTTCAATTTTTTTCAGATAAGCACGACGAGTTGCATATGAGCGAGCAATAATGCGCTCAGTCACCTGCTTTACTGTCTCATTAAGGGGAACAAAGTCGTTCTGAATAGGGTCATGATTTTTAGGGTTCATAATGATACTTCCTTTATTCACACAAGGGTGATGAGCGTTACTATTGGCTTTCAAAAGAGGATCTTTAAATTCGCTATAGTATTTGTTACCGGTAACATTGTTACGGGTAACAAGAAGAGTTGCAATACTCTTAATTCGTCTTAAACAACATCTGTGATCGACATCAATTTTTTAAGGTGATAAGTAACAGTTTTTTAATATTTGATGGGAATAAAGAGATAAAAGTCGCTTTTTTGCAAAGCTGAATCGTTTTATTTTGGAAAATACCTTCCTTGCTGTTGATGACAAGGAAGGAGAAATTGGGTTAACTTTTTACACCGCCATATTCACGGCTAATTTGTTTTGCTGCTTTGATAACCATTGCACCTAATTCAGTGATACGCGAATCCGTCATTCTAGAAACTGGGCCTGAAAGTGAAATAGCCGCAAAAGGCTGGTGGTGTTCATCATAAATACAAGCACCTATACAGCGCAGGCCTAAAGCATGTTCTTCATCATCGAAAGAAAAACCTTGTTTGCGAGCCTGCTCTAAGTTTTCTTTTAAGGATGAAGGGAGTGTTCGGGTGTGAGGTGTATAAGCCATTAGACCTTTCTTCTGGAGCAAAGGCAGTAATTTATTATCTGCTAAAGTAGAAAGGAATGCTTTACCTGCACCAGATGCATGCATCGGTAATTTACCGCCAATAGGCGCTGACATTCTCATTAGCGCATTACATTGCACCTGATCGACAATTACTGCATCAAATTCAATTTGGTCAAGAATAGCTAGGTTAACGGTTTCGCCAGAATCTTCCATCAACTGACGTAAAATAGGATGCACCATGACCAAAAGATTGCGAGTTTGTAGAAAGCTACTGCCAACAATAAAGGCGTGAGTGCCTACAACCCATAAGCCTAAATCTCCGACTTGACGAACAAAACCATGTTGTTGAAGTGTCGTGAGTAGGCGATGTGTTGTGGAATTGGGTAATCCTGCTTGAAATGCGAGATCGGTCAGAGCGATACCACCCGGAGATTCGGAAATATATTCCAATAGTGTAAGTCCGCGACTTAACGATTGAACAGGGCCTCCTTGTGTAGTGCTTTGAGTGGCAGTTGTTTTTGTCTTACGCACTTTTTTATTTGTAGGGGAAACTGTCATGTATACACTCCAGAAATGCTATCCATATTAATATCTATTATGAACTATCTCGCGTAATAAAACTCCTCCGATCACCGCATTTTTCAAAACAATATGTGTGATAAGAAATATTTATTAAAAGCGTTTATCACTAAGTGAAAATCTCTCATCTTCGTCTTAGAAATCTTTGCAAAAAGATATGGTAGGATAAAAAAACAACGAAATAACGATAAAAAATAAGCACAAAAGCATTCTCGATTAAGAGGAAATAACGTGGCAAACATAAAACAACAACTGGTGGAAGCATTAGAAAAACGTATCTTAGTACTTGATGGCGCAATGGGGACGATGATCCAGCAATATCAACTTACAGAAGTCGATTATCGAGGTGAACGTTTTGCTGATTGGAATTGTGATGTTAAAGGGAATAATGATCTTTTAGTCTTAACACAACCTCAGATCATTGCTGATATACATGATGCTTATTTTCAAGCCGGTGCTGATATTGTTGAAACCAATACCTTTAACTCGACTTCTATCGCGATGGCTGATTATCACATGGAGTCACTCTGTTTTGAGTTGAATGAAGAGGCTGCAAAATTAGCGAGAGCCTGTGCAGATAAATGGAGTGCTTTAACTCCGGATAAACCTCGCTATGTTGCGGGTGTTTTAGGGCCAACAAACAGAACGGCATCTATATCCCCTGATGTTAATGATCCAGCTTTTCGTAATGTTTCATTTGATAAGCTGGTAGAGGCTTATCGAGAAGCAACGCGTGGGTTAATTAAAGGCGGTGTTGATTTAATTATGGTCGAAACTATTTTCGACACACTAAATGCGAAAGCGGCTATTTTTGCGATTAAATGTGAGTTTGAATCGCTCAATATTGAATTACCTGTGATGATCTCTGGCACCATTACAGATGCTTCAGGAAGAACCCTAACGGGTCAAACAACAGAAGCATTTTATCACTCCTTACGTCATGCTGATGCGCTCTCATTTGGTTTAAACTGCGCGTTAGGCCCTAAAGAATTACGCCAATATATTCAAACACTTTCACAAATTTCTGAAACTTATGTTAGTGCTCATCCTAATGCTGGTTTGCCTAATGCATTTGGAGGCTATGATTTAGATGCTCAAGAAATGGCTGAGCAAATTAAAGAGTGGGCACAAGCGGGTTTTCTTAATATTGTAGGTGGATGTTGCGGAACAACACCTGCGCATATTCTTGCTATTTCACAAGCAGTAGAAGGTATTGCACCAAGAGTATTACCAACCTTGAAAAAAGCATGCCGCCTTTCAGGTCTTGAGCCATTAATCATTGATGAGAATTCACTGTTTGTGAATGTGGGTGAACGAACCAATGTTACAGGATCGGCTAAATTTAAACGTTTAATAAAAGAAGGAAACTATCAAGAGGCGTTAGATGTTGCGCGTCAGCAAGTTGAAAATGGTGCTCAAATCATTGATATCAACATGGATGAAGGCATGTTAGATGCAGTTGAAGCCATGACACGTTTTCTAAATCTGATTGCGGGTGAGCCTGATATTGCTAAAGTTCCTGTGATGATTGATTCTTCTAAATGGGAAGTGATTGAAGAGGGATTAAAATGTATTCAAGGCAAAGGCATTGTTAACTCTATTTCAATGAAAGAGGGAGAAAAACCTTTTCTTGAACACGCTAAATTAGTACGTAAATATGGTGCAGCAGTTGTTGTTATGGCATTTGATGAAGTGGGGCAAGCGGATACTCGAGAGCGCAAAATTGAAATTTGTCGCCGAGCTTATCAACTTCTCACAGAACAGGCAGGTTTCCCACCTGAAGATATTATTTTTGATCCTAATATTTTTGCTGTTGCAACCGGTATTGCTGAACATAATAATTATGCTGTTGATTTTATTGAAGTCTGTGCGGATATTAAGTCTCAACTACCTTATGCCTTAATTTCTGGTGGTGTTTCTAACGTTTCATTTTCATTTCGAGGTAACGATCCCGTTCGTGAGGCTATTCACTCTGTTTTTCTCTATTACGCCGTTAAAAATGGCATGGATATGGGAATTGTGAATGCAGGGCAACTTGCCATTTACGACTCATTACCGGATGAACTGCGTAACGCAGTAGAAGATGTCATATTAAATCGTCATGAAGAGAGTACTGATAATTTATTAGCACTTGCTGAGCGTTATCGTGGTAGTAAAAGTGATGAGCAAAATCATCAGTTGGCAGAATGGCGACAATGGGATGTAGAAAAACGCTTAGAATACGCGTTAGTGAAAGGGATCACTGAATTTATTGTTGAAGATACCGAAGCGTGTCGACAACAAGCATCAAGCCCGATTGAAGTCATAGAAGGGCCATTGATGAATGGCATGAATACTGTTGGAGATTTATTTGGCGAAGGTAAAATGTTTTTACCTCAAGTTGTGAAATCAGCAAGGGTGATGAAACAAGCCGTTGCTTATCTTGAACCTTATATTCAAGCGACAAAACAAGCGGGTACATCCGCAGGTAAAGTTTTACTGGCTACCGTAAAAGGGGATGTTCACGATATTGGTAAAAATATTGTGGGTGTGGTTTTGCAGTGCAATAACTACGAAATTATCGATTTAGGTGTGATGGTGCCTTGCGATAAAATTTTGCAAACAGCAATTGATGAAAAAGTCGACATTATTGGTCTTTCAGGACTTATCACACCTTCACTTGATGAAATGGTGAATGTTGCCAAAGAGATGGAAAGGCGCGGTTTTTCTTTACCTTTAATGATTGGGGGAGCAACAACGTCTAAAGCACATACTGCCGTAAAAATAGAGCCGAATTATAGTCATCCTACTGTTTATGTACAAAATGCATCGAGAACTGTAGGTGTTGTTGCTGCACTATTATCTGAAACACAAAAAGCCGATTTTGTTGCTAAAACACGACGGGAATACGAAGTCGTACGTCAGCAATACGCTAGAAAAAAACCTCGTACACCGCCCGTTTCTATAGAGGTTGCGCGAAACAATGCGCTACAAATTGATTGGCAAAATTACACACCGCCAAAACCTAATCAATTAGGAGTGCAAGAGATCACAGCAAGTATTGAAATATTGCGTGAATATATCGATTGGACCCCTTTCTTTATGACATGGTCTTTAGCTGGAAAATACCCACGTATTTTAGAAGATGATGTGGTTGGTGAAGAGGCTAAGCGTGTATTTGCTGATGCAAATGCGATGCTGGATAAATTAAGTTGTGAAAAATTATTAACACCAAAAGGAATTGTTGGGATATTTCCAGCTAATCGTGTCGGTGATGACATTGTGATTTATCGCGATGAAACTAGGCAACAACCGTTGTTATATAGCTGCCATTTACGTCAGCAAACAGAGAAAAAAGAGTTTCCTAATTACTGTTTAGCGGATTTTATTGCACCCGCAGAAAGTGGTATTGCTGATTACTTCGGTGCTTTTGCAGTAACAGGCGGATTAGAAGAAGATACTCTCGCGAATGCTTATGATAATGCCCATGATGATTATAATAAAATTATGGTAAAAGCATTATCAGATAGATTAGCAGAAGCCTTTGCCGAATATCTTCATCAGCAAGTCAGAACGAAAATTTGGGGCTACAGCCCTGATGAAAACCTCTCTAATGACGAATTAATTAGAGAAAAATATCAAGGAACACGACCTGCGCCTGGTTATCCTGCTTGCCCTGAACACACGGAAAAAGCCAAAATTTGGCAATTACTTGATGTTGAAAATCGCATTGGGATGAAATTGACTGATGCTTATGCCATGTGGCCTGGGGCGTCAGTATCGGGTTGGTATTTTAGTCATCCTGATAGTAAATATTTCGCTGTTGCTCAAATACAAAAAGATCAGGTTGAAGATTATGCACAACGCCGAGGGATGAGCGTCAGTGAAGTTGAACGTTGGCTTGCTCCTAATTTAGGGTATGAGTCTTAATTTCTCTTAATTCTGAGATCTCAACAATATAATAAATACCATGGGGATCGAGATATCCCCTTGTTATTTTCTCTCGCAGTTCCTATTAAAGGTGTATAAGCTATAAGCCTGTATCAGAAAAAAGGACATGACGATGAGTTATACTTTGTATCTTCAGAAAACGCCCCTTACGGGCACTGAAATACCTTTTCCTTCTTTAGCGAAAGGGGGTTATCCCTTAAATGAAGTGTTAATTAATGCTTTTTTAAATCTGATGCAATTAACAGGAAGTTTAGATACAGAGGCAATTTTAGACGAAAAAGCATTTGATAATATTTGGCTAAAAGCAGAAATGACGCCGGCTCGAATCGAAGAAGTGGGAGACTATATTTATCATAAAATTCCTACCTCTCCAGAGCCTGTTGAAGAAGAAATAGAATTATTTAAACAGGCAATGAAAGAAGAAGAGGCATTATTAGCCAAAGAAAGTGACAAAGAAGGTCATATCCCTATTCATAAATTTGCTACCAATGATGGTTGGATTGTCACACCAAATGAGTGTGAAATCATTGCCGCTACGCTTACCGCTAAGTTGCTGGAAGATAACCGAGTTTTTGTTGAAAAAATTGCAAAAATGTCTCATCTTTCGCATAAAACTTTAGAGATTGCCTTAATTGATTTTGGTAAATTTAATCAATTTGCAAAAAAATATGGTGGTTATCGGGTTTATTAAAAATGAAGTGTTTTTAATGCAAAGTATGAAAAATAGAAGAGAAATAATGTGTTATCTCTCTTCTATATATTGAAATTATTAATTAAAACAGTGTATCATGTAATTTACGCACAATATTATCGGCATCTTTGCCATCAACTAATAAACATAAATTGTGAGTGCTTGCACCATGGCTTATCATACGAATATTGTAATCTTCTAATGCGCCAAAAATCTGGCTTCCTAAGCCATTCACTTGTGAGAGTGAATTACCGATAATCGCAACCAGAGCCAAATTTTCTTCAACTTCAACACGACATAATGCGGATAGTTCCGTTAAGAGTGCATTGGTTAATAAACTACCTGATGCGCTGGTGGTTCCTGTTGTATCGAGAGTTAATGCAATGCTTACTTCAGAGGTGGTTATCACATCAACCGAAATATGGTGGCGCGATAAAATGGTAAAAATTTCAGCCAAGAAGCCACGCGCATGAAGCATTTTCAGACTATGTAACGTGAGTAACGTTTGTTTTCTACGTAGTGCAATTGCACGGAATACAGGTGGATTCTCTGTTTGTGCACACACTAAAGTACCACCTTCTTCGGGGGCTTTGCTTGAGCCAACAAAAACAGGAATACAGCTACGAACAGCCGGTAATAATGTGGCTGGATGCAAAATTTTAGCGCCAAAAGTTGCCATTTCAGCCGCTTCATCAAAGGCAATTTGATCAATACGATGCGCCTCTGGCACTATTCTTGGATCAGTGCTGTAAATACCCGGTACATCTGTCCAAATATCTACACGAGACATACCCAGCGCCTCACCAATAAGTGCTGCGGTATAATCGCTGCCACCGCGTCCTAGGGTTGTGGTTCTCCCTTTTGGCTCTTGACCAATAAAACCTTGAGTGACAATCACTGTTTCTTCTAAACGAGGTTGAATAAGGCTTTGTGTGAGCTCTGTTAATTGCATCATATCAGGTTCAGCATGGCAAAACAGATCGTTGGTTTTCATCACTTTTCTGACATCAAACCAGTCTGCTTGTATACCTTTTTCACGCAATAATTCAACAAAGAGCAATGTTGACATTAATTCACCGTGGCTGACTAATTCATCTGTCAATGCATCAGATGTGGCTAGCGACGCTGCTTCTGAGAGCATCTCAATATTCTCAAGCAGACGATTTATTTCTTGAGAAATAATTTCTGGCTGAGAAAGCTGGTTGATAATCGCATACTCAATATCACGTACTTGTGAGAGTAAAGCTTCTCGTTGTGAAAGTTCAGTCCCTGATGCAAGTTCAATTAATAAATTAGTGATTCCTGCAGATGCCGAAAGAACGACAACACGCACTGATTTTTGTTTAAGAATAATATCTGCACACTTCTCCATTGCTGAAAAGTTAGCAACACTGGTGCCACCAAATTTAGCGATAGTGTATGGCGATGATGCAGATGAAGGCGTAGCAGTATTATCAGTCATTGTCGTATTCCTTTAGGCAAAAATGAGATGTTGGACACAACTTAGGAATATCGGTTATTAAGTAGAGAGTCAATGCAGAGTGAAGAATAATCAATTTAATTAATAATCAGTGCTGCATTATCGGTTTTACCTATGAAAGTAATTAGTACTAGATTTGTTGAATGGTTTTGACCAATATCATCAAATGAGAAAGAATTGACTGTAACTATTAAATGTCAGGCTACAATCTGAGAATATCAGATTGTAATCTTAAGAGAGTATTGTGAATGAAAAATGTAAACCCAACCCAAACACTAGCCTGGAAAGCATTAGAAAACCATTTTTCGGTTATCAAAGATACCGAGATGAAAACATTGTTTGCTCAGGAGCCATCACGCTTTGATCAGTTTTCAAAAACGTTTTCAGACCAAATTCTAGTAGATTTTTCAAAAAACCGTATTACGAAAGAAACATTAGAGAAATTGCAGGCTTTGGCTAAGGAATGCGACGTTGAAGGTGCGATAAATAGCATGTTTACGGGGGAAAAAATCAACCGTACTGAAGATCGTGCTGTATTGCATACTGCATTACGTAATCGCAGCAATGCTCCCGTAATCGTTGATGGTAAAGATGTAATGCCAGAAGTTAATGCTGTACTGAATAAAATGAAACAGTTCAGTGAACGCATTATTAGTGGTGAATGGAAAGGTTATACAGGTAAGGCGATTACTGATGTTGTGAATATCGGTATTGGGGGTTCTGATCTTGGCCCTTATATGGTGACAGAAGCTTTACGTCCTTATAAAAATCATTTGACTATGCATTTTGTTTCTAATGTTGATGGCACTCATATCGCAGAAACATTGAAAAAATGTGATCCAGAAACAACGCTCTTCTTAATCGCGTCAAAAACCTTTACCACACAAGAAACTATGACCAATGCACACTCAGCAAGAGATTGGTTTTTAGCTTCTGCTAAAGAGAGTGCTTTTGTGGCTAAACACTTTGTCGCGTTATCCACAAACAGTACTGAAGTGGCAAAATTTGGTATTGATACAGCCAATATGTTTGAGTTCTGGGATTGGGTAGGTGGTCGTTATTCATTATGGTCAGCAATTGGTTTATCTATCGCATTATCTGTTGGTTATGACAATTTTGAGCAATTGTTGGAAGGTGCTCATGCAATGGATAACCACTTTAAAACAGCAAGTGCTGAAAATAACATTCCGATGATCCTCGCTCTGATTGGCATTTGGTATAACAATTTTTTTGGCACAGAAACTGAAGCGATTCTGCCATACGATCAATATATGCATCGTTTTGCTGCTTACTTCCAACAAGGTAATATGGAGTCTAATGGTAAGTATATTGATCGTGATGGTAATAAAGTTAATTATCAAACGGGCCCTATCATTTGGGGTGAGCCGGGTACAAATGGTCAACATGCGTTTTATCAATTGATCCATCAAGGGACAAAAATTATTCCTTGTGATTTTATTGCGCCAGCTATTAGCCATAATCCTCTATCAGATCATCACGCAAAACTGATGTCTAACTTCTTTGCTCAAACTGAAGCACTCGCTTTTGGTAAAACTCGTGAGCAAGTTGATGCTGAATTTGCTGCTGCAGGAAAAGATCCTAAAACCATGGATTATGTTGCACCTTTTAAAGTATTTGAAGGTAATCGACCAACAAACTCTATTTTATTAAAAGAAATTACACCTTACTCATTGGGTGCATTAATTGCCATGTATGAGCATAAAATCTTTGTACAAGGTGTTATCTTCAACATCTTTACGTTTGACCAATGGGGTGTTGAATTAGGTAAACAGCTGGCTAACCGTATTCTTCCTGAATTAAAAGGTAAGGAAAGTGTTAACAGCCATGATAGCTCAACAAATAATCTGATTAATCGTTATAAAGCATGGCGTTAATCGAATAAACTGAATATAAGTAGTTGGTTAGATAAAAAGGAGGTTGTAATAACCTCCTTTCTTTTTGGCATCATTAGCATTTTATCTGATTTTCTTTTAACGCTTTTTTAGATTATTTATGCGAAATGTTATCAGCTTTTAACTTCCATTAGTCACATCATGATATCCTTATGAATAATAAATCGTACAAGCTAGGATCATCAACGCGTGATGATGAAATAATGTTCAAAAAATCAATAATTACTCCCGCTCCTATCCATTGGTTACCTAATGAGGAACACGAAAACATTAAAGAAAGTACATTAAGTTGGTTAATGGAATTAGGCTCGATGACTCGGCGTTTTGAGCAATATTGTAATAAAGTCACTGTAATGCCTTACCAAGAAGGATTTGTTGATTTTATTGAACCCGCTGACGAAAGAGCGTGTTTACCCAAAAGTCAGCGTTATTGGTTAAGAGAAGTGGTATTGTGTGGTGATGATATTCCTTGGTTATTAGGGCGGACGTTAGTGCCAGAAGAGACATTGACAGGTGAAGACAGAAAACTGGTCAATCTAAGAACCGTTCCACTTGGGCGTTATCTGTTTCAGGAAACAACCTTAATTCGTGATTTTATTCATATTGGGCAACAAAATGGGTATTGGTTACGCCGTTCTCGTTTTCAGCTTTCAGATAAACCTTTATTATTAACCGAGATGTTTCTACCTGCATCACCAGTGTATGAGAAGTAATTAGGGGGAGCTAAAATTGGAGGGAAGTATGACGCAAAGTAAATGGCAAGCATATAGCCGTTTAATGCGTATAGATAAACCTATCGGAGCGCTATTACTACTTTGGCCAACTTATTGGGCTTTATGGATTGCTGCTAAAGGCTTTCCTGATTGGCATATTCTGATTGTCTTTACTATTGGTGTGTTCTCGATGCGTGCCGCTGGGTGTGTAATAAACGACTTTGCTGACCGAAAAATTGATGGCAGTGTTGAACGAACTAAAAATAGACCATTACCTAGTGGGGCTGTGACAGAGAAAGAGAGCAAAATCTTATTTATCGTTTTGGTACTCTTGTCATTTGCATTAGTCCTAACACTTAATACCATGACTATTTGGCTCTCTGTGGCAGGGCTCGCACTGGCGTGGTTTTATCCTTTCGTTAAACGGTTTAGTAATTTACCTCAGCTTATTTTAGGTATGGCTTTTGGCTGGTCAATCCCTATGGGATTTGCTGCCGTTTCTGAAAGTTTGCCGTTGGTGTGTTGGCTATTATTCTTTGTCAATATTGTTTGGTCTGTTGTTTACGATACGCAATATGCAATGGTTGATCGTAATGATGATATAAAAATTGGGGTTAAATCTACCGCTATTTTATTCGGTCGTTATGACAAAATTATTATCGGCATTTTACAATTGGTGATGTTGGCATTATTAGTGGGGATCGGTATTTTATTGGATCTGAAAGGTATCTACTACTGGTCGCTATTGTTAGTAACAGCGCTATTTATTTATCAACAGAAACTTATTGCAGAGCGTGAAAGAGCGCCGTGTTTCCAAGCTTTTATGAATAATAACTATGTTGGTTTTGTTTTATTTGCGGGTATTTTATTTAGTTATTTTTAAGATAAGTCAGTGCTGAAGTCTTCTCTACCATTGAGTCAAAACAAAAAGGGATAAGCAATAAGCTTATCCCTTTTCTATTTCGGTCATGGTGCTATTTACTGATTATTCATCAGCTTTAGTTTCACTTTTTTCGCCAATGGCTTGTACTGAATTATTATCTTCAGCGATCCCGACGCTTTCAATGGTTAAGCGAATTTCTGGTGACATTAATTTTGCAATCACTTGGTA
The DNA here is from genome assembly GCF_003144395.1 of Proteus faecis. Lineage (GTDB taxonomy): Bacteria > Pseudomonadota > Gammaproteobacteria > Enterobacterales > Enterobacteriaceae > Proteus > Proteus faecis. Next base: position 149,313 of record NZ_PENZ01000047.1, on the reverse strand, counting down.
AAGGGCAGATGCATCTGCTTTTAGGATATCTTCATTATCATTGAGATACCCTTCTTCACGTAGCGTTGAAACTAAGGTAGAGAATACCGCTTTATCAAAGAATTCAGGTGCGTTGATACCATGTAGAACAGAAAGACGTTGTGCCAAGATCCGGCTCTCTTTTTCCAATAATGCTCGGCTAATTTCAGGTGCAAAATTGAGTAAAGAGAGTGTAATGCCGTAGCGTTGTAATGTTTCTCTGACGCTGGCGGCTAAAAGCTGTAATGGACGAATACGCGCTGGGTTGATACGCAGTAAACCATCACTATTACAACAAATCAGGCGCTGACGGCACAATTCTGCAATCAAAGTATTAATGACTTCAGGGAGTTCTTCTTTCTCATAACGAATAAATAGTTCCGCTTTAATCAGAGGGAAGATGAGCTCCACTTGTTTCATTAAATCATCACGATGAATTTTTTCATGATGTAAGACAATGCTGGCAATTAATGACGGAGTGATCATTAAGTGGATTGTGTTATTACGGTAATAAGTCATTAATACCGCACTTTCACGAGGGAGTACCACAATATCACCCAGACTGTCTTTTTCAACTTGGAATTTATCTGATTGTAGTGCGTGTTCTAATAAAGTTTCAGCGTTTTTATCAGACACAATCATATCTGTCGAATAAGGCACATTGCGTAATAATTGTAGATAACAATCTATTTGCTCTAACAGTTGTTCTCTCGTGAGTGCGCGCTGACGTGATGCCAATAAGGCTGTTGAAACCAGATTGATTGCATTAATCGATGCTGCATTATTGATATGAACCATAATGTTATCAGCGAGTGTGCTTACTGTTGGGTTTAACCAACTTGGGCGCTGTGGCTCAATTGGATCAATATCATCACGCCATTGTGGTACAGCTTGATTTAAGTATTGTACAACAGAAATTGGCTCACCAAAGTTCACATAGCCTTGACCAAGGTTACGTAATTTACGTAATCCTCTGACCATCTGCATAAAGCCTTCTTTCTCTTTTGTTGCTCCACGTAACTCTTTAGCATAGGTTGCGACTTCCATAACGTGCTCATAACCAATGTAAATTGGAACAACAGAGATAGGGCGTGTTTCACCGCGTAACATGGCTTGTACTGTCATTGAAAGTGTTCCTGTTTTAGGATCTAACAATCGACCTGTACGAGAGCGACCACCTTCAACGAAGTATTCAATGGAGTAGCCTCGTGTAAATAGCTCACCTAAATATTCGCGGAAAATGGTGGAGTAAAGCTTGTTACCTTTAAAGGTTCTTCGAATAAAGAAAGCCCCTAAACGGCGGAAAATAGGGCCAGCTGGCCAGAAATTGAGGTTAATACCGGCAGCTATATGGGGTGGTACTAAACCTTGGTGATAAAGCACATAAGAAAGCAGTAAGTAGTCCATATGGCTACGGTGACAAGGAACATACACGATTTCATGCCCATCTTGCGCGAGTTTACGTACGCGTTCGGCATTATAAACGTTGATACCTTGATAGAGCTTATTCCATGTCCAACTTAATACGCGATCACTAATACGCACTGCTTCATATGAGAAGTTAGCAGCGATCTCTTCCATGATATCTGTGGCATTTTTACGCGCTTTATCAAGTGAGATTTTCTTCGCTTTTGATTCATCTTCAATCGCTTTTTCAATCGCTTTTGATGAAAGCAATTTATTGAAGAGATCTTGGCGTGCTGGCAATTTAGGGCCAACAGCAGCTAAACGTTGGCGTGAAAAGTGGATACGCGCAACACGTGCAAGTTTTCTCGCTATACTGGTGTCTGTACCGTGTTCGTTCGCCATTTCACGCATTGATACAGTGGGTGAAAAACGAACAAAACTATCACGACCTAACCAGAGGATAGCGATAAATTTCTGGATACCGTTAAGCACGCGTAAATGAGGAACGCCATTATGACCTTCACGACCAGGAGAGCGGCCAAACATCACAGAAACTGGCAACATCTCGATATCAAGATGTGGGTTATTACGATGTGCATCAAGATAAGCGTGAAATGTCTTCACGGAGTCTTTACGAGGATCGGGCGAGTAATAACGGAATACTCTTGGGCCGTCATCAATAAAGACATAAGCAGGAAGCTTAGTTCCACCGATCTCAATAGGTTGCAGTGGATCAGGCAACCCTAAAGAGAGACATTGCTGTCTTAATGTCAGTAAGTCAGCCTTTGAATGATAAGGCAGAACATAAAGGAAAGAGCGCGACGTATCTAACCCTAATTCAGTGATAGGATCAGTCGGGACTCGTTTACTTTTTACCAGTAATTTTAGTGGTAAATTCAATGTGTTATAATATAGTTTACGCCAAGCTGACATAAATAGTTGTAGCCTCTTATTAGCAATACTTCGAAAGCATAACAGAAAGTCTTTCGTAGATCTGTGGTGCTGTGACAATATTAATAGAGAAAAGTGACAAAATAATCGTTTGTTTTCGATAGAGTTTATTATGGCTAATCAAAATAAAGGTCTTACCCGAATCATCAAAGCTGGTGGTTATTCATACCAAGGTATTCGTGCCGCATGGATTAATGAAGCCGCTTTTAGACAAGAAGCAATTGTGACCTTAGTTGCAATTATCCTTTCATTTTTCATCGATGTCAGTGGTCTAGAGCGCATTTTACTCATTGGTTCCGTTGTATTGGTTGTGATTTTGGAACTAGTAAATAGTGCAATAGAAGCCGTTGTCGATCGAATTGGATCTGAATACCACGAATTATCCGGACGTGCAAAAGATATGGGTTCTGCCGCCGTTCTAATTGCTATTATATTGGGATTATTTACTTGGGTAACCATTCTTTGGGGACATTTCTTCGCATAAAGTTAAAAAATTCGCTTTTTGTCGAAAAATAATCCAAAGATGCGTGTTTTATATTCATTTAAGGTTTCAAATCGTCATATACCTGTATATACTCACAGTCTGACTGTATAAACAAACAGGGGGCGGAATGAAAGCATTAACTGCAAGGCAGCAGCAGGTTTACGATTTGGTTCGTGATCACATTTCGCAAACGGGTATGCCACCAACACGGGCTGAAATAGCTTCCCAACTTGGGTTTCGCTCACCAAATGCGGCAGAAGAGCACTTAAAAGCTCTTGCTCGTAAAGGCGTGATAGAAATTGTCTCTGGTGCATCTAGAGGTATCCGTTTGCTAATGGAAGAAGAGCCAGAAGGGTTGCCATTAATTGGGCGAGTCGCGGCTGGTGAACCACTTTTAGCGCAAGAGCATATTGAAAGCCATTATCAAGTTGACCCAATGCTATTTAAACCGAGTGCAGATTTTTTATTGCGCGTTAATGGTATGTCAATGAAAGATATCGGTATTATGGATGGTGATTTACTTGCTGTGCATAAAACGCAAGATGTTCACAACGGGCAAGTCATTGTGGCGCGTATTGAAGATGAAGTGACAGTAAAGCGCTTTAAGAAAAGTGGTAATAAAATTGAGCTTCATGCAGAAAACCCAGAGTTTTCACCTATTATCGTCGATTTACGCGAACAAAGCTTTACTGTTGAAGGTTTAGCCGTTGGGGTTATTCGTAACGGTGAATGGCTGTAATTTGTACCAAAGTAAGTCAATACAACTTATTTTATAAAGATGCAGATGATGTGTAAAACACAAAACCATCTGCATTTTTTTATGTCTAGACTTACTGACAGTTGCTCAATCAACGTGGCTTATAATCACCGGTTTTTTTCTGTTTAAGGTTATCATCTATACTATGATCATGATGACAACCTTCAGGATGGGTGCACTCTTGTGCTTCGTGGCACTGTGAACATAATCCATGAATTTCTATGACGCTATGTCGTAAATGAAACCCACTCTCTTTTGCCAGTAATGAAATCGCATCTTCGATTTTATGGCTATTCTTTTCAGTGACAGACAAACAACGGTCACAAATTAGCATTACTGACGTATGTTCAACATCATCAAAATGATGGCAAAGCACATAACTGTTGGTGGATTCTATTTTATGGATAAATCCTTGCTCAAGTAAAAACTCTAATCCGCGATAGACTGTTGGGGGTTTTGCTTGAGGCTCAACTTGGCGTAATAAATCCAATAAGTCGTATGCGCTGATAGCAGAAGGTTGCTGCATTATCAGACGTAATACTGCCAGACGTTGTGAAGTCAGGCGAACACCTCGTTTCTGGCAGATCTTTTCTGCCTGAGCGAGCAATTTCTCTTCATTCATGGGGATAAGATGCTCTCAGACGTTGTTAATAACACGGATCCTATCATATTTTTCCAGAGTAAACCTTTGTGTAAAGTGGGGTTTTATAAAAATAACTGTGGAATTACGCTCTTTTTAAAGGGATCTGTTGTTAGATAAGAAAACATGTTTTTTCAATATCATCTTTTCTTTCAATATAAAGAAAGCATTTTTAAGAAGGAAGAGAAGAATGCAAAGAGAGTTGTGTAAAGCCATTTTATACGATGCAAAAGTGGGATGGTTTATATAGGGCGGTATCTAATGATGATAAACAACAAAAACCCCAGCTTAAGCTGGGGTTTTTTAGATGGTTTTAAGATAAGTCATCTCAGAACGGGATATCGTCATCAAAATCCATTGGTGGTTCATTACTTGGTGCTGGAGCTGCTGCTGGTTGTTGTGGGCGAGATTGCGCACCACCACTAAATTGTTGAGATGCTTGTGGTTGTTGTGGTTGACCCCAACCGCCTTGGCCACCTTGAGATGGTGCGTTATCTTGACCACCACGGCCACCTAACATCTGCATTGTGCCACCGATGTTAACAACAACTTCAGTGCTATATCTGTCTTGGCCGCTTTGATCTTGCCATTTACGTGTTTGTAATTGGCCTTCGATATACACTTGTGAACCTTTACGCAGATATTCGCCTGCAATTTCCGCTAATTTGCCGAAAATTACCACACGGTGCCACTCGGTTTTTTCTTTCATTTCACCGGTTTGTTTATCGCGCCAGCTTTCTGATGTTGCCAGTGTTAGGTTGGCAACTGCACCGCCACTTGGCATATAACGGATTTCTGGATCCTGCCCTAAATTACCGATAAGAATAACTTTGTTTACGCCTCTGCTCGCCATGTGAGGTACTCCTGCGAAAGTAAATTTTTTGAAATCATAAGCGAATAAGTTTATCACGTACGCTAAAATTTGAATATGACGAGTAATGAATTTCTCATTTGTGAACATTGTCGACATTTTTTTGTCTCAAAATGACAGAGTTACACTAGCATTCAATTTCACTATATATACTGTATATCCATTCAGTTAACTTTGTGTCATAATTATCCGATTCTTTCTTTTTCGGCGACTCTCTCAATCCGGGATATATTCATGGATAAAATCGAAGTACGGGGCGCTCGCACCCATAATCTAAAAAATATCAATTTGATCATTCCTCGCGATAAACTCATTGTTATTACGGGGCTTTCTGGTTCAGGTAAATCTTCTTTAGCCTTTGATACGCTTTATGCGGAAGGGCAACGACGTTATGTCGAGTCGCTTTCTGCCTACGCTCGTCAGTTTCTTTCATTGATGGAAAAACCTGACGTTGATCATATTGAAGGTTTATCTCCCGCTATTTCGATTGAGCAGAAATCTACGTCGCACAACCCACGTTCGACAGTGGGAACGATTACAGAAATTCACGATTATCTACGTCTTTTATTTGCACGTGTTGGTGAGCCTCGTTGTCCTGATCACGACATTCCATTAGCCGCTCAAACAGTGAGCCAAATGGTTGATAATGTACTTGAGCAGCCAGAGGGTAAGCGTTTAATGCTGTTAGCACCTGTGGTTAAAGAGCGTAAAGGCGAGCATATTAAGTTACTCAATAATCTTGCCGCTCAAGGTTATATTCGTGCCCGTATTGATGGCGAAGTGTGTGATCTTTCTGATCCACCAACATTAGAATTACAGAAAAAACACACCATTGAAGTGGTTATTGACCGCTTTAAGGTTCGTGACGATCTGGCTCAACGTTTAGCAGAATCTTTTGAAACCGCATTAGAGCTTTCTGGTGGTACTGCCGTTATCTCTGATATGGATGATAACAATGCCGATGATATTGTTTTCTCTGCGAACTTTGCTTGTCCTGTTTGTGGTTACAGCATGAGTGAGCTAGAACCACGTTTATTCTCTTTTAATAATCCTGCGGGTGCTTGTCCAACTTGTGATGGTTTAGGTGTTCAGCAATTTTTTGATCCTGAATTAGTGATCCAAAATAGAGAAATCTCTCTTGCTGGTGGCGCAATTAAAGGATGGGATCGTCGTAACTTCTACTATTTCCAAATGCTTCGCTCATTGGGTGAACACTATCATTTTGATGTTGAAGCGCCATTTGATTCGTTGCCAGATAATATTCAAAAAGTCATTTTAACGGGTTCAGGCAAAGAGAATATTGAATTTAAATACACAAACGATCGTGGTGATGTTGTTGTTCGTCATCATCCTTTTGAAGGTGTATTAAATAATATGGAACGCCGTTACCGCGAGACAGAATCTAGTGCGGTACGTGAAGAGCTTTCTAAATATATTAGTAATCGCCCTTGTGCTTCTTGTGGTGGTACACGTTTACGCCGAGAAGCGCGCCATGTGTATGTTGAGAATACAACATTACCTGAAATAGCCGATTACAGTATTGGTCATGCAATGATCTTTTTCCAAAATCTAAAATTGAGTGGTCAGCGAGCGAAGATTGCAGAAAAAGTCTTAAAAGAGATCAGTGACCGATTAAAATTCTTAGTCAATGTGGGATTAAATTACCTCACACTATCTCGTTCTGCAGAAACTTTATCAGGTGGTGAAGCTCAACGTATTCGCTTGGCGAGTCAGATTGGTGCGGGATTAGTTGGCGTGATGTATGTATTGGATGAACCTTCGATAGGGTTACATCAACGAGATAACGATCGTTTGCTGGAAACGCTGATCCATTTGCGCAATTTGGGTAACACTGTGATCGTCGTAGAGCATGACGAAGATGCCATCCGAGCCGCTGATCATATCATTGATATTGGTCCTGGTGCGGGTGTTCATGGCGGTGAAATTGTCGCCCAAGGGACGCTTGAAGATATTATTAATAACCCGAATTCATTAACGGGGAAATTCTTAAGTGGTGAACGTCGCATCGCAATTCCAGAACAACGAGTGCCTGTTGATCGCGAAAAAATGCTGACCATTCTTGGCGCAAAAGGTAATAACCTAAAAAATGTAAATCTAAAATTACCCGTAGGTTTATTTACCTGTATTACAGGTGTTTCAGGATCAGGTAAATCAACGCTGATCAACGATACGTTATTTCCTATCGCACAACGCCAATTAAATGGGGCGACAAATAGTGTACCTGCACCTTATTTAGATGTTGAAGGGCTAGAATATTTCGATAAAGTGATTGATATTAACCAAAGCCCAATTGGTCGTACTCCTCGTTCAAACCCCGCAACTTATACCGGTGTCTTTACACCTATTCGTGAGTTATTTGCGGGTGTACCTGAGTCTCGTACTCGTGGTTATACACCGGGGCGGTTCAGTTTCAACGTAAAAGGTGGGCGTTGTGAAGCTTGCCAAGGTGATGGTGTTTTAAAAGTTGAAATGCATTTCTTGCCTGATGTGTATGTACCTTGTGATCAATGTAAAGGCCAGCGTTATAATCGTGAAACTCTTGAAGTTAAATACAAAGGAAAAAATATTCACGAAGCGTTAGATATGACCATTGAAGAGGCGAGAGAGTTCTTTGATGCGGTGCCTGCATTAGCTCGTAAGCTACAAACATTGATTGATGTTGGTCTTTCTTATATTCGCTTGGGACAATCAGCAACGACGTTATCGGGCGGTGAAGCGCAACGGGTTAAGTTAGCAAAAGAGTTGTCAAAACGTGGTACGGGACAGACTCTTTATATTCTCGATGAGCCTACAACTGGGCTTCACTTTGCTGATATTGAGCTGTTACTTGACGTGCTTCATCAGTTACGCGACCAAGGTAATACTATTGTTGTGATTGAGCACAATCTTGATGTGATCAAAACAGCAGACTGGATAGTGGATCTTGGCCCTGAAGGCGGAAGCGGTGGTGGTCAAATTTTAGTGTCAGGCACACCAGAGCAAGTTGCAGAGTTTGAAGGCTCTCATACTGCAAGATTCTTAAAACCAATCTTAGAGCGTGGCTATTAACATCGCGCTACTTATTCTCTTATGATCTAAGCGCTACAGACAATAAACACTTTACTGTTTGTAGCGCGCTTTCTTCAAGAAAAGTAAATCCATGGAATATGATAGAATTTAATTCTATCGAAAAAAGTATTCTCTTTTGGTTATACACTTCCTTATCTATTTTTATCTTATTAATCGGCTATTTTTATAAAAAGCGGATTAAATGGTTAATTATGCTGTTTTGTAACAGTATTTTAACCAAATACGAGATAACAAAGTTAAATAGAAAGGATTATCATAGTATATCGTGATGGACTGCACAGTTTATTTGGTGATTTGTTTCAATTGTTATACTTGACTATTATTGTATAACAATAGATATTTTACATTATTAATCAATAATTTATTTGTTTTTAAAGGTTGGGGTAAAGGGAGGGGTATTATTTACTGTGCTCTTTGAACAGATAATCCTACTTTTCTCCTTACGATAGAATTTTTTTCCAAATCATTTCAGGCTATCACGATTTATAACAACTTTTTTCTCCGCAATATTTCCTATCATTTACCCATAATAAATAATACCTGCAAAGAGTAAGGTTATTTTGACATCGCAATGTTAGATAGACTTTTTTACCCCCAAAATTCGTTTTGCTATTAACAATTACAATATAAAAAGTGAGTACTAATATGGAAACGGCTTCCTCAAAAACAGAGACAACAAGCTATCCCGCAACTAGTGCTGGCGCGCGTCGCGCAGGTATGACTGAACAAGAATGGCGTGCAGCTATTAAATTCGACGGCAATGATGTGGGCTGGGTTATCATGAGTATCGGTATGGCGATCGGTGCAGGTATTGTGTTTTTACCTGTACAGGTAGGCCTGATGGGATTATGGGTTTTTCTACTATCCTCACTGATTGGTTATCCTGCTATGTACCTTTTCCAACGTCTATTTATTAATACGTTGGCGGAATCTCCAGAGTGTAAAGACTATCCAAGTGTTATCACTGGTTATCTTGGTAAAAACTGGGGGATTTTATTAGGGGCACTTTACTTTGTTATGTTAGTCATTTGGATGTTTGTTTACTCAACAGCAATCACCAATGACAGTGCTTCTTATTTACAAACATTTGGTGTGACTGAAAGTTTACTGTCAGAAAACCCATTTTATGGTTTGATCCTGATTTGTGCTTTAGTCGCTATCTCTTCTCGTGGTGAGCAATTACTGTTTAAATTATCAAGCTTTATGGTGCTAACTAAACTGCTTGTTGTTGCAGCGTTAGGGCTCTCCATGATTGGTATGTGGCATCTTTATAACGTAGGAGCATTACCACCTGCTGGACGTTTAATCAAAGAAGCAATCATTACATTACCTTTTACACTGACTTCAATTCTGTTTATCCAAACATTGAGTCCAATGGTTATCTCTTACCGTGGTCGTAATAAAAACCGTGAAGTTGCTCGTCACAAAGCGTTGCGTGCAATGAATATCGCGTTTGGTGTGTTGTTCTGTACTGTTTTCTTCTATGCAATCTCATTCACATTAGCAATGGGCCATGATGAAGCAGTTAAAGCGTATGAACAAAATATCTCTGCTCTGGCGATTGCTGCGAAATTCTTCCCTGGTGGTTGGGTTACAGTAGTAAGTGTTATGCTGAATATCTTCGCTGTAATGACTGCATTCTTTGGTGTCTACTTAGGTTTCCGTGAGGCGACACAAGGGATCGTCATGAACATTCTGCAACGTTATATCCCATTAGAGAAAATCAACCAAAAATGGGTACAAAACGGCATCATGATTTTCGCTGTGCTACTGGCATGGGGGGCAATCATCCTTAATGCACCAGTACTGAGCTTCACTTCAATTTGTAGCCCAATCTTCGGTATGGTGGGTTGTCTTATCCCTGCATACTTAGTGTACAAAGTACCCATGTTACACAAATACAAAGGTGCGTCACTCTATCTGATTATCTTTACCGGGTTACTGCTCGTTATCTCTCCGTTCTTGGCATTCTCATAGTCGCCAACTTCGGTTCTAGTTAGGAGTTGTTTTTAAAAACTAAATTAATCCAAGGTGTTAGATTATGAGCCAGAACAAAAATTCTCATTTATGGTCACAGTTTGTTCGTCAGTTACGTGAAGGTGTTAAGCCTGCAGTCGGTTGTACTGAGCCAATTTCATTAGCATTGGCAGCAGCGAAAGCAACTGCGCTTTTAGGAGAGCCAGTTATTCGTATCGAAGCTTGGGTTTCGCCAAACTTGATGAAAAACGGAATGGGCGTAACAGTGCCGGGAACGGGAATGGCTGGGCTACCTATTGCGGCAGCATTAGGTGCGACAGGTGGAGATCCTGATGCTGGATTGGAGGTCTTGTTAAAAGCATCCACTGATGCGGTTGCTGAAGCTAAAACACTGGTTGCTCAAGGTAAAGTCACCGTTGGTGTAAAAGCACCTTGTGAAGATGTTCTTTACTCTGAAGCGAAAGTGTATAGCCAATCTGGTTATGCCATCGTCAGTATTGCAAGAGAGCATACACACGTTGTTCGTTGTGAATGTAATGGTAATGTTGTTTTTGAAGAAGACAAATCAGCGCTTACCAATAATTGTGCATGTACTGATGAAAAGCCTTTTACTGATGTTTGTGCTGAAGATATCTATAACTTCGCACTTAATGTGCCAGTGAGTGAAATTGAGTTTATGCTTAATGCTGCTCGTTTAAATGGTGCTTTATCAGAAGAGGGGCTACAAAACACCTATGGATTAGCCATTGGTCGTACCTTAATTCTGCAACAAGAGAAAGGTTTATTAGGTAAAGACTTACTTAATGAAATCATGATCAGGGCATCAGCAGCATCTGATGCTCGTATGGGAGGAGCGGTATTACCTGCAATGAGTAATTCAGGTTCTGGTAATCAGGGTATTGCCGCAACATTGCCCGTAATGGTTGTTGCTGAATTTATTAAAGCAGATGATGAAACTTTACTACGTGCATTAGTTTTATCTCATTTAATGGCAATTTATGTTCATAGTCATTTTCCACCACTTTCCGCCCTTTGTGCTGCAACAACCGCTTCAATGGGAGCAGCCGCAGGAATGGCATGGTTGCTCACAAAAGATTTCACCACTGTCAGTATGTCTATCAACAGTATGATTGGTGATATCAGTGGCATTATCTGTGATGGTGCATCGAATAGCTGTGCAATGAAAGTATCCAGTAGTGCAGCAAGTGCTTATAAAGCAGTATTGATGGCGATGCAAAATCAAAGTGTTGCGGGTACTGATGGTATTGTCAGCGACAATGTTGATAGCTCAATAGCGAATCTCTGTGCATTAGCGAGTCGTGCAATGCAACATACAGATATTCAAATCATTGAGATAATGGAAGAAAAAGCGCGCCGTAATGCTGGGGAAAAGAAGCAAGCTGTCAATATATAAAAGGCAAAAGCTTAAAATGACAGTGATGTTGTGATGGAGTAAAAGAAATACCTGTCTATGAAAATAGGCAGGTATTTTTTATCATGAAATGACGTTGATTGGCTTAAATACTCACAGCCGCAAAGGCTTGAGCAATACGCTGAACATTACCTGTGTTAACACCAGCCATACATACACGACCAGTACCGACAAGATAAATACCAAATTCGTCACGTAATCTATCAACTTGTGCTTGTGTAAAGCCGGTATAGCTGAACATACCGCGTTGAGTTAATAGATGATCAAAATTCTTTTCAGGTAGTGCAACTTTTAAAGCTTTGACTAACGTAACACGCATCTCTTTAATGCGATCACGCATATGTGCAACTTCTTTTTGCCATTGTGCAGTCAAAACCTGGTCTGATAGCACTTTATTGACAATTTGTGCACCATAGTTTGCTGGGCTTGAATAGATACGACGTACAGCTGCTTTTAACTGACCTAATACATGTTCACATTCAGTGGCATTATTACAAACAATCGATAAGCCACCAGCACGTTCACCGTAGATCCCAAATATTTTTGAAAAAGAGTTACTGATAAGTATTGGCAGTCCTGCTTTTGTCATAGTACGAATCGCGTAAGCATCTTCATCTAAATTTTCAGCAAAGCCTTGATAAGCAATATCTAAGAATGGAATTGCTTGACGAGCTTTTAATACTTCAGTGACTTGATCCCATTGATCTTTAGTCAGATCAGAGCCTGTCGGATTGTGGCAACATGGATGCATCAATACAATGCTTTTTTCAGGTAGCTTTTTAAAGCAATCTAATAGTGCTTCAAATTTTACGCCTTTGGTTTCAGGATCAAAGTAAGGGTAGTTATTCACCTTGAAACCCGAGCCTGCAAAAATAGAAGCATGATTATCCCAAGTTGGATCACTTATCCACACTTCTGATCCTGGGAAATAGCGATGCAGAAAATCAGCGCCCACTTTTAATGCACCTGATCCACCTAATGTTTGGATTGTAGCAATTTTCTTTTCTGCAATTAGAGGATTATCTGCACCGAAAAGGAGCTTTTGAACTTCACTGCGATAAGGGGCTAGCCCTTCCATTGGAAGGTAAAGTGTTGCGGTAGGTGTCATGGCATTGAGTTGCTGACGTGCGACAGAAACAGTCCCTAAAATAGGGGTCTTGCCTTCTTCGTCATAATAAAGACCGATGCTTAAATTAATTTTATCCTGACGCGGGTCTTTGTTATAAACATCCATCAATGAGAGAATCGGATCTCCCGGAAACGCTTCAACCTGTTGAAACACGGCTTCTTCTCCAATCACTTTTAGTGTGTCATAGGGATACAATATCGTGTGTATTATTGTTCGTCTAGGTATTCCATGATGACGCGCGAGGTTAATTTCGTAATCAATTCATAGGCGCTAATACCACTATATTTGGCAATTTCTTCTACGGGCAACACATCTCCCCATAAAATAGCCTCATCACCGACACAATCAATCAGTTCAGTCCCTAAATCGACGCTGATCATATCCATTGAAACTCGGCCAACAATAGGCACTTTTCGACCATTGATCCACACAGGTGTACCTGAAGGTGCGCTACGAGGATAACCATCACCATAACCAATAGCGATCACACCAAGATAAGTGTCTTTTTCACTTATCCATGTGCCACCATAACCAACAGGTTCACCTGCTTTATGTTTACGGACGGCAATCAGGCTTGTTTTTAGCGTCATTGCAGGAATTAAGCCAAAGTCTTTACCCGTTCTTTCATCACCAGTAGGGGAGATACCATAAGTAATAATGCCGGGGCGAACCCATTGATAATGAACTTGGGGCCAAAATAAAATACCAGCAGAAGCTGCGATAGACTTATCACCGGCTTTATCTTGAATAAAATCTTGAAATAGTGAGATTTGTTTTTGTGTCGCTTCAGGCGCATCTGGCTCATCCGCACGACTAAAATGGCTCACAATATTGATAGGTTGTTGTACATTTTTGCAGGCGGAAAGTCGTAAATAGAAGGCTTGCGCATCTTCAGGTCTTACCCCTAAACGATGCATTCCTGTATCAATTTTCATCCATACTTTGACAGGTTCATCTAAGTCGGCTTGTTCTAATGCTTCTAATTGTTCTTGGCTATGAACAACAGTTTCAATGTGGTTGACGACCAAAATAGGTAGGTCGATGACATCAAAAAAGCCTTCTAACAGAAGAATGGGTTTTACAATACCTCCACTGCGTAAGGTTAATGCTTCACCAATACGCGCAACACCAAAACAATCGGCATTATCCATTAAGGTATATGCTGTTTCTAATAACCCATGACCATAAGCGTTTGCTTTCACGACAGCTATCAGGTGGCTATGTGGGGCATAGTCTCTCACATGCTGAAAATTGTGACGCAGAGCGCGGCGATCTATCACTGCGGTTGCCGCTTTCATATTATTCCAATACTTCCTTTAATTAAGTCAAAGTGAGTGATTATTCATCGTCGTAAGCAGGGCCAGCGTAATTATCAAAGCGTGACCATTGACCGTTAAAGGTAAGCCTTACTGTACCAATTGGGCCATTACGTTGTTTACCGATGATGATTTCTGCAACCCCTTTTAAATCACTACTTTCGTGGTAAACCTCGTCACGATAAATAAACATGATAAGGTCAGCATCTTGCTCAATAGAGCCTGATTCACGTAAGTCGGAGTTAACCGGGCGTTTATCAGCACGTTGTTCCAAACTACGGTTTAACTGTGATAGAGCAACCACAGGAACTTGTAATTCTTTAGCTAATGCTTTTAAAGAACGGGAAATTTCAGCAATTTCTAGTGTTCTATTTTCAGATAATGAAGGTACTCTCATTAGCTGTAAGTAGTCAATCATGATAAGACTTAAACCGCCATGTTCACGATAAATTCGACGAGCACGAGAGCGTACTTCTGTTGGTGTTAAACCTGATGAATCATCGATATACATATTGCGTTTTTCAAGCAAAATACCCATGGTGCTCGAAATACGAGCCCAATCTTCATCATCAAGCTGACCAGTACGAATTCTTGTTTGATCGACACGAGATAATGATGCCAACATACGCATCATGATTTGGTTGCCAGGCATCTCTAAGCTAAAGATAAGTACGGGTTTTTCTTCTGTCATTGCCGCATTTTCACATAAGTTCATGGCAAATGTGGTTTTACCCATAGAAGGACGCGCAGCGACAATAATTAAATCTGATTTTTGTAATCCAGCCGTTTTTTTATCAAGATCTTGATAACCACTTGAAACGCCTGTTACACCATCATGAGGCTTTTGATAGAGCTGTTCTATTTTTTCAACAGTCTCTTCTAAAATGGCATCTATTGCTTTAGGACCTTCGTCTTTGTTGGCTCTTGTCTCAGCAATTTGGAACACTCTTGATTCAGCAAAGTCGAGTAGATCTTCACTGGTGCGCCCTTGAGGATCAAAACCTGCATCTGCAATTTCGTTGGCGACTTTTATCATATCGCGAACAACAGCACGTTCTCTGACGATATCTGCATAAGCGTTGATATTCGCTGCACTTGGCGTATTTTTTGAAAGTTCAGCTAAGTAAGCAAAACCACCTACACTGTCTAGTTCTGCATTTTGCTCTAATGCTTCTGATAGCGTAATAAGATCGATAGGTTTGCCTAATTCCAACAAACGTTGCATTTGTGAGAAAATAGTACGATGAGGTCGGCTATAAAAGTCTTCTGCGGTGACGCGCTCCGAAACATTATCCCAACGTTCATTATCTATCATCAGACCGCCTAACACGGACTGCTCTGCTTCCAGCGAATGGGGAGGTAGCTTTAATCCCTCCATTTGTCGGTCTTTAATATCAGACATCAGCTTGTCAGTGGTCTTGTTTCTGGCCATAAATCCTGCATAAAATCGAAAAAGTCTCAGTCAGCATATTAGTATACGCTAACCCAATTATCTGTGCCTTGTAGAAATAGCTATCCTTTGTCATTATCTCTAAAGGTCTTTTTGCGCTCGCTTATTTAACCTCTTATCCTACAAAGGAGATAGTAATGGCTCAACGTATTCAATTTGCAACTCATGGTGATGCAGATGTCCTTGAGTTAGCAACATTTGCACCTGCACCTCTTGGCGATCATGAAGTTCAAGTTGCCAATAAGGCAATTGGTATTAACTATATTGATACTTATGTACGTAGCGGATTATATCCTGTAAGCCAATTCCCAAGTGGATTAGGCACTGAAGCAGCAGGCATTATTATCAGAACTGGCGCTAAAGTGACATCACTAAAGGAAGGGGACAGAGTTGTGTATGCGCAATCTCCGCTAGGAGCTTATAGCGATACGCATAATGTACCAGAAAATAAAGTGGCTCGTCTGCCTGATAATATCTCTTTTGAACAAGCCGCCGCCTCTTTTTTAAAAGGATTAACGGTTTATTATCTTTTCTATGAAACCTATAAATTACAAGCGGGTGAAACCTTCTTATTTCACGCTGCTGCTGGTGGCGTTGGTTTAATTGCAAGCCAGTGGGCAAAAGCCATTGGAGCAAAAATGATTGGTACAGCAGGTAGTGATGAAAAAGTTGCTAAAGCAAAGGCCGCTGGCGCATGGGAGGTGATTAATTACCAGACAGAGTCGATTGTGGAACGTGTTTTGGCGCTAACTAATAACCAAAAAGTGCCTGTTGTTTTCGACTCTGTTGGTAAATCAACTTGGTTAGATTCGTTAGATTGCTTGCAACGCCGTGGCTTAATGGTGAGTTTTGGTAATGCATCAGGTGCTGTAACTGGTGTTGATTTAGGTATTCTCAATAAAAAAGGTTCTCTATATGTGACGCGCCCATCTATTTCGGGTTATATCACAACGCGTGAAGAGCTAGATGCTGCAAGTGAAGCGTTATTTGCGTTAATTGGTAGCGGTAAAATTAATGTAAGTGTGCCTGATAATCAGAAATTTGCTTTAGCTGATGCGAAAGATGCACATCGTTATCTTGAAAGTAGACAATCTCAAGGATCAAGCTTACTTATTCCTTAATTATTATTTTTAAAGACTAAAACCTATTTAAAATAAATTAAATAGGTTTTGAGTATTTATTATTAATAAATATAAATCATTTCCAGTTTGATTATCAAAAAAAAACCTTATTTTTATTTTATATTTATTTTTAACGCTATCTCTTTTAATTTATGTTTTCGTGATTTTTATTAATGGAATATGGAGCATTTATGCAAAAGGATGAATTAAAGGATTTTATTGATTTTATTTATGAAGATAATAAAGTCAGTAATGTTGAGTTACAGTTTATTCGTGATGTGGCTGATGAAAAGATAGATGCATTATTTAAACGCTTTGGTGAAAATAATAATTTATCAGCATTCCAAAAATCGATGGATGTATCAGTTCAATTAATGCAAAATGCCTTTTTTGATATTAAAAAGAAAGAAAGCTCAGAAGAGGGTAAGAGTGAAGTAAAAGAAGCTTTTGAATTTCAAATTGCTTATTTAATTGCAAATTATAATCGCTTCTTCTCATTACTTTAATAAGAATAAACCAGCCATTGGATGGCTGGTTTTATTATTTAATTATTTTTCAGTCACAAATTTAAGGGCATTTTCTAATACAGCTAAATCAGCACCTTGCTTATGAGCATTTTCACTTAAATGGCGACGCCATTGTCTAGCGCCCGGAATACCTTGGAATATTCCCAACATATGACGTGTAACATGACCTAAATAAGTACCTTGTGAGAGTTCTTTTTCAATATAAGGATACATTGCTCTTACCGCAGCGACTGCATCAACAATAGGCAATTGATTATCAAAAAGTTCATGATCAACATGCGCTAAAATTGACGGGTTTTGATAAGCCTCACGACCAACCATAACACCATCCATATATTTTAAATGTTCCTTAGCTTCTTCTAGTGACTTAATACCACCATTAATCGCCATTGTGAGATGCGAGAAATCACGCTTTAATTGATAAACACGGGGATAATCTAAAGGTGGAACTTCACGGTTCTCTTTTGGACTTAAACCTGATAACCATGCTTTACGTGCATGAATAATAAAAGTATCGCAATTATTATCGCGACTAACCGTATCAATAAAATCACATAAAAATTCGTAGCTATCTTGGTCATCGATCCCAATGCGCGTTTTTACTGTAACAGGGATATCAACCACATCACGCATAGCTTTTACACAATCTGCGACGAGTTGCGCATCTCCCATTAAACAAGCACCAAAGCGCCCATTTTGTACGCGATCTGAAGGGCAACCTACATTTAAATTAATTTCATCATAACCACGCTCTTGTGCCAATTTTGCACATTGCGCTAAAGCTTGAGGATCACTTCCGCCTAATTGCAAAGAGACTGGGTGTTCTTCATCACTGTATTTTAGATAGTCGCCTTTACCATGAATAATGGCACCAGTTGTCACCATCTCAGTATAAAGCAACGTATTTTTACTTAATTGACGAAAGAAATAACGACAATGACGATCAGTCCAATCGAGCATCGGCGCAACAGAGAATCTGTTCAAATTATATGTATTTGAATGGCGACTAATATCATGATTTTCTGTTGGTTTATTGAGTTCTATATTTTCTGACATACTGTAGTTCTTTCGTCTATTTAGGCGTTGATTATCTCTAATTTATAAAGGAGATAAAATGAGGGCGCATTATAACATAGAGAATAACTAACGCATGGTGGATCTGATGTTAGAATTGCTTTACTGAATCTAATATGCGTCGTTAGAAAAACAAAATGAGAAAATATATGCCAGCAGAAAAAAGAGCATTACCTTATTTTAAATATCATCCAGATCCGATAAAGACAGGGGCTTTTATTACAGGTGATATTGTTGTATGTGATTGTTGTGGAAAGGAAACTGATATCTATTATGGTAGCCCTTTTTACTCAGTAGAAGATATTGATGCACTATGTCCGTGGTGTATTGCTGATGGTTCTGCAAGTGAAAAGTTTGATGGTGAGTTTCAAGATATTACAAGCATTGAAGGTGGAGAAGTTCTCTATGACGAAGAAGGGGAGTATTGTGGTTCTACTTTGCCTCCTATAGATAGAAACAAACTCGATGAATTAACAAAACGGACGCCTGGTTATCATGGCTGGCAACAAGAACATTGGCTAATACATTGCGATGAACCTTGTGCCTTTATTGATTATGTAGAATGGGACGATATCAAAGATAAATTAGAACAATTTGCTTCTTTAGAACAAGATATTCAAGACATTGGTTTTGAACTTTCTGATTTATCAGAGCGCTTATGGGATGATGGTGAATGCCAAGGTTATTTATTTAAATGTTGTTGTTGCGGAAGTTTACGTCTACATATCGATTTTAGTTAATAAATATTATCCAAAAATATCAAGCCTCTTTTTTAGAATATAGGTTTGATATTTATTTTTATAGAGTAACTTATTTGTATTATCTCTATTAAAAATGAAAATAGTCACTGCTCAATATTTTACGCTATAAAGCAAAAAAATAAAAAAAGGAGCATTGAATATGAACATTAAAAGAAAGATACTTATAAAAGTAAAAAATCTTGATTATGATAATAAAACTCTATTATTTTCTGGGTTTCATAAAATATATCATCCTCTTTTAACTAATATATCTTTAGTTCCAATAGTATCATCTGTTCATCAATTACCACCTAAAAGTTATATTGATTCTATTTCAATAAATTTTAATGATCTAAATAAATATTATTACCTTAATTTACCAGAGAATAATCATTATTCTTTAAATGAATTGATTAAAGTATTACAACAACACCCTGATATTGAATATGTACAAATGGTGCCAATACAGCCTATTGAACCTCCTAATATAACACCTGACTTTTCTCAATATCAGCAATACTTAAACACACCAGAAAAAACAATAAATATCAATAAAATTAAAGGGTTGGGTGTTTTTGATGCGTGGGAGCAAGACGCTTATGGGCAAGGGGTACAAGTCGCTGATATTGAGTGGGATTTCAACCTTTCTCATCATGATTTATCAACGGATAATATTACGTCATTATTACCATTTAATGAAAAAACCAGTCAGGCAGATCATGGTACTGCGGTCGCGGGTTTAATTATGGGAAAAAATGATGGTAAAGGGATCACCGGACTCGCTTATAAATTAGATATGTTTTATGCCATCTCTGAATTAACTTGTGGGCGTATTGATGCGATTATTGCGAGTAAACGTATATTACATGCCGGTGATATTGTTTTATATGAAATGCAGACAATTTGTGAACATCAAGCTTACGTACCCGCAGATTATGAAATGCATATTTGGGAAGCAACTCGTGCATTAACAGATGCTGGGATCATTGTGATTATGGCCGCAGGTAATGGAGGGGTAGATCTAGATTTGCCTGTTTATAAAAGTTATCGACAACGTCATGATAATAATTCAATACGTGTTGGAGCGGGTTCACCCTATACATTAAATCGATTACCTTTCTCAACGCACGGTTCACCTATTCATGTACAAGCATGGGGAGAAGACGTTGCAACAGCAGGTTATGGTGATCTGTTTAGAAGTGATGATAATCATACTTATACGGCTAATTTTAGTGGCACATCGTCAGCGAGTGCTTTAGTTGCGGGCGCCGCAGCGGTGATCCAATCTTGGTATAAAAAGCATACAAACAGAGTGTTAACGCCGATACAAATGCGTGATTTATTAATTAGAACAGGTACTTTTCCACTGTTAAATGACAAAATTGGCCCTTTACCCAATGTGAATAACGCAATTTTGTATTTAAAAAAATTAATAAAACGTCATCAAGTACAATAACATTAATTCCTTTAACACCTCCTAAATATGAGGAGGTGTTATTTAAATTTTATCTCTATGAAATATAAAGTTTTTATCATCATAATAAGATGAAAATATAAAAATAAGCGTAATTTAATTAACTTTTTGTATGAATAACGACACAAAAAATAGTGTTACAAATAAACGAGCTAATAAGTATTTATAGGAAAATAAGGCGATTAGACAACTTCTAAGAGAAAATTTATTTAATCATAAACTTAATTGGTTTTTACTATTTATATAAATTAATAGCATTTTGATTTTATTGTGTTTTTAGCATAAATCCTAAAGGGCATAGTTTATGATGAAAAACTTAAATATGAATAGTTTTTCATTGTTTAAGCACCTTTTTGCTTTCAATTTCACGCCACTGCGTTTATCATTTTCCGCTTGTACTATACATACGGCGTCGCTGGTTTTGGGCTTCTGTGGAGCATAATGCTCCGGCAGCTCACACAGTCTTTTCCAGTGGCGGTTCTATCTGCATTATTCTTCGGGATAGAGTATTACCTTAAATGACTGAGAAAACATCTCTGATACCAGTTGTCGAATTAAAATCCTTAAGTAAAGGTTTCGACGGAAAACAAATTATTTCCCGCCTCGATCTCACTATCAACCATGGCGAGTTTTTAACTATCCTCGGTCCTTCAGGCTGTGGTAAGACGACGGTTTTGCGTTTAATTGCGGGTTTAGAAGACGTTGATGATGGGCAAATTATCCTTGATGGACAAGATATTACGGATATCCCAGCAGAACAACGTTTTGTAAATACGGTTTTTCAAAGTTACGCGCTTTTCCCACATATGACTGTTTTTGAAAACGTCGCATTTGGTCTTCGTATGCAAAAAACACCTGCTGACGAGATTAATATTCGCGTTGAAGAAGCCTTGCGTATGGTGCAACTTGAAGCTTTCGCACAACGCCGTCCTGCACACCTTTCGGGTGGACAACAACAGCGCGTTGCGATTGCGCGTGCTGTTGTGAATAAACCAAAGGTCTTACTGCTTGATGAATCATTATCTGCACTGGATTACAAATTACGTAAACAGATGCAAAATGAATTAAAAGCCTTACAACGTAAATTAGGGATCACCTTTATTTTCGTAACTCATGACCAAGAAGAGGCGCTGACCATGTCAGACCGGATCGTGGTAATGCGTGAAGGGCGTATTGAGCAAGATGGTACTCCGCGTGAAATTTATGAAGAGCCAACAAATCTGTTTGTTGCGCAATTTATAGGTGAAATTAATATCTTTGATGCGCGTGTACTCCATCGTATTGATGAAACGCGTATTCGTGCTGATGTTGAAGGTCATGAATGTGATATTTATACCACATTACCTGTGACACAAAACCAGAAACTCAAAGTATTACTTCGACCTGAAGATCTCCGGGTTGAAGAAATTCACGATCTTGAAAATCTTCCTGGGCTAATTGGTTATGTTCGTGAACGTAACTATAAAGGCATGACGCTAGATTCTGTTGTTGAGATGGAAAATGGCAAGGTGGTGATGGTGAGTGAATTCTTTAATGAAGATGATCCAGATGTTGATCACTCGTTAGACCAAAAAATTGCAGTAACTTGGGTTGAAAGCTGGGAGGTCGTGCTGGCAGATGAAGAAAACACGTAAACTATTTCAAAACATCGTAATTACTGGTGTTGTGGGTTGGTTGATGGTGTTCGTCTTCTTGCCGAATATCATGATCATTGCGACCAGTTTTTTAACACGTGATGATGCCAACCTTGTCGAGATGGTCTTTACACTCGATAACTACTATCGCTTATTTGATCCTATGTATGCAGAAGTGTTACTGCATTCTATTAATATGGCGGTGGTCGCAACATTAGCTTGTTTATTATTAGGTTATCCTTTTGCTTATTTCCTTGCAAAAATGCCTAAGAAAATACAGCCATTAATGTTGTTTTTATTGATTGTGCCTTTTTGGACAAACTCGCTTATTCGTATTTATGGATTAAAGATATTCTTAAGTACAAAAGGTTATTTTAACGAATTTCTGCTGTGGATTGGACTTATTGATAAACCACTCAGAATTATTTATACCCCAGAAGCCGTGGTACTGGGGCTGGTTTATATTTTGCTACCTTTTATGGTATTACCGCTATATTCCAGCATTGAAAAGTTAGATAAACCTTGTTTAGAAGCAGCGCGCGATTTAGGGGCTAATAAATTTCAAACCTTTATTCGTATTATTATTCCATTAACAATGCCAGGCATTATTGCGGGTTGTTTACTCGTGATGTTACCTGCAATGGGGTTATTCTTTGTTGCTGATTTAATGGGGGGCGCGAAAAATTTATTAATTGGTAACGTAATTAAGAGCCAATTCTTAAATATTCGTGACTGGCCTTTCGGTGCAGCCACAAGTATTTGTTTAACATTGGTGATGGGATTAATGCTGTTTGTGTATTACCGAGCCGTGAAGTTACTGCATAAGAAGGTAGAGATAGAATGATAGGACGGTTATTGCGTGGTGGATTTATGTCCATTATTTACGCGTATCTTTATATCCCGATCATCATTCTGATAGTTAACTCTTTTAACTCATCGCGTTTCGGGATTAATTGGAAAGGATTTACCACAGATTGGTACACCATTTTATTTAATAATGACAGTCTGCTTCAAGCTGCTGGGCATTCATTAACAATGGCTGTCACTTCTGCGACATTTGCGACATTAATTGGCTCATTAGCAGCAGTTGCGCTTTATCGCTACCGTTTTCGTGGCAAAAAATTTGTGGGTGGAATGCTGTTTGTTGTGATGATGTCGCCGGATATTGTTATGGCGATCTCTTTGCTTGTACTGTTTATGATCCTAGGTGTTTCGTTAGGATTTTGGTCGCTTTTATTTTCACATATTACATTTTGTCTGCCTTTTGTTGTGGTTACGGTGTACTCACGATTAAGTGGGTTTGATGTGAAAATGTTGGAAGCGGCTAAAGATTTAGGGGCGAGTGAATTTACTATTTTACGTAAAATCATTATGCCACTAGCAATGCCAGCAGTAGCTTCAGGTTGGTTATTAAGCTTTACGTTATCCATGGATGACGTCGTAGTTTCCTCTTTTGTGACGGGGCCAAGTTATGAAATTTTACCACTGAAAATTTACTCAATGGTAAAAGTGGGGGTTTCGCCAGAAGTGAATGCGCTTGCAACTATCCTTTTAGGTCTATCCTTAGTATTAGTATTAATTAGTCAACTGATCTTAAGAGACAGAACGGACAAAGCGTAAACATGTATTAGTGCGAGTTTCTCGCACTTTTTGGGGTCTTGAAGACCAATCTGTTGGAGGTAGGCTCGCTGCCTATTTGATATTAACGCATCAACCACTGAAGGAAACATAAATGAAAAAGTGGTCCTCAGTACTTGCTGCCAGCGTAATGGCATTAAGTATCGGCACAGCATCGGCTGATGATGGTAAGACATTATATTTCTATAACTGGACGGAGTATGTGCCGCCTGGTTTGCTTGAACAGTTTACGAAAGAAACTGGGATTAAGGTGATTTATTCCACCTATGAATCTAATGAAAGCATGTATACCAAGTTAAAGACCTATAAAGAGGGTGCTTATGACTTGGTGGTTCCTTCTACTTATTTTATTTCTAAGATGAGTCATGAAGGAATGCTACAAAAAATCGATAAATCAAAATTAACTCATTTTGATAATCTCGATCCTAGTTTATTACATAAATCATTCGACCCCGAAAATGACTACTCCATTCCTTATATTTGGGGTGCGACTGCGATTGGTATAAATAGCGATGAAGTGGATGTGAGTAGCATTACTTCATGGGCTGATTTATGGAAACCTGAATATAAAGATAGTTTATTATTAACGGATGATGCCCGTGAAGTTTTCCAAATGGCATTATTGAAATTAGGTTATTCGGGCAATACAACCGATCCTAAACAGATTGAAGAAGCTTATAAAGAGCTGCAAAAGTTGATGCCAAATGTATTAGCATTCAATTCAGATAATCCAGCTAACCCTTATATGCAAGGGGAAGTTAATTTAGGGATGATTTGGAATGGCTCGGCATTTATTGCTCGTGATGCAGGCGCACCTATTGAAATGGTGTGGCCAAAAGAAGGCGGCATTTTCTGGATGGATAGCTTAGCGATCCCTGCTAATGCCAAGAATGTCGAAGGCGCTCATAAACTTATCGATTTCTTATTGCGTCCAGAAATCGCAGCAAAAGTGGCTGAAAACATTGGTTATCCAACACCAAATCTTGCAGCTCAAAAATTACTACCAAATGTGATCACTAAAGATAATTCTCTTTATCCAACAGAAGAAATTATTAATAAAGGTGAATGGCAAAATGATGTGGGTGATGCAACTGTATTATACGAAAGCTATTACCAAAAATTAAAAGCCGGACGTTAATTACCTTTAACTCTTACCCTAAAGCCACCGTTAAGGTGGCTTTTTTATAACAGAAAAGAATACATTTTTATTTAATTAAAAATAAAGAGAAGTAAAAGATAGTCAGTAATAAGAAAAAGAGTAAATAGACTACGTTCAATTAAAATCATTCTTAATACAGCTTTCGGCAATTAACCGATTATTTTTTTCTTGAGTTTTTCTTCGTTGTTCAATACTTGAAATATGATTACTTTGTAAGAAATAACTAATATGAACATCAAATTTCTCAGAGATACGATAAATTAATTCGATACTGATCCTATTTGTTCCTCGTTCATAACGAGAAAGCTGTTGTTGGCTTATCTCTAATTCTTTAGCGAATAAAGTACCTGAATATTTTAATTTTTTTCGTAAATGGCGTATTCGCTGGCCTATACGAAAATTAATGGTTTTGCTGTTATCTATCATTTATCAGCCTTAAAAATTCAAATCATCATTGATAAGAAAAAGTCAGACTGGCTAACCCGTTTGCTTTACCAGGTTTTAGTGTTCCAGTCGTGATATACCGAGTTGACAGGTTTAATGTGTAGTTTTCGTTATTAGATGTTGTTATATGAAGTAAACGTTGGTTAGGTTGTCCCGTTGCACTAATGTCAGGTCCATAAGTGACGGGGGTAGGAGTATCATTAAAGAAAAATTGAATACCGATACCTGATGCATCTGAATCTGATGTTAAGGTGAGAATATCTGTATTATTAGAATAGGTAGATTGATCGGTCATACTGGCGTACAAGTGAACATTGGTATCACAAGTCACTGAAATGGGTTTTGTTTGTATTTTGGAGGTTGAACCAACAGCACTCATCTCTCTCATTGAGATATCACCTAATTTATAGGTTAGGTTTTTGGTATTGACTGTGCAGCCACGAGCTTTAATGGTGATTGTTACAGGATTTATTGCGACAAGTGATGTGTTATTTCCTTTATGAGCGCCTCCGTATTCAGACCAAGTATTGGCAATTACGGTGTAAGGAATATTATAAACGCCAGTTTCTAAGTGTTCATCAGTGACGACAAAGACGACTTTTGCTTTTAATGAGACGCGGTCTACGCCTTTGTTTACTGTTGAGCCTGCTGCGGGATAAATAATCGTCGCACTTGAGCCTGTGCCGACATCAATAGGTACATAAGAAACATTGTCATTATTATCTTTTAACCCAAAGGCATAACCAATACCTTTTACGCCAGCAAGAGCATACACAGGATATCGATTACTGCCTTCATAATAGTAGATCCCACTTATTTTTGAACCTAACGCATTAGCATAGAGTGTATCAACCCAACATTTTTGTAGAAATTTATTCTCACATTTAAAACCATTATGAACAGATGTTTCCCCAATCCATGTTGAAGTGATTGGTGTACCGGCTGGTGTTCCGTCCGCTGCACCATCAAAACTCATTGGTACAGGTGATACAATAAGAGGATCAGCCACTGCCCATACCATTTTTTCAGGAATAAACACTAAAAAAACCAGTAATGATAAGAAAGAAAGGAAATGTTTCATTATTGGTACTCCAGTAAAAAAGTCGTAGTCGCATTTGCTTGCCCTGAACTAACAGGTAGATGTGTCGCGACATAGCGGGCATAGAATTGCAAGGTATTATCTTGATTAGGTAATAACAGGTAAGGTTGGCTTTTTTCATTGATGGCAATAGGGGTGCCTGACTTATCCATAAGCGCAATAGCAATACCTTGAGCACCATCCTGATTAACGGCAAGTAATGTATTATCCGATGCAGAAGGTGTTCCTTTGAAGCTGACTTTCACGCCACTGGCTTCGGGTTGGCAATCTACTAACTTAATACTAAAAGGGATAATAGGTGTACGTTGTTGAGTAATTGTTGTTGAAGTGAAATCTTTCGTCGCAATATTACCTAGTTTCACCGTAATTGTTTTTGAGTTAGTTTCTACTGTACAAGTGTTGCCGGTCACTCGGGCATTAATTTGAATCAAAGTGTCATAAGTATTGCCTTTGCTTATGGAAAGTATCAATAAAGCCAACACAAGCATTAATCTGCGCATTATTGGCACTCCTGTGTCATTTTTACAAAGGGCTCATTGTGTTGTTCAATAGGTAATTGATAGTTCACTTGGCAATGTTTAGATGATCCATTGCCCCAGCGAACATCTAATAGGCCTGAGTGAGGTACGCCAGAGAGGTAGAGTAAACCCTCATCCCCTACAATACCGGAGAGATGATTCTGTTTATCGGTAGCGATAGCACCGAAAGGTAGCGGTCGCCCCTGTTGTTTTAATGTCAGTAATAATCGATATCCTGTTTTGGCGTCAAAGTTAACTTTAATAACCGCACCTTGAGTAGGAATGACTTGCTGAATATTTTGTTCAATTTCGATGTTATCAGGGAGAGCCGTGGTATCCAGGGCAACTTTGTTTTGGCGATAAGCTGTGGCATAGGGAATAACCGCGAATCCACGCCAATCAGTATAAATTCCCGTGGCATTATCAATGGGGACATCTGCTGTTTTGCCAGCATCAACTAAAATGGTATTTGAGCTTAATGGCTGACTTAATGTGATCCCTTCACTATGTAACAGCATGCCACCTGCAAGGCTGTAATTGAGTTGCTGAGCATCTTGATGGTAGTTATAACCGGCATTGAAATTGCCATAGCGACTTTGATATCCAAGAGAAGCACTTCCCGTATAATTGCCACCTTGATTGCTATATCCCTGTTGAACACTGTAATTTAACGTATTGTCGTCAAGCAATGTGCCTGCAACACCTGCATTATGAGCAGAATAACCGTTATTATTATGGCTGTAGTTATAAGTGAGATAAGCACTATTGATGGGCTGATAACCTGAAGGCATAAGAAGTTGTAACGGAATAGAAACGCCAAGAGAGAGTGTTTGATCCCGTTCTCCACTATTCATCATACGGTTATAACTGTAAATAATGTTGTAAGAAAGCCCTTTGATATTGCCGTTATAACCCGTTTGAACTAAAACATTTTTCTCATTTGTTCCCCAATAGTTTTGCCAGTGTGTTGTCATAAAAACAGAGCCATAATCGGCAAGTTGTTGTGATAAATTGATCTGGAGACTGCCTTTTTTATGATTACGCAAATCAAAGTAACGTGAAGGTGTTTGTTGATTATCTTCATAGAGATAGCCAGACATCCGCGTGTTGAGTGTCTCTTCTAGTGTGTAAAATCCAGAAGTAGAATAGCGATAGCCTAATAATTGAAAATTAGTACCAAATTGGTTAAGTGATTTCGCGTAGAGAAAGCGTAAAGAGTAACCTTCTGATGTCGAATTATCAGGTAGTTTACTATGAGCAAAAGTGATATCTGTTGATAATGCGCCTAAGGAGCCCATATTTTTACCGGCACCAAGTGCATAAGATTGATAATCAGCGCTAACTAAAGCCCCACCATATGCAGTTGTGTCATAAGGCAATCCATAAATCAGATGGCCTTGTAAAAAGCGTGGTTTTTTATTTTGGTTATTTTGGCGGATCTCACCTGCTTGAATAACAAATTGTTTTTGACCTTCTCGCTGTAAAACGGGCACGGCAGAATACGGTACAACATAATCATGTTTACTGCCGTCATTCTCTTCAATAGAAACATAGAGATCTCCGCTATTTGATGTTGGATAGAGATCTTTAATTTCAAATGCTCCGGGTGCAACAAAGGTTTGGTAAATAACATAGCCATTTTGTTTTATAACGACTTTGGCATTACTATTCGCTATTCCCCTAACAATAGGGGCAAAACCTCTTTGGCTATCAGGCAACATGGTGTCATCGCTTTCTAAGGAAATACCTCGGAAATTAATGCTGTCAAAAAGTGTTGATGACGTATAACTATCGCCAATTTGTAATTGGCTTTTTAACGACACAATATTGCGTTGAAGATAGGTGTTGATGTGGTTCCACTGGTTTTTCCCATTCGATGAATGCCAAGTGGAATAATCTCTTAATCGCCAAGCGCCAATATTGATCCCACTACGTAGATTTAGATAGTAACTATTATTATGAGAATTTCCCCAACTGTTGGCACCGCTAAAGGTATAATTTAATATTCCCGCAGTAATACCGTTATCCCATTTCTCTGGTGGAATATAACCACGTGCTTTAAGATCTAAAGCTGCTTGAGGAATTTGAACTTTTAATGCTTGTTTCTCAATATCATAATTAACAACTGAATCGGGAATAATGTTTTCAATATTAATACATTGTTTATCTAAGGCGCTTTCAATATCAGAAAATAGTTTAGTATTAATATTTAATGATTGATAAAAAGATTTATTTAAACAAGGAATTACACTTTTATCTTGGCTAATAAAATGAATGTTCTCTGTTCTCAGATATTCATTATTAAAAATAATATCAAGAGGGTAGTCGCCGGGTTTGATACTATTTCCGGCTTCAAAATAGCTTAAATCAGCGACAGAATCGGGAGAGTCAGCCAAAAATGCAGGATTAAATCGG
The DNA here is from genome assembly GCF_003144395.1 of Proteus faecis. Taxonomy (GTDB): domain Bacteria; phylum Pseudomonadota; class Gammaproteobacteria; order Enterobacterales; family Enterobacteriaceae; genus Proteus; species Proteus faecis. Next base: position 119,948 of record NZ_PENZ01000047.1, on the reverse strand, counting down.
TTTGCACTGTGTGCTAAAAATGGCAAAGCCATTGATATAGTAATAGCACCAGAAAAGAAGAAATAAACTGTATTTTTATTAATCATGTTTTTTGACCAAGAAGCTTTGAGCTGATGTAATCTTTAATGAGAAATTTCTTTTTTTAATACAGCCGTCTGTGCGCCATAATCATTAATTGTTTGGAATGAAATGAGGTTTGCATTACTTTTTATTTTTCCTAACATTAATTGAGATAACGGATTTATCATGATACTGGCAGGAAGTTGATTATCTTTTACCGCTAAATTCACCATAGTTATATGATAAGGCGTTGGGTTATTCGCAATAAGCTCACCATTCTGGTAAGAAAAAGAAATCTCATTTGCAAATTTTTCATTATAAGCAGGCAAATTTGCGGGGCGATAGAAAAGTTTTATTCGACTCTGTATTGCGATTTGTAGTGTATTTTCCTTAGCTAGCTCATCTTGTAATGAAGGGATTACTTTTACATTCATCCAAAATAAACTTTCTCTATCTTCAGATAATGGTGCACCGGTATACATAATTCTTAATGCATTTTCTTTATTAGCATCAAGAATATATAAAGGGGGAGTGACGATAAAATCATTATTTTTAACGCCTTTATTATCAGAAACCCATGACTGAATTAAAAAACTGTTTTCTTTATCTGAGTTAGTAATAACAAGGTTAGTTTGTTTAATATTTGAATTATAAATAATACGTGTGGCACCTAATGAAACACCATTAGAATAAGATAATAATGGAAAGAGAAAAATAGTAAGGAATATAAGTATTTTTTTCATAATAAAAATATATTAGGTAGTGAATATAGGGCAATTATATTTTTGATAAAAATATGCCGTCCTTGGCAATCAGATATCAATCAAAAATGATGAGCAATTAAGAGTAGGTGACCATAAAGTTTGTGGTAACGTTTGCGCTACCTGCCTTAACAGTATCATCAGTTGAAACAAGCGATGCGTTATAATTTAATTGGTTTTCGCCTTCAATTAACTTTTGAGTTGTTGATGGTTGGCCCGGAATAACATTTTTACTGCTTGAGTCAGTAATTTTTAATGCTACATTTGTCGCGGCACCACTACCTTGCAATGCAAATGCGTTTGCATCTCCATCAGAGGCTGTACCATTAAAAGTAATAGCGGCTAATGTTGAAACGGTAATATCGCAGTTATTTAATTTAATACTAAAAGGAATGCGACCTGTTTCATCACCTTTTTTAGTAAATTCGGCAACGCGGAATTGACCCAAACGAACAGTTTGGTTTGCTGAGCTACTATCAACACCACAAGCTGCATTAACAACAGAACCTTCAAAATTAACAGTACCGCCATTGACGGTGACTTCTGTTGGCGCAGGCGTGCCGGTGTCTTCTGCAAATGCAGGTGCTACAATAATTGCCATTGCAGAAGTGATAATTGCAGACAATAATAACTTTTTCATTAATTATTCCTATGTTTTAAATATATATCTAACAATTAACTTAATATATTAAGTTAATTGTTAACTCTATTTATTCCCTATTTTTAAATAGAGAATAAAAGGGGGTAAATTATTTTTTAGACGTGTAACGTAAGGTTGTTTATATATTTAACAGAGAGCTGATTACCGCAATTATCGTAAAAACGATAAAACAGTTATATTCACACCTAAGTCAAATTTTCAAAAATTATAGATGTGCTAAAAAAAATAGAGAAATCGTTTTAAACGATCGTTTTTAGCTTGTTTTATAGGTGATATCTATTGATATCTTGATAACTATCGGTAATAGCTAGCGTTAAAAAGTGGAGTAATATATTATTTTATCTAATGATTTTTTTGATATTACATATCATATTGATATTTAATGAGTTTTTATTTTTTGTTTTTATTTCGCCATGCGTCTCTAATAAAGAGCGTCTTAAAAGGACTCTGTAAATATACTTATAAGATGATGTTTCATATGATATATTTCATAGCGAAACTATTTATAAAAGGATACAAAAAATAACACTTTTTATGTTCAATAGAGATGATCTGGTTTCTTTTTTATTCAAATATAAAATTGAAATTAATATTTGAATAAAAAAATAGAAATATTATTTATTCATTTTAAATTGAAATTAAAAGGCATATTTTAAAAATATAAAATTGATGATACTTTTTTTACTACCTATGGGAGTAGGTCAATCTGTTTTCTACTTGATATTAATTGTAACAAAATGTTTCAGTGTTCAAGTTTTTTTTTTATTTTTTTGTATAAAAATGGCTAAAGCAATTATGCTGATTTTATTTTAATATCGGCGCTAATGGCACAATCTTAAATCTGAAGGCACAAAATGATATCTAGCTCATCAAAAGGGACGTTATATGGCATTGTTGCTATTCTTCTTTGGAGCACCATTGTTGGATTAATTCGTAATATTAGTGAGTATTTTGGTGCCGTAGGGGGTGCTGCACTGATTTATACTACAGGCACACTCTTTCTTATTTTTATTTTAGGTATGCCTAAGTTATCACACTTTCCTAAACGCTATCTTTTCTGGGGTGGGCTATTATTTGTCACTTATGAAGTGTGTTTATCTCTGGCTTTAGGATTTGCAACAGACAGAATACAAGCCATAGAGTTAGGAATGGTTAACTATTTATGGCCTAGTTTTACGTTAGCCCTTGCAGTCATACTTAATAAGCAGCGATTCTCTATTTTACTGATTATCGGATTATTATGTGCATTTAGTGGATTAGTCTGGGTTGTTAGTGGCGATAATCCGCTGACAGTTGATGGTTTATGGGAAAATATTCAAAGTAATCCATTAAGCTACATATTAGCGTTTTCAGGGGCTATTTTATGGGCGTTTTATAGTAATTTAACTCGTCTTATGTCTGGCGGGAATAATGGCATTGTACCTTTCTTTTTATTAACGTCACTTGCATTGTGGGGGCAATATCTATTTTCAGCGCCAGTAGAATGGATCGTGACTACAAAAAGTATCACACTATTATTAATAACGGGTGCTGCTATTGGGCTAGCAAATGCGGCTTGGACAATTGGTATGATCAGAGGCAATGTGACCTTATTAGCGACACTTTCTTATTTTACTCCTGTTATTTCTACTGCATTTTCATCAATACTCTTGTCTACCGCACTCTCTTTCTCATTTTGGCAAGGTGTAATGATGGTGACAGGGGGATCTTTAATTTGTTGGTTAGCAACTCGCCAAAAAACGATAAAACGATTTAAAATGGCTAAATGACATAAAATAGAGGAGTTTTAAGTTAAATATTGACGTCAATAGAGGTTATTGGATCAAGAAATTCTATTTTAAAAATAACATTTGTGTAAGTTGAAATTTTTTCACTATGCGATGAAGAAAATATCAGCTTATCTATATTACTTATAAACTGAATAGTTACACTTGGAACATCTCCAATAAAGAAGATATGTTAAGTAATACGATAAGAACAAATGCAACAAAAAAGGAATTGCTATGAAACTTGAGACACTCTCTGTTCACGCCGGTTATTCACCTGATCCAACCACAAAAGCAGTTGCTGTGCCTATTTACCAAACAACATCTTATGCATTTGATGATACGCAACATGGTGCGGATCTTTTTGACTTAAAAGTGCCCGGTAATATTTATACCCGTATAATGAATCCAACCAATGACGTATTAGAAAAACGTGTTGCAGCATTAGAAGGTGGTATTGCGGCAGTTGCCGTAGCATCGGGTATGGCCGCTATTACTTATGCAATCCAAACAATTGCACAAGTGGGTGACAATATAGTTTCTGTCGCTAAGCTTTATGGTGGTACTTATAACTTAATGGCGCACACTTTTCCTCGTATTGGTATTGAAGCACGCTTTGCTCCTCATGATGATATTGCTGCCCTTGAAGCGTTAATTGACCACAAAACAAAAGCGGTATTTTGTGAAACCATCACAAATCCAAGTGGAAATATTGTCGATATTCAAGCATTGGCAGATGTCGCTCATCGCCATGGTGTGCCTTTGATTGTCGATAATACCGTTGCTACACCTTATTTATGCCGCCCTTTTGAACATGGTGCGGATATTATTATTCATTCTTTAACCAAATATATTGGTGGCCACGGCAATTCGATTGGTGGCATTGTTGTTGATTCTGGTAAGTTCCCTTGGGCTGCACATAAAGATCGTTTTGAAATATTAAATACACCTGATGTTTCTTATCATGGAGTAAATTATGTTGAGCACTTTGGTGCTGCTGCTTATATAGCAAGATGTCGTGTTGCACCTTTGCGTGGAACTGGCGCAGCACTGTCGCCATTTAATGCTTTTTTAATTCTACAAGGATTAGAAACGCTAGCATTACGTATGGATCGCCACACTGAAAATGCACAGAAAGTGGCAGAGTATTTGCAAAATCATCCTCAAGTGGCATGGGTTAAATATGCGGGTTTAAGTCATCACCCAGAGCATGATTTAGCGGTACGTTATATGTCAGGTAAGCCAGCGGGCATTCTCTCTTTCGGTATTAAAGGGGGCGCTGAAGCGGGTGCAAAATTTATCGATGCATTACAACTCATTGTTCGCCTTGTGAATATTGGAGATGCCAAATCATTAGCATGTCATCCAGCATCGACCACTCATCGCCAATTAAATGATGAAGAATTAGAATGCGCAGGCGTTTCACGAGATTTAATTCGTTTATCGATTGGTATTGAGCATATTGACGATATTCTTGCCGATTTAGAGCAGGCATTAAACGCCAGTATTTAATTAAAGTTATACATTAAGAATTAAAAACCTTCTTTATTTAAAGGAGGTTTTTTATATTTAACACACTAAAATTGTATGATGTTAGGGTTATTTATAATTTATTTATGATGTTATTAAATCTATTTAATATAAATTTAAAGTAGAAAATAATATTAACTTTAATTCCAAATAAAGAAATCTTGGAGGTTTGTTTTCTTTATTTTTCTGCTTTTTTACTTTAAATAAAATAATAAATTAATTTTTTATTTTTGATAAAAGTCAAATTTAACTTATCTTCAATTTATAGATTTATCTATCTAGGTCAAAACTGTAAATTAATTTACAGTTTTTAAATTAAATTTGATTGAAAATAAAGGAATGTGAAGTCAACTGCATTATTTGCATATAATAAGTACGAGTCTAAAAGGGATTGATTTTGATCAATAAGGAACATACCGACTGGTCGGTATTATCCTATGCATGAATACGACTGCGCATCACCGAAAAAAAGACCCCATCCGAGTTCAAGAGCAATTATTGGAAGCGGCAAGCATTATTGTGGCTAATGAAGGAATAGCCTCTCTTTCTTTAAATGCAGTAGCAAAAGAAGCTGGGGTAAGTAAAGGTGGTCTACTTCATCACTTCCCCGGAAAATTAGAATTAGTGCAGGCAGTATTTAAACGGCTATTAGGTATTATGGATAGTCGTATTGCAGTTATTATGGAAAATGATCCTATTGAAGTAGGGCGTTTTTCTCGCGCGTATTTAACTTATATTTCTGATTTAAAACAGTCCGACGAAAGTCGCCAATTAGCCATACTGTCTTTAGCCATGCCAAACGAACCTATTATGCGTAAGTGCTGGCGAGATTGGATGTTAGGTCATTTAGCTAAAGGCGATAAATTAGATAATAGTTATTTAGGTACATTAATTCGTTATGCCGCAGATGGTCTTTGGTTATCTGAATTAACAGAAGGCCCTACGATTTCACAAGACGAGCGTAGCGCATTAGTAGAAAGATTATCTGAGATGACATTTGACTATATAGCAAACACAGAAAATCAGTAATTTTAATCAGGATGAATGAGGGCACAATGAAATACAAAATAAATGCCTTAATTTATTACGACGCAACGGATGGCGCGATATCTTTAGAAAAAGAGAGTGTTGATACACATCTTTCTATTACAGCAAATGCGTTACTCTTTTATTTTATTCAGCATCCTGGAGTTGTTAATCGTGATGAAGTATTAAAACGTGTTTGGGATGATAATGGATTAGTATCATCAAACAGTAATTTAAACCAATATTTGAGTTTATTACGAAAAACATTTCGCCATTATGGTATTGAAAATATCATTGTTACCATTGCGAAAGGACGATTAGAGTTTAATCCGGATATTTCAGTTGAGTTAATTGATGATTCAACGCTATTACCTTCAACTAAAACAAATGAAGAAGCGCCTATTTTAGTTAAAGATGAAAACCAAATAGCGGTTGAGACAGTGACACCTTTAACGCAAACTGAAATACCTTTAGAGTCCACGCAAGCAGAAGTGTCACAAAAAACAAAGAAACCAGAAATTTGTTGGTATTTAGCCAGCATCGGTTTTCTGTTAGGTGCGATATTTATTGCGGTGATCGTCTTTTTTAATCAACATCAATCAAAACCCATTTCACTGACACCATTAACGCATAATGATTGTGAGTTACTTTCTAATGAAGCCATGATTAATTCCTCGGTAAGTGATAATTATGTTCGTAATTTTGATGCGGTAAGAAAGAAGCTTAATTTACAGTGTGTGAAGGGTGAGCGATTTGTTTTCTTTTATGGTGATAAATTACAAACAAATGGATTGGGGCGCGTATTTCTAGCGCACTGTGCTAAGAACGAAGATAATCCATTTAGTTATTGTGACAACTACTTTTACTATTCTTGGAAATACTAATGAAAATCTCAGGGAAACTTTTATGTTTTTTATCGGCCCTGATTTTTATCTTGGTCGCTACTTACGCAGCAACAAGATTATTAACCATTAAAAATGAAGGTGTCATGGTTTGTTCAACCAAAGGCATTATGCGTTTTGAAAATATGGAAGATGAAAATGTGAATGGTAATATTCATTTTTCATTTGGTGCCAATGGTAAAGGGTCAATTGTTGTTGAAGGTTATACCACGTCAAAAGCAGGATGGTTGTATTTACAGCGTTATGTGAAATTTGATTATACAACCAAACGTGTTTCCCCTACAGAGCGTCACTATTTTGTTAGCCAATGGGAGTCGAGCGCATCCTCAATTGATGAGTCACCTGATGTGATTTTTGACTATTTTATGCGTGAAATGTCAGACAGCCATGATGGGTTATTTATTAATGCACAGAAGCTAAACGAGAAAACATTACTATTAAGTTCGCTCAATTCACCACTCTATATTTGTACCTTAAAACCGGGTAGTAAATTCGATTAATTTTGATGTATTACCTCATGTTTTTTTATCAAAAGGTGGTGCATGATAATCACCTTTTGATTCAATTCCCTTCGGTTATAACTCTCCTCTTTCTGTTTTTATTCGTGCTTATCGGCTTAGTTGTATGACAGTAATTAAAATTGATAACAGTGAGGTTCACTCACTTTGCTCATCAATAAGTAACGGTTTAATCCGCTTATTCTTTGCAGGTTGTCTGCTGATTATTTGAATGGAGCGTAGTAATAGTGATCCTATGTCTTGCCACTGATACAAAGCGCATCAATATTTGCTTTGATAAAGAAGTCATGACAAAAAAGAGCACGATTTGTATATAGACTTGATTTAGCCTTTTTCAATTATTGATCTCACCTTGAAATATCAGTGATATTCCGCACATCTTTTTCGTCGATATGTACTGCCTTTTTTCACCTTTTCAACATCCTTCTAACAAAGTTAATTTGCCTATTTTTTTATCTATTTTTTGTGAAAATAAATAAATTTATAACGATGAAAAAAATAAACTAACAGCATGAAAGCATAAATATAGAGATAAAAAACACTAAATAACAGAGTTAAATTCTATATGCATCAATATCATGGATTTATATTTTGTTTTCGTTTTTACGCGTTATAGTGATTTTGAAACCAACGTCTGCGTTTAAAAAATCACCACGCAGACACAATGGGCAAACGTAAACCGTTAAACGGCTTCTCGGAGGAAATGAAAATGGGTGATGCATTAGGTCTGATCGAAACCAAAGGTCTGGTGGCATGTATTGAAGCCGCTGACGCTATGTGTAAAGCCGCGAACGTTGAACTTATTGGCTATGAAAATGTGGGTTCAGGTCTCGTGACTGCGATGGTGAAAGGCGACGTAGGCGCAGTGAAAGCTGCAGTAGATTCAGGTGTGGAGTCAGCACAACGCGTGGGTGAAGTTGTTACATCGCTCGTGATTGCTCGTCCTCACAATGACATCAACAAGATTGTTATCAAACACAAGGCATAGTTTCTGCCTTAGGAGAACGTATGGGTGATGCATTAGGACTTATTGAAACTCAAGGGCTGGTGGCATGTATTGAAGCCGCTGATGCGATGTGTAAGGCGGCAAATGTTGAGTTAATCGGCTACGAAAATGTGGGTTCAGGTTTAGTAACTGCAATGGTGAAAGGTGATGTAGGTGCCGTTAAAGCCGCTGTGGAATCTGGCTTAGAAGCTGCTCAACGTGTTGGTACTGTTGTGACTTCATTAGTCATCGCTCGTCCACATAACGATATTCAAAAAATCGTTGCCCAGTACAAAGTGACTGAATAACGAAGGAAATAAATATGAAAGAAGCACTAGGTCTAGTTGAAACCAAAGGTCTTGTCGCTTGCATTGAAGCTGCAGATGCAATGTGCAAAGCAGCCAATGTTGAACTGATTGGTTATGAAAACGTCGGTTCAGGTTTAGTGACAGCAATGGTGAAAGGCGATGTCGGTGCAGTCAATGCAGCGGTTGAGTCAGGTGTTGAAGCGGCAAAACGTATCGGCACAGTAGTGACTTCTCGTGTTATTGCAAGACCGCATAACGATATCGAGAAAATCGCACAACAGCACAAAGCCTGATTATTCAGGCGTGCTGTAAAGCAAAGAAATAAGTTATTCAGCTAAATTTTTTAACTCCTGTATGGGGGAAGACATGGTTGCATTAGATAAAGATTTGCAATCCAGACAACTGGCTCGTGAGCTAGTTCGTAACGCGAAAAATGCACAACTTGTTTATGCTAAATTTTCGCAGGAAAAAATCGACAGTATTGTAAAACACATTGCATTTGAAGCCGCTCGTCATGCAGAAGAGCTGGCGAAAATGGCGAATGAAGAAACAGGCTTTGGTAAGTGGGAAGACAAAGTTCTGAAGAATACCTTCGCGTCATTGCGTGTGTATGAACATATGAAAGACATGAAGACCGTTGGCATTATTAATGACGATAAAGTGAAAAAAGTCATGGATGTTGGCGTGCCTTTAGGTGTTATCACGGCGTTAGTCCCTTCAACTAACCCAACATCAACCATTATCTATAAAACCCTAATTGCACTGAAAGCAGGTAATGCGATTATTTTCTCTCCGCATCCAAATGCAAAACAGTGTAGTTTCCGTGCGTTAGAAATTGTTAAAAAAGCGGCGTTAGAAGCCGGTGCACCAGCAGGTATTGTTGATGGCGTGACATTACTGACGCTGGAAGCGACAAAAGAATTAATGCACAGCAAAGATGTGTCATTGATTTTAGCAACTGGTGGTGAAGGGATGGTGCGTGCAGCTTATGCATCAGGTACACCAACCATCAGTGGTGGCCCAGGTAATGGTCCTGCTTTTATCGAACGTAGTGCTGATATCAAAAAAGCAGTGAGCGATATCATCACCAGTAAAACATTCGATAACGGAGTTATCTGTGCATCAGAGCAATCCATTATCGTTGAGCGCTGCATTTATAACGAAGTTCACCGCGAGCTATTAGCGCAAGGTGCTTACTTTATGAATGACGAAGAAGCAACAAAAGTGGCTTCAATGTTACTGCGTGCTAACGGTACGATTAATCCAGCCGTTGTGGGCAAAGATGCGATTTATTTAAGTCAGCGCGCAGGTTTTAGCGTACCGGCAAATACGCGAGTATTAATCGCATTACAAGATACTGTTTCACCAAAAAATCCGTATTCACGCGAAAAATTATGCCCAATCTTAGGGATGTATATCGAAGAAGATTGGAAATCAGCATGTGATCGCGTGGTGCAGTTACTGACTAACGAAGGTTTAGGTCATACCTTAGTTATTCATACCAAAAATGAAGATGTTATTCGTCAGTTCTCTTTAGAAAAACCCGTTAACCGTATTTTGATTAATACCCCTGCAGCATTAGGCGGTATCGGTGCAACGACGAATATTACTCCTGCATTGACTTTAGGTTGCGGTGCTGTTGGAGGTGGTTCTAGCTCTGACAACGTTGGCCCAATGAATCTACTGAATATTCGTAAAGTAGGTTATGGCGTGCGTACTGTTGAAGAGTTGAAACAACCTTGTCCCTTAGCACAAGAAGCTACTCAACCTGCTGTTTCTGCTTGTGCTGTTTCTAGCGCAAATCACCAGACCAGCATTCTTGATGATGACCGTTTTCGTTCACCTTCTTTAACCCCTGTTCATGCTGAATGTGCTACGGCACAACGCCAAACTCAAGGTGATGATCGCTTTGGTACATCTCCTTATGCAACGACGGTCAGTGCGTGTGCGCAACAAGTGATTGAACAAGGTGATATTACCGAAGAAAACGTGGAACGCATTATCAAGGAAGTTCTCGGACGTCTGAGTAAATAACTCATTGATATAAGGCGATATAAACCATGATCCTCGCAAAGGTAATCGGACACGTAGTAGCGACACAAAAAAGCCCAGAATTGAAAGGTAGCAATTTATTAATGATAGCCACCTTAGATGATGAGCTTAACCCACTGAAAAACAAAACCTATGTTGCTGTGGACAGTGTCGGTGCAGGTATCAACGATGTTGTGTTGGCTGAAGAATACTTTGCACTGAACAAAGATCGTTACAAGGCGATGTCAGTGGTTGCCATTGTTGAGAAGGTTTATCGGGACAGTAAGGAGTAATAACGACATGAGTGAGTTTCTGATAAAACCCAAAATTCAGTTTGGCGCCAATGCACTGGATTTTCTCTCTGGGTTAACTGCCCGCCGCGCATTTGTGGTGACAGATAAAGCAATGGTGAAGTTTGGCTTTGCAAATAAAGTCACTGATAAGTTAATGCAACGAGGTATCGAGTTCCAAATTTACGATGATGTTGCTTCAGATCCGGATATTTCAGCCATCGTGAGTGGTATGAAGATCATGGATGCTCATTATCCAGACTTGGTTATCGCACTCGGTGGTGGATCAGTGATTGATGCCGCGAAAGCCGTTATGTACTCCCTCTGGCATACCCGTAAAGAGAGCAACAGAACAAAACCACAATTTATTGCGATCCCAACCACGAGTGGTACGGGCTCTGAAGTGACCTCTTTTTCAGTGATCAAATCACGCAGTGAAAAGCTGGTCTTGGTTGATGAGTTTATGTTGCCTGATGTCGCCATTCTCGATCCTGAGTTGGTGAAATCTGTGCCACCAGCTATTACCGCTGATACAGGTATGGATGTTCTTTGTCATGCACTAGAAGCGTATGTTTCTAAAGCAGCATCTGATTTTTCTGATGCGATGGCAGAGAAAGCCGTCAAGTTAGTCTTTGGTCATCTTATTGATTGCCATCATCAAGGTGACAACTTGATGGCTCGCGAAAAAATGCATAACGCATCTTGTATTGCGGGGATGGCATTTACTAACGCTTCGCTGGGTATTACTCACAGTCTTGCTCACGCATTAGGTGGTGTATTTCACGTTCCTCACGGTCGTGCAAATGCGTTATTGATGACACATGTCGTTGCCTTTAACGCCAATCTTCATGGTGATTGTAATAGTGAAGCTGCAAAACGTTACGCCTACCTTGCTCAAAGCTTAGGACTTCCGGCTAACACCGTAAAGGAAGGGGTAACCAGTTTAATCGTCGCCATTAATGTATTGAAAGATGAAATGGGTATGCCGAAGAGTATTCGCGATACCGGTGTCAGTGAAGCGGACTTTTATGCCCGTTTAACGGAAATGGTTGGACAGGCTTTACGAGATAGCTGTACGCCGACAAATCCGCGTGACGTGAACACACACCAATTAGAAACATTGTATCGTCAGGCATTTGCCGGTGTATCACACAGTTAGTACTCAACCAAATTAATACCGATTAGGTCAAGTAAAGAACATCAGGAGAGCCTCACATGGCCAAATATTCTTTGACGCCACGCGTAAAAATGCTGGCAGAACGTTTAGTTTCACGCAATAGCTCAATCAGTACAGAGCGCGCGACAATTTTTGATTCATTAGACAACAGCATTGCGGGTGTTCCACAAGCAATTAAACCTGCGCAACGTTTTTATGATTTTATCCGTCATTTTCCAAGCTATATAGCACAAGATGAACTGATTATCGGCAGTCAGTCATCAACACCACGCGGTGCGATTTTTCACACTGAAGAAGAAGTGCGTAGTGACTCTATCTACCGTTTCTTAAGTATTAACAATAGCGTTGCATCACCTGATTATATGCTGGTGGTAAACCAAGGTTTCTTAGCTATCAAAGCACAGCTTGAAGAGAGAATTAGAAGCATTGGTAGTGCGGTAAATCGTAGCAGTATGGATGAAGCTAATTATTGTAAATCAGCGATTTATGCATGTGATGCAGCACTGTATTTTGCGCAACTTCTGTCTGCAAAAGCAGAGAATTTGGCTGCAATGGAAGGTAATCCATACCGTAAAGCCGAATTATTAGATAGCGCAGCAATATTACGTAAAGTACCGGCAAAACCCGCAGAAACCTTTAAAGAAGCGGTTCAAGTATTCTATTTATTGCAATTAGTCTTACATCTGGAAAATGGTAGTTATGCCGTTAATCCAATGGGATTTGATAAAGCACTTTATCCTTTCTATCAACGTGATATCGACCAGGGGCGTTTAACGCAAGCACAAGCGTATGAAATTGTTGAAAGTGTATGGCTGAAATTAGCTGAGCTTTCAGAAGTGCGTGCAACCAAAGAAGTTGATGGTTATCCAATGTTTGATGCAATAACGCAGGGTGTTGATATCAACGATCCTCGTATCAGCATTAACGAATTATCAGAAATGTTATTATCAGCGCGCGCCAATTTGTCAAGCTTACACAGTTCACTGCAAGTACGTTTATATAATGGTCGTGCGAATTCACAGCCTCAATACGCTGCACCTTCTGCAAACTTTGTTGCACCAAGCGCGAATGCAGGTGAATTCAAAGTAATGGAAGGTTTAACACCTCGCTTACAACGTTTACGTAATCGCTATTTAGAAGCACGTCCAAGCGTCTCTATTTATAGAGCATTAGCATTTACTGAAATTGTCCGTAATAACCCAGGGTTACCCCCTATTTTACTGCGCGCTAAAGCATTCCGTCGCGCATGTGAAACCGCACCTATCTTAATTCAAGATGAAGAACTGATTGTTGGACATCCTTGTGGAAAACCGCGTGCTGGTGCTTTCTCTCCTGATATTGCATGGCGCTGGGTTCGTGATGAACTCGATACTATGAGCACGCGTCCACAAGATCCATTCCAAATTTCAGAAGAAGATAAAAAAGTCATTCGTGAAGAGATTGTTCCATTCTGGGAAGGTCGTTCTTTAGATGAGATCTGTGAAGCGCAATATCGCGAAGCGGGTGTATGGGAATTTAGTGGTGAAACTTTTGTCAGTGACCTTTCTTATCACCAAATCAATGGTGGTGGCGATACTTGCCCAGGTTATGACGTACTGCTTTTCACTAAAGGCATGAACGGTATTAAAGCAGATGCACAAGCAAAACTCGCTGAATTAAGCATGGACAATCCTGCTGATATCGATCGTATTTACTTCTACAAAGCATCTATTGAAAGCTGTGAAGGGGTGATTGCCTATGCACATCGCATTGCAGAACATGCGCGTGAATTAGCATCAAAAGAGAGTGATCCACAGCGTCGTGAAGAGTTACTGACGATTGCTCAAGTCAACGAAAATGTACCTGCTAATCCACCAAAAACACTGCAAGAAGCACTGCAAAGCATTTGGACAGTAGAGTCACTGTTTGAAGTTGAAGAGAACCAAACGGGTCTTTCTTTAGGTCGTTTAGACCAATACTGCTTCCCAATGTATGAAAACGATATCAAATCCGGTCGTTTAACGCGTGAACAAGCACTAGAAATGATGCAAGCCTTTATCATCAAATGTGCTGAGTTAATGTGGATGTCGAGTGAGCTAGGTGCGAAATATTTCGCAGGTTATCAGCCATTTATCAACTTAACCATTGGCGGACAAAAACGTTCTGGTGGCGATGCATGTAACGATTTAACTTACTTAATTATGGATGCTGTGCGCTTTGTGAAAGTGTATCAACCATCACTCGCATGTCGTATTCATAATCAATCACCACAACAATATATGGAAAAAATTGTTGATGTGGTGAAAGCCGGTATGGGGTTCCCTGCGTGTCATTTCGATGATTCACATATCAAGATGATGCTACGTAAAGGCTTTGATTTTGAAGATGCGCGTGACTACTGCTTGATGGGATGTGTTGAGCCACAAAAATCAGGTCGTATTTATCAGTGGACATCAACAGGTTATACCCAATGGCCTATCGCCATTGAGTTTGTATTAAATCGTGGCCGTATGGTGCTGTTTGATAGCTATCAAGGTTTAGATACAGGCGATTTACGCGACTTGCGTACTTATGAAGACTTTGATCGCGCTGTAAAAGAGCAAGTGGCACATATCGTTCGTTTATCTGCTATTGGTACGGTGATCAGTCAACGTGTTCACCGTGATGTTGCACCGAAACCATTAATGTCTCTGCTGGTTGAAGGCTGTATGGAACAAGGTAAAGACGTCACGGCGGGTGGGGCGATGGTTAATCATGGCCCAGGTCTTATCTTCTCTGGCTTAGCAACTTACGTTGATTCAATGGCGGCTATTCGCAAACTTGTTTATGAAGATAAAAAATACACCTTAGAGCAAATCCGTGATGCGTTATTAGCTAACTTTGAAGGCCATGACGAGCTTTTACGTGACTGCTTAAATGCACCGAAATTTGGTAACGATGACGATGTAGTTGACCAATATGCGTTAGATATTACGGAATGGACTGAGCGTGAATGTCGTAAATATAAAATGCTCTACTCCACATTGAGCCACGGAACGCTGTCTATCTCTAACAACACACCAATTGGTGAATTAACTGCAGCGACGCCAAATGGTCGCTTCGCATGGAAACCATTATCAGATGGGATCAGCCCAACACAAGGCGCTGATAAGCATGGTCCAACGGCGATTATCAAATCAATCAGTAAGATGAATGTTGAAACCATGAATATTGGTATGGTTCATAACTTCAAATTCCTGAAAGGCTTATTAGATACCAATGAAGGGCGCCAAGGTTTAATTACCTTATTAAGAACGGCTTCAATTCTGGGTAATGGCCAAATGCAATTTAGCTATGTTGATAATGAAGTACTGAAAAAAGCACAACTTGAGCCTGAAAAGTATCGTGATTTGATTGTTCGCGTTGCAGGTTACAGTGCTTACTTCGTTGAATTATGTAAAGAAGTTCAGGATGAAATTATCAGTCGTACTGTGATTGAGAAATTCTAATCATAGCCATAGGGATGGCAAAGGCTATCCCTTTTAATCGACAAGACAAGATTTAAATTTATCGAACAGGGATGTTTGATGCAGATTTGGAGGCGTAAAGATGGAGACGGCAGCAGAAACAAGAGGTCGGATATTTAATATCCAGAAATACTCTATTTATGATGGTGATGGTATTCGTACTCTCGTTTTTTTAAAAGGCTGTAATATCCGCTGCCCTTGGTGTTCAAATCCAGAAGGTCTTAGCAGTGAATTTCAGGTGATGTACTCTCACGACAAATGTGTCGATTGCGGTAAATGCGTTGATGTTTGTCCGGCAGGTGTGCATTACATGACAACCAATGAAAGTGGTAAACAAGTTCATCGTGTTGATCGCGCTGTTGATTGTATTGGTTGTCGCAAATGTGAAGAAGCCTGTATCTCTGATGCGCTTGATATTATAGGAAAAGATGTTTCTGTTTCTGAGTTGATGAAAATCATTATGCAAGATTATGACTTTTACATCTCTTCAGGCGGTGGTGTCACAATCGGTGGTGGTGAAATGAGTTTACAAACTGATTTTGCAGTAGCGCTTTTACGAGAATGTAAAAAGATGATGATCAATACCGCCGTGGAAACACAAGCAACCACTAATGTGGCGAATTATGAAAAATTAGCGGAAGTTGTTGATCAATTTCTGATTGATATTAAACACATTGATACCACTCAGCATAAAGCGTTGTTTGGCATTGGTAATGAGAATGTTCGCCGTAATTTAGAGCGCCTAATGGATCTCGGTGCAAATGTGGTTGTCCGTATGCCTTTAGTGCGGGGTTATAACGACTCTTATGATGCGATCACTGGCGCAATTAACTACGCAATGGAACTCTCAAAACGCGGTAATCTTCAGCGCATCGATATTCTTCCTTATCACCAATTTGGACGTAATAAATACGACAAATTGGACATGATCTATCCGATAAAAGTCGATCCAAGTTATACGCCAGAAGAGTTGGACAGCTTAGAAGCCTTCTTTAAGAAATTTGATTTCGATATCCGTCTTGTCCGTCACTAAGTAGGAGAGAAAGATGAACAGTTTAGGTGTGATTGAAACACGAGGGTTAACTGCAGCCATTCAAGCGGCAGATGCAGCTTGTAAAGCCGCAAATGTAGAAATTATCGGATACCGGAAAGTCGGATCTGGTTTGGTATCAATCTGTTTTCAGGGAGAGATCAGTGCAGTAAGAACAGCGGTTGATCATGGTGTTGATGTCGTGAGCCAAAAAGAGTTGGTTATCGGATCATTAGTGATCGCAAGACCAGAGCCAAGCGTTATTACTAAATTATTGACAATAAAAAGTAAGAAAAAAGCGCCTGTGGCTGTTGAAAAAATGCAAGAGGCTGCTTTTGAAAAAGTTGTTGAAGCAGTCGTTGAGACCCCGATTAAAAATGAAATTGAGGATCTTGACTCGATAAAAGCAGTTGCAGATTTACAGGCTCAAAATGTTACTCCTGAAACTAAGACAACTACAGATAAAGCACAAAGCAGTAAAAAAGAGAGTAAACCAGAAAGTCGTAAAGGTAAAAAATAATGATTAATCAACAGCTCATGGGAAAAATTCTCTCTCGTTTACCTGTACATGGCGTGATGTCGGGAGAGACGCAAGGAATGGCAATCCCTGTTGGTATTTCTAATCGTCATGTGCATCTATCACAACAAGATGTTGAAGCATTATTTGGCAAAGGTTATCAACTCACCCCATTTAAAGATCTTAAACAACCGGGGCAGTTTGCTGCAAAAGAGTGTGTGATTGTTGTGGGATCTAAAGGTTCGATCAGTAAAGTGCGTGTTTTAGGGCCAGTTCGTTCACAAAGCCAATTAGAAATTTCAAAAGCTGACTGTTTTGCATTAGGTGTAAAAGCACCTGTACGTGAATCGGGTGATTTAGTTGGTTCTGGCAATGCTGTTTTAATGGGGCCTGCGGGTCATGTTGAATTAAAAGAGCAAGTGATTTGCGCACAACGCCATATTCATATGAGTGAAATTGATGCCAGAATGTTAAACGTCATCAATGGGCAAAAGGTACATGTAAAAACAGAAGGTGAGCGTAGCCTGATTTTTGATGAGGTTGTTGTTCGTGTTAGTGATAAATTTGCTTTGGAATTTCATATTGATACTGATGAAGCCAATGCAGCAGGACTTCGCAATAACGACAGCGTATTTATTGTCAGCTAAGACAATGAGGTGGCGTAATGGACGATCAGTTAATTGAAAGGATAGTGGTTGAAATAGAAAAAAGAATGAAAAAGTCGGTGTTGTTAGCACTTACACCTGCACCGGGATATCAAGATGAAATCTGTCAACGTATCAACACATTTTCTCATATTCGATTTTCTCTTTTTGTCACAACACAGGCACGAGCCAGTCATGATTTGTCGAAATGGCGTCATCTAGGAGAAATGTATAACGCGGGTGAATTTGATATTAATACGTTATCTTCTTATCACGCTTTATTCATTCCTTATTTCGATAAAAAACTGGTGGGAGAGATTATTAATGGTCTATTTATCAGTGAAGAAGGGAAATTAATTCATTCTGCGCTTGCTAAAAATATTCCTATTACTGCATTACCTTATTTTTGCCAACCAGAAAGTGAATTAAATGAGATTTTAGGTTTAAATAAAAATAAAGAATACAACCTGCTTATTCAGGGAAATATTAGCCGATTAAAATCAATGGGGATTATGTTTCACTCTATAAATAATGTTGAAGCTAATTTAATAAACCATGATATTAACCATCAAGCTAAACCTGAAATTAAACAAGAGAATAATAATCGCTATATTACTTTAAATGAAGTAATGAATAATCCTGGAGAATATCATTTATCGCAAGATAAATTGACGGATTCTGCTATTGAATATTTAAAAAGTTTGAAAAATTAATATTAAATTACATCTGATACTTTAGGAGTCTTATTATGTCCCCAAAAGCAAAATCATGGCTTTGGATGTTGGCGGTTATTATTTCAGAAACCTCAGCAACCTCTACCTTAAAAATGTTTGATAATAGTGAGGGTACCACTAAAACATTATTATTAGGCTTAATTGTTGTTCTTTATGTTATTTGTTATTACTCATTATCGCGTGCAGTAAAAAATATTCCGGTTGGTTTAGCTTACGCAACATGGTCTGGTACAGGTATATTAGTTGTATCAACATTAGGTATGGCGTTTTATGGTCAACATCCTGATACTGCGGCCATAATCGGTATGGCTGTTATTGCTAGTGGTATTGTGATTATGAATCTCTTCTCTAAAATGGGCTCAGAAGAGGAAGAAGAGGCAACAGAAACTCCTACTATTAAACAGGCAGCATCGCCAGTTAATAAATAAATCTATTTCTTAATAAATCTATTTTTTAATAAAACTATTTTTTGATAAATAAGCATTTATTAAAATAAATAAGGATAACAATTATGTTTACCGGATTCTTATGGCTGGCGCTGTCTATCGGTTCTGAAATCACAGGCACGTCTATGATCAAAAAAACAAATGGCTTTAGTAAATTAGCCCCTTCTGTTTTAGTTATTGCTGCTTACTGTATTTGTTATTTCGCCTTGACACGCGCAATGGGATATATCCCCGTTGGTGTTGCTTATTCACTATGGTGTGGATTTGGTATTGTCGGTGTGACCTTAGTGGCGATGATTTTATATAAGCAAAAACCAGATTTACCAGCCATATTCTCTATGGCATTGATTATCTCTGGCGGGATAATTATGAATACATTCTCTACTATGTAAGATAATCATATGAGTTAGATATTTATTTTTCCTTTTAAATTGAAATGCCGATATGTTTTTCAACAGTATCGGCATTTTATCATTGAATGTTTTCTCTTTCTTAAAATGAACATTAGTTAGAAAAGATGTTTTTTCTATATTTAAATTTTTTAATAAGTATAACATTTGGCGGTTTTTTATTTAAATGTAATTTATAAAAAGGTCAAATATGTTTTCAAAATTAAATTTTTTTAGCCGTCCAAATATTGATAAAATAAATAGAGGTTTAGAAACGAAATATGTTAAAAAAGAGAATACTTCTCATAATAGTATTAGTCATATTAAGAATACCAGTCAAAAATTGCATACACCTGATCCAGAAAAAAGAACGATGACCGAGGGAGTTTCTCAAGTACATAATACTACTAAAACTCAACAAATATATAATCAATTAAGTCGTGTTGATAGTCCGCCAGCCTTACCGCCTAAGAACGTTAAAGTGAATAGGCCGCCAGAATTACCACCTAGAAAATTAAAAAATACTTCACTAAATTTGGATACACAAGTACCTATTCAGACAAAATTATACAGCATTTTAAAACCTACAGCTTATCTTTTTAATGAGAAAGGTAATAAGAGGGTAGCTAATTCTTCGGATTTTTTAACGGCTGTAAACAGTAAACTAAAAAGTAACACCTCAGATATAGTGGATATTTTAAATATGAGTAAGACATTATTTAATAATTTAATTTCAAATAAGTATTTATCTTCTCGATATGAAATAATAGATAATTCTAATTTTGGAATGAAGTTATGTAATGAAAATCTATTAAAATATAATAATGAAAAACTACCGGCTAATATAATTAGCGGTACTCAAGATAACGCTTTAAGGGTTGCCTCGCAATATCCTAAAAGTGATGAAAAAAATATGGAGAATTATTTAAACTCTCTGATACAAAATAAAATTGACACTGTTTATATTCTCGCATCAGATGATGATATTAAATATAATGTTAATAATGTAATAAAATATTTCGAAAATAACAGAAGTTATAATGATGTAAATGTAAAAGAGCACTCCTCTAAGGAGAATAAATTTGTTAAAGATAAAGACGATATATTGAACTATAATATTTATCCCAAGGTAGTAACCTCCCCGCAGGGAACTCAAGAAATAAATTTTGTTCATATTCCTAATTGGAAAGATCATACCGAAGTAGATGCAAATAAATTAGAAATGACACTTTGTACTATACAAAAAACAATAGATTTATCTGCTAATTCAAATAGTTTAGTTCACTGTCTTGGTGGTATTGGAAGAACGATGGAAATGCTTCTCGTTGAAAGAATGATGAATATGTCACCTGATGAAAAACACAAAACAAGTTTAGAAGAAATGGTGCATGAGGTGAGAGAAAAAAGAACACCATTTGCATTGTATGAAATTAGACAACTTGCAGAATTAACAGTATTTGCTTTAGCAAAACGTATTCCATTATTAAAAAATAATTCCCATTAATAAATAAAATCCCCATTGCATTCACAATGGGGATATTTTTACGACATTATTGCTTGTAATGGCCTTTTATTTTGTAGGTCTACAACTCTCGGACTTGCTGTAACTGTTTTTGTCGCTCAGTTTGAGCGCTGATTTGATGGTTTCGCGCTAAGAAACTATACATCGTTGGTAATATAAATAGCGTAAACAGGGTGCCAACTAACATACCCGATACAATAATTAGCCCTAATCCATAGCGGCTATTCGCGCCTGCACCGCTGGCAAATAACAGTGGAATAAGCCCAATAACCATTGCCGCCGTGGTCATTAATACAGGACGTAAGCGGATTTTGGCTGCTTCAATAATGGCGTCACGACGGTTTAGGTTTTTATGAACTTGTAATTCATTAGCGAATTCCACCATTAAAATCCCGTGCTTGCTGATAAGCCCTATCAAGGTGACTAAACCAATTTGAGTGTAAATATTGAGTGTCACCATACCTAACGCTAATGGTACTAATGCGCCACAGATAGATAATGGTACGGTAATTAAGATAATCAAAGGATCGAGCAAGCTTTCATACTGTGCAGCTAACACTAAATAAATAATAATAAGTGCAGCAATAAACGCAAATATTAACGTATTTCCTTCTTGTTTAAATTGGCGAGAATCCGATTGCCAATCATGACTAAAGCCGGCTGGTAATGAATCTGCCACATTTTCAAGAAATTCGACAGCTTGCCCCATCGTGATGCCCGGTGCGGGAATAGCTTGGAAAATGGCTGCATTTTGCTGATTAAACTGTGTCAGTTTATTGGGTTCTACTTGAGTCGTAATATTAACAACCGTTGATAATGGAATTAACACGTTATCTTGGGTACGAACATAGTGCCCTGCAAGTGCTGCAGGCGTTAAACGTTGGTGTTTTACACTTTGTGGAATAATGTCATAAGAGCGACCATCCATCCCAAAACGGTTGATATAATGTTCGCCCACTAACAGAGACAGTGATTCACCAATATCTTGCATTCGAATACCTAGAGTATTGGCCTTCGCTCTGTCTATGGCGATTTGAACGACAGGATTGTTGTAATCTAAATCACTATCCACCACGACAAACAGGCCACTCTCTCTTGCTTGCTGTTTAATGTTTTCCATGGTTTCAAACAATATTGGGTAACCTAATGGGCTACGTAATACCATTTGTATTGGCAATCCACCTACTGAGCCGGGTAGAGAGGCTAATTGGAAAGCAAAAATACGAGTACCTTCCACATTATTGACGCGGTTTTGCAAATCAGCTTGGATTTGATCTGCATTGCGATCACGTAGAGCCCAGCCATCAAAGTTAATACCACCAAAACTCGCTGATGGACCATCAGTTCCATTAATTATCCATGTGCTATCTGTTTCAGGTAGACTCATATAAATTTCATCTAATTTCTGATTAAAACGTTCTGCATAGGCAAGATTTGCATGTTGTGGCGCTTTTATAGCAGTTAAAACGCTAGCCTGATCTTCAGAAGGTGCTAACTCTTGTTTTGTCTGACTGTATAAAAACGGTAAACTGACGAAAACAGCTAAGGCAAAAACAATGGTTAACCAGCGATTAGCTAAAGAAAAATTAAGCATGTAACCATAATAATGAGCCAGTTTATCGAAGACAAACTCTGCCATTTTGGCCATTTTGCCTTCATTTTCTTTTGGTTTTAGCATTAATGAGCTCATCACGGGGGATAAAGTTAATGCCACAATACCGGATACAATCACACTACCTGCCAGTGTTATGGCAAATTCTTTAAATAATGCGCCTGTTAATCCTGCCATTAAACCAATGGGAGCATAAACAGCCGCTAGCGTTATGGTCATAGCAATAACAGGGCCAGCCACTTCTCTTGCCCCCACTAAAGCGGCTTGAACAGGTGATAATCCCTCTTCGATATGGCGATGTACGTTTTCAACAACCACTATTGCATCATCCACAACTAATCCAATAGCTAAAACCATTGCCAATAAAGTGAGCAAATTAATACTAAAACCAAAGGCAAGCATTAATCCGGCAGCACCTAGCATCGATAATGGAATGGCTAGTACAGGAATAAGAACAGAGCGGAACGATCCCAAGCAGAGATAAATAACCGCGATAACAATTAAAATAGCTTCGATTAATGTTTGTACTACTTGTTCAATAGAAGCTTTGATAAAGCGTGAAGTTTCAAATGCCAGTTCTACATCAACGCTTGGTGGTAAGGTTTTTTGAATATCAGCAAGCTGTTCGCGAATGCCATCAACAATCACAAGTGGATTACCTGTTGGTGTCGGGAATAAACCCAAAAATACCGCTTTTTTACCATTCATAATACCGCTAGTTTCAGTGGCAGCAGCACCTAGCTCGACAGTACCTATATCACGTAAGCGAACAAGATTATTACCATCATTCATGATAACCATGTCTTTAAATTCTTCGACATTAGTGAGATCGGTATTGACATAAACGTTGGCAATCACAAACTCACCTTCGACTTTACCTGGTGCCGCTTGATAGTTATTACGGCGAACTGCTTCTGCTACATCGCTTGCTGTTAAGTTGCGACCAGCCAGTTTATCTGCATCTAACCACAGGCGCATGGCTAATTGTTGTCCACCAAAAACCTGTACTTTAGCCACACCGTTAATAGATGAGAACATTGGCTCAACAACACGGGAAAGGTAGTCTGTGAGTTCAGGAATAGAAAGCTGTTCACTTGAGAAACCCACATAAGCCACAGCTGTAGATTCCCCAGATGAAAGCTCAATGACCGGATCATAAGCTTGGTTTGGCAACTTATAACGTACTTGATTTACCTTTGCCATTACTTGCGTTAATGCTTGGGTGGGATCGCGGTTTAACTCCATTCTGACGGTGACTAAGCTTTTTCCTTGTATTGAAGAGGAAGAAATATAATCGATACCTTCTACAGAGGAAACGGCTTGTGTGATCGGCTGTGTCACAAATCCTTGCATCAGTTCAGATGATGCTCCTGGGTAGTCTGTTGCAATCGTTATGGTTGAATTTTGCAACATAGGGTATTGGCGAATTGGCAGTTTACTGAATGCAAATGCACCCAGTAAAAAAATGAGTGTGCTAACAACTAATGCCAAAACAGGGCGTCGAACAAAAATATCGGTAAACTTCATACTATGCTCCTGTTATGGCTTTGCAGTCGCAGACTGAGCCAACGTTAAAGTATCTAATTTAATGGGTTCAATTGAGATCCCATCACTTAATTTAATTTGGCCTGAAGAGACAACTTGATCACCGATAGTTAAGCCTTCTTTTATCTCAATCATGCCGTTGTAGCGCAATCCAACTTTCACAGAGACACGCTTAGCGATAAGGTTTTTTTGATTGTCAGATTGCGCTACAAACACGGTATCTCCATAGGCCGTATAAGTGACCGCCGTTTCTGGTACGGTTAATACCATAGGACTATCAGGAGAAGTAACTTGAACACGAGCAAACATGCCTGCTTTTAATTTATGGTCAGTATTTGGTAAAACAGCCTGTATTTGTACTGTACGAGAAGAACCAATAAGAGGATCAATTGCATTTATTGAACCCGTAAAAATGATATTTGGGTAAGCATCGACTTCAATATTGATTGGCTGTTTTGTTGAAATTTTTGGTGTGGCTTGTTCATCAAGTGAAAAATTGAGTTTTAAATGGTTTGCATCAACAAGTGACGCGACATGTTCACCTGCATTTAGATACTGGCCTTCATGAACAAGTTTTATCCCAACAATACCTTCAAAGGGGGCTTTAATTGTTTTTTGTGCAATCCGCGCTTTCACTTCACGGATGGAGGCCACAATCATATCGCGCTCGGATAAGGTGCTATCTAATTGCGCTGTTGCCACCATGTTTTTACTATAAAGTTGTCTTGTACGAGAATAGAGTTTTTCTGCGTTGGTTAATTGCGCTTGCAAACGTAATAATTCAGCTTGTTCTGGTTCATCATTTAATTTAGCTAAAACTTGGCCAGCTTTAACAGTTTGCCCTGACTCAAAATTAATTACGGCAATTCGACCATTAGTTTCAGCCGCTAAATAAATTTGGCGTGCGGCTTCTAATTCTCCAACCCCTTGCATATTGTTGGGTAATTTTGATGATTGTACGGTTGCTAATGCCACTTTTGTGGGGGGATAAGCAAATTGCTGTGATGCATCTTTATCAGATGATGTTGTTGCATAAACCATCACACCGGCACTAACGAAAAAGAGTGAGGCACATACAGTAAGAGTTAGTTTTTTATTCATATTATTATTGTTCCCATCAGAAATTTTTTTATATTTTTTTATCGTCTTATACGTTAGCTTTTTTCCATAACGCTCTGAAATGACTTGCTATTGCTGTAGTGATTAATCCACCAATAACAGCGAGGTGTTCTATTGCGAAAAATATCGACAGCATCGCCTTCTCTCCTGTCATATTCCAAAAAGTATGAACAATCACGATAGTTAAAAATAAAAAGAGGGCTAAAGAGCCTGCTCCTAGCCATAGATAGCGATCGAAAAGCACTAAAAGTGAGCTACAAAGTAAAATGATCGCTGTGGCAATATTAAAAAACCAATCTGGAGTTAATCCGGCTGCACGCATTTCAGCCAAACTATTTTGGTAATCAAAAATCTTGGCAAGGCCAGAGGAGAGAAACAAAACAAGAATGAGTAATCTGGCGATAAGCCATAAAGCGTGACTTTCGAGAATACGTGCAATTGAGTTAGGCATTCATCTGACCTCAACATTCTTAAAAATAAAAGTCAGGATCTCACTGACTTGACTTAATTTGAGGTGAGGACTATAAAACCTCAAGTTAAGTTGAGGTCAAGAGAAAAAAATGAAAAAAGAGAAAATAGATTTCAATAGAGCACTTACTGTTGGCGAGGTAGCAAAACGTAGTGGTGTTGCAATTTCAACATTGCATTTTTATGAAGAAAAAGGATTGATAGAAAGCTATCGAAGTGCCGGTAATCAACGGCGTTACCCACCGGTTGTATTACGCTATGTGGCGATTATTAAAGCTGCTCAAAGTACCGGTATTCCGTTAAAAGAAATTCAAGAGATATTAGGGAAATATCCACCAAACAGTAAATTAACGGCAGAACAATGGCACGAAATATCAACGGATTGGAAAGCGCGGTTAGATGAACGTATTCGTCGTCTTAAGCGACTGCGTAACGGGCTTGATCACTGCATTGGCTGTGGTTGTCTATCTTTAAGTGATTGTCCGTTACGTAATCCTGATGATGTATTAGGTGAAAAAGGACCCGGTGCTCAAATTTTATAATTAAAATAAAAATGAAGCTGAATCGGGTTTAAAGAAATCTGAATACTCTTCTTGGTTATCTGTCATACCCAGTAAATCAAGAGTGACTTGATGATAGAAACCTTGGTAAGAAAGAAATGAAATAAGTGATTGATTAATCGCTTCTTTATTTTCTGTATTATCTAATACACTCTGTTGGTGGGCATACATTAATATGCTTCGTTGACGATTCTCTTTAACTGTTTGATTACCATCATTCATTACATCATATTGATTTAAGAAGTTAAGGATCTTTTTTGCATCATTGATGCCTTGAGCTTGTAATCGCTGATAAAAATCTCGATTAAGAAAAGGAGCTAAAAGATCACTTTCTGTTGCTCTAGGCAGTGATGTTGGGTGATCCTCTATTATTTCTGTTTTATCTGTATTTATTCTTGAAGATAAGTGAGATGGCGATTGTGTATAGGCAGGATCAATCTTCATTAGGGTGCTCTCTTTGCATTTGATTTTCGTCTTGGCTTTCTAACAATTCAAATTGTTGAATATAATTGATTAGATGTGTTTTAAGCTCTTGAGAAAATGCGAGTTGGTTTTTTTCAGTATAAGGCTGATGAAATTGAGCTTTGAGATCTTGCATGAAAAGAGGTGGATCAAAGAAAAGGATTTGTGATCCAGCACTGACAGAAATCGTTGTATTATCATGGGGAATAAATTCAACATTTTGATCACTCAGTGCCTTTTCTAAATAAGGTTGCAAGGTTTTAGGAATATTAAGTGTGAGTTTATGATCTAAGGGGCTCGCGGCAATAAGTTGTTTTGTTAGTTCTATTTGCATATCTGGTGATTGGAAATATTGAGCAACTGTATTGATGATCAACTCTCTTTGTTTTATTTCATAGTTGAATAAATGGGTTTGATACCGAGAGAATAAGGTTAATATATCCCCCAACAGTGTTTTTAATCCCTCGCTATAACCTTGTCTAACCATTGCATCATGATTTGATTTTAGTTTTTCTTCAGTAACGCGAATAAGTTTTTTCGCATTATTTTTTGTGGCGAGATTTATTTTATGGATATTATCCAATTGTCGGATATAACGGGCACGAATAAGCAGCCCTTCACAGGTATAATCCAACAGTTTTTCAGGCACTGAACGCAGCATAATTAAGCACCAAAAGAAAAAGTGAACGTGATAAAAGTAGATTCGGTGATAATTCAAGTTGGGGCTGATTTATTGGGAAGCAGAGTTTAAACCGTTGTGCTAATGCGACTGAAATAGAATGAATAAAAGTAAATAATAATTGATAACCTAACGTGATAGGTTCTATCTCATTATTATCATTTTTATTTTCCTCATTTATTAACATGACGGGTCTTAAAGAGAGAAAAGCTTGTAGTGATGATGATAACTCATAGTAATCACCTGAATGCAAAATATATTTAGGCGAGTAAAAATAACCTAAAAACAATGCGCATTGAGGTAATAACGACCATTGAGTAAATAGTTTTTCGACTACAAGGTCAGCTTCTATATCGCAGTCTATTTCAGTGATAAGCTGATATTCTTGAATCAATTGATGATTAGCAAATTGTTGCCAAATACGTTCCTCATTGAGGATTGCTACTGTTTTATAGTCTGGGTGGATGTATTGCAGAGGCTCATACATCACAGTAGATATTTTCTCAAACTGTGGAAGAGAGAGTGTCATCTTTTTTCTCCTTTTCCATCAACTTTTTTTGGCGATACTTTATAAAAATCAATATAGTGATAAACAGTAAGCCTATAAAAAGTGGAACGACCAACCACCAATAATTAAAAGCGACTGCACTATTTTCATTACTAGTAAGAGGTTTTAATGCTCTTAATTTATTGATATTTCGTGGATAAAGTAAAACAGTAATATTATCTTCATTCATATCGCTAAAGGAATTGTGAATAAAAGCGCGAACATCTTCACCAAGTTGTTCAGCATCAATTACACTGTCTTCATAAAAAATGAGAACAGATGCGTGAGGAGGTGGAATAATGCGCTCTGAAGGAGATATAGGGTAACTAATATGTACTCTTGCATCGATGATGGTTTCAATCGTGAGTAATGATTGTTCTAATCGTTGCTCAATAGCTGAAATTAATCGTGCTTTTTCGGCTTGTGGTGAAGAAACCAATGCATCAGATGGAAATATTTGAGTAACCTCAATCCGCTCATTACTAGGTAATTGATATTGTTCCAATATCTGAACAGCGACAGCAACATCCTCTTTTTTAACTGACACATCAAATAATCCTTTGCCTAATGCAGTTTGAGTACTGGTTATCTGATGTTTTTGTAATACAGCTTGCACTTGTGTTGCCTGGCGCTGATTCAGACCGGTTAATAATGACTGCTCTTTACACCCAGTTAATAGTGAAACCAGACAAAATAATAACATGCTTAATAAATATCTGGTTTTCATTACTATTGCGCCTTTAATAAGGTTTCTACGATATTCAATGATTTTCTTGCCAAGGTACTGGCTAAATTCATCGTAATGGTATAATCATTTAGCGTTGATTGTAGCTTGGTATAGCTGTGAACATCAGAAAGCTGACTTAATGTTGCCAGTTTTTCATGTAGTTGCGTTTCATATTGAAAACCGCTGGCAATATTTTTAGTTATTATTGAAGATAATGAATCTGCATTATCTGTGTTTTCAGATAATGCAGGTAAATTAACTGTAGAAACAGGTAAAATAGCCATAAATATCCTTTATATAAATTAAGATTAACGCATATTACCAATAATACTCATCGCTAAGTCTTTAACGACTTTAATTGATGTTGATTCAGCATTCCGTGTAATATTGTATTCAGCTAATCTTGCTTGATAATCCGCTAATGCGGCGGCATTCGAAGTATCTGCTTTTAAGGCATCTAGTGATGCTTTTAAAGCATCACTTTGATTTTTTACGGGATCTTGAAAGTAGTCGTCTATTTTTTTAATTGAACTTACATCATCGGTCACTGAGCTATTTGCCATGATATTAATCCTCTAAATATTTGTGACTTTATAGTAATGAAGCATGAATATTATCCTTTAGGAAAATAACGGTGTTGACTATCAATAAAAATATATCCGTTATCTTCCTGTAAGGTTGCTTTATTGATTAAATCGGGATTACCTATATTCTCATGGTAAAATATAAATTTTCTGCCAAAAATGAAGGTTTGTTTTTTTATAAATTGTTCAAATCTTATTTTGCTTTCTCTATTTAAAACACCATCAAATATAAAGGTGATCCCATTGTTCTCTTCTTTTATTTGATAACTGGTTTCGTTTGCAAAAGAGAATGCATTCACCTGTTCAATTAAACTAGGAATAGAGATAGCTTTGATAGTTGGTTGGCAAAAAGTGGAAAACTGTTGTTGAATAAATGTGTTAATTTTATCTTTTTCATGGTTGTTATGATAAATAAAAGCTATTATTGGATTTGAACCATCTTTAATTGAAATGTTATTTATTATTTTTTTCTCTCGATTAAAAATAAGATTTATTTTTTTTATGTCGACATATGAATATTGACTATTGTTATTCTTAACCCATTCAGGGGTGGCCTCATCATAGAAACAGTAATGATTTTTTAAACCTAAAAAATGGTGATAGTTTTCTACTGATAACGTTGGTTCTGGTATGACATTGTTAACTTCTTTTTTGTTAAAAAAGAAAATTGGAATAGATAGCAATAAGAAAAAGATAGCTACTATCAATGTAATAGCTATCTTTTTACGTGAGTTAACGTGAATGACTCTCTTCTGAAATACTAATTGTTCTTTTACTAAATTCGCTTTTTCACTAATTAAAAACATAGGGGTATTATCAAGATAAATAGGTTTATCAAGATCTATATTTATTTCACTACCTATTTCATTCGCTACCATACTCTCTTCTATCACTAATGTATTTTGATCTTCTTTTGTATCTTTTAGTTTTATATTAATTTTTTTAATTAATGTCTCATCATCGCATGGAATGTAAAGTTGGCTTGCATCATCATCATGTATTTTATTTCCTTTGTTATATGTTGATAGTGAATATTCATTTGGGATTAATGATATTTTTGTATACTTTAAAGGTCCATTCAAAATATATAAATAATAAAGCATAAAAATATCCTAGAATTTATCTCATCTATTTATTGCGTGAATTGATATTAGATTACAATATCAGAGTGTTTTTTTTAAAAAAAGAACAGGTTTTTTATTTGTTACTTTAAGATACCTTTTATAAAAATATTTTGTAAAATATAAACTCGGTACTTTAATTATATATTTTTATCACTAATTATTGATGGTATTATTCGAAGAACATGCAAATCATAACACGTAAATTGTCTCTCGTTAACGATATTGTATCGTTATCTTTGTCATTTTTGAGTTGATTTATATTCCTGAGGTTTAAATTATGTTGATAAACGATATAAAGATAAGTGGTGATAAAAACATATTAATGGGTAATTCATTGTTTTTTTGTATTCCGCGGAATAATGAATCATCAATTAAAATACGAGATGGCCAATTTACAAAAATGATAAAAGGAAGTGCATTTATTTATAATGCTAAAAATAGTGATGTTGTTTTTCAATCTGATAATCAAAGTTGGAAAATAGAAAAAAGGTCTTTTTTTATCTGCGCCAGATTATTAGCCTTTATTGATTATGCTCGTGATTTTTCAAAAATGACAGCAATAGGCACTGAATTTGATATTAATCAGCAGATTTTTCATATAGAAAATAGAGAAGGATCATTAGAGTACATATTAATTAGCGAAGCTTTAAAAGAGAATAGCCAATTAGAACCTCTTTTTGTCACCATTCGCCATAGTGAAAGCTATTGGCTTGTATTACATCTCATCAGTTATTTAGATGAGAAAAAGAGTAATATTGCTCAAATTGGAGAGCGATATGGTGTATCAGGCACGCATTTTAGAAGGCTCTGTAAACGTTATTTAGGTAATTGTGGTAAGAGTCAATTACGTTCATGGCGAGCGGCATCATCGATTCTTACTACTTTATCAACAAGCGAATCGTTGACCCAAATTGCAGTAGATAATGGGTTTAGTTCTGCATCCCATTTTTCTAATGAAATAAAAACACTGTTTGGTATTACACCGACGGAATTCCGTCGAATTGGTCACCTACTTTATGAAAATAAAAAATAATATTTGCTGTGCTATTGGGCTATCAATTTGTTGTAGTTTAATTTTTCCTGTTCAAGGTGCAGAGGGGAAGGTTATCTACACACATCAGGTAAAAAAACCTGATATGTTTATTGCAGTTGATACACGTATCGAGCAATTTTTCTTTGTATTATCAGATAAATTAGATAAACCATTTATTTTAAGTAATGCTGTTAAGAAAAAACGAGTGACAGGAAATTTTGATATTTCTTCACCTCAGGATGCTTTTGATTCGATGGTGCGCAGAATGTCACTACTCTATTTCAATGATGGGGAATCTATTTATGTTTATGATAATAGTGAGATCCAACAAGAATTATTCCAAGTAAAAAATATTGGAATAACTGAACTCAAAAATTATCTTCAAGATGTAGGGCTATTTGATGCTCGTTTTCCATTACGTTCAGGGCAGGATCAGCGTACTTTTTATATTTCTGGACCTCCTGTTTATCTTAAATTAGTTAAAGCGGCTGCTGAGTATCTTGATAATGCGGTTCAGGAGCAAATTTATCAAAATATAAGTAATCAAGTACCAACAGGTAGTTCCCGTTATGGAGAGGAATTTGTGCAAGTATTTGCACTAAAAAATACCTTTGTACAAGATAGAACTTACTCTTTACGAGATGAAAAGATTGTATTGCCAGGTATTACAACAGTGCTTCAGCAGTTGTTTATGTCTCAAACAGGAGTACCAATAAAAAGCACTTATTCTTCAAGAAATAACCCTATAGAAAGGGAAGGTGATAGCTCACTACCTACTGATAATAATGAAAATGATTTATCAGCCACACCGATTATTACACAAATGGGGCAATATCATGTTGAATTGGTTCCTTTGCCTGCCGCAAATAGCTTATTAGTTAAAACCAGTCGAGAAGGGTTAGAATTAGTCAGTTCTTTAATTGAACAACTCGATAAACCTAAACGACAAGTTGAACTATCGCTATGGATTATTGATATTTCAAAAAATAAAGCGGATAGCTTAGGTATTGATTGGCAAGCTGGATATACCTCAGGCAATCACTCCTTCTCTTTTAATACATCAAGTTTAAGTGCTGCATCAGGTTTTAATTTCTTAGGAAAAATAAAAGCATTAACAGAAGACGGCGATGCCAAAATGGTTTCTCGCCCTATTCTATTAACTCAAGAAAATACTCCAGCAATTTTTGATAATAACACCACCTTTTATACCCAAATTAAAGGTGAGCGTGTTGCGACATTAGAATCAACAACGTTTGGGACGATGATGAGTGTATTGCCAAGAATTGGAGGATCTAATAAAGAAATTGAAATGATCATCAATTTGGAAGATGGGGCAGAAAAAAAAGATGATGCAGAAAAAGATGAGACGGTTGAACGTTTACCTGTAATTAACCGCACGAATATTAGTACTGTCGCGCGCGTTTCAGAAGGAGGAAGTCTATTAATTGGTGGCTATACTCGTGAAGATAATATTAATGCTGAAACTAAAATTCCCGTATTAAGTTCAATACCTTTGATTGGTGGATTATTTAGTTATAAATCAGACAATAATAAAAAGATGGTACGTATTTTTATGTTACAACCTCGTTTATTGGATAATACAGAAACGGATTTATCAGAATCCCTAAGCCAAGATCCATTTCAACCAATGAATAAAAAAACAACACAAGCATTGCAACAACTTCAAGCTTTTATGAGGTAATGTAATGATTGCACCAATTAACTCTTCTATACCGATTAGAGTGGAATCGAAAGAAAATAACGTTAGTCGCAAAAGTCAGCAAGAAACAGAATATAAGCAACCGAAAATTTCAGAAAAGCAAAATTACCAAAATCAATTAGCCGATATTGCTGATGATATGTCGATGGTTGCGACTCAATTTTCTCAACGTTATGGAAAGTGGTTAGATAAAAAAGCTAATCGGGGGAAAAGTACACTCTATATAACAGAAGAGGGTGCAGATAAAAAACTCGATAAAGTTTTGTTAATGTTTAAAAAATCAGGTCTAAGTCTTCAAGAACTTCTTGCTTATTTACGGCAAATGTTTCCTGATGAAAGCGATCTGGTGATGGTATTACGTGAGTTATTAAGAAAGAAAAAACTTGGTGCTCAGTTAGATGCTGGAATAGAAAATGAAATCGCTCGATTACTTGAGAGTGAAAATGCCAAGAATATTAAAGCAGGAATAAATATTGCCTTAAAAGCAAAAACATTTGCTAAATTATTATCATTAAATCCCACTGTACTACGAGATTTATATCGTAGTTATATTAATTTAGATATAGACCCAATTTATTTCTTTCAGATGTGGATGGAAGAATATGACGTTAAACAATGCACGATTATTTTGACATTTCTTTCTCAAAGTTTGTTATGTGATATGCAATCTTTAATGCCTAGTTGTGCTCAAAGTTCTGAATTTGGACAATTATTAGAACGAGTAAATAAATTAAGAGCATTATATGGTTTTATAGAATTAAATATGAATTTTTTTAAGAAAATAGAGTTACAGAATACCATATCAGAAAAACAACTTTATCAATTAATATTTTATGGAATGACATATCCAGAAGATATGAGTAAATATTTAATCTCACTATTATCAGGTGAATGGGGAAGTTTATTAATAACGGTAAAAATGAAGTTATTACAGGGAGTAAAAACCATGTTTAATAAATATCCAGAGAGCTTGTTTTTATCTGATGAGTTTAGGTTTGAGTGCCAAGTGATTATTCAAAAAATTATAGATGAATATATAAATATAGAAAGATTTTATTTAAGAAAATCAATATAAATATAATATTAAGCATGCTTTTATGGATATAAGTTATGGTTTATAAATTCCTTTCTGCCATTAGAAATCGTTCTGAGCTTATTGTATTAGCAATTATGGTTTTAGTGATCATGATGCTAATTATTCCGCTTCCGACTTACATCGTCGATTTTCTTATCGGGTTAAATATCACAATTTCTCTTTTGATTTTTATGAGTTCTTTTTATATTACCCGAATTTTAAATTTCATGACATTCCCAGCATTATTGCTGATAACCACTCTTTTTCGTTTAGCACTTTCTATTAGTACTAGTCGCTTAATTTTACTTGATGCTGATGCAGGTGAAATTATTACGTCATTTGGTGAATTTGTTATTGGTGAAAACCTAGTTGTCGGATTTGTGGTTTTCTCAATTGTCACTATTGTGCAGTTTTTGGTTATTACCAAAGGTTCTGAACGTGTTGCAGAAGTTGCTGCGCGTTTTTCATTGGATGGTATGCCGGGTAAACAAATGAGTATTGATGCGGATTTAAAATCCGGCATCATTACTAATGATGAGGTCAAAATAAGGCGTAAAGAATTAGGGCAAGAGAGTCAACTTTATGGTTCATTTGATGGTGCAATGAAATTTATTAAAGGTGATGCAATTGCTGGTATTGTGATTATTTTTGTCAATCTTATTGGTGGTATTTCTGTTGGTATGGCTCAAATGGATTTATCGATTTCACAAGCATTGCATACCTATACATTATTGACCATTGGTGATGGTTTAGTTGCTCAAATTCCAGCATTGCTTATCTCTATTAGTGCAGGTTTTATTGTTACTCGTGTTGGTGGTGAAAATAAAAACCTAGGTTTTAGCATAATGAATGAGCTATTAGCTCAAGACTTTGCTTTATTGGTGACAGCGATACTAGCATTTGTGATTGGTTTTTTACCTGGCTTTCCAACTCCAGTATTTCTTATTCTTTCTGCGATTATTAGTCTTTATTTTTTTAAAAAAAATAGGAGAAATAAAAAGAAAACCACCGCATCAGTGGTAACAGAAGAAGGCGAAAAAAATGAAGAGGGAGAAAGTAAAAAAGGACTTATTTCTAATCTTTTTTCAGGAAAGAAAGAGGAAGAAGAAAATGTTTTACTTACAGAAACGATCTCTTTAGAACAAGCAGAAACCTTACCTTTAATTGTCACTGTCTCAACGACGAAAAAAGATTACCTAACCAAAATTGTTTTTGATAAATGGCTTAAAAAAGAGTTTATTTTACAATATGGTGTTTTGCTACCTGACATTATGATCCATTATTCTGATGTAATTGAAGAAGATAGGATAATTATTTTAATTAATGAAGTAAAAGCTGATGAGTTTGATTGTCCATTCCCCCTTATTAATATAGAGGAACCTAATGATGAATTTTTCTCGTTAGGATTAAACTATATTGAAAAAGAAGACAATAAAATAAAAAGATATTGGGTGAAAGAAACAGAAAAAGAGAAACTTACCAAGTTAAATTATCAAGTTATTAAGTCAGAAAATTACTTTTATAATAAATTTTCATATTTAATGACATCCAATATTATCGAGTTTTTAGGTATTCAAGAGACTAAAAATATTTTGGATAAAGTCGAAGAGCGATCTCCTGAGTTAATGAAAGAGTGTTATAGACAAGTTTCTATTCAGCGTATTAATGAAGTTTTACAAAGACTAATACAAGAAAAAATACCTATTAGAAATATAAAGACAATTATTGGTGGTTTAGTACAATGGGGTGGAAAAGAAAAAGACCCTATATTATTAACTGAGCATATTCGTTCATTACTAGCTCGATATATAAGTAGTTTTTTTTCTAAAAATGGAAAGATTAATGTTGTTATATTATCTAATGAAATCGAAGAGATAATCCGTAGTGGGATAAGGCAAAGTTCTTCTGGTACATTCCTTAATTTAGAGCCTGCTGAGCTTGATCTTATTATGGAAAAAATGACAGTTGCTTTTGATGAAATTAAATATATTCAAAACTATGTTGTTTTAACGGCAATAGAT
Source organism: Proteus faecis (assembly GCF_003144395.1). Taxonomy (GTDB): domain Bacteria; phylum Pseudomonadota; class Gammaproteobacteria; order Enterobacterales; family Enterobacteriaceae; genus Proteus; species Proteus faecis. The sequence goes on along the minus strand of NZ_PENZ01000047.1, from coordinate 83,890 downwards.
ATAAGACGATTTGTTAGAAAATTATTAGAGACGCAATTTTCACAGCTTTCAGTTTTATCTTATGACGAATTATCTTCAGATATGGAAATAAATGTTTTGCAATCTATTTAGGGGAAGAATATGTCTTGTGATCTAGCAGGTTTAATTATTGACTCCATGAGTGTTATAGGTCGTGATGATCTTTTTTCTGGTGGTAGATCTATCGATAATCATTCAACAATTACTATTAGTCTTGGTGAAATGCCCGATATTAATTTATTAACTGTCGATGATGTTCCTATGATTTGGTCTGTATTACGTGAATATGATGAAAATCAATTACGACAAAATAGCAGTGGTATTTTATTAGAGCAAATAAATACACAAACAGAGAGCTTTTATCCTGGTCAACCTGCTTTAGTGAAAGTGGAGTCTGATTTAGAACTGAGAGCTTCTTTTATGCCTGTTGCATTACAAAATGGTGAAACAATGGCAAAAGCGATTGATGAATTTTTTCAAGTTATGAATCAAATTTATCAGCAATTTATTAATTAGTAATGAACAAATTATTTTCAGCATTTCGTTACGCAGCTCACCCTACACGAATACAAGGAAATATTCTGGAGGTGATGCTGCGTGACGTTTTTATTGGTGAAATTTGCCAAATAAAAACAGGCATAGAAAATAAAGAAGCTGTTGGTGAAGCTATTGTTATTGGATTTCGTAATGGCATAACAATACTGAGTATGATGGGAAGTTCTCAAGGATATTCTTTACAGATAGTCGTAGAGCCGACAGGAAAATCTTTTTCGGTTGCATTAAATAGCAATGTATTAGGTAGCATGATTGATATCAAAGGGCACTGCTTATTAAGATTTGATAACAGTGAACCACCTGAAGAGACGTATAATGAGTTATTTCCTGTTGACGCAAACCCTCCATCATTTAGTGATAGGTTGCCTATTAACACACTTTTTCAATCAGGAGTACGAGCCGTTGATGGTCTATTAAGTTGTGGATTAGGGCAACGAATGGGAATATTTGCGAGTGCAGGAACAGGTAAAACCATGTTAATGAATATGTTTATCCGTTTTTCACAAGCTGATATTTTTGTTATTGGCCTAATCGGCGAGAGGGGACGTGAAGTCACGGAATTTGTTGAAGAGTTGAAAAGTGATAGTCGTTGCAAAAAAACAGTTTTGATCTGTTCTACTTCTGATCAGCCTGCGGTTGATCGCTGTAATGCTGCGCTTGTAGCAACAACGGTTGCAGAATATTTTCGGGAAAAGGGAAAACATGTTGTCTTATTTATTGATTCGATAACACGTTATTGTCGGGCATTACGTGATGTTGCGCTTACTGCGGGTGAATTACCCGTACGTAAAGGTTATCCCGCTTCTGTATTTGATAAGTTACCTGCAATCTTAGAACGACCTGGTGTGACTAAAATCGGTTCGATAACTGCTTTTTATACTGTTTTATTGGAGAGCGATGATGAACCTGATGCTATAGGTGAAGAAGTACGCTCTATTTTGGATGGTCATATTTATCTTTCGCGTAAAATTGCAGCATCTGGCCATTATCCTGCTATTGATATTTTAGGCAGTGTAAGTCGTGTTTTTCAACAAATTACGAGTGAAAAACAGCAACAAGCAGCATTAAAAGTAAGACAAATTTTAATGCGTTTACAAGATATTAAATTATTGCAAGAACTGGGTGAATATCATGTTGGCGATAACGCACTTAATGACGAAGCCGTCAATAAACAAGCTTTAATTGAACGTTTTTTAGTTCAATCCTTTAAAGAAAAAGCTGAATTTCAAGAAACTCAGGAAAAGCTATATGCGCTTACCTCTTGAACAGCAATCTCTTATTAATGCTGTTATTAAACGTCAACAAAAAATAGAAAAAAAACAGCACCAATATCAACAATTATTAATTGAAGCTGAAAATAAAAAAATAGAACAACAACAATTAGCAAATGCATTAAAAAATGAGATACCGGCTTATGAAAAAGCTGGTACTTATTCTTTTATTTCATTAAATCAACAGCGACGAAAACAAGCTATCGTTTTATCATCATTAAATATATGTCATGCCCAAATTAAAGAAATTGAAAATAAATTAACTCAATTACAACAAGATAAGATTGCTTTGCAAAAAGAGTATCTTGTAGCTGTTAAGAAACAAAAGAAAATGCAACGTTATTTTGATAGAAAACTGTTAGAAAAAACACTATATCTAGAACGTTTAGAACAGAATGAAATACAGGAGATGGCGTTGTATGAACAAAATAATATCTGATAGTATTAGGTTAACTCAGATTGCTTATAATGATGAGGTTCATTTTACAAATAATGAATCTCAACTAAAAACTATAACGTCTAAAAATCTACAAAATTTCAAAATTAAATTGCAGTTATTATCTCTTATAAGTAAAAAAGGCAATAGCGCAGAGAAAAAAAATGTTGGTAGTAAAAAAGAAGTCGCTGAAGTTATAGATAAAAAAGATGTTGATAGTAAAAAAGAAGTCGCAGAAGTTGTAGATAAAAAAGAAAAATTATCTACAAATAAAAATACCAAAGATGAGTTGGAAACGGATGGTGATGAGCTTAAAAATCTAGAAGGATTATTGCTCAACCAGCAAATAATGCAACCAGTTATCCCATTGAATTTAAAAAAACAGTTAATCAGTCAAGGTATTGATATAAAAAATAATAAATTAAAAAACACTATAAATTATATTGATAAAAATAGTAGAAAGGTAGATCTTAAAAGAGAATTGTCTACGCCTGATAGTAATATCACAAATAAAAAAATAAATATAAAACAAAAAGATAAAGAGTTTGTTGATAGTAAGGTTGATAAAAAAGAAAGTATAAATAAAATACTAAAAAAAAGTATGGTACCACACTTATCAAATACTGATTTCAAATATGGATTAGAATCAAAAAATAAAAATGAATTTATTCATTTTGAGGAAGAAAATCATAATTTTGATAGGGATTTAAATAAATTATCAAACTCAAAGAATAAATTAGATAATATATTAATAGAGGGTGTGCCACATCATGATCTCATAAAAGATGAGAATAATAAATTACCATTAAATAATAAATTAGGTCAGGATAATGATCATGTTTTGTTAGCCGATAATCTTAGAGAAAAGACGAAAAATAGATTAACAGAACAATTACAAGGTACAACGTTAATAAATACGGCTATGTCGTTATCTGATATAGCAAAATCACAGTTAACTCCTAAAATAGAAAACATGTTTTCTGGAAAGCAATTACTTAATTTACCAACATGGAATATTTTACATAAAACAGATGTTCTATTCTCTAAGCCTAATAATATAACTTATGTTTTTAAACGTTGGGGAAATGACAATCACCAAGTACAAATTCGTTTTGCGCTAGAAAATCAAATTCAATTAATTGCATCAACTGGACGAGTTTATCAAGCATCATTTGAAAATTTAAATCAGTATCAAGGTCGTTCAACACTATCTTTAGAAAATAATGAAAAAAATAGCTATAGGCATATTAATTCAATTGATGCAGATAAGCATAAAGAGGATGAATATTGATGAATACGCCATTAGAAAATGAAAATTATGAAGGCAGCGCAATGAAATATTTATCTGCATCATTTGATTCATTACCTACTGACATATCAAGCTATTATTTTCATATTAAAGGTGAAAATACATTAGCCACTTTTAGTGGGTTTATTTTAGTGGATACTGTTATGACTAAAATTTACCCCGAAAAAAATATCGATTGGACACAAGTTCCTGCATCTTATTTATGTGCTTTTTTATTAGAAAAATTCTCAAAAATTACACTTCCTTTTGCACAAGAGCCTATGTCTCTTAAGGTAAATAATGTCTGTTTGGGAAAGTCGGCTGACATTCGTTATCCTGTAGTTAATAGTGATATTGGTGAATTATTTATAAATGAAATTAATGGTAAATTTCAATGGATGAGCATATCAGAAAAGAAAATTGGTGCTATAGCTGATTTTTATTGGGGAAGTAGCCAAATTTCCCTTTCATTACTTAAAAGTGCATTACAAGGCGATATTTTATTAATTAAGACAGTCTCTCCAATATTAGTTATTGGGCAAAAGAAATGGATGAAATTTGAATGGAAAGGGGAAAATAGCGTGGAATTAAATGAAATGTTTGATCCTGAAAAAACCGATCTTGATGATTTAATTCAACTTCATCAAAAAAATGTTGATGACCATAATGATGATATTTTGCCAACTCTAGAGCATGATAATTCTGTCAATTTACAATCAATTAGCACCATTCCTGTTACTGTCTCTTTTTTATTAGCAAGTAAGACGTTATTGATAGAACAGATAGAAGCACTTGCGCCGGGTGATAAAATAGAGTTACCAGAAAATGCTTACCAAAATATTATTGTAAAAGTAAATGGCATATCTGTTGCATCGGGTGAGTTAGTTAAAGTTGGCGATAACTTTGCTGTTGAAATACAACGTTCTTTTTCAGCTCAAGAGTAATTTATGGATAGCCCAACAACCCTAATTCTGACGCTTGCTTTTGCAACATTAGCTCCTTTTATTATTGCGGCAGGAACATGTTATTTAAAATTTTCAATAGTATTAGTGATGACACGTAATGCACTTGGTGTTCAACAAGTTCCGTCAAATATGGTACTTAATGCGGTTGCATTGATGATGGCGCTATTTGTCATGACGCCAATTGCTAAAAATAGCTATCAGTATTTAGTTGATGAACCTATTAGCATTACATCACCAGAATCATTAGAACGCTTTTCTGATGAAGCATTAGGTGAATACAAGCGCTATTTATATCGTTATTCAGAGCCAGAATTACTTGAGTTTTTTGAAAAAGCGCAGGGAAATAGGCCCGAAAGCCAAGGTGATAGTGAAAATATTGAAAATTCTTTACTCTCATTATTACCTGCTTATGCATTAAGTGAAATTAAATCTGCATTTATTATTGGATTCTATCTCTATCTTCCCTTTATTGTTATTGATTTGGTGGTGTCTTGTATTTTATTAGCATTGGGGATGATGATGATGAGCCCTATAACGCTATCAGTACCATTAAAACTTATTTTATTTATTGCAATGGATGGTTGGACTTTATTATCAAAAGGATTGATTAATCAATATCTTGATCTTATGGCGGTAAGCTAATGGATATGGTCTATGCAGCAAATAAGGCAGTTTATCTGGTTATTTTGCTTTCTGCAGGTCCGATAGCAGTAGCAACTTTTGTTGGCTTAATTATTGGTTTATTACAAACTATTACGCAAGTTCAAGAGCAAACATTACCTTTTGGAATAAAGTTAGTGAGTGTCTTTGTCTGTTTGTTGATCTCGATGGGCTGGATGGGCGATAAAATATTAGTCTATGCAAAAGAGATGCTAGTTATAGGATTATCTGGATAAATAACATGTTGATACTATTTGGGTATTTACAAGTTTATTTGATCGATCTGCTACTTTTAGTTGCTCGCTTATTTCCTGTCTTTATGTTTATCCCTTTTCTTAATAGCCGAGTATTAAATAGTCAGTTATTGAAATACATTATCGTATTTTATGTTGCAATGGGAATAAAAGCCAGTATTCCTATTACTGATGATATTAGAGAGAGTTGGGGGATTATTTTAATTAGCGAGTTAGTGGTTGGTATATTAATTGGATTATTAATAGCGACCCCCTTTTGGATTGCGTCAGCATTTGGTGAATTTATTGATAATCAACGAGGTGCAAGCATTGGTGATACTATTAATCCAACGACAGGTATTGAATCTTCTGAATTTGCTTCTTTAACTGGGTTATTTTGTGTTGCCTATTTTATGAACACAGGTGGCTTAGTTATTTTAATGGATACTTTAAAAGACAGTTATGATGTCTTTCCTATCGGTTATTTTAATCAAAATATTGGCTACTCTTTTATTGGTAAATGGCTAACTGATATGGTAAGAGCTGCGATCGTGCTTGTTTCACCTGTACTTATTATTATGTTTTTAAGTGAAGTCGCATTGGGTGTTTACTCTCTATTTTGCCCACAACTTAATGCTTTTTCTTTATCATTGTGTATTAAGGGGGTCATAGCATTTTCTGCGTTGCTCCTCTTTTTTGCTTCAGCATTAACAAATGAATTATCTGAATTTTTTAATAACAGATATTTTTATGAGTTATTTATGAGAATTTATCATGGCTGAAAAAACGGAAAAACCAACCCAGAAAAAACTGGACGATTCATCTAAAAAAGGCCAAAGCTTTAAAAATAAAGAGCTAACTTCTGGGTTAGTCTATATTATTGGTATGATGTATATATTTCATCAGACTGATTTCACCGAGTTTGTTCATTTTTACCAATCACTTTTACTTCATCCTACTAATATTACATTAAAAAGTTATATTGAAGTGATATCAAAAATATTTTTTGATATCATTTTGCCAATATTAGTTGTAACTGCATTAGTTGGCACAATTCCTTCTTTGTTTGAATCGCGTTTTAAATTGGCCACAGAGGCAATAAAACTAGATTTAACTCGTATCAATCCCATTTCTGGATTTAAAAAAATATTTAGCTTAAGAACTGTTAAGGATTTTATAAAAACACTACTTTTTATCGTAGTATTTGTCATTACTTGCTATTTATTTATTGTTGTATATGGACGAGAAATATTTTTATTATATCGTTCTGGATTAAATCAAGTTATTGATAAATGGGGTTCGCTAGTTGTTAGTTTTATATTTGTTTTTTTTATATTGTCTTTACCTATTCTTATTTTAAACATTATTACAGATTTCTTTCTGTTCTTAAAAGATATGATGATGGAAAAGCATGAGGTTAAACAAGAAAATAAGAATATGGAGGGCGATCCCGAAATAAAATCAACACGTAAACAGTTACATCAAGAATTACTTGATGAACCGATGAAGAAAGTGATTAGGGATTCTTCTGCAGTCATTGTTAATCCAACCCATGTGGCTGTTGGGATCTATTTTGATCCTGATAATGGCATTATGCCATTGGTTTCATTGAAATGTATTAATGCAAAGGCATTAGCCGTTAAATCCTATGCAAAAAAAGTAGGTACGCCTGTTGTAAGATATCCTGAATTAGCCCGGAAGATTTATCATAAATATCATCTTTTTGAAGTTATGATGGATCAGGATTTATTAGATATTATGGATATTTTAATTTGGTTGAAGAGAATAGAAATCGATGGAAGATTAAGAGAAGAGATGGATTATATAAATGAATAAATGCTTTTTATTTTATAAATATAAAAAAATATAAAAAAAGATAATTCATTTTTATAAATAGTGGCGTGTGTTTTATTAAAGTAATTGAACGAAAATTATTCTATGATTTTATTATTAATTATTCATCTAAGATGAAAGGATTAACACGATGTCAATATATGAAAAAATGTCAGAAAAAGAAATTGATCAATTAGCAAGCTATATTGTTTCTATTGTTCAAAATGGGACAACACTTAAGGATGAAAGCGCTATTCCAGAAGGGTTTATGGAAGGAATCTACTCATTTGCTTATGACTTCTACCAGAAGGGAAAGCTGGATGAAGCCGAAGCTATTTTCAAGTTTTTATGTCTTTATGATTTTTATAATGTTGATTATATCATGGGATTAGCTGCAGTTAATCAATTGAAAAAACAGTACCAAGCAGCAGTTGATCTATATGCTTTAGCTTATTTAAATGCAGATAAAGATTATCGCCCCGTATTTTATGCAGGGCAGTGTAACTTGTCTTTAGGGGAAAAAGAGAAAGCAAAATATTGCTTTGACCAAGTGGTTAAAAATATTAATGATAAAGCAATAAAAGAGAAAGCAATAGTTTATTTAGAGTCATTAAAAGATATACCTCTTATCGTCATCGATGAAAGTAAGGATGAGTAATATGAATGGTAAAGTTAATAATGATATTATTTATGAACGAAAAATTTCCACTTTCTCACCTTCTAAGGAGGTTGAGAAAGTTAATAAGCAGAGTGTAAAACAAGCTCAAATAATTAATACTGTTACTAATGAAAAGTTAATTAATGATGTCGTTTTAAAAGATAAAAATAGTTTTGAATATCCTGTTCTAAGAGCACCTATAGAACAAGAAGAAAATAGTAAAAAAATAGATACTAAATCTGATTTAAATTTTAATATCAAAACAGCCGCAACACAAGAAGACAAGGCACAGCCATATCCTCAAAAAAAAGAAACAGAGAGAGAATATGTATTAAATAGCCCCGTTGAGGCAAATAGAAAAGAGGAGATTTTAGCCAATCAAAAGCACCTATATGATGATTGTAAGTGTGGTGTAAACCAAAATTCTATCAATATCAATCTTACTATAAAAGAACATCCGAATTTATCTACTGAGTCAAGCTTTTCCCCTCCGAAAGGAACAAATACTTACCTCTATCTACAACTATCATATCAAAATTTAATAAATAAAAGTATCTTAGATAAATTAAAAGATATTGATAATATTGATTATTATCTAGATAAATTAGATAGATTATCTCAAGGTGTTAATGGGCTAAAAAATGATTATCAATCTATTTTAGATGATATGAATAATTATAAAGAAGCTTATATTGATTATTGGATGGAAATCTATAATCAAATTAAGGTTAATAAGTTTAAAACTAAAGATGAAGTTATTAATTTTTTAAAAAATAAAAATATTCCTGATGCTGTTATTAGCAAATTACTTACTAAAAAGATTAAAACTAGAGAGGAAATGGAGGTTTTTCTTAAAGATAAATTTCCTTTTATGCGCTTACCTGATAGCACTAAAGATTATACTTTAGCGGATATTAATAAATTAGCTAATTTATTAGCTAATTTTTTAGATGAAGCATTTAAATATATACCAAATGTTTCTATGAGCAATGATAAGCTTAATTCTATTACATTTCATAGAGATGAATTAAATTCATTAATTAATAAAAAGCATGATGAGTCAATTAATAGTAGATTAGATAGCGCACAAGATATTTATCTTAAGCTAACAAAATCGCAAAGTAAAATAGAGCTCGAAGTTGTATCACATGTACTAACGGGAATGGCTTTATTAACTTTTTTATTAGCTAAATTACGAGAGTTAACATTAAGAGTCACCTTACAACGTGTTCGGGGTGAACAGAAAATATTTAATGATATTCAGGAAGTGACCACTAAATCATTAAAACAAAAAATTGAAGATCAAAAAACTCAACTTGAAAAGAAAAGAGAAACTGACTTTTGGGGGGGGATTGCTTTAAAGATATTGGGTGCTTTATTAACACTTATTGCGGGTGCCGTTGCTATTTTTACAGCGGGTGCTTCATTAGTTTTGCTTGGTGTTGCTGTGGTGATGATGGTAGCCAGTGTCTCTTTAACAGTTGCTGATGAAATTTATCAAGCGATAACTCATAAATCGTTTATGGAAGAGGCAATGGCTCCTGTTACAAAGGCGGTAAGTGAACTTGTCGATAAACTTGTTGATGCTATTACCGATGAACTCGTGGCTGAATTTCAAACTGCATTTTCTAATATTTTATCGAAATTTGGTGTAAGTAAAGAAGCTATTGAAGATCTTATGAAAAAAACTAAAAATGAAATGACAGAGCGGATAAGAATGGTAGTAAAGTCTGTCGTTGCTATTGGACTTTTAGCGGGAAGTATTGCATTAAGTTTTGTTGCTGGTCCAGCGGGTAATGCGGTGACTAGTGTCGCTAAAAAGATTTTTACTGAACAAGTTAAAATGATATTAAAGAAAATATTAAATACTTATCTTGAAGCTATGTTAGGTAAAATGGTTAAAGAAATAATTATAGAAGCATTAAAGAATCTTTTAAAATCAATAGTTAAACTATTAACTAAAGATCTTGCTGCTTTTGGATTAAATGCTTTGAATAGAATGCTTTTAATATCAAGATTAATTACTGCTACAGTTGAAAATATTATTAATATATATACAGCGACCATTACCAATGCAATTATTAGAGCCATTGCAGATTCTAAAAAGTTACAAGTTATATTAGATATAATCCAATCTCTAATAGAGAAAATTATGGATAGTTATCACGAACAAGTAGACACATTAACTGAAATGTTGCAGAGCATGAGTGATAATTTATCTATAAGTAATAAAACTCGAGCACTTATTGTAAAAAATATGAATATTTAATTTATTTTATAGGAGTAATATTATGGTTTCCAATATAAGTAATAAATATGATAATGTATTTTCAATAAAAAAACAGTTAGAAAATGGTATTGATAATATTGATAATGTTAAGAAAAACACTGAAACTAATAATAATTTAATGCTTGATAATAGAAGTAGAAGGAGATCAAATGAGATAAATGAACGAATTGAAAGAAAAGAATATCAGGTTTATATTGAAAATCCTAAGATAAGGGAGCCAAAAAACAAAGCAAATTATCAATATTTAACTATTGAATTACAAAAAGATAAAACTGTAAAGAAAAATAATATAATAAATAATAGTATTTTTAATTTTCTTTCTAAAGAAATGATAAGTATTATTAACTTAATGATTGATTATCTAATAGCTATGATAAAAAAATATGAGTCATCAAGAAAGTTAGGCAATGTGTTTATGTTAATGCAATTGAGTTACGCTAATCAAATAAAAGATGATTTATATAAAAAAGCGAACCTTGTATTTTCTGCTGCTATTTCAAGTGCTACTGTTTCTATGGCCATTCATGGCATTGGTGCTTTTACCTCAATAAAAGGATTAGGTAAGGCGAAATTATCAGGTGAGACAAATAACAAGATTATGATTCAAGGTTCATTTATTTCATCCATGGCAGACCCTGTATCAAAAATAGTTGATAGTTCTATTCAAAATAATGCATTACGTATGGACGGTGATATTAAGGTATTAGAAAATTCTATTCATGCCGCAGGGCAATTGGATAGTAATAATTCAGAGATCCAACGCGAAGCCTTAGATATTATTAAAACGTTAATACAAGCAATGGATGCAATTATTCGAGCCAATCAAGATACGGCTTCAACGATTTCTAGTAATGTAAGAGGTTAATAGTGGTAAACCCAACTAACTATGATAAAAACTATAAAATAATAATCTTTATTTAAATAAAAGTAATTTAAAAGATCACTAGATGCATTAGGAAAAAGGATAAATACCAATCTCAATGAACTTTCTAAAAAATACAGTGCTGCAAATAGTAATTATGGTTACTTTGTAAAAATAGTCAGTAGTACAATGAATGTACTACTAGAAATGGCAAAAGAATTTTTACGTTTTTAATAAATAGATAGCATTATAAATTTATAATTATACTGAAAATATTCAATTGTTTTGACTTTAAATCAAGTAATAACTTAACTAAAAGTGCTGATACTTAATTTTTTATGGCTTTATATATAAATTTATAATTTATAGAAAGCCACTTATTTTATTTAAAGGTAAGAGGTTAATTATGGTCGGTCATGTAATTGATAATTTTAATATTTTTGAAAAAAATAAAAAATTATTAACGGGAACTAATCTTTACGAAAATAGCTCTTATGTTGTTGATAAAGAATATGATCAGCTAATGCCCGAAAAATTTAACCAAGAAGCTATTAGAGTTAAAGAGAAATTCCAAAATGAAATTAATAAAATTATTTCAATATCATCATCATCTACTTGTTTTGTTAATCATTATTCTTTAAAAGAAGAAGAGATTATTAATAAAAACAAATATGCAATAAATACTAACAATGCCAGAATACTAGAGAAAGAGATATCTCAAATTCAACAGATGGACTCTCAAGTTAATAGCAGAAGTGACTCTAATGCTAATTCATTGCATGATTTTTTTAAAGAAGTCAAAGATTCTATTGTCACAGGTAAAAATGATTACTTAGATGTTTTAAAAGATGTTTTTTCTAATTATATGAAGTTTGTTAATGAATTAAGAGAGATATTAGCAAGTATTAGCCAATATGTTAGTGCAGGAAGTGATGATAACCATATTAACTTTAAACGAAAAGACTTTTATAAAAAAATAAAAGATTTTATTGATAAATATAGTTCTCGTTTCAATGAAGATCTTTATTTAGGGAGTTTTGTTTTCAAACAAGATAGTGATGGTCATTTTTATCGTGAAATTAACGGCGAAAGAATATATGCTAATGGAATTATGGTACCTATTGATGCCATAGAAGATTTATTAAAGGAGATTAAAGGTGGCAAGGTTAGTATAAATCAATTATCCAGCCAAGATATGGAATATGAAATTCACTTCAAGGTGGATTTGTCTAGTTTTAATAAATTATTAGATTTAGTATTGGATGGAACATCAGAGGATGAAATTAATAAAGCCTCTGATGGTTCAGATGTTAAACTTTTATCATCGGAATTTAATTTGCTCAAAAATGGTATAGATGCATTTGAAAAAAATATAAATACTAATCTTGATGAGCTTTCTAAAAAATATAGTGCTGCAAATAGTAATTATGATAATTTTGTTAAAATAGTTAGTAGTACCATGAATACCTTATTAGAAATGGCAAAAGGATTCTTACGTTTCTAATTTTTTATAGAGTAACGTAATGGAAATTAAAGTTTATTTATGGATAAAAAAGAGCTGATATTAAAATAAACATCAGCTCTTACATCGATAAAAATAAATTAGAATTTATATTCAACGCCTAACCAGTAATTACGACCATCTTCCATATAACCCTGAGTATATTCATAAGATTTATCGAATAGGTTATTGATTGATGCATTAGCAGAAATGCCATACCCCAAATCATAATCTAAACGTAGATCTGTTTTTGCATAGCCGGCCAGCTTGTCATCTTCATCAATCCGGTTATAAGTCCAACCTTGTGCTTCTTCCATAACGGTAAAGCGAACTTGTTCAACTGGAATAAATGTTATCCACATATAGGCTTTATGTTTTGGTAAGCCTTCAATGTGTTCGATCTGTTTCGGGTCACTATGAATATAACTATAGTTTAAGCCAAGTTCTAACCAATCTGTCACGTTACCTTTGGTGCCTAAATCTAAACCAATATAGTCAATACGTCCGCTATTTTGGTTTTGGAAGAAAGCTGTACCATTGCGATAAACAGTATGTGCCATAATTGCATCGCTGATACGATTGTAGTAAAGACTCGTCTGATAACCCCAGTTATCGGTAATATGACCGTTATAGGTTAAATCGAAAGATAAAGCGCGCTCAGGATTTAAATTAGGATTAATAATCCCTTTTGAGCTATCTTTCGGTTTTTCAGTCGTGTAACGTTCTTTTTGGGTAGGGAAACGGCTACGATCAGAAACAGAGAAACGAATGCTATCATTATTCGCTAATGAATATTTAGCCATCATCTCCCAGTTAAAGGCAGTTTGTTTATTATCATCAGCACCTTTGTCGGTATCAACACTATCACGCCAGTCATAGCTAATCGCACCCACAAAATCTAAATCGTTAGTCGCCACCCACTGATATTCAGAGGCTAAAGACCATGTTCTGTCTTTATAACGTATCCAATCACCATTTCTCTTTTTTTGAGAGCGGTGAACATCATCTTTCCAGTGTGTCGCAAAAGAGAGTAAATCATTTTCGCGAGTATCAATGCCTAACTGTAATGCGGCACCTGTGCTGTAGTCATCATAATGACTATAGTCAACATCGTTGCCTTTTTTCGGATACATATAGAGAGTGTTTTCAAATTTGTCGTGATAAGCGCGGCTTTGTAGATTAATACCATCGGTGATTTGAGTAATACCGCTATAGTAGTAGCTCTCTTTGTTGTAATCTGGCCATGCCCAATACTTATATTTACCTTTTGCATTAATAGAGGTATTAGGCGGGCTATTTTTTTCACCCTCTTGTTTTACATAAGTTAGGGTATATTCGTCAGAAGGACGAGGTGTCCAACCAACTTTGATCATGCCACGTTTATCATCAGTTGCTGAATTATCACGACGTCCATGAGTTCCAGCTACTGCATTATTTTCATCAGCGCCGGGGATTGGAGTAAAACGTTGTTTTAATTGACTTCCACTAATTTGAATAAAGCCTAAATCATTTCGAGCACCTAAACGTGCACTCATGTTGTGTGCATAATCAGCACCACGAGCAAAGCCTTGAGAATAGGCAATACTGCCTTCTAACGGTTTTTTCGGTGTTGCTGTTGTGATATTGATAGCGCCCCCCATTAAGTTAGGGCCTTGTAGTAATGACGTGTAACCTTTATTAACTTCAATGCTTGCCAGATCGTTGGTGGTAAAACGAGCCAAGTCTAAGTTGCCATCATAAGGTACATAAGTAGGAATACCATCAAAGAATATTGGTATTTGGCGGCTATCAAAGCCACGTACTTTAATGGTGTATTCATTACGGTTACCTGATTTTTGCATAACAACACCAGGTAATGTTGCAATAGCTTGTGCTGCATTCACTTTATTTTGTTCAAGCATCTGCTCTTGCGTTAACACATCTGGATTTGCCGCTATTGGGCTACTCCAAACAGTTAATAAGTCAGGTGTTGATTGGCCATAAGTGGTATCAGCAAGCGCAATATTTGGTAGTAGGGCGAAAGATAAGCAGTAGCATAGAGGTTTTAATTTCATTATTCCAATCTCAAATTATGTAATCATTATATAATTATTTATATAACGGTTTGCGTAAAAATAAATGAATAAAATGAGCACTTACTTATAAGTGCTCTGCTTATTTATAAAACAAATTGATTACGTTGAAAGTGACTCAAGTACGGCGAAGCATTCCACTATGTCGACACTACCGTCTCCTTGTAGCTTACTTCACTTTGTTTACAACGTGCATTTTCTTTGCTTATTATTGATTAAATTTGTAAACACTTACTTACATGTAATTTGTTATTTTTTATTTAATTTTTTGGATACAAACGAACTTTAATATCTGCCGGTGGAGCATAATAAGGCGCAGACGTTACCATTAAAGTAATACCTGTCCGTGCATAATTTTCTATCGTATTGAGGTTAATACCACCAGCTACAGATAAGTGACAATGAGGTGCGATTTGAGGCGCTTCTTGTTGTAACAGTGAGATATCTTCAATCGAAAATTTATCTAACTGTAAAATATCAGGCTGTGCTTTTAACGCTTCTCTTGCTTGTCCAATATCATCCGCTTCCACAACAATACATTTTTCAGGTGCCGCTTGGCGTAACTGCTTAACGTGTTGTGCCCAATTATCAGGCTCTGATAGAAATCGGCGATGATTAGCAAAGAGTAAAATAGTTTCAGAACAACCTTGGCGATGAATAATACCACCACCAGCGAGTACTGCTTGGGTTGCTAGTAATTTGGTATTAGGGATATTTTTACGAGTACACGCAATTTGCCCTTGAGGTTGATAGCGGTGATAGATTTCTAGCATTCTTGCCATATAGTCACTAACGCCACAACTCCACTCCAATACGTTTTGTACTACTTTCCATCCTTGGTGTAGTGCATCAGCAGGGCCTTCGGCAGTGATTAAGCAATCACCATTATTAGCAAAATCACCGTCTTGTAGATGTCTTGTGACTACTAATCCTAATTTTTCTAATAAACGGCAACCTAGCGTGATCCCACTGACACAACCCGCTTCACGGCGTGTAAATGTCATTGTACCGATGTGATCACCAATATTGAGCGCTCGACTAGTGAGGTCGCCATATTGGATATCTTCCATCAATAAATTATCAAGAAAGGCATCAGGATAATAAATCATAGGGTTAACTCACTTTCAGGGACGACATCCCAAGAAACCATCGCCCAATCACGAGTGGGGGAAATCAGTGAAACACCCCTTGCAATGCTTTCATGATAGTAATGCGTTAGGCGTACTATTTCGTCTTCGTTTAAAGGCCCTACAGAGAAGTTGATGCCTTCAATAAATTGCTCAAGGTTTTTGAAATTACTCTGACAATTACGGCTACGGATATAATCCACTTTAGGGTTGATCCCCATTTGGTTCAGCATATTCACTGCATAAATATACGTCGGAAGAGTAGGAACATCTCGACCCAGTAAGCGAATAATACGTTGATCAACAAAGGTTGGTGAAACCGTGTGAGTAGTATAAACACGTAGTTTAGCTTGACGATTAAGCTTTAAGAGCGCAGTTTTTAAATCCATCACTAATGTTGAGCGTGAAGCAACGGCGATATCACAACGAGGAAGATCATCCCAACTATCTTCCCATGAACAAGTGATAAATTCAGCGTGGTTGATACCCGATTGTTCAGCTCTGCGTTTAGCGACAGTTAACATGCCTGTACTGTAATCAATACCAAAGATTTTTTTGAATTTGTCTGCCACATGAAGGCTGATAGAGCCCGGGCCACAACCTACATCTAATAGGGTTTCAGCATCGGTAAAATCCATCATTTCACGAAATTTTATTAAATAGGGATCATTAGGATTGGCACAGGTTTCTGCCATCTTTTCAGCTCGTTTATCCCAATGTTCAGGCTCTTTTTTAGTTCTTTCTGCCTGTATCATATGGTTTTTATAAAGTTCAGCAAAATCAGTGGTTTCAATAGTATTCATATTCTTGCCTATAGCCATTTTTATTATCAGAGTAGGCGTGAAAATGCGCCTGAATATCTGTTGGTTGTACACCATAAAGGTGCGCTAAGTTTTCGGGTGTTAGCAAAACGTTAGGACTGTTTTGTAAAACAGGGGTATGAGGTGTCAGTAAAATAACATCATCTGCTAAAGAGGCCGCATGTTGAGGGTGATGTGTAGACATAAACACACTGATCCCTAAAGCCTTTAATGCCTTAACTTGGGTAAGCAGTTTTATTTGATTACCAAAATCAAGGCTTGCTGCAGGTTCATCCATAATCAGCAACTTAGGTTGTTGTATCAATGCGCGTGCAATTAATACCATCTGTTTTTCACCGCCACTTAAAGTATCAAAAGTTCGTTGTGCAAGATGAGAAAGTGAAAGCATTTCTAAGGTTTCCATTGCCATTGCTTTATCTTGTGAGCTAGGCATAGAGAAAAAGGAGATATGCGCCCCTCGCCCCATCACAACCATATCGATAACATTGAACGAAAAGGGGATATGTGTGGCTTGAGGAACATACGCCACCACTTTAGCAAGTTCTGTTGGTGACCACTCACTTAGTGTTTTACCCGCAATATGAATCTGACCATCAATACAGGGTATTAGCCCTAACAGCGTTCGCATCAACGTCGTTTTGCCACAACCATTGGCGCCTAATAAGCAGATGATTTGCCCTTGCTCGATATGGAATGAGAGATCTTTAATTAAGGTTTTGCCTTTATAGCCAATGGCGAGCTGCTTTGCATTAGCAATGATCATGAGCCTTTCCTCGTTCGAAGTAATAACATTAAGAAGAATGGCGCACCAATGGCAGACGTTAAAATACCTAATGGAAGTTCAATATTGGCAATTGTACGGGCTAATGTGTCCGTAATTAACAACATGATGGCTCCCACAAGTAAGGAAACAGGGAGTTGTTGGCTGAAGTTGGCACCCACTAACAATCTTGCAATATGGGGAACAATTAAGCCGAGCCACCCAATAATACCTGCAATAGAAACTGCACTTGCGGTGATTAATGTGGCTGACAAAATAAAGATAAGTCGAGTGACTTCAACGTTTAAACCTAACGCTCTCGCTTCTTCGTCAGATAAACTGAGTATATTCATACGCCAGCGTAATAAAATGAGTGGAATAAAACCCACTAACATTAAAGGGGCAATCGAAATTAAATCAGAAGCGGTAATGGTTGAAAGCCCACCCAAAAGCCAAAAGGTAATTGAAGGTAATTGAGTATAAGGATCGGCGAGAATTTTCATTAATGAGATTGCTGAGCCACACAATGCACTAACAGCAATACCAACCAACACAAGGGAAAGTACCGGATCGTGTTGTTTTGCAAGCCTCGCAATAAAGTAGACTAGAGCAACGGTGGCTAAACCGCCAGTAAAGGCAAAAAGTTGAATAGACAACATTGATTGTCCAAGAAAAATACCGAACACGGCACCTACGCCAGCACCGGAGGATACCCCAAGAATATCCGGTGATACCAAAGGATTACGGAACATTCCTTGATAAGCAGCACCCGCAATCGCCAGTCCTCCACCAATTAAGATTGCCGCTAGAACGCGAGGAAATCTGATTTGCCAAAAGACGGTTTCAGTACGGTTATACTCTATATTGCCGGTAAATTTATTACTTATCAGAACCCACAGTTCATTAGTAGTAAGTGAATACTTACCACTAGTGATTGCAATTAACGCAACGATAGAGAATACCGCAAATAAAAGCGTGATACGTAAGGTTTGACTCATGAATACTCCAACAATTGCTGACATTGTTCAGCACTTAATTGCGTATGGTAAAAATGAGCAAAGTAATTTTGTAGATCTTGAGTGGCTTGTTTTTCTATTCGAGAGTCAAAATGGCTCTGTAAGCGACGCATTCCCATTAAACGATTGATACCAGGAGGGCCATCTAACCAACCAAATGGTAGGCCTTTAAACAGCAACACATTGTTATTTTTAACGGCTTGAACGCTTTTCCATACAGGATCTTGCCTAATTTGTTGATAGGCATTTTCATCTTGTGTGATGATAATTTCAGGATCCCACATTAATAATTGTTCTGGTGAAACATCCGTTAATCCCGTGAAATTAGGAATATCTGCCACATTTTCAAAACCTAACATTTCAATAGCTTCGGTATGTATAGATTGCCTTGCGCCTGTTTGTAACCCTTTTGCACCGCGAGCAAGATAAAAACGAGGAGCTGTTTTTTGTGTGGATGCAAACAAGGTGGCATCACTAAGATACTGTTCTGCAATGAGTGCTAATGTTTCGGCTCTTTCTACAACATCTAATAAAGCGCCTGTTTGACGTAACTGAGCTGGGCTATCTTTTAATGTGCCATCAATTAATACATAAGGTACACCTGTTTGATCGGAAACACGTTTTGCTAATGAACGATAGGTTTCATCGACATTACCACTATCAATAATGATATCGGGTTCTAATGTCAGTAAAGCTTCTAAAGAAAGAGTACTTCCTCGTCCTGACAAACGCCCTAAACGGGGTAATTTGCGCAGTTCGTCTGAAAATAAAGGACTTTTTTCTAAATTAAGTGAGGAAAAACCCAATAATTTTTCAGGTGCTAATGCGAGTAACAATTGATCAGTAGGAGGTCCTGCACTTATCACGCGATTGATTGCGGTTGATACTGGAACATGACCAAATTGAGCTGCAATACGTGAGGTTATTGCGGCTCTTACAGAATGCGGAAGTGCTGATAATGTTGCAAGGGTTGTGAGATAAGTTAGAAATTGTCGTCTACGGATCGCCATAAGTTCACACTGTTTATTGTTTTATATTGGTATCGTTATTTCATTTATTATATAGCGAAGAATACTATATTTCCTTTGGCTTAAGTCAAGGGATCATCAGTCAAAATCAAATCTAGGTACACATCTGAAAAACTTTATTCGAAATAGTGTATAACCTAGGGCTATAATCAGCGTTCTTGGAAAATTAAAGCGCGTATTAATACGAGTGTTTTTGGATAGTTGCGATATAAAATGAAGAAAAAACGCCCCTCATTACAGGATGTCGCTTCACGAGTTGGAGTTACCAAAATGACTGTGAGTCGTTTTCTGCGTAACCCCGAACAAGTCTCTGAAGCTTTACGAGAAAAAATTGCGCGTGAATTAGATAGTCTCAATTATATTCCTAATCGCGCACCTGATATTTTATCTAATTCGACCAGTCATGCGATTGGGGTATTGCTACCTTCTTTAACTAACCAAGTTTTTGCTGAAGTTATTCGTGGTATTGAATCAGTGACCGATAAATACGGTTATCAAACCATGTTAGCGCACTACGGATATCGTGCTGAAAAAGAAGAAGAACGTCTGATTTCATTACTCTCTTATAATATCGATGGGCTTATTCTTGCTGAAAGAACGCACACGCCAAAGACAATGAAAATGTTAGAAACTGCAGGTATTCCTGTGGTGGAAATCATGGACAGCGTGTCGCCTTGTTTTGATTCGGCGGTGGGATTAGATAATGTGAATGCGTCAGAACAGATGGTCAATGAGATGATCAAACGTGGATGTAAACGCGTTATTTATCTTGGTGCAAGACAGGATGAACGGACCTTAATGCGTTTAAAGGGTTATGAAAAAGCAATGCAAGATGCGCGTTTACCTATCGGTAATGTGATGACGCCCAAAAGCTCATCTTATTCGTTAGGGGCCGAATTATTACATGCTGCACGTAAGCAATATCCTGATTTAGACGGGCTTTATTGTACCAATGACGATATTGCAATTGGTGCTGTTTTTGAGTGTCAACGTTTAGGGATTTCTGTACCAGACGATATTGCGATATCGGGTTTCCACGGGCACGATGTTGGACAAGTGATGACACCTCGCCTTGCCAGTATTTTCACGCCACGTGATGAAATGGGGCAACAAGCGGCTGATTTATTGCTTAAACGAATGAAAGGCAAAATTGCTCGGGGTCAAGTGATAGATGTTGGTTTCCGCATTATTACTGGTGAAAGTATATGATTAATTAACTTATTGATAATATTAAAAAATAAATATTTAAACCCTATTGTTATGTTCGTAACAGTAGGGTTTTTTTATTGAGATTGCTTTTCGCTTTTAGCGTTATCTCTCCCCATTTTGCTGAGAATAAAAAGAAGTTAGTAAGATATTTTGTTGTCAGTTTGTAGATCATCTTACTTTCATTTGAGAGTCGCTTCACATTTTCACTTCTTAGTTGATCTTCGTAGTTGTATTTACCTTGCTATTTCGGATATGTTACCCGTAACAGTTACGGGTAACATTACAAGAAAGACTTAATATCTGCCTTAAAGGAGCATTCTATGAACGATACCCAATCCCTACACCATGTTTTCATCTTAATGGGGGTATCAGGCAGCGGTAAATCTGCGGTCGCAAGTGGTGTAGCACAACGTACAGGTGCTGCATTTTTGGACGGTGATTTCCTCCATCCTCGCTCAAATATTACTAAAATGGCATCTGGCCATGCTTTAAATGATGAAGATCGTAAACCTTGGCTACAAGCATTAAATGATGCCGCATTTGCAATGCAAAGAACTAATAGTGTTTCATTAATTGTTTGTTCTGCATTGAAAAAACAGTATCGAGATATGTTAAGAGACGGCAATCATTGTCTGCACTTTTTATATTTAAAAGGTGACTATGAGCTGATTGAAAGTCGCTTAAAAGCACGTAAAGGGCACTTCTTTAAACCTCAAATGTTAGTGACTCAATTTGAAACCTTAGAGGAGCCAACTAAAGCTGAAAACGATGTGTATGAAATTGATATTTCAATGCCACTTGATGATGTGATTGAAAGTGCAATTAATAAGATAAATTCAGTCACTCAAGGGACCTTTGAAGGGGAAACGGTATGAGTACATTAACACTGGTGCTAACGGCAGTTGGCTCTGTTTTATTACTGCTCTTTTTTGTGATGTATGCTCGTTTACATGCTTTTATTGCATTAATGATTGTTGCCATTGGCGCAGGCCTTTTCTCTGGTATGCCTTTGGAGAAAATCACACAAACCATGCAAAACGGCATGGGGGGGACTTTAGGTTTCCTCTCTATTGTCGTCGCGTTAGGGGCAATGTTTGGTAAGGTACTGCATGAAACTGGGGCATTAGACCAAATCGCAGTGCGATTATTAAAATACTTTGGTGAGAAACGTGCCAACTACGCATTAGGTATTGCAGGTTTAATTTGTGCTCTACCTCTGTTCTTTGATGTCGCTGTTGTCTTATTAATTGGTGTTGTATTCGCTGTTGCTCGTCGTACCGGTGGCAATGTGGTAAAAATGGCTATTCCTCTATTTGCGGGGGTTGCCGGTGCTGCAGCTTTCTTATTGCCAGGACCAACACCGATGTTGTTAGCTGATCAAATGAATGCTGATTTTGGTTGGATGATCTTAATTGGTTTGTGTGCGGCTATTCCAGGCATGTTATTAGCCGGTCCTATCTTTGGTAACTTTATCAGCCGTTATGTCACCTTAGACTTACCAAAAGATTTATCTGAGCCTAGCTTAGGTCAGAATAAAATGCCTTCTTTTGGTTTCAGTCTTGCACTTGTGTTGTTACCTTTAGTCTTAGTGGGATGTAAAACCATTGGTGCACGTTTCGTTGAGAAAGGCTCAGAGCTGTACAACATTCTTGAATTTGTTGGTCATCCTTTTATCGCTATTCTTGTGGCGTGTTTAGTGGCTATTTATGGCTTAGCAATCCGCCGTGGTATGAGCAAAGAAAAAGTGATGGAGATTTGTTCTGCTGCCATTCAACCGGCGGGGATCATTTTGCTGGTGACGGGTGCAGGTGGTGTCTTTAAACAAGTATTAGTCGATTCAGGTGTTGGCCCTGCCTTAGGGAATGCTTTAATTGGCGCGGGTATGCCTATCGCAGTCGCGTGTTTTATATTAGCGGGTGCAGTACGTGTGATTCAAGGATCAGCAACGGTTGCTTGTTTAACCGCGGTGGGTTTAGTTTTACCGGTGATCAATGAGTTGGGATACAGTGGTGCTCAAATGGCAGCATTGTCAGTCTGTATCGCGGGTGGTTCTATTATTCTTAGCCATGTTAATGACTCAGGTTTCTGGTTGTTTGGTAAATTTACGGGTGCGACAGAAGCACAAACCTTAAAAACATGGTCATTAATGGAAACGATTCTTGGCACAACAGGTGCAGTGATCGGTATGATTTTCTTCGCTTTTCTTTGATATCTAATCCCTGTGTTTCAAATTATTAGCGCGTCTTTTGACGCGCTTTTTTCATTGCTATAAATGCCTATCAAATATGACAGAAAATACCGCATTAATGATTAACCTATAGGTTTCTTTATTCGTTGAGAATATTTAGGGCTATCATATATGGTTGACTATAATTCGCTTTTTATTAAACACACGGATTGTAATATTCATACAATCACACTTATACGTGATTCGATTTTGGCATCAAGTAATAAGTTACAAGATAAGCTTAATTTACTTGATGAGATGGAACATCTATTCAATAAGATGTTAGATAATTCCAGCTTATTAACTCAATTTTTAAATGAGGTTGATACACATTTTACGCATAGCCGAGAAGAGATAGAAAATTTTTCAGATTGGCTAAAAAAAATTAAAGAGAGTGCCAGCAATATTGATAGGCTTTCTAGTCAAGCGAACTTGTTATCGATAAATTCGGCAATTGAAGCTGGGCATATAGGGCGAGAAGGTGCGGGATTTTCAGTCTTAGCCCAAGAGATGAAAAAATTATCATTAGAAATCCAGAAACAAGCTTCTTCTATTGCTAGCATTAATAACAATTTAGGTGCTCGCTTTATTCCAGTTAAAGAAACTACAGAAAAAAACCAAGAACAGGTTCAACAAATAAAAATACAGGTAGAAGAAGGGCATCAAAACTTAATCTCATTGTCAGAGCAAGTGAATGAACTTAAACATATTTTTACCTTTATTTCGATGCAGCAATTTTTTAATACCGTTAAACTTGATCATGTTTTATGGAAAGAAGCGATTTATATCCATTTATTAAATAATGATGATGAGCACTGTGTTAACCAACATACCGAATGTCGATTAGGTAAATGGTATTACCAAGGTGATGGACGGAAATTCGCAGGTACAGAGGCTTTTCGTCGTTTAGAAGAACCACATAAGTTGGTACATGAATGCGGGCGTTTAGCACTAAGCGCTAATATAAATGGTGATCAAGATGCAGTAACGCAATATATAGAACGAATGGAACAAGCCAGTGTTGATGTTATCAAGTATGTGGATGTTTTATTAAACTCAGGAACTTACTAATTAGATAAATAAAAATAAGAAAACCAAGAAGGAGCGATAGGCTCCTTTTGGTGTATTAAACAGAGTGGATCAGCCTTTGTTTATTAAGGTATTTAATTGGCTATAAAGTGTATTGGCACTACTTTCATAACCTTCACGAGAAAGATGAACACCATCTGGCCTTGCTAAATCATACAATGCCCACACTTTTATTGAGCACTCTCCGCCCATATAGTTACGCCAATCCCAAAAAAGGGTTTTTTCTTGTTGGGCGACTTCTTTTTGAATTCTGACAATATCACTTAGCCATTGAGGTTGTTGTGAACGGCAATCTAGCGCTTCTTTATTTTTGATTGAGTCAGAAGGCCCAATTAATAAAATGGCACTATTAGGAGCGTACTGGCGAATTTGGCGGATCTTATCCGTAAGTTGTTGACGATAGGCGACTAAATCGAAGGTGTCATTAAAAGCTTCATTTGTACCATAAGCCAAAATCACCATATCAGGATGTAATTGTCCTAACGTTTCAGTCCACTGTGGGCCCCATTTATCCATCATATTGATAGTGGCGCCATTAATGCCTAATGAAGAAAGCATTACCCCAGGTTGTTGATTGGTTATCAACCAACCGCCTAATTTTACTGGCTGGTTTTTGCTCACTGTAATGTTGACAGGGAATGTCATGGCTGTTGGATTTGAAAACTGCCATTTACCTTGTGTTTGCGATAGTGAAAGGACTTTGCTTGTCGATGACTGTACATTCACTTGTGCCGTTGTTGGCGTTTTATAAAGTGCTTGTAACTGATAGCGTTGTTGAGTCACAGGGTTTTCAGATAACTGTAATTTTGCCCATTTCGCTTGAGGTTCACTAATAAAGCCTCCTAATGGGAAATCAGGATCGCTGTCTTTTCTGCTTGAAAGCAGTGCCCATGCCTTTTTGTCACTCTGGTATTGTACGTTTGCAATGCGTTGACCTGCGATATTTGTCGGAGGAATAAAACCAATACCGCCATTACCATAGTCAGTTTGAAAACGTTCACGCAACTTACCACTGAAAAAATCAGCCGCAGTATGGGAATCTCCTAACTGGACAATGTGAACAGTTTGGCGACCTTGCTGGAGTTTCTTAACAAAGCCTGCAAAGTTGGGATCATGATAGTTATAAAGCTGTCTTGAACCATCAGCGGGTAATACGGTTGGTGTGGGGAGCTTTACTTTTTTTTCAGTGTCTTGGTTACAAGCAACTAAGAGTGAAACTAAAGCCAATATGATTGAGCTACTGACTAAAGTTTTACGCTTAAGGATGTGCGTTATCTGTTTCATTTACAATAACCGTGTTTTTATCTTTTACATCATCGACTGCATTATCTTCTTTAATTTCTTCTTGAAGATGAATGCGTGAGAATACGTGTTGAGCAATAATTTGCTGGCCTTTTAAGCTAAAATGAATGCCATCACCGGCTCTTAACTTAACACGACTGCTACCGTCACCCATATAATCAGAATAAATATCTTTCTCATATTTAAACATATCATTGACGGAAAGGTAAATTTCGCCCATTTTTTCAGCTTCTTCACGGTAAAGTTTATCGAGATATGCCATACCTTCAGATAACTTCTGCTTGCGCATATTAGGTGGTCCAACCCAAATAACAGTGACATTATTCTGCCGAGCATTTTCTATAATGCTTGCAATACGAGCTCGATAGGCTGATTCCCACGCTTCACTCGCAAATTTTAAGTAACGTCCTCCCCCATCGGGTGGCATATCCCAAGGATCGTTAGGACCTAAAAAGACCACTAATAATTTGATAGAGTCGTCACTGGCTAAACGTGTCGCAATCGTTTGTGGCCAATTGAAAAAGCGTGGATAAGCAAGTCCTGTACTTTGTTTACTTAAATCGATACTGCTGATGTTGTAATCTGTTTTCAGCTGGCGTTTAAGTAAAGGTGCAACACCTTGCATCATTGAATCGCCCGCAAATAACACTTTATCTTCTGGTGATAAGGTAATTTCTGTTTTCTGAACGATGGGTTTTAAGGCTTGTAAGGCGTCATCAGACACATCCGTAACCGAATGGTAAGGTAATCCACTCATTGCTTGCTTACGCTCTAACAGTTGAGGGAAGCGTTGTGTTAATTGAGTCGCTGGTCGTGTATACCCGTTAAAGAAGTGTAGACCAACAGCAAAGCCTTCAGGAAGTTGCTCAGGTGTTGAGGTTTGTACTATTGGTTTTGCCTGATTATCGGGATGGTTAACTTGTAGGTAATCACCATAGCTTTCTATCGCAACGAATACACCATCACGTAGTTGTCCACCTACTTGCCAAGCATAATAGTGAGAAAGCCCAGACCAAGGTGCAGGGCGGTGATATTGTTGTTGCCAAAAGCGCTCTAGCGATGTTTGGTTTAGCCAAATCAACAAGATGGTACTAAAGAGTACCATTAAGGCGACTTTTGCTGTCTTTTTTAAATTTGAGCAGAAATCAAAAGCTGGCATAAATAAATCCTGGCACCCCATCTGGAGACAACATAAAAATAATCGTGAGGATCAACGCAAGTGGTAGAGGATAAACATACCACGGCACTTTTTTCTCAAGACGAGCCACGATATCCCTTAATGTCACAAAGCAAGGATAAAGTAAGAAAAGTCCCCAGAACATAAAGAGGGTTAAGCCTTCAGCTTGTAATGATGCCCAAGCTCCCACACTAAAGAGTTGCTGGATTAAGACCAACGCATCTCCCACGGTTTGACTGCGGAAAAATATCCACGCAAAGCAAACAAAGTGGAAAGTGATTATCCACGACAACAACATATTTAATGACGATAAGGCACTCGGCAGGGGATTTTTCTTCGGCGGAAAGAGGCGGTGTTTAATATTCAATAACACCACACCCATCCCGTGAATAGCGCCCCAAATAATAAAGGTCATTGCCGCACCGTGCCATAATCCAGAAATCACCATTGCAGCAAAGGCATTAATGTTTTGTCTAATCACCCCTTTACGATTACCCCCTAAAGGAATATAGACGTAATCACGAATAAAGGTAGATAAACTAATGTGCCATCGACGCCAGAAATCGGCTAAGTTTATCGCTAAATAAGGTGCATTAAAGTTACGAGGCACGACAAAACCCAGTAATAAGGCAATACCTGTAACAAGATTGGTGTAACCCGAGAAGTTGAAATAGATATGCCATGCATAGGCATAAACTGCGGTTAGTACTTGTCCACTTTGCGCTAAATCAGGTGCATTAAATACGGGATCGACATAGTTTGTTGAGAACCAACCACTTAACCAAAAGAGTTTTGCGATAGCCAAAACAATTAGCATTATCGCCCCTTTATAATCAATGATTTTACGTGTTGGCGCCTGAATTTGTGGGAGAAATTCTTTAGCGCGATTAATTGGCCCCGCGACGATGCTTGGAAAAAAGCATAAATAAAGAACGACATCTAAAAATGGCGCTTTAGGGATCTCTTTTCGGCAAACAGAAACAACATAGCTGACCGAATGGAAAATATAGAAAGAGAGTCCTAATGGCGCAAGCAACTCAATAAGAGGCAACTCAATACTGAGTCCCCATTGTTGGAATGCTTGTGTCAGTGTTTCTTGGAAAAATGAGTAATATTTAAAGGCAGTAAAATAGACTGCAACGAGTAATCCTAATAGCCAGTATATTACTTTAGAGGATGTATACTTAGTTAATATATTCGCCAGTAAATAAATAAAGAGCGTATAGCTTAATAAGATAATCGCAGGACGATAATCCGCATAAAATAGAAAAGCATAACTGACTGTAATCAGTAGGATATTTTGGATCTTGACGTGCTTTTGAAAGAGCCAGTATAGAACAAAAAAGCTAACAAAGGCTCCGAGAAACTCGAATGAAAAAAAATTCATAAATGGCTCTAAGGGTGTGATTTAAAAGTCATACCAAACGTGTTACCACATATATTATGAATTCTAAGCAGGCTTTCAATCAAAAGATTATCTTGTGATAAATAAAAGCCACTTTTCTCTAGATAGAAAAGTGGCTTTTTGTTGGATGAAAGCTTGTTAAAGCTTAACTATCTTGCTTCGACTGCAACTGAACTTGAGTGATCAGTTTTTTATTTGAGTCGAACATTTCGGTCAGATAATCGTTATAACTTGAGCCCATTTCTGAGTAACCTTTCAAGTCAGTGATTAACTGGCGAGAGTCGAGTTGTTGCTGCGTCATTCTTTGCTGTGCTCTTGAGGAGCGCAATGAATTATAGGCGCGGTGCGTATTTAGATTACGCATATAAGCAATCACTGAGCCTTCAATATCAGGGTAGGCTGCATAGCCTTTGGTTTTCCCTGGAACGTTATTGCAAGACTGACTCCCACATCGCATACCGAATAGATTATTATTTTGTTGTGCCAACTTCGATGTTCCCCAGCCAGATTCTGTTGCAGCTTGCGTTGCGACAAAGTGTGTCGGAATAATGTCAACGCGAGTTAATAACGAATCCCAATTTACTTTTTTCGGGCTGGTACATGTAACGCCATAATATTGACAGATTTCACGCAATTTTTTTAAATCTGCGCTGCCCCAGTGCTGGGCTTTACGTTGAGTGGTTAACCACTCACGATCTCTCAAAATCTTATTATTAACATTGTCAATAATAGGAACTATGACATTTAAAAACGCTTTCTTACGCTGTGTTCCCGAAGGGTATTTTTTCAAATCAGGCAACGGTGTTGACGTGCTTTTGAAAGAATACGCTTGCAGTATATGGGAACTGCCGGTACTGGTTGAAGCAAAACTTACACCAGTAAAGAGTAGTGAAATCAAGAAAGCGAAGACGGCACTTGTCCTCATCAATTGAGAGGGCATTGCTTCTCCTCGTTTAACTGGATAAAAATCGAACGAATACTAGCAAATTACTTTTTTCATATCTACAAAATATCGCCTCACATTAGGATAACTACGAGTGATTTGTTAAATAAATGTATAAGTTTTACTGGAAAGCCTCGTTTTATAATCGCTTTTTTCCTTTAACAAAAAGTGCTTTTTTGTTCTAAACTTAAATTTGTCTTATGAAAAAAGATGTGACTTAACCTAAATTTAGTAAAATTAAGCGTTTTTAATGTGTCAATTTTGTTTGTTATTTAGTCAATTTTTGTTGTTTTAGGTCTAGTTTTATTATCAATTTCACGTGCTTTTTCTGTTAAATCAGTAAAATCCGCTTCACTCCAGTAGGTTTTGGGATGAGGTAAATTCTCCATCTCTTTTGTTGGCCAAAGCTGAAATTCTGCTAATTGTTTTAAAACGTAACCAGAATAAGCACTAGGTAAAGTGAGAAAGTGAGGTGATGCGATTTCCTCGAAAGGTAACACGGGATAGCGTTGATCTGAGATATGATAATCACGCATTAAAACTAAAAATTTATCAGGAACTCGCTGCTGACTATCCCACCATTGTCCATCAATAACATCAAACCATTGTTGTGTTATTTGGCGTGGTTGAGCTTCTAACTGATAAAGTGCAGAAGGAATAATACCTTGCATTGATTGATTATATTGTTCAAGGCTGGTGGCGTGCCCCTTTAGGATCAGTGTAAGAGAAAGCCTTGCTCCAAGTAAATTGGAATAGAGATCTTCGGGTGAAAATGCCGAGATACCTTCTGAAAAACCGGGTACAGAACGAAAACCATACCATTGTGCAATTTCATGCCATACAGCAAGGCGATAACCGAGGTGTGCGGCAAGATAGGCGCTTAAGGTATAACGTTCTAATTCGTTTTTAGGTGGCGGAAATGAATTAAAGTGGATCTTACGTTGTGCTAATTCATCACTTAGCGCTAATGTCCACTCCTGTCCTAATTTTGGATAAATATGACTAAAGAGATAATAAGTATAATCTGCGGTGTCACGAATATGGGCAATATCAAGAAACCCACCCTTATGAGAGTAAATTAAACCGGATTTTTCGCTTCCAATCCCTAATACAGCTACAGTACCGAGCCAAAAATTGTCGTTATAACGGTGATTGCCCAATGCTGAGGCTTCAATAACGTTATCAATACGATAAAACGGGATGGGAATTTCAAACGCTTTAACTTTTAAATCGTAACCAAAGGCACAACAAGGCCTTAAACCATTGGGGGCTGTTAACGGTGCAGGCGTTTGCCAAAGTTGTGTTGCTTCTTCATGGGTAACACTATCAATATTGGCATACAGATATTTAACAGGTGTGACTTGAGTGCAACCTGTAATAAATAAGAAGAAGACAATGGTGTTGATAAAAAGAAACCGCTTAAACATCAAAATGCTTCACCTACTTGAAAATAGAATCCTGTACTTTCTTTACCGATACCAAAATCGAGACGTACATTCATACGTGGTTTAAATTCAAATCGATAACCCACGCCGATACTAGGTAGCCAGTGGCCTTTACCTAAATCACGCGCTTGATCGCTTAACGTTCCCCCTCCAACCCAAAGTGCAATGCCATGGCGCCAATCGAGTTTTTGGCGGTACTCTAATTGGGTTGAAAAGACATGATTATCTTGGTATCGGCCTTCGTAATAGCCTCGCATTTGCTGTCCATTACTCAGTTTAGATAATTGACTCCAAGGTATATCACCTGATGTAAAGCGCGCATAATTATCAAATGCTAAGACCGCACTGTCACTTAAAGGATAATAGTAGTTATATTGTATTTGAGTCGCATTAAAGCGGTTATTACTACCTGTCTTCGGTGAATAATGGGTATAACGGATATCAAGAGCCTGGCCTTGATAAGCATTCGGCAAAAAATCACGGCTATCATAAGTAAAACGGATACTTAATCCAGAGCTTGTGCTGCGTAATGGCAAACCACGCTTATCCATATACGTTTTAAATGGGGTATCAGGGTTGGCGGCTTGTAGATTGGAGTAATCCCACCCTAAGCCTATATAGGTGTTTTTGGTAATTTGGCGCAGTAAAGTAGGTGTTAGATGCAATTCTTGAGAGCGAAATTCACCGAAATGATCTTTAATTTGCCCTTCGTGATAACCCTCTCCCCAATAATTGGTAGGGACATTATTTAATGTTCCCGTCAGATAAAAGCGCCAAGTATCATCGGCTAAATAGGTATAGTTGCTAAAGGTCATCCCAAAAGCACCCGTTGATGAGCCAAAGCCACTTAATGAGAAAGACGAAATTTTGCTATCAGGGCGGCTATCTGCTTGATAAAGCCCAACAAGGGCAATCCCCACACCAAACTCTAATTCTGGTGTATAAAAAGGGCCTGGTAAGATCCCCCAGTCGATAGTTTTACTGCGATCGAAGTTATTTTCTCCCCCTAAGCCCACTAACCATTGGTCTATTTGTTGTCTATCGGGAAAGAGTTGTGCTTGTGCGGTGTGTGAAGTAAAGAGGCTGGCAAAGGCCAGCCCAAAAATAAAAGGGTATTTAACCATTAAAAACGGAACTCACCTGAAACAAAGAAGCTATTACGGTTATTAAAACCGAGTTCTGTAATGACATTAAAATTACGTGTGACTTCTAAACGTGCACCCACAGTTTGGTTCCATTTATGAGCAAGATGCTGTTCAACATCGAATTTAATATTACCAATACCGTCTAAGTCACCACTTAAAAAATCATTGAGTTTACCAGGTAAATTTAACTTATTTACGTCACCTCTAAAACGTTGAGTAATATCTTGATACATCGCACCTGTCCAAACTTGTAATTTAGTATTACCTTGACCAGAAACGAGAGGAGAAAAAACAAATTCATAACCGACTCGAGGTGAAATTACTAAGGCTTTAATATCCCCGTCTAAAATATCAAGGTCGGTTTTAGTATAGTTTAAGTCAAAAGTACCAAAAAACTGGTTATAACCTCCCGCTAATGTAAAACCGGCACCATAAGTTTTACCTTTAAAATCAAGTTCGAACATTTCATCTTTAGCAAGAGATACAGGAAAACCAAAATCTATAGACACATCATTAAGCACCGTTTTTGATGTCCCTTTTGTATAACCATATAACCCATAGACATTCATAAAAGGGAATACCCAGCTATCGAGTTTTAGCATATGGGTTTCACTTTTTTCACGGGTATGGCCAACATCGACCTTAACAACTTCACTCATTGCATCCCATTCACTGGCATCAAAACCAATTTTATCTACGATGATATCTTGGCGCAGATTCATATAGCTGTAGCTGGCACCAAAAGGCTCGGGTAAATCATAACCACGGGCGCGGGCTTCATCGCCCCAGATTGGTAAAACACGAGATTGGCTTGCTGGGGTACGAGTATCTAATGAGCCTTCGCTATTTAAAGCAGTACCGCCGGATTGGCTAACACTTAGGGAGAGTAGTGGGCGATCGCTATCCGCGTAAGAAAAGCCAGTCGCAAGGAGGGAGGCGGTTAATACCACCTTATTTAAATTGGAAAAGTGCATATATAACCCACAGAAAATTAAAAAAGTAAGTAGTAAAAGAGTAGCCGGAAATTTTAATCTTTTTCTTATTAATGATCACCAGCTATAAGTGCGATATATAGTAAAAGATGCTTTTATTTAGCCCCATTATAGGATTATTAAGGGTTTATTAAGTAAAAAGCCTTATTTTTTCTAAGTTAACCTTAATAAAGATAGTCGATTTAAATTATAAAAGAGAATGATAATTCTTCTTTTAACTATTACAATTTTATTACTCGCCAGATTACTGATTAAATTAACGTCGAAATAAGCTATTTCGGTGATAAACCGTTATGATAAGAGTCAATTCACATGGACTCTTTTAATAAAGGAACGTTATGACCTATCAAGAACTTTATCAGTACGCTATTTTTATGCTCTCTCGCCGTGATTACAGTACAAACGAACTACAACGTCGAATCGAACGCCGAATTCGCGAAACGGAGAAAGATTCGCCTACCGCCCCTGAATATTTGCCTCAAGTTATCGAACGCTTACTTGAAAGCCAATATCTTGATGATAATCGAACTATTTATAGTTTTTTTCGCAGTTATTTAAATAAATCCTATGGACCTTTACGTATCCGCCAAGAATTACGCCTAAAAGGATTCCCTAGCGAAATAATCGACCGTGTATTAGAAGAAACAGATACTGATTGGTATGCACTCTGCCAAGATCTTAAAGAGAAAAAATTTGGTACAGGTAAACCCAAAGATTATAAAGAGAAAGCCAAACAAGTTCGTTATTTACAATACCGAGGGTTTACCTCTGATACGATTAATGCTCTGTTTTAAGTCATTAACGTAGTGTCATTGCGATATCATCTAATTTCTTATTATTCTCTTTTTTAAAATAGACTTTTTGATGTAAGAAAATATCAAAAGGAAAAGGAGAACGAATAAACTGTACTTCATCGTTTGTAATGGCTGAAATATAATGAATATTTTCAGGTATAAAGCAGTAACCAGCCCCCTCATCCACGCAGTGCAAAACATCCGCCATTTCTGTTAAACCTAAAGTATGGTATTGATAACCTTGATTTTTTAGTTTACTCAAAATCGTTGAAAATATTGGATTTTGTAAAGTGCTGTTTCTTTGTATCAAGGTTTCTTTGGCAAAAAATGTTTTGGTATTGGGATATTGTTCATAGAGCTTCTTATTTACTAATAAGCCGACTTTTTGTGTGCATAAATTGATTGCATTGATATTTTTTTGTGGATAGTCAAACTCAAGAGAAGAAATCACAAGATCAAACTCTTTATCAAAAAGTTCCTCTTTAATATCATCGATATAACCGTCTTCTAAAGACAGGCTGTATTGATTGTTTTTTTGTCGGATCTCTAACAATTTTGTTTTTAAATCAGGGTAATAAAGACCATCTAATTTAATGGAGAGTGAGATTTTGTCCTCATTTGAGGTCAGTATCTGATTTTCAATTTTTCTAATTTTTTCATAATAGGGATATAAACGTTCATAGAGTGTTTTCCCCGCAGGAGTAAGATCCATTCCGCTTTTGGAGCGTTTAATCAGTGATTTACCTATTTGGCTTTCAAGTTCGTTAATACCGTGGCGTAATGCGGATGGGGTAACATTGATTTGTTCTGCTGCTTTGACTAGGCTTTGACAAGTTGCAACGGCAAAAAACTGGTTTATTTTTCGTGAGAAAAACATGTAAGTGTTCTCCACAGAGACATATTAATTGAAAACAATAATCTGCTTGAATGGGATTTTTATATTGATATTGGTCAATAATATTTTTACAGCGACTAAAAGTGAAAAATTATCGAAGATAAATTTAAAAAAGAATATCGATGACTAAATTTGATAATAAATAATGGCATTTTTTATAAGAAATAAAATCAAATGATTGATTTTATTATTGCTACATTTTATTTGTTATTTATATCTTTTTTTATATGTTTTTTTTATTAAAAACGTGGCTAGTCTATAAAGCATAAAAAAACTCAATATCACGTTATAAAAACTCAATTTTCATTTTTATTTTTCTTGTTATTTTAATTTTCGAGATGAAACGACGATTAAATTCTCTCTATTTTAAATTAACTTATATTAGGAAAATATTTAATGAAAAACATTAATACGCTTTTAACAAAAATGAATTCTGATGCAGTAGAAAATATTACGTTAAATGATCTGGCTCCCTTATCACTTCATGAAATTTACGCACTTAGTGAAGAAAAACTTAGTTGGCATGAAGCAAAAATATTATATAAAGAAGCACAAAAAGCCGCCAAAAAGAGTAAAATTAATGAAGCGCACTATTTAGCACGTCGTAATCCACAAGTGCAAAATGCAGTGGCTTTAGGAATGCGATCTCAGATTGCTCAAAGTAATACATTAGAAAATTGGATCCCAAATCGAGACAACTATTATGTCGATTCTAAATCTGTAGCATCGATGTTTTCGCCTGCGGGTTATTTAACAGAACTTTATCGTGAAGCGAAAGAAATACATGCTGAAAACCCAAGGTATCGCCTTAATAGACGCCGTCCTGATTTAGCAGAATTAGTACTTTCTCAAGAAAATATGGATAAAGAAATTTCAACACTGTCTTTATCAAATCAAATATTAACCACAGCATTACAACATAAATTAGGTAATGATAAAGATTTATTTCAAGAACTAGCAACAAACCGTACAATGGGTGAAAATCCTTATCATCAACCTTATCAAACTATTCGAGAAACATTATTATTACAGGATGGCTTGGTTGATAAATTAGTGAAAGCTAAGGATTCTCTTGATATTTTGGATACAGAATGGATCTCAACAATTATTTCATCGATTTCTCCTGAGTTATATACTATTTTAACAGAAGTAATTTCTGAAAATAATATTGATGAACTAGTAGAGAAAAATTTCGGAAATAAGGATATTAGTTTAAAAAATAATCTAAGATTCTTATCTGAATATTATTCTATTCCAGAAGAAGAAATATTACCATTATTTAATACACTTAAAGTAAATAATGAATTATCTTCAAAAGGTATGTTGATCTTAAATAAAATTATTCGCTTGCATAAAGCAACGGGGATCTCTGTTGATAATTTAATTATTTTAATTAAAACAAAAAATAATGATAACAATATTGATTCTGAGGTGATCCGAGCTATTCTTCATGTGCAATATATTATGGAGAAATACAATATTAATATTGAGCAATCTATAGTGCTTAATGGTGCTAATATTAATGAAAAAACATTAAATAATTCCTTATCTCTATTTGATGTTTTATTTAATTCTCCTCCTTTAGGTGAATTAAAATTTATTGCAGATAATAAAGCACTTGATTTTAATTCATCATCTCCAGATGATATAATACGTATTAATACCTTAAAAAGAGCATTTCATGCCGATGATATTGGTATTGTTGCTATGTGGAAATTAGCTTCTGGTAAAACAACGGAATTTACTTGTTCTATAGAAAATATTTCACTGTTATATCGAGTATATTTATTGGCAACAGTACATGGCCTAGATATTTATACTCTTTCTTTATTACTCGATATGTTGTCAGATCCTTTTAGTAAACCCATTAATCAACAATCTTCATCAGATGATGCGGCTAATTTAATTTATACAATAGATAATTATTTAAAATTTATTAAAGATTATAAATTGAATATTCCGGAACTATATGTAATGACGGCAAATAAATATGATTTGCGCTATACAGATGAAATAAAAAATCTTATTGAAGAATTAATGAATGTTAAGTTAGTTAATGATGTTTTATTATCTCCACAGAAAATATTAGAATCTTATTTACCTATAATATCTTCTTATTTTCATATTTCTTCTTTAAACCAAGCTGGTTCTGTATGGATGACTCTGGAATCTACAGATTCATTAAATTCAACTATTTATGATTTTGTTGATTTAATCAATAAGGAAGATAAAACACAAGAGGATAAAAATAATGTTATTACTTATATACAAAATTTATGTCAAATGATCGCTATTTTTACTAAAATAGGCTTAAATGAAGATGAGATAAATATATTGGGGTGGCAACGTGTGATTGGTAATGGAACAATCCTTCCAAATATCAAGTCAATAAAAGATTTATCTGATTTTCATCATTTTTATTTAGATAAAATAAGTAATAAAGAGGATCTGTCAAACATTATTATAGGTAGAGATAGAGCTTCAACTTTATCAAAAATATATAAAGTTAGTGAAGATGTTATTAATCAAATAATCTCTCTATTGAAACTTGATGATGTGATTCACTTTGATAATATCAAAGAAATTTCTAGCTATATTGATATGGTTAAAGTTTTTAATATTACACCAAATAATTTTGATTTATTAACTAAATTAAAATTTTCCATAAGTGGTAATAAAGAAGAAGATTATTTGAATTGGGATAGAGTCAGTAAAAACTTACAAAGTGGATTAAATGCTCAACAAGCTATTTTACTAAAAAATAAAATGGATGAAAAAAAGAATGTTGCATTATGTTCATTTTATATTAATCAGTTTAGTGAGTTAAATTTAGTAACTAGTGATGATGTTTATTATTATTTACTGATTGATAATAAGATCTCATCTGAAATAAAAACCACAAAGATAGAGCAAGCTATTGCAAGTATACAGCTATATATCAATGAATTTTTATCCTTAGATATAAAAGCTAATCACACACCTATTAAATCTCGTCAATTTTTTATAGATTGGGATAAATATAATAAGCGTTATAGCACTTGGAGTAGCGTTTCTTTATTAACTTATTATCCTGAAAATTATATTGATCCTACAGTACGTATTGGTCAAACTAAAATGATGGATACGCTGTTACAGACGATCGGTCAAAATAGCATTAACAGTGATACAATTGATGATGCATTTAAAACATATTTAACTTCTTTTGAACAAATTGCTAATTTAGATGTAATTAGTGGTTACCATGATGGTGTGACATTAGAAGATGGAAAGACTTATTTTATTGGTCATAATGTATCAGAAAAAGCAAGTTATTATTGGCGTAGTGCAGATCATAGTAAAATAAAAAAAGGTGTCATGGCATCCAATGCCTGGACTGAGTGGACGAAAATTGAGAATGGTGCTAGCCCTTACAATAATTTAATTCGTCCTGTTATTTTTAATAATCGATTATATGTTGCTTGGATTGAACGTAAAGAAGCTGAAAATAGAGAAATTGAAAATAAAGAAAAAACGATGTCTGTACCAATTTCTACGCAGGCACGTTATAGTTTAAATTTATCACATATCCGTTATGATGGAACTTGGAGTTCACCTATTGATTTCCAATTTTCTAATAATATCATAGAGAAAAAAGAAGGGAATTTTCATTTAAGCTATGATCAAGAGCTTGATAAATTATACTTTTTAACTTATATCACTAAGGATACCTATGATGATGGAAATAAGGAGTATAATGTTTATTCTATTGATAATGAAATGATATTTTCTAATATATCGGACTCAAATGAAGAAAATGCAGAAAACATTTATATTAATGTGAAATCTGAATTTGATATAGTTGGTAAAGAATCCATTAATAATGTTAATAATAAATTTATGTTGAGAGGAAAATTTGCTTATTCTATCTCTCATGATCCTATTGATAATATAAAAACGACTGACTCTAAAAATGTTTCTCTTTCAGGCAGTTTAATTAATGGCGTAAGTATAGAATCGAAAAATGAAATGTTATCTTGTTATCTTTCCGCTTTTATTAACTGTGATGTTAATTATGGACATCTTGCTCCTGCATCTATTAAAGATATTTTTAAAGGTTTGTTAAAAGAGGGGGCTATATTAGAGGATATTGTTTATACTTCTGGTAGTGTCGGTAAGTTAGAAACTTTGGCTTTTAATATAAAAACTGATTATAGTTATTATTTGGGTTTTGATATTAAGACAGATACAGTTTACTTCTTTATTTATGATAATAATAAAAATGCGATAATTAAAGGCTCAGATATTAATAACGGAGAAGATTATAACGTAGAACTGGCTTTTTTTACTAAACAGTCAAATAAATTATTAACTTATACATCGAAAAATGAAATCGCCTTTACGCTTTCTAATGAGTTAGGCGATGTATCGTTACAAAAATTTTTAAACACAGAAACGCCAAGATTTCTTTTTTCTGTTTCAGGAGAAACAAAGAGTGACTTGCTTCTGGGTGCATATGGGAAAATGATATCTTACCCATTGACTATTAGTGAGAGTGATTTAAATAAAGTTATCTATACTGATGATGAAATGATTGAAGATATTAAGATAACATTATCTTCTAATCCAGATAATAAAGCCACCTATTCTCTTGAACAATGGTCTAAAGCCAATACTTCTTTAAATGAAGGCAGTAATAGCTTCAATAGTAAAAATAATGTACTTAAGCTTGATCTGCCGCTAAGAGAATTTAATGATGATGGTGAATTAATATTAACTACAAAAGTAATAGCGGTTAATAAGAAACAAAAAGTTATTTCTGAAATCTTATGTTCTTTCAAAGTTAGTGAATTGGAACATATAAATGAAAGTGTTATTAGCTTAAAAACAAATCGAAAGCATGCTCAATATATGTCAATGACAGTAGCAAATAAACCTTTGTTAGTACGTTTAAATACGTTATTTGCACGCCAATTAGTCAAACGTGCGAATAAAGGAATTGATGCTATTTTAACATTAAGTTCTCAGAGGCTACCTGAACCTGCTTTGGATGAAGGTGCTGACGTACCGATGGATTTTAATGGTGCTAATGCCCTCTATTTTTGGGAACTGTTCTATTACACTCCGATGATGTTAGCAAATGTGATGTTAGAAGGACAAAATTACGATGAAGCTAATCGTTGGCTACGTTATGTTTTTAGTCCAATTGGTTATATTGATAGTGATACTCATACTCATCGTGTTTGGAATTCGCAGCCATTGTTAGCAGATATAGCTTGGGATAATGACCAATTGGATTCAACCGATCCTGATGCTGTGGCACAAGCTGATCCAATGCACTATAAGCTGGCTACGTTTATGAAGTACCTCGATATTGTTATGGCGAGGGGAGACAGCGCTTATCGTCTACTTGAACGAGACTCTTTAAATGAAGCTAAAATGTGGTATGTGCAGGCACTGAAACTGTTAGGTGCTGAAACGGAATCAGTCAGTGACGCTATTTGGTCTGCGCCAAAACTAATTGATGCAGCATCAAAAACAACCTCAACACGCGTAATTCATGAAGTGTGTAACGATGGGGAGTTACCGCGTACTGCAAATACCTTAACTTCGGTTTTTTTACCGCAAATTAATGAAAAATTAGCGCAGTATCGAGACATATTAAAAGCTCGTTTGTTTAACTTACGTCACAATTTATCGATTGATGGACAACCGTTGTCACTGCCAATTTATACGGCACCAGCAGATCCTAAAGCACTGCAAAATGCTGCCGTGATTCAATCACAAGGTGGTAGTGGTTTGCCAAATGCAGTGATGCCAATACAGCGCTTCCCTGTTATTTTAAATAGCGCAAAATCTGTGGTAAATCAGCTAATGCAATTTGGTAGCTCACTTTTTAGCATTACAGAACGCCAAGATGCACAAGCATTGTCTGAATTATTGATCACTCAAGGTAGCGAAATTATTCTGCAAAATATCAAATACCAGCAGAAAACGCTGGAAGAATTTGAGCATAATAAAAAAGCATTACAGGATTTACGTTCAGGTGCTGATAAACGCCTTACTTATTATAAAAAATTGTATAACCAGAATATTAGCACGCGAGAACAACAAGCCATGGATCTCTATTTGAGCTCTTCTGTGCTAAATACCGCAAGCCAAGGACTCAATATGGCAGCAGCGGCTGCAGATCTTGTGCCAAATATTTATGGTATGGCTGTCGGGGGATCACGTTTAGGCGCTATTTTTAATGCAACATCAATTTGTCTGCAATTATCAAGTTCAGCCACCCGTATTTCTGCAGATAGATTAAGTCAATCAGAGTATTATCGTCGACGCTATGAAGAGTGGGGCTCATTATGTGATACCGCACAATCCGAATTAGATCAGTTTGATGCTCAGCTTGCTGCATTAGAGGTTCGTCAACAGGCGGCGAGACTGCAGTTAGATAGCATGAAGTTACAACAACAGCAAACACAAGAGCACTTAACCTTCTTGCAAAATAAATTTACCAATAAAGCCCTGTATAGCTGGTTACGCGGTAAATTAATGGCGATTTATAAACCTTTTTACGACTTAACTGTTTCTCGTTGTCGTATGGCAGAATTGGCTTATCAGTACGACTTAGGTGAAACACAAACCTTTATTCGTCCAAGGGCATGGCAAGGTAACTATTCTGGTTTGATGGCGGGTGAAAGCTTAATGCATAACCTGACTCAAATGGAAAATAGCTACCTTGAAAAAGACAAACGTGCACTGGAAATCACCAAGATTGTATCGTTGGCCGATGTGTATCAAGGTTTAAGTAGTAATAAGTTTGGCTTTGACCAAGTGGCTGATGTGATTAACAAATCGAAAACTCAGCTAGGTACAGCAGAAAATGGTATCACGCTGAAAAATGGTCAATTGCAAGCCTCTATTAAGTTATCTGATTTAGCTATTGACAAAGATTACCCTGCTGATTTAGGTAAATTGCGTCGCGTTAAGCAAATTAGTGTGACATTACCAGCATTAACAGGCAGTTATCAGAATATTAGAGCCGTACTGAATTATGGCGGTAGTGCAGTGAAACCACGTGGTTGTAATGCAATTGCGATTTCTCATGGCATGAATGACAGTGGTCAGTTCCAACTGAACTTTAATGATGAGCGTTATCTACCCTTTGAAGGTTTACCAGTGAATGACACCAGTACACTGACTTTAAGCTTCCCTGATGCCACAGATAAGCAAAAAGAGATGTTACTGACACTGAACGACATCATTCTCCACATTAATTACACCATTCGTTAATTATCTAAATCTTAATTAATTACAGGCTCCTTAGGGAGCCTGTCAGGAGTTCTACATGCAAAATTCAGAGAAATTGACCTTTGATGCACCTAATTTACCGAAAGGCGGTGGTGCTGTCACAGGGTTAACTGGCAATATGGGCGCTGTTGGCCCTGATGGTGCCGCTACTTTTAGTTTGCCGTTGCCCATTAGTCAAGGCCGTGGTTACGCCCCTTCTTTAGGTTTAACTTATCAAAATCAATCTGGTAATGGCGCTTTTGGTTTTGGTTGGTCTGTAGGAGTGATGTCGATTCGTCGTCGTACTTCAAAAGGTGTTCCTACTTATACTCAACAAGATGAATTTGTTGGTCCTGAAGGCGAAGTGATTGTCCCGGTTGTTAATAAAAAGGGCGACATTGAAACCCTACAACGTAGTGAATTATTAGGTGTGAATTTATCACATCAATATCAAGTGACCGTTTATCGCTCTCGTATTGAAAAAAGCTTTAGCCGTTTTGAGTGTTGGTCACTTAATGACAAGAATGCACCTGCCAATACCCCAAAACAGTTTTGGGTGATGTTAAGTGCAAATGGTGATGTGCATTTATTTGGTTATGAAACCACAGCGCAGATTGTGGATAGTCAAAACAGTGCGA
Organism: Proteus faecis; assembly: GCF_003144395.1. GTDB lineage: Bacteria > Pseudomonadota > Gammaproteobacteria > Enterobacterales > Enterobacteriaceae > Proteus > Proteus faecis. The sequence continues at coordinate 41,972 of NZ_PENZ01000047.1, read as the reverse complement.
ATATTGCGCAATGGAACCTCAATGCGTCTGTTTCAGCAACCGGTGAGCAAATTGAATATCACTATCGCGCTGAAGATGAACAAGGGTGCGATAAGCAAGAAATTCAATCACACAAGAATGCCAATACACAACGTTATTTAGAAAAAGTGTATTACGGTAATCCTATTGGTGAAAGAGCCTTTTCATGTATTAAAACCGATAACACATTACCTGATAATGCATTATTTACACTGGTATTTGATTACGGTGAACGTAGCAGTGCATTAGCAACGTATCCGCAATGGCAAAGTGGTTCAGCGTGGGCAGTGCGTAAAGACTGTTTTTCTCAATTTAATTACGGTTTTGAAGTGCGTACTCGTCGTTTATGTCGCCAAGTGCTGATGTATCACCGTTTAGAAAGCTTAGCGCAGCAAAGTGCCAAAGCGGAAACGCCAGAGTTAGTCTCAAGATTAACACTGACTTACGATGAATCAGCATCAGGTAGCATGTTAGTTTCAGCACAGCAATCGGCATTTAATAACAATAAAGATGCACAATCGCTGATGACATTACCACCTGTAAATTTTGATTGGCAAAAAGTGGGTTCTCCTACACAAGCACAGTGGCAATCATTAGATGAATTGGCGCAATTTTCACCACAACAGCCTTATCAATATGTTGATTTATTAGGTGAAGGACTTGCTGGCGTACTGTATCAAGACAGCGGCGCTTGGTGGTATCGCGCACCGATTAGAAAAGAAGATCAGCAAAACCCAAATGCAATGACATGGGATAAAGCGCAGCCATTGCCGATTATTCCTTCATTACGCGGTTCGGCAATGCTGACGGATATTACCGGTGACGGCAAATTAGAGTGGTTAGTGACACAAGGCAATGTGAATGGCTATTACACGCAAGATGAAGAAAAAGCAGAAAATTGGCTAAATTTTGTGCCTCTTAATGCCTTTCCGATGGAATATTTTCATCCTCGAGCAGAAATAACCTCATTAACAGGCAGTGGTTTTGCTGATTTAGCGTTGATTGGTCCTCGTAGTATTCGTCTTTATGCCGGTTCAGCGCAAGGCTGGAAAAAAAGTAAAGAGATTATGCAGGCTGATGGCGTCACTTTGCCGATTAAAAACGTTAATCGACGAACTTTAGTGGCATTTAGTGATGTATTAGGTTCCGGTCAACAACATCTGATTCAGGTGGATTATCAAGGTGTGACGTGTTGGGTGCATTTAGGTAATGGTAAGTTTAGTACTCCTATCACTCTTACGGGTTTTTCTGCTGATCGCGTGAAATTTAATCCTAATCAGCTCTATTTGGCGGATTTAGATGGCAGTGGTACAACGGATATTATTTATGCTCAATCCACTCACTTAGAGGTCTATTTTAACCAAAGTGGTAATAAATTTGTGCGTGGCGATGATATCGCGCTACCTAAAGGGATGCATTTCGATAACCTTTGCCAATTACAGATTGCCGATGTGCAAGGTTTAGGTGTTGCCAGTATTTTACTGACCAAATTGACACCTAAAGCACAACATTGGGTGCTCTCTTTACAGAATGAAAAACCGTGGTTGTTAAGCTCGATTAATAACAATATGGGCATGGTTCAACATCTACATTACCGCAGTTCAGCGCAATGTTGGTTGGATGAAAAATTAGCAAGAAAACAACAAGGTAAAGAAAAAGCCGTTAGTTATCTGCCTTTTGCGTTGCATACTCTGTGGCAAATTGAAACCGTTGATGAAATAACACAAAGCCGTTTAACGCAAACTTATAACTATCGCCACGGTGTGTGGGATGGTAAAGAGAAAGAGTTTCGTGGTTTTGGTTGTGTTGAAGTCACTAATGCGGAGTCATTTAAAAGCGAAGAAAACAGCGCAGATAAAACCCCAAATGCATTAACGCGTCAGTGGTTTTTTACTGGTAAATTGTCTGTTGATGCCAAATTTGCTGATGAATTCTGGCAGGGCGATAACGCGGCATTTCCACAGTTTTCTCCTCGATTTACGCAAGGTGAAGGGAGTGCAGAAAAAGAGTGCGATAGCGATTTACGTCAACAACAAAATTATTGGCTTGAGCGTGGATTGCAAGGCTCGTTAATAAGAAGTGAAGTCTATGGATTGGATAATTCAACGGTATCAACCGTACCTTATGCCGTAACAGAACAACGCTCACAAGTACGTTTGATTGAAGCACAAGGAAGTTCCCCTGTGGTGATGCCATCTGTGGTTGAGAGTCGTGCCTATCATTATGAGCGTATTGCGTCTGATCCCACTTGCCATCAACAAATCACCTTAGAGCAAGATGGCTATGGCGTTGTCTCTAAAGCAGTCTCTGTTGATTACCCAAGACGCCATAATACAGCGGAAAATCCGTATCAGCATTATGAAAGCCTACCTGATACATTATGGAGATCTAGCTATGATCAACAGCAACAAAGCTTACGTTTAAGCTTATCGCGTCAAACTTGTCATCATCTTGATATTTCAGAAAAGCAGATTTATCAGCTCGGCGTTGTGAAAGCAAGTCGTCACGATATTTGGACTTTTGGTGCTGAAAAACAGCCTAAAGAGGGCTTAAGTGTCGAAGCATTATTAGCAACCAATAATTTGCTCACACAAAAATCCGCATCCGTATTTGCTGGTCAACAGCAGTTTGCCTATATGGATGCTGATAATAAAGCAACCTTGGAAACACCTGATTTTCCTATTCGTTTGGCTTATACAGAAACCGCAGAATTGGATGAAGAGACAGCAAGAGTATTATCGCAGCCTTATCCTCAATTACAGCTTGATAACGTACTGAAAGATGCGGGTTATTCACAAGCAAATTATCAGTTTGCTGATGAAAAAGAGAAAGAGAAACAGCTGTGGATAAAACAGTTATTAGGCGTCACAACCTACGGTACTTTAGCTCAGTTTCACAAACCGCTGGTGTATAAACAGTCTGCGCTTTCTTGTGATTACAAACTGTTATGGGATAAACAATTTTGCGCATTAATGGGTAAAGGATCCCCTCAGAATACACAAGATTTCCATCTCACTTACGATTGGCGTTTTTTATCGCCTAATTCGATTACTGATGCCAATCATAATATTCATCAAGTCACTTTTGATGGTTTAGGTCGTGTGACGACGACGCGTTTTTCAGGAACGGAAGACGGCAAACAAAGCGGTTATAGCGATAAAGCGTTTTCTATGCCAACAACCATCGATGGGGCTTTAGCATTAACCGCGCCACTGCCGATTGCAACGGGTTTTGTGTATGTAACAGACAGTTGGATGTCAACATCGTCAAAGCTACCTCCGCACGCTCTGCAAATCATGACAGATCGTTATGACAGCGATTCACAACAGCAAATTCGCCAACAAATCGCCTTTAGCGATGGTTTGGGACGCCTATTGCAAACTTCTGTCAGAGTAGAAGCCGGTGAAGCCTTTTTACGTAGCGATAATGCCACACTGAGGGTTGATAAAAATCAGCGAGCGCAACAAAAGAGCACCACGATTCGTTGGGCTATTTCAGGCGAAACAGAATATGACAACAAAGGGAATGTAAAGCGAGTTTATCAACCTTACTTTCTTAATGACTGGCGTTATCTCGCTGATAGTTCAGCTCAGCAAAATCGTTTTGCTGATACTCACTACTATGACGCATTGGGGCGTTTATATCGGGTTATTACTGCCAAAGGTTATCAGCGTAATACCCTTGTGACACCTTGGTTTATTGTGCAGGAAGATGAAAATGACACTTTAACATAAGGTGATGAAATGCGGGTTATTGACTCTTCTTTCTCTAACCCGCTTAACGTAGGAATTTTATTATGCTGGTCTCAATCCCATCTGAAAGTGATGCACTCGCTTGGATGATTATCGGTGGATTTTCAGCCTGGGGAGGTATCGTGAGGTATTTAATGGAAATTAGACAAAAACAAATTAAGTGGTCTTGGTGTGGCATTGGTAGCCAGATCGTGATTTCAGTATTTACAGGCTTACTCGGTGGATTATTGAGTTTTGAAAGTGGGGCAAGTCGCTATATGTCTTACATGATTGCAGGGCTTTTTGGCTCAATGGGGAGTACCACGTTGATTTGGCTATGGAACCGTGTTTTTGGCATGAATAGCCTTAAGGAGCCTAAATGAATACGTATACATTGAGTCAACGAAGTCAAAATAACTTAAAGGATGTGCATCAAGATTTAGTCCGAGTGGTTAATTTGGCGCTGACATTGAGTGAATATGATTTTGTTGTCATCGAAGGGCTACGTTCATTTGCGCGTCAAAAAGCGTTAATGAACGAAGGCAAAAGCAAAACACTCAATAGCCGTCATTTAACAGGTCATGCTGTAGATATAGTACCGTTAGTGAATGGCGCTATCCCTTGGCAAGATTGGTCTGCGTTTGAATCCGTATCAAAAGCGATGAAACAAGCAGCACATCAATTGGGTGTTTCAATGAATTGGGGCGGTGATTGGGTATCGTTTCGTGATGGCCCTCATTATGAGCTGTCTAGAGAGGCATATTCATGAGTATAACCTGGCTTCTACGCTGGGGATCAAAAGGAGGCGTGTTGTTAGTCATTCTGACCACGCTTCTGGTGATCCGCTATCAACACAACCAAATTAAGCGACTTTCAGAACAAAATAGTCAGCTTGAATATCAACAACGGACATTGCAATCACAATTAATGCAATGGCACGAACAAGCGGAAAAAATCTCTGAAACGCTTATACATCAACAAGAGGAGCAACACTATTTAGAGGAAGAAAATCATGCAATACGCCAAGAGTTACGGCTACTTCTGGCTCAAACGCCTTGTGCTAATGAGTCTGTGCCTGACGCTGTTATCCAGTTGCAGCAAAACACCCTTAACCGTCGTTAAAGCACCTGAAAAATTTGTACCAACACACTTACTACAGCCCTGTTCAGCACCGTTTTTTAATGTGCAAGTATGGGGGGATTATCCTGATTATGTGGCACGTTTAATGTTGGTATTGGAAAAATGTAATACCGATAAAAAAGCGGTGGCAGAAATATTGGCAACAAAAAGTCAGCTTGGTACTTATGAGTTGGATCATAAAAGAAAGCAAACTAAGGAATTATAGAAATATGTCAAATCAACAATTACATACACGAACCCCGACTGTTGTGGTTCATGATAATCGCGGATCGGCTATTCGCGAAATTAGCTATTGCCGTCATCCTGATATGGTAAACCAAACCGATGAGCGTATTACGCGTCATCACTATCATGCTCGCGGTTATTTAGAACGCAGTATTGATGCAAGACTGTATGACTCACAACAGTTAGACGCCAGCATTCAGCCTAATATTCAACAAACGGTGAGTTTAGGGAAGGCATTATCACTTTCACAAGGTGTTGATAATGGGAATAGCTTTAATTTTAATGATATTGAAGGCACGGTTGCACAGCAGATTAATGCCAAAGGAACGGTCACAATCTATAAATATAGTCAGTCTGGGTTTGAACGATATTTAGAGAAAGTAGAAGAAGGAAAATTAGGGAATTCAGACACGAAGGTTATTCAAAAATTTAAATGGGGACAAGGAAACGCGAGTCAGTTAATAGAGACCAACCAAGTGGGAAAATGTATTGAACACTTTGATACGGCAGGTAAAAAAACATATAGCCATTATTCGTTACAAGGTGCGGTAATATCAGAAACACAACAGTTCATTGTAGGTAATAACATTAATTGGAGTACCGGCAGTGAGCAAAGTATTCAACAAGCTGAAAAATTTACTACTCAATATACTTATGATGCGACAGGGGCTGTATTAGAAGAAACCGATGCAAAGGGAAATAAACGCCGTATTGCCTATGATATTGCAGGCTTTGTAAAACAAACTTGGTTGACGTTAAAAGGACAATCAGAGCAAGCGATTTTACGTGCTTTAACCTACTCAGCTGCGGGGCAAAAACTGCGTGAAGAGCAGGGTAATGGTTTAGTCACCACCTATGAATATGAGCCAGAAACGCAACGTTTATTGCATATTAAAACAGAGCGCCCTCAAGGTCATGCGTTAGGGGCGAAGGTCATGCAAGATCTGCGTTATGAGTACGATGCGGTGGGCAACATTATTTGTTTGAAAAATGATGCAGAAGCGACGCGTTATTGGCGCAATCAGAAAGTGGTGCCTGAAAATCGCTATATTTATGATTCACTGTATCAATTGGTCAGTGCAACAGGGCGTGAATCCGCCAATCAAAAAACACCTGCATCAATCCAATCTCAAACCATTACTACGTTAGTGAAAGATGTACAAAGCTATACCAATTACACGCGTTTATACACTTATGATCGCGGTGGTAATTTAACGCAAATTCGCCATCACTCCGCTATTGCGCAACAAAGCTTTACTCAAGATATTATCGTTTCAAATAAAACCAATCGCGCTTTATTAAAGTCACAATGTTCAGATCCAAAAAACGTGGATAGCTATTTTGATGAGAGTGGTAATTTAACCCAACTTCTTAATGGGGATGCCATTATTTGGGATAGCCGTAATCATCTGAAAGCCACCAAAGAGATAATGGAAAATGGGCAATTATCTGAGGGAGAAACCTATCAATATAACAGTGCGAGCCAACGTATGACGAAAATACGCGGGCGCAAAACTGCTAACGGTGATTTAGAAAAAGTCACTACGCACTATTTACCGAATATTGAACAATGGGAAGTGAGCACACGTTCTGTGACAGAGAAATATGTCGTTGTACAAATTCAAACAGGTACTAGTGCAAAAGTCAGGGCGCTGTGTTGGGAAATTGGCTCACCGAAAGGGATTGAAAATAATTCACTGCGTTATAGCTATGATGACGGTATTGGCAACAGCGGATTAGAAACGGACGGTAAAGGGCAATTAGTCAGTTATGAAGAGTATTACCCTTATGGCGGTACCGCCATTTGGTCTAGCGAAAATGTGGTAGAAGCAGATTACAAAACCATTCGTTATTCCGGTAAAGAAAAAGATTCTACGGGGATGTATTACTATGGTTATCGTTATTATCAACCGTGGATTGGTCGTTGGTTAAGTGCAGACCCCGCAGGTACGATTGATGGGCTAAATTTATATCGCATGGTGAAAGGGAATCCGACATCTTATATTGATGACAATGGTTTGATGTTCAAAAAATTAAGTGCAAGTATAGCCAACAGAAGAGAGCATAATTCCTCAAACGATATATCCACCGCTAGTAGTGCTATTGGCGCATCTGGATCAGGCAAACAATCCCAGTTGAATATTTCTAATTCTAAAAACGACCTCATTGGTAACATTATTGAACGTCTGGTGGATATTGTTGAAACAGGGAGAGGTGGAATGCGCACGTTACAAGGAGACCAGTTTAACGAAACAATGACTAAATTAGCTTCTTTGTATATTGACTTACAGCCTGAGGGCGCTCTGTCCGGTGGACACGAGATCATGAAGAAATCAAAAGGTTTCAAGCAACCACCTAAAGGTAAAGGTTTAGTTAATCAGAACAAAGAACGAGGAAATTTATATGATTTTATGACTCCTTACGTTACCAGAGATGTAGATTCTGAAAATTTTTGCCTCCAAAATGTAACTTCAGACTTACATAAATGGACTGAGCATGTTATCGATAAACAACAGAAGCGTCTTCCGACAGGAAAAGCAGTAGAGTTACTTATGAGGATGAATAAGGCTGCAGACCCAGAAGTTACTCGAGCAGAGTTCACAAAAAATCCTACGTCACGCCCTCCGGAGGATCAAGAGGAGGCAATACAGTATGTATATTATATGGCTGGTATATTTGAAAGTGAAAGTGAATGGAAAGAGCTTGCCCGTGATATGTACACGGATGAATATCCTCAGCTAAAAAAAGTAACTTATAAAAGAGCCAAAGCAATTTTTGATAAAAACAAATCCTTATCGGTATATAAAGTTGATTAAGGCACCATCATTTTTACTCAACTCATGGAATATGAGTGATTAGATAATAATGTCTATTTAGAGCAGACCCAAAATACACAACCCAGAGAGACAGCATTTCTGTCTTATTTGGGTTGTTTTTATTTTATATCGATAATTTTATTTCTTTTAATAAAACATAAAAAAAGTAATAAAAATAATTTAATTTATTATTTTTATTATTAATAGTCATCTAATAAATATTAAATAACAGTGTTAGTCCCATTTTAATATTAAATTAAATCGCGATATTGCTCACAGTTCTTAATAAATTGATATTTAATTATCTTTTTTTTACTAATATCTAATGTGATTGATGCAATCATTATATTTTAAAATTTTTTAATAATTATTGAGGCTTTATTATGAAGAAAAATAAACTTATGGTATTTACTGCAACGTTATTATTATCAGCGGGTTTTGTTTCAACAGTGTCAGCTGATGTCACATTGAAGCATGGCTATATTGATGTTCCACCAAGCCGTGCAGTATTATGTAAAATGACTATTCCTAATAGTAATAATATAAAATTTAATAAAAATTGTGGCCCTGTAGAATATGAGCCTCAATCAGTTGAAGGGCTTAAAGGTTTCCCTAACGGTGGACCTGAAGATGGTAAAATTGCCAGTGGTGGAAATGAAACATTTTCTGCTTTAAATGAGCAGAGTGCTGATCGCTGGCATAAAGTGGCAATGAAAAGCGGACCTTATACCTTTAAGTGGAAATTAACAGCGCCACATAGTACAGCATCATGGCGATTTTTTATTACTAAACAAAACTGGGATGTCAATAAACCACTTACTCGAAGCTCTTTTGATTTAACACCTTTTTGTCAACGAGATGATGATGGTAAAATACCTCAAGAAATCGTAGAATTAAATTGTAATATACCAGAGCGTTCAGGTTATCAGGTTATTTTAGGTGTCTGGGATATTGCCGATACAAAGAATGCTTTTTATCAAGTTATTGATGCTGATTTTAAAAAATAATCTATTTAATTAAAATGATTATTTAATTTTAATAATGATATTGATTATATTTAATTTAAATATTATCAGATTTAAGTCTTGAATTAAAAATATAAAATTAGATTATTTCTATTTTATTAAATAGAGATAATTGCTATTTATTTTTAGCAATTTAATTAATAGCGCCTTTACATGGGCGCTATTTTCATTGAATCGACTAGAAATCCCTCGCGTACAATGCTACTTTCTACGTTATACCTATAATTATTTAGCTTAAAACCAACATCATTGAGGTGCGATTATGGAAATCTATTTAGATACCGCTGATATCGAAGAAGTCAGAAAACTCTCTCAAGTTCTTCCTATTGCTGGTGTCACCACCAATCCTTCCATTATTGCTAAATCCGCACAAGATATTGAAACGCTATTGCCTGAATTAAAAACGGCAATGGGAGGAAAAGGTCGGGTATTTGCACAGGTTATTGCCAGTGATGTCGATACCATGATTGAAGAAGCTTTGCGCATTGGCAATATTGCCGATAATACCGTGATTAAAATCCCAGTTACAGAAGCGGGGCTTATTGCTATTAAACAATTAAAACAAAAAAATATGCTGGTATTAGGCACGGCAATTTACAGCGTGTCTCAAGGGTTAATGGCCGCATTAGCAGGTGCCGATTATATTGCGCCTTATGTGCATCGAATGGATAGGCAGGGCTCTGATGGTGTAAGAGTGGTAAAAGAGTTACAAACGCTGATCACCATGCATAATTTACCAACAAAAATCTTAGCCGCGAGTTTTAAAACACCACGCCAAGTGGTTGATTGTTTATTAGCGGGGGCATCTTCGGTGACATTACCGATAGAACTTGCTTACTCTATTATTCGCTCACCGGTGGTGGACGATGCTGTAAATAGATTCGCTGATGATTGGCAAACTACATTTGAGCGTCGTTTTTTATAATCAAATGAAGAACATAAGATTAAGTGCTATAACGTTATATAGCACTTAATTTACCTATTTAGGTATACAGAGATATTAATCTTCACTTTTACTAATGTATTAATAATAAGGATAATATAGCTTAAAATAAATGAATATTGATTTATATCTAATAATAAGTCACCTTTCTGGCAATTCAAATTCAAATCTATTATTATAATGTTAGTCTAGAAATGGATTATTAATATAATCTATTGTTTTTTATTTTTTTGTTATAAATAGCTTATATATCAATTTTTTATATTTTATTTTTTATAAAGTTGTTATTTTTTTAATTTAATTAATTTTTTGTTTTTACTCGGTTTAGTTGTTATTAAGTTGAATTTAATAACAAAATAATAAATTGTGACTAGCATGTTAATTAAAGGGTTTGGTTGTTAAGAAATAAATTAATATTATATTGATGAGGTAGTTAAAATACCTAATTAACAGGGAAAACCGATACTCCGCGGTGCAATGATAATTAACATATTCAGTTATTATCTTTATTTAGCGATAAATAAAACTTTATTTGTGATACTGGAGTAAATATGTGTGAAGAATACATGAATAAGCCACTCTATTTGTCAATTGCAGACTGGGTTCAAGAGCAAGAACGTTGGGTAAGTGCAAAGGAAATTGCAAAAGAATTCGATATTCCTCAATGCAATGCAATTAATATTGTTTCCTATATTCTTTCTGATGTAAAAGAGATTGAGTGTGAAACGAAAAGTGTACCTAACCAATTAGAAGGTAGAGGCTGTCAGTGCCAACGAATGATCAAAGTCAGTCATATTGATCCTCAAGTCTATTCGCGTTTAAAAGGCCATATTCAAGAAAAAAGTAGTCAGCGTTCTCCTGAAAAATTAGCGGCGATGATCCCTCGTGGATTGAACCATGAGCAAAAATGGCAATGGATGTTGTCAAAATCTCAACGTCGCTAATATAAGTAACTTCGTTGCATACAAAACAAATTGAATAATGACGACAGGCGCTCGTAACGCCTGTCGCTGTTTGTTACTGGCCTTTTGGCTTAACGCCTGTTGTGCCTCGTAAACGCGGGCGATGAGGTTCAGGAGCCGTTAATGGTGTTGTTTCTACTAAGCTTTGGCGACAACGTACCGCTAAATCTTGATATTCACGAGTATTCATCCGTTTCCATTCCATATCTTGATCGGTAATATCACGCACATGTTTTGCAGGACTTCCTATTAACATTTGTCGAGGTTGTCCTTGAAAGCCGGCTTTTACAAAGCTCATAGCGGCAACGATGCTTTCCTCACCAATGACTGCTCCATCCATAATTACGCTGTTCATACCAACTAAACTGTCACGCCCGATAATACAACTGTGAAGGATCGCACCGTGCCCAATATGGCCATTTTCTCTTACGATCGTATCCATATCGGTATAACCGTGCATGATACAACCGTCTTGAAGGTTTGCGCCTGCTTCAACAATCAAGCGTCCATAGTCGCCCCTTAGTGAAGCCAGAGGGCCGATATAAACGCCAGCACCAATAATCACATCACCAATTAATACAGCAGATGGATGAATATAAGCTGTTGGATGAACCACAGGAACAAGACCTTCAAACGCGTAGATACTCATCAGTTTTCCTCTTTGTTGTATTATCAAGATGAACGATAATTACCGGCCTTTCCACTCAGGTGCGCGTTTTTCAGCAAAAGCTAATGGCCCTTCAGTAGCGTCTTCTGAATGTAAAACACTTGGGTAATGTTTTAGTACACCACTGCGCATAAGCTTGTAACCCTCTTCAATGGAAAGTTCACTGGTAGCACGATAAATCTCTTTTAATGCAGCCACAGCGAGTGGGGCACTGTTGGCAATTTGGTCTGCAAGTTCACGTGCACTGTCCATTAATTCAGCGGCGCTGACAACGCGGTTTGCAATGCCCCAACGTAGTGCTTCGTCGGCATTCATGCGACGACCGGTCATTAGCATTTCGTTGACGATAGCTGGTGGTAAACGTTTAGGTAAACGCAAAACACCACCACTGTCAGGTACAATTCCTAACTGCGCTTCAGGTAAAGCAAAAGAAGCATTGTCTGAACAAACCATCATGTCGGCGGCGAGTGCTAATTCAAAACCGCCCCCAAAAGCATAGCCGTTAACGGCAGCAATGACAGGTTTATCTAGATCAAAAAGTTCAGTTAAACCCGCAAAACCACCCGCACCAAAGTCTGCATCAGGGGCTTCACCTTCTGCGGCAGCTTTTAAATCCCATCCCGCAGAGAAAAAACGTTCACCAGCACCAGTGATAATCGCGACACGTAAGTTGGGATCATCACGAAAACGTAAGAAAACTTCGCCCATTTCATGGCTTGTTTTTGCATCAATAGCATTGGCTTTGGGTCTATCCAATACAATCTCAAGCACTGAACCACGGGTTGTTAGATGTAATGACTGGCTCATGTTGTATTCCTTTTCGTCATCAAAAATAAGCAGTTATGATTGAGGTTATTAATTTGTGGTTAAACCAACCTATGCTTTATTTCAAATGCTTTTTAATCACTTTTCCTGAGCAGTTACGAGGTAAGTCGTCTCTAAATTCAACTTCAGAGGGGACTTTGAACTTTGCCATATTTTGCTCACAAAAATGGAAAAACGCTTCTTCACTCAAGCTCTCATTTTCAACCAATACCACGAACGCTTTAATCGCTTCATCACGAATATTGTCAGGCACACCAATCACAGCCACATCTTGAATTTTAGGATGTGAAGAAATGATGTTTTCAATCTCAACACAAGAGACATTTTCGCCACCGCGTTTGATCATATTGCAACTGCGATCAACGAAATAAAAAAAGCCTTCATCGTCTCGGTAACCATAATCGCCAGTATGTAACCAACCATCTGGCTCTAATGCTTTTGCTGTTGCATCAGGTCGGTTGTAATACTCTTTAAAAATAGTTTTTCCGGGTTCGCCTTTTACGCAAATTTCGCCTACAACCCCATCAGGGACTTCGTTGTTTTGTTTGTCCCTAATTTGTGCTTGATAGCAAAAACCGGGTCTACCAATGGAAGGCCAGCGACGTTTATCGCCGGGTCTGTCACCAATTAAACCAACAATGGTTTCTGTCATGCCATAAGAGGTGAGCAATCGCACGTTAAAGCGTTCAAGGAAGGCATCTTTTTCATCATCGGCAAGATTGAGATAAAACATCACCTCACGTAATTTGTGCTGTTTTTCTTCTGATGAAACAGGTTGTGCCATTAAGGTTCTCATCATCATTGGAATGCACTCTGTTACTGTTGCTTGATACTTAAGGATCTGTTTCCAAAAGGCTCTTGCGCTGTATTTTTCAAGTAAAACAAAGGTGGCTCCCACAGAAAAAGCAGGGAGTGATGCTGTGCATTGGCAATCAATATGAAATGCGGGCATAACGGTAAGATAAATATCATCTTCACGTAATGCGTTTTGCCATGATGAGTAATAACCCGCAAAACGTAGGTTATAGTGAGTGATAACGACACCTTTAGGTTGGGAGGTCGTTCCTGAGGTAAAAAGAATTTCAGCAGTGTCATCCACACTTAATGGTGTGTAATGATTAAGCGTAACAGGATGCTTGGCTTTCTCTGTTAAGAAGTCGGTAACACCTTTTTCAGTAGGGAGACTGTTTTCTGTTATTAAAAACAGTTGCGTTAAAGGGTTTTGTTCATCCTGTAACATAGGTTGGTAAATCGGATAGAAATTATCACGAGTTACCACGTAATGAGCTTGGCAGTGATTGATTATCCATGCGCTCTCTTCATACATAAATCGCGCATTAATGGGCACCATTATCGCGCCAATTTTTGCCAAGCCAAACCAGCAAAAGAAAAACTCAGGACAGTTATCAAGATGTAAGGCAACGTGATCGCCTTTTTTTATGCCACCAGCATGAAAAAGATTTGCGGTTCTATTTATCTCTTCATTTAATTCACAGTAGCTAAATTGTCTCACTTCTCCTTGTGCGGATTCAAAAATTAGCGCTGTTTTTGTACCATAAACCTCTGCCAAATCATCCCACATTTGACGTAAGTTTTGTTTGCCAATCACATCCATTAAACTGTTACCCTATTCTTTTGCTGTAAATTCAGACGTATTTTATGTCTATACAACGTCCGAATTTTACAGTGTTACTTTACGATTTTAGCCAGTCCTTTATCGACTAGCCCCTTGATTTGTGCGTCGCTATAACCGATATTTTTCAAAATTGCATTAGTGTCCATGCCATGAGATGGCATTCCGCGCCAGATTTTCCCTGGGTTGTTTTTGAATTTAGGCATCACATTTGGCCCTTTGCAGGTTTCGCCATCCATGGTTTGCCACTCGGTAATAGACTCACGCGCGATATATTGCGGATTGTCTTCAAGCTCTGGAATAGTCAGCACTTTAGCGCTGGCAATATTGAGTTCAGACAGGCGTTTTAGCACATCAGTGATAGGCTGTTTTGCTAACCATTCATCTAACTTGTCTTCAAATAATTGACCATGAGGGCAATTGATACGGTGAATAAGTTGAGTGCCTTCTGGCACTTCTGGTGTACCTAAAAGATGTGCAAGACCGATATCTTTGAAGATCTCTTCAATTTGGGTAATACCCACCACTTCCATTACGATAAAACCATCTTGGCAACGGTAAAGCCCACATCCTGCGTAGTACGGATCTTTCCCTTTGGTCATACGAGGGCAGATTTCACCACCATTGAAATAATCCATCATGAAGTATTGCCCCATACGCAACATCACTTCATACATGGCGATATCAATACTTTCGCCTTTACCTGTTTGCTGAACTTTATACAGTGCAGCTAACGCAGAAGTGGTTGCTGTCATCCCTGAAAAATAGTCAGCGGTATAAGGGAAAGCCGGCATAGGCTGATCTTTGTCACCATTTTGAATAAGGTAACCACTGAAAGCCTGAGCAATGGTGTTATAAGCCGGTAAGTTGGTGTATTGCGGATCGCCATATTGACCAAAGCCTGATAAATGCGCGATAACCAATTTAGGGTTATGTTCCCATAACACTTCATCGGTAATACCACGACGTGCAAAGGCAGGGCCTTTACTGGCTTCGATAAAGATGTCGGTTGTTTCCATTAATTTTAGGAATGCATCACGACCTTCATCTTTAAAAATATTGAGTGAAAGAGCATGT
This sequence comes from Proteus faecis, assembly GCF_003144395.1. Taxonomy (GTDB): domain Bacteria; phylum Pseudomonadota; class Gammaproteobacteria; order Enterobacterales; family Enterobacteriaceae; genus Proteus; species Proteus faecis. Next base: position 26,910 of record NZ_PENZ01000047.1, on the reverse strand, counting down.
AAATTACGGCGAGAAAGTTGAGGGTAGTGAGGTTGAACGCGAATGGTGTCAGCCCATGCAACGTTTTCAATCCAAATCACTTCAGCACCCCATTCTGCAAACATTTGTCCTGCAAATGGCCCTGCAATTTCAATTCCTGAAAACACAACACGAACCCCTGAAAGTGGGCCGAATTGTGGCATTGATAAATGTTCTGTCATAGCGTTACCTCGTAAGTGGTCTAAGTGAAAACGCTCCCACCGAATGATAAGAGCGTTTCTCGTGATAAATTATCGATACTGCTTAAGTACTGAGCGTCCTAATGTCAGGATCTGCATTTCATCAGAACCACCAGATACACGATCAACACGAAGGTCACGCCAAAAACGAGAAATACGGTGCTCGCCAGCAATACCGACACCACCAAGCACTTGCATTGCACTATCAACGACTTCAAACGCCGCATTTGCACAGAAGTATTTACACATAGCCGCATCACCGGAAGTGATTAAGTTGTTGTCACTCTTCCATGCAGTTTCATATAACATGTTGCGCATTGAATTGAGTTTGATCGCCATATGAGCGAATTTTTCTTGAATAAGTTGGAAACGGCCGATAGCTTCGCCAAATTGCACACGTTGATTGGCATAACGAGCCGCATCTTCAAATGCACACATTGCTGTACCGTAGTTAGTGAGTGCGACTAAGAAACGTTCGTGATCGAACTCTTCTTTAACACGATTAAAGCCGTTTCCTTCACGACCAAACATGTCTTTTTCTTCAAGTTCAACGTTGTCGAAAGTGATTTCACAGCAGCTATCCATACGTAAACCCAGTTTTTCTAACTTGTTGACTTTGATACCGGGTTTACTCATATCGACAAACCATTCAGTAAAGATAGGTTTATCTGGAGATGCTGAGTCACGGCTCATCACAACAATATAAGGGGTATAGGCACTACTGGTGATAAAGCATTTGCTACCATTAAGATAAACTTTGCCATTTTTACGGGTATAAGTGGTTTGTAAGCTACCAACGTCAGAGCCTGCACCGGGTTCTGTGATAGCAGAGTTCCACATCTGTTTACCTGTACCACGGAACGCCATAATTTTGTCAATTTGCTCTTGAGTCCCTTCACGCAAGACAGTGTTAAATCCACCTGGTAATTGATAAAGCACGTAAGTTGGCGCACCTAAGCGACCTAATTCCATCCAGATTGCAGCAACAGTAACAAAACCAGCATTTAAACCACCGTGCTCTTCAGGGATAAGCAGATTGTCAATTTCCATATCCGCTAAGGCTTTGACAAAACGTTCTGGGTATTTACTTTCGCGATCGCATTCAGCGAAATACGCTTCCCAGTTTTCACTGGCCATTAATTCGCGGACACCGTCAACAAACAGTTCCTGCTCATCATTCAATCTAAAATCCATGTTAATAACCTCTTAATATGTCATTCTTTGCGTATAGCGGATCACTCTTTCCAATGTACTTTGGCATCTTTAATAAAGGACAAGGTGACCATGATATTGACGAAAAATAGCGGGCATCCCCCGGCGATAATGGCGGTTTGAATCGGTTTTAAACCGCCAAGTGCTAACAGGATGATGCCGATAATACCGACCAGCACAGACCAGCCGATACGCACTAATAAAGGGGGCTCAGAGCCTTCTTTCATAGAGCGACAAGTGGACATAGCCAGTGTGTAAGAACAGGCGTTAATTAAAGTGACAGTGGCAATAAAGCAGAGGATAAAGAAGCCCCACATTGTCGCTGTGCTCAACGGTAATGCCGCCCATGTTTCGATAATGGCGCGTGGAACACCATATTGTTCAATTAGTTGTGGAATGTTGAGAATATTTTGGTCAATCAGTTGTAAGGTGTTACCACCAAGGATTGTCCAAATTAACCAAGTCCCTGCGGTTAAACCTGAAACCATCCCTAAACACAATTCACGAACAGTACGGCCTTTAGAGATCCGCGCTAAGAAAATACTCATTTGGATGGCGTAAATAACCCACCAAGCCCAATAGAAGACCGTCCAGCCTTGAGGGAATCCACCTTTACCAATTGGATCTGTATAGAACAGCATACGAGGCATATACATCAGCAATGTACCGACAGAATCGGTAAAATAATTGACAATAAAGCTCGCGCCACCAACGATAAACACCCAACCCAACATTAAGAAACTCAGGTAAGTACGAATATCACTGGCGATTTTCACCCCTTTTTGCAGACCGAATGCCACACAAATTGCGTTTAATAAGATCCAGCAAGAGATAATAATGGCGTCTAATTGCAGGGTATGAGGAATACCAAATAAGTATTGAATACACTCAGTCACAAGCGGGGTAGCTAACCCGAGACTTGTCCCCATAGCTAAAATTAAGGCGACTAAATAGAAGTTATCAACAATAGTACCGAATAAGCCATTAACGTGTTTTTCACCAATTAATGGGGTTAAGGTACTACTTGGACGGATAACTTCCATTTTGCGAACAAAGAAGAAGTAAGCGAATGCAACAGAAAGAAAACTATACGTAGCCCAAGGTAGAGGACCCCAGTGAAACAAGCTGTAAGCAAGGCCAATTTCTTTAGCTTGAGTCGAATAACCTTCCATTCCAAAAGGCGGGCTTGAAATGTAGTAGTATATTTCAATCGAACCCCAGAAGAGGACGGCAGCAGAAGTACAAGACGCAAACATCATAAAGATCCAGCTTGCGGTACTAAATTCAGGTTTGTCTTCTCCTAGGCGTTTATTGGCATAACGACCGAAGACTAACCAAAACCAACCTCCGAACATAATGACCATATACCATTCGAAAGCCCAACCCCAGACATTGGTAACATAGCTGAATACGGCATTAATCACTTCATTTGAAGCGTCAAGATCACGTACCGTTAACCAGCATAAAATACCAACAATGATTAATGGAGGAAAAAAAACCTTCGGTTCTATTCCTGCCTTTTTATTATCTTTGCTCATAGGTAAATTTTCCAAATATATTTAACGCAGAAGTTTAAGTAGTGTTAATTCCTAATATCTAATAAAGCATTTAAGTTTATTTATGAGTATTCCGTCTATTGGTGTTTCATCATAATAGAAAAATAAAGTTATTGGCTAATTCACAAACTGATTAATGATGATGAATAATGGATATTATAAGAAATCCATTCTGTTATTCACTTCACACTATTCTTTTTGTCTATTTTATGTTACGTTTTATAACGTTTTGTTTTCATTGTAACTGCATGAAAATTATATCTATATTGCTGTATGTAATAGGGTTGTTATATTACGTCTTTCAATATTGTTGATCTTAGTGGCAATATTGAACGTTAAATAGCATTGTATTTATTATTTTCAATATTGTTGATCGATGTAGCAATATTGAAAGTTGTTCACTTCAATTAAAACTAATTTCAATATTGGTGATGTGTTTAGCAATATTGAAAGCTATCCATTCTTTATTTATCTATGTTCAATATTGGTGACCTAGGTTTAATTTTTTAATCGCTTAATTATGTTAATTCTATATTACATTGCCAGAGTAAATGACATTATTTATTAATTTCAGGAGATGTAATGAATATTATTACATGTTATAAGAGTGTTCCCGATGAGCAGGATATTACGGTAAATAGCGCAGACAATTCGCTAGATTTTTCCCGAGCTAACACCAAAATTAGCCAATATGATTTAAATGCGATTGAAACCGCTAATCAGCTTAAGGCTCAACTTGATGGTATTCACATCACGGCAATGAGTGTTGGTGGCAAAGCACTGACAAATGCGAAGGCACGTAAAGACGTTCTTTCTCGTGGTGCTGACGAGTTAGTGGTAGTAGTTGATGACCAATTTGAAGCCTCTTTGCCTTACCAAACGGCGGTTGCATTGGCTGCAGCTGCGGCTAAAAAAGGTTATGACTTAATTCTTTGTGGTGACGGCTCTGCGGATCTCAGTTCACAACAAGTTAGCTTGCTGCTGGGTGAGGTCTTAAATATACCTGCGATCAATGGTGTTAACAAAATTGTTTCTCTTTCTACTGATTCAATAACGGTTGAGCGTGAATTAGAAAATGAAATCGAAACACTGATCATTCCATTACCTGCTGTTATTGCGGTTTCTACCGATATTAATACACCTCAAATTCCTTCGATGAAAGCCATTCTTGGCGCTGCCAAGAAACCTGTTCAGCAATGGAGTGTTGCCGATCTTGGTCTAGATGCAATTACTGTGCGTTCAGAGCAAACAGTGGCAGCGCCGAAACAGAAAGTTCGTCAACGCATCATCATTGAAGGTGATGGCGATGATCAGATTGCTGAGTTGGCAGAACATTTACGCAAAATTCTTAAGTAATAGGGGGAGTTATGAGCCAGTTTTCAACTGTTTGGGTATTTAGTGATGCACTTTCCCGTTTACCAGAATTAATGGGGGGGGCTTCTTCATTAGGACAATCTATCAATGTATTTACATTGAATGATGAACAAAGTGTGGCTGCTTTTAAATTAGGTGCAACTGAAGTTTTTCAATTAGAAGGTAAACCTGACGATCGCATTATTGAAGACTATGCACAAAGCATGGTTGAAACCATCAAACAAAAAGGTGATGCAGGTTTAGTGCTACTGCCTAATACACGTCGCGGAAAACTAGTTGCAGCACGTTTAGGTCATCGTTTAGACGCGGTTGTTTCTAACGACGCACAATCTTTAAATGTAGAGGGTGATGCATTAGTCACCAAACACATGGTTTACGGTGGCCTTGCTTTTGGTGATGAAACCCTAAAAACCCCTTACTGTGTTGTCACTGCAAGCGTGGGGGCTTTTGATGTTGCACCAGAAACTGGCGCTACGGGGAATGCACAAAAAGTCTCATGGGTTGCCCCTGCTCAAACTATTGTTCACCATTCAGTACAACCACGTGCAATCAATGCCGTTGATTTAGACAAGGCGCGTTTTGTTGTCAGCGTGGGGCGTGGCATCGGCAGTAAAGAAAATATTGCTATTGCAGAAGCGTTAGCGAAAGCCATTGGTGCTGAAATTGCCTGTTCTCGTCCTGTTGCTGAAAATGAGAAGTGGATGGAACACGAGCGTTATGTCGGTATCTCTAACCTGATGCTGAAACCAGAACTCTATTTGGCTGCCGGTATTTCAGGGCAAATTCAACATATGGTTGGCGCGAATGGCGCACAAACGATCGTTGCTATTAATAAAGACAAAAATGCACCAATCTTCCAATTTACTGATTACGGTATTGTCGGTGATTTAATGAAGATTTTACCTGCATTAACTCGTCAATTATCTAACTGATTTATTTAAGCAGGGAAGGAGACTTCTCTGCTGTTTATCGCAAATTCTGGAGATGTTATGTCCGATTCCGAAGATATTTTCGATGCCATTATTGTTGGCGCAGGATTAGCTGGATCTGTGGCTGCACTTGTTTTGGCAAGGGAAGGCGCACAAGTATTGCTAATAGAAAGAGGTAACTACGCTGGCGGGAAAAATGTAACCGGTGGGCGTCTGTATGCACATACTCTTGAGCGCATCATTCCTGAGTTTGCGCAAGAAGCGCCTGTTGAACGTGTTATTACTCATGAAAAATTGTCATTTATGACCGAAACAGGTGCAATGACGATTGATTACCAAAATAGTGAAGAGAAGAACCCAAAAACCGCCTCTTGGTCTGTATTACGGGGTGAATTTGACCAATGGTTAATGGAGCAAGCCGAAAACGCGGGTGCGCAGTGTATTACAGGTATTCGTGTTGATAAGCTCGTCGAGCGTGATGGCAAGATTGTCGGTGTTGAAGCCGATGGCGATGTGCTAGAGGCGAAAGCGGTGATCCTCGCCGATGGCGTGAACTCTATTTTGGCTGAACAGTTAGGTATGACAAAACGTGTTGCGGCTGAAAATGTGGCTGTGGGCGTAAAAGAGATCATCGAACTGCCTGAAAGTGTCATTAAAGATCGTTTTAACCTAAAAGATAACGAAGGTACCGCTTGGTTATTTGCCGGTTCGCCAACTGATGGATTAATGGGGGGCGGTTTTTTATATACCAATAAAACCACACTTTCTTTAGGCCTTGTGTGTGGGCTTCACCATATTAAAGATGCGAAAAAATCAGTACCACAAATGCTGGAAGATTTTAAACAGCACCCTGTTGTTGCTCCGCTAATTGAAGGCGGAAAAATGGTGGAATATGGGGCGCATGTCGTTCCTGAAGCTGGATTAAGAATGCAAAACGAATTAGTACGCGATGGTGTATTGATTGCCGGTGATGCTGCAGGAATGTGCATGAACCTCGGCTTTACTATCCGAGGTATGGATTTAGCGATGGCATCCGGTGAGGCTGCAGCCAAAACCGTGCTATCGGCAATGGAGAAAAACGATTTTAGCCAACAAACGCTAAATGAATATCTCAAACATTTAGAAGATGGCCCGTTACGCGATATGAAAGCCTATCAGCGTATGCCTGATTTACTTGATAACCCTCGTATGTTCACTGCTTACCCTGAAATGGTGGTTGGTATTGCAAAAGATCTCTTTACCGTAACGGGTGAAGCACCAGTACCAATGCGTAAAACCATGATACGTCATACCAAAAAAGTAGGTTGGATGAATCTGATTAAAGATGGGATCAAAGGAGTAAAAGCAATATGAGTTCTCCAGTCAATGTCGATGTCAAATTAGGCATCAATAAATTTAATGTCGATGAGGAAAATCCACATATCGTCGTTAAAGAGCAGCCTGATATGCAGGTGTTAGAAACTTTAGTCAAAGCATGTCCAGCCGGTCTTTATAAAAAACAAGAAGATGGCACCATCAGTTTTGACTATGCAGGTTGTTTGGAATGTGGAACTTGTCGAATTCTCGGTTTAGACAGTGCGCTTGAAAAATGGGAATACCCACGTGGCACGTTTGGCGTGGAATATCGTTACGGATGATGTATCGCTACTTTTCTCCCAGTGCTGCTCCGGCCTGGGAGCTTTTCTTTTTTGTTTTATTTAGAAAAATACCAGGACGCAGTCATGCAACCCAGAAACTTTGATGATATTCGTTTTACCTCTGTACATCGTCGGGTGATGTTATGGGGGAGTGGTGGCCCTTTTCTTGATGGTTATGTATTAGTGATTATTGGTGTGGCGTTAGAGCAACTCACACCATTACTACAACTTGATGCTCGATGGATTGGTCTGCTTGGGGCTGCAACATTAGCAGGGCTTTTTATTGGTACATCCCTCTTTGGTTATATTTGTGACAAAGTCGGGCGCCGTAAAATGTTCCTTGTGGATATTGTGGCTATTGCCATTATTTCTATCGCAACGATGTTTGTTTCAACGCCAGTGGGCTTGTTGATTATGCGATTTCTTATTGGGATTGTGATTGGTGCCGATTATCCTATTGCGACTTCAATGATCACTGAGTTTTCCAATAAAAAACAGCGTGCTTTTGCTGTCGGTTTTATTGCTGCGATGTGGTATATCGGAGCAACTTGTGCCAACTTAGTTGGTTATCTTCTATATGATATTGAAGATGGTTGGCGTTGGATGTTGGGCAGTGCCTTTATTCCTTGTGTTATTATTTTAATTGGTCGTTTTGATTTACCTGAATCTCCGCTTTGGTTAATACGCAAAGGGCGTATTAAAGAGTGTAATGAGATGATGATAAAACTCTTTGGTGAACCAGTGGTATTTGAAGCGGAAGATGCCAAAACAACACGTTTTATCGAGTTATTTAATAAACGTCACTTCTCTTTTGTTCTATTTGTTGCGGTGATTTGGACTTGCCAAGTTATCCCAATGTTTGCCATTTATACCTTTGGACCACAAATTGTCGGTTTATTAGGATGGGATGCGGGAAGAAGTGCGGCATTGGGTAATGTCGTGATCAGCTTGTTCTTTATGTTTGGGTGTATTCCCGCTATGTTCTGGCTAAACCAAACAGGTCGACGTCCATTATTGATTGGTAGTTTTGGCATGATGACATTGGCATTATTGGTGCTAGGTGTCTTTCCTGATCTACCTATCTTATTTGTTATCTTAGCGTTTGCGACTTACGCGTTCTTTTCTGGTGGCCCCGGAATTTTACAATGGCTCTATCCTAATGAATTGTTTCCGACAGATATTCGTGCGTCGGCAGTGGGCATTATTATGTCAATAAGCCGTATTGGTACAGTTATCTCAACGTGTGCTCTTCCTGCTTTTATTGCTACTTATGGTATTAACACCACGATGCTAGTGGGGGCTGCAATTTCTTTATTTGGTATGATGGTATCCGTGTTATTTGCACCAGAAACCAAAGGGTTAACGCTTAATCAAACCTCAACCATGCCAATGCGACGAGGTAAATAATCGCTTTAATCCATGATTAATAAAATAAGTTAAGTGATTTAAATTATTTTTTATTTAGATGTTATCAAACTTAATCATTATTGTATTTGTTTTTAAATTATTTTTATTTAATTATTACATTAATTATTATTGATAAGGTTTGTTTATATCTTAAAATTATCTGAGTATATTTATATTAAAAAGAGAGTGGTTTTGTTTTTCTATTTAAATAAAATCGCTCTCTTTTTTCTTTATTAATAATAACACCTTTATAACGCCTTAGTTTCAAATTTATCTCATTGTTATTAATTACTCTCCAATTACAAATTATATTTAACTCACCAAATCTAGAGCTCAATCACAAATCTCTCTCAGACTATTCAAATGACGAAAAACAGTTCGTTATTTACCAAGAATGAATAATTTCCCCTACCCAGAATAAGGTCATTACAGAAGTAAACACTAGCAAAGAAGCGGTTGAGTAGGTATTTATGACCTTATTAGAAACGACAGTTAAAGAATGTCTAAACAATGTAGTGAAGCAATATGCTTCACAAACTGCCTTAATTGAAAATCAAAGTAAAAAGACACTTTCTTGGCAACAATTACAACAAGAAGTGGAAAGCGTTGCTCGTGGATTTTTAGCGATTGGTTTAAAAAAAGGTGATCGTTTAGGTATTTGGTCTGCTAATAGTAAAGAATGGATAATCTGTTTCCTTGCCGCGGCTCAAATTGGTGTGCCCGTTGTTTGTATTAACTTTCATTTTAAAAAAAGAGAGTTATTAGATTTATGTCGATTAACAGGAATTAAAGCACTCTGTTTTTCTGATGGTTTTAAAAGTAATCATTTTGTTGAGGTGATTAATTGTCTTTCTAAAAAAGCATCAGAAAATAAAGATGTATTACCTCAATTATTTATTAGCATGGGAAATGAACATGCAGAAAAAAGTCTCTCTTTATCTCAATTAAAAGTAATTAGCCAACAAATATCAGATAAAGAATATCAACATGCGGTTGCTCAAGTTAGCGTAAAAGATTTACTGACTATTCAAATGACCTCAGGTAGTACTGCAATGCCTAAAGGGGTCATGTTAAGCCAATATAATGTCATTAATAATGCAATGCTGTCAGCACAGCGTTTAGGCGTTACACATGATGATGTGATTTGTCTTGCTGTTCCTCTGTTCCACTGCTTTGGGCTATCTTCTTGCCTCTTTTTTGCCTTAACAACGGGATGCCAATTAGTTCTGTTAGATAATTACTGTGCTGAAGATGTTTTAAAAGCCGTCCAAAACTATCGTTGCACGGTTATGCATGGTGTGCCGACAATTTTTAGTCGCTTAATGAAACATGAACAATTTTCTCACTATGATGTATCTAGCCTTAATAAAGGCATTATTGCCGGCGCGAGTTTTCCTCCCGCATTAATCGATGACATTGAAAATACCCTCGGTATGAAAGGGATCACTGTCTCTTATGGCCAAACAGAATCCTCACCTTGTTGTACACAAACATTACCTAACGATCCTTTAGCGATAAAACGTGGCTCCATAGGGCAACCCCTGCCTTTTGTTGAAATGAAAATTATCAATCCTAAGAGTGGAAAAACTTGTCCCGTTGGCACATTAGGGGAAATTTGCACGCGTGGTTTTCACGTCATGATGGGGTACGACAATACACCTGAAAAAACCAAAGAGGCATTAGATGAAGAGGGGTGGTTACATACGGGTGATATCGGTTATGTCGATGAACAAGGCAACTATCACTACGCCTATCGTATGAAAGAAATTGTGGTGCGCGGTGGCGAAAATATCAGCCTGTGTGAAATAGAAGAAGCCATTGCTGAATATGCGGGTGTTGATGCGACAAAAGCCTTTGGGATCCCATCTGCTGATTTAGGTGAAGAGGTGATTGCCACCATTTGTGTGCAAAAAGGCTACAGCATTGGTGAAAGTGAATTACGTGAATTTCTACAAGAGCGACTTGCTCGCTACAAAACCCCCAAAGAGCTCCATTTCTTTACAGAATTTCCTCATACCCCTTGCGGAAAAATTGATGTGCAAGCGCTGAAATCGCAACTGGGTTATCGCGTTTCAATCAAGGATGAAAAAAACAAAGTAGCGAGTTAAGTGACAACGGATTTATCCACATTCTGACAACAGCAGTATGAAGTCTAAAAATAATTAGGAGAAGAAATGACAAGTCATAAAGCACTGGAAGGCGTCACTGTAGTTGAGTTGGCGACCTTTATCGCAGTACCTGCAGCGGGACGTATTTTAGCTGATATGGGCGCGAATGTAATCAAAATCGAATCTCCAAGTGGCGATAACTTACGTTATACAGCACCAACAGAAGGTCGCCCATTAGATCAACATGAAAACACCAGTTTTGATTTAGAAAACGCTAATAAACGTGGGATTGTGTTAAATACGAAAACAGAAGCAGGGAAAAAAATCCTGTTTGAACTGTTAGAAAAAGCAGACATTTTCTTAACTAACTGGCGTCCTGGCGCGAGAGAACGTGCCGGTCTTGATTATGAAACACTGAAAAAACGTTTTCCCAAATTAGTGTATGCCAGCGTGACGGGTTATGGCGATGAAGGGCCAGACAAAGATTTACCCGGTTTTGACTACACCGCATTTTTTGCTCGTGGCGGTATTTTAGGTTCACTGTACCAAAAGGGCACAGTACCGATGAATGTGATCCCCGGTCTTGGTGATCACCAGTGTGCATTAGGTTTGGTTTCAGGTGTTTTAGCCGCTTATATTCGCGCTAAAAATATCGGCCAAGGCGAGTACGTTTCAACAAACTTGCTGCATACCTCTATTTACACCCAAGCGATTATGATCCAAGCGGCACAATACCCAGATTATGGTCAAGCTTATCCAATTGATCGTCGTACAACAACCAGTCCATTTATTTTGGCTTATAAAACGAAAGATGATCGTTTTATTCAAGTCTGTATGCCTGTTTACGATGCTTATTATCCAACCTTTATTTCATGTATTGGTCGTCCAGATTTAGCGGAAGACGCTCGTTATACACGTCTACAGGAAGTAGCGAAAAATAATCGTTCCCCTGAATTATATGACCTGATTTGGCAACAAGTTGAGCAAAAAACGGCGTCAGAGTGGGCTGATATTTTCACCCAAAACGATATTCCATTCAGTATTGCGCAAACTTGGGAAGAGGTGTTGGAAGATAAACAAGCTTGGGCAATCAACACCTTCTACAACATGAAATACAAAAATGGCAGTGAAAAAGCCTTAGTTCGTCCACCGATTGATTTCTTAGAAAGTGGTTTACCTGAATACCGCCGTGGTCCTTTGTTGGGTGAAGACACTCCGTCTGTATTAGCTGAATTAGGGTATAGCGCAGAAGAAATTGCCAACCTTGAAGCCAATAAAGATGTGATGACGTGGAAAGAATAACCCACTTATTTTTTTAATTTTCAGGAGAGCAAAGGCATGCAACAAGACATTTTCACAATGGGCGTTGATATCGGATCGTCTGCATCAAAATGCATCATCATGAAAAATGGTGACGCAATTGTCGCTAAATCGCTGGCATCAGTGGGTGCAGGAACGTCTGGGCCTGAAAAAGCGATTGCTGAAGTATTGCGTCAATTTGGTGGCGATCTCAGTCAGATCAGCTGGATCTGCGCAACAGGATATGGCCGTAATTCTCTGAAAGAAGCCAACAAAGAAGTGAGTGAACTGAGCTGCCATGCAAAAGGCGCGCACTTTCTTTTTCCGGGCGTGAAAACGGTGATTGATATCGGCGGCCAAGACGTTAAAGCACTTCATATGGATGGTGCCGGTCGCTTATTAAACTTTGTGATGAATGACAAGTGCGCTGCGGGTACAGGACGCTTTTTAGATGTGATGTCGCGAGTATTAGAAACCAAGATTTCCGATCTCGCTCAAGAGGGCGCTAAGTCCACGAAAAAAGTCACGATTAGCTCAACCTGTACCGTGTTCTCTGAATCGGAAGTGATCTCCCATCTCGCGAATAACGAAACAATACCCGACGTGATTAATGGCATTCACCGCTCTGTGGCTAGTCGTATTGCCGGTCTTGCAAAACGAGTCGGCGTTGAAGCCCCTGTTGTTATGACAGGCGGTGTTGCCAGTAATTTTGAAGTTGTTCGTTATGTTAGCGAAGAGCTGAACGCCTCTATCGCCACCTCACCATTATCACAATACAACGGGGCGATAGGTGCCGCCATTTATGCCTTTGAAGCGTACCGCCATCAACTGGAAGACGATGCGTTAACAATAGGAACATCAAAATGAGCAATGTAGATATGAATGCGCCGGATTATATTCCTGCGAAAAAACGACTGCAAAAAATTGCCGCTGATGCATATCAGCGTGCGTGGGATGCAAAAAATAGCGGTGAAAAAATAGGGTGGTGTGCCTCTAACTTCCCTCAAGAAATCGCTGAAACATTAGGTTTATGTGTAGTTTACCCTGAAAACCAAGCAGCTGCGATTGCAGCGAAAGGCGCGGGTTTAAAAATGTGTGAGCATGCAGAAAGCATGGGATATTCCAACGATATCTGTGCTTATGCTCGTATCAGTCTCTCTTACATGGATATTAAACAGTGTGAAGAGATGGATATGCCACAGCCAGATTTCTTACTGTGCTGTAACAACATCTGTAACTGCATGATCAAATGGTATGAAAATATCGCTTATGAGCTGAATATCCCGATGATCCTGATCGATATTCCTTATAAAAATGACTATGACACCGATGATGTCACGGTGAAATACGTTCAAGCTCAATTTGATGATGCGATTAAACAACTTGAAAAAGTCACTGGCAAAGTGTTCTCCGAAGAGAAATTTAAACAAGTCTGTGAAATTTCACAACGTACAGGGCGTGCATGGTTAAAAGCGGCAGAATATTGCCAATATGAGCCCTCTCCAATGAATGGTTTTGATCTGTTTAATCACATGGCTGTTGCTGTTTGTGCGCGCGGCAAATTAGAAGCCGCACTGGCTTTTGAGCAACTGTGTGAAGAGATGGAACAGAATATCAAAGAGAAAAAATCAACTTATCGCGGTGAAGAAAAATACCGCGTTCTCTTTGAAGGTATTGCCTGCTGGCCTTACTTGCGTGCTACATCTACCCCGTTAAAAGAACAAGGTATTAACGTGACTGCCACTGTTTACGCCACCGCATTTGGGGTGATTTATCAAAACAGTGACGAGATGATGCGTGCTTACTCTTACGTCCCTAATTGTGTTTCTGTTGAGCGTGCAGCTGATATGCGTATTGATGTGAGCCGTCAGAATAAAGTTGATGGTGCGATTATTCACGTTAACCGTAGTTGCAAGCTCTGGAGTGGCATTATGCCTGAAATTGAGCGCCGTATTCGTCATGAACTTAAGATCCCAACCGTGACTTTTGATGGCGACCAAGCAGATCCTCGAGTTTTCTCTGAAGCGCAGTATGTCACCCGTGTTGAAGCATTGACTGAAATTATGGCTGCTAACAAAGCAGAAATGAAAAAGGGAGACATCTAATGAAAACATTAACGGAATTGTTTGATGAATTGCAAGCCGTGGTGGATAACCCTGTTGCTCAATTAGATGATTTTATTCGTAGTGGTAAAAAGGTTGTTGGTTGTTTTCCTGAATATACCCCAAATGAAATTGTCTATGCGGCAGGTATGGTGCCTTTTGGTATTTGGGGCGCGGAAGGACGTGAGATCTCAGAAGCGAAGAAATATTTTCCTCCATTTTATTGCGCATTGGCACTTTCTTCACTTGAGATGGGATTAGATGGGGCATTAAATAAATTGTCTGCTGCCTTAATTCCTTCTCTTTGTGACACCTTAAAATGCTTAGGACAAAACTGGAAAGCCGGTGTGCCACACGTGCCCTTTATCCAATTGGTGCATCCACAAAATCGTAAAACCCCAGCAGGTATTGCTTTCTTAACCGAACAATACAAAAAAATTGCACTGCAATTAGGGGAAATTTCAGGTCAACCTGTGACAGATGAGGCACTAAAAAATGCCATTCATCTGTTTAATCAGCGTCGCGCTGCGTTACGCGAGTTTTCAGAGATGGCGGCGCTTCATCCTAACTTAATCACACCACAACGTCGTAATACCGTGATCAAAAGTGGTTATTTTATGGATGTTGTTGAACATACGAAAGTGGTTGAAACCATCGTTAGACAATGCAAAGCCTTATCTCCTGAACCGTGGAAAGGGCACAAAATTGTCGTGACAGGCATTATTGCCGATAGCCCTTCTATTTTACAAATCTTAGCGGATAACAAGATGGCCATTGTGGCTGATGAAGTGGCGCACGAATCTCGTCAGTTTCGCCAAGATATCCCTGAAAACAAAGCACCTTATGAAGCGATGGCTGAGCAAATTGCTCAGCTTGAAGGATGCTCACTTTTGTATGATCCAGAGAAAAAACGTGGTCGTTTAATTGCCGATATGGTGAAAAAAACGGGTGCTGATGGTGTCGTCTATTTACTAACGAAGTTCTGTGATCCTGAAGAGTTTGATGCCCCTATTGTGAAGAAATTCCTCGATAGAGAAGGCATTCCTTCCATCATTATCGAAATCGATCAGCAAACTAAAACATATGAACAGGCAAGAACGGCGCTGCAAACTTTTGCTGATGTGCTTTCTGCTTAACAACATTAATTAATAGTCACAAAAGACCTGCGTGATTGACGCAGGTCAATTGAACCCTAACACATATAAGTGGGGCAATCATGGGTATTATTTGTTTAATCATTGGGCTAGCGATATTAATGATCATGTGTATGAAAGGTATACATATCTTCATTTCTGTCTTTACTACCAGCCTATTTCTTGCTGTGACTGCATGGCTTGTATCACCAGATATGCTTAATCCTGTTGACGCACTATTACAAGTGTATACCGGCGGATTAGGTGGTTATTTTGGTAGCTTCTTCTTCATTTTCGTACTTGGTGCGATTTTTGGCAAATTAACCGCTATCAGTGGCGCTGCTGATAGTGTTGCCTCTTTTATTATTGGTAAATTTGGTGAAAGAGCTGTTATTCCTTCATTAGTTGCGGCTTGTGCCATTTTAGCCTACGGCGGTGTTTCTGTGTTTGTTGCACTGTTTACCGTTTATTCAATGATGGTGAGTTTATTCCGCAAAGCGAATCTTCCTCGCAGACTTATTCCGGCCGTCTATTTTGCAGGTGCGGGTACGTTTGTGATGATAATGCCGGGATCGCCTCAGATCCAAAACCTTATCCCAATGAAGTTCTTAGGTACATCAGCAACAGCCGGTTTAGTACCGGGGATGTTGACCGCGTTGTTCCAAGTCACCTTAGTGATTATTTATCTCACTTGGTTATTTAAGCGTGTAAAAGCAAAAGGTGAAGGCTGGGTTGAAGACGAAAAAACAGCGAAAGCAGAAGAGGGTAAAAAAGATCGTCAATTACCAAATGTGATCGTTGCATTACTCCCTATGCTGATCTTGCTTGTTGTGCTGAATATCCTGAAATGGGATCCGGCTATTGCACTGTTCTGCGCCATTATTGCAGCCTTGATTGTGTACATACGCTATCTCGATTGGAAAAAACTTGTCCCTAATTTGGCCGCTGGGACGATGGAAGGGGTGACCTCCCTCTTTAACACGGCAGTGATTGTTGGATTTGGGGCGTTAGTCATGACGCTACCTGCGTTCAAAGAATCATTCCAAGCGATTGCGCAATCCGGTCTTAATCCCCTTGTCGTGACGGCGATTTCCGTTGGTGCTCTGGTATTTATCAGTGGCTCAGGCTCGGGTGCGTTAAGTATCGCCATGCCAATGATTGCTGCGATGTTCCCTGCCACCGTCGTTGATCAAGGTTCATTACACCGTGTCGCCACAATGGCATCTATGAGTACAACACCACCATTTAACGGATTGATTATTACGGTCTTTAGCGTCTGCGGTGTCAGCCATAAAGAGGGATACGGCCCTGTGGGGACATTAACCCTCGCTATCCCTTTATTAGCCATGATGTTTATGTTGCTGCTGTACACCTTTTTACCCGCATCTATAGCGACGATGTAGCAATAGCGTTAACCGATTAATGCGTGCGATAAGGCGACAAACGTGAAATCGCACGCCATAGAGATAACCATAAATATTCTCAGAGGAAAATAAACATGGATTTTCAGCTAACAGAAGAACAAGTCCTGATCCGCGATATGGTCAGAGAGTTTGTTGAAAACGAGATTAAACCAATTGCGGGTGCAATTGATAAAGAGCACCGTTTTCCAAGTGAAAGCGTCGCCCCTATGGCTGAATTAGGACTCTTTGGTTTCAATATTGATGAAGCTTATGGCGGTACAGAAGCCGATGCAATTAGCTATGTATTAGCCACAGAAGAGATGGCAAAAGTGAGCGCCTCTCACGCCATGATAATGGGATCACAATGTTCTTTAACCGGGCCAATTATTCAAAAATATGCTGATGAAGAGACTAAAGCCCGCATTTTACCGGGAGTGGTTTCTGGTGAAAAGTTAGGGTGCTTCTGTTTGTCAGAGCCTAGTGCAGGTTGTGATGCTGCGGCTCAAGAAACCACTGCCGTTCGCCAAGGTGATAACTATGTGATTAATGGCTCTAAATTGTGGATCACCGCAGCGCCTCAAGGTGCTTTCTTTATCGTATTTGCGATGACAGATAAAAGCAAAGGTGTAAAAGGGATCACTGCATTCTTAGTTGAGCGTGATAACCCAGGTATCAGCATCGGATTACCTGAAGACAAGATGGGAATGAACGGCTCAGAAACCTGCTCTGTAAGTTTCAGTGATTGTGTGGTTCCAGCTAGCGCGATGTTAGGCGAAGAAGGTAAAGGCTTTAATATCGCGATGGAAACCTTAGATGGTGGACGTTTAAGTTGTTCTGCGCTTGCACTGGGGATCGCGCAAAGTGCATTAGATGCCACGATTGCTTACACCAAAGAACGTATTCAATTTGGTAAACCTATTGCTGCTAATCAAGGGATCCAATGGGTATTAGTGGATATGGCAACTCGTGTTGATTGCGCACGTATGTTGGTTTATCGCGCAGCTGCCGCCAAAATGGCGGGGCTTCCTTATACTCGTGAATCTGCTCAAGCCAAACTCTATGCAGCAGAAGCCGCCACTTATGTGACTCAAAAAGCCGTTCAATTACATGGCGGTATGGGTTACACCAAATCCTATCCTGTTGAACGTTTGATGCGTGAAGCAAAACTTACTGAGATTTTTGAAGGCACAAGTGAAGTGCAACGCATGGTTATTGCTAAACATATTTTAGCGTAATGAGATTTGAGCTTATTAATTTGTTGCATTGTGCAAAACGGAGAATGTGAATTATGAAACTTATTGCCTGCTGTAAGGTTGTTCATGACGAACAAGACATCACAACACGGCCTGATCGTACACTCGCAACCGATAATGCGGGGTTAAAAATTAGTTTGTATGACTTAAATGCAATTGAAACCGCGGTAGAAATTGCGTCTACCCTTGGTGATAGCACTGTAACGGCATTAAGTGTGGGAACAGGTGCCATGGTTGAAAACGCGAAAATCAAAAAAGATATTTTATCGCGTGGCCCTGATGCATTAACACTGGTCGCTGATGATGCATGTCATGCGCTCTATTCGACGGATACCGCTAATATTATTGCGCAAGCTGCACAAAAAGTAGGTTTTGATTTATTAGTTTTTGGTGAAGGTTCTGGCGATTTATATGCACAACAAACAGGTTTAGCTGTTGGTGAATATTTAGGTTTACCTTGTGTGAATGCCGTAAACAAAATCACCGTTGAAGGCAACAAAATCATTGTTGAACGCGATTTAGAAAATATCACTGAAGAACTTGAACTTACATTACCCGCTGTTGTGTGTGTAACTTCGAGTATAAACACACCAAAACTCCCTTCAATGAAAGCCATTTTAGCGGCGAACAAAAAGCCAGTTGAAAAGTTAGGATTAGGCGATATTGGTGTTGATATTTCTGCTCTGACAGTTGTGCAAACACAAGTTTGTGTGCCAGAACAGTCTGAACGTCTTGGTATTATTTTAGAAGGTGATTCAGATGAAAACATTGCCACTTTTGCTGAATATTTACGCCAAGCGGTTAATCAATAAGGAGATTAAAAATGGCTAGTTTACTACCTACTACCTTTGTTTATGCCGAAAAAGCGGATGATTTAGCAAAACTGATTGCGTTTGCTCGTGGTCTTGGTGAAAAGGTTAATGTGCTGTTTATTGGTGATGATGAAAGCACGCGCGAGTGTGTCAGTTTAGGTGCTGATTGTGTTTATTGCTTTACTCCTCAAGACGGTGTGATTGCTGAAGATTATGCAGCCTCTTTTGCCGCAATTATTAAGGAGGCAGGTGAGAATACATTGGTTCTACTTGCTGCATCAAAACGTGCAAAAGTGATTGCAGCTCGTTTAGGTGTGACGTTAAAAGCGGGCGTTGTTAGTGATGCATTAAGTCTTGCGATTGAAAATAATAGTGTGATTGCTACACATCAAGTCTATGGCGGTTTAGCGCATGCGAAAGCAGAAATTCGCTCACCTTATGCTATTGCCACTGTGGGCAGTGCATTAGATGTAGAAGCCATCAAAGAAGCACCCAATGCACAAGTGGTGCAAAGTGCCTTTATCGCCCCCGCACATACATTAAAAGTATTAGCTCGTAAGCCTAAACAAGGCAGTACCGTTGATTTAGGTAAAGCGCATTGTGTTGTGGGCGTTGGACGCGGTTTTGGTAAGGCAGATGATCTTACATTAGCGTCAGCATTAGCGAAGGCGCTTCAAGGTGAAGTGGGTTGTTCTCGTCCAATTGCTGAAGGCGAAGGTTGGATGGAACATGATCGCTACATTGGTGTTTCAGGCGTGACTTTAGGTGCGGATGTGTATGTTGCTGTCGGTATTTCAGGACAAATTCAACATATGGTGGGGGTGGATAGAGCAAAAATCATTGTTGGTATCAACAAAGATAAAAATGCCCCAATTTTCAATATGGTGGATTACGGTATTGTTGGCGATCTCTATAAAGTGTTACCTGCATTAACCGCGAAGCTCGGCGGCTAATCACCGTAGGTCGCTTAGTGATAATTTGCTAAGCGACCACACATAATAAAAGGATAGGAATATATGTCAGACGATATTTTTGACGCCATTATTGTGGGTGGTGGACTTGCTGGTGGTACTGCTGCCTATGTATTAGCACAAGCAGGGTGTGATGTTTTAGTCGTAGAGCGAGGTAATTTCGCTGGCAGTAAAAATATGACTGGGGGACGTTTATACGCGCATAGTCTTGAAAAAATCATTCCCAACTTTGCCCAAGAAGCGCCAGTTGAACGCCTTGTGACACGTGAAAAAATTTCCATGCTAACGGAAACTGATGGGGTCACTTTAGATTATCAACATACTCAGCAAGAAGAGGAAGCCGCGCGTTCTTATACTGTATTACGTTCTTCATTTGACCAATGGTTAATGGAAAAAGCAGAAGACGCTGGCGCACAAGTGATCACCGGTGTTCGTGTGGATGAAGTGCTGGTGAAAGAGGGCAAGGTGTGCGGTGTAAAAGCGGGTGATGATGAAATTGAAGCCCATGTGGTTATCCTTGCTGATGGTGTTAACTCGTTATTAGCAAAACAGTTAGGAATGACACAAAAAGTTAATCCTCACACAGTGGCTGTAGGGGTTAAAGAGTTATTAGAATTCACACCACAACAAATGGAAGACCGATTTGGTTGTACTAATGATGAAGGTTTAGCTTGGCTTTTTGCCGGTGCTCCATCAGGTGGATATTTAGGTGGTGGATTCTTATATACCAACAAAAACACCGTTTCTTTAGGCCTTGTTTTGGGGCTACATAATGTCGATAAATTCGAAAAAACGGTTCCTCAATTATTAGAAGATTTTAAACAGCATCCTGTTGTTGCGCCACTTATCAAAGAGGGTAAATTATTAGAGTATTCAGCGCATATGGTGCCAGAAGGTGGCATGAATATGGTGTCTGAATTAGTCAAAGATGGCGTATTGGTTGCGGGAGATGCGGCTGGATTTTGCCTTAATGTTGGCTATACCGTAAGAGGGATGGATTTAGCGATTGCGTCAGGTGAGGCGGCTGCAAAAGCGGTATTAATGGCGAAAGAGCAAAACAGCTATAGTCAAAAAGAATTAAGTTGCTATCAATCTTTATTAAATGACAGCTTTGTTATGAAAGATATGAAGCTATACAAAGATTTACCATCTTTCCTTGATAACACCAGATTCTTCACCGATTATCCGCAAATGGCAGCTAACGTGATGCACGACTTATTCGTGATTAATGGCCCTGAAAAACCTGTTCGTAAGAAAATACTGTCTCAAGTTAAGAAAGTCGGTGTCATGAACTTAATTAAAGATGGATTTAAGGGAGTACGTTCTTTATGAGTCAAGTTAACGTAGACGTTAAATTAGGCGTCAATAAATTTAATGTGGACGAAGAAAACCCGCATATCATCTTAAAGGATGATATTGATCCTGCACAATTTGAAATCTTAATGAAAGCTTGTCCCGCCGGGTTATATAAAAAAGATGAGAAAGGACAATACCTTTTTGATTATGCTGGGTGTTTAGAATGCGGTACTTGCCGTGTGTTATGTGGCGAGACGATTTTAAAAAAATGGGAATATCCGTGTGGAACATTAGGCATTGAATTTCGTTACGGCTGATGTGATAACGCTATCCTCCCCCTCTAGAATAACCTCCAAAATTTTCATTAGAGGGGGGCGATAATTAATTCATTTATCTTAAAGAATGTATTTTTCGATATTCTGATGGTGTCATAAAAAATTCGGATTTAAATTTTCGACTTAAATTGGAAATATCGCTAAATCCACATTCATAAGCTAATTGTGTAATGTTTTTTTCTGCCAAGAGAGGATTAACTAAAGCTGCTTTATAATTCTCAAGACGTTTTTGGTAGATCCAACGAACTACAGATGTATTTTGTTCTTTAAATAACATCTGTAAATAGCGCACGGAGATCCCACAGGCATTTGCGCATTCATTCACACTGAGATCAGGATCAGAAAGATGTTGCTCGAGATAGTGCTGAGCAAAATAAAACAGTGTAGATCTTCCTAAGCTTTGAGGTGGCGTTGCAATACTGTATTCACTGAAAGCTGACGTAATTAAATTTAATAAAATATCGGCAAGTTGTTGTGCATGTTGTTGTGGCATTGAATCTAAGAAGGGAATATAACGCATCACAAAGCTATACACTAATGAGCCAGTGATACTATTTCCTCGTATTGCTCTTGCGGTAAGATTTTGGGTATTTCCTAAACGTGGAGCCAGTTTTTCTCTTGGGATCAAAATTTTAAATAATGAGTAATCGTTATCAAAAGACCATGATACGGGTCTTGCCATATCAAAAATACAAAAGTCACCTTGTCGTAGAAATGCCGTCCTTCCATCTTGAGTAAGATGGCTTGTACCAGAGCGTTGTAGCTCTATTTGGAAATGCTCCTCGAGACTGAGTTTATTACTTAAAGGGGTGCTACTTGCCCAGTGACCATTAGACTCTAACTGAATAAAGCGAATATTCTTCACCTTCTGCTCGACAATATTGGCATAAAATCGAGAATGAGGAGGTAATTCGACTTCATTGCATTCATAAGACGATAAAAAGCGGTCTTTTATTGTATCCCTGAATACGGAAAACCGATCTACGTCAGGGAGCTCCCGAGTCGTAAACATGCTTTTCATAGTACGCCCACTTTTATTGAAAGTATTTTGTTGTGTAGCTACTTGTCGAGTATAAAAATGACTTAACCCAGACAGAAATAGAATAATTTTTTCGATAACTTTAATCTAAACATTAGAGTAGTACGTTTAAATAATTATTAATGAAGATATGTATTATCTTGCTTGTTAATAAATTGAATACAATGTATTTAAAATTTTTTAATTAATTTAAACTAAAGTCATGTAAATTATAAAGTTAATTTATAGCATTTTTTATGCTATCATTTCTACACTATTAATCCTAAGTTAATTTCCTATCTTTAGAGAGAGATCGCATAAATAGATTAAGAGTGATTCTTATTAATATCTCATTTATTTCATTCTTTTCAGAGTATGAGTTAATATGGATTTTATGTACTGAATATAATTGATTGTTAAAATATTTTATATTTTATGGTTAAAATATAATGAGTAATTAGGTTTAATTATATAATTATTGGTTTTTGATATTAATGCAGTGGTATATTATATACAGATTTGTTTTTTTATCATAATTAAATGTTAATAGTGACGAGTTTTTTAAATTTTAATTTTTATTAACTATATTAGTTTATTAAATTACTTAATTTATAAAATAGTCTAGATAAACACAGCCCACTAAAATAGTGGGCTGAAGAGAGCTATTTTCTACCTTTAGCGTAGAGTATTATCCACATACAGCATCACGTTGTTACCCCTAAGTTGCGTTTATCAATCAGCTCTTGGCTATCTGCTCCTGTTAGGTATCACTAGAACGGATTTTTTAGGAAAATCTTGAAATTTTAATGACTTTTTTATCACAATGACGGAATATATGTGAAGGATACTTCAATAAGTAATTTGTTTTATTTATTTTGCATGATAAAAATAATTATTGTGCTAATGTAATGAATATTACTATCTTATAGCTAGTATAAGGCTAAATTTTGAAAGAAAATATTTTGCAGACTATCCTAGATTGGATAGAAGAAAACTTAAATAGCCCTTTATCTCAAGATGATGTTATAAAAAAATCAGGATACAGTAAAAGGCATTTTCAAGATTTATTTTATAGTTGTACTGGCAATACGATTGCTAAGTATATCCTCGCGAGACGGTTATCGTTGTCTGCAACTTTATTACGATTAACAAATCTCTCTGTGTTAGAGATATCAATCACTTATCAATTTAATTCTCAACAGAATTTTTCAAGAGCTTTTAAAAGATACTTTAAAATAACACCAAGTGCTTACCGGAGCTGTGCATACTGGGATTTTACTGATTATATACCGCAACACAAATATTTAACTTTCCCTAACTTAATGAATAGTGAGAGCTTTGTTTGTCTGTTACCTTCTGAAAATGAGGAAAGTGTTTTTTATGTTGATATTCCTTTTGAGCTTAAGGCAAAAGTTGCTCGAACGGGATTAGGTTTTAAGAATAAAAATAAAATAGATAAATTAAAAAACTTAATAAAAAATAGTTCTGAAATTTATTTAAACGTATATTATAGATGTGAAAGAACCACCTCCACTAAGAACATTTTAGCTGTATATAATTTTTTTGAATTTACTAATAAACATGAAACCTTTGTTTCTACAAATGGTGATAGGTATTATAAATTTTCATTTTATGGTACATGGGATGAATATCTCATATTATCTAATGTTATTTATTTTAGAGAGCTACCAAAGTTAAAGGCTAAAAAAAGAGATAGCTATGATATTGAAGTTTTTAATATCAACGATATGAAAGATAAAAGTAATATATGTTCATTAGATTATTTCGTTCCTGTAGTATGATTTTTTAGTAATTTTTTAGGTGTTGTATTGTAATATTCTTTGAATTTTTTTATAAAATATGAAGTTGTTTTATACCCTAATTTATTTGATATAGTATTGATATTTAAATTTGTTGTTGTTAATAAACTTATAGCATGTTCCATTCTTGTTTTTGTTAATATTTTAGTAAAGCTTGTTTTTTCAGCCTCGAGTTTTTTTCTTAAAGATGATGTTCCAATATATAGCCTTTTACTAATATCTTTTATTGTCCACTCATAACTTAAATCTTCACTAATGATATTGATGATTTTATTTGTATATGATGAGTTATACATCTCATAGATAAAACCCATCATATTTATTTCTAATCCACTCAATAAGCATGCTATTTTTAATATATATTCATGTTCTATTTTATCAGACGTGACAATTTCATTGTTAAATTTACTTTTTAATTTATTAAATAATAGAATATCTTCTGGTTGAGCCTTTTTTATTAAAATATTATTTTCAATATTCTGCGCATTCTCTTTTAATCTAAGATGGTTAGAGGCAAGATTTATTTTTAACGCATCTCTAAGAACATCACAAGATAAATAAAGTAATGTTGGTTTATTTATATTAGAAAAATATACATCGAACTTTATATCTTTTGATATTAGAGCAATACTGTTTTTATTTATTGATTTTTTAAAATTATTTGTTTCTATTCGTATTTCGCTGTCTTTTGTTAGTAGCATAATGTAATTAGATAGGGTTAAGTTTTTTAAATGAAAATAGTAATCTTTCATGTAAATAGACTCACTTTAATCCAAATTAAATTAGTTAAATAGTAATGATAAATATTAATGATCAGTCTATGGTTTTATTTTTATAAATGAAATTACATTTATCGCAGGGTAGCAAATAGTGATATTTATTTATCTTTTAGTGTTATTTTTTGTGTAAAGCAGCGTGGTTAAAGACTAATTTTTTCAAGGTTACTTACATGAATGTGAGTATAACTTTGATTATAAGGATCTGTTTTAACATTTTTGGCGATTTAATTAAAAGTTGTGGCAATTTATCTTTTTTTCTGTGAGCTATTTTGTTGATAGATATCTTGTTTGTTATTTTGTGGCATTTATTTATTTGTTTGTTTGATTTGGGGCGTGAGGCTAGGTGATACACTGAACTTAAGTGAAATTGTATTTGTAGTATTTCTATCTTTATCCCTGAATTAGGTAATTAAGATGTATGGCTGGAATATTAATTATGTAATAGGAAACGAGGTTAAAGCTATAAGGAAGGCTAAAAAACTGACAGGGATTAATATGTCAAAGAAAATGAATATAAGTCAACAACATTATTCTCGCCTAGAACGAGGTGATGTTAAATGGAGTGTTTCTACACTAGTAGAAGTTTGCTTTATTTTAAATATTTCCATCCTTCATTTTATAAAAATATTAGACAGTAAAAAGAGAATAATTATTGATTGTAATTGTGAATATATTCATAAAGATAAAAAAATGTAAATGTAAGGAGAATGAAAAAGGAAAGAATATCGTTTTGTAACTAATTCTTAATAAAGAAATTTTTAAATAAACAGCAAGTATCTTCTGTTTAGAGGTTCTATTCTAATGCTAGGTAATTATTATGAAATTTATCTTTTCTGAAAAAAATTCAGATATACAAGTGCAGTTAAATCCGCATGCAAAGCATGTAATAACGGCAAAGCCAAATGAGGTTTATCAATTATTTGATTCTGAAACAAATCTTTCACCACTAGATATTAAAGCACTTCGTAAATCGGATGATCTTATTTTATCTAGTAAAGAACAAGATCTTGAAGTTGTAATTAAAGATTTCTGGGAAGAATGCAAACCAGGAGAGCAACAGTGTTATGCAACTTTAAATGTCTTAGATCAAAATGGGGTAATGGGGGAAGCCACTATTACTCAAGATGGTCCTGTTTTAGAGCATTTAGTTGCTGGTGAAACAGGTACTCTTTCTGATAATGATGATGGAATTGGCCTATTTTTATGGGTTGCGGGTTCTATCGGTAGTGCATTAGCGATCTTTTTAGCTAATAAAAATCATGGTGGTGACAATAAAGGTAATGATGCAGATGTCACTGCACCAAGTAAACCGGGATTAACTGCTGAAGATGATGGTTCTGTTTCTATCGATTTACCAAAAGATGCAAACAAAGGTGATTCTGTAGATGTTACTTTTGAAGATGAAGATGGTAACTCAAATACTGTCACATTAGAGAAAGATGATAATGGCTGGACATCGAGCAATCCGGACTTAATTCCTGATACAGATAACGATCATGTCACTATTCCTAATGACAAGATAAAAGATAATAGCGACGTTACCGCAAGTGCAAAAGATCCGAGCGGTAATAAAAGTGATGACGTTACTGTAACAGCAAAACCAGATCCTGTAACAGATGTACCAGTTTTAAGTATTCCAGAAGTAGAGGATGGCTATGCAAATGCGGATGAACTGAAAGACGGTTTACAAGCAGAAGTCACCTTGCCAGAAGGTACCGTGGAAGGCGCAGAAATTACGCTAACCATCACTCGTCCAGATAACACCACTGAAACTATTACACATACTGTTACGAAAGATGAAGTCGTGGCAGGCAAAGTGTCAATAGATATTCCGAAAGACGCAGTACAAAACGGCCAAAACAGTGTTGATGTTAGTATAACTCAAGGAAGTAATCCTCCAAAACAAGGGAATAAAGTGGAATTTGCTGTTGATGAACAAATTCCGGGGGATACCGACGGTGACGGTGTGGTAGATACAACACCGGTAGTGACTATTCCAGAAGCGGCAGATGGTGTGAATGCTGATGAGTTAAAAGACGGCGTGCAAACCGAAGTGACTGTACCGGGTGGTAGCGCTGAAGGGGATAAACTCACTCTAACAATCACCAAACCTGATGGTAGCACTGATACTGTTGAACACACACTGACAGCGGATGAAGTGGCTGCAGGTAAAGCGGATGTGACTATTCCAGCGGATAAAGTGACAGCAGACGGTAACTATTCAGTTACTGCGGAAATTACTGATCCT
>NZ_PENZ01000003.1 GCF_003144395.1 Proteus faecis | reverse complement strand
ATTACATCGACTTAAATTTCCCTTACTGTTTATTTTGAGTGCCACACTATTAACCGGCTGTTTATCATTAAAAGAAAAAGCCGCCATTAAAGCAGAGCAAGATAAAATTGAACAACAACGTCAATTAGCCGAATTGCGGAAAACCTTTAAACCGCCCGTGGTCATTTACCGTATTGACGACCATCGTTTTTTTACCCTTGAAGAATTTAATGAAAAACGAGAAGGCTATACTTTTTATAACAACACGCAAACGCAAGCCCACTTTAAAGTGTATAACGGTTCGGCATGTAACTTTCGTGGCCGTTTAATTTGGGCTGCTACACAGGATGACTATGTTGCGTTTCCTGCTACATCCAGTAATTGGCATGGCTGTGCAGGTCGGCGTGATGGCTGCCAGAGCTCGATTCTACAGTACTTTAAGGGGAAGTTCATGCCAGTAGTTATGCCTTTGGGTAATAAAACACTCAACCCAGTGAAAGAGACTGAATATTTCACCCTTGTGGTAACAGATAATCACTATTATATCGGAAAAAGCTATACTCCCCCTCCTAAAAAAGAACCACTAAGCGACTTATATTGGGAGAAATACTCTTATGATACAAATGAGGATATAAAAAATAGAATATCAAAGCCTCATGCGTTAGAAGCCCCTTCCTATGAAATAAAAACCCCATCAGGGCAAACTCAATTTGATTGCAGTGATCCCTCTATTTCCCCCATGTCAAAGCTGGGGGATTATGGTGTGGATTATCGGTTAGTAAAATAGATTTACTTTAATACTCCCGCTTATCTATTCTATTTAAAAGATAAAAATGATGAATCAAGAAAATACCAAAACTTCTAGGTTATTAAAACCTAAAGAATGCCTTGATAGTACCCAAGAATGGAAATCAAGTACTCATGCGTCTGATATCGGTGGAGAAATTCATGTTAAACCTCATTTACCTGGCATTATTATTTTTGTTCATGGAGTTAATTCAGAAGGGGAATGGTATGAAGATGCTGAAAAACATTTATGTGAAGGATTAAATAAACGATTAAATCTCCCTGAAAAATTTAAATTAACACCTAATGAATATTATATAAATAGATTTTATCCTGATGAAAAAGATATTGAGAATAGTCGTTATAAAATTGAACATAACTCACATAAAATAAAAAATCACATAACTCTCCAATTATTCGCTTTTATTGGGGATACCGTTCTAATAAAGATGAAATAAAAAAATACGATATACCATTAAAAAATAAAAAAGGAGATAGTTATCTTCGACTCGAGAAAGAGATTATTGCGGAAAAATATGATGAATATTCCTCCTTCACTGAAACTAAAGACGATCATTATGATCCTTATTTATACTTAAGTAGTGATAAAGAAAAAAAGCTATTTATTTCACAAAAACTGAGTAAACAACATGGTATTTTTTATTGGAATGGTGGACCTTTTCAAAATGGCACTAATCAAGAAGAATGTACATTATATGTCCGTATATTAGGTAGAAATATACCTTGTGGAGCACCTCCAGATTCACCAACTGATGCCAATAAAAGTACTATTTTTTGTAATGACAAAAGCCAATATTGTGATGGAACCTCTTTTTGGGAAAATAATACTAAATCCACACATTATATGACATGGCCTAAACCAGACAAAAATACCAAAATTTATATTAATGGTCCCGAAGTACCAAATCCCATCCAAAGCAATGAAATGCTAGAATTTGATGAAACTTATACAAATGGTATTACGGATTTTGATGCAGCAAGACAAAATAAAGGACTTTATGGCTATGGATTTGGTCAAGTTGACCCTATTGAAAATAAACCCATTGATTCTGATTATTATTATTTAATTGATTTTTATGATTATGATCGTATCCAAATTCCTTTTACCGAAGAAGAAAAAAAAGCCCGTAGAAGTGATACTAACCTTACCCCTAATGAAAAAAATGAAACACATCGATTCGAAACACTAGAAGAAAGCAGAGAGAGATTTCGTACTTATATACAACGTGGTACTGACCATAGCTCTTTGCCTAAAAATGAAAACTTTTTAAAACGCGTTGTCGCTTATGACTTACCCATTGGTTATTGTGAAATCGGCAAATGCCCCGAAAAAATGAATGAATTAAGAAAATTTGCAGATTGGCAAAGTGGCTTAGATATCTATATGGAGGAAGGTAAATTAGATCTACCTGAAATGCCAAAAGAAATATCTAACCCTGATTTATCAAAAATTAAATAATCAACTTGGAGAGAATAAAATGAAAAATATTATTCGATTAGGTGATCCTACATCACATGGAGGTAAAGTTATATCATCAAGTGCTACTCTTATTGTTGATGGGAAAAATGCCACTCTTCTTTATGATACTGTTTCATGTCCTCTACACGGGAATAATCAAATTATTGAAAGTAGTTCACATTATAATGAAAATGGTAAAGGGATTGTATTTGATGGTTGTAAAACACAATGTGGTGCTATTGTTTACTCAAGTTGTAATGATATGGAGATATAAATGAAATATTGGATACCTCCATACAATCCTCCACCTTGGAAAAACAAACCATTTCCATTATTAACTTTAAGTACCTTTATAATATTTATAAATTCAGTTTACTTTTTAATTTTAAAATTCACATTAAAGATTGACTTTAAAAATTATATAATGAGTAATGATGGTTTTATATTATCTTCAATTATTTTCCTTTTTTCATTCTTTTTAATATCTGCTTATACCTTATTTTGGGAGATAAAGAAAACACTATATATTTACTGGTGTTTTTGGCAAGCGGATTTATTAACCAAATGGATTAAATCAAAACAAGATAATTTATATTTAATTTATTCAAATATAATATCTAATAATCCATCAATTATTTCTAACTTCAATAACGAAAAATCATTTGAAAAAACAGAGCTAAAAAACAGATTAATAGATTTAGAAAAAGAAGGAGTGGTTGGTGAAGAAAGAGTTTTCTATATAGTGAAACTTTTAATAAATAGTATCAAGGATATAAAAATCAGTAAAAATGAAAACTATTTAATTATAATAAATAGTTTATTTGAACAGAGTTATTTTATAAAAAATAAATTAAAATCATTTTTTGATGACTACTTAAATAATTGTGAGTTCATCTTTCAAAAAAAACCAAACTATAGCAAACAATTAAATTTAATTAGAAAAAAGAAAGCAACTACATTTATTTTCTCAATTAATAACTATTCATTGTCTACTAATGAAGAAAATGAATTTGCAAGTTTAATTATACTATCTCATAACCAAGAAAAGAGATTTTTAAAATTATTTCAACCAATGCCATTTAATATGGATAATATAGATGAAAGCATCAAAACAATGACATTAATTCAACAACAAAGTAATAAGGATATAAAACAGGTTAATTTCATTGATATTGAAGAAATAAAATCAAGCAATATCTTGATAAAGTTAAGAAACGAAAAAAGCTATCAGTTATCCTTAGAAAGCTATCCCCAAGGTTACTTTTTTAATGAATATATAGATAATTATAAAGAATTATCTATATTTCATTTATTGGCTCTAATTTACTTATCAAGATTTAAAGAAACTAGTCAGCTTTTATTTTATAAATCGGATAAAAACTATTATTGCCAAACAATAGGAGTTCAAAAATCACACATTGACAATCATTACTGGAACATATCAAAACCATTATTTCCACTAGGTACTCTTCTGGTTGGTTTTTTTGCTCTTATTTCAGTCATTTTTAAGAATATAATTGACCACGTCGAATTTAACAGTGAAAGAATAATAATCACATCAACCTCCTTTCTTTTTACTATCATAATAATTAGTGTAATTAAAAAAATTTATATTAATTTTTACTGGAAAATTCATTTTTTAAACACGCTTAACAAAAAATGGAATTTATGATGAAATCAAAAATAACACGCTATCTTTCACTCTTTGTCATTATTTCAATAATTTCATTAGCTACAATTTTGTTCTTATTTATTATTTTTAATAAAACATCTATCACAGTAACTCAATCGTACTTAATGATTGGTTCAGTTATTTTCTCCTTAATAGTGCTTTTTTTCCTTTCTCGCTACCTTAAACCTAATATAATTATGGATATTGAAGCTAATGATAAAAAAGATAAGATAAACAAAAAAAATGACAGAGTAAATGATTGGAATAAATATATAAAAGAAAACTACTCATTTACTTACAAGTCAAAACTATCAATCCAACTCCTTATCGGCTCC
Source organism: Proteus faecis (assembly GCF_003144395.1). Lineage (GTDB taxonomy): Bacteria > Pseudomonadota > Gammaproteobacteria > Enterobacterales > Enterobacteriaceae > Proteus > Proteus faecis. Next base: position 29,868 of record NZ_PENZ01000003.1, on the reverse strand, counting down.
CCCCTTTCTATAGAAAAACTCACTCCCAACCTAACAACGGATATCTGGCAAGAAAATAACGGCACATTGCTTATTTATGGTGGCGATATCCATCAACCTATTGATGAAAATTTAATTCAAGATTTAAAACAACTGCGCCGACGTCGTCCGCTTGATGCGGTTATTTGGGTCTCTGAAAACAGCTTATCGCAACAACCATTGGGTCATTCTTTATTTAATCACTTAAACCCCGCCAATACAGACACCGCAAGCCGTTATTTCCACCAGCTCTTTCGTCAATTACGCTGGCAGGCACCTATTTGGCTATGGAACGTCAGTAATAGCGGTGAAATAACCGCAGATGAAACACCTACAGTGCTGTATTCAGCCCCCTTAAAAGCCACTTCTGAAACACTTTCTAATAACTTAAAAACACTTTTACCTGCATTAGTAGAACAAGGTACACACGCTGTCTTACACAATCAAACACATACCTATTTACTGGCTTTAGCCCGTTTTCTACAACATGAAGGATGTGAAAAACTCGCCAATAACTTGGCGCCACTTTTATCGGGTTATCGCTCATTACCCTTTGCAGGCATGCTCTTTAGTACACCTGTTCGTGAGAATTTATCTTCATCTTCCACGATATCGTTAAATAACCAATGGACAGATAATACACACTGGAAAGCGCTACTCTCTGCAAATAAACAGCTTCCACCACAATTAAAAGCTTCACCTTTAGGTTTAAATTCAAAACGCATTTTACAATATACTGCCGCAACGGCCATGACGTTGTGGGGCATTGGTATGGTGGTCTCTTACTTGATGAATCGCCAATTAATTACCCAAAGCCAACAACAAGCGCAATTAGCAACGGACAATCACCAATCTGAACTTGCGCGTTTACAAGCCCAATATGGTTTGCAACAAACCTTGGGGTTATTGAGTTATCGAGAACAGAATGCAGTGCCATTTTGGTTACGCTTTGGCTTAAGTAGTAATAGCTCATTGCTTAGTCATCTCTGGCCGGTTTATAGTCAATCTATGTTACCGTTATTACGGGATTCAACTCAGCATCATCTTGAAACTTATCTTCAAAGCTTTGTGCAGCTTCCCCCCGAAAGTGCTGAACGCACAGAAGGGGCTCAATCTGCTTATCAAACATTAAAAGCCTATTTGATGATGAGTGAACCGTCTCGTATCAAACCGGCTTTTTTTACTGAAAGCGTACTCAATATTTGGCATCAAAATGAAGATCTAAAAGAAGGTGAATGGCAAACATTAGGCACGGAGCTATTAACCTTCTATGCCGCTCAATTACCGTATCATAATGAATGGACTATCAAACCTAATCGCAATTTAGTCGCTGGAAGTCGCACTATCCTTATTCGCCAAATTGGTCAACGTAATGGCGAGTCTGCGCTTTATCAAAAAATCTTACAACAGGCACAGCATAACTTTGCAGAGATGACATTAGAGGATATGACAGGGGATACCGATGTCAGTTTCTTACTCAGCACCTCTGAAACCATACCCGGTATTTTTACGCGCAAAGCGTGGGAAGAATCGATTGAACCCGCAATTAAAAAAGCGGTTCATGAAAGACGAGAAGAAATAGATTGGGTATTAAGTGACACACAAAAAGAGACCGATATTGATATCTCACCTGAAAAACTGCAACAAAATCTCACCGAGCGCTATTTTAATGATTTTTCGGGCAGTTGGTTAAGCTTTCTTAATGGCTTACAGTGGCGAGAAACACAGAGTTTATCCGATACGATTGATCAACTCACACTCATGAGCGATATCAGACAGTCCCCCATTATTGCGTTGATGAATACGCTTTCTTACCAAGGCAAAACGGGTCGTCAGCAAGAAAAGCTCGCTGACTCTTTTGTAAATTCCGCCAAAGACTTATTAAACAAAGAGCAACAACCGGTAATTAGCCAAAAAGCCGAGTTCACAGGTCCCTTAGAGCCTGTTTTTGCACCAATACTGGCTTTTACTGATCCGCAATCTGCTGTACAAAATAGTGATACATTAAGCTTACAAGCCTATCTCACACGGGTAACGCGAGTGCGTTTAAAACTGCAACAAGTGGTTAATGCCCCCGATCCCCAAGCGATGTCTCAAGCCTTAGCAAGAAGTGTTTTTGAAGGAAAAACGGTCGATTTATCAGAAACGCAAGACTACGGAAGCTTAATCGCCGCAAGCTTTGGCCAAGAGTGGAATGGATTTGGGCAAACACTACTGGTACAACCCCTATCTCAAGCATGGCAACAGCTATTAGCGCCGACTTCGCAAGGTATCAACACCCAATGGCGAAATGCGGTTGTGAATGATTGGAATAGCGCCTTTGGTGGACGTTATCCACTCAAAAATACGCAAAGTGAGATCTCACTGCCTCTTATGGCGCAATATTTACGCCCTGATAATGGACGTATTCAACGTTTTCTTGAAACTCACCTTAATGGTGTTTTACATAAAGAGGGGACACATTGGGTACCCGATACCACCAATGCTCAAGGCTTAACCTTTAATCCCGAGTTCTTAAAAGCCTTAGATAAATTAAGCTACTTAGGGGATGTGGTTTTTGCGAATGGTGAAGCACGCCTTTATTTTGAATTACGTCCGGGTACCTCTCCAAACATTATGCAAACCCATCTTATGATAGATAAACAGTCTCTTATCTATGATAACCAACAACCCCAATGGCAACGCTTTGTCTGGCCAGCGGATACCGTTGCCTCTGGTGCATCACTGAGTTGGATCACAACCAATACAGGCACACGTATTTATGGCGATTATCGTGGCGTCTGGGGCATTATTCGTTTATTGGAAGATGCCAATATCACCCCTTATGCCGGTAGCACCAGCAGTTATTCAGTCAGTTGGAAAACCTTAAATGGACAATCTCTTAATTACACCTTAAGAACAGAAATGGGTGATGGTCCAATTGCACTCTTACAACTCCGTAATTTTGTGTTACCGGAAAAGATTTTTTTGGATTAAATAAAAATCACATTCCCTAATATCTCAAAAGGAAATACGCTCACTATGTCCTTATTGGATACCTTAATCTCATCATGCTTTGCTGATGATACAAACAAAGTGCAACAACTTGCTCAACAACAAATCAATTTATGGGATCGTTGGCTATTACCCATTACGCCTAATCAACCTGTGGGTGATGATCCCAGCTATGAAGATGACTTTGAGCGCATGAAAGAAGAAGTTAATAAACTCTCTGGTGCCGATACGGAGCTTATTTGCTTACTTGCTGAAAATTTACTGCTCAATTCCTGCAAAGATGTGCGCGTTGTAACTTATTATATTTGGGCACGCTTGCACAAAGAAGGTGAACATGGACTTGCCGATTCTTTGGGGCTTTTGGCTGGATTGCTTATTCGCTATCACGACACATTATTACCGAGCCGAGCCACTAGTCGAAAATTTGCTTTAGAGTGGTTATCTGGGCAACGTGTTTTAGATAGTTTATCGCTTTATCCCGAGGTCGATCATAATGAATTTTCTCGTATTATCGCCTTATTAACCACCATTGAAACAGAGATTGAAACATGGAATGAAAATGAAAAACCACAATTTTCAGGATTATTTCAAGCACTCGAAAAACGCCTAGCTCAATCAGGCGGGACAAATTCATTAGTCCCACAAAACATTAGCCGGACTGACCCAACTTACAACAGTCCTACCTCTCCTTCAATTTCACAGAGCACACCAATAGAGACCATACAGTCGGGTCGTGAATTATTAGATCAATCAAAAATGCTCGCTAATTATCTACGTAATCAATCTAATGGTTGGTTAGCAGGACATAGATTAATGAAAGTGGTGAGATGGGATACAATTCATCAACTTCCGCCACAAGATCAGCAAGGTCGTACTCGTCTTTCACCACCAAGAACAGATGCAAGAGCACAACTTAAACGCCTCTATTTACAACAAAGTTGGGGGGAACTGGCGGAGCAAGCGGATAAGCTTTTTGCAGAAGGTGTTAACCATTTTTGGTTAGATGTGCAGTGGTATCTCTATCAAGCACTTAGTAAATCCCCTGCACCTTGGAATGCATGGTCTGATATTATAAAAAACGATTTAAAACAATTCCTTACTCGTCTTCCTGATTTAGAGAAACTCTCATGGGAAGATGGCACACCATTTGCCGATGAAGTCACATTAAGTTGGATAAAACAACAGGTTATGGAAGAAAATTTTGATGTCATGCAAGGATTATCAAATAATGTTTCTAATCAATCTGAAGATCAATCAATACTGGCATTAGAAACCGAAGCTATCACACAAGCTGATAATGAAGGTATAGACGTTGCATTAAAATGGCTACAACATCGCCCTGATATCAGCACTTCAAGACAAAAATGGTTATTAAACCTCATAATGGCACGAATAGCAGAACAATTTGCTCGCCACGATCTGGCATTAAATTTATTACGTGAACTCGATAAAAAAGCACTTTCTATGTCGTTAACACAATGGGAGCCCAACTATATTTTTGAAGTGAAAGCACGACAGCTTCATCTTTTCCGAGCCAAAATTCAACGTAACACCTCAGATAAGCCCCGTATAGAACAACAGATGGAACTGTTACTCAGTGAATTAACTGCAATCGATCCCGTTCGCTCTGCAATTTTATATTCCTAATCTTTTACTCGAAAAATCAAGGTATCAAATTAATGGATGATTTAACCCTTCGCTATTTTGATGCAGAAATGCGCTATCTTAGAGAAGCCGCAAAAGAGTTTGCGCAAGCACATCCCGATAGAGCGGCAATGCTCGACTTAGATAAAGCCGGCACACCCGATCCTTTTGTTGAGCGTTTATTTGAAGGTTTTGCTTTCTCTATGGGGCAATTAAGACAAAAAATTGATGATGATTTACCTGAGTTAACAGAAGGTCTTGTCAGTTTATTATGGCCTCACTATTTACAAACGATTCCATCATTATCCATTGTTGAATTAGCCCCTGACATTCAAAAAATGAAAATGACGGATAAAATATCTGCTCAATTTGAGGTTCTTTCCCGCCCTATTGGTCCTAAAAAAACGATTTGTCACTATCGAACAACACAAGATTTAACGCTTAATCCAATAAAAATTGCTGCTGTAAATTTAACGACCGAGCCAGATGGGCGTTCAGCTATTCGGTTAAAATTTAAATGCAGTGAAATAATTAATTGGTCTGAAGTAAGCCTTCATGCTCTCTCGTTTTATTTATCTGGCGATATTCCAACAACTAATGCACTGCATTTAGCATTAACTAAACAAGTTGCCAAAACTTATCTAAAGCTTCCTCAGTCAAAAGATAGAATAGCAATCCCTCTCTATTTTTCACCAGGAGGATTTAAGAATACAGACACTCTTTGGCCTAAAGGAGACACCACATTTAGTGGTTATCAATTATTACTCGAATATTTTTCTTTCCGTGAAAAGTTTATGTTTGTTTCACTTAATGGATTAGATGATATCCATTTTCCTGAAGAAACATCTGAATTTGAATTAGATATTGTTCTCAATACATTGTGGGATAACGCTCTTACATTAAATGAGGAAAATATACGTTTACATTGTGTCCCCGTTATCAACCTTTTTAATATAGAAGCCGATCCACTGACTGTTAATAGATTGGAAAGTGAATATTTATTACGACCTCGTCGTGTTCAAGATGGGCATACTGAAATCTATAGTGTTGATAGCGTATATGGTTCTCAACGTACAAATGAAGCAGTTTATGTACCCTTTACCAGCTTTCGTCATCGTGGTGGCATGTTACGGCATAATGCACCTGAACGTTATTATCACACCCGAGTGAAGCGTGGTGTTACGGGCCTTCATGATACTTGGCTTATACTAGGAGGGGAACAACAAGAGATTGATTTAGCAACTCAAACAGAAACCCTGTCATTACAACTTACTGGCACGAATGGGCAATTACCTCGCAAAGCACTGCAAAGTACCTTACTTGATAGAACAGAACAAACCTTACAGATCCCATTAACAGTATGTAATTTGTGCAAGCCAACACTTCCTCTTTATCCACCTTCAGAAGATCGCTTCCACTGGCGAGTGCTAAGCCATTTAGGTTCTAGCTTTCTTAACATGATGGATAATGCTGAAGTGCTACGAGGCACTCTCGCACTTTATGATTGGCGAGATGATGATATGAACCACAGAAAACTCGACGCCATTATTCATGTCGAACATCATTTAATTGAACGCTTTGAGAAAGGTTTTTTACAGCGAGGTATTGATATCGAAGTCACGATTGATAGCAATGGTTTTAATGGTGAAGGTGATATTCATTTATTTGGAGAAATGCTTAATCGTTTTTTTGCGCTTTATGCTGATGTTCATCTTTTTAATCAATTAACACTGATTATTTTGCCAACAGGAAAACGAATTCAATGGAAAGAAAGCCACAACCCACAGCTACCTCGCTGATTCAGGCTTTAGGCGATAAATTACCTTATGTAAATTTCTATCGCTTTTGCCAATTACTTGAAAAATCCAACCCCCAATTACCTGAATTAGGAAGTTCTCATGATCCGAAAACTGATCCTATTCGTTTTCGCCCACATCGTGGTATGGGGTTTCCTGCCACAGAGATCAAAGGAACTGATCCCCTAGACAAATATCGAAAAAGCACAATACCAAGCTTACATACTACTTTTTTGGGACTTTATGGTATTACATCACCACTACCAACATCTTACCTTGACGATATTGCACAATACCGTGATGGTACAGATTCACTCACTGACTTTTTAGATATTTTTAACCACCGTCTTACTACCCAATTTTATCGTATTTGGCGCAAATATTCTTATCCTGCGACTTTTGGAGAAGGAGGATCAGATAAAACATCGCAATATCTTTATGGCTTAATTGGTTTAGGTATTCCTGGTTGTGCTAATCATGTGCAATCACCTTTATCTCGCTTTTTAGCACTATTAGGGATCTTACGTTTACCAACACGTACAGCCGAAGGTATTAGTGCATTAGTAAAATTATTAGCACCATCAACAAAAGTCAGTATTGTACCTCATGATCCCCGAAGAATTGCACTCGACACTCCTACAATTATGTCGTGCTCACAACCTACAACATTAGAAAATAAACCCGTTTTAGGTCGTTATGCTATTGATGTAAATAGCCAAGTATTAATAAAACTACACACCGAAAACAAGGAAGAAGCAAAAGGTTGGTTACCTGATGGCAGCATTTATCAGGATTTTATGGCATTACTTCGTGTTTATTTGGGATCAAGAGTTAATGCACGACTACGTTTAACATTACCTAGACATTTATTACCTGATGCAACATTAAGTGCCTCTAAAAATCAAGGGGTACAATTAGGTAGAACCGCCGTTATGCGGCCTCACAGCCAGATTGAAAAAGCACGCCCAGCATCTTTTATCACCATTGGACTTGGTTTTTATCAATATCTAACACCCCGCACTCAACATTATAAAAGTGATGAATATGGCAATTATCAATTTTAAATCGCAAACATTCCTTTCTTCTGCCCGCCGATTAGCACTGCTATTTATTGTAATGTTTACAATTGCAGGTTGTGGTTTAACTCAAACCATCAGTGATGGTACGGTCTCTTTAACAAAATCTATTTTTTATAAACAAGTCAAAATATTGCATTTAGACTTTACCGCAAGAGAGGCACTTAATACTGATGATAATGGTTCATCACTTTCCGTCATTGTGCGAATATTTCAACTAAAATCAGCAGATACTTTTAATAATAGCGATTATCTTTCACTGTTTAATCAAAATAATGAGGTTTTAAAATCCTCTTTATTAGCACAAAAAGATTTACGTATTCGCCCTGGTGAATCTATTTCTCTCGATATGCCAATGGAAAAAGAAACTGAATTTGTCGCTATTGCTACAATGTTTCATACACCTGATGAAGCCAAAAACAACTGGCGAATTGTTATTCCGAAAAACGAACTCGATCCTGATAAAGCACGTAAAATTGTGCTTTCTGAAAACACACTAATATTACAACCTTTGGATAAAAAATAACGATGTCACAACCTTCACTCTATGAAATGCTAACGGGTTATTTTTCTGGGGGATTACCTGTTGACGCTATATCAGAAGAAGATCAGGTTATTCTTTCTATTATGGATAATATTCGTCGAATATTAAATTCACGAGCAGGAACATTAAAACATCTACCTGATTATGGTTTACCTGATATGAGCAAAATAATTCAAGGACTACCAGGAAGTTCACATAAAGTAATGTCTATATTATCAACAACATTACTAAAATATGAACCAAGAATAAAATCAGTCACACTAAGTATATTACCTGAAAATGAATTTGGAAAATTGTGTTATTCTTTAGATATTGAATTACATGAAAGAGGGCTTATACATTATGGTACTGAGTTCTCACCTGATGGAAGAATATTTCTTCATCATTTAAAAAAACAATCTTATTTATCATAATGTTATTTCTTGCTACTTATTTTTAATTTTCTTTATTTAGATTTGTTTTTATCTTATTAAGATCATCAGTTACCTTGAGGAAAATATGAATTCTTACTTAGATTCACTTTCAATTGGAGGTGATCCTCGTGTATTTAATCAATTTATTGCTATTAAAGAAGAACTTGATAAACGTTTTCATCCAGCTCGCCCAGATATTAATTGGCAATATGTCCATGAATTGTGTATTTCTTTATTTAATCAAAATGGTGTCGATCTTCAAACTGCATCTTGGTTTGTTGTATGTCGCCAGAATCAAGCTGGGCTTGATGGTTTAAATGAAGGACTTTATCTTACTCATAAAATATTGACCCAACATTGGCAAACCTTATGGCCAGTACAAACACATACGCGTATCAATATTCTTTCGTCCTTAAGTCAACAGTTAGTCTCTGGTATTCGTGGAACGACTTTTGTTTATTCTGACCTGCCGATCCTTTATCAAATTGAAGAATTATTAAAAAGTATCAATCATCATCTTCAAATATTAGAAATTAAACATCTTGTTCAATTTGATTATCTAGAGAACTTAATTATTGCTCAAGCTAGACAATTAGAAAATGCAGACACATTAGATAGTAATTTTAATTCTCCCGAATTATCTACTATTGCCAATAAAGAAGATGAGATCTCACCTCAAATTATCGATACGACTTTATCTACATCCCTTAATGCCAATGAAAGTAATACGTCACCCAAAACCTATATATCCTCATCCATTTCATTACAAACCCCCATAAAAAAGACATGTCGGCAGGAGCTATGGCGAGGTATTTTAATTGGCACTCTAACCAGTAGTTTATTATTTTTTATCCTATTTTATTTTTGGTTATCTGAATTAAAAAATAACAATCTAACAGATGCTTTCCCCTACATTCCAACCATTAATGCCCACGCAGGCTCTCTTATTGAACAACAAACTGTAAATGGTAAAAATATAACAAAGACGCTCAATTCCGAACAAATTGATGTGATCAAAAAACGTTTAGATGAACTCACATTACTTTCTCCCACATGGGCACAGAGTTATGGGCTTGAAGTCATCAACTATTTAAACGAGCAGTATGAAGATAATCCAGAGCTTTTAGCATTTACACAGTTTTGGAAAAACAATCTAAAAATAAATGCCACCACGGATGAACAACTCAATCAATGGTCTAAAGGTATGACTGAACTTGATGGATTAAGCCAAAGATTAGATAGCTTTGATGGTAATCCTAAAAATTACATCACAGGCTCTGAATTAAAATCTATTATTTTCAAAGCTCGCCAACATTTCAATCAAGCCAAACCTTTAGAAGAAGAATTACGCTTACTTGAGAAACAACCAACACAAAATTCAATTTCAGACTATGAATACCAAAAAATAGATAATCATTTTAAACAACTATTGAATCGATATTCATTATTACGTTCTAAATAAGTAACAATATGTTCTTGATAAGTAGTTTAATACTTATTGGTATTATTAGTTTATTTAGTAGCTGTATTACATTTTTACTTTATGGTAGTTCTACTTTTGTTACCCTCACAGATTTAATTAGAAATAAAACACAGCAAAAATGAATATATAAAAAATCAAAAGTAAATATTAAACGTTAAAAGCAAAAAAATTATTACATTCAAAAAAATAAGTAAAATTACGTATATTTGATTGCGAAACAAACAAATTAGTTAATAAGATTTATCCTTATTACAAATACGTATTAATAAAACACACCCTACTTACATTTTGTTTCAATTAACAACACTAATAAATATTAAATTTTAATAAACTAATTAAAATTAGATTTGTTAATCGTTTATATTTTAAGGTGTTTAAATGAATATAAAAAAATTTGTTATTTCATTGGCATTAATTTCTTTTAACGCACAAGCATTGATTATTAATGAAAATAATCCACCCGAGTATCAATCTTTTAAATCAAATTATTCTGATATGATTGAGTTGGCTAATAAATCGCGTTTACCACATCGGGTATTCTATACTTCACCAAGTACAGGCAAAAATGCACTATGGTTTGATGCTGTTAAACACGGTGATTTAAATGAAGTAAAAAAGATGCTGGCCAATGGTCAAAACATTGAAGCAAAAGACACAGGAAGCTTAGAGCAAACAGCCCTGGGATGGGCTGCGTTTATTGGTGATGAAGAGATGGTTGATTATCTCATCTCTCAAGGTGCGAACCTTTGGGCTACGGATAAAGACGATGTTTATAATGTTTTTAAATCAGCCGTATTAGGAAATAATGTCAATGTGGTAAAAAAGATCCACGACCTAATGAGAAGTGATATTGAACTCAATAATCAAAGAGTAGAAAATGATGGTGAAACATTTATTATGATTGCCGCCAGTAATAATCGTCTTAATACTGTAAAATACCTTATTTCTCAAGGTGCTGATGTTAATCTTATTACGACGACTCAAGATAAGTCATTATTTTCTTATAACCACAGCGCGTTAAGTTATGCTTGTCAAAATAATCTTGAAGATATGCAGAAACTATTGATTAAAAATGGTGCCATAAATCATATAACAGGTACAACATCCTGCTATTAAATATAAAAAAGTCATCCTATAATAAGATGGCTTTTGTGCTATTAGTTATTGGATTTTGAGAAATAGAATTTTAATTAATACAACTAAAAAATGATCAATATATTTATTAAAACTCAATATCAAAAAGTAATGTACTAATGTTTTTTAAATTACTTTTTTCTTTCTAAATATAACTATTTCACTCGGTTGATTTACCGAGTTCTTATCCTCAAATACCATAAAGTCTGTTTCCTTAGCTTCTAAAATAAGACTTTGAGGTGTAACACCAAGTATATAAGAAATAGTAACCAGCTGATCTACGGTTATTTTTATATGCCCATCTTCTAATTGAGAATAATGTAGCATTGTCATTCCCAACCTCTCAGACATTTCATTTTCTGTTATCTTTAATTGTTTTCTTATCATTTTTATTCTATTCCCAACTCTGGTATTAATCATCCCTTTATTCCCCTTCGTTCATTATATCATTAGATGATTACATCGATAAATTACCGAATTATAGTTTATAAATTATCAAACCATAAACTGAAAATACTTAACCATTAGCTAGTGAATAATCGTAACATTACTTATATTCACTAATTTTGTTAATAAGGTTATTCCGATATTTTAAATTTAAAATAATTTACATTTCTATATGTTATTTTAATCTTTATCATATTTAGAGTAACACTATAGTATTAAATATCGAGTTTATAATCAATAAATATCAGTGAATTAGTTAATTTTTAGTTATAATTTTATAGAAAAAGAGAAAGTTATTTTAAATAAAAAATATAAAAAGCTAAGAAAAACAACTAAAAAATAATTTTATTTTTTCAAAAAACACATCAAAATATAAATAAGATAATTTATATTGATTAATTACCCCCCCATTTTCAATGATCAAATTTAGACTATTTTAGTATTATATTATTTATTTTTATAACTTTATATTTTATTTAGAATGAAAAGATAATTATTAAAAAACAACTATAAAAATACTCTTAATAATCTCAATTGGTTTTATTTAAAACCCCAAAATGCAATAAAATATTTTATTGCCTATATAATATCAAATAATCTTAAATCATTTTTAATTAACACTTTTGTTACATTATTAAACAGCGAAAAAATTATTAAATATTAATGTAATTTATCTAATTATTTGATTTAAGTAAAACTGCTTAAAACTGTTAATAAATAACATTTAATAGCCAACACCTATTGATAATCGCCATTTGATCGTTTATATCGATCTTGAGATTTTTTTACGTTATTATTTAAAAAAATAGGAGATATAGATATGAGTGAACTTAACACTATTGTTGGCCAACGAATAAAACAGAAAAGAAAGCAACTAAAACTAACTGGAATTGAAATGGGGCGACGCCTTGGTATCAGCCAGCAACATTATTCTCGCTTAGAAAATGGGCATATAAAAATAACCGTAGATCAGCTGATTACAATCTCCTTAATACTTGGTGTATCACCACAAAGTTTATTACTTACCACTGAAATAATGTCACCAATGATTAATGCATGGACAGAAAAAACATTATACTCAAGTGATGTCATTGTATTGAGAAATAAAAAAAGGCGTCATCTGAAATAAGAAAATATAAAAAATTATAGTTTTAAATTTAACTTAATTTCACAGAAAGAAAATATATACAACATATTGAATTTATTAGATTTGTTGTTTTTTAATAAGGTAAATAAAATTATAACCTTAAGGACAAGATTGTTTTTTATACTAATACACCGATTAAAATAAGAATACGTCATTACAAAATCAATCGTTTGATTAATTACTTGATTTACAACATAAAACCCACAAAATATTAACAGTGATTATTTATTAATCTACACTCTCTTATTTACACCTATAAAATACCAATCTAAAAATACCATAGTGTTTTTTCATTAATTAATATTTTATTTAACCATGTAATTAAATAAACCACTATTTTTCTAGCTCTGATATGGCTGTAATTGGATAAATTACTATTAATAATAATTTGGATTATTTATAGAAATATAAATGAAAGAATTTAATAGTGAAATGCTTATTTGATAGAAACAAGATAATAGTTTATAGCTTGATAAAATGCACTCATTTAACAGAACATGCACGTAATTTTGATGACATTTTTAATGATATACAAAAACGTCCCACTTAAGAAAAGTAGAGAATTTAAAATAAGTGTAAGCTATTGATTTGAAATGGTACGCCCTACAGGATTCGAACCTGTGACCTACGGCTTAGAAGGGCGTTATATACTGATTTCATTGAGTTTTATATAATTTCATGAGATTTCATCTTTTTGATTTACAAGGATTTATATACCTTGCATGATTTCAGCTAGTTTCATATCATTTCTTCGTTACTTGACCCGTTACTTGACCCGCAAACAACCCGTAAATGGAAATTAGTTATGGCTAGCGTATTACTGACTGATAGTAAAATACGAGGACTGAAACCAAAGAAATCTGCGTATTATACTTGGCAAGCATCAGCGACTAGAGGCACTGGACGCCTTGGTGTAAAAACATATCCATCTGGAAGAAAAGTTTTCGTCTACCGCTACTTCAAAGATGGAAAAGAGAAATTTATATCGCTTGGTGATTACCCTAATTTATCACTAGCAGATGCTGCAGTAAAATCCGTAGCAGCTGCTACCGAATCATCATCCCCAGAGAGAATAAAATATGAACACGCCACAGTAAAACAGCTTTTTGATGATTACATTGAAGATCAAAAACGACAAAGCAAGCGTTCATATGATAAAACTCAAAACAGACTAAATCAGGTTCTAGATAGTAAGCATATTGATGCCTCTATGCCTGCAAAAGATGTGACTCCAGATCATATAAAAAGAATACTTTCTGAGTTTATCTCCCGAGGTGCTTTGGCAGGTTCGAACAAAGTAAGAGCAAATCTACATGCGGTATTCAACTTCGGTTTGTTTGCCGATAATGATCCAGCAAAAATAAACGAGCGCGTTATTTATGGATTGGAACGAAATCCTGTCACTGTGGTTCCTAGACAAAAAGGTGCAGATAAAGCGTTAGATAGATTTTTATCATGGGATGAGTTGAAGCTATTATTAGAGCTATTCAATAAGCCCACCATCGAATGCCCTATTAACTCAGATTATGCGCGTCTATTTCTATTTTGCGTTTATTCCGCAGGACAAAGGCCATGGGAAATTCTGGCCAATACTCGCGACAATTGGGATAAAAAGAACAATACATTAACGGTTCCACCTCATATTTCAAAAACAGGCGATTATCATGTCATTCCACTGGTACAGCCTGCTATTGATATTCTTAATATCCAAGAACTATTGTATCCAACATCAAATTATCTTTTCCCTGCTGATACTAAAGAAAGACACTTGCTAACGTCTGAATACGCTAAACAATTAAATAAATTTTGTAAGAAAAATGAGTTTGAGAAATTTACACCTAGAGATGTTAGAAGAACATTCAAAACATTGGCTGGAGAAATGGGAATAAGTTCTGAGTTAAGGGATATGGTGCAAAACCACAAAAGACCAGGAGTTTCTCAAAAGCATTATGATAGATATGATTATTTAAGAGAAAAACGAGAAACGCTTGATACATGGTGTGAAAAACTATCGTCTCTAAAAGAAGCATAGTATTTATATATCATTTAAATTCCTTATTGTCGGATAGATGTAACCCACAATAAGGAATGCTAAAAATGAGAATGGCTCTATATGCCTGTCATTGTCATAGAAATCAGTTATCAACATTGAACTCTACAAATAAAAGAACAAAAATTGAGCATTTTAGTACAAAGTAACGTACACTGAATCACGATATCCCTATAATGGGTGAAAGATATGAAAGCTTTTAATGTGATAAGAATGTTTCAAGACGCACTAGTAGAAGTTACCTGCCCAAGTTGTTCTTATGTTGCCAAACAAAACAAACATAAACTTAAGAAAAACCTAATCTTATTGTGTCCGAATTGCGGTTACATGTTTTATTTCAATAAAATATAAAACTAAACTCAATATGCCAGTTGTTGCCGTAGACGTTGAACGACAACAACCAGCACATTTGCGCGAGTATTTTAATGAACGATTAGCGTTTTATCGTGAGAGAAGCAAGAAACTGCCAGATGGTAATTCAGTGCAGTATTTGAAAACGGAGTAGCGCCGATGCTCGATGGAACCGACCGAGTTATATAATCAATCAGTTATCAATTTCTGGTGCGCTATTGGTGTCCTGATTATTAAAGTAATACGTCATTCTTACCTAACCCAAATTTCTCTTTCATCTCCTCTTCCTTTTGTCTGCGTTCCTCTTCCACTTTCTGCACCTCTTCCATCTCACGCATTCTCACGTTATAGATTGATTGCTCTGGCATCTGTACACGGACAGAAATAAAGCGACCATCAGGGATATCAATTGGGTCGCCGTCTTTGTAATCATCAATATCATTACGGGCGAATTTAGGTGCGTTAGGGTGAGTACGGTGATAGGTTTTAACGAGAATAGAACCGTCCTCCATAACTTTAGAGTCTACCCATATCAACGGCTGTTTATTAACATCGAGTGGAATTTCAATACCACCATCGACACCGCCCCATCCTGCGTCAGCGTTAAAACCCAGCACACCTTCAATAAGATATTCACCCTGCGCTACTCGAGTAACAGTTGCACCTTCTGATTCGTCATTAGTGGTAAATGTGCCGTCAGGATTGATGTTGATAATTGGGGAGGCTTTTTTGATAAAACCTTGCGGGTCTGTGGTTGTATTTTTGCTTGTCCAAACATGATATTGAGATACTTTTCCATTCATATTCCAATGCGCATAAAATGTATAGTCGTTAAATGTGAATGCCCCCCAGTGCGACTTGCCAGAGTAAAAACCCAGCATGCCGATGCCCCACATCAAATCACCACCACCGTAGGAGCGAATAAGTTGAGTATTATCTATATTACTTAATGGATTGGTGGTATCAACTAATGTTGGCTCTCTATTGCCAATGCCATAATCGCCCGAAACTAATAGTGTCCCCCCTTTTCTTTCAGGAAAGCGAACAGAATACCCAGCACCATCATAACTACAGTAAAAACCAAACGGATCACCTGTGTTGGCTCTTAAAAGACCAAAGTATGTCTTGGAATTATTTCCATCAAAGCTATATATGCCTGAATGTGAAATAACTTGTCCTTTGAATATCTGTGATTCTTTGCTTGCTAAATCAGCTTTTTTACTAATATCCCCCTGCATCTTTTTAATACTATCTAGCGTAACAATCTCACCATTTGGCATCTCAATTTTTGTCTGGCCAGTCTGAGTCATCCACGTATTCATCGCATCAAGAAAATATTGCGTGTATGCATTTATGGCAACCATGGTTCTAGCTGCATCACTATTATTATCTGGCTCAGTAATATGAATTGAGAATGTGCTATTAGTTACTGTGGCTAATGCAGGCTGTGCTAATACTAATTCAGTATCAGAATTAACGGATTTAATCATATACGGAATATTCGTGTTTCCCGATTTAATTAAAATAGTCATTCCGATATTAATAGCGGGATTATTATTTTTAAATTTAGTGCCAGTTCCGCGGACAATAGCAGACCCTGACACTGTGTTAACAGTGCCTGTTGTGTATATCATGATTATGAATTCCTAATATTATTTTTTCGATATTAAAACTACAGCTGGTCCAATCGTTTGTGAAATATCAACAAATTCTATAGTGGCCGTCTCATTTGCTAATAGTTCAGTACTGTTCATTCCTGTTATTGGGATATGTAACCTCCTTTCACCCCATTTATTTTCATATATATGACTCTCAAGATAGACTCTAGCCACAATGAATTTACCTCTAGGAGTACTTACAACAACCTGACTAGAATAATTGCTATCCATTTGATATTTGTTATAAGTAATAACAATCCCTGAAATAATTCTATTGAAATATTCAGGTTCAATCGTGATTTTTTGATTAGGTTCTATTAATACCGTTTTTACAACATCCCCCTTAATATTATTGACAGTTAATGTCCCTTTTATTTCACAATTTTCAGCAATTACAACATTTTCTAGCCTCCCTGAGGTTGCATTAACCTCCCCTCTGATTTTTATATTCTGAAATTCAGCAAACCCATTTTTATTAATTATCCAGCTCGGTCTCCCATTTAAATAATTATTAGATTGAATAACATTCCCTATTTTTGCATTGGTAATCGAGCCATCTTCAATAAATAAATCTCGAATAAACAACTGCCCATTTTTGGCATACATGAATAATTCCATCTTGCCATTTGCAGGGTTATACCAAGCAAAGTTATTGGCGTTATAGCCTATAAAACTTTCAAGCTTCCCGTTCTTAACCTGAGCACTAATTACTTGCCCTGCTGCATTGTATTTCACGTTGTTATGAACAATCGTGATATTGATTGAATGAGTAACAACACCGTCACCAGATTGATTGAATGTGGCTTGCATCTTCTCCTGAATCATACCTTCTTGTTTATCAAACTTAGCTTGAACTTGTGTTTTATTTTCGGCAAAAGCCTTGTTTGTGTTAGAGATGGCAGTAGAGTTTGAAATGATATCGGCTTGAGCTTTATCTATTTCCGTGCGAATTTCAGTAAGTCGCTGACCAAAAGCTTCATCTAGTTTGGTAATTGACGTTTGAGTTTCTTTAATTGCAGACGTGTTATCACCAACCGCGGAGTAAATTTCTTTAACTTCCTGTGCCCAGGCTTCTTCTTGAGTTACGTTAGCCTGCCATAGCTCACTAATGCCGGCTTGAGATTCAGCATGTTTTATTAGCAACTGCCTGAAATTACGATGACTTGCGTTACTTAAAATAATTGCGGTCTCAGCATTCCAATCAAGCTTATTATCCAGCTCTTTAAACGCATCCGTTTCTCTAACCGTGTTATCTAAATCATCAAATATGTCGTCTGGCAATGAAACTGGAATACCTGAAGCTTCTACAAATGCAGATTTACCATAACTATTGATCGTTCGAATGTAGAAATAGTAAGTGTGGCCAGCTTTTAAATTCTCTTGCGTCCAGAAATTTCCTTGGCCAACTTTGTTTGTTTTGGTGATCACCTCATTTTCAAAAAGATTGGCGAGTTTCTTTTCGCTAAACCAAAACTCAAAGGTATAACCAAACACAGCGCTATCCCCCTGTTTAGGAGATGCCGTTAAGCTGAACATACCCGGAGTTATTTCAACACCAATCGGTGCAGGCGGTGCCTGAATAGCAAAATCACTGATAGCCGGTGCAGACATAGCGCCAGCAACATTGATCGCTCTCACCTCGACACGATAAGTACCTCGAGTTAAACCGTTAATATCGACACGCTCACCTGGTACCTGAATAGACTGTATAACCTTGCCATTCTGGAGAATATTGACCGTGTTATAGCGAATATCTGACGCCACGTTCTGCCATGAAATATATCCCTGAACAATATCGGTGACAGCAAGAGGAACAAAGGCTAGGTTGATAGGTGCTGGTACGCCACCAGTGGGTAATTTAGTGAATGGAGGTCTAATAAAGGGTTTACTGGCTAAGTCTTCATAGATATAAGGTCCATCTTCTTCAAGAGTAATTTCTACCCCCTCTGATGGATGAAATTTCCAATCGGCAATACGGAATTCTAAATCACTGATCCCCAATGAAGGTAATTCGAGTTTGACAACATCACCAGGGCGATAAGCATAACCATCTAAGTTCATGCGTAACTGAATGCGACGACCAGCTCGTTTTTTGCGTAAATAGAGATTAGCTAGTCTATTAGCTTGGTATGGACTAGTTACAAAGCGGTAGTCCATATTTTCTTTAATTTCTAAGCCATCTTCTTCTATCCATTCATCAATAACCACTGGCTCAAAATCGGTTTTGTTATACTGTTGTTCTGCGTCAACAAAAGTGCCATAAATCGCATTAGTTGCATCACGTAATGAAAGTTCGGGGGTCACTGTCACTGTATCGATAATTTGTGACTCATCAATCGTCAGTAGTGCTGGCCCGTTATACACCTGCATTAAAATGCCGTGCTTACCTGCAATATAGGTCGGCTCACCAGCAATGCATTTATGCATCATCTCTAATACAGAGGCAGGACTTTCTTCAAGTTCATAAGCGCCATTTAAGGTGTATCTAGGCTCACTTTTTCCATCTGGCGTTTGTACGGTTTCATCACAAATATCTGCTGCACTTTTAAATGCATCCCAATCAATATCGGAGTCTGGAACACCTAAGTAATGGCGATAGTAATCTAATATGACCAAGGCACCATTATTGGACCACGCTATTTTTTCGGTGCGGGGATCGTAAATTTCTTTTCCCCATAGTTCACTTTTAACGTTAGGAACACCATAAGGGAATTTTTCTTGATCAAAGCGTAATGTTAAGCGTAACCATGCAAGCCCTCGACCAATCATATCCTCTTTCCATGAAGGGGCATGTTTTAATAGGTATGGATCCGCCTCAGTTCTACTGTTATGAAATTCGTATTGTGCGTTGTCGCCTAAATCTTCAATTTTGTCATCATTGAAATAAATTTGACCTAATTTATGAATAGGGTGGGATGCTATGGCTAATGCCATGTAGAGTTCTTCATTTTCGTCTTGTTCACCTTCCTCTTCTTCAGCAAAGAAAAGTAAACCTGACATCATTGTTTTACCTACAACCACCGTTTCTGGTGCTGATGCTGAACGTAGCATCTGTTTACGTTCGGACTGATCCCGATAACCTGAGCCAGGTACTTTATCTTTAAAGATAAACGCACTTGCTGCCTGAACAGCGATACCGGCTACAATTAATGCGGTACCCAAACCACCTGTGGCAATAACCCCTGCTATCATTAAGCCAGCAGAGACAACGCTTGTGACTGTCTTACCCATTTATTGTACTCTCCATGCTTTAATTGGTTTATTGCTCACCGCACGAACGCCATCTGTTGAAACAGCCCATAGTTTACCCGCCCACAAAACACCTAATGTATTTCCTTCATCCCCTTCAAACATCACAATGTCACCACGCCCTGCTTCGTTTGTTGGAACTTCATCAAAAAAACGGCTCACAGCGCCGTCCAATGTCCCAAACTCTTTTTGTAATACTCTGAATGCACCTGTCTTTGTTTTGTAGCGCCCGCGAATGTTTTCACAAGGATCAAAATTACAAACAGCAATGACGCAATCAGAGGCAAACAAACAGCAATCATGTTCACCCCATACAAAAGGGCGATTTATGGCATTCTTTAAAGTTTCAGGTAGGCGAGTAGTCCATTGTGGGTGTCTCATGGTTTTCTCCAGACAATAAAAAACCCGCCGAAGCGGGTTGACGAAAAAGTGTATTTAATTACTTTTTATTTCTAGTTTTTTAATTAAACGCTTTTTATATTCTTCTAGGTTTTTTATTTCACAGTCAATTTTTTTACTGCTTTCTTCTAAATATTCTTTTGAGTACTGCTGTAATTCTTCAACTGTTTCTACTCGTCCTCCTTTTAAGTTTTCTATTTCTTCATTAGTATATTTAGGGCATCCCTCATACCATTCCTTATTGGAGTCAAAAGAATAAGTTGAAGCAGAAAAGCAGAATAATAACGTTGCCGTAATAAATATATTTTTCATAGCAAACCTTTAATCATTTATAAATAAACGCAGGTGCATTTTTCTTGCTACCCCAATAAATAGCCCGATCAGCCATCTGCGCCACATAACGGAATATCCTATCGCCCTTTTTACGTTTAGACCATGATTCATCAGTAAATCTGTCAGGTAAACCATAAGACCAGCGTTCGAAACGGTTTGAAACAGTGACTGCTATTTCATTTTCTTCACCTGTTGTCACACCAATTGTGGATATTTGTCCTGCAAATAAAACTTCAGCAAGCGCAGGTTTACCTTCTTCATTTAATGCAACTAACATCAATTGTGCATTTCGCCCACGAACTCGCTCATTCATCACCTCGCCAATTAATGAAGAATCGAAGCCTGAGAGTTTCATGATAAGCTGTTGTGGGCTAGTGGTCATATTTTCTCCCACAGACTCAATTGCACCAAACTGGCCAACACCTTGGTAAATTTCACCTGCAATAATGATATTACCCACACCGGTATGTGCACGCACCACACCTGATTTAAGATCTAAACGAGAGGCAACAACTAAATAATATCCCTCATTAATTGCCTTAACCATATCATTACTAAAGGGATGATATTTCATGTTAATGCTTCCTCGAATGACAAAGAAGTGCTAGTAAGTATGCCCGGTTTACGTTGGAAATTACCCTGATCGTTACTAGTTAGTTTAAAAATACCGTATGGCGCTTCATTTTCTATCAAATCATTTACCGCCGGTGCATAACGTAATATAGGGGCAATAGGGATTGTTGCGTTTCCTTGTGCATCACTAATCACATTAGCCGTCACTCGCTTTAGTTCATCATTTACCGTGATATAATCACCAATGCGTAAAACAATGCTATTGGGTAACCAGTCTTTACTTTCTAATAATTTTCCAGATTGATTGGGTTGGCTAACTTTAGGTTTACCGCGTTGAGTTAAACCAGAACGCGCCCAATCACTAATTTTCACTCGACCACTTTCACCATCTAACTCGGCAACAAACGCCTCTAAAACCCTTGCTTGCTCATCGGTCAAATTATTAAATGACATACTGCAACGCCAACGCGAGCCGGGAAAGCGTACTGTCTGCACACTCCCCGTAAAAGTTGATGTAAAGGTTTTACTGTTACTCACGAGTTGCCAGCTTAATGAGGCTGGCACGATGGATTGTGGCCACGATAATATCGTTGCCATTTATCGTAGGTTCCTTCTTAATGTTCCATTGGTTTGAAAGTCTCGCATAATGTCAGATTTGGCTTTTGATGCACCTTGTTCTGCTCCCATTCTTGCTGCTTCCTGTATAGCTTGATAAAGCGCTTCATCACCATTACCTGTTACATGAAATGTTTGATGAATAATGGTATCGCCTGACGCAACAGAGTTGCTTCCGGTTGCTCTAACGCCTAAAGATCCATCAGGTCCACGTTTTAAAGGCATGATCGCCTCGCTTCCAGCTTCCCCCATCAAGCCAAGATTAGGCGTACCACCTTTTGCAAAGGCAAATAATGTCGGTGAACTAACCACCTGGTTGCTATATTGGCTGAGGCTTGGTGAGCTGTAAACATCCCCTTTGGCGTTCGCTTTTACACCCACCTTACCCGCTTTAGCGCCACTTGCTGCACCGCTACTGCCACCAGCAAAACCGCCCATTAATCCCGTCAATGCATTGGTAATTTGAGCTTGAATTGCAATACGAATAAGATCAGAAATAATTGAACTGGCTAATGATGAAGAAAATTCTTTAATGCCCTCTGAAAAGGACTTCGTTCCCATCAACATGCCTGTCATTGCATTAGCGGTTCGTTGTTCAACAGCATCAACTAAATTCATTTGCATACGTTGCCACATACCCTGTGAGGCATACAGCTCTTTGCTTGATTGATATTGTGCTTCTTTTGACTTATTTGTAGCCGCAATAACTAACTGTTCATAACGTTCTTTGCTAACTAAACCATCTTCATAGTAAGCCTGATAAAGCGCCTTTTGTTCTTCCAGTTGGTTTCTGAGTTGAATAACGGGATCTATTTCGCCAAGAATGCTGATATTAGGGAGAGAAATGCCTTTTGCTTGCTCTGATAAACGATATTTTGTCGTATCTTGTGCCATTTGGCGCCGTGCATATTGGTATTCTTTTTCAGTCAACAATTGCTGTTCAAAGAGTGATTTAAGCTCTTTTGTCATCTCTTGTTCATTTCGGATGGATGCGCGCATAGGAGAGTATTTTTCCGCTAACTCTGCACGCTGTTTCATATGATTTTCAGCATTGAGTGTTTTTAATCGCTCATACTCTTCCTGCTTCATACCACCGGCTTTTAAGTTTTCTTGGAGCTTGCGCATTGTTTCCGATTCGCTTAATGATATGCGCTCCAAGCTCGTTGCATGCTCTTGTTCTATTTGCATACGTAATTGATGATATTGGCTAACTTTTTGTGTAGAACCTTTATTGCTTTCTAAATCATTACCACCGCCACTACCACTACCATCCCCTACTGGTTTATCTTCCTTAGTCGGTTGGCTAAAAACGCCTGTTTTTAATGCACTCTCTCGATTTGCAATTTTTTGCTTCCGAATTTCAATTTCTTTATCTATATCCTCGATTTCGCTTAATACTTTTCTTCGTCCTTTTGCAAACTCTTCAGAGTCTTTTCCCCAAAGGCTAACTGCGACATAACCAAACCAACTGCCATTTTTTATCGAAGACATTTCGCCTTCGCGTTTTTCTGAATAAGTAGCCTGCTCTCCATATAGACGCTTCTTTTCTGCCTCGAGTAAGGAAAGCTCTTCTTTAATTTCATCAAGTTGAACTTCTATTTTCACCCTAGAAAGACGCTGAAGTTCAGTAATAGTCTCGACCACAGCCCCTTTCATCCCTTCTATTTTCAACTTAGCTTCATCAGCTCTAGTTGCAAAATAATAAATGGCTGAACCCGCTAAAGCCAACACACCAACTGGCCCACCTAAGGCAGAAACAACACTTCGGAGTCCTAAGCTAGATGCTCGTAATGCCCTTTGGCTATATGAAAGTCGATTATTAGCTGCTGTAAGTTGATCGGTATATTTGGATCTTAACGCTAATGCTTCCGCTTCCTGTCTAACTAGTCGATTACGTTCACTAGCCAATCCTTGCATCTGTAAACCATGCCGATTCATTATGGCGCTCTGTTGAGTCAATGCCTGACCTTGCTGAGCTAGTTTATTAATGGTGGCATCAGCTGAAGCAATCCCTCTTCTGGCGGTTTCAGCCTGTTGCTTAGCATTACTTCTGACTGCTGCTTCATTTTTCACCCATTCTTTGGTTTGCTCTTGAAGCCCTCTAGTCATTCTGGCACCAATGACAGGTAAAACAGCGTAAGTTGCAATGTTAGCTAAAGTTGAGAAGTTATTATTTAGTGCATTTACAGCGGAAGTAACATTTTGCACCCCTGTTCGTAAAGGACCATCGGCACTGGTACCAACTTTAATCGCCAATCCCTCAAACGACCTTTCCATTACCTCCAAGTCAGCATTTAGATTTTGTGCCCTTTTCCCTGCTTGCTCATACGCTGTTTCGGTATCAGTAAGCGCCTTAGTTAAATCAACTAGCTGATCCCGATTTTTAACTAAAATGGTGCCTGCGCTGACATTGGCGCGACCAAATATCTTTGTCGATGCAGTAGTGGAATAGTTTTTCTTGTCGAGGTTTTCTAATGCCGTGGCCAAACCCACAACAGATGGACGCAAGTTTTTATCTGCTGAACGTTCTAATGCTAAAAAGACATTACGCAACATTGTTCCTGCCGTTTCAGCCTTAATCCCTTTTCCTGCTAAAACTTGGATTGAAGCATTAAGTTGCTCAAATGAAACACCGGCTTGAGAAGCAACGGTACCACTTTTCACAATGGCTTGGGCTGTTTCGTTTATTTCAGATGCACCATATTTCGCACCTGCTGCTAACACATTAATGTAACGCTCAGATGAGACAGCGGACTCACCAAACTGATTAAGACTTAAGGTAAGAGATTTCGCCGCATCGGCTAACTCAATACCTGAAGCTTGTGCCAAGGTAATCGATTTAGCCGTTACATCTTCTAAGGCTCCCGCTGTCTGCAGTAATGACGGTTTTGCTGACGCAATAAGTTTCATGGCATCCGCAACTTTTATCGCGCCAAATTCTGTTGTTCGCCCCAGCTCTTGAGAGGCAATACTGTACTCTTTCATGCGCTCAATAGACGCACCCGTAATCGCACTCAGATCAGAAATTGCCTGACTATACTTACGAGAAATATTTAAAATGCTACCAATAGATAAACTCACTCCACCTAACATCGCCAGTCGTCCTGCAACATTCGTCACTTGATGACTGATTGAATAAAAACCATCTGCAACCGCTTTTGTTTCACGCTTTGCTTTATTAGAAAAACGTTCT
Organism: Proteus faecis; assembly: GCF_003144395.1. GTDB lineage: Bacteria > Pseudomonadota > Gammaproteobacteria > Enterobacterales > Enterobacteriaceae > Proteus > Proteus faecis. The sequence goes on along the minus strand of NZ_PENZ01000003.1, from coordinate 4,751 downwards.
GTTTCACGCCCTGCATGGTTTAATGCGCCTGTAATATTGCTTCTAAAACTGGCGTCATTCAGCAATAGCCCAACCCGTAAATCGGCTAAATTAGTGGCCATAATATTATCTTCCTATCATTTTCATTACGTCAGAACATTGCTGTTCAACAGATTTAGAGGTGCTTGTTGGTTGATGTGCGCTTTCAGGAGAGGGAGGTATATCTGATGGTGGTATTACACCTGGTTTTTCTGATTTGAGCGCAAAATAAGCCTGCCAACCCAGTAATGTATTGGCAGGCAAATTGAGAACGCGATAGGGATCAATTTCACCCAACTCTTCAGAAAGTTGATAAGCAAAATAGAGTAATGGGCTATCCGTTAGTTTTTTTTTGCCTCGTCTAACGTGCCAATGGAGTGTTGCTTCACGACGTTAATCGCTTCGATGAGGATCGCGTTATCATGGACGTTAACCAATTCTTCTGGTTTGGGTAGTAACGATTTACTTATCGGTTTACCTTCATCATCAACCAAGCAATTCAGCAACATACCTACGTTACGTAATGATGCCTCACGTAATTTGCCATGTTGATTTAATTCAGAAACCTCAAGTTCCAAATTCATCAACTCGTTAGCCGTCATACGACGAATGTTTACCTTTACTCCACATAGAATATCGACTTCGATAATTTGAGGTTTCGCTGTAAGTAAAGAGGCTTTTAATCCTTTCATTAACCCTGTTCTCCTGTTGATGTTGCAGAAGAAGTTCCCCATACAAGGTTATTTTGTTTTCCTTTTACGGTGATCTGGATGGCTTCATTAGCAGGCGCTGAGATGTCATTTAATTCCCAGCCTGATAATGAAAGGACCATCGTTGCGGTACGTTTATTAGGAAGTTCGCAGTAAAACTGCACCGTTTCACGCTTTTCTGCTGCATTCAAGAACGCAACAAAGTTTTCATTTTCTGGATCATCAATGAAGCCTAACGACTTTTCAGGTCCTTCAGGTAAATCAGAAATAAATTGTTTGTTTTTATCGATGAGTGTCGTGACGTCAACAAAGCTCCCTGATTGTCCTGTGGCACCTAATGCCTTACAGTTAACCAGTGGCTTCATTTGTTCAACGGTATCACCCGCTTTACCAAATTTCACAATAGTGCCTGCGGGAAGCATGGCGTATTCTGGCGATGTTTTTTGATCTGCCATTATTTTTACTCCTAAGTATATAAAGAAAGGGCATGGCGAATATGCTCAGTTAAGGTATTGAGCACCGCACGTTGGTTGTAATCGAGGGCTGGACGAATAAAAGGACGGGCAACTTGTTTGATGGTGCCAAACTCTTGGGCACGCGCTTTCATATAATGAGGTTTTGTCGGTCCTACGGTGACCATGACAGCCCCATTCGTGTTTTTTACTCGTGTCGTTTTGATGGTGATATTGTCTCGCATATGAGGCTCAGTGCTTTTCGCATCAAACCCTGCATGGGCTTCCATATCCTCTTTCACGACTTGCATGGCTTCTCGCCCTGCTTCACGTAATATCTTGGTTTTTAACTCAACTTCTAATTGCTGTAATTTTCGCCCTAATTCATCCAACCCTGTCACGCTAAGGTTGGTTATCACGTTGCATCCTCAGGGTAGGTGATAATAAAATCACGATAAATACGGTAAATTTTACGGTTCTCCGTTTGCTCAATCATGTCCTGCAGAAAATTGCCTCGCTGAACAGTTTGGACGGGGTAGTTGCCAATATAACCATGTTGGATGGACTCCCACTCACGACAGAGAGTCGATTCCAGTTTTAAGGCTTTTGGATAGTCATCAGGTATTTGGATAACGATTTGAAAACGGGCTTGAACCAGTGATGTACGGGCTAATCCAGAGTCTATCTTTGGATCACTAATCCGTTGATAGATGACCCCTTCTAATTTATCGGAGGGGAGTTTTAACGGATAAGCTAACAACCCCGTAATACGCTCCAGATCAGCTTTAATATCAACTTCTATCATGTTGTATATTCGCCTCCGTGGTAATAATGGTTCTATCTGACTGGTTGCGATCAACAGCGCGTACAGTAAATAGTCGCCCTTGATATCCCACCAGCCACCCCATATCAACATCAAAACGAGGGCGAATAGTGAAATGATAGGTCTCAATTACCTGATCTTGGTCAGCCGTGCGAATTTTACGGTTCGACATTGATTCGGCTTTAGCCCATACCTCTGCGACTTTTTTTGAAACGACTTTTTCACTCCCTAAATCATCACGTTCGTTGACGTAGTGGGAAAGAAAAATACGTTTATTGAGTTTACCGGCTTTCATCATTCCTCACAGATTAATATGACGATAGGGATCGAGCAGTAATTTAAATCCTGCTGGTAATATGGCTGTTTCTCTATTTTCATAGAAATTACCAACGGCCAGCATAAGCGCTAATTCAATATCATCAGTGATTAATAAACCGTCAGGATCTTCCTCTGGTATATTTTCTTCATAAAGATGTCGATTGATATATCCTTCAGCTCGTTGTTTTGCCGCCATCAGATAAGTTTTTAGCAGTTCATCTTCGAAGGTATTATCTTCATCTAGCCGGCATTGTTGCTTTAATTTTTCCAGTGTGGGTAGTGGCATAAATCCCCCAATACCTGCGACCATCTAGATCGCAGGCACAAAAAAACCGCAATTAAGCGGTACTTGATTGATTCAGTGTTATTTAAAACTATTTTGTCGCGCTTTTACCCACCAGCGCTTTAATGGCAGAAGTATCTTCAAGTACGCAATCAAAACGATGGAAAGCTAAGAATGCGGTCTGGTCAAACTCTGCATAACGCTCAACTAAACGCTTCAGAGTCATGTAGGTCACACGACGTAAAATGAATCGGTCAAAGTCACCGCAGAAGATGAATTTTTTACCGGCTTCCATTTTGTCGATAGCCTGATCAACAACATATTGCATACCTAAAATTTGAGCAGGTGCGACACCCGAAATAGACGGAAGCCATAAAGGGCGTTTTTGCGCATCTTCCATTAACTTTAGGTTTTTCAACGTATCATCATTAAAAGCAAGACGGAATTTAGGGCTATTACGGTACGCAGGATCAATCGCATGTTCTAACTCGGTAATATCTTTCCAACTTAATGAGGCGCCGGCTACATCAACCGTATTTGTCACTGAGGTTTCTAAACCTAATGGCTGTACAGGTGATCCTTTTCCAGTGCCTTTAATCAAGTATTTAGCTTCACCACGACCAATGCGCTGAGCAATACGCGAAGCCAAATAGGCTTGAATATCTACACCACTGTCTTGCAATAATTCATTGGAAACGCGGATAATTTTCGATGTTAACTTTTTAGCTCCTAAAATGGCGGTGCTAAACTCAACATCTTGTTCACCTGCTGCGGTGTTTTCGCCTAACAATTCCCCTTCTTCATCAGTGCCATCGGATGTTGACCAGGTAATATCTTGACCGTTTGACGTTGGTAAGATTTGAGCCACACTTGCAATACCGCCATAGGCTTTCATTTGATCAACAATTTTATTCAACATCTGAGTCGGAACGGTATAGCCACCTTTCTCATCGGGCGAAGTACCCTGTGCACGAAGTTCTTTGACCGCTTGGCGCTCTTCTGCAGTGAGTTCACCAAAACCACAGCGCAGGAAGCGGTCAAACGCTTGATTGCGACGCTCTGCTTGCTCTGTTTCAGGGTTATTCGGTTGTTGACCACGCTGTTCTTTCTCTTTGTCATCAACCAAATCTTGATCTAATGAGCGTAGTTGCTCTTCACGCTGAATCTGAGCATCTAAATTTTCAAGTTCAGTTTGCGCTTTATTCCATTGAGTGCGTTGCTCTTCAGTCATCACACCATCACCCACTTTTTCGTGAATGGCGCGCATATCAATCGCGATAGTGTTACGTTTTTGTTTTAATTCATGAAGCTTCATAGTCATAGTATTACCTTATGCATTGAGTAAAGTCATAAGACGCTCACGCGCCAATTTTTGATTAATTGCTTTTTGGAGATCGCCACTGTCTCTGGCTTCTTTCCATGCATTCATTGAACGAACCGCAGAATCTGCATCTTGATACGCTGGGTAAGTAACCGGGCTGACATCATAGAGTCGAGAAAATCGTGTTATTTCACGAATAACGACACCTTCATCATCTTGGTACCAGTCTTCACCATCCCGCGCGACACGAAAGGCAAAAGAACTTTGATTGATATCGCCACGTTGCATCGGTGCTAACACTAAATCACGAATGGTTTGTGTATCAGGTGCCGTAATATCGTAAACAAGCCCACGTTCATTGACGCTAAGCGACAAGGTTCCTGCGGTTGTTCGCCCTAAAATATAATTTGGATCGTGATTAAATAACCCGCGAACATCATCATTGAGTACATCATCAAACGCCCCTGGTTTAATAATTTCACGAAATCCATAAATCAGTTCAGATCGGGAGTCGAAGACAGAGCCTAAACCCACGATATGTGTCGGTNCACGTTCATTGACGCTAAGCGACAAGGTTCCTGCGGTTGTTCGCCCTAAAATATAATTTGGATCGTGATTAAATAACCCGCGCACATCATCATTGAGTACATCATCAAACGCCCCTGGTTTAATAATTTCACGAAATCCATAAATCAGTTCGGACCGGGAGTCGAAGACAGAGCCTAAACCCACGATATGTGTCGGCTTATTTTCCTCTCCCGCCTCTGCCCGAACCTCACCGACATAACATCGTGTTTCTTTTTCACTGCTCATCGTTATCCCCTTT
>NZ_PENZ01000015.1 GCF_003144395.1 Proteus faecis | reverse complement strand
GATAAAACAACAAGTGGGTGAAGAGAATAAAGCCGCGAATGCCATGGCGCATGCCGTATTAGGTGCCGTGGTTGCTGAGCTCAATAACCAATCTGCTGCTGCGGGTGGATTAGGAGCCGGCGGTGGTGAGCTGTCCGCTCAGTTTATCCTGAATACGCTCTTTGAGGGTAAAAAGGTTTCTGATTTAAGTGAGAAGGAGAAACAGCAAGTCAGTGCATTGAGCCAGTTGGCAGCAGGTTTAGCGGGTGGCCTTACTACGGGGGATATGGCGGGTGCAGTCACTGCCGCGCAGGCAGGGAAGAATGCGGTTGAGAATAATGCAGTAGCATTTGTTATGACCCCAGCAGGCCCTGTTCCTATGCCAATCATTTTTCCGGGTATAAATGATGCCGATGCAAACAAAGAAATGGCTTTAGCACTGGATAACGCATTAAAAAATATTGGTAAATCTATCAATGATTTTATCAATGGCGAAGGTGAAGTAAATATTGTTGAGGTAAAAGCGGCTTTATCACCGGAACAGCAAAAACAATTTGATATTCTCTGGGAAAAGAATGCACTTGCTATGAATGTATCTCAAGTTTCATTAGAAGCTATCAGTAAGCAGGGGGCATTTGGTTCGGCATTTGTCCATAGTTCAGTTGATGCGAAAGACCAGTACGGAAATACTGTCCGTATTATGGATAAAGGCGGTGCAGGAAATTATATTGCACAAGGAGATATGGTTGTTATTGATGGAGGGTATCTGATTGTATACTCTAAGGAAGGGAAATTCCTTAATGCCCTGAACCCAGATGGCAGTCGTAACGGGGTTGTTAGTGACTCTTATGAAGGACGTTATTTATCGGCAATTCCAGATATTAAGGTGCCTAATCATACGGGTGGGAATCAAATACCTGACCCTATCAGCAACACGCATATCACACCGACACCTAATCCGGATGAATTTGGGCCTAACCATACAGGAGATACAGAAAGAAAGGGAAATGTTACAATACCGACGGATACCGGTGGCAATCAGATACCTGAGTCTGTTGATAGTAAACACGTAACCCCCATTCTAGAACCACCTACAAAAGATGATCTTATTTATCTTGCAGAGGGGCGGGATAACCGCTTACCTATCCCTGAACCAATAATTTCAGGCAATGGATTAAGCATAAAATCTAATACGAAGCATACACCTGGAGGGGCTGGATATAAACCTGATGCGGGTATTGAACCTCGAAATTCATTAGAACTTTTTGAGCATTCTATACCAACAAAGGATCCTAAAACTAGATTGTCAATTGATTCTGATGGTAATATCCATAGATTTTTTAGTGAATCTAAAGATGGAAGTGGAGCATTTCACTGGAGTGGAAGTACCGGCGATACTAATAGCTCACTTGGACATAGAGAATTAAAGAAATTTAATAGTGAAATTAAAACGCTTAGAGGTGCCAAATGATTTTTGGTGATCCTTATGATTTTGCGGTTATTTATGAGAAAGTAGAAGAGTCTAACGATGGTTACTGGAAATTTGGTTTTTTTAATTTTGTTATCAAAGATGAACTATTTCCAGCCAAAGGCTCTAATTATACCCTTCATATGGCAATTAATTACTTAAAGGATAGTGTAGAAGAAATTGATAATTGCAGACCATTGGATGACCACTCAATAAACGAATGTGAATTATTTGGTTTAATAGCTCATTCTCATATAAAAATTTTGGATACAGATCCCGATGATTTTGAAATAATTCCGAGTCAACCTATTGGCGTTGACCTAAGTCCAGTAGAAATCTCAGATGTTGGGTTTTATCTTTTTTATTATATTGAGAATGGTGATTATGAGAGTTTAATTTTTAGTAAAGATTATGGAGTTACAATTAGTAAGGTGATGTTTCCCAAAGGGACAATAAAAAAAGTACTAAATAAATTACCTGACAAGGATTCTATTTAGGGAAGATACGAGTAAGTCGCTAAGTATGAAAGGAAATCTCAGCAATTTATTGTTGAGAATAACTCACTGAGTGATGTTATCAATGAACACCTCAACAGGTTGCTGAAGAGCGTGTTAATGCAGAGATTGAGCGCTATAAAAAGGAAAACTGTGCAAGAATGAGCGCAGGTGCCTGCTCAGCTAAAATGGCAGAAGATCGCGATAAATTCTTCAGAGAAGTCGCTTCTTTAGGTATTGATTTTGTGCCAGTGGTCGGTGATTTTAAAAGTTTTGCTGAAGCAGATGACTGGATTGATTACACATTAGCTGCTGCGGGCACATTGCCTTTTGCCAAGGTATTCACGAAGCCACTGAAAGAAGCTAAATTACTGTTAAAAGCCGGCGATCTTGAGGGGGCGAATAAGCTCATAAAAGATGCGAGTGATGCCATACCAACAAAATTGCCTTCAAGTCCTACATCGCAATCATCAAGTGGAGCATGGAAACCAGATCATGGTGTAGAGGTAAATACTGGGGCAGGTAAACAAAAAGACTTAGAAAGTAGTTCTCAGCCACCACAAAATACAGGTAGTAATCATCAACGACCACCTCGAAATGCGGCTAACCTTGCAGGTGGTCCATTAGAGAGAGCTCAACAAGTAAGTGGAAGATTCCAAATTGAGAATGGACCTAAAAACGGTATAGTCTATCGAGCGGATAACCAAGGGAATATTACAAGTTATGCGACCTATGATTCTAATGGTATGATTTTAAAGAGAGTTGATGTTACTGGAGCTGCTCACGGAGGCATAGCAACTCCCCATGTTATAGAATATGGGCGTAATGTATTACCTAATGGGCAAGTAAGAGTTCAATCTCCATCGACTAAAGCGTTGCCCAGACCAGTGCGTGAGGATGAAATACCATGAAAAAAATCACGTTAATTCCAGAACCACATGATTTAACTCGTTATGAATTATGGAAAAGTAATTGGAGTTCTCCGAGTGATATGACAGTCAATGACTATATTAGTGATTGCTGCCATCCAGAAGATATACTTTGTAGTGTAAAATTATTGATACCTGAGTTTATTGATATTGATGGTTGTATATTATTAAGTGATAGGTATGAAGAAAATAATTTTAATGAGTGGAAAGAACAATTTGGCACGGATAGAGATGCAATAGAAAAAATACTAAATCATGTGCACTTATATGACCTGTTCACTGGTAATTTAGACGGTACATCGGATTCGGTTTTTTTGCAGTTATGCAAAGTAATGCAGTGTTCTTGGGAAATGTCGCTCAAAAAAGCATTTCCAACAAAAGAATTTGTAGTTGAGCTTCATAGCTCAGAATCTGATTACGGACCATCTTTGACGTTCTATCAAAAAAATAGATTTTAGGTTCTATTTGTCTCTAAAACCTATAATAGCTAATGCATATCCACTGCTTCAGGCAACCGGATAATCAATAATCCGGTAAAAGCCTCATCACCAAAGGGCGCAAGACATAATGCTGATTGTGCGTGGTTGGGGAGTATCAACTGCGCATAATCCCCCTGCATTATGTTGAATTGCTGGAGGCTATTTAACCGTAGTGATAGCGTGATGACTTGTTGAATTAGATTATTACATAATAGTTGTAGTTACATGATAGTACTTCTAAAATAAAATACTAATAACCCTGTGTTCATCACACAGGGTTATTTTTTAGCTGTTTGGCGTTACAGTATTTTTAACTGTCAGACACTTTAACCGAGTATTTTACGGGGCTGATGTTTTTAAATCAGGGCATCCAGTATGGATGTGACAGATTTAAGTTCTTCTTCATCCATCTGTTTAATGGCTTCAAATCTTAGCTTCAGTTACTGAAGTGCGTATAGAGCGGATTATTCACGGCGCCAGAGATATCTCTGGGTTGTTTGCGGAGCCGGATAGTCTGTAGTTATCTTCGGTCGTGACAGGTCTCTTCAGTGATAGAGAGTCATCCTTCCAGCATTTTTATTCCCATCCTGCCAAAGATATCTCTCTGAATCCCTTCTCTTCATCTGCCTTATCCGGTTGTGATGGAGCTCAGGCTCTGCACAGCGGTCTGTTGGTACAGTTGAGCGTGGTTGATACAATAAAATAATGAAAAATGGATATACCGTCTGATTAACCTATTGCTGTGTCTGGTGATCTTCACCGAGCGGTAGCGTGCACGACGGAAAAAGGTACGTCGGGGCAAAAAGTTGACAGCATCAGGAAACACCAGTCAAAACCACTTATAAGTGCAGGAAAGCACAGGGAAAAACCGGATACAACAATGGACGTTGTGTCGGAAAGTGTTGTTGTTGAGAATAATCTTATGTCTGCCAAGCCAATCATTAAAGGTTTGGAAAAAGGCTATGAATCATGCATGAAAAATGCAACCTGCCGAAATGGGCTTATGCAATTAGGCGTAAACTTTGGTTTAACGGCAGCACAGATTCAGGAAGCCATGGATGCAGGGATTGCCACCAGAAATGGTGATACAGAAGCGATGAGGTAGCTGACGCCAGAGCAGGTAGCGGATTATCAAGGAGCGGGGACCAGCCCGGCTGATGTTTGGGACACAAACATGTAGGGATCGAACTTGAAAGTGTATTTAAAAATTTAACCCCAAAAAGAAGGGAAGCCTGAAAAATGGTCAGAAGCTTCTCAAAGTGGTGTAAAAGTAGAAGGTTACTATGGAAAACTAGATGGAACAGGAGCAACTGCTTGGCCGGTATATCAAGGTTCTAAAAAATGATTAATAAAAAAATATATTATTGTTGGTCTCCTGATGATAGTCGTTATTACCCTTCAGGCCGTGAGCCAAGTGAAAATATGAGATTTAAACCAAAGCAAGGATATGGCATTTGCGAGATAGCTTCATGGTTATCAGCAGACTTGCCTACCGGTTTGAAATCTGTAGATATTTGGATCAACAACCTAACTAACTTACCTTCTAGTAGGGCACCCGATGGTTTTTTTGGTATGGGTAATGCCCATTGGGTGATGGTGACAAAAAATATGGTATTCATCGCCTGTGAGTATGTGCAAGAACAGCGAGTTTTGTTAACCATTGATCAGTTACTTTATATTCTGGAGCAATATAAAACCTTTTTGGACGGTAATTATACTGATCCTGATTTTCCGCCTGAGCCAATTGATGTGGAGTACATCGCTGAAGGAGAAGAGGCTATGATAATCTATGCGGAGCTGGAAGGTTCTCATGGTTTGTTTTATTTAGAAGAATGAGTTGTGTTGAGAATAACTTCTTCAAGCCTCAAGATCTGCCAACATGTATGGCTGATTATGGGCAAGTTTCATCACTAGCGATCTCAAAGACTCAAAATGATGGCAGTATACAAGAAATCAATGCAGTCCTAACGAAAGCAGTAAAAGGAACACACTCAGAGGTGCAAGATCCAGCACTTGGAATATTGATAGCATGGGAGAATTTGACAGGTATTCCGCTTGATATATTTTTAACAGAGCAGGAAATGACACTTGAAAAAAACTGCTGAAATATTAGGTAGTACAGTTACAACAACGGAAGCGAAAGCTCTTCAATTTGTGGTTGCAAAGATGTAGTTACAAATAAAAAAAACAGCCTTGGTATGAACAAGACTGTTTAGTTTAAGAGTTTCAACATAAAGTGACAGTGCCAAACTATATTTTTCAACTCTTGTTTGCCCTCTCAGTGACTTAACTCACTGACGAACAAAAGAAATATGGTGCCCGAACTCGGAATCGAACCAAGGACACGGGGATTTTCAATCCCCTGCTCTACCGACTGAGCTATTCGGGCAACGGGGCGTATTAAACCCGATATCGCCTTGCTCGTCAACGTTATTTATCACAAAACTGTTTGATTGCTGTTTTTTTAAACTTATTGATTAATAAAACGCTATTTATCATGAAAAAAGAGCAAAAGTGGAGTTAAAAAGAATTAGTGGTATACATAACAAATGATGATAGGAATGCGATAAGACGAGTTATCGAATCGTAATTATAGAAAAGCTTCCCCAAATTTATTGGGGAAGCTTGGTTTTTTTAGATTAAATATTAACTAACGGTAGTTACGTTGAGCTGTACTAACCTTCTCAAGATAACGACGAGATTGGTCGGCAGGGTGCTTATTACGTAACGTTGTATACACCTGTGTTGGCTCCAAGTTATTAATTATGGCCGCTGCTTGTTTTTTATCGTTATGGAATATGCGTAACACACTACCCGCACCACCGTTGTAAGCCTGTATAACGGCGTAACGGCGCGAGACGGGATCTTTGATATCGCCAAGATAACTATTTTGCAGTATTGATATATAAGCCGTACCTGCATCGATATTATTAGCAGGATCAAATAAATAACTACGACTTGGTTGCCCTGATTTTCCTTGCATTCGGAATACATCTCGCCCTGCCGTTGCTGGCATGATCTGCATTAAGCCTAGAGCATCAGAACTACTCACTGCATAGGGGTTAAAACTCGATTCAATTTGCATAATTGCTAAGATTAGTGATGGTTCAACCCCATATTTAGCCGCCGCTTGTTGAACTAACGGTAAATATTTATGAGCACGTTGATCAAGGTGGTTAGGAACAAGATTAATGGTGACATACCAAATTGTATTTATACCAGATTGGCGTTTTTGTAATTTATTAGCAATCAGATAATCTGCATACTTATTGGCTCGCCATTCCCAGCGTATAGGTTGTCCCGTATTATCAAGAACCTGCCCAAATAAAAACGGTTCAGTGCTGTGGGGAATGTTATTAACATCAGAGTAGAGGTCAATAGAACCCGGATCTTCACCCATTAATAACGTTGTGACTATCGCCTTATGCAATTGGAATTGGGGGGCATCATCACCTAAAGTCTCTATCGTAATTGTACCTGCTTCAAAATTAATATGGCTACGTGTTTTATAAGCATTGGTGTATTTTACGTAATCTTTAGGACCCGCGATTAATACTTCCTTCATACCCCAAATCATTTCGATATTATTGGCAAATTGTCCCATAAGAATATCGAATGCATTGGTGTCCTTTGCGTAATCAGGCTCGAATGTTTTTGGTGGTTGGCTACTACATGAAATGAGTAGAGGGGCGATAATCAGCAAGAGAAGGATTTTTTTCATGGTCAATTGCATCGCTATGGTGAATAAAATACCAGAGCCTTAAAGACTCTGGAAAAGTGAATATTATTTTTCAGGTGGTGTGTAGCCATCAATATGAACATCATGGCCTTCGAATAAAAATCGCACCATTTCTTGTTCTAATAGTTTGCGATCATCAGGATTCATGGTGTTAAGTTTTTTTTCATTGATAAGCATGGTCTGTTTTGCCATCCATTGAGCCCATGCTTCTTTTGATATCTCATTAAAAATGCGCTTTCCAATTTCTCCTGGGTACAACTGAAAATCAAGTCCATCAGCTTCTTTGTTAAGGAAAGTACAAAAAATAGTTCTGCTCATAATAAATCCTCAATATCGCAGGTATTAGCTTAGGCTAATTGTCTAAGTAAATTCTCTACAGGTGCTGCTAACCCTACGTTTGCAGGAGCCTGTAAGTTATACCAAAGTCCTTTTTGCTCCTCCATCATAGAGGTAAACGCTGAGAGTTTTACGCAAATTGGCACAATATCTAAATGAAAGTGGCTAAAAGTATGCCTAAATGAAATCAGTTGTTCTGATTCATTATTATCGAGCCCATGCTCAGTTAACCACTGTTCTAAAAGCGCTTTTGTTTCAAATTGAGGAAAGGCAAATAACCCACCCCATATTCCTGCTGGCGGTCTTTTATCTAACCAAACTAGATTATCATATTGTAAAATAAGAAAATAAGTTATTTTTTCTGGGATAACTTTTTTAGGTTTTTTCCCAGGATAATCTGCCCAACTGTTTTGAGCATAAGCGATACATCCAGTATTTAATGGGCATAATTCACATTTAGGTTTGCTTCTTGTGCAAACCATTGCACCTAAATCCATCATTGCCTGATTAAAATACTCGACACCTTCAGTTGGTGTGACGTTTTCGCTAATCTTCCACAATTTTTTCTCAACTTCTTTTTTACCCGGCCAGCCTTCGACAGCATAACAGCGTGCTAAAACACGTTTCACATTACCATCAAGAATTGGGTAAGGTTTTTTCAGTGATAACGATAAAATAGCACCTGCGGTTGAACGTCCAACACCGGGTAAAGCACAAACGTCGTCAAAGGTATCAGGAAACTGTCCTTGATGTTTATCTACAATGTGTTGTGCTGCTTTATGTAAGTTTCTAGCTCTTGCGTAATAGCCAAGACCGGTCCAGAGATGAAGTACTTCATCAAGAGGGGCTTTAGCTAATGCACTGACATCAGGAAAACGTGCAATAAAACGCTCAAAATAAGGAATAACCGTCGCAACTTGAGTTTGTTGCAACATTACCTCAGATAACCATACGTGATAAGGCGTTTTTTCTTGCTGCCAAGGGAGCGTTTTACGCCCATATTTGTGATACCAATTAAGTACGACTTGCGAAAATTGCAGAGCTTCCATCATGTTTTATTTTATTAACTCATGTTCTGATTAAGGTAAGATTGCACCACAGAGAGAATAAACTGTAAACACTCTTAATATTTATCTTATAGAGTGATGCTTCTATAAACGACTCTTGCTAAACTTAGTGATCTTTGGATAATGTCGGTTAAGTTGCGCTATAGCGACATTATAACGATTTTAAGTAAATAACTGGCCTAACGACTGATAGTATTAGACATGATCAAGAATGTAATTTCTCCGGAATTCAATGAAGAAGGGCGTGCTTTACGACGCGTTCGTAGTTTTGTTCGTAGACAAGGCCGTTTAACGCCTCGTCAAGAGCAAGCATTAGAAACACAGTGGCCTGTCTTTGGTATTGAATATCAACCGGAACCCATCGACTTCAGTCAGGTTTTTGGACGCGAAGCGCCTGTAATTTTAGAAATTGGCTTCGGCATGGGCGCGTCGCTCGTGACTATGGCAAAAAATACACCAGAAAATGATTATTTCGGTATTGAAGTACATGCACCGGGAGTTGGTGCTTGTCTTGCAAATGCTGAAGAAGAGCAATTAAGTAATCTGAGAGTCATGTGTCACGATGCGATTGAAGTGCTCAATCATATGATCCCAGATAATAGTTTAAAAATGGTTCAGTTATTCTTTCCTGATCCATGGCACAAAGCGCGTCATAATAAACGCCGTATTGTTCAGGTGCCTTTTGCCGAATTAATTTTAAAAAAATTAACGTTAGACGGTGTTTTTCATATGGCGACAGATTGGGAACCATATGCAGAACATATGCTTGAAGTGATGACAAGTGTTGAAGGTTATCAGAATTTGTCAGAAACTCAGGATTATGTACCACGACCAGCAACACGTCCTGTGACTAAGTTTGAAAAACGCGGTCATCGTTTAGGGCATGGAGTTTGGGATCTTATGTTTAAGAGGGTAAAATAATGGCTAAACAACGTAGTCGCCGTTTACGCAAAAAAATGCGTATCGATGAATTTCAGGAATTAGGTTTCTCAGTAAAATGGACTTTCCCAGAAAATACCCCAATTGAGGAAGTCGATCGCTTTGTTGATGAGCTGATCCTCAAAGTTATTGAACCAAACGGGCTGGCATTTGATGCAAGTGGTTACCTGAGCTGGGAAGGCTTAATCTGCTTACAACAAATTGGTAAATGTACAGAAGAGCATCGCCAATTAGTCGAAAACTTCCTTAAAGAAAGCAAAATGCAAGATGTACAGACTTCTGAACTATTTGATGTTTGGTGGGATTGATAAAAAGTTATACATTTAGCAAATAATTACAAGGGCATCCAAAAGGATGCCCTTGTCTGTCTGGGGAAGGGATTGTGACTACAACGTTATCTAACGCATTACTGTCAGATATTTTGCAACAAATTCGCCCATTAATTGGGCAAGGAAAAGTCGCGGATTATATCCCCGCATTGGCTCAAGTACCTCCAGAACAGCTTGCTATGGCTGTTTATACTGTTGATGGTGAACTCTATCAATCAAGCATGGCAGATAAGCGTTTTTCGATCCAATCTATCTCTAAAGTACTTAGTTTAACGCTTGCTTTAACACGTTATGAAGAACATGAAATTTGGCAACGTGTAGGAAAAGAGCCATCAGGACTGCCTTTTAATTCCTTGATACAGCTAGAAATGGAAAAAGGGATCCCGCGCAATCCTTTTATTAATGCTGGTGCCATTGTTATCACTGATATGTTGCAGTCTCGATTAAGTGCGCCTAAGCAAAGAATGTTAGAAGTAATCCGTTTTCTTACGGATACTCCTGACATTTGTTATAACTCAGTGGTTGCAAAATCAGAAATGGAGCATCTTAGTCGAAATGCATCAATCGCTTATCTAATGAAATCTTTCGGTAATTTTGAGAATGATGTTATTACGGTGCTTGAAACTTATTTTCACTATTGTTCAATAGAAATGAGTTGTACCGAGTTAGTACGATGTTTTAGTTATTTAGCGAATCAAGGTATATGTGTGGGTAATAAAAATCAGATTATTACGCCAAGACAAACCCGCCAAATAAATGCATTAATGTTAACTTGTGGTATGTATGATGGAGCAGGTGAATTTGCATTTCGTATTGGCATTCCCGGAAAATCAGGCGTAGGCGGTGGCATTATTGCCGTTGTCCCTGATGCCTTTACAGTTGCTGTTTGGTCACCAGAGCTGGATAAATCAGGTAACTCATTAGCAGGCTGTGCAGCACTTGAATTATTAGCAAACAAGGTAGGGCGTTCAATTTTTTAGGGGTGTTTTCAGGAGAGTTGTTATGAATTTAAGAAATATTGCTGTCACACTATTTTTTGTTGCGAGTACAGCAAATGCATCACCAAGTTTTGATTGTGCTGTAATGCCAAAAGATGATTTACGCATAACCTCTGAATTTGTTGAAGTCGCTGGTTCAAATGGTTTAATGGTCATTTATCCTGACGGCACATTATTTCAAAATGAAAAAAGTGCTACATTGACACCACAACAACAAGAATTAGCCAAAAAATATCAAGCTACAGTAAGACGAGACGTACCTTGGTTAAGAACTGAAACAGGGGTAAAACTGCAAGACTCTCGCAAAGTACTTGATAAAGTAGTAATTGAAGCTTTTGGTAAAGAAAGCAACATTCTTAATAGATTAAGTAGATTAGAGAAAGATCTTAATCAGCAAATGGATAGAGTGATCAGCATAGAACCGAATAACATTACGTTTCATTCTCAAGCTATTAAAGAAGTTGAAGCCAAAGGCCGTGAAATTGTAGAAAGTAGCCTAGGTGGTATGTTGCAAGACAGCATTAATGAATTGGGGAAAAAGCAGCTATTAGCAGTCGCTGGTGGTGACAGTAAAAAAGCCTTAGGCGGGTTATTAGGAAGCTTAGATGGTTTCCAAAAGATTATAGATCAGGAGTGGAAGCAACAAGAAGCAGCATTTACTCAATTTGGTCAGCAAGCTTGTAGCAAAATAACTCAAATGGAAAATCAGCGAGTTGAATTAATTAATGCATTAAAGAAGTAGCTACTTTGTCTCTTTAATGATTGAGTTATTAACCGGATAGTTAATAAGCTTTATAAATGACGAGCTCACAATAATTGAAAATAATAATGAAAATCATTCTTGTTCAATTGACTTGTGAGGAGAGCTGTTTAGAATGCCCTGTTTGAGTATTTCACTTAAACAGGGCAAAATTAATGAAGAAGATCCTTCCTTTAGTTATCGCATCTATCCTTTCTGTAACGAGCTTCTCTGCGTTAAGCAAAACATCAATCGAATACCAACCTAACCAAGTTATTAGTCAGCAGAATGACAAGATGGTGATTAAACACCTGTTGGGTGAAACGTCGGTGAATAAGGGTCCTTCAAAAGTTGTTCTATTTGATTTTGGTCTTTATGATTCTTTAGTTCAGTTAGGTTTAGCCGATAAAGTGGTAGGATTGCCATTAGGTAATGCACCTACATATATTAAAGAAAGTATTGCAAGTAATGTTGCTAATGTCGGTGGTATGAAGTCGCCTGACTTAGAAAAATTAGCTGAGATTAAACCTGATTTAATTATTATTACTGGCCGTCAAGGTGCGTCTTATGAAGCGTTAGCAAAAATTGCACCTACGGTTAATTTAGGTACTAATAGTGCTAATTACCTCAATTCCGTTGAATCAAATATCAAGTTATTAGGTGAATTATTTGATAAACAGCAAGCGACTGAAGAGCAACTTGCTAAGTTAAATACTGTTATTGAGCAAGCTCAGAAAAAAGCAACGGCATCTGATAAAAAAGTTTTAGTGCTATTACATAATGCTGGCAATTTAATGCCTAATAATCAAAGTGTTGTTTATGATGTTGTTAAAGCAAAAAGAGCAGAATTACCGCCTATTGCTGAAGAAGAAAAAGGTAAGCGTCGTGTCGTGACACCTGAAATGATCGCAAAAGCTAATCCTGATGTTATTTTAATTGTTGATCGTAGCGAAGCTATTGGCGCAGATAAATTAGATAAAACAGCATTTGAAAATGAGATAATAAAGACAACTTCTGCCTATAAAAATGGCGGTATTGTTTATCTGCAAGCAGATCTTTGGTATCTCTCTGGTGGTGGATTAGACAGCTTAACTAAGCAGATTGAGGCAGTAGAAAGCGCACTTTAATTGATAGAACCTTAAGATTTTTATGATGTTTTAAGGTTTACAATAAAGGAAAATGCCCAACTGTGAATGAACTGGGGCAGTTCGAATAACAGTATGGGCATTTTTTAAGTTAGCTATTTGAAATCAGTAATATTAAAGAAATAACTCAAGTAATGAATTAAGGAACAATTTACCGTGTGGCGTTATTTGCCAGTGTGTTTCAGTCTCACGGATATAATCTAAAGCCAACGCTTCATCTATTTGATGGCGAATAGTTTCTTCGGTAAGCCCCGTATAATCGCTAAAATCTTGTCTTGGAAATGCTTCTAATAGACGAAAACGGTTCATAAAAAATTCAAATGGACGGTCATCATTATCAACAAAATTTTGCTGGTGGAGATAACGACCTTCCATAAAGCCTTTAGGGTGCTTGGTTTTTACTGTTCGCATTATGCGACCATCTTCAAAGCTTATTTTTCCATGAGCGCCACAACCAATACCTAGATAATCCCCAAAACGCCAATAGTTTAAATTGTGCTCACATTGAAAGCCTGGTTTACAATATGCTGATGTTTCATATTGTTGATAACCTGCAGCTGTCAGTAATTTATCGCCTTCTGAGAAAATATCCCATAGCATATCGTCATCAGGTAATTTTGGCGGGCGAGAGCCAAATTGTGTATTGGGTTCAATGGTTAATTGATACCAAGACAAATGCGGGGGGGATAACGCTATTGCTTGCTGTAAATCCGAAAGTGCTTGAGATAATGATTGGTCTGGTAATCCATGCATTAAATCTAAATTAAAGCTACGTAAACCTAATTCTTTGGCTAAACGAGCCGCATTTTTAGCTTCATCAGCATCATGAATACGCCCTAAGCGAATAAGTTTATCATTGCCAAAACTTTGTACACCAATAGAAATACGATTTATACCCGCGCGTTGGAATCCAGCAAAGCGTTCAGCTTCTACAGTTCCTGGATTTGCTTCCATCGTAATTTCTGCATTAGGGTTAACAGCAATGCGTGCTTTCACACCATAGAGTAAATCAGCCATTGACTCAGCGCTTAATAAGCTAGGTGTACCGCCACCAATAAATATTGTTTGGACTTCACGGGAGCCTATATGAATAAGATCGGCATCTAAGTCATTGAGTAAATGTTGCACATATTCCTGATGTGGTACTTCACCCTTTAAGGTGTGTGAATTGAAATCACAATAAGGGCATTTTTGTACACACCAAGGAATATGAATATACAAACTTAATGGAGGCAACTTAAGCATTCTTAAGGGCATCCAACATTAATTTAAGTGCTTTACCACGATGCGAATGCTGATTTTTTTGCTCTTTAGTTAATTGCGCAGCTGTGCAATTTAATTCAGGAACAAAGAAAATAGGATCATAGCCAAATCCTCCTTCGCCGTGCATTTCAGTGCTTAATACGCCGTGCCAAATACCGTGAAAAATCAGCGGAGTGGGGTCGTTCTCATGGCGCATATAAACCAATACACAGTTAAATTGTGCTTGGCGTTTTTCAGCAGGAACATCTTTCATTGCATTAAGCAATTTATCCAGATTTTGCTGATCGCTTGCATCAACACCCGCATAGCGTGCTGAGTAAATACCCGGGGCACCACCTAAAGCATCTACCGAAATACCAGAGTCATCAGCAATTGCTGGAAGGCCAGTTACTTTTGCTGCATGACGCGCTTTAATCAGTGCATTTTCAACAAAGGTTAAGCCAGTTTCTTCAACAGAATCAACCCCAAGTTCTGTTTGAGCAACAATATCTAAACCAAAATTAGAAAGCAAAGAGGCTAGCTCTTTGACCTTTCCCGGATTTCCTGTTGCGAGAACGACTTTTTGCATAAGTGTTATCCTTAATAAAGTGTTACGCTTAGTAGCCATTGTAAAACGTCTACACGCAGATAATTCAGGGCGTAAAGCACAAGAATAACAATCATTGCAGAGAAATCTAAACCGCCCATCGCTGGAATTACACGACGAATTGGTGCCATTAAAGGTTCTGTTAATTGAAATAAAAGGTGATCAATTGGATTGCGACCTTGGCTTACCCAGCTAAGGATTGCTCGGATAATGATCAACCAGAAAATTATCTTACCAGCTGCTGTGAGCAGTTCAATAAAGGCAAACGGGAACATTAAAGAGAAAGGAATAGATGTTCCTGATAAGTAAGATGGAATAATAATACCAAGTAGAATGAGTATATAGGCCAATAAGACTGAAGCGGTATCAATAGGGCCAATAGAAGGAATAACACTTCTTAATGGGCGAACAATTGGCTGTGTGATTTTGACGATAAATTGTGAAAAAGGATTATAAAAATCAGCTCTAACACATTGCATCCAAACACGTAATAGTAGGACAGATGTGTAGAGTTGAAGAAGAGTCAGAATGACGAAATTTAAAAAATTCATTAGTTGGCCCTGATGAAATTAAAATTGTTTTTCCATTTCTTGCGCACGTTTAATCGCAGCTTGCATGGCAGAAGCGACGTTTTCAGGTAATTTACCTTCATAAAACTGCATAAGTGCAGCTGCAGTCGTTCCACCTTTTGATGTTACTTGCTCGCGTAAAGTTGAGAAAGGCAACATATGCTGTTTTTCAGCTAAGGCGGTAGAACCACTGGCTGCTTGTTGCACAATAGCTCTAGCGACTTCAGGTGAAAAGCCTAAACGTTCAGCTTCTTGCTGCATTGATTCCATAAACAAGAAGAAATAAGCGGGTGCACTACCCGCAACGGCGATAATATCATTGATGGCAGATTCTTGCTCTACCCAAACAGTTGTTCCGACACTTTTCATTAATTCATCAGCAAACTGTTTATCTTGAGATGACAGCGAATTATGCGCAAACATACCACTTAAGCCTTTACCTACCAGTGCTGGGGTATTTGGCATAATGCGAACAAGCTGTAATTGAGTCGCAAAGTAGTCGTTATAACGTGTGGCAGGAATGCCAGCGGCGATAGTAAGGACTAATTTTTTACTCATGGCGATATTTTGTAAAGGCTTACACACTTCTTCCATCATTTGTGGTTTTACTGCCAGTACAATAACATCTGCTTTTTGAACGGCATCAATATTGTCATTAGTGCTATAAATACCAAACTCTTTCTCTAAAGGTTCACGGCGAACGGCAGAAGGTGAGCTGACGGTTATCTTATGTGCTGGATATCCACCTTGAACTAATCCTGCAATAATGGCCTGAGCCATATTTCCAGCGCCAATAAAAGCGATGTTACGATGTTCCATATAAACCTCTATTTTTATTTAGTCGTGTAATCTCTTGCGCCAAAAATTGCTGTACCAATACGAACGAGGGTTGAACCACAAGCAATAGCTGCCTCCATATCACTTGTCATTCCCATAGATAACGTATCTATATCGGGATATTGAGATTGTAATTGTTTAAATGCAAGATGCATTTTTTCTAACACTTCAACTTGTTTTTCATACTTGCTTTCAGGTGCTGGAATAGCCATTAATCCGCGTAATTTAATACCTGAAAGAATAGAGATTTGTGCTGCTAACCCATCAAGCTCAGTTAGATTAATACCTGATTTACTGTTTTCATCACTGATATTGATTTGAATAAGTACATTTAATGGTGGCAATGAGTCAGGACGTTGGTCGCTTAATCTTTGAGCGATCTTTAACCTATCAATGGTATGACACCAATCGAAATTTTCGGCAACAAGGCGCGTTTTATTGGACTGTAAAGGGCCGATAAAGTGCCAAACTAAGACAGGGTTATCAGCAAAATAATGGATTTTATCAACACCTTCTTGGACATAGTTTTCACCAAATTCAGTTTGTCCACAGGCTATTGCTTTTTCGATGTCACTCACAGGTTTTGTTTTACTCACTGCAAGTAGTGTTATGTCTTCTGAAGAACGACCGCATTTCTGCGCTGCTATGTCAATGTGAGACCTGACATTGACGAGATTCTGTTTAATAGTATTCATGGCAACTCAGGAGATAATAAGATGAAAATGGAAAATTTAATTGCATATAGTGTAAAGCATAATGCGTCGGATCTGCACCTTTGTTGTGGTGATGTACCTCGATTGCGGATCAATGGAATACTTTATCAACAAAATCAATGTAAACCTATCACTTCGGATAGTTTACTAACGTGGCTTAGACCTTTTTTGAGTGATGTTCAAAAGCAAACTTTTGAGCATGAAGGGCAGGTTGATACGGCACTTACACTCTCTTGTGGACAACGACTGCGCGTTAATTTATTTCGCCAACAAAAAGGTGTTTCCGCAGTATTAAGAATAATTGAAACACAAATTCCTTCTTTAGATAAACTTCGAGTACCTAAATCAGTTTCAACATTATTAGATAGCTATTCTCATGGACTTATTTTAGTGACTGGTGCTACAGGAAGTGGAAAATCATCGACATTAGCGGCAATGCTCAATCATTTAAACCAATATCAACGTCAGCATATTTTGACATTAGAAGATCCTATTGAATTTATACATAGCAATAAGCAAAGCATTGTACAGCAAAGGGAAATAGGACGAGATGTTCAACATATTGAAAGTGCAATAAAGAGTGCTTTACGCCAAGATCCGGATGTCATTATGTTAGGTGAATTAAGAGATGCACAAAGTATTAAGTTGGCATTAACAGCAGCAGAAACAGGACATTTGGTGTTAGCAACATTGCATACTCAAGGAGCAGTACAAACGCTTGAGCGCGTAACTAATGTATTTACAGGTAATGAGCGACAATGGATTTCATCACAATTAGCGTGCAGCTTAAGAGCGATAATTTCACAAGAGTTAGTCTCTTCAACTGAAGGCGGGCGAGTGGCGTTATTTGAAATAATGCAGGTTACACAGGGTATTTCGCATCTTATAAGAGAAGGGAAATATCACCAAGTGACAACATTAATGCAAACGGGTAGCGAATACGGAATGCAAACCTTCATGTTAAGTCGGCAACAACGCCAACATGAAGGTTTAATTCAAGCTGAGTGATAAAGTAGAAGTAAAAATAGGTGGATATCACACGAGGTGGAACTTATTTTTTAGCATTGTTGTTCAAACCAGCTTTCAAGAATAATAACGGCAGATGCTGCATCTACACTGCCTTTATCTAAGGAACGGTACCCACCACGTTCAAAAAGATGAGCGCGAGCTTCTACGGTGCTAAGGCGTTCATCATGTAACGCAATTTGTACACCAAATCGACCGTGAAGGCGATTAGCAAACTTTTTCGCTTGAGTTGTGACTAACTGTTCGGTGCCATCCATATTAAGAGGTAAGCCGACAACGACTAAGTCAGGTTGCCACTCTTTTATTATTTTTTCGATTTGAGCCCAATCAGGAATACCATCTTTTGCTTTAAATGAAGCTAAAGGTCTTGCTGTTCCTGTAATTTCTTGACCGATAGCGACGCCAATACTTTTAGTGCCGAAATCAAATCCCATTACCGTTTTGTTTGACATTATGCGTGGCCCGCTATTTGTGAAATGGTGTGGATATTAATCCCAATTAATTCAGCGGCTTTATGCCAACGTTCAGCAATAGGAGTATCAAAAATAATTTGAGGTGAGGCTTCAACGGTTAGCCAGCTATTTTCTAAAATTTCTTTCTCTAATTGGCCTTGTTCCCAACTAGAATAACCTAGAGAGACTAATGTTTTTTCTGGTTGTCTTGTTGTACCTAAGGTTTCTAAGACATCTTTAGACGTTGTGATCATCGTGCTATCACTAATTTTGATGCTAGAACTAAAACCTGAAACCGGAGTATGCAAGATAAAACCATGCTCTTCTGCAACTGGCCCACCTGACATCACGGGTTTTTGTAAGCTAATCGTTTCATCTCTGTCAGTTGAAAAAATTTCCAGTTGATCTAATACCCCTTCCACAGAGATGTCTTCGATAGGTTTATTAATAATTAAGCCCATCGCACCGTTTTCATTATGTTCGCAAACATAGACGACCGAGCGTTCAAATAACGGATCGCTTAATGAAGGCATAGCAATAAGAAAATGGTTAAGTAAGTTCATAATAGTAGTACTGTTCCCTGATCATTTTTATTAAAAAACCTAGCCCTTTTATACATTGTATTTCTTAATGTATACCGCTTATTGATTAATATGTGGGGGCTAGGTTCATACTTTTAAACCTTTTAATCTCAGTGTCTAAAAGTTAGTTTTTCTTGTTTAAGCGTACTTCAATTGCATCCATTAACATGCCTGTAATAGAAACATCAGGATAAGCCGCTTCAATTTCACGCGCACATGTTGGACTTGTAACGTTAATCTCAGTCAATCGATCGCCAATAACATCTAATCCGACAAAAATAAGACCTTTTTGTTTAAGAATAGGTGCAACTTGACGGGCTATTGCCCAATCACTTTCTGTTAATGGACGTGCTTCTCCACGACCACCAGCTGCTAAGTTGCCTCTCGTTTCACCTTTTGCAGGAATTCGAGCTAAGCAATAAGGCACTGGTTCGCCATCAACAACAAGAATACGTTTGTCACCGTTAACAATTTCAGGTAGAAAATTTTGTGCCATACAGAAACGATGACCATGTTCTGTCAATGTTTCAATAATAACACCTACGTTTGGATCATCTTTTTTCAAGCGGAAAATTGATGCTCCACCCATACCATCTAGTGGTTTGAAAATAACATCACCGTGTTTTTCATGGAAAGCACGTAAATGCTTAGCTTCACGAGTGACTAATGTGTCTGGTGTTAATGTTGGGAACCATGCAGTAAAGAGTTTTTCATTACAGTCACGTAAACTTTGTGGCTTATTAACGATTAATGTTCCCATATCTTCAGCGCGTTCTAAAATATAGGTTGCGTAGATAAATTCGGTATCAAAAGGCGGATCTTTACGCATTAAGATGGTATCTAGTTCACCTAGTGCAATATCCTGCTCTTGGCCAAACTCAAACCATTTTTCTGGGTTTTCTTCTACGCTGAGTAAACGAGTGTGAGCGCGTGCTTCACCTTGGTGCAGGTAAAGATCGTTCATCTCCATATAATGAATTTCCCAGCCACGACGTTGAGCTTCTAATAGCATGGCAAAGCTGGTGTCTTTTTTGATTTTGATGGATGAAATAGGATCCATCACAATACCTAATTTAATCATTACTTCTCCTTTATCCCAGATCGCCGAACCGAACCTGTAAAGCGGTGATTGCGGTGAGTGCTGTTGTTTCAGTTCTTAATACACGAGGACCTAATAAAATATCAGTAAAATGGTGCTCTGTTGTCATGGCGATTTCTTCAGGGGAAAGTCCACCCTCCGGGCCAATCAATAAGCGCACTTTTTTAATCGGTAAGGGTAAGGTATTAATACTTTTGTTAGCTCGAGGATGTAAATTGAGTTTTAAACTACCATCATCTTGAGCACACCATTCTTCTAATGACATCACGGGCATTAATTGTGGAATGCTATTTCTGCCACATTGCTCACATGCTGAGATAATAATTTTTTGCCATTGCTGATGCTTTTTCTCTAAACGGTTGGGGTCAAGTTTAACACCACAGCGTTCTGAGATCAGTGGCGTGATCGTATTAACCCCTAACTCAACTGATTTTTGAATAGTAAACTCCATTTTTTCGCCGCGAGAAAGCACTTGCCCTAAATGGAGGTCGAGAGGGGATTCTTTATCATCAACAATGCCTTCATTAATTTGCACAGTGACTGACTTTTTTGTGCTTTCTATGATTTCAGCATCAAATACCTGATTTGAACCATCAAATAGAGCCAGTTTTTGCCCAGTAGACATTCTTAATACACGCCCAACATGATTAGATGCTTCTTCATCTAATGCTGTTTGAGTACCTGCTGTGAGTGGTTCTGGATGATAAATGCGAGGAATACGCATAACGTGAAACCCTTACGTAAAAGATGGTTAACCGTGATAAATAAAATATGTGATATGCATCATACGCATGACATTATGGCATGCAAGTTATCACTTTGCTTTTGTTGTTATTATAGCGCGGATCTTATTGCGTGTTTTGTCGCAAAATTTCATGTTTTCATTGTTCTCATAAAGAAAATTCTCGGTATTAAATTGATCTTCTTATACAGTCGCTTAGCAAGGATAACGAGGTTTCTAAGGAGTAGATATTTATGCTATTAAAGCGCTTTTGTTTTATAAAAATACCTTTGCTTTCTTTTTTGCATGATTTTTTTGTTTTTATTAAGTTTTGTCTGCCTTTTTCACTATTATTTCTGTTACCTAAAACTCGCCGTAAACAACTTGTTATAAGCTATATTACTGTTTGTTTATATTGGTTTTTTTCAATTAATTCACTTTCTTTATTAATATTACTTTCAATATTAAGCTTTTATTTGTTAATACTCTCTTTCTTTGATGCGGACTATTTTCTTCTGCCTAATACATTGACTTATTGGTTAATATTTTTAGGGTTATTGTGTAATTATACCGCATATGGATTAGTACCTTTTGATCATGCTTTTTATGGTTTTTTAAGTGGTGTGGGGCTTTTTTATAGCATCTATTTATGGGGATATTTTATCTGTCAAAAATGTGTTTTAGGCTTTGGTGATGTGAAATTATTTGGGGCTATTGGAGCATGGTGTGGATTAGAAAAGTTGCCCTATATTCTTTTACTAGGTTCTTTTCTAGGATTAAGTATTTATTGTGCAGTATTAATCACGATAAAAGATCGTATAAAAAAAGTGGCATTTGGTTCTTGTCTTTCATTTTCGACATTAATGGTATTAAGCTTCTACTTTTCATCTTATCACTCCATTAATTAATTGATTTCAAGGTTTTTTATTAGAAATTTATAACAAAAACACAAAATAGTAAGAATAGAACTCAAGAAGGCAGTGTGCGGAAATTAATCAGCACACTGAAAGAAGATTATAGGTTGTCTTTTATAAATTGCTGCCAACGTTTTGTATCACCTAAATAATTTTCAACTGATATCAGGCGATATTTTTGATTATCTTCAATAAATAAAGTTGGAAAACCGCGACCATTAACTTGAGCCATTAACTGTTGTGTCTGGTTTAAATGTTGTTGAATATGTGTTTCACCAATCTCAGTTATTAATGATGCAAATTGTTCAACATCAAAGCCAAGTTTTTTCACAATAAATAGCAGTGTATCTTTATCACTGATATTTAAGCCATCAAGGTAATAGGCCTCTTGTAACGCTTTTAATAAATAAACATCCCGCTTTCCCATTATTCCAGCAACAATAATGGCTGAAATAGGTAGTAGTGAGTTTAATACCATCCCAGTGTTGCCAAGAGTGTCTCGGTATGCGTGACTAAAAACTTGGCCTGATAATTGACTAATACGCTCATCAATTGGTGTGACATGCTCTTTCCATGATTGACCACCGGTTACGGCTCTTGCTGGTGTAAACAATCCACCACCATGTAATTTAATGGAATTTGGAAAAGCATTGTTTACCATTTCAATGAGGGGCGCAATGCCGTAGCACCAACCACACAGAGGATCATAAACATAGTGCAATATTTTAGTACTTTGGGTATTACCTGAATTGCTTGCTACTGGGGCCATTGCATCTCTCCTTTTAGTACTTTTGCACTAAGTTCTAGGCTTGATTTATCTGCTAAATTCTGATGATTTTTTTCCATCGCAGCAATGAATTCATCTGAATTTTTTGTTTTTTCAAGATTTTTCTCAGCTTCAATAAGATAATTTATTGTGAAGTCAACAGCTTGTAGATCATAGGTTGCTTTTGGTAAATAGTGACCTGGAATCACCGTTTTTGGGGATAGTGCTTTTATTTGTTGTAACGCACTAATCCAATGTTGGCGTTCTTCCACAGTCTGAGTGTCTGCTAACCAAACATGAATATTTTCAGAAACTAAAACGCCTCCCATTACTGCATTAAGTTTTGGAACATAAAGGTATGTTCTATCTGGAGATTGTCCGTCTAAACCTTTGACTGAAATGGTTTCACCTTCTAGCGAAAAACTATCACCTTTTAGTACTTCAGGAAGGATGATTTTCTGAGGGGCATTTTCTTTAAGTACAGGTCCCCAGTAGGCAAGTTTTCCTGCTTGAGTTTCATTAATGGCTTTAATTGTGGGTTCTGTAGCAATCACTTTGGCATTTGGAAAGGCATCCGTAATGACATCTAACCCAAAATAAAAATCAGGATCAGAATGGCTGATATAGATATAAGTCAGGTTTTTTCCAGAGGCTTTTATTTTATCAACCAACGCTTGTGCATCATTTTTTTGAAATTGTGCATCAATTAAAACGGCATCTTTATCGCCATAAATTATTTCAGAAGAGACAGGAAAAACACTCGCTTCCCCAGGGTTGTAAATATCTAATGTTAAATCAGTTGCTAGTGTTGATGTTGCGAAGAACGCAGTCGTTGCAAGTGTTAAAGGAAGTAATTTTTTCATCTTTTGTTTTCTCCATAATGTTGTTGCTGACTATAATATGTTGCATAAAACAAGAGAAAAACCCTATTTTAGGCAATTGATTGTTGCGTAAATCGAGTAAATAGAATGGATAAAATAAAAGCATCAGAAGTGTTTGTAACCATTGTGAAGCAGGGGAGCATGATAAAAGCGGCTGATTATCTAGGTATGTCTAGAGCCATGGTGACGCGTTATTTAAATGAAATGGAAGAGTGGGCAGGCGTTCGCTTATTGCATAGAACGACACGTAAACAAAGCTTAACATCCGTTGGTGAAATGGTTTATGAGCAGAGTTTACAGCTATTAGAAATGGCTGAACGTATTCCCGCCAATATTCCGAAAGAACGTCATCAAATCAGTGGGCTTGTTCGTATTACCAGCTCACAATCGTTAGCAAATAGTATTTTGTCAGTGGCGATATGTGAGTTTATGCAACGTTATCCTTTAATTGCGGTTGATTTACAAATTACTAATCAAACCGTGAATTTGGTGGAAGAACGGATTGATATTGCCTTGCGTATTACCAATCACCTTGAACCTAATTTAATCGCACGTTCGCTAGCGACATGTCTTTCGGTGGTGTGTGCTCATAAAGATTACTTAGCAAAAAAAGGCATACCTCAAACGCCCGATGAACTCGCTCAGCATCAATGTTTAACTTACCGATTTTTTGGTCGTAGCTTGTGGGAATTTAATTTAGGTGATGAACGTTATTCAGTGCCTGTTGGTGGTAATTTAAGTGCAAATGAATCCGTTGTTTTATTGCAGGCTACGTTAAAAGGAGCGGGTATATCGCTACAGCCTTATTATTCTGCCAAACCTTATCTTGATAATGGAGACTTAGAACAAGTCTTGTCTGACTATCAAGCTCAACCCATGGGTATTTATGCGGTTTTAGCGAGCCGGCAAAATATGCCTGCCGCTGTCAGAGCATTGTTGGATTTTTTAGTTGAATGGTTTTCATCATCACCGTATTGGTTTGCTTTATCGGGCAAAAGCTTGAGTTAGTCGTTTGGGGTAATCTGATAATGCCTCTTTCATTACATCAATAAAATAGGAAACAAGTTGTGATGAAGGGCGATGTGATGGGGTAATTAAGCTGATGGTAAAGGGGATAGAAAAACTTAAAGGGCGAAGACAAATAGACTTATCTAAGTAATCAAGAGCAGTGATAGGGTTAACTATTGAAATGCCGATATTTTCGCTTACCATGGCACAAATAGAGGCTGCGCTTTGCGTTTCCATCACTAGTTGCCGCACAATTCCATCTTTAATAAAGACGGTGTCAATTAATTGTCGGTAGCTATCATTGGCAGACAAGCTAATAAAGCGCTGACCTTGAAAATCCGCAGGGTATAACAATCGCTTTTTGCATAATGGGTGAGATTTGGGTAACACCGCGACTTCATTGAGTGTAAGTATGGTTTCTTGTTGAGTTCCGGCTGGTGTTTGTGTGTGTTCAGTCAATCCTAAATCATAATGTTGAGCAGATAACCACTCTTCTAATAAAGGAGATTCTTGAGGAACAATGGTTAAGTTGACATCAGGATATGTATCTAGAAATTGTCGACATATTGAAGGTAATAATGATTGAGCAAATGCGGGTAAGCAGGTGATATTCAATTCTGCTTGATTAAAATAGCGAATGTTTTCAGCTGCGTTAATTATTCTATCTAAGCCATAATAAGAACGTTGCACTTCCTCAAAAAAGCGTAATCCTTCAGCTGTGGGTTGTAAACGGCCTTTTATTCTATCAAATAATTTAAATGCTAATAGATGCTCAAGACGAGATAATTCTCTACTGACAGTGGGTTGTGATGTTTTCAGTAACTCTGCGGCTTCAGTAAGATTTTGAGTGGTCATCACGGCATGAAAAATTTCAATATGTCGCCAAGTAAAAGGAGTTTTCATGATCTATTCCTATATCACAGATGAATAGAGTGTAGCTTATTTGATATTTTTATTCCCTTTTAAGTTAATAAATAATGATTTTATTCACCTGTGACTTTTATGAGTAGATAACATGACAACATCAATAACTATGGCTCAATACCAATTAGCACAAACTTATGGAACGCCATTATGGATTTATCAAGGCGATACAATTTCTCAGCGTATTGCCCAGCTTAACTCTTTTGATGTGGTTCGCTTTGCTCAAAAAGCGTGTTCCAATATTCATATCTTACGTTTAATGAAAGCACAGGGTGTGAAAGTTGATTCTGTTTCATTAGGGGAGATTGAACGTGCTTTAGTCGCGGGTTATCAAGGTGGCAGAGAAAAAAGTGAAATTGTTTTTACTGCTGATTTGCTTGATGAAAGAACCATTGAACGTGTTGTTGAGTTAGATATTCCTGTTAACGCAGGTTCTATTGATATGTTGCGTCAATTAGGTGAACGCAACCAAGGTCATGCGGTTTGGATAAGAATTAATCCTGGATTTGGGCATGGGCATAGCCAAAAAACCAATACAGGTGGTGAAAATAGTAAGCATGGTATTTGGTATGAAGATGTGCCTGAAGCATTAGCAGTGATCCAACAATACAATCTAACGCTAGTTGGTTTTCATATGCATATTGGCTCAGGTGTTGATTATCAACATCTTTCTAGTGTCTGTGATGCGATGGTAGCGCAAGTGCTTACCTCTCAAGTTGATATTCAAGCTATTTCGGCAGGTGGTGGATTATCAACGCCGTATCAAGAGGGGGAGGCAACAGTAGATTTAGAACACTATTTTTCTTTATGGGATAAAGCACGTCAACGTATCGCACAACATTTAGGGCATGCTATTGAGCTTGAAATAGAACCGGGTCGTTTCTTAGTGGCTGAATCAGGTGTATTGATTTCACAAGTGAGAGCTGTTAAATCAATGGGAAGCCGTCACTATGTGCTGGTGGATGCTGGATTTAGTGATTTAATGCGTCCTGCAATGTATGGCAGTTACCATCAAATTTCAGTTTTAGATAACCATGGTCAAATTAAACCAATGACAGAATTACAAGAGACAATTGTGGCTGGTCCTTTGTGTGAGTCTGGCGATGTTTTTACTCAGCAAGAGGGCGGTATGGTTGTTCCTCGTTTATTGCCTCAAGCACAGGTAGGTGATTATTTAGTTATTCATGATACAGGGGCTTATGGTGCTTCAATGTCATCAAATTATAATAGTCGACCACTTATTCCTGAAGTATTGATAACAGAGGGTGTTCCTCAATTAATTCGTCGTCGTCAAACAATAGAAGAGTTATTAGCATTAGAGTTAGATCTCTAATTCATTTTTTGCTTCTCAATAATTTGGCTTGTGTAAAAACACCTCATGACTAAAAGTGATGAGGTGTTTGTGTTTTATCAGAGGAAACCTTTCCCTTTATATCTGTTGTTAAGCGGCTTTGTCTGTTTTGATTAGGTCAGCTTTCGGCTTTTTTGCAGGCACCGCCAATGCATCAAAGTCAAACTCATCAACATTGATACTGCGTAAGCGACTCTGCTCTGCTTTACGTAAGATATCAGCTTCTTCTTGGGTTACTCGTTTATCTGCTAGTGCTTTGTCCGCTAATTTATCTAATTGAGTAAAGCTAAACTTCTTCTCATAAAGTCGACAAATTCGGTCGAAAATAGGCTCTGCGGCTAAGATATCCAGTAGTGCTTCTTCCATTAAGCCATGCGGATTATGTTCACTAGGTGTTAAGTATTGACCTCTACCAATTCGATCACGAGTTTCAGACGGTTGTTGGATTAGTTGCGCGACTTTGCTATCTAATTTATCTGATGGTAATTTTTGAGCTTTACCCAGAGGGAAAATAATTGCACGCATCGAGCCTGCGATGACACGGCTTGGAAAATTGCGCAATAGTTCATCAATTGCATTTTCAGCTTGGTATAAACACTCTTTTACGCTCCAATGCACGAGAGGTAAATCTGCGGTATGGCGACCTTCATCTTCATAACGCTTTAGTGTGGCTGATGCGAGGAATATATGACTTAATATGTCACCTAAACGTGCTGAAATACGCTCACGACGTTTTAAACTTCCACCTAAAACGCCCATTGAAACATCAGATAATAGCGCCATATTGGCACTCAAACGGTTAATTTGTTGATAATAACGACGGGTTTCATCATTAGTGGGGGAATTACTTAATCGACCATTAGTGATACCCAACCATAAACTACGCAGAGTATTACTTATTACATGACCGATATGACCAAATAAAGCACGGTCAAAATCATGTAGGTTATTGTCTCGTGCAGCAGCAATTTCATCTAATACATAAGGATGGCAACGGATAGCACCTTGACCATAAATTATCATACTACGAGTTAAAATATTGGCACCTTCAACAGTGACCGCAATAGGGGAGCCTTGGTAAGAGCGAGCAACAAAGTTTGAAGGGCCAAGACAGATCCCTTTACCTCCAACAATATCCATTGCATCGATAATCCCTCGTTGCGCTCTATGAGTACAATGATATTTGACTATGGCGGATAATACGGCAGGTTTTTCACCTAACATAATACCTGTAGTAATTAAGGTGGATGCAGCATCTAAGAGATAAGCATTTCCAGCAAGGCGAGCTAATGGCTCTTCAATACCTTCCATTTTACCAATAGGAATTTTGAATTGACGACGGACACGAGAATAAGCCCCTGTTGCCATAGCTGCACTTTTTAATCCACCGGTAGAGTTTGATGGTAATGTTATGCCGCGTCCGACAGAGAGACATTCCACTAGCATTCTCCATCCTTGTCCTGCCATTTTTGGTCCACCAATAATGTAATCGATAGGAACAAAAACATCTTTACCACGAGTCGGTCCATTCATAAATGGTACGTTTAATGGGAAATGGCGATGACCGATTTCAACACCTTTGACATTAGTTGGAATTAACGCGCAGGTAATACCTGGGTTTTCATCATTGCTTAATAGGTGGTCAGGATCACGTAATTTAAATGCTAATCCTAATACAGTCGCGATAGGAGCAAGCGTGATATAGCGTTTGTTCCATGTTAAACGAAGGCCAAGTACTTGCTCACCTTGCCATTCTCCCATACATACAACTCCACTATCAGGGATAGCGCCAGCATCGGAGCCAGCTTCAGGGCTTGTTAAGGCAAAGCAAGGAATTTCATCCCCTTTGGCTAAACCTGGTAAATAGCGTTTTTTCTGTTCATCAGTGCCGTAGTGTTGCAGTAGTTCACCGGGGCCTAAAGAGTTAGGTACACCAACGGTAATGGCTAAAATGCCAGACACTCCCGATAATTTTTGTAATACGCGTGACTGAGCGTAGGCTGAAAACTCTAACCCGCCGTACTCTTTTTTAATGATCATCGCGAAGAAGCGATGATCTTTAAGGTATTGCCAAATTTCAGGAGGTAAATCAGCTAATTCATGAGTGATCTGAAAGTCATTTGTCATGCGACAAACTTCTTCAACCGGTCCATCAAGGAAAGCTTGCTCTTCAGCTGTTAGCTGTGGTTTAGGGTAATTATGAAGTTGTTTCCAGTCGGGAGCACCACGGAAAAGCTCACCTTCCCACCATGTTGTTCCTGCATCAATAGCTTCTTGTTCTGTTTTAGACATAGAAGGCATGACTTTTTGAAATGCTTTAAGTGCCGGTACTGAGATATAGGCTCTACGAATAGAAGGGATAGTAAAGGGTAATAAAACCAATGCAACGGGAAGGAGTAACCAATAACTCCAAATATTGGCGAGACCCATAACGAATGTATAAGCAATAAGCGCAAGACTACTTACTGTGATACTGAATTTGCGATAACTAAGTACGCCAATAAGAACAATAAAAAGTACGATACTGAGTAGTGTCATAATAAACTCCTGCATTTGCCAAGAGATCAGAGGTCAGACCTGTTGTTTGTTATTTAGATCTAATTCAGTCACCAACTTTTATCAATATATTTACATTCTAATTACAATATAGCTCACAATTTATTCGTAAATGAGAGAAGTTAGCATTTGTCGATCATAGGTATCTTCTTTCATGACATTTAATCCGTTACACTGAGAAACAGAAAATTTCGATTACCCTTTCTGGAGTAAAAATCCTATGTACCAAGATCTTATCCGTGGTGAATTAACTGAAGCAGCAGATACGCTTTCTCGTTTTCTTCAAGATGATGTAAATATTGAAGCTATTCAAAAAGCTGCAGTGTTATTAGCCGATTCTTTTAAAGCCGGAGGTAAAGTATTATCTTGCGGTAATGGTGGCTCTCATTGCGATGCAATGCATTTTGCAGAAGAATTAACTGGACGCTATCGCGAAAATCGTCCTGGTTATCCTGCTATTGCTATCTCAGATGTAAGCCATATCTCATGTGTAAGTAATGATTTTGGCTATGAATATATCTTCTCTCGTTATGTTGAAGCTGTAGGTAAAGAAGGTGATGTTCTGCTAGGTATTTCAACCTCAGGTAATTCAGGCAATATCATCAAAGCAATTAGTGCTGCGCGTGAGAAAGGCATGAAAGTCATTACGCTAACCGGTAAAGACGGCGGAAAAATGGACGGTACAGCTGATGTTGAAATTCGTGTACCTCATTTTGGTTATGCTGATCGTATCCAAGAAATTCATATTAAAGTTATCCATATTCTGATCCAATTAATTGAAAAAGAAATGGAAAAATAATTTGTTGATATTGCTATAAATTAGCAATAAACATCGGCAAGAAGGAGTGAGCGATGTGTGAATTGTTAGGCATGAGTGCAAATGTACCGACAGATATTAACTTCAGTCTAAGTGGATTAATTCCAAGAGGTGGTAAGACAGGACCTCATAAAGATGGTTGGGGAATTACTTTCTACGAAGGATTAGGATGTCGTACATTTAAAGATCCTCAAGCTAGCGCAATTTCGCCAGTCGCTCGCTTCGTGCAAGAATATCCTATTAAATCAGAGGCGGTGATAGCTCATATTCGTCAAGCGAATCGAGGGAATGTCTCTTTAGAAAATACCCATCCTTTTACCCGTGAATTATGGGGAAAAAATTGGACTTATGCGCATAATGGTCAACTAAAAGGTTATCAATCTCTTGATACGGGTCGTTTTAGAGCTATAGGGCAGACGGATAGTGAAAAAGCTTTTTGCTGGATCTTAAATCAGCTCGAGAATCGTTATAAACGTACCCCTGTGAATTGGCCTGCTGTATTCCGTTTTATCGCTGTTTTAGCCTCTCAATTAAAGCAAAAAGGGGTTTTTAATATGCTGTTGTCAGATGGTCGATTTGTGATGGCATATTGTTCAACAAATTTACACTGGATCACGCGTAAAGCGCCTTTCGGCAAAGCCAAATTACTTGATCAAGATGTAGAAATCGATTTTCAACAACACACACAATCTGATGATGTCGTTTCAGTGATTTCAACATTACCATTGACTGGGAATGAATCTTGGCAACGTATTCCCGAAGGTGAGTTTGTCTTATTTGATCGTGGTGTGCGTATTCTCTAACCATTTGTTTTCACTATTTTGTGATAAGTTAAGTACGGGATTTACACTATTAGGTGAAGCCAAAGTGCTATTAACGAAATAACGCCCATTTTGAACAGTAATAGATGGGATTTGTTTGTATTCTTCAACATATTGGTAGGCTGGCATAAGTTGTTGCCAGAAATCCATATCTTTTGAATACTGATGTTTTTTCATATTTTCGGCAGTCATTTTAAATGGAAAAATATGAATATTAATCGTAGATTGACCTCTTTGTAGCGCCAATTCAGCATACTGATAAATTTCATCCATCACCGGATCTGTCATTGCATAGCAACCAACTGATTTACATGCGCCGTGGATCATTAAAAAATCGCCAGTGTATCCTTTGGATTTATCATATTGATTAGGAAATCCCAGGTTAATAGCTCGGTAAAATCGACTGTTCGGATTTAATTGTGAGAAATTAACCTGATAAAAACCTTCCGGACTTTTTAAATCACCTTGAAACTTTTTAGGTCCAAGCCCTCCAGAATAGCTACAAATAGGGTAGGTACGTACTTTTTCTAATTGCCCATCTAATTTTTCCGTATACAGTTCAAGCAAACTTTCTTCTTTGAAAATTTGAATATAGATAGGTTGACCTGTACTTTTTTTAACAGGTTTCATTAGAAAACTTGAATTATTTTCAGCGTTAACTAATAAAGGAATTAACATTAATGTTAAAAAACTGATTAGTTGTTTTGCGTGACTGGTCATGGTTTTATCGGAAAAATAGCTTAAAATTTGTTGATAAAGTAGATAGTAGATTGCTATGAAGCAATAAAATTGTAAATTAAAATCTGATATAGTTTCTTTTCTTTTACAAAATATTCTGTGTGAAATTTAATCGCTAGTCGAAAAAGATGATATTTTAATTCGGTTTATACGAGTTGTTAACGTTTCAGTCAAAATAATATTCCCATTTGCTTGAGCTAAATCACTCGAATAGTCAGACAGGCTTAGGCTGAGATGATAAAATTCAGTTCGGCGGAATAAGAGAAAATAGTAACAATTATCGGAGATAAATAACTTAGGGTTCAAAAACACCTTAAGATGTTTTTATTACAGAGTCGCTACATTTTCGGGGTGAATTTGTAGCTTAGGGTTTAACTGATAAACTTGTGCAAATCTTATGATTAAAATTAAAAAAGGACTCGACCTCCCAATTGCAGGAGCGCCTGCCCAAGTGATAGAAGACGGACCCGCTATTCGACGCGTAGCATTGCTAGGTGAAGAATATGTCGGTATGCGTCCTTCTATGATGGTTTCGGAAGGTGAGCATGTAAAAAAAGGGCAAATTCTTTTTGAAGATAAAAAGAATCCCGGTGTTGTTTTCACCAGCCCTGCTTGTGGTAAAGTCGTTGAAATTAACCGCGGCGAACGTCGTGTGTTCCAATCTATCGTTATCGAAATTGATGGCGATGAAGAAATCACCTTTAACCGTTATGATAGCTCAACGCTTTCAGACCTGACCCGCGAACAAGTCGAAACTAATCTTGTTAATTCGGGGATGTGGGCTGCGTTAAGGACTCGTCCTTATAGTCGTACTCCGCATTTAGGCACAACACCTGTCGCCATTTTTGTCTCTGCGATGGATACAAATCCGCTTGCAGCAGATCCTATGGTTATTATTGAGCAAAATGAGAAGGCATTTAATGATGGCCTTGTTGTTTTAACTCGTTTAACTGAAGGCAAAATTTATGTTTGTCATGGTGAAAAATCACCGACAAAATTAAATGACGGACAAATTAGCTATAACCAATTTGTGGGTCCACATCCTGCTGGATTAGTTGGTACGCATATCCATTTCTTAGAACCTGTGAGTGCTAAGAAAATGGTTTGGCATTTAAATTATCAAGATGTCATTGCTATTGGTTATCTGTTTACAACAGGTTCTTTATATACAGAACGTGTTGTTGCATTAGCTGGCCCTCAAGTAAAAGCACCTCGTTTAGTGCGTACTCGTTTAGGGGCTGATCTCTATGAGTTAACTAAAGATCAATTAGTTGATGGTGAGAATCGCATTATTTCTGGCTCTGTATTATGGGGATGGAAATCTGATGAGGCTCATCACTATTTAGGTCGTTTCCATAACCAAGTTTCTATATTACGTGAAGGTCGTGATAAAGAGTTATTTGGTTGGGGGATGCCGGGTTGCGATAAATTTTCTATCACTCGTACGACTATCGGTCACTTCTTAAAAAATAAACGCTTTGCATTTACAACCACAATGAATGGTGGTGAACGTTCGATGGTACCAATTGGTAACTATGAGCGAGTAATGCCTTTAGACATTATGGCAACGCATTTATTACGTGATTTACTTGTAGGTGATACAGACAGTTCTCAAGCTTTAGGTTGCTTGGAGTTGGATGAAGAAGATTTGGGATTATGTACTTATGTTTGCCCAAGCAAATATGAGTATGGCCCAGCACTGCGCCAAGTATTGACCAAAATTGAGCAGGAAGGGTAACTCATGGGTTTGAAAAATTTATTTGAAAAAGTAGAGCACCATTTTGAGCCCGGTGGCAAATTAGCCAAATGGTATGTGCTTTATGAAGCAGTTACCACGGTATTTTATACGCCAGGTACTGTCACGCGTAATGGTGGGCATGTTCGTGACACTATTGACCTAAAACGCATGATGATCTTAGTTTGGTTGTCCGTTTTCCCAGCAATGTTTTGGGGAATGTATAATGTCGGTCATCAAGCGATCCCTGCACTTAATCAGTTATATAGCGGTGCTGAATTACAGCAAATAATTGCTTCAGATTGGCACTATCGTCTTGCTGAATTCCTTGGCGCATCATTAACAACAGATGCTGGATGGGCAAGTAAGATGCTACTTGGTGCAACTTACTTTTTACCTATTTATCTTGTTGTTTTTGTGGTTGGTGGATTTTGGGAAGTTCTTTTTGCCTTTATTCGTGGTCATGAAATTAACGAAGGTTTCTTTGTTACATCAATCTTATTTGCCTTGATTGTACCGCCAACATTACCACTTTGGCAGGCTGCATTAGGTATTACGTTTGGTGTTGTTATTGCAAAAGAAATCTTTGGTGGTACAGGGCGTAACTTCTTAAACCCAGCATTAGCAGGTCGTGCATTCCTGTTCTTTGCTTATCCTGCTCAAATTTCAGGTGATCTAGTTTGGACTGCGGCAGATGGCTTCTCTGGTGCGACACCATTATCACAATGGTCTGTATCGGGTGAAAGTGCATTATTAAATACCGTCACTCAACAACCTATCTCTTGGATGGATGCTTTCCTTGGATATATTCCAGGGTCAATCGGTGAAGTTTCAACACTGATGATTTTAATCGGTGGTGCTGTCATTCTTTTTGCTCGCATTGCTTCATGGCGTATTGTTGCTGGGGTAATGGTGGGCATGATTGTAATGTCATACCTATTTAATTTTATCGGTTCAGATACCAATCCTCTCTTCTCAATGCCTTGGCACTGGCACTTAGTATTAGGTGGTTTTGCTTTCGGTATGATGTTTATGGCAACCGATCCAGTATCTGCATCGTTCACCGATAAAGGTAAATGGGCTTACGGTATTTTGATTGGCGTAATGGCTGTGCTTATTCGTGTCGTCAATCCGGCTTATCCAGAAGGTATGATGCTGGCAATCTTATTCGCAAACTTATTTGCACCACTGTTCGATTACGTGGTTGTTCAGGCGAATATTAAGCGGAGAAAAGCTCGTGGCTAAAGAGAAAAACAAAGATAGCGTCGCAAGAACGTTCCTCGTTGTATTTATTCTATGTCTTGTGTGTTCTGTGGTAGTAGCAGGAGCTGCTGTTGGACTGAAGTCTAAACAAGAAGAACAGAAACTTCTTGATAAACAACGTAATATTCTTGATGTTGCGGGTCTGCTCGTACCTAAAATGAGTGCGACAGATGTACTTAAAGTGTATGACACTCGAATTAAAGCAAAAATTGTTAATTTTCAGACCGGTGAGCTGACTGATAGTAAAGGCAATTTTGATTTAAATGCTGAATTGCGTAGTGATGAGACATCTATTGCGTTATCACCCGCTGAAGATATTGCTAAAATTCGTCGTCGTGCCAATACCGCTGAAGTTTACTTCGTTCTCGATGCTCAAGGTAAAACAACGGAAGTTGTGCTACCTGTATATGGTTCAGGTTTATGGTCTGTCATGTACGCTTTCGTAGCTGTAGATATTGATGGAGTAACAGCGAAAGGGATTACTTATTATTCACATGGTGAAACACCAGGGTTAGGCGGTGAAGTTGATAACCCACAGTGGAAAGCACAATGGAAAGGTAAGCGTTTACTGACTGAAGAAGGTATTCCCGCGATTAAAATTGTGCGTGGTGGCGCATCTGACAGCCCTTATGGTATTGATGGGCTTTCTGGCGCAACATTGACCTCAAATGGTATCCAGCATATGTTCGATTTCTGGTTAGGTGAAAAAGGTTTCGGTCCATTCCTGAAAAAAGTTCGTGAAGGAGAGATCAATGGCTGATACAAAAGAAATTAAACGAGTTTTACTTGGGCCATTGTTAGATAACAACCCGATTGCCTTACAGGTGTTAGGTGTGTGTTCTGCATTGGCGGTAACAACAAAACTTGAAACTGCATTAGTGATGACAATTGCGGTGACTTTAGTTACTGCATTTTCAAACTTTTTTATCTCACTGATCCGTAATTACATACCAAGTAGCGTTCGTATTATTGTTCAAATGGCGATCATAGCTTCATTAGTTATCGTTGTTGACCAAGTTTTACAAGCTTATGCCTATGAGATTTCTAAGCAACTCTCTGTTTTCGTTGGCCTTATCATTACTAACTGTATTGTAATGGGGCGTGCTGAAGCTTATGCAATGAAATCGCCTCCTATTGAAAGTTTTATGGATGGTATTGGTAACGGCTTAGGGTATGGCGTTATCTTGATCCTTGTTGGTTTTCTACGTGAACTCTTTGGTTCAGGTAAATTATTCGGCATTACCGTAATGGAATCTATTCAGAATGGTGGCTGGTATCAGCCTAATGGTTTATTCCTGTTAGCTCCAAGTGCGTTCTTTATCATTGGCTTGCTAATTTGGGGATTACGTACATTAAAACCTGCACAGGTTGAAGAGGACTAATCGCCATGGAACATTATATAAGCCTGTTTGTTCGTGCTGTTTTTATTGAGAATATGGCGCTCGCATTCTTCTTAGGGATGTGTACATTTCTTGCTGTTTCTAAAAACGTAAAAACAGCTTTTGGATTAGGTATCGCTGTTACCGTTGTTCTAGGTCTTTCTGTACCGTTGAATAACTTGGTTTACAACTATGTGTTACGTGATAATGCATTGATGGAAGGTGTTGATTTAAGTTTCTTAAACTTTATTACTTTCATCGGTGTGATTGCAGCACTGGTACAAATCCTAGAAATGATTTTAGACCGTTATTTCCCAGCGCTGTATAACGCACTAGGGATCTTCTTGCCTCTTATTACCGTTAACTGTGCCATCTTTGGTGGTGTGTCATTTATGGCACAACGTGACTATAACTTTAGCGAGTCTATTGTTTACGGTTTCGGCTCCGGAATTGGTTGGATGTTAGCCATCGTATTACTGGCTTCTATCCGTGAGAAAATGAAGTACGCGGATGTACCGGCAGGTATGAAAGGGTTAGGCGTTACTTTTGTCACCACAGGGTTGATGGCATTAGGTTTCATGTCCTTCTCTGGTGTTCAGCTATAAAGGGTGAGAAGAACTCATGGATATAATTATTCTAGGTGTCGTGATGTTTACCCTGATTGTATTGGTATTAACAGCGTTGATTTTGTTCGCAAAATCAAAACTGGTCAATACAGGGGATATTTCTGTTGAGGTCAATGGAGACCCAGACAAAAGTTTTAATGCACCAGCAGGTGATAAATTACTTAACGTATTATCAAACGAAGGTATTTTTATTTCATCAGCTTGCGGTGGTGGTGGCTCTTGTGGTCAGTGTCGCGTTAAAGTGCTGGAAGGTGGCGGTGATATTTTACCGACAGAACTTTCACATATTAACAAACGTGAAGCTAAAGAAGGTTGTCGTTTAGCGTGTCAGGTAAACGTAAAAAACAACTTGAAATTAGAATTACCGGAAGAAATCTTTGGTGTTAAAAAGTGGGAGTGTGAAGTTATCTCAAATGATAATAAAGCCACTTTCATTAAAGAATTGGTGTTAAAAATCCCTGAAGGTGAGGTTGTACCTTTCCGTGCAGGTGGATTTATTCAAATCGAATGTCCTCCTCATACGGTACGTTATGAAGATTTTGATGTACCAGAAGAGTATCGTGAAGATTGGGATAAATTTAATTTGTTCCGTTATGTTTCTGAAGTTAAAGAAACTACAGTACGTGCTTATTCAATGGCGAACTACCCTGAAGAGCATGGCATTATCATGCTAAACGTGCGTATTGCAACACCTCCGCCACGTAATCCTGATGTGCCACCAGGAATTATGTCATCGTATATTTGGTCGTTAAAACCGGGTGATAAGGTGACAATTTCAGGGCCATTTGGTGAATTCTTTGCCAAGGAAACTGATGCTGAGATGATCTTTATTGGTGGTGGTGCGGGTATGGCGCCAATGCGCTCACATATCTTCGACCAATTAAAGCGCTTACATTCTAAACGTAAAATTAGCTTCTGGTATGGTGCGCGTTCTGTTCGTGAAATGTTTTACACTGAAGATTTCGATATGCTTGCAAAAGAAAACGAAAACTTTACATGGCATGTCGCGCTTTCAGATGCATTGCCTGAAGATAATTGGACTGGCTATACTGGATTTATTCACAATGTGTTGTTTGAGAACTACCTCAAGAATCATCCAGCACCAGAAGATTGTGAATTCTATATGTGTGGACCGCCAGTGATGAACGCAGCAGTTATTAAAATGCTCAAAGATTTAGGCGTTGAAGATGAAAACATTATGCTGGATGACTTTGGGGGTTGATCCTCTCTTGGTATAAAGCATAAATGAATGAAATGACAAGCGCCCACTTATGTGGGCGCTCATGATCAGAAGAGAGAGTTATGTTAAAAAGAAAGATGATAAACTGGATAGTGATGCTGTCTGCATTAGTTCTATTATCTGCATGTGGTGAAAAGCAGCAGGTATTAGAAGGTGAAACCATGGGAACTTATTACTCGATTAAATATATTCCTGACAGTAACTCACCTCCACAAAACGTCTTACAAACAGAGATTGATCGTATTCTTGAAGAAGTTAACGATCAAATGTCAACATATCGTCCTCATTCTGAACTTAGTCGTTTCAATCAAAGCCGTGAAATTAATACTCCATTTCCTGTTTCACCTGCGACAGCAAAAGTAGTCAGTGAAGCTATCCATATTAATAAAATAACTGAAGGTGCTTTGGATGTAACCGTTGGGCCGTTGGTTA
Organism: Proteus faecis; assembly: GCF_003144395.1. Taxonomy (GTDB): domain Bacteria; phylum Pseudomonadota; class Gammaproteobacteria; order Enterobacterales; family Enterobacteriaceae; genus Proteus; species Proteus faecis. The sequence continues at coordinate 44,938 of NZ_PENZ01000015.1, read as the reverse complement.
ATTTATGGGGGTTTGGTCCTGAAGGCCGATTTACGCATCAACCATCTGAAGATGAATTAGAAAAACGTAAACAGTGGATTGGAATTGATTACCTTGCTGTTGAAGGGAATACATTAATTAAGAAGATCCCTGAACTTTATGTCGATCTCTCTTCGATTGCTAAAGGCTATGGCGTTGATGCTGTGGCTGAATATTTGATTTCACAGAATATCACTAACTATATGGTTGATATTGGTGGTGAAGTAAGAACCCAAGGCGTGAATGGTAATGATAAGCTTTGGCGTATAGCGATTGAAAAACCGGCGAATGATGGCACAAAGCAGAGTGTTCAGTTAATTATTGAACCGGGTGATAACTCAATAGCCACTTCTGGTGATTATCGTAACTATTTTGAAGAAGACGGTGTCCGTTTTTCTCATACTATTGACCCAACAACAGGTCATCCTATTAAACATAATCTTGCTTCTATCACTGTGATTGTGCCAAGTTGTATGAGTGCTGATGGTCTTTCAACAGGATTAAATGTTTTAGGACCTGAAAAAGGGTTAGCAGTAGCAAATGAGTTAAATATTCCTGTCTTTATGATAGTGAAAACTGAAAATGGGTTTGAAGAGCGTTATAGTAAAGCATTCGCCCCATTCTTGAAAAAGTAGAATTTAAGGAGAGAAGGTTATGTTAAAAATATTTTTATTTGCCTTCATCTTATTCTTGATTGCCTTCTTTGGTATGGCATTAGGCTATATTGTAAAACGTAAAAGCCTTCAAGGTAGCTGTGGCGGTTTAGGTGCTATGGGTATAGAGAAAGAGTGTGATTGCCCTGAACCTTGTGATGCACGTAAAAAACGTATGGCAAAAGATGCAGCAAGAGAAGAATTGCTTAATAAAAATAGAATTCTTTAAGTAAGATATAAAAATAAAAAAAGAGTGGTGTATCTGTTTACATCACTCTTTTTTATTTTATTTTTTCTAAAAAAATGAAGCTAAAACTAGACGTTTACTCTTTTCTAAATGCTTTCATATTTGCAGGTGAATCAACCATAACTGCATCAGCACCTAATTCTTTGGCTTGAATATAATCTTTCTCTGTATTGATCCCAAAAAGAATAATATGAGCATTGCCACCAGCACGAAAACAAGACATGGCATCCTTATCCCAACTCAGAATAGATGCTGAGCGAGCTTCACCTAGTGTGTACTTCTCAACGACCTCTACTTTGCGGTGAAGCTCAAGTCCATACCAACGAGTAATATCTAAACTTTCTGGTAATAAGCAAACATGGTTCATGGTGATATTAGCTAAAATATCACGAGTGATATCACGGCTTTCAAAACGTTGTACATTATCCGGCAAGGCATTAAGAAATGCGGTATTTGTAGAGTAGATGCGAGTTCTATCTAGAGCGTTATGTTTACGAAGCACTGTAGTTAATGCTTCACTTTGGATTGCTGGATCAGCATCTGGCGATTTTAAATCAAGATAAAACTGTGTTGTCGGAAATTGAGTTAAGATCTCATCTAATGTTGGAATGGTGACGCCTTTATTTCGATAAGGAAACTGTTGTGCTTCACCAAATTTATAACCCGCATCCCATTGTTTAAGTTGCTGTGCAGTAAAGTCAGAAATACTGCCTTGTCCATTCGTTAAGCTTTTTAAGTCGCTTGGACGATAAAGAACGGGAATATTATCTTTCGATAATTGAATGGTGATCCAAATTGCATCAGCTTGATTAGAAAGGGCTGTTTTTATAGCAATTTCAGTATTTTCAGGAGCATCAGCTGTGCCACCACGATGTGCGATAATTTTAGGAGATGCCATAAGAATTACAGAATAAAAAAAGAGAGAAATAGCGATAAATAATTTGATCATGAAAAATTATTTCCTTGTTTTATATATAGTTACAAAACAATATTTAAAATTAATGTAATTAATCAACGAGCAAAAACAATCTATCATTACTTTGTGACATTTCTATAAATAAACAGACTAATTCAGAGTTTTATGAGAAATACACCTCAATAGAGGGAGATGAGAAGGAATAAAATTGTAGTTAATATTTATTTACTGTATATTTAAACAGTAAATAAGATGAGGTGATTGTATGCGTAAAATTATTCATGTTGATATGGATTGTTTTTATGCTGCGATTGAAATGCGAGATAATCCAGCACTAAAAGCGATCCCAATTGCGGTTGGAGGTAATGCTTCTAGCCGAGGAGTGATCTGCACGGCGAATTATCCAGCTCGTCGTTTTGGTGTTCGTAGCGCGATGTCAACAGCAACAGCGTTGAAGTTATGTCCTCACTTAAAAGTTTTACCAGGTAGAATGGCGCTCTATAAAGAGACATCAGCAACGATCCGTAAAATTTTTTCTCGTTATACCCATCTTATTGAACCTCTTTCACTCGATGAAGCTTATCTTGATGTATCTGACAGTAAGCATTGCCACGGCTCAGCGACGTTGATAGCACAAGAGATTCGCCAACAAATTTTTGATGAATTAAATCTCACTGCATCAGCTGGTATTGCACCGATTAAATTTCTTGCAAAAATTGCCTCTGATATTAATAAACCAAATGGACAATTTGTTATTACACCAGAGCAAATCGATGATTTTATTTTAAAATTACCGCTTAATAAAATACCAGGTGTAGGTAAGGTGACATTTGCTCGCTTGCAAGAAATGGGGTTAGAAACTTGCGCTGATATTCGTCGTAGCGATGTTATTTCTTTGGTAAAAGTGTTTGGGAAATTTGGTCAAAATTTGTGGGAACGTAGTCATGGCATTGATGAGCGTGAAATTAACCCTGATAGACTCAGAAAATCTGTTGGCGTTGAGCGTACTTTTGCCTCAGATATCAATTCTTGGGATGATTGCTTGGTATTACTTGATGGGTTATATAACGAATTAGAAAGGCGGCTCATAAAAGTGAAACCTGATTTAAGAATAGCAAGGCAAGGCGTTAAACTAAAATTTGATGATTTTCAATTAACAACACAAGAGCATACTCATCCTATTTTAGAAAAAGCCGATTTAATAAATATTGCCTATCAAGCATGGCATGAGCGCCGAAATGGCCGAGGTGTGCGATTAATCGGTTTTCATGTCACTTTGCAAGATCCACAAATAGAACGACAACTTCTTTTAGCATTATAAATATTAAAAAAACCATAGCCTCTTTATCGATAGACTATGGTTAATGCAGTTCATTTATGTTGTTAATCTAATACGGGATCACCAGCGATAATTCATTGTTGCTGTCATTGTTCTGCCAATCCCATAAAAACATGCAGTATCACCTGCACAAGATGCAACATAGTGTTTATTCGCAATATTATTTATATTGAGCTGAATTTCAGCACCTTTTAAAGAGGGTGATAGCTTACCTAATGAATAACCAATCATTGCATCGTAAAGAGTAACCGCTGGTACACTGACTGTATTTTTGGTATCACCTTGAGATACCCCCACATATCTCACACCAATACCCGTTTTTGCCCCATTAAATAGTCCGGATGTTTCATCATATTGCCCCCAAAGAGATGCCATATGTTTAGGGACTCTAGGGAGTTCTTTTCCTTGTGTTCCCGCAATAATGGTTTTTCTGACTTCAGTATCGATATAAGCATAGCTACTGATAAATGAAATTTTTTCAGTTAATTGACTATTAATTTGCGCTTCAACACCTCGATTTCTAATTTCACCGACCGGTTCAAAATACGCTTTTTCAGCATTGTAATTGGTAACATTGCGTTGTTGTAATTGATAAACAGAGAGTGTTGCTAATGTTTGTTCATTTGGTGTGAGGTATTTAATTCCTGCTTCTAATTGACGACCTTCGCTAGGCTCAAAAGGAGAACTTCCTGGTGCTCGACGAGTTTGTAAATTAGGTTCAAATGAGGTGCTATAACTAATATAAGGAGAAATGCCATTATCAAAAGAATATAAAAGCCCTACGCGCCCCGTCAATTTATGATCGTCTTGTTGGTCATAGCTTTTAGCTAAGAAATCATGAGTCCGAACTTGAGCCCAATCTTGGCGTAAGCCTGCAAGTAAGATCCAGTTTTTCCATTGGAGCTGATCTTGTAGATACAGACCGATCTGATCACGTTTTTGGCGCTGATCGGTTGCGGGTTTTTGTAAGTTCATATTAATTGGATAGTGATAATTAGGATCACGCCAATCAAGATCGTACTCAGGCCCCATTGCACGGAGTAAGTTATCTTGATCTTTACTCCATTGATAATCAATACCAGCAATCACAGTATGATCAAGTTTTGCAGTAGCAAAGTCGGCTTGTAAACGAGTATCTATTCCTAAAGTATCGGTTTCTCGTTGCTCTTGTTGTGCTCGGCGTTCAAGGACATAAGGGTTATCTTTTCTTAAAGATCCAAATACAAGGTATTTATATTTCTGATTAATATGGCTATATCGAGCATTTTGTACAATTTTTAGTGAGTCACTAAATTCGTGTTCAAACTCATAACCTACACCATATTGTTGGCGCCATGATTTATGGTAATCGGGATTGTTAACATCAAAATTAAAGGGAATAGTACCCGCAGGAGTACTTTTAACCGTACCATAGGCAGGTAAAAAATTACGATATCCTGCTTCAGGCTCTTGTTGAATAAAACTTAATAATGTTAAGCGAGTTTGTTCATTAGGTAAGAATGTTATCGCAGGAGCAAGTGCAAAACGTTCTTCTTTATAGTTTTTTATTTGTGTATGTTGTGTTTTGGCAATACCGTTTAGACGATAAAGTATACGATTATCATCACTTAATGTACCTGAAAAATCAAAAGCAGTTTCTGCTAATTTATCATTGCCTACACGTACTTGAATGTGACGAATAGGGGATGCTGTTGGTCTTTTACTTGTCATTGCAACAAGACCACCAGGGTTTACTTGACCATAAAGAACCGATGCTGGTCCTCTAACTACTTCAACGCGTTCTAATAACCATGGATCAATTGCGCCAGTTGATGATGATGCTCCCATTCCATAGCTTAAACCATCAAGAAAACGTGGCGCATAACTGTATCCACGAATAAAAACTTCATCATTACGATTAGAACTTCCACGATATTCTGTGAAAACTCCCGGTGTATAACGCAACGCCTGAGAAACAGAACTGACATCTTGAGTATCCATTTGATCACGTGTGATCACGCTAATAGATTGCGGTGTTTTTTCTATTTCAGTCGGTGTTTTATTTGTTGATAATGTTTTTGTTGCTACAAAGCCGGAAACCGGTGCTTGAGGATCTTGTGATGGAGATGCTGTAACAATTATCTTTTCAGGTACATTTTGAGTAACGGCTGCATGGATCTGGATAGAAAGTAAACTTAGAGGTAAAGCGAGAAAGAGGCTAACAACGCAATTTTTATTAGACACAATTGAACCCTTTGTTTTTTATTATTTAACTTTAAATGCGGAAGCCATGAAAATATCACTCTAAAAATATTAATGCTAATGATAATGATTAGCATTCTATATATTTAATTTATTAAGATCTGTTTTTTTATTCCATTATGAAATAAGTGATTGAGAAATTGGCTATATGAGGAATAAATTATGATCTTTAAGGGAAATAGGGGAAGGAGGGATAAATTATTTTCTTGCTGGCTGCGTTACAAAAAACCCGCCAATTAAGCGGGTTTCATTATTAACGCTAAAGCGAGATTATTTAGCAGGGATTGCTTTTAAAATCGCGGTTAATAATTGCCAGTATTGACCGACGCTCTTAATGTGAACGCGTTCGTCTGGTGAGTGAGCACCACGGATTGTTGGCCCAATAGAAACCATATCCATATCTGGGTAAGGTTTTTTGAATAGACCACACTCAAGACCAGCGTGGATAACCATGATGTTTGGTACTTTATCAAACAGTTGCTGGTAAGTGTCACGAACTAAATGCATAACAGGAGAGTCTGCATCAGGTTTCCAACCAGGATAACCGCCTTTGGTTTCGATATCTGCTTTCGCCAGTTTTGCTAATGATGTTAGCATGCTAACAACATAGGTTTTACCGCTATCAATCAGTGAGCGAATTAAGCACAGGATCTCTACTTTATCGTCAACAATGCTAACAACACCGACGTTTAATGAAGTTTCAACAACACCTTCAACGTCGTCACTCATACGTATAACACCATTTGGCATTGCATTAAGTAGGTTGATTAAGCGCTCTTGGCAATCTGCAGTGAAAACTTTCTTATCTGTTGTTGTATCAATTAATTCAACTTTCAGATTTTTTTCAGCAATAGCTAATTCTGTTTTTAACAGCGCTTCAAATTTCGCTTTTACTTCATCTAGTTGGTTTGCTTTATCCGCTGGAATTGCAAAAATAATGTTTGCTTCACGAGGAATCGCATTACGCAGTGTACCACCATGAAAATCAATTAATTTCAGCGATAATTCTTCGGCATGACCCGCTAAGAAACGCGCTAATAATTTATTGGCGTTACCTAAGCCTAAATGGATATCACCACCAGAGTGACCACCATTTAATCCTTTTAAAACCAGTTGCTTAACAATGTGGCCTGCTGGCATTGCATCGTAAGAAAGGCTTACTGTGGTTTTAACATCAATACCACCCGCGCAACCCATGTAGATTTCGCCTTCTTCTTCTGAGTCTGTGTTGATAAGAATGTCAGCTTGTAACCAACCTGGTTGTAAACCAAATGCACCGTCCATGCCTGTTTCTTCAGTCATAGTTAGTAGCACTTCTAATGGTCCGTGCTTAACAGTGTCATCAGCTAAAACAGCTAATGCAGATGCCATACCTACACCATTATCAGCACCTAATGTTGTGCCTTTAGCTTTGATCCATTCGCCATCAATGTAAGGTTGAATCGGATCTTTAGTGAAGTCGTGAACCGTGTCGTTATTTTTTTGTGGCACCATATCTAAGTGTGCTTGCAAAACAACGGCTTTACGATCTTCCATGCCTTTGGTTGCTGGTTTACGAATTAAAATATTGCCAACTGCATCGCGCTGAGCAAAAAGACCTTTTTCACTAGCCCAAGAAAGAATATGGGAAGCTAAGGCTTCTTCATGATGTGATGGATGTGGAATTGAACAAATTTTTGCAAAAATATCCCATAGTGGTTGTGGGGATAGAGTAGATAGTTCAGACACGATGGATCTCCTCTAACAGCATCTGTGTTATTGATAGCCTACCGCTTTTTTAAGGGTTAGCTTTATTATTCTGAGCGTTATACGCCAATATAGTTGAGAATATCACTTTCTTCTGATGAATGCGTCATTCTATTCACATCTCTATCTAAGAAAGTAGATCTCTATTTTGTATTCATTTTTTATATAGTTTGTTTTTTAATCAGAAAAAGGTATTACAGAAAAAAATGAGGATAATCTCACCTGTTTTCACGTTTTCTCTGGTTTTTAGGCGCTCAAATCACTATAATCTCGCGCAACCTTTTTTTCCGCAAAAAAGCTTCTCTCGAAATTCAAGTAGCTAGGATCACAATATTATGAGCGAAAAATATGTTGTAACGTGGGATATGTTGCAAATACATGCCCGTCAATTGGCGCAACGTTTATTACCAGTCGAACAGTGGACAGGCATTATTGCTGTCAGCCGTGGGGGATTAGTCCCTGCTGCATTACTTGCTCGTGAATTAGGTATCCGCCACGTGGATACAGTTTGCATTTCTAGCTATGACCATGATCATCAGCGTGACCTCAAAATCTTAAAAAAAGCAGAAGGTGATGGTGAAGGCTTTATCGTTGTTGACGATTTAGTCGATACTGGTGGTACTGCTAAAGTTATCCGTGAAATGTATCCAAAAGCGCATTTTGTTACTATCTTTGCAAAACCAGAAGGGCGTCCTTTAGTGGATGATTTTGTGGTTGATATTCCGCAAAACACATGGATTGAACAGCCTTGGGATATGGGCGTTGCCTTTATACCTCCAGTTTGTGATCAAAAATAAATTGATAGCATTTGCTTTGCTGTTTTAATTGAGATCCTCGCTTAGGCGGGGATTTTTGTTTTTACACTTCTCTCTCTTGTTATGGTGTCTTCGTGCGATTGCTTGTCGTGATACACATTGTTGTAGCCGATTTCATGCTATGATAAAGCCAGACTTTTAAGCCCCTTTATACGGTATCCACTGATTTGAAGAGTGATATGGCAAACAATACGAATCTTTCTGAAACTTTATTTAAGCCACGAGCAAAGCACGCTGAAACCTCAACGCTAATTCAGTACACCCATCCAAAATCGAATATTAATACCTATACTGTACTTAATGGTACGAGCCAGCAAAATTGGTATCGGACTATTCAACGTTTACTTTGGATTTGGCGTGGAATTTCTCCTATTGAAATAGAAGAAGTGTTAAGTCGAATTGCGGTACACGATGCTCCTCGCAGTGATGATAAATTTATTGATACCGTTGTAGGATATCGTAAAGGAGGTTGGTCATTTGAATGGTCACATCAAGCGATGATCTGGCAACAAAAAGCATTACGTGAAGAGTCTGGTGATGTCGCAGCAGAGTGTTGGTTACAAGCCGCACATCTTTATAGTATTGCCGCATATCCCTTTATTAATGGTGATTTCCTAGCGGATCAAGCTGTAACTTTATCGATGAAGGCCTTTGAAAATGCGACTAAATTTTCTTCTTTTGAAGTAAAAAAACTGACATTTAAATTAGAGGGAAAAGGGTCGACAACGGGTTTTCTGCATTTACCTAAAGATTGTAGAGGCCCTTATCCTACTGTGTTATTTTGTGGCGGGCTAGACGGCTTACAAAGCGATTATGTTAGCTTCTTCCGTGATTACCTTTCCCCTAAAGGGATTGCAATGTTAACACTGGATATGCCCGGAATTGGTTATTCAGTAAAACAAAAACTAACGGAAGATACATGCCAATTACAAGGTGACGTTCTAAAACAACTTTCTGAAGTGCCTTGGATTGATCATACTCGCGTTGGTGTGATGGGCTTTCGCTTTGGTGGTAATATTGCTGTGCGATTAGCTTATATCTACCCAAAATTAATTAAAGGTGTTGTTGCTTTAGGTCCTTTGATCCACGCTTTCTTTACTCAAGCTGAATTGCAGAAAAAGATCCCTGTGATGTACCTTGATGTATTAGCAAGTCGCTTGGGGTTATGGAATATAGATGAGAATAATCTTCGATTATCGTTGAGCAGTTATTCCTTGAAAAACCAAGGATTGATTGGCCGACGTATGCCTGTTCCTATGATGGGCGTTTATTGGAAAGGGGATGAAATGAGTCCTAAAGAGGATTCGCAGTTAATTGCTCGTTCCTCTATGGATGGTGATATTCTTGCTATTAATGACAAACCGCTTTACGAAGGTTTAGAGCTTGCGTTACAAAAAAGTGCAGATTGGATCTATGATAAATTAATATAATTAATTTTGAACAATAACTTGCTAATTATATTAGATTATATAACAGTAGAGTTTCTAAGGAGGCTGAATTTATGACTTCATCTTTGAACCCTACCCGAGGTAAGTTATTAAAGCGTTTTGCTCAAATCGGTCCTTATATCCGAGAGCAACAATGCCAAGAGAGCCAGTTCTTTTTTGACTGTTTAGCGGTTTGTGTAAATAAAAAAGTCGCGCCGGAAAAACGAGAGTTTTGGGGCTGGTGGATGGAATTAGAACGTAATAATGAACAGCTCATTTATCATTATCAAATTGGGCTATTCGATAAAAATGGTGACTGGCTTCATCAGAACATAAGTAAGAATGATGTTGTTGAGTCAATCAATGAAACACTTATTCGTTTTCATGAATTTCTTCAACTTGCGGTGAGTGAATTAGAGATGACACTCATCCCCGATGAAAAAATGAACAAATTTCCTCTTCCCATTCAGCCCTAATTTTGTGTTAGGGCAACTTTTCATAGATTTTGCGTTATGTCAGTTGGCATAACGCTTCTCTCCTGATAAAACTGTGTATTATCTTTTTAAATAATCAACAAGAATGGTAAATGTTATGAGTAGCAGCCAAACGCTGGTTGTTAAATTAGGGACAAGTGTACTGACTGGTGGTTCACGACGTCTAGATCAGTCTCATATAGTTGAGCTGGTTCGCCAATGTGCTAAACAACATGAAAAAGGTCATCGGATTATAATTGTCACGTCAGGTGCAATTGCCGCTGGGCGTGAGTATTTGAATTATCCTGATTTGCCAGCAACTATTGCTTCAAAACAGTTGCTGGCCGCTGTGGGGCAAAGTGCCTTAATTCAAGTATGGAAACAGTTATTTGCCATCTATGGTATTCATATTGGTCAAATGCTATTAACGCGTGCAGATATTGAAGATAGAGAACGTTTCCTAAATGCGCGTGATACATTACATGCACTGTTGGATAACCATATTATCCCCGTTATCAATGAAAATGATGCTGTTGCTACCGCGGAAATTAAAGTGGGTGATAACGATAACTTATCAGCATTAGCTGCTATTTTAGGTGGTGCAGATAAATTGTTATTACTGACGGATATTGAAGGGCTGTATACAGCTGATCCGCGTAGTAATCCAGATGCTAAATTGATCCCTGAAGTTTTTGATATCAATGATAAATTACGTCAAATGGCAGGTGATAGCGTATCAGGCTTAGGCACGGGGGGAATGGCTACAAAACTGCAAGCTGCGACCGTTGCAGGGCGCGCAGGTATTGATGTTGTCATCGCTGCAGGTGTTCAACCTGAAGTTATTGCTAAAGTTATCAATAATGAACCTGTTGGAACGTTATTCCATGGCTTAAAAAGCCCATTAGAAGCGCGTAAACGGTGGATCTTTGGTGCGCCAATTGCTGGTGTGATTGTGGTTGATGAAGGCGCTGAAAACGCAATTAAAGAAAAAGGTAGCTCCCTTTTACCAAAAGGTATCAAAGAAATTAAAGGCGATTTCTCCCGTGGCTGTGTTATCCGCGTGCAAAGTTTACAAGGTAAAGATCTCGCTCATGGTGTTGCTCACTATAATAGTGATGCCTTACGTCTAATTGCAGGACATCATTCACAAGAAATTAGTCAAATTTTAGGTTACGAGTATGGCAGTGTTGTCGTGCATCGTGATGATATGATTGTTAGCTAAGGAGCCTTCTGATGTTAGAACAAATGGGTAAATCTGCAAGAGAGGCCTCTTGGCATTTAGCTCAACTATCAACAGAGCAAAAAAATCAGGCATTATTAGTTATGGCTGATTTATTAGAACAACATGAAGCCTCAATTCTTGCGGCGAATGAAAAAGATATGCAAGCGGCTCGCGAAGCTAATATCAATGCCGCTATGCTTGATCGTCTATTACTTAATTCTGCACGCTTAAAAGCAATCGCAGATGATGTACGACAAGTGTGTCGCTTAGAAGATCCGGTGGGTCAAGTTATTGATGGACGTATGCTAGATAGCGGTTTACGTTTAGAGCGTCGTCGTGTGCCATTGGGGGTGGTGGGAGTTATTTATGAAGCTCGCCCTAATGTGACAATTGATGTCGCTTCTTTATGTTTGAAAACAGGTAATGCAGCGATTCTTCGAGGTGGAAAAGAAACCCATCACACTAACCAAGCGGTTGTGGCTGTTATTCAACAAGCATTAGAAAAATGTGGCATTCCTGCCGGTGCTATTCAGGCAATCAATAAGCCTGATCGTGAGTTAGTCGCTAAAATGCTAAAAATGGATGAGTATATTGATATGCTTATTCCACGTGGTGGTGCAGGATTACATAAACTTTGCCGTGAACAATCAACTATTCCAGTTATCACTGGTGGTATCGGTGTTTGTCATACTTTTGTTGATGAAAGTGCTGATTTAGAAAAAGCATTAACGGTTATCATAAATGCAAAAGTACAACGTCCTAGTGCATGTAACTCGTTAGAAACACTTTTAGTACACGAAAATATTGCAGATCTATTTTTGCCACAGTTAAGTGATGCCATGGCTACTCAAAAGGTAACTTTGCATTCAAGTGAGAAAGCATTGGTAGGGCTGAAAAAAGGCGGAGCTACTGTAGTTGATGTGAAAGATGCTGATTATTGCGATGAATGGTTGTCACTTGATTTAAATGTTGAAGTAGTGAGTGGATTAACGGAGGCAATTAGTCATATTCGTCGTTATGGTACTGCGCACTCTGACGCTATTTTAACGCAATCTATCTCTAATGCTGATCGTTTTGTTCGTCAAGTTGATTCTGCAGCTGTGTATGTTAATGCAAGCACGCGTTTTACTGATGGTGGACAATTCGGTTTAGGTGCTGAGGTTGCTGTTAGTACACAGAAACTACATGCTAGAGGCCCGATGGGTTTAGATGCATTAACGACCTATAAATGGATTGGTTACGGTGATAATACAATTCGTAGCTAATTATTAAGATGACGAAATAAGCCATACTTTCTAAAGTGTGGCTTTATTTTTTTGTTACATCAGGTATGATGTTTTATACTTTACAGCATGTAAACTTTTAATTACAACCCTAAAAGGGAACACACTATGGAGATAGTGCATTTTATGGATAGTACAATTTACCTTATTGGGCCTAGAGGTGCAGGGAAAACAACAGTAGGTAAGGCACTTTCCCTCACTTTAAATTATAGATTTATTGATACTGATGATTGGGTAACTCAAAAATATCAACAAACTATATCTTTAATGGTTCAAGAAAAAGGTTGGGATTTTTTTCGTCAAATTGAATCAGAAGCACTAATCCAAGTTAGCCAACCTAATCAAGTTATCTCAACGGGTGGGGGCATGATTTTAGCAGAACAAAATCGTGATTATATGAAATCTTCAGGTGTTATTATTTATTTACAGGCGTCTGTTGAAACTTTAGTTGAGCGTTTATCTCAAGATCCGAATGAAGCACAAAGACCAAGTTTGACGGGTAAAACGTTAGTTTCAGAAATGAATGACGTTTTGGTTAAACGTGAACCTTTATATTTACAATGTGCTGATATCATTGTCGATGCGGGATTATCTATAAACGAAATTATTGAGGTAATTCTCGCAAAACTCATGAAATAATTAAGAAGTCGTCTGATATAAAGGATAAAACAGGGAAGATCTATTTTATTTTCATCACATCCTATTTATAGTAAGGCTAATTATAGCAAAATGAGATATGGATATGATGTTGATAGCGTTTTTTAAAACACTATTTAAATTCTTATTTAGAATAAGAATTGAAGGACTTGTTAATCAGTTTTCACAATATGAAAAATGTATAATTACACCAAATCATACTTCTTTTATTGACGGTATATTATTACGTTTATTCCTGCCTATTAATCCCGTGTTTGCTGTTTATACCTCTGTTGCTTCTGCAAAAACGACAAAATGGTTAGGTCGTTATGCTGATATTGTACCTTTAGATCCCGCTAATCCAATGGCTGTGCGCCAATTAGTTAAAGAAGTGGATAAAGGTCGTCCAATTGTGATCTTCCCAGAAGGAAGGATCACTGTAACAAATGGTTTGATGAAAATTTATGAAGGTGCTGCTTTTATTGCCGCAAAATCAGGCGCTAAAGTTGTTCCTGTTAGAATTGAAGGCGCTGAATTCAGCTATTTTTCACGAGTACGTAAAAGTTTACGAGTAAAGTCTCAATTCTTTCCTAAAATCACTATCAAAGTGCTTCCTGCCGTTGATTTACCGATGCCAAAAGCTGAAAAATCTTCTGAGCGTCGCCGATTAGCAGGTGAAGCGATGCGTGACATCATGATGGAAGCCATCATGCAAACACGTCCTAATCTTACGTTGTATGAAGCATTTTTACAGGCAATGTCTCAATATGGCCGATTTAGTCCACTAATTTCTGATATCAGCTTAAAAGAAGACTCTTATCAAGGGTTACTGAAAAAAACGTTAGGGATCAGCCGGTTGATTGAACGCTACACGGAGCCGAAAGAGCGTATAGGTTTACTGCTTCCAAATACAACGGTAACTGCAGCTGCACTATTAGGTGCCACTATGCGTCAACGTGTTGTGGCAATGCTTAACTACACGGCAGGTAGTTTAGGTGTACAAAATGCGATGAAAGCCGCATCAATCAAAACCATCTTTACATCACGCCAGTTTTTAGAGAAAGGGAATTTATTACATATTCCTGAGCAAACCCCTGAAGCTAATTGGATTTATCTTGAGGATCTAAAAGATACTGTCACCAGTGAAGATAAACGCTGGATCCTCAAACATCTCATTACGCCTCAAAAAGCGATGTTACCGCAAGATGCACATGATGCAGCCGTTATTCTATTTACATCAGGTTCAGAAGGGACGCCCAAAGGCGTTGTTCATAGCCATTCAAGCTTATTGGCTAACGTTGATCAAATTCGTGCTATTGCTGATTTTTCGCCAAAAGATAAATTTATGTCAGCATTGCCGTTATTCCATGCATTTGGTTTAACCGCTTGCTTGCTAACCCCAATTTGTTTGGGTGCACGCGTTTTTCTTTATCCCAGTCCGTTACACTATCGAGTTGTACCCGAATTAGTCTATGACCAAAACTGTACAGTGTTATTTGGAACATCAACCTTTTTAGGAAACTACGGAAAATTTGCTCATCCTTATGATTTTGCCAGAGTGAGATATGTGGTTGCTGGGGCTGAAAAACTCTCTGAATCAACACGTGTTTTATGGCAAGAGAAATTTGGTATTCGTATTTTAGAAGGTTATGGCGTAACAGAATGTGCACCAGTTGTGTCAATCAACGTGCCTATGAGTGCTAAAGCTCATACAGTAGGGCGTTTGTTACCTGGTATGGAAGGGCGTTTAATTCCAATGAATGGTATTACTGATGGCGGTAGACTACAACTACGTGGCCCTAATGTAATGATGGGGTACTTACGAGTAGAATCCCCTGAAAAATTGGAAGCCCCAGTCGCAGCTAATGCTGAAGGCATTGATGAGGAAGGTTGGTACGACACTGGTGATATTGTTGCTATCGATAGTGAAGGTTTCTGTACAATTAAAGGGCGTGTTAAACGCTTTGCAAAAATTGCTGGTGAAATGGTTTCTCTCGAAGGTGTTGAGCAACTTGCACGTAAAGCATCTCAAGGTGAGCATGCGGTTGTATCAATAAGTGATAAACGCCGAGGTGAATCATTAGTTCTTTTTACAACAGATAAACAATTAGATCGTAGTGTATTATCAACACTGGCAAAATCTGAAGGTATTGCCGAAATCGCTGTACCAAAAGACATTCGTTTTATCAAAGAGATTCCTGTCTTAGGAAGTGGAAAAACGGATTTTGTTTCATTGAAGAAACTAGCTGAACAGGAAAATAATTAATGCCAGAGAATATTAGCCAGCCTCCTTTAATGAGTAGGGGAATGAAAGCGGTTCTTTTATCGCAATTTCTTTCTGCTTTTGCCGATAATGCCTTACTATTTGCCATTCTTGCGCAGTTTAAATCTTCACTGTATCCAGAGTGGAGCCAACCTGTTTTACAGATGGTCTTTGTGCTGGCTTTTATTCTTTTAGCTCCTTTTGTAGGACAGTTTGCTGATCGTAATCCTAAAGGTAGGGTAATGCTCAGTGGTAATCTGTTAAAATTTGTAGGTGCATTTCTTATCTGCGTTGGCTCTGATCCTTTTCTTGGTTATGCCCTCGTTGGAATTGGTGCCGCTGTTTATTCTCCGGCTAAATATGGCATTTTAGGTGAATTAACCGATGGCGAACGTTTAGTTAAAGCAAATGGTTTAATGGAAGCTTCTACTATTGCGGCTATTTTATTGGGATCCGTCATTGGTGGTTTACTCTCAGATTGGAGCATTGTTTTTGCATTAGGTGTTTGTGCTGCAATGTATGGTTTAGCGGTATTTGTTAACTTTGGTATACCTAAATTATCAGCTGCTCAAATTGGTCGTGGTTGGAACATTAAAAAAATGTTTACACAGTTTCTTGAGGCTACACGAACTTTATGGGCTGATAAAGAAAGTCGCTTTTCTTTAGTAGGAACCAGCATGTTTTGGGGAGCGGGAGTAAC
This sequence comes from Proteus faecis, assembly GCF_003144395.1. Lineage (GTDB taxonomy): Bacteria > Pseudomonadota > Gammaproteobacteria > Enterobacterales > Enterobacteriaceae > Proteus > Proteus faecis. The sequence continues at coordinate 28,959 of NZ_PENZ01000015.1, read as the reverse complement.
ATTGCGCTTTTTACTTGTGCAGTGGGTACCTATTGCTCTAGGTATGACTGATAATACAACCCCGACTGTATTAAATGCGATGGTTGCTATTGGTATTGTGGTCGGTGCCGGATTAGCTGCTAAATTTGTGACTCTGAAAACAGTACGTCGCTGTATGCCTGCGGGTATTTTAATTGGTCTTGGTGTTGTTTATTTCTCATTGCAAACCTCAATTATTCCATCCTACTTAATTCTTATCATCATCGGTGTTTTTGGTGGCTTCTTTGTCGTGCCATTGAATGCGTTATTACAAGACAAAGGAAAGCACAGTGTTGGTGCTGGTAATGCTATCGCTGTACAAAATCTCGGTGAAAATACAGCAATGTTATTAATGCTTGGTTTATTCTCACTGGTTACAAGCATTGGTGTCTCTGTTGTTGCTATCGGAATAGGCTTTGGGGCTATTTTTGCCCTAGCAATTGGTGGTCTATGGTTATGGGATTGCACTAGGAAGAAATCTTAAACAGTGAGATTTATAATAGAGGTTAGATGAACCTTAATGATAAATGACGATGAAATGACCCGCCTAAGTATTGAAATGGGTAAAGCATTACTTGAAAAGAAGCGTACGATAACAACGGCTGAATCTTGCACTGGCGGATGGATTGCGAAAGTTATCACTGATATTGCAGGAAGCTCTGAATATTATCAGCGTGGCTTTGTAACATATAGCAATGAAGCAAAGCATGAAATGATAGGTGTTGATGAACAAACTTTGCTTAAATATGGTGCGGTGAGTGAGGAGGTTGTTCGTCAAATGGCTAAAGGGGCGCTGATAAAAGCTAATGCAGATTTTGCAGTGTCTGTTAGCGGTATTGCAGGCCCCGGTGGTGGTAGTGAAGAAAAACCCGTTGGTTTAGTTTGGTTTGGCTTTGCAATGAAAACATCAACAGGTATTCAAACTACGGCAACACACTGTATATTTAGTGGTTCTCGAGATCAAATAAGAGCTGAATCTGTTATTTTTTCTTTAAAATCAATTCTTAAAGAAATTATTAATAATTAACTTGATACTGTATGATTATACAGTATAATGAGTTTCAACAAGCAAAATCATATACGTTTTAATGGTAGTGACCCATTTTTATGCTTCACTGCCCAGAGGGAGATAACATGGCTATTGATGAAAACAAGCAAAAAGCATTGGCCGCAGCACTTGGTCAAATTGAAAAGCAATTTGGTAAAGGGTCTATCATGCGTCTGGGCGAAGATCGTTCCATGAACGTTGAAACCATCTCTACTGGTTCTTTATCATTAGACGTTGCTTTAGGTGCTGGTGGTTTACCACGCGGCCGTATTGTTGAAATCTATGGCCCAGAATCTTCTGGTAAAACAACATTAACACTACAAGTTATCGCAGCTGCTCAACGTGAAGGCAAAATTTGTGCATTCATCGATGCTGAGCACGCATTAGATCCTATCTATGCTCAAAAACTAGGCGTAGATATTGATAACTTGCTGTGTTCTCAGCCTGATACTGGTGAACAAGCCCTAGAAATTTGTGATGCGTTATCTCGCTCTGGTGCTGTTGATGTTATCGTTGTTGACTCCGTTGCTGCTTTAACACCAAAAGCAGAAATTGAAGGTGAGATTGGTGATTCACACGTTGGTTTAGCTGCTCGTATGATGAGCCAGGCTATGCGTAAATTAGCGGGTAACTTGAAGAATTCCAACACGTTGCTTATTTTCATCAACCAAATTCGAATGAAAATCGGTGTTATGTTTGGTAATCCAGAAACCACAACAGGTGGTAATGCACTTAAATTCTACGCATCTGTCCGTTTAGATATTCGTCGCATTGGCTCTGTTAAAAACGGTGATGAAGTTGTTGGTAGTGAAACACGCGTTAAAGTGGTGAAAAATAAAATTGCAGCACCATTTAAACAAGCTGAATTCCAAATTATGTATGGTGAAGGTATCAATACCTTTGGCGAATTGATTGATTTAGGTGTGAAACATAAATTGGTAGAGAAAGCTGGCGCATGGTATAGCTACAATGGTGAGAAAATTGGTCAAGGTAAAGCCAATGCAACAACTTACCTAAAAGAACACCCTGAAATGTACGATGAGTTAAACACTAAACTTCGTGAAATGTTATTAAATCATGCTGGTGAATTTACTAGCGCAGCTGATTTTGCTAATGATACTGATGGCGCTACAGATAGCGAAGAAACAGAAAAATAATTTTTACCAATGCCTAAATTGCACATTGAATGTGTATTAAAACATATTACGATTATTGTAGTTGTAAACCATTAGTCAATTAATGTGATTTAACTCACTTAATAAAGGAAGCTCTAAAACGGCTTCCTTTTTGCTATATGTTGCATCTTTTATTCAAAAGAGAGTTAAAATTAGTCTTATTCTGTTTTCTTTCCATGAAAAATAGCCTTTAACACTACTTTATTTAATATAACGATATTTTTTACTAACTTGTTTTTGATAGTTATATGAAATTTTATATAGTGAAATTTTGGTGATATATCCTTGTTAATAAAAAATAGAAATAAGAATCATTACGATAATCTGGTTGCACCAGATAATAATTAATTGACATATAAAGATAAATATCTTCAATATATTTGGATCTAATTTAAATTATATTTAAAGGTTTGTTGAGATGTAAGTTGTGTTTTGTAGTAATAAATGCTTTTATTTTAGTAAGTTATCGCCATATAAATATATTATTTAAGTAATGGTGCTTATGTATTTATTACTAATGGCCATGAGAAAAAGAGATTATTTAAAGAAAAAAACGTATAGCGAGTCATCTCATAAAAAAGCAGTAATAACAAATACTTTTTAATAATTACAAAATGAAAATACTTTAAGTTGCTAACATTTTCCAAGATAATTGCTCTTAAATAGAGAAAAGTCCCATTCTCAGATAACAATCCCACTTTCAGAAAAAAACTAGACGATTTACAATGTCAACACGAATAAGTTTATCGGGGGTTTTACTTCTGACTGAAGAAATTCTATCTTATCCCTACTTATGTATTCGTTGGCTAAGTAGAGGTAATAATAAACCTCCTCTAACTAGATTTCTAATTTCTGTTTTTCCAGCTTGATTTCGGGATAATTATGAGCAAAAGCACCGCTGAGATCCGTCAGGCGTTTCTCGACTTTTTTCATACTAAAGGACATCAAATAGTACCTAGCAGTTCTTTGGTTCCAAATAACGATCCAACATTGCTGTTTACAAACGCAGGGATGAACCAATTCAAAGATGTATTTCTTGGATTGGATAATAGACCTTATTCCCGAGCGACAACCGCGCAACGCTGTGTGCGCGCTGGTGGTAAACATAACGATTTAGAAAATGTGGGTTATACCGCTCGTCACCATACCTTTTTTGAAATGCTAGGTAATTTTAGTTTTGGTGACTATTTCAAACATGATGCAATCAATTTTGCTTGGGAATTATTAACAAGCGAAGAGTGGTTCAATCTACCTAAAGAAAGACTTTGGGTAACGGTATATGCCACAGATGATGAAGCTTATGATATTTGGAATAAAGAAATTGGTATTCCAGCAGAAAGAATAATCCGTATTGGTGATAACAAAGGCGCACCATTTGCATCAGATAACTTCTGGCAAATGGGGGATACAGGCCCTTGTGGACCTTGTACTGAAATATTTTATGATCATGGTGACCACATTTGGGGGGGACCTCCAGGGTCACCAGAAGAAGACGGCGATCGCTATATTGAGATCTGGAATATCGTCTTTATGCAATTTAACCGTAAGTCAGACGGTACAATGGATCCGCTACCAAAACCTTCTGTTGATACGGGGATGGGCTTAGAGCGTATTACAGCTGTTTTACAGCATGTAAATTCTAACTATGATATTGATTTATTCCGTTCATTAATTGAATCAGTTGCTAAAGTAACTAATGCATCGGATTTAAGTAATAAATCATTACGCGTTATTGCAGACCACATTCGTTCTTGTTCATTCCTTGTTGGCGATGGTGTGATCCCTTCTAATGAGGGCCGTGGATACGTATTGCGTCGTATTATTCGTCGTGCAGTACGTCATGGTTATATGCTTGGTGCAAAAGATACTTTCTTCTATAAGTTAGTCGCTCCATTAATTGAAGTTATGGCAGAGGCTGGTGAAGAATTAAAACGTCAACAAGCTATCGTTGAAAAAGTATTAAAAACGGAAGAAGAGCAATTTGCTCGCACATTAGAACGCGGTCTTCAATTATTAGATGAAGAACTTGCTAACTTAACAGATGACGTTCTTCCAGGTGAAACAGCTTTCCGTCTTTATGATACTTATGGTTTCCCTCTTGATTTAACTGCCGATGTTTGTCGTGAAAGAAATATCAAAGTTGATGAAAAAGGCTTTGATGTTGCGATGGAAGAGCAGCGTAAACGTGCTCGTGAATCTAGTGGTTTTGGTACTGACTATAACAGTTTAATCAAAGTGGATAGCCGTAGTGAGTTCTCTGGTTATGATCATGATGAACAGCAAGGCACAATCACCGCTATTTTCCATAATGGACAAGCTGTCACTGAATTGAAAGCAGGCGAAGAAGGTATTATCTTCTTAAATAAAACGGCATTCTATGCAGAGTCTGGTGGACAAGTTGGTGATAAAGGTGTTTTAACAGGTAAAGATAGCCTGTTTGAAGTCACAGATACGCAAAAATACGGTAAAGCTATTGGTCATATTGGTAAAGTTAACGTAGGGTCATTTATTGTTAACCATAAAATTAATGCCACTATCGATATTGCTCGCCGTGATGCTATTCGTTTAAATCACTCTGCGACGCACTTATTGCACGCAGCATTGCGCCAAGTTCTGGGTACGCATGTTACTCAAAAAGGCTCTTTAGTTAATGATAAATATCTGCGTTTTGACTTTTCTCATTTTGAAGCAGTTAAACCAGAACAATTACGAAAAATTGAAGATATTGTCAATGCGCAAATCCGACTTAACTCACCAGTTGTCACTGAGTTAATGGATCTTGAAGATGCGAAAGAAAAAGGTGCGATGGCACTCTTTGGTGAAAAATACGACGAACGAGTTCGTGTTTTAACAATGGGTGACTTCTCTACTGAGCTTTGTGGTGGTACTCACGCTTCTAGAACGGGGGATATTGGTTTATTCCGCATTGTCAGTGAGTCAGGTACTGCAGCTGGTATTCGTCGTATTGAGGCAATTACTGGTATTACAGCAATTGAGAGTATTCATGAGCAATCAGATCTTATCTCTCTTGTTGCACAAGTTCTAAAAAGCGATGGAACAAACTTGGTCGAAAGAATCAAAACAGTCCAAGAAAAATATCGTTTATTAGAAAAAGAACTCCAACAACTAAAAGATCAGCAAGCTGCCCAAGAGAGTTCCTCTTTAGGTAGTCAGGCTAAAAACGTGAAAGGTATCAAACTTTTAGTTCGTGAGCTTAATGGTGTTGAGCCAAAAATGTTAAGAACAATGGTTGACGATTTAAAAAATCAATTAGGTTCTGCAATTATTGTGCTTTCCACTATTTCTGATGGTAAAGTGAGCTTAATTGTTGGGGTCACTAAAGATTTAACTGCTAAAGTTAAAGCAGGTGAGCTAATTAGTTTTGTAGCACAGCAAATTGGCGGTAAAGGTGGCGGTCGCCCTGATATGGCTCAAGCTGGTGGTACTGACGTTGAAGCTTTACCAGCTGCTTTGGCAAGTGTTGACGAGTGGGTTGAATCGCATCTGTAAGCGATAGAAACCTGAAAAAAGGCGTTGTCTCTGTTTTTTATAGGGATAACGCCTTATTGAGATATTGTTAATCCGTTAAATAATCAATCACTAAATTTATATTTTGTTATGAAGTATGAGTTACTTGTGATAAATAAGGGTTATACGAATTGACAATGTATGATGGATAATGGCCGGGAAATTCTAGAGACCCGACTCTTGTAAATTTTCAAGGAGCAAAGAATGCTTATTCTAACTCGTCGAGTTGGTGAAACGCTTATGATAGGCGATGATGTGACCGTAACCGTTTTAGGGGTTAAAGGTAATCAGGTACGGATTGGCGTAAACGCACCTAAAGAAGTATCTGTCCATCGTGAAGAGATCTATCAACGAATTCAGGCCGAGAAAACTCAGCCTACTGATAACTACTAAATTAATTCCTATTTTAGTTAGTCACAATTCATTCGTGAGCGTCCACACTTTTGCCGGGTTTGGGCGCTTTTCTCTTTATATGACTTTTGATTCCCTTCTTTGTTCCTATCTTCGCTCTCCTTGAGCTGTATTTATTATTACACTATCCGTTTATTCTGATTGACAGAATTGAAACTCTTTTTACCTCTAATCATTCGATTCATAATTATTTGATGTGTGAATGAATTTATTAACTAAGAGAATAAAATACTTGAATGATTTTTCATCAGCGATATCATTGTGTTTAGGACTTTTTTAGCCAATCTTGATGATAAACGCATCAGTTTGTTTGTGAAGTGTTCAAACAAACCTATATTCGTAAAAAGTTGAGAAAAATTGTTTGACTTCTTAGGCTGAGAAAGTAATATGTGCGCCACACAGAGACGAGATGTTCAGTAAGAACTTCTTCGAGTGGTTCTAAATATGGTGAGATGGCCGAGAGGCTGAAGGCGCTCCCCTGCTAAGGGAGTATGCGGTCAAAAGCTGCATCGAGGGTTCGAATCCCTCTCTCACCGCCATTTAGANGCGGTCAAAAGCTGCATCGAGGGTTCGAATCCCTCTCTCACCGCCATTTAGACTTGCATCCTTAGCTCAGCTGGATAGAGTACTCGGCTACGAACCGAGCGGTCGGAGGTTCGAATCCTCCAGGATGCACCATATTCCAACCCCATGATTAAAGTATGGGGTTTTTATTTTGGTGCAAATGGTGAATAATTTGCATTAAAAGAGTAAAGTATTAAAACGGCGCATCCTTAGCTCAGCTGGATAGAGTACTCGGCTACGAACCGAGCGGTCGGAGGTTCGAATCCTCCAGGATGCACCATCTCATTACTCAGATTGCCAATTGCAATATGAGCAACTAGAAAAATAACTACGATGCATCCTTAGCTCAGCTGGATAGAGTACTCGGCTACGAACCGAGCGGTCGGAGGTTCGAATCCTCCAGGATGCACCATCTTTTATTAGATAACTTAGTTTTATTCTTTCTAGTAAAAACGTCAGACCCGCATCCTTAGCTCAGCTGGATAGAGTACTCGGCTACGAACCGAGCGGTCGGAGGTTCGAATCCTCCAGGATGCACCATCTCATTACTCAGATTGCCAATTGCAATATGAGCAACTAGAAAAATAACTACGATGCATCCTTAGCTCAGCTGGATAGAGTACTCGGCTACGAACCGAGCGGTCGGAGGTTCGAATCCTCCAGGATGCACCATCTTTTATTAGATAACTTAGTTTTATTCTTTCTAGTAAAAACGTCAGACCCGCATCCTTAGCTCAGCTGGATAGAGTACTCGGCTACGAACCGAGCGGTCGGAGGTTCGAATCCTCCAGGATGCACCATCTTAAAAGCCTCGCAATAGCGAGGCTTTTTGCTTTCTACTATTCTATTATTTCTCATAAAATGATGTTTTTGTTTAGCACCAACTAACAATGCTAATATCATCTAATAAGCGACAATTTAGTGACTTTGCGATAAAGTAACTCCTATCTATTTACTAACATCAATCAACGCGGGAGGTCACCTTTGATCCCGGACGTATCAAAAGCGCTTTCTTGGTTAGAAGCACACCCTAAAGTTTTATGTGGCATCCACCGTGGTATAGAGCGTGAAACTTTAAGAGTTACGCCAGAAGGCAATTTAGCATCAACAGAGCATCCTATTTCATTAGGTAAATCATTAACTCATAAATGGATCACAACTGATTTTGCTGAGTCTCTATTAGAGTTTATTACACCTGTTGATGACAACATTGCACATACCTTGCATTTTTTAGGTGATTTACATCGCTATACAGCACGTCACTTAGATAATGAACGTATGTGGCCTATGAGTATGCCTTGCTTTATTGAAGCGGAAGATAAGATTACGCTGGCTCAATTTGGCACATCGAATGTTGGGCGTTTTAAAACACTTTATCGTGAAGGGCTTAAAAATCGTTATGGCGCGTTAATGCAAACTATTTCAGGTGTGCATTACAACTTTTCATTACCTATCGAATTTTGGCAAGCATGGGCTAATGTAAAAGATGAAGAGAGTGGAAAAGAAGCGATTTCTGACGGTTATTTACGTCTTATTCGAAATTACTATCGCTTTGGCTGGATCATTCCATTCTTCTTTGGTGCATCACCCGCAATTTGTGGATCTTTCTTAAGAGGAAGAGAAACAAATCTACCATTTGAGAGTACGTCTAAGGGGGCGAAGTATTTACCTTATGCAACTTCATTACGTTTAAGCGATTTAGGATATACCAATAAATCCCAAAGCGATTTAGATATCACCTTTAATCACCTTGAAACTTATGTCAAAGGGCTCAAAAAAGCGATTCATAAGCCTTCTGAAGAGTTTGCTAAATTAGGTATTAAGAAAAACGGTGAGTATATTCAGTTAAACACCAATGTGTTGCAGATTGAAAATGAACTCTACGCACCTATTCGTCCTAAACGTGTGGTTAAAGGGGATGAATCACCTTCTGATGCGTTATTACGCGGTGGTATTGAATATATCGAAGTTCGTTCACTTGATATCAATCCATTTACGCCAATTGGTGTTGACGAAACTCAAATTCGCTTTCTTGATTTATTCCTGATTTGGTGTGTATTAGCGGATGCTCCAGAAATGAGTGCTTCTGAATTAGCGTGTTGTCGTTCAAATTGGAATAACGTTATTCTAGAAGGACGTAAGCCAGGTCAAGTTATCGGAATGGGATGTGGTGAAAGAAAAGAACCACTAGCGCAAGTTGGTAAAGCCTTGTTTGCTGATTTAAAACGCGTTGCTAATGTTCTTGATTGCTGTTCTGGCACTAAATATATGGAAGTTTGTGTTAAGTTAGAGGAAATGTTTGATAATCCTGAATTAACTTTCTCTGGCAGACTTTTAGACAAAATTAAAACGCAAGGTATTGGTGGTTTTGGCTTGTCTTTAGCTGAAGAATATTACCAAGAATTAATTAAAACACCTTATGAAACGTTAACTGATGAAGCTTTTGAACATGAGAGAATTTCATCCATAAAACGTCAAGAAGAGTTAGAAAAGAGTGATACCATTTCTTTTGATGAGTATTTGAAGATCCATGCGGGGACTAACACCGATAATGTGACTTCCTAAACTTAGATAGAAAAAAGCCACACTAAGATTTGTGTGGCTAAAAAAAATTCTATAGAGAAATAGGGATGATAACAATTGCGCGTATTCGTTACTAAGACCGTGCTGCTTGTAGAAAGTTTCATTTTTTCTTAAAAATATTTAAATTTTTCTTAGGAGGTTTTTTATGCCTTTATTGGATAGTTTTACTGTTGACCATACGCGTATGTCAGCACCTGCTGTACGTGTTGCTAAGACCATGAAAACGCCATCAGGTGATACGATTACGGTATTTGATTTGCGCTTTACTGTACCAAATAAAAAAGCCATGCCTGAAAAAGGAATTCATACTCTAGAGCACCTGTTTGCTGGATTTATGCGTAATCATCTTAATGGTAATGGGGTTGAGATAATTGATATTTCCCCAATGGGATGCCGTACAGGCTTCTACATGAGCTTAATTGGGCAACCTGAAGAGCAACGTGTAGCTAATGCATGGAAAGCCGCAATGGAAGATGTTTTGAAAGTAAAAGATCAAAACCATATCCCAGAACTAAATGTATACCAATGTGGTACCTATGAAATGCATTCGCTGACAGAAGCACAAGATATCGCACGTGATATTTTATCTCATAGCATTGGTATTAATCATAACGATGAATTAGCGTTACCTGAAGAGACGTTAAAAGAGCTACATATCTAAGTTATCGCTAATTTATAATCTTAGGGGATAATAGATCAGGAAATTCGCATTCTGATTTATTATCTCTTTTTTATTTTATCCCTTTTGTTATTTTTCTTTTCTCTATTTCATTGTTTTATTTTCTTATCTTCTTGTATTGTTAGCACGGTAATGGATTAAATTTATGCTTAATACACGGAGTACATTTCTATTATGGAATATTACAAATTCTCATCACCAAAATTAGTACTAGAGTTTTTTGTTCGAGAATTTTATTTTGTAGGTAAAGGAACATTACGGACACAATTTCCTAAAGATGCTTTTTTCTATCAAGGACGCTCTAAAGCACGTGAATATCGTTACTTGGAACAAATCCACAAAAAGTATGTTAAACGTACTCAGTGCCAGCCAGAGCTTGTTATCAAGCCTGATTTGTTACTGCTATCGTCTGAACTCAATCCTGAATTACTTGCCAAAATCACTAAATCACAAACAAACACCATAATGAAAATAAATGGTGATTATCTTTATAAAGAAAAAGAAGAAGAGCAATATCGTTGGTACTTTCAACAAGATAAAATAAAAACAAACAGTTATAGCGGTGAAAATTCACAGTTAAAATATGAAAATATTCGTAGTTTAGCACCTCATCATTTTAATATTGAAGCGATAAACGATGAGGGAGGGCTTATTACTAATTTTCCACGTAAGTCTCTTTCTCTTACTTTGAATAAGGGGGAAACAGCGTGTTTTATTTGCCGGCGTGAAGAATATGGCGCTGATTATTCTTATCAACCAGCATTAAACTTAGTGATGTGGGTCAAAAATCATGGTTTTTATTCTGACTATCAACAAGTAAAGCCAGCAAAACTAATACAAGAGCAAGCAATAGAGCCTTTCTATATGAAATCTGCCAGAGAGTTTGATTTTCGTAATAGCAAATTACGATTTGAGTTAGGATAAACAGCAAAAATAAGCGCCTTTTAAAGCGCTTATTTCTTTTTACTAATGATGCGGGATTGAAAGATGGCGAATTAACGCCTTTTTGATGACATTATCTTGAACTTCAAGTATTTCAAATTCGTAGTCACTTACAGTTATTTTATTACCGACAACAGGCAAGTCACCTAACTCTTCAATAATAACGCCGTTGATCGTTCGAGCTTCATCTTCAGGTAAATGCCAACCGAAAGCTTTATTGATATCTCGAATATTTGTCGTACCATCAACTAATAATGAACCGTCTTTTTGAGGAATAACTTCTTCAGCTAAAGATGGGGACATCGAAGTAGTAAAGTCACCAACAATCTCTTCAAGAATATCTTCAACGGTTACTAAACCTTGAATTTCGCCATATTCATCAACCACAATCCCTGCTTTTTCATTATTACGTTGGAAATTGACGAGCTGTAGGTTTAATGGTGTGCTTTCCGGAATAAAGTAAATTTTATCGGCAGCTTTCATCAGAATTTGTTTGGTAAATTCTTTTTTCTCGGTCATTAAGCGATAAGCTTCTCGTACTCGCAACATACCAATCGCATCGTCGAGAGTATCACGATAAAGCACAATTCGACCGTGAGGAGAATGAGTTAACTGTCTTACGATAGATTTCCATTCATCATTGACATCGATACCAAAAATTTCATTTCTTGGAACCATAATATCGCCAATCGTCACTTTTTCTAAATCTAAAATCGACAGCAACATATTCTGATTTCTTTGCGAAAGTTTTGATTTAGATTCATGAACAATAGTTCTTAACTCTTCTTTTGAGACTGCATTCCCTTGTATTACTGGAGATTTGATACCAAAAATGCGCATTAGTATTAATGTGAGTTTATTAAAAAACCAAACAATAGGTAGCATCAGTTTTTGTAAAGGAGAGAGAATGACACTGCTTGGATAAGCAAAACGCTCTGGATAAAGTGCCGCGATTGATTTTGGGAGCACTTCAGCAAAAATAAGGATGATAAAGGTCAGCACACCCGTAGCTATTGCTACACCTGCATCACCATATAAACGCATACCGACAATGGTAGCTAGCGCAGACGCAACAATATTAATCAGATTATTGCCAATCAATACTAAACTAATCAATCTGTCAGGACGTTGTAATAATTTTTCTACACGTTTTGCAGAGCGATTTCCTTGTTTCGCAGCATGACGGAGACGATAGCGATTAATCGTCATCATACTTGTTTCAGTCCCAGAAAAATAAGCTGAGGCAATAATCATACAGACAAGTATGATAATGAGCGTAGTTGTCGACACATGCTCCAAAATTGAGATCCTTTTGCTACCCTAAAATAGAAAATTAATTAAGTACTAACTCTTGTAATAAACGATTACCAAAAAAAGCTAATGTCAAAATAAGAGCACCAATTAAATTGAAAATAATGACTTTCTTTCCTCTCCAGCCTTCTCGGAAATGTCCCCATAATAAAATGATGTAAACAAACCAAGCAATGATAGAGAAAATAGATTTATGGATGTTTTCTTTACCAAAAATATTATCCATATACACCAAACCTGTACATAAGGTCAGTGTCAGTAATACCACACCCACTTGTGTAATATGAAACATTTTACGCTCAATTGACATTAATGGTGGCATTTGAGGTGAGAATTTTAGTTTCTTATTTTTTAGTTGATAGTCGAGCCAACTAAGTTGTAATGCATATAAGGCGGCGATTAACAGAGTTGCATAGCTTAATAGCGCCAATCCAATGTGAATAAAGAGTGATGTGCTACTTTCAAGATGTGTAACAAATTCACCCGGCATCAGCGCTGCAATAACAAGATTGACTATTGCGAAACAATAAACAATAGGCAGTAAGAACCATGCACGGCCACGAGAAGCCACAATCGTCATGATAACGCAGACCATTAGGCTAACAATTGCACCTAGATTAGTGAGTGAAAGATTCTGTCCGCTGTGAGGACGGAAAATTAAAAATTTTAATGAAATGGCATGTGCAACAAGTGCAATTACCGCAAATAGTAGAGCTAATCCGCGGTATCCATTCTGCTCTTTTCGTAACAGACCAGGTAAAAACATCACCAGACTGAGTAAATAAGCGCAGACAGCGACGATAGAGATTGATATAACGGGCATAGTTTCGCTTACATATATTGTTTGAATAACTTCCTAGTATAGCGCTAGGAGCATACGGCTCCAACTATTGAAGTCATTAAGCTTAAATCTCTATGCAGAGATCCGCGAGTCATCGTGATATAATCGGTGGCATACATGACCGATAAGCCCAACTTTAACACTGAGCTAAGATAATGTTTGAGAATTTAAGTGACAGACTATCGCGCACATTGCGCAATATAAGCGGTCGAGGAAGACTGACCGAAGAAAACATTAAAGAGACACTGCGTGAAGTACGTATGGCTTTATTAGAAGCTGACGTTGCCTTACCTGTGGTTCGTGATTTTATTGCGCGAGTCAAAGAGAGCGCAGTAGGGCATGAAGTTAACAAAAGCCTGACACCAGGTCAGGAGTTTGTGAAGATTGTTCAAAATGAACTCGTCAATGCGATGGGAGAAGTGAATACTGACCTTGATCTATCAGCACAACCGCCTGCTGTTGTGTTAATGGCTGGTTTACAAGGTGCCGGTAAAACGACCAGTGTCGCAAAATTAGGTAAATTCTTAAAAGAGAAAAAGAAGAAAAAAGTTCTTGTTGTTTCTGCTGACGTTTATCGCCCAGCAGCGATTAAACAGCTTGAAACGTTAGCCGAAACGGTTGGCATTGATTTCTTTCCTTCGACTGTTCAAGAAAATCCAGTCACAATTGCAAGTAATGCATTAAAACATGCGCAACTTCAATTCTATGATGTATTGCTAGTGGATACGGCAGGTCGTTTACACGTAGATGAAGGTATGATGGAAGAGATCCAACTTCTCCATAAAGCCATTAATCCGGTGGAAACTCTATTTGTTGTTGACGCCATGACGGGGCAAGATGCGGCAAATACAGCAAAAGCATTTAATGAAGCATTGCCATTAACCGGGGTTGTATTAACCAAAGTTGACGGTGATGCGCGTGGTGGTGCTGCATTATCAATTCGCCATATCACTGGTAAGCCAATTAAATTCCTCGGTGTTGGGGAAAAAACAGAAGCCTTAGAACCTTTTCACCCGGATCGTATAGCCTCTCGCATTTTAGGCATGGGTGATGTTCTGTCTTTAATTGAAGACATTGAAAGCAAGGTTGATAGAGCGCAAGCTGAAAAGCTCGCTACAAAACTTAAAAAAGGTGATGGCTTTGATTTAAATGATTTCTTAGATCAATTAAAGCAAATGAAGAACATGGGTGGCATGGCAAGTATGCTAAGCAAAATGCCGGGTATGTCTCAGGTGCCAGATGCAGTGAAATCACAAATGGATGATTCAATTTTAGTGAAAATGGAAGCGATTATTAATTCCATGACTAAAAAAGAACGCCAAAAACCGGAAATCATTAAAGGTTCCAGAAAACGCCGTATTGCTACAGGTTCTGGAACACAAGTGCAAGATGTCAACCGTTTATTAAAACAGTTTGATGATATGCAACGTATGATGAAAAAAATGAAAAAAGGTGGCATGGCTAAGATGATGCGTAGCATGAAAGGTATGATGCCACCTGGATTCCCAGGTCGATAAAATCAAAAAGCCGGAAAAAAAACGTGCTTTGGATTGCTTTTTTCGCCAAAGTGAGTAAACTTTTCGGGCTTTTTATATGACAACCGGACTCCGTTCCTCGATGGCGTCTGGTTGTTTTATTAACTAATGAGGATGTTATGGTAACAATTCGTTTAGCTCGTGGCGGCGCAAAAAAGCGTCCGTTTTATCAAGTAGTAGTAACCGATAGCCGCAATGCGCGTGATGGTCGTTTTATTGAACGTGTAGGTTTTTATAACCCACTGGCAACCGGTAATGCAGAAGAATTACGTTTAGACGTAGACCGTGTTGAACACTGGGTTGCTCAAGGCGCAACTGTTTCAGAACGTGTTGCTGGCCTGATCAAATCAGCGAAGAAAAGCGCTTAATCTGTCGCGGTGGTAACAATGAGCGAACAAAAAACCTTAAAAGAGCCTGTAGAACCTATTGTTATGGGTAAGTTGGGCTCACCTTACGGGATCCGTGGTTGGCTCAGAGTTTTTTCTTCCACCGAACACGCCGAAAACATTTTTGAATATCAACCGTGGTTTATTCAGCGTCATGGACAGTGGGAAACCATTGAAATTGAAAGTTGGAAACATCACAACCAAGATATTATCGTCAAGCTAAAAGGTATTGATGACAGAGATGCGGCCAATTTCCTGACTAATTTTGAAATTGTCGTGAATGCTTCGCAACTTCCAGAACTTGAAGGTGAATATTACTGGAAAGATCTAATGGGTTGCCATGTAGAAACGGATAAAGGCTACGATCTAGGTGTCGTTACAGACATGATGGAAACGGGCTCAAATGATGTCATGGTGATTAAAGCGAATCTGAAAGATGCGTTCGGTATCGGGGAACGGTTAGTTCCGTTTCTTGATGGGCAGGTTATCAAGAAAGTCGATCTCTCAGCGAAAAAAATTATCGTTGATTGGGATCCTGGTTTTTAGATTATCCGGTTAACGGTTCTCAATAGTGGGACACTAAAATGTGGATTGGGGTAATTAGCCTATTTCCAGAAATGTTCCGCTCTATAACCGAGTACGGGGTGACTGGTCGGGCAGTGAAGCATGGTCTGCTTAATGTAGAATGTTGGAATCCCCGAGATTTTACATACGACAGACACAATACTGTTGATGATCGTCCTTATGGCGGTGGTCCCGGTATGTTGATGATGGTTCAACCTTTAAGGGAGGCTATTCATCAAGCAAAAGCTGCGGCAGGTGATGGAGCAAAGGTGATTTATTTATCACCTCAGGGACGCAAACTCGATCAACAAGGAGTTTGTGAACTGGCAACAAATGAGAAGTTAATTCTAGTTTGTGGTCGGTATGAAGGTATAGATGAGCGTGTCATTCAGACTGAAATCGATGAAGAGTGGTCTGTTGGTGATTACGTATTAAGTGGTGGGGAACTACCTGCCATGATAATGATAGATGCAGTAGCGCGCTTTGTACCGGGAGTTCTCGGACACGCAGCCTCTGCGAAAGAAGATTCTTTTGCTGAAGGTTTACTTGATCATCCTCACTATACTCGCCCAGAGGTTTTAGATGGTATGGAAGTTCCGGCAGTTTTACTGTCAGGCAACCATGCTCATATTAATCGCTGGCGCATGAAACAGTCACTGGGTCGAACCTGGCTAAGAAGACCTGAGCTTCTGGAAAGCCTAGCTCTGACTGACGAGCAAAGAGTGCTGTTAACAGAGTTCCAACGGGAACATCTGTCAGGAACAGCAGAGTAAGTCTGACACAAGATGTCATTAATATCAGTTTACCTAGGGTAAGAGAATTATTATGAGCAATATTATTAAACAAATCGAACAAGAACAGATGAAGCAAGATGTTCCTTCATTCCGTCCTGGTGATACTTTAGAAATTAAAGTATGGGTTGTTGAAGGTTCTAAAAAACGTCTGCAGGCATTCGAGGGCGTGGTTATCGCTATTCGTAACCGCGGTCTGCACTCTGCATTCACTGTTCGTAAAATTTCTAATGGCGAAGGTGTTGAGCGTGTATTCCAAACTCACTCTCCAGTCGTAGATAGCATCACTGTGAAACGTCGTGGTGCGGTTCGTCAAGCTAAACTGTACTACCTGCGTGAGCGTTCAGGTAAGGCTGCTCGTATCAAAGAGCGTCTTAACGCTAAATAATACGCTTTCGCACATCCGAAAGTTATTGTTAAAAGGTCAGCATTTGCTGACCTTTTTTATATCTCCCGATGTTGAAAATATTGTTTGTGAGTTTTTCATCTCTGTTGCCTCTATATTCCTATCTTATCTTATCTATTATTCTTCTATCGAGATTCATTAAAAGATAATCTGTAAATATATAATTACATATTGGTGTTTTAGTTCAATCTTGATCACATTATTCTTATTCTATTTGTTTTTTGTAACTTGTTGTTATGTATTACTTATTTTTAATTTTTGTTTTAAATGTAAATATATATTTACGAAATTATCGAAAATGTCAAAAATATGGATTGAATTCTTTACATTGCATGTTATCTTATCTTTCAGACACACAAAAATCACAATGACAGATATAAAAAGGTAAAGATTATGATCATGCAAAAAGACGCACTCAATAATGTGAATATCAGCGAAGAGCTGGTTTTAATTACTCCAGAAGAGTTAAAACAAAAATACCCATTGAGTCGCAATAATCTGCATGCCATTGCTCAGTCGCGTCAAACAATTTCGGAAATTGTCCAACGTCGTGACCCTCGCTTACTCGTGGTATGTGGGCCTTGTTCCATTCATGATGTTGATGTTGCGTTAGATTACGCAAAACGTCTGAAAGTCTTAGCGTCTGAATTAAGTGATAGTCTGTATATTGTGATGCGTGTCTACTTTGAAAAACCTCGTACCACCGTTGGTTGGAAAGGTTTAATTAGTGATCCATTTATGGATGGTAGCTTTGAAATGGAAAAAGGGTTACATATTGCCCGTAAGCTACTGACTGAACTTGTGCAATTAGGTTTGCCTTTAGCAACAGAAGCGTTAGATCCTAACAATCCACAATACTTAGGTGATTTGTTTAGTTGGTCTGCTATTGGTGCCAGAACAACAGAATCTCAGACTCATCGTGAAATGGCATCAGGGCTTTCAATGCCAGTTGGATTTAAAAATGGAACAGATGGTAATTTAGATACTGCAATTAATGCGATGAAAGCGGCTTCTATGCCACATCGATTTATGGGAATTAATCAATCAGGACAGGTTTGCTTATTGCAAACACAAGGCAATCCTGATGGTCATGTGATTTTACGTGGTGGGAAAACACCAAATTATCATGAAGAAGATGTTGCTCAGTGTGAAGCTCAGATGATAAAAGCGGGATTAAAACCATCATTAATGATTGATTGTAGCCATGGCAATTCTAATAAAGATTTCCGTCGTCAAACGGCGGTAGTTGATTCAGTGATTGAGCAAATCACTAAAGGTAATGAATCTATTACTGGTATTATGTTAGAAAGCCATATTAATGAAGGCAATCAATCGTCAGAGCAGCCTCGCAGTGAAATGAAATACGGTGTCTCAGTAACAGATGCATGTATTAGTTGGGAAACAACGGAGTCAGTGTTAAGAAATTTACATGCTCAACTTTCCCCGATTTTGGTTCAGCGTGAAGCACAGTTAAAAAAAGTTAGTTAATCATAAAGAAAAAAGAGGCAAGCATAGATGGCTGAAGAATTACAAGGTTTGCGTGAGCAAATTGATCAGGTAGATAAATCACTGCTTTCTTTACTCGCAAAAAGAATGCAACTGGTAGCTGAAGTGGGAGAAGTTAAAAACCGTTATGGCTTACCGATTTATGCACCTGATAGAGAAGCCGCTATGCTTGCTTCTCGTCGTAATGATGCACAAATGATGGGGATTTCCCCAGATTTGATTGAAGATGTGTTACGTCGAGTAATGCGAGAATCCTATACTAAAGAAAATGATAAAGGATTTAAAACGCTTAATCCTCAATTGGGTAAAATCGTTATTGTGGGTGGAAATGGGAAAATGGGTAAACTATTTTCTCGTTTGTTTACACTCTCAGGTTACCAAGTTGAAAGCTTAGAAGCTGATGAATGGCAAACTAAATCGCCAGCTATTTTTGACAATGCAGGAATGGTAATTATCAGTGTGCCTATTCATTTAACTGTTGAGGTTATTAAGAAACTTCCAGCTTTACCTGAAAATTGTTTACTTGTAGATCTCGCTTCTATTAAAAAAGCTCCTTTAGAAGCGATGTTAAAGGCACATAGTGGGCCAGTTTTAGGTCTTCATCCAATGTTTGGTCCTGATGTACCTAGCTTAGCAAAACAGGTTGTGGCGTACTGTGAAGGGCGAAACCACAATGCATTTGATTGGTTGTTAGAGCAGTTAATGGTATGGGGAGCAAAAATTGAGGCAATTACGCCAGAAGAACATGATAAAAACATGAGTTTTATTCAAGCACTTCGACATTTTACAACCTTTGCTTACGGTCAGCATTTAGCAAAAGAAAAAGTTGATCTTGCCAGTTTACTGCGACTTTCATCTCCTATTTACCGATTAGAATTGGCAATGATAGGGCGCTTATTTGCTCAGGATCCACAACTTTATGCTGATATTATTTTGTCATCGAAAGAGAATATTGAACTAATTCGTAGATATCATCAGTCATTAGGTCAAGCTATCGATTTATTAGATATAAATGCAAAGAGTGAGTTTGTCCATTCATTTAATAACGTGAGTGATTGGTTTGGTGATTATGCTTCTCAATTTATGAAAGAGAGTGGTGTATTATTACAAAAAGCAAATGATAGCCGAATCTAGTTAAATTATTTGTTATATAAAAGGCTGAGCAATAAAATACATTGCTCGGCCTTTTTATTTTATTAATTATTCCATAATATTTTTTTATTTAAAATGGAAGTAAAAATATCAATATATTTAAAAATAATCAGATAAATATCTATTCCCATCAATCAACTAATCTGCTTTACATTAATTGTTGTGTAATTGTTATTACTGGGTTTAATTAAATAATAATTAATGTTCAATATTGTCTCTTTATTAAAAGTTATTTGTTGATGAGATCTTAAAACTGAATGAAATTGAAAGGTATTATGAAAACTATAACAGTGATCAAAAAAATGCTTATAACAGTTATCGTAAATTATATTTCATAGACTCTTTTTTTTTTGCAAGAAGCACTAAAAATTCAATTGTATTATTTTTTATTTATATTCCGACGTGTTTTTCAAGGGGTAATTTATGGATTTTTTAATACAACTCGCCATTATATTAGTATGTCTATTTTATGGAGCTAGGAAAGGCGGAATTGCATTAGGTCTATTAGGTGGTGTAGGTCTAGTTATTTTAGTTTTTGTTTTTAATCTTCCTCCGGGAAAACCACCTGTTGATGTAATGTTGGTTATTATTGCCGTGGTTTCTGCATCAGCAACATTACAAGCATCTGGTGGATTAGATGTGATGTTGCAAATAGCTGAAAAATTATTACGTAAAAATCCCAAATATATTTCTATTGTTGCCCCACTTGTAACTTGTACTCTTACAATATTATGTGGTACTGGACACGTGGTTTATACCATATTGCCAATTATCTATGATGTGTCGATTAAAAATAATATTCGCCCTGAAAGACCCATGGCGGCAAGTACAATCGGCTCTCAAATGGGAATTATTGCCAGTCCAGTTTCCGTTGCCGTTGTTACATTAGTCGCAATGCTTGGTGATGTGACGTTTAATGGTAAACACCTTGAGTTTTTAGATTTATTAGCAATTACTATTCCTTCTACTTTTATCGGTATTTTAGCTATTGGTATCTTTAGCTGGTTTAGAGGAAAGGATTTAGATAAAGACCAACGTTTCCAAGAATTCGTTTCAGTTCCTGAAAACCATGATTATGTTTATGGAGATACAGCGACACTTCTAGATAAAAAGCTCCCTATGAAAAACTGGGTAGCGATGTGGATTTTCTTAGGTGCGATTGCTGTTGTTGCAATATTAGGTGCTTTCTCTGAAATACGTCCTATATTTAATGGCAAACCATTATCTATGGTGCTCGTTATTCAGATGTTTATGTTATTAGCTGGTGCCTCAATTATTATTATCTGTAAAACCAACCCTTCTCTTATTTCTAAAAATGAAGTATTCCGTTCAGGGATGATAGCAATTGTTGCCGTGTATGGTATTGCTTGGATGGCAGAAACTATGTTCTCTGCACATATGAAAGAAATAGAAGCAGCATTGGGGCAATTAGTACGAGAATATCCTTGGGCTTATGCGATTGTCTTATTATTGGTATCTAAGTTTGTTAACTCTCAAGCAGCAGCTTTAGCCGCAATTGTTCCTTTAGCACTGGGTATTGGTGTTGATCCTGCTTATATTATTGCATCTGCACCCGCTTGTTATGGTTATTATATTCTACCAACTTATCCTAGTGACTTAGCTGCAATTCAATTTGACCGTTCTGGTACAACTCGAATAGGGCGTTTTGTTATTAACCACAGTTTTATTTTACCAGGATTAATTGGCGTAACAGTTTCCTGTGTCTTTGGTTGGGTATTTGCTGCGATGTATGGTTTCTTATAATCAATTTTAAAATAAGAATAAAAAAGAAAAGCCAGATAGTTATATGCTATCTGGCTTTTATCTTTAAGCGAGGTTATTTCACTTCAACAGGAACAACATTTTCTGAAGGGTAACAGCCTAGTATTTTTAATGAGCGTGTTGTTTGTGATAAATCATGTAAGGCTTTTTGCATATTGATATCACGTAGATTTGCTTGAACATCAATATAAAACATCTCTTCCCAAGGTGTGCCATTAATAGGACGAGACTCGAGTTTTGTCATAATAATATCGTATTTTTTTAAAATCATTAATGCATCAACTAATGCACCTGCTTGTTGCCCTGTTGCCATTAAGAAGGTTGTTTTAGCAGGTACTTGCTCTGAAACATCAATGGCTTTTCGTGCAATAACAATAAAGCGTGTTACGTTTATTTGCTGGTTTGCTAGATTATTAGCTAAGGGTTTTAAACCATAAAGAGAGCCACCCGCTTCACTACCAATAGCCGCAACATGTGGTGATTGTGATAGAGCCACTTTTTCCATTGCCGCAGCTGTACTTTCGCAATATTCAATTTTCCAGTTTGGATACTGATTTAAGTAATGGCTGCATTGTTGGAAGGGTTGAGGGTGACTATAAATAGTTTGTAACTCTTCTGGGCTACTATCAACACTTGTCAAAAGTGCATGATTAATCGGGATACGAATTTCTCCGACAATAGAGATTGATGTTGTTTGCAGTAAATCGTAAACATCATTAATTGCACCCGAACTGGTATTTTCAATTGGTAGCAAACCGTAATCCGCTTGGCCTGTATCGACAAGCGTAAAAATGTCGTCAAATTTCTGACAAGTGCAATCAACGAAGGTATCAAAATGGCGAGCTGCATATTGACGAGCAGCAATATGTGAATAAGAGCCTTTAGGCCCTAAATAAGCAATTCTGGCTGACTCATTGGGTGTTGCATTAAGATGTTGTTGTAGAATGGCTTGTTGCGTTAGTACTGAGTCTTCAATGATCATTTGAAAAATACGACTAATATAAAAACCATCTAGCCCAACGTTTTTTCCTTTCTCAATTAGTAAATCAAGTAATTCACGCTCACGATTTTTATCTCTAATAGGGCGATGTGTATTCAATTTAAATTGAGCAACATCAGCAGATAATTGGCGTCTGTTTGCTAACAACGTGAGTAATTCTGAATCTAACGTTGTAATTTTATCTCTGATTGCTAATAAATCGAGTTTTTCCATGTTTAAGCCCTATACCGTTATGTCATGCCATCATAAATAAAAAAGCCTCCAAATTGGAGGCTATTGTCGTTCTTATTTTTCTTTCTGAAATGACAAAGCCTCTTAATGAAAGAGCAGAAAGAAAAAGAAGAAAGGCAAATGTGAATGTTTGTTCATTATATTGATTGGTAAATTATTTAACATATAGCTATCAAACATGATGATGTGAAAGGAGTCAAGAACAAATACAATAAAAAGCGCACCACTAGGGTGCGCAGAGGCGTTTTGAGTCAGTGATTTATTCTAATTTTTAATCTTGCTTTACTATTTACATTTCATCGACAAGTAAATTCTCTTCTTTCAGGCTGTTATTAGCCCGGCGAGATTCGTTTTTATGCTGAACTTTGTTTAATTGACGTTCAAGTTTTGCGAGTAAGTCATTAATTGCAACATACATATCGGTGTGTTGTGCATTAGCGACCAATTGCCCATTTGGTGTATGAATGCTGGCATCAACACTAAAACCCTTAGGATCTTTCGTAAGAATAATATGAGGATTGATTAAATTTACCTGCCATTTATTGAGTTTAGTTAAACGGCTTTCAATGTGTTCTCGTAGTGCTGGGGTAATTTCCATTTGTTTGCTAGTAATATTTATAATCATATAGTTACCTCTTTATTACTCCATCTTCGATAAATTCAGAATATCGTGATACACAATTTAAAACATGATCAAAATCACTTTTTGTTAGATGTATGTGTAACTAGTAATAAAAACGTGACAAATGATAAATAGCTGAAAAAGACCGCTTGTTAAGTTGTATTTATTCGGTCATATTAGGAAGGTTGGGCTGATGAAAAGTAAAGACAATTTAGCTAGAAAAGAATAAAAAAACAGCAGCGATAAGCTGCTGTTTTTGATAGTGAGGCTTTAATTAGGCAGGATTAGCTGCAATCAATGAAGCGACTTTTTCTGCTTCTTGTGTCAGTCCTAACTCTTTATAAGCGTTTTCCATATAGACAAGCGCGTCGCGAGTGGCTTGTGTATCAGGATAATCACGCATCATTTGCTCGACTCTATTAATAACCGCGACATAAGCCCCTCGTTTAGTATAGAATTTCGCAACAGAAAGCTCATACTTCGCTAAACGGTTTTTAAGAAAGATGAGACGTTTAGTTGCATCAGCGACATAAAGGCTGTCTGGATAGTAACGAACTAATTGACTAAAATCTTTGAATGCAACAATTGCATGTTGAGGATCACGGTCTGAACGATCAATACCAAAGAACCCTTGTAATGCACTATCATCTAATGCCTGAGCTGTTAAGCCACGCATATAAAGAACATAGTCGATATTAGGATGGGTTGGGTTTAATCGCATAAAACGGTCGATTGCTGAAATCGCCATCGGTAGTTCCGCTGATTTATAATAAGCATAAATCAGATCGAGTTGAACTTGTTGCGAATAAGGGCCAAAAGGATAGCGATTATCGAGAGACTCTAATTGTTTGATAGCCGCTCCATAATTGCCATCTAGCAATTTTTCCTGACTGGTTGAGTAAAGCTCAGAAGGCGACATATCGGCAGTAGCGTCTTTGTCTGAACTCGAACAGCCAGCAAGTAACAGGCTTACAGTGGCCGCTGCCACTAGGTATTTAATGCGTCTCATCACGTATTGATTATCCTCTGAATAGGTTTGGGGAGTCTCTCCGTGAAGCTCCCCTGAAATCGGTTACACTATAACTCATTTTAAATGAAACGGCTGTGCCGTCAAAACACTAACTTAATTAATAGAAAATTATTTATGTCTCAACAAATACGACTTAATGCTACAGTCGCAGATTCACAGCTGGGTCAACGCTTAGATCAGGCTTTGGCCGAAATGTTCCCTGATTATTCAAGATCTCGTATAAAAGAGTGGATCTTAGACAATAGAGTGCAGGTTAACGATAAAATCATCAATAAGCCAAAAGAAAAAATGCTTGGCGGTGAAAAAATTGAAGTCGATGCCTTAATTGAAGAGGATGTTCGCTGGGAGCCTCAGAATATTCCGTTAAATATCGTCTATGAAGATGATGATATTTTAGTTATCAATAAGCCAAGAGATCTCGTTGTACATCCTGGTGCTGGTAATCCTGATGGCACCGTATTAAACGCATTACTTTATCGCTATCCAGAGATTGCTAACGTTCCTCGTGCAGGTATTGTCCATCGATTGGATAAAGATACAACAGGTCTAATGGTTGTTGCAAAAACAGTTCCTGCTCAAACGCATTTAGTCGAAGCTTTACAACGTCGTGAAATTACACGTGAGTACGAAGCCGTTGCAACAGGAAGAATGACAGCGGGAGGATTAGTGAATGAACCTATTTCACGACATCCAACTAAACGTACACATATGGCTGTACACCCAATGGGTAAACCCGCAGTAACACATTATCGTGTTATGGAGCATTTCCGTGCTCATACACGTTTGCGCTTACGTTTAGAAACTGGTCGTACTCACCAAATTCGTGTTCATATGGCACATATTCACCATGCTTTAATCGGTGATCAGCTTTATGCAGGAAGACCTCGTCCTTTAAAAGGGGCGTCAGATGAATTGCGAGAAACGTTACGCTTATTTGATAGACAAGCTTTGCATGCAACGATGCTACGTCTTTATCATCCAATAACAGGTATTGAAATGGAATGGCATGCCCCTTTACCTGATGATATGGTTAAGCTTATCGATGTGCTAAAAGCTGACGTTGAACAGTTTAAAGATGAAATGGATTGGTAAATGGCTTCATTGATTTTTCCAGATTGGCCACAACCTGAAAATATTGGGTCTTGCAGTACCTTGAGAGTGGGAGGGATTAGTCAGTCACCTTATAATAGCCTCAATCTAGGTACTCATGTTGGTGATAAATTATCTGATGTTGAAGAAAATAGACGCAGACTTTGTCAGCAAGCTCAATTGCCTGAAATGCCACTATGGCTTGAACAAGTTCATGGTACCCATGTTGTTACGCTAAATGCTGAGACAAATAATGAAGTACAAGGTGATGCCCTTTACACCTCAACTGTGAAAAAAGTTTGTGCAATTATGACGGCAGATTGTTTGCCCGTCCTTTTTACAACTCTTGATGGAACAGAAGTTGGCGCAGCTCATGGTGGATGGCGAGGGCTTTGCCATGGTGTATTACAAAATACACTGGCGCAGTTTAAAGCGCCTAAAGATCAAATTATGGCATGGTTAGGACCAGCAATTGGGCCAACTGCTTTTGAGGTAGGCTCTGAAGTCCGTTTGGCGTTTATAGAAAAAAATATTGCCTTTGAATCTGCATTTATTCCCCACAATGGTAAATACTTAGCTAATATTTATATGTTAGCGAGAATAATCTTACAGGAAAGTGGAGTAACTCAGATTTATGGTGGCGATTTTTGTACTGTAACAGATCCATCGCGCTTTTTTTCTTATAGACGAGAGCATGTAACAGGGCGAATGGCATCATTAATCTGGATTAAATAAACTTCCTCGCAACGTTTTTCTCACTTATCTCAAATATTGATGAATATTTTTGCTCAAAATTTTTATTTTGAGCTTGAATATTGTCAAAATGACCTCATCTATTCTCCAGTTACGAATTTTACTTTAAATTTTACTTGGAGGTGTTATGCGTCTGGATAAATTAACCAACAAATTCCAGCAAGCTCTCGCAGACGCCCAGTCATTGGCACTTGGGAACGATAATCAATTTATAGAACCCATACATTTACTGAGTGCGTTATTTAATCAACAAGGTGGCTCAATTCGCCCTTTATTAACATCTGTAGGTGTTAATGCATCGCAATTTAATGAGCGAATTAATGATGCTTTGTCTCGATTACCTAAAGTCGAAGGTGCTGGTGGAGAAGTTCATCCCTCAAATGATTTAATTAAGCACCTTAATTTGTGCGATAAATTGGCACAGAAAAAAGGTGACGAATTTATTTCGTCAGAGCTCTTTCTTTTAGCTGCCATGGAAACCGGTGGTCAAGTTGCTGATATGCTAAAAGCAGCCGGAGCGAATAAAGCGAGTCTTGAGATAGCGATTGAAAAAATACGTGGTGGAGAAACAGTGAACGATCAAAATGCAGAAGACCAACGTCAGGCATTGAAAAAATATACTGTGGATTTAACGGAAAGAGCAGAACAAGGCAAACTCGATCCTGTTATTGGCCGTGATGAAGAAATAAGAAGAACTATTCAAGTTTTACAACGTCGTACTAAAAACAACCCTGTGCTTATTGGTGAACCGGGTGTAGGTAAAACAGCGATTGTTGAAGGTTTGGCTCAACGTATAGTTAATGGTGAAGTCCCAGAAGGTTTAAAGAATAAGCGCGTACTTTCTTTAGATATGGGCTCGTTGTTAGCAGGTGCTAAATATCGTGGTGAATTTGAAGAACGTTTAAAAGCGGTTTTAAATGATTTATCTAAACAGGAGGGCAGTGTCATTCTGTTTATTGATGAATTACATACGATGGTTGGCGCAGGTAAAGCAGACGGTGCTATGGATGCGGGGAATATGTTAAAGCCTGCATTAGCTCGTGGTGAATTACACTGTGTGGGTGCAACAACACTTGACGAATATCGTCAATATATTGAAAAAGATGCTGCATTAGAGCGCCGTTTCCAAAAAGTATATGTAGCTGAGCCTACAGTTGAAGATACTATCGCCATTTTACGTGGTCTAAAAGAACGTTATGAACTTCATCATCATGTTCAAATTACGGACCCTGCGATTGTTGCTGCAGCGACTTTATCTCATCGCTATATTTCTGACCGTATGTTGCCAGATAAAGCGATTGATTTAATTGATGAAGCAGGTGCAAGCCTACGTATGCAGATGGATTCAAAACCAGAAGCACTAGATAGACTTGATAGACGTATCATTCAGCTTAAACTTGAACAACAAGCACTACAAAAAGAGTCTGATGAGGCAAGTAAAAAACGTTTAGAGATGCTAAATGAAGAACTTGCTGAAAAAGAGAAAGAGTATTCTGTTTTAGAAGAAGAGTGGAAAGCAGAAAAAGCAGAGCTTACTGGTACTCAGCATATCAAATCGGAATTAGAGCAGGCCCGTATAGCATTAGAGCAAGCTCGCCGTAGTGGTGACTTGGCAAAAATGTCAGAGATCCAATATGGACAAATTCCGACACTAGAAAAACAGCTTGCTGAAGCTAATAAAGCTGAAGATAAGCATATGAAGCTGTTACGTAATAAAGTTACTGATGCTGAAATTGCTGAAATCTTAGCGCGTTGGACAGGTATTCCTGTATCTAGAATGCTAGAAGGGGAACGTGAAAAACTGTTAAGAATGGAACAAGAGCTACATAGACGTGTTATTGGTCAGGCAGAGGCTGTAAGTGCAGTATCTAATGCTATTCGTCGTAGCCGTGCCGGATTATCTGATCCTAATCGCCCAATTGGTTCGTTCTTATTTTTGGGGCCGACAGGGGTTGGTAAGACTGAGTTGTGTAAAGCATTAGCGAACTTCTTGTTTGATAGTGATGATGCAATGGTTCGTATCGATATGTCTGAATTTATGGAAAAACACTCCGTTTCTCGTTTAGTGGGGGCGCCTCCAGGATATGTTGGTTACGAAGAAGGTGGGTATTTGACAGAGGCAGTTCGCCGTCGCCCTTATTCAGTCATCTTATTAGATGAAGTTGAAAAAGCGCATCCAGATGTATTCAATATCTTATTGCAAGTATTGGATGATGGTCGTTTAACAGATGGGCAAGGTAGAACAGTCGATTTTCGTAATACAGTTGTCATTATGACATCTAACTTAGGGTCTGATTTAATTCAAGAACGTTTCGGGACAATTGATTATCCTGAAATGAAAAATATTGTGATGGATGTTGTTGGCCATCATTTCAGACCAGAGTTTATCAACCGTATTGATGAAGTGGTCGTATTCCATCCATTAGGTAAAGAAAACATTGCAGCGATTGCACAAATTCAGTTGCGTCGTTTATACCAGCGTTTAGAAGAGCGTGGTTATCACGTTACTATTACTGGGGCTGCATTAGAGAAATTGAGCGAAGTTGGATTCGATCCAATTTATGGTGCTCGTCCATTGAAACGGGCTATCCAGCAAGAGGTTGAAAACCCATTAGCTCAAGACATTTTGTCTGGTAAATTATTACCAGGTAAAGAGATTACCTTAGATTTGGATAACAATAAGATAATTGCAAAACAGTAATAGAGTATCTTCTCTATTTATTATGATAAATAAGAGATGTCGTGAAACTGAAAAAGAGGCTTATATAAGCCTCTTTTTTTATGCACTTAATATATAAATAAAGGTTTAACCGTTAAATCGCTAAGAATCACAGATAAAATTGAAACTTTTTTGAACAATTGGTGTCTATTATTTATACTTTCATAGGACGTTTGATTATAAAGTATTCGCTTGGTAAATTTTTTTAAAATAACACTTGCGCTAATCCGAGATCTCCCTATAATGCGCATCCACTGACCGGCGATGAGCAAACAACAAGCCACGCAGGACGG
>NZ_PENZ01000038.1:9131-9430 GCF_003144395.1 Proteus faecis | reverse complement strand
GATCCTGCGGGCAACACCAGTGGAAAAGGCCAACCAACTGACTTTGCTGTTGATACGGTTGCACCTTCTGCACCGGTATTAAAAGCGGAAGATGACGGTTCAGTTTCTATTGAATTGCCAACGGATGCGAATAAAGGCGACACTGTTGAAGTTACCTTTGAAGATGAAAACGGTGGCAAACATACGGTGACCTTAGAAAAAGGTGACAACGGTTGGACATCAGATACACCGGCTTTAATTCCAGACAGCAATGGTGATAAAGCAACGCTCCCTGCGGATAATGTAAAAGACAACAGTGA
>NZ_PENZ01000038.1:0-9093 GCF_003144395.1 Proteus faecis | reverse complement strand
AATAAAGGCGACACTGTTGAAGTTACCTTTGAAGATGAAAACGGTGGCAAACATACGGTGACCTTAGAAAAAGGTGACAACGGTTGGACATCAGATACACCGGCTTTAATTCCAGACAGCAATGGCGATAAAGCAACGCTCCCTGCGGATAATGTAAAAGACAACAGTGAAGTGACCGGTGTAGCTAAAGATCCAAGTGGTAATGAAAGTGATCCTTCGACTGTAACTTCAAAAACAGATGGTGTTACCGATGCCCCTGTGTTGACTATCCCAGAAGTGGCCGATGGCTATGCAAATGCGGATGAGCTGAAAGACGGTTTACAGGCCGAAGTCACCTTACCAGCAGGCACCGTGGAAGGCGCAGAAATTACATTAACTATCACTCGTCCGGATAAATCCACTGAAACAGTTACACACACTGTTACGAAAGATGAAGTAACAGCGGGTAAAGTGTCAATGGATATTCCGAAAGACGCAGTACAAAACGGCCAAAACAGTGTTGATGTCAGCTTAACTCAAGGTAATAACCCAGCCAAACCAGGGAATAAAGTGGAGTTTGCTGTTGATGGACAAATTCCGGGGGATACTGACGGTGATGGCACCGTAGATACAACACCGGTGGTGACTATTCCAGAAGCGGCAAACGGTGTGAATGCTGATGAATTAAAAGACGGCGTACAAACTGAAGTGACCGTACCGGGTGGCAGTGCTGCAGGTGACACTTTGACACTGACTATTACCAAACCTGATGGCACTACTGACACCGTTGAACACACACTGACAGCGGATGAAGTAACCGCCGGTAAAGCGAATGTCACTATTCCAGCGGATAAAGTGACAGCGGACGGTAACTATTCAGTTACTGCAGAAATCACCGATCCTGCGGGCAACACCAGTGGAAAAGGCCAACCAACGGACTTTACTGTTGATACGCAAATTCCGGGAGACACTGACGGTGACGGCACTGTAGACACAACACCGGTGGTGACTATTCCAGAAGCGGCAAACGGTGTGAATGCTGATGAGTTAAAAGACGGCGTACAAACTGAAGTGACCGTACCGGGTGGTAGTGCTGCGGGTGACACTCTGACACTGACTATTACCAAACCTGATGGCACTACTGACACCGTTGAACACACATTGACAGCGGATGAAGTAACAGCCGGTAAAGCGGATGTCACTATCCCAGCGGATAAAGCAACTCCGGATGGTAATTATTCTGTTAAAGCAGAAATCACTGATCCTGCAGGTAATACCAGTGGTCAAGGTCAAGCAACCGACTTTACTGTCGATACGGTTGCACCATCGGCACCAGTATTAAATGCGGAAGATAACGGCTCTGTTTCCGTTGAACTGCCTGGAGATGCCAATAAAGGTGATACTGTTGAAATTACGTTTGAAGATGAAAACGGTGATAAACAGACTGTAACAATGGAGAAAGGGGATAATGGCTGGACATCTAGCGATCCTAATTTGATCCCAGACAGTCAAGGTAATAACACTACTATTCCATCTGATAGTGTAAAAGATAACAGTGAAGTGACCGCAATTGCTAAAGATCCAAGTGGTAATGAAAGTGATCCTGCAACAGCAACGTCTAAAACAGATGTATTGCCAACAGTGAGTATCAGTGTTGATACAACATCAACAAATGCTAACGGCGACAAGATTAGCGGAAATGCTTCTGTTTCTGGTGATGCAATTGACGTTCCAGCAACCATTGAAGACAACGATGATACTACCGGGTTAGTGTATACCGTTGCTCTGGATTATGCTGCAGCACAAGATGTGACTGTAACCATAACCTTAACAAATGGTGCGGGTTATGCGAGTGCACCGGATTATTCAGCGCTTGCTGGTTCTCAGCACGACGGAAAAATTGCCCTGCATGGTGACACTGGCAAAGTAACGTATGATGGTGCATCAACAGTAACGGTTGTGATCCCTGCTGGCTCTAAGAGTGTTTCATTTATCGTTGATCCAACAATGGAAGCTAACCAAAATGCCTTCAATGCAGAAGGTATGGAGAAAGTACTTGCAACCATTACGGGAACATCTAATAACGCTACAGCTGTAACCGAGACAGTAAATAATGCAGGTGCTTCAGCAACTGGTGTTATTTATGATGGTAACCCAATTTCATTACGTAATCTGGATGGTGATTTTACGCTGAAATATTCATTATCATCATCTAAAGCGGGCACAGGTGATTTTGGATATACCATCGGTTCGACTAGCGGTGATTCTGACCCTATGTTAACAACTGATTATAACGATACAATTTATGTCGGTTATTATCAGGATGGTAGCGAAACTTCATCATACAGCAATGTGGCTAACTCACAGGATAATGGGCCTGATGGTACAAAAACAGATGGTAATCAAAGTATTACAACTGTTGATTTAGGGGCTGGCGATGACCTGATGGTGGTTCGCGGTAATATGTTAGCCAATACCCGAGTCTATGCTGGTGAAGGTAACGATACCTTTACTATGGATGGTATGAATACGGCGTTGCGTGTTATGTATGCTGGTAGTTACCTCTTTATGGAATCAGGGAACGACACGGTTACCATTAAACGCACTGGGGTAACAAATGCTGGTCAAATCTATCTTGGCTCAGGCAGTGATACGTTTACTCAAGGGGATGCTAATTCTCAAAATAATACCGAATTATCCGGTTTATTAGATTTGGGTAGCGGTATTCAAGGTCAGTCAAATCTGCCAAAAGAGTATCTTGCTATTTATCAGGATGGTAGCGATTTAAGTCTGGGTAATGACACTAATATTGACGCAGTTACGGATGTTAATACCGTCACTATTTATGGCTCTGTATCCGGTGAAATTTTAGGTGGATATGGTAGTGATAATATCACTATCACTAAAAATCTGACTGGTAATGTTTCTGTCGGTGATAATGCAGATACTTTAACTGCTGGATGGATTTATGGTGGTGCTACTGTTTCTATGGGGGATGGTAATGATACTGTTACCGTTACTGAGGGAGCATATAACGCCACTATTTCACTAGGGGCTGGTGATGACGTATTTGATTCCACTAGTGCAACTTTAGGTTCAGCTGCGACAACCATTGATGGTGGTGAGGGGAATGACACAATCAAAATTGGCACTATTTCAAATGGTAATATAACCATTGATGCGGGTGCTGGTGATGATATCGTTGTTCTGACAAAAGACTATGATACCAAACCTATTGGTAATCAAGGTTCCATTAACGGTGGAGAAGGTAGTGATACTCTGGTTCTGGCAGGTAATATTTCTGTCAATCTGGCGACAGGGAAGAATGAAGGTATTACTGGCTTCGAGAAAGTGGATATGACTGTTGGCAGTAATCTGAAAGCAGACAATTCAGCTCAAACCATTAAATTAACCGTATCGGATGTATTGGGTATAAATGACAATTCAACGCTTTATATTTCCGGTGATGCCAATGATAAAGTTGATTTAGGGGCTGATGATGCAGGAAGTTTAGGAACATTTACTGCAACGGCCACAACTGTTAAAGCAACGGCGTTAGATGGCACTGAGCATACTTACACACTTTATAGTAGTGCAGGTGGTGCTAATGTCTATATCGATAATAATATTATCGATAATGGAGGGGTTATTTAATTATCTGTTGTAATTAAATCTAAGGCTGCTCATTCGAGCAGCCTTATTAGCCAATCATAAATTTCTATATTTAGATTGTATTTTTTATTAGAGGTAATATCTGTGTTTTCTATAAATAAACTCAAAATAATAACGTTTGTTATTTTTGGAGGCGTATTATTTAATTCACATGCAAATTCTTTAAAATACATATTAAATAACTCATTAAATAATGCGCCAGAGTTATTAGAAGCTAAAGCCGATATAGATATATCTGTTGCAAGAGTTAATCAAGCTAGAGCTCAACATTTTCCCGTAATAAGCGTAACTGGAAATAAACTATTAGGGCAATATCATCGTGATGAAAGTGATTATGATAATAATAGTTTTACTCCAGGGCTAAGAGGGGAGCTAAATCTCTATTCTTTTGGTGGAATAGAAAATGATGTTGAACGTAATGAAAAAGAACAGCTTTATTATCAATTTAAATATAATGAAACCAAAGAAAACGTCGCTTACACCATATCAGACCTCTATTTAAAAGCGTTATTAGCTAAAGAATCTATTGCGGTAAAGAAAAAGAGTTTAGATAGACATAATAAGATTATATCTGAATTAAATGTAATAGCTCGTAATGATGAAGGGCGTGTTTCTGAATATGTTCAGGCAGAAGCAAGAAAAATATTAGTAGAACAAGATATTAATTATTATGAAAAAGAATTAATGACAACGTTAAGTACGTTATCAAAATATACTGGATTTCCGGTTGGAGAGAGTGATCTTGTTAATCCTTTTTCTGACATGACAGTCAGCGATATGTACAGAGATTTTACTGCGGAAAGTAATAATCAAAATCCTGCCTATCTTGTGAGTCAGGCTGATATTGATGCTAAAAAATTGGGCGTTAAAGTTGAAAATAAAAAACAATTACCGAAAATTAATTTAACTGGAAATATAACTAAAGATGATCGTCAGATAGGCATTGATGTGACATGGGATATTATTAATTTTTCATCATTATATTCTATTGATGAAAAAGTAAGCCAGTTAAATGCTGCTCAACAGCGAATGGATAGGGTTATTCGAGATATTGAAGAAGCAAGACGCTTATCTGTAATTAATATTCAAAAAAGTACTCAAAAATTAAAGATATTAGATGCACAAATTTTATCATCGACAAAAGTCGTCGATTTTTATCAATTGCAATTTAATGTTGCTCGCCGTTCTTTGTTAGATGTTTTGAATGCAGAAAAAGAGCTATCTGATGTTGAATTATCTTATGCCACCACATTGAGTGATCTTAGGTATGGAATGCTTGATTATTTATATGCGCAAGGAACACTTTCTCACTGGGCACTTAATTCACTCGCACATTAATAAATTAAGGTAAATATTGTAGTTATGAAATTGATCATAGAAGGTCTTTCTCTTACAACTCAGTTATTAGGCACACATTTATCCGTGGCTACACTGACTGCGCATACAATCCGTACCGCAAAGATGGGAATTGATTTTTCATCACTGGTTGAATATCTGAAGAGTGAAGGATTTGAAAATACATTATCACAACGCTTGTTGGATGATATTCCCTCTCTGGCTATGCCAGTCTTATTATTATTAAAAAATGAAGATAGTGCTGTTTTAACAGAAATTTCATTTGATGAAAGCGGACAACGTAAATATAAAATTCAGCAAATCGATGGTTTATCTGTATGGTTAACTCAAGCGGAATTAAATGAAAAGTATTTAGGTTATTGTTGGTTTATTAAGCCTCGTATTACAACAGATGTACGTTCAGAGTTGCCTGAATATACAATGCCTAAAGCATGGTTTTTTAAAGTTATATGGCGCTTTAAAAAATATTATTATCAAATTATTCTTGCCACTTTTGTAATTAATTTTCTAGCACTTGTTAGTTCATTATATGTCATGAATGTTTATGACAGAGTAATACCAAATAAGTCATATCAAACTCTCTGGGTTTTAAGTATTGGTGTAATTATCGCGATCTTATTTGAATTTACAGCAAAGATGATCCGAGGGCGGTTAACGGATATTGCGGGTAAAAAGGCTGACCTAATTATCAGCTCGGCTTTATTTAGAAAAGTGACAAATCTTAAATTACAGGAAAGGCCTATATCATCTGGCTCCTATGTTAATAATTTACGAGATTTTGAATCTGTCCGTGATTTTATGACGAGTGCAAGTTTATTAACATTAGTTGATATGCCTTTTTTAATTTTATTTGTCTCTGTCATTGCACTGGTTGGGGGAAGCTTGGCTTTGGTGCCACTTACGATAATTCCACTGGTTATTATTATTGGTCTTTTAGCTCAGATCCCTTTATCAAAATATATTAATGAATCAATGAAGGAATCGTCACAAAGACAGGGATTAGCAGTAGAAGCGATTGAAGGCATAGAAACGTTAAAAACGAATAATGCAATGAATTGGGCTCAAAAGCGTTGGGATTATTACACAGCCAAAACCGCTTCTTCATCAATGAAAGTTAAAAATATCAGTAATTTTGTTATTTACTTTGCGGTTATGATGCAACAGTTAAATACGATATTTTTAGTTATTATCGGTACTTATTTGATTCATAGCGATGATCCCGCCAATAAAATTACGATGGGGGCGTTAATTGCAACGGTTATTTTGTCTGGTAGAGCGTTATCACCATTAGGGCAGATTGCGGGTTTAGCTGTGCGCTTTCAACAGGCCTGGGTCGCCTTAAAAGGTGTAAATGGTATTGTTGAGCGACCTTCAGAACGTGAACCTGATAGGAAATATATTACGCTAAAACAAATGAATGGAAATATAAAATTCCAAAATGTTTCATTTGCTTATAGTCAAGATACTAGCAGTGTAGTGAAAAATTTATCATTTGAAATAAAGCCGGGTGAAAAAGTTGGAATACTCGGACGTATTGGTAGTGGTAAATCAACGACTTTAAAATTAGCAGCCGGACTCTATCCAGCAGAACAAGGAGGCATCACATTAGATGATGTCGATATTCGCCAAATAGATCCTCATTATTTGCGTAATCAGGTTTTGTTGTTAGAACAGGAGCCAAGATTATTTTTAGGTAGTTTAAGAGAAAATCTTGATTTAGCCCGTATGGATGGTTTTTCTAGTGATCAAGATTTGATTGTGGCATTGAAGCGATTTGGCTTAGACAAAGTCATTAAAAAGCATCCAAGAGGATTAGATATGTCCTTGGGTGAGAATGGTTTGGGTCTTTCTGGTGGGCAAAAACAAATTGTTGCTTTGGCTAGAATGACGTTGCGAAATCCTAAAGTGGTTTTACTGGATGAACCAACAACGGGACTTGATCAATATTCAGAAATTCAGGCATTAAATGCCATTTCAGCATGGTGTCGTGCAAGAACATTATTGGTTGTTACTCATCGACCTCAGGTTCTGAGTATCGTCAACCGAATAATTGTTGTTGATAACGGTAAAGTGGTGATGGATGGCCCCAGAGATGCGGTCTTACAACAGTTAGCTAAAAATGAAAAAGAAAAACAAATAACTGTTCACTCAAAAGCCAAAACAGATAAGTAAGATTGAGAATGTTGAAATGAATGAATTAAATAAAAAACAAGTGACATCGCCAAGTCATCCTAAAGAGGCTTTTTCTAATAAAGATTTAGCATTGCTCAATGACTTACATGCGGCACTTCAGCACGAAAAGCATCATAAGAGCTTTATGATGATCACAATGTTACTGATTTTTTTGATTATTTTTGTTATTTGGGCGTGGAACAGTAGCCTTGAAGAAGTGACTCGAGGCCAAGGTAGTATTATTCCCAGCAGTCGAGAGCAGATCATCCAGACATTAGATGCCGGTATATTAAAAAGCATGGAGGTAAAAGAAGGGGATATTGTTGAGAAAGGACAAGTATTGTTGACTCTAGATGATACCCGTTCATCGGCTATTTTAAGGGAAAGTGAAGCGAAGGTTGATAATCTGGAAGCTATTCGGGCAAGACTTAAAGCGGAGGCTTATTCTACTGAACTTAAATTTCCTGAGGGATTAGCTACTGATTTAGTGGCGCGTGAAACAACCGTATACAATATACGTAAAGAGGCACTGGAGTCAGGGATAGATAATTTACAAAAAAGTAAAGCCTTATTAGACAGAGAGATTGCAATAACAAGGCCTATTGTTGCACAAGGTGCGATGTCAGCTGTGGAATTATTGCGAATGGAGCGACAGTCAGCCGATATTCAATCTCAGATAAATGAAAAGAAAAATAAATATTTAACGGAAGCAAGTGCTGAGTTAGTTAAAACAGAAGCAGAATTAGCTCAGGCAAGGGAAAATATGGCGGGGCGTGCTGATCCGGTTGAACGTGCATTAATACGAGCTCCATTAAGAGGGATTGTTAAGAATATACGTATCAATACTGTTGGTGGGGTAATTTCTGCGGGGCAGGATATTATGGAAATTGTTCCATTAGAAGACCAACTATTAGTTGAGGCATATATCAGCCCAAGAGATGTTGCTTATGTTCGCACAGGAATGCCAGCATTAGTTAAACTGACTGCATATGATTACGCTATTTATGGTGGGTTGGAAGGTGTTGTTACTTTAGTTAGCCCTGATACATTACATGATCAAAAGAGACCCAGTGATTTAAAACTAAACCAAGATGAAGCGTTTTATCGTGTGCTAGTCACCACACAGAGTAGTCATCTTACTGATAAAAATGGAAAGGAATTACCTGTTATTCCTGGGATGATTGCGAGTGTGGATATTAAGACGGGTGAAAAAACAGTATTCCAATATTTGATTAAGCCAATAACCAGGATGAAACAAGCATTACAAGAAAGATAATTCTATTTTTAATCTCATGCAGTCTTGTTCGTATAATAAGGCTGCATGAGAAATAATGTTTTCTGAGAACAATAAAAGTCATCATTCAATAAAAGGATTTTCTCATTTAAAGGGATATTGAAAATGATGAAGTGTAGAAAGCAAAAAACCAGCCTTAAGGCTGGTTTTTCTAAAGATGGTGCCCGAACTCGGAATCGAACCAAGGACACGGGGATTTTCAATCCCCTGCTCTACCGACTGAGCTATTCGGGCTAACGAGGCGCATTAAACCGTATTCAGTGGGATGCGTCAACGTCTTTTTAATAAAAAATGCAAAAATAAGTTTGTTTGCTTTCTTTTTATTCTATTCAAGTTTAATTTTTCATCATAAGCTATTTTGGGGTAAAAAATGCTTAAATAACAATCAGTAAAGATATCCATTTTTTTGCATATCAAAGCGAGAACTTTCTCTTTTTTTGATGATTTAATTTCTTTTCCGCTGCTCTATAGAGAGAAATTAAGGGAGCGCGAGAAAATAACTCATTTCTTTTGTTTTCTAACACTCAACAGTGACTGCACCCCGCCCTGTCGGGCGAGGCTTCCCACTTCTTAGACCGCAACCGTCTGTGTGACGGATTTACGCTGGCCTCCATGGGCAG
>NZ_PENZ01000017.1 GCF_003144395.1 Proteus faecis | reverse complement strand
GATTGATCTTTAAAGCCCTGCGGGCTTTTCGCCTTATATCCCCGCTCGCATTGGGCGAGGGTTTACGGCGTTTTTCGCTAAAATCCGAAGCAATTTCAACACTCAACAACGTCAGTTCTGTCTCCTTTATAAAGGAATGTCAAGAGAAACCCCACCTATAAACACCCCACATAAAAACAACTAACATATTGATTTTAATCGTTTATTTATATTGTTTTTATTCAAAAAAAGATAGGAATGAGGTCGATTTCTGTTAGTATGCAGGTGGGTGCTTGGATCATTTTGGTTCAAGCATTTGCGAGCGCCAAAAAGACGAAAGCCCCGAATTCTATTTTATTAAAATCCGAGGCAGTCTCAACGCCACACAACGTCGATTCTGTCTCCTTTAAAAAGGAGAGTCAAGAGAAATGACTAAATTTGCCCTGATAGGGCTGATTGCTGTCTGCATGACAGCACTGTGTTTATCATTACTTAGACATGAAAGATTATGCTCTTTCAATATTCGTAGTGGTCATACAGTAGTTCAAGCGACTTTATCTTGCGATAAATAGCTTTGTGGGGGAAAGTTCCCCCACAATTTCTCATGACACGTTGTTGCGTTTTGTGGTTACAAGCACCCTACTTTAATCCACTAATACCCGTTTGTTGGTTGCACCCCATAAAATCGACATCTCTGTAAATAGTGCACCACTAATATCTTCAACTTCTTCAGCGGTAATTTCACTATTACCTTGCTTACCAAAGAATACAACTTCATCCCCTGATTTGATATTTTTAAGATCGGTAATATCAACAATCACCGTATTCATTGACGTTTTACCTAAAACAGGCACACGTTGACCACCAATTAAAGCATGTCCTGCATTACTAAAAACGCGGCGATAGCCATCTGCATAACCAACAGGAATATTCGCTAGCACAGAGTCACGTTTTAATGTGTAAGTGCGGTCATAACCAACAGTATTGCCCTTAGGATAATAATTAATTGAAGCAATATTAGATTTAAACGTCATAACACGTTTGTAGTCTGTACTTGCAATTGTATCACCATAAAAAATTCCGCCTACACGCACCATATCTAGCCATGATTCAGGTACAGTAATTGTGGCAAACGTATTTGCCATATGCAGAGTGACATCTTGACGATTTAGCCCAGTAACTTCCAATACTTTTTGTGATTGCTGTTTAAAACGAGCTAGATCTTCTCTTACTTTATCAGCATCTTCTTCAGGATAATGAGACATTATGCCAACCACTTTTAAGTTAGCTAATTGGGCAATTTGCTTCGCCTCTTCAAGCCCTGCGTTGTTATTAACTTCTAACCCATTGCGAGACATTCCACCTGAATTTAAAGCTAAATGAATAGGAATAATTCTATTTTGTTGTTTAGCAATAGTATCTAATTTTTTAGCCATATCTAAGTTACCAATCAATTCTTCCACGTTGTAGCTTGTCGCCTGAGCCATTTCTTGCTCTGTGGCATTACGCACACGCATTAAACGACCTTGGAATCCTAGATCTCGAACTTCTTTTAGCTCTTGGTTATTCGTTACACCAATGCATTGCACATTATTTTCAATCATAACAGGTGCAACTAATGATAAATCATGACCATATGCATCGCCTTTTAACACCGCACAAAGAGAGGATTTATCACCTAACAGTGATTGGACTTTTTTCACATTAAAATCGAGCGCACTACGTGAGATTTCAATCCATGAATTATTCACGATTGCTGGTTGAACTTGAGCCGTTTCAGTCGCTGGTGGATTGTGATTAACTGGTTGTTGACAAGCAGTAATAATAAAAAGTGGTAACAACGCAAGATATCGAATACCGAAAGACATCTTCTTTTCCTTAGTGATTGTGATGATAAACCTATTTTTATAATTAGGTGCGAAAATATTCACAATGTGAATATTCACTCAGGATGATAGCATTATTATTCACAAAATAAACATATAAATTCATAAAAATGAAATAGTGAAATAAGTGATAATGATGAGAGAAAGGGAAAGGAATTATAGATGTAATTTCTGTAAAAATGCAGTTTATTCCTGAACATATAAGGAACACGCTGCTCATATTCGATTGAATCTATATAGAAAATTTAAATACAGTATTTCTACAAAAAAATGCCCGACTAATTAAAAAGTCGGGCATCTAATAAAATTCTATTAATAAATATTATTAACGAACAATAATACCTAACAGGATACCAATAACACCAAAGTCTGCATCACTAAATGTGGTATTAGCAATACCGATATCGCCAAGTACTGGTAAAAGGAATACAGGTAAGAATGTAATTAATAAACCTTGAACAAAAGCGCCTAAAATTGCACCGCGACGTCCACCAGTTGCATTACCAAATACCCCTGCTGTTGCGCCCACAAAGAAATGAGGAACAACCCCCGGAATGATCACTGTCCAATCTAAGGCATACAGAATAAACATGCCAATAACACCGGCTGCAAAACTACTTAAAAAGCCTACTAATACGGCATTTGGTGCATAAGGAAATACTACTGGGCAATCTAACGCGGGTTTGGCATTAGGTACTAACTTATCTGAAATACCTTTAAATGCGGGAACAATTTCAGCAATAACCATACGCACACCTTGCAGAATAATATAAACCCCTGCTGCAAAGGTTATCGATTGCATCAATGAGAACATAAACCAGTTTTTACCACCACTGACTTCACGAACAAAAGTATCGCCCGCAAATAAACATGTAATGATAAAAATAATGCCCATAGTGAAAGCAATAGCTACGGGTGTATCACGTAAAAATAGTAGGCTTTTAGGAACATTCATCTCTTCTGTTGAATGCTCTTTATTACCAAATTTACTACCGATAAAACCAGCAACGACATAAGAAATAGTAGAGAAGTGTCCTAATGCAACATCATCGGAGCCAGTAATTTTTTTCATATAAGGATGTGCAATGGCTGGGAAAAACACCATTGAAATCCCAACAACTAATGAACCTACCGCAACTAATACTGTACCTTCTAAGCCCGCAGTTGCCAAAATAACCGCCACCATCATCGACATAAATAATGTATGGTGACCTGTTAAGAAAATAAATTTCCACGGCGTTAAACGTGCAATTAAGATATTAATCAACATGGCAAAAAACATAATTAATGCCATCTCTTTACCAAAGCTCTTTTGTGCAATAGAGACAATTGCCTCATTATTAGGCACAACGCCTTGAATACCGAATGCATGTTGGAAAATCGTTGAGAAATCACCCAGTGAGTTAATCACAAGACCAGCACCCGCACCTAAAATCACAAAACCCATAATGGTTTTTACGGTACCTTTAATACATTCTGTAACTGGTTTTTTTTGGGCAATTAAACCAATCAATGCGATCAAGCCGACTAAAATAGCTGGCTCTGAAAGCACATCACTCATTAGAAAGCGGAAAAAGTCCATGATAGGCTCCTTATAACGCGCCTAATTCACGTAACGCGACTGAAAGCTTCTCTTTCATCGCCACTTTATCAATCATGTTATCCAGTGAAACAACCTTTCCATTTACTGCTTGTGAATTAAGTTGCTCTGCAATATCACGCGTACCGACATAGATATCACTTGGTGTACCTTTTGCTGATCCCAGATCAACGTGATCGACTTCAGCATTTACAGAAAGATCTTTTAAAATGCTTTTGATGCTCATTTCCATCATTAAGCTACTACCTAAACCATTTCCACACACAACAGTAATTTTCATGATATTCCCCTTGGTAATTTAAATTGTTATTAATAGTTGTTGATAACAGATAAGACATCCACTTTGCTTTTCGCATTAAATAGCTTTTGAATATCTGTATCGTTATCAAAAAGTTCTGCTAATTTCATAATGGCATTAATATGGCTATCGTTATCTGTTGCAGCCAAAACAATCAGTAATTTCACTGGATCGTTTTCGTCTGCACCAAACTCAACACCTTGCTCAACAATAGTTAAAGCAAGTGAAAGTTGATTAACACCATCTTCGGGGCGCGCATGAGGCATAGCAATCCCAGGACCTAATACATAATATGGACCTATTTCCTCGTGTGATTTGTAGATTGCATCAATATAACGAGGTTCAATATAGCCTTTATCTATTAATGGCTGACACGCCACTTTTACAGCCTCTCGCCAATCACTAACGTTTGGGATCACTTGCACCACATCCGGTGTTAATAACGTTTTAAGCATATTTATAACCTCGATCAGACTCTCTTTGAGCTTTGTTATTAAGGATAGTAATCATTAATGGTAGCGCTATCTAGATAGATCATTCGTAATTGTGATAGCGCTATCATTTTAATGAAATGTTAATTGCAGAAAATGCCAACAATTGACACTGTATTGTTTCAGCATAATAGGAAGATTTCAGGTAGGATCTGCCGTTAATCAAATAGGCTAAGCAAGCATAATTACAGATGATCAAAACACGTAAGCGCCGAAATACAGGTCGCGTCACATTACAAGATGTCGCTAAACATGCAGGAGTCGGCTCAATGACTGTCTCTCGTGCATTGCGCACCCCTGAACTAGTTTCTGATAAATTACGAGAAAAAGTTAATCAAGCAGTAGAGGAACTTGGCTATATTCCTAATGCTTCGGCCGGTGCTTTGGCTTCAGCACAAAGTCATATTATTGCAGTCCTGTTGCCCTCTTTTACAGATAGAGCCAGTACAGATTTTATGCAGTCTTTACAACAAATACTCAATCGCCATCAGTATCAAATTTTAGTTGGTTGCTATGAACATCAACCTCATAAAGCCAATGATGTGATTAACATGCTATTGCAAAGTAATCCTGCTGCATTAGTTGCCTTTGGTTCACAGCTGAGCCCAACGCATTTTTTACATATTAGTAATGCCAATGTGCCTGTTGTCAGTGTTGCCAGTCAATCAGATGAGCAAGCGGCTATTAGTATTGATTGTTCTTATGAGCAAGCTGCATATGATTTAACAAACCATTTAGTCACTCAAGGAAAGCGTTGCATTGGTTATATTGGTGCGTTACAAGGGCAGCGCTCGCACCACCAGCAAATAACAGGTTGGTCACGTGCGTTACTTAAAAATTATTTAAATGCTGAGCAAAGTGTCACTACGCCAGATCCCGCGTCTATGGCATTCGGTCGGCAAGCATTAACGGAGATTTTATTGCGCCAACCGGAGCTAGATGCGGTTATTTGTAGTCATGAGAGCATTGCGCTGGGTATGATTTTTGAGTGTCAACGTCGATTGATTAAGATCCCTCAAGATCTGGCCATTGCTTGTTTAGAAGGCTCTGAAAATAGCGATCAGATCTCACCTTCCCTCACATCAATTCATTTTGATTATCACAAAATGGGAAAAGAAGCAGGAAAACATCTGATTGCACTTTTACATCGTTTAAAAGACGAAGATGATAACGCTATATTCGAAGATACCGTTATCAACTATGCTTATCGATTTGAGTTAGGGCAAAGCACCCCTTAGTCTACGGTTTCCCTACTTTCTAAACGTGTACTATTGTTACGCGTTAACCAAAGAGAAAGGGCTTTTAATGAATCAGGTGTGAATTCATCACAGCGTTCAGTAATTTCAGAGGGAGTTAGCCAACATACTTCCTCAATTTCTTCTGCTTGCAGAGCGAAAGGCCCATGAGAAACACAGCTAAACAAACTTCCCCATACACGACAACTTTCATCATCATAATAAAATTGACCATGCTCAGCAAATGGGACTCCAGCAATACCTAGCTCTTCTTCTGCTTCACGACGCGCACTTTCAAGTAAATTCTCACCTTGTTGAACCACACCACCCGCAGTAGCGTCTAACCAACCAGGGTAAAAATCTTTTATTTCAGTTCGACGTTGTGCCAAAATTTTTCCCATGCCATCATGAACAACGATGTAAGTTGCTCTATGTCTTAGATTTTCAGCTCGCATTTGTTGACGTGTTGCTTGTGCAACAACTTCATTTTTATCATCAACAATATCAACCCATTCAACCAATGCCGTCTTTTCTTGTTCCATCCTCAACAAACCTTTTTTAACCGATACTAAACGATCGTAATTTTTATCCTGAATATACCAAAATCACTATTTTTCACCACTACAATA
The DNA here is from genome assembly GCF_003144395.1 of Proteus faecis. GTDB lineage: Bacteria > Pseudomonadota > Gammaproteobacteria > Enterobacterales > Enterobacteriaceae > Proteus > Proteus faecis. Next base: position 121,275 of record NZ_PENZ01000017.1, on the reverse strand, counting down.
ATCATACGTGACTTATTTTATCCATCTTGCACTTTTTTGCTTTTTATGATGTTAGAAGGCAGACTGTGATTATGTTGTGTATTTAGTGCCTACTTTATTTTGGAGCTTTTAATGATTGACTTATATTATGCAGATACCCCAAATGGCCAAAAAATAACGCTTTTTCTTGAAGAAACAGGCATACCTTATCAGTTACATCGCATCGATATTAGTCAAGGCGATCAATTTAAACCTGAATTTTTAGCCATTTCACCCAATAATAAAATTCCCGCAATTGTAGATAACTCACCTATTGATGGAGGTGAACCTATCTCTATTTTTGAATCAGGTGCTATTCTTATCTATCTAGCTGAAAAAAGTGGCAAACTACTCAGTCAACATTTACGAGAAAAAACAACACAACTACAGTGGCTGTTTTGGCAAGTAGGTGGTTTTGGTCCGATGTTAGGACAAAATCACCACTTCACCCGTTATGCCACAGAAAAAGTCCCTTATGCAATTAAGCGTTATACTGAAGAAACACAGCGTCTATATAGCGTATTAGAGAAACGATTAGCGCAATCACCTTATCTTGGTGGAAAAGAGTACAGCATTGCAGATATCGCTACATATACATGGGCTCGTTTGCACGATCACCACAATATTGATTTAACAAATTATCCTGCAATTAATAAATGGCTAAACAACATTAATCAGCGTCCAGCAACAAAAAAAATCTTTGGATAATATAATCAATTCATATATCAGGATGATATTTATTCTTTATCAAGCAAGCAGATCAGGAGGATTGTGATGAAAATACTTATCACTGGTGGTACAGGATTAATAGGCAAAGCACTAGTTTGTGAGCTAGCACTTGCCAATAATGACATTACGGTGCTTTCTCGTTCGCCTCAAAAAGTTTATTCGCATTTTTGTAATGAAATCACCTGTTGGACTCAACTCAACGATAAACAGGATCTCAATGAGTTTGATGCCGTTATTAATCTTGCTGGAGAGCCGATTGCTGATAATCGTTGGACACCTTCTCAAAAACAAAAGCTGGTTAATAGTCGTTGTCATTTAACCCAGAAATTGGTTGATTTGATTAATGCTAGCGACTCCCCACCCGCTGTTTTTATTTCTGGCTCAGCCGTCGGTTTTTATGGTGATCAAGGTGATACACGAGTCACAGAAGAGACACCTGCAAATCCTGAATTTACACATGAGCTTTGTGCAAAATGGGAGCGTATTGCGCTTGAAGCTCAAACACCATTAACTCGAGTTTGCTTGTTGCGTACAGGGATTGTACTTTCAACTCTCGGTGGCGCACTACCTAAAATGAGTAAACCCTTTAAATTAGGATTAGGTGGCAAATTGGGAAGTGGAAAACAATATATGCCGTGGATCCATATTGATGATATGGTCAGTGCAATTGTTTTCTTGCTTAAGACCCAAGATGCTAAAGGCGCTTTTAACTTAACAGCGCCTAACCCAGTACAAAATAAAGAGTTTACTCGCCTGTTAGGAAAAGCGTTTAATCGCCCAGCCTTAATGACAGTTCCTGAAAGTGTATTACGTCTAGTGATGGGAGAAAGTGCTACATTGGTGTTAGGTGGACAGCAAGCGATACCTGAAAAATTACTCAGTGCTGGCTTTGAATTTCGTTACCCACACTTAGAAGAGGCACTAAAAGATATTATTACCACAGGAAAATGATCTCTTTTTCTATTCTCAATAGTTGGAATAAATACTCTACTGAATAGATGCTTTAAATAATTCAAGATGCAACGTTGTTGACTACGTTGCATCTTGAACTATGACGAATATCTTTAGCGAGCAGGCTTATCCCCTTCCCACCGTTGAAATAAGTCATCAGGTAAATCAATCTCAAACTGATCAAGCACACGATTCACAGTTTGATTAACAATATCATCAATAGTTTTAGGCTGAAAATAGAATGCAGGTACAGGTGGCATAATAACAGCACCTAGTTCAGATGCTTGTGTCATCAATCGTAGATGCCCTAAATGAAGTGGTGTTTCACGCACACACAAGACTAGTTTACGCCCTTCTTTAAGTACAACATCTGCTGCACGAGTGACTAACGTATCTGTATAACTATGAACAATACCTGATAGGCTTTTGATAGAGCAAGGTAATATGACCATTCCATTGACACGAAATGAACCAGAAGAGATAGATGCCCCAATATCGCGATCGTCATAAATCACATCCGCTAAAGCATAAATATCTTTCAGCGAATAATCGGTTTCTAATGAAATAGTACGGCGTGCAGCTTGGCTAATCACTAGATGGGTTTCAACTGATGGCACAGATTTTAGTATCTCTAATAAACGTATACCATAAATTGCACCGCTGGCGCCGGTTAGCCCAACTATCAGCTTTTTCATTATAATCCTCAGAATATATATCTTTATTAATCATTATGATGATTAACCCTCAAAAAACAAGCGTCGATGCAGAACACACTAGCATCGACGCTTTATAAGGGAGATATTTTACCGAAAAATTAGCCTTCGTTATAGATTTCCAAATTTTCTATTTCATTCTGATCACGGATCTTATGTTCATCATCACGACGTAGATTTTCTAAATAATCCAAATAATCTTGGTCAATATCTTTCGTAATATAAACACCGTCAAATACAGAACATTCAAACTGATTAATATCAGGATTCTCTTCTTGTACCGCAGCGATTAAATCAGTGAGATCTTGGAAAATAAGTCCATCAGCACCAATTAATTTACGAATTTCATCCACCTCACGTCCATGCGCAATAAGCTCATTGGCATTTGGCATATCAATGCCATACACATTCGGGAAGCGAACTTCTGGCGCAGCTGAAGCAAAATAGACTTTCTTCGCACCCGCTTCTCTTGCAAGTTCGACAATTTGCTCTGACGTTGTACCACGTACAATAGAATCATCAATCAACAGAACATTTTTATCACGAAATTCTGCGCGATTTGCATTCAGTTTACGTCTCACTGACTTACGGCGCTCTTGCTGACCTGGCATAATAAAAGTACGACCAACATAGCGATTTTTGACAAAACCTTGGCGATAAGGTTTATTGAGAATATGCGCAATTTCTAAGGCAATATCGCAAGATGTTTCAGGAATGGGGATCACAACATCAATCTGTAAATCATCCCACTCTTTGGCAATTTTAGCGCCTAATTTCTGCCCCATACGTAAACGTGCATTATAAACCGAAATTTTATCGATAAAGGAATCAGGGCGAGCAAAATAAACATACTCAAATAAACAAGGAATTAACTGCGGATTTTCGGCACATTGGCGAGTAAACAGTTGCCCTTGCTCTGTGATATAAATCGCCTCACCCGGCGCAACATCACGTAAGAATTCAAAACCTAAAGTATCAAGCGCAACACTTTCAGATGCGACCATATATTCATGGCGACCATCATCTAAAGTACGTTTACCCAATACTAACGGACGGATACCAAAAGGATCACGAAAAGCCAGTAAACCGTGACCGATGATCAAAGCAACACAAGCATAAGCACCGCGGAGTTTTTTATGCATTGCTGCAACGGCTGCAAAAATATTATCAGGCTCAAGCGGGAAATGGTCAAAACGGTCTAATTCATATGCCAATACATTAAGTAGGATTTCAGAATCAGAGGTGGTATTGATATGGCGACGCGCTGTTTCAAATAATTGGCGACGTAATAAATGCGCATTGGTTAAATTACCATTATGCGCCAACGTAATACCAAAAGGGGAATTCACATAAAAAGGCTGCGCTTCTGATGCACTAGAACTACCCGCTGTTGGATAACGGACATGCCCTATCCCGATAGTACCTTTTAAACGCAACATATGACGGGTTTCGAACACATCTTTAACCAGTCCGTTTGCTTTACGAAGACGGAAACCATTGTTACCGTCTATCGTTGCAATGCCTGCTGCATCTTGACCTCGGTGTTGTAACACCGTTAACGCATCATAAATTGATTGGTTTACTGGATTAGCTCCAGCGATACCGACAATACCGCACATGAATAGATCCTCATCAGCCAGACGGAGAGGTTATATTCTCTCCGACACGAAACTTGACGCATTTTGTAGGTAGTCAAAGAACCACCTAATAATATGGTTGAATTGAGGAATAAGTTCAGAACGTTGCCAATCAGCGCTATCTGCCATAGGCGTAAACGCGCCTAAAACAAAAAGTAATGCTGAAACTATCAGCACGCCTCTTAAAGCCCCGAAACAGACCCCCAATACACGATCTGTACCTGATAACCCTGTGCGTTGAACAAGAGAGCTAATCACATAATTCACCACAGCACCGACAATCAGTGTCGCAATAAATAACGTGACTATTGCAATCCCGTTACGAACCAGCTCATCTTCAAACCGGGTAAAATAGACGGCAAGATAAGGATAAAACTGACTAGCAACAAAGAAACCACAACCCCAGGTGATGAGTGACAATGCTTCACGAACAAAGCCACGGATCAGGCTGACTAATGCGGAAAAACCAATAATGGCAATGATGGCGTAATCTATCCAGACCATAAATTTTTTATCCAATAATGATGCTCCGCATTAATACGGAAGCATTCTAACAGAAAACGAAAACGTTTGCGTAATGCTAATTTTCGCTAATTTCAAAATAATTTACGGCGATATGAAAAATCATAATCGCCGCAATAAGTTAACGCTTTGTTACATCACTCATCTGATGACTCGTTTAGAAAAAATTAAGGCTTATATGCCCTTACCTCACCTTGTAACCCAGTAAGCTCTTTTAAATGAGGCAAAATAGCCTGTAATTCTGACTTAGATGCACTAGGACCAATGTAAATTCGAGTTACTTGTCCTGCAACTGGGCGAGCGGGTATGGTATATACTGGATAACCTGAGAAATGCATTTTCGCAATAATTTCTTCTACCTTCGCCGCATTTTTCAACGCACCTAATTGAACAACCCAAGCCTCACCTTTTGGTGGCTTAGTTTCTTGCACTGGCGGTGTGGATGGTTGTACCGGTGGCGTAACCACAGCAGGAGGCTCTGGTGTAGGGGTTGGTTGTGGTGATGGTTCTACTGGTGTAACAGGTACAACAGCAGGTGATTCAGGGGTTGTAACGGCAGGTTGCTCAACGCCAGTCACTGCTTCAGAAATCATACCTTCAGATGCACCTTCTGATGGAGTCGAAGGCACAGAAGTTTGCTCTATCGGGGCGATAGATTCTATTTCTTGCTCATCACCTGGTTTGGGTACTAAAGGAATAGAGGCGAACTGGTCTTCGTTATATTTCTTATCGCCGTCGAGTAGAGCAGGTAAAAAAATAACCCCTACTGCCACCAATACAACGGCACCGACTAAGCGATTTTGAAATTTACTTGCCACCCACACGCTCCTTTTCCAAAAGTTCCATTACATGTGCGACTGTATGAAATGAACCACAAACCACAACAATATCGTTAGGTGCAGCATCAGAGATGGCTTGTTGCCATGCATTTTCAACACTATCGAATACCATTGGCTTCTCAAGATGCTGAGCTAACACCTCAGCAGAAGCACCACGAAACTCATTAAGTGGAGCAACATACCAATGATCAGCTAATGGTGTTAAGCACGCTAATGTTCCTGCAATATCTTTATCACCCAGCATACCAACAACAATACGTACTTGAGTATCAGATTTTTTCGGTAATTGTGATAATTTTTCCGCTAAATATCCTGCAGCATGAGGATTATGAGCCACATCAAAGATAACCAGAGGATGTTGCGAAATTACCTGAAAACGCCCCGGCAATTGAGCACGAGACATACCTTCAACAATACTGTGCTGTGTTATCGCTTGGCTGATTTTATCATCAGATTGGAGTAAGCAACGAATAACACCCATTGCTGTTGCAGCATTGGCTAGCGGAATATTAGGGATTGGTAATGCATCAAATTCACAGTCAACACTACGCCAATGCCAATGCTCACCTTCAATAGCAAAAGACCAATCTGCTCCTCGGCAAAAAAGCTTAGCTTGTTTTTCATTAGCAACTTGGGCTATGGAATGAGGCATATCCGGTTCACCTACAACAGCATAGTGATTGGCTCGAAAAATACCAGCTTTCTCGTGACCAATATGCTCCCTATCAGCACCTAACCAATCAGTATGATCGAGGGCAATACTTGTAATAGCAGCAACGTCCGCATCAACGATATTTGTCGCATCTAACCGACCACCTAATCCTACTTCAAGAATAACGACATCAAGTTGTGCTTGTTGAAATAACTTCAGCGCAGCTAAAGTGCCATATTCAAAAAAGGTCAGCGAAATATCGCCTCTAGCTTGTTCAATTTCTGCAAAAACTTCGCAAAAAGCACTTTCGGAAAGCTCTTTGCCTTGGATACGAACGCGTTCTGTATAACGAACAAGATGAGGGGAACTATAAACGCCGACTTTCAATCCTGATGCCATCAAGATTGACTCTAGCATATGACAGGTAGTGCCTTTTCCATTTGTACCTGAGACAGTAATTACCTTAGGTGCGGGACGTAACACGTTTAATACTTTTCCTACCTTGCCTACTCGCTCTAACCCCATATCAATGGCACTGGAGTGTAAATGTTCAAGATAAGAAAGCCACACCGACAAAGGCGATGTGGCTTTAGGAGCAGTTATGATATTAGACATCTTCTTTTTTATTCGTTTCGATGTTAATTTCTGGCTCGTTGTCTGTAGACTCAATTTCATCAGCAATCATTTCTTCACTAATGATTTCATCTTCATCTTCGACTAAATCATACTGAGTCAGCTTAGCCAGTAATTCAGCTAGCTCATCACGCATTTCAGGGCGGCGAATAATCATATCAATCGCCCCTTTTTCTAACAGAAACTCACTACGCTGGAAACCAGCAGGTAGTTTTTCACGTACTGTTTGTTCGATAACACGAGGACCAGCAAAACCAATTAGTGCTTTAGGTTCAGCAACGTTGATATCACCTAACATCGCTAGACTTGCAGAAACACCGCCCATTGTAGGGTCTGTCATGACAGAAATATAAGGTAAGCCACGCTCCTGCATTTTTGCTAATGCTGCACTTGTTTTTGCCATTTGCATTAATGACATCAGCGCTTCTTGCATACGAGCGCCACCACTTGCAGAGAAACAAACTAATGGACAGTTATCTTCTAGTGCTTGTTCAACAGCACGAACAAAACGAGCCCCCACAACAGAAGCCATTGAACCGCCCATAAACGCAAATTCAAAGGATGCAGCAACAACTGGCATCTTTTTCAGCGTTCCTTTCATAACAACTAATGCATCTTTTTCTTGCGTTTGTTTTTGAGCAGCGCTAATTCTGTCTTTATATTTTTTAGAGTCGCGGAATTTCAGAATATCTTTAGGTTCTAATTCGCTACCTAATTCTGTTGTGCTTCCTGTATCAAGGAAAGTCTCAAGGCGACGGCGCGCTGAAATGCGCATATGGTGATCACATTTAGGGCAAACCTCTAAATTACGCTCTAATTCTGCGCGATAGAGAACCTGCCCACAGCTGTCACATTTAGTCCATACTCCTTCTGGGATATTGGCTTTACGTGAACTTGTGATAGTGCTTTTGTTTAGAATTTTTTCAATCCAGCTCATTAATGGACCTTTTCGTCTGAATCTGACCTTCGCCAGTAAAATTATTGTTAGCGTATCAACCACAATACACTGGCTGTGTGGTTAGCAAAGTTTATGATGATACCGCTTACTGAATTTCAGCGCATCTCTTTATTATGGCTATTCTACGGCAAAAACTTGTGATAACTGCTCAAACCTCTTTGTTATCACTTTCTTTCTTCGCTTTTGCACTCGCTCTACGATGGCGTAAGATCTCAATAACGCCCGGTAAAATAGAAATAACAATAATGGCAACAATTAGCAATTTTAAGTTCTTTTGAACTATATCTAAGTCACCAAAAAAGTATCCTGCATAAGTAAATAGCAGTACCCATACAATTGCCCCAGTAACATTATAAAAGGCAAAGTGACGATATGACATTTTACCCATTCCTGCAACGAATGGTGCAAAAGTTCGGATAATCGGCACAAATCTTGCCAAAATTATTGCTTTACCACCATGCTTTTCATAAAAAGCATGGGTTTTATCTAGATATTCACGACGGAAAATCTTTGAATCGGGCTTACTAAATAGTTTTTCACCAAAAAGTCGCCCAATAGAATAGTTAACAGCATCCCCTAAAATGGCAGCACAAAGTAGCAGTAAAACAATAATATGAACATTCACATCATTGGTTTCTAGTGAAGCTAAAGCGCCAGCAACAAATAATAAGGAGTCTCCGGGTAAGAAAGGCGTTACCACCAACCCTGTTTCACAAAAAACAATCAGAAACAAAATGGCATAGACCCATGTGCCATATTGTGCAACAAGCTCTGCTAAATGCGCATCAATATGTAAAATAAAATCAATTAGAAACTTAATTAAATCAACAAATTGTGTTAATATTTCCATAAATCCTCAGAAAACTGGGTGTCTTTATGATTGAGATATTTCAATAGGATTATCCGCTAAAAATAGTGGACCCATTGCAGGTTTTGGTAATTCAAAATGATCAGGATAATCTACAGAAACTAAATACAATCCATTCGCTTTAGCTGTTGCTGCAGCTTTAGTTCTGTCTTTTAAAGCTAATAATTCAGCCATCCAAGTAATATCCTGATTGCCACACCCTATTTCCAAAAGGCTGCCAACAATATTTCTCACCATATGATGAACAAATGCATTCGCTTTAATATCCACAACAACATAGTCACCATATCGAGAAACATTGACATGCATAACATTACGCCATGGCGTTCGCGATTGACATTGAACCGCTCTAAAAGAAGTAAAATCGTTTTCACCAAGTAAACATTGCGCAGCTTGGTGCATACGTTCAGCATCTAAAGGATAATGAAAATGCGTCACTCCAGATGACAAAATAGCCGGACGATAACGATGATTAAAAATCACATAGCGATAACGTCTTGCCGTTGCGCTAAAGCGAGCATGAAAATCATCAGACACAGTTTTGACCCAACGTACAGCAATATCCGCCGGTAAATGAGTATTAACCCCCATAGTCCATGCGGGATCTTTGCGGTGCGCAGTTGTTTCAAAATGGACAACTTGCCCCGTTGCATGGACGCCAGCATCAGTTCTTCCCGCACAAAACACAGATATAGGCTCATTAGCCACCTGTGAAAGAGCTTTTTCTAACCGTTCTTGCACACTGCGCACTTCATTTTGGCGTTGCCAGCCATAATAGCGGCTACCATCATATTCAACGCCTAAAGCAATTTTGATTGTTGTGCTTTCAGAAGTAACCGCTGACTTAGTCAAGGGTTGTTCTGTCACTTCAGCACTCACTTGCGCATTCATTAGTAAAACTGCTCCTGCACTAATTGCTCTGCCACTTCAACAGCCATTAATGCCCCACCAAAGCGCACGTTATCTGCTACTGACCAAAATTGTAAAGCTTCAGGCATACCATAATCATTACGGAAACAGCCTAAATTTAAACTCACATTACCAGATGCATCAGTGACTTGAGTTGGAAAGTCATTTTCATCACTGATATTAAGATCTTCATTTTCTTGTAATGTTTCACGCGCTTCATCACTTCCGATTGGACGTGACGTTTCTAATTGTACTGACTGTGCATTACCATAGAAAACAGGCGCTTGCAGTGTAGAAACAGAAATTGGCAAGCCTTCATCTTGTAAAATTTTACGAATTTGATCAACCATACGACGCTCTTCTTGTATAGAGCCTTCGTCATCAACCATTAAAGGTAAAATGTTAAATGCTAACTGCTTATTAAAACGACCTAATTCAGGAGGAATACCGTTAAGTAAACGAGCACTTTGCCCTGCCAGTTCATCTACGGCTTGTTTTCCAAAACGGGAAACAGACATTAAATTTGTCACGCTAAGACGCGTTAAACCCGCTGATTCTGTTAATGGATTAATAGCACGTAATAATTGGCTCACCATGCTATCAGCAATAGAAACAATATTACGAGTACGATATTCCGCTAGCATTGCACTGTTCACACCGGGAACAACCAACGGCACATCCCAATCCATTGCAAAGATGCCACTACAATCAATAACAATACAGCCAGCATCAGCTGCTTGTTGTGCGTATTGCGCACTGATTTCTGTTGGCGCGGCAAAAAAAGCCAACTGAATATCAGCCCACTCGATATTGTTAATACCTTGAACTGCAACACTTTTACTGTTTACACGCACGGATTTCCCAATGCTATCTTCACTTGCGATTGCAGTTAATTCACCAATGGGAAATTCACGCTCTTGTAGCAGTTCTAAAATCGCTTCACCAACAGAGCCTGTTGCACCAACAACTGCAATATTCCAACCTTCTCCCATAAGATATCCTCCAATACCATAAAATTTTTAAAATAATATTTTGCTTTATTATTTGTGTGTAGCACTTTTATATGTCGCACTAAAGCCAATTGCATTTAATGTATCAACCGTGATTTGATTATCACAAATGACGTGCAATGAAGACCACTCACGGCGTACAGGATAAAATTTGCGTAATTTGTCAAATTCTCCTTTTATTCCTGCCACTTTTCGTAATGGTGCATCATCACGACGCACATCATAAACAAGATGAATAAGTTGCTTTAAAAGTGTTTGTGTTAACTCACCTTGTACTGAAATAGTGGAAATAGTAGGTGCTGGCAATAATGTGGATAATTCAACTTTTTGAGGCTGCCCAATAAAATCACAATAAGCTTCAAAAACTTGAGTTGTTCCACGCGCCTTACCTTCTAAGGTATAACCTGCAATATGTGGTGTTGCGATATCAACTTTATTTAATAACTCAATAGAGAGATCTGGTTCTGGCTCCCAAACATCCAATACAACGCGTAAGGATTTACCTTTCTCAAGTACAGACAATAATGCTTGATTATCAATAACCTCGCCACGACTCGCATTAATTAAAATACGTCCTTCAGGTAATTTTTCGAGGTTGCTCTCATTAATTAAATGATAACTTTTGTATAAGCCTGATTTATTGAGAGGTGTATGGAAAGTTAGAATATCTGCTTTTTCTAACAATGTTTCCAATGGATAAAACGCTTCATCATCACCATTATCTGCTCTTGGTGGATCGCAAAGTAAAACATTTACTCCCAATGCACGAAGGCGTGTTGCTAATCGTCCCCCCACATTTCCCACACCAACAATACCGACAACTTTATCAGTTAATTGAAAGTTATCTTGCTCTGCTAGCATCATCAGTGCCGAAAATACATACTCAACGACCGCAATAGCATTACAGCCAGGGGCTGATGAAAAACCAATTTGTTGCTGTTCTAACCATGCAATATCGACATGATCGAAACCCGCAGTCGCCGTTCCAACAAATTTCACTGGCTTGCCTGATAATAAGGATTCATTGACTTTAGTAATTGATCTCACCATTAAGGCATCAGAATCATTAAGCTCATCAGTAGGTAATGGGCGACCAGAAACAGCTTTTACCTCACCTAATTGGCGGAAAAGTTGTTCCGCATAAGGCATATTTTCATCAACCAGAATTTTCACGGTGTTATCTCACTGATTTGGTATTTATATGTGTAAACAATCAATCGAAAAATAAAATTAAGCGGCCTATTTTGCCACTTATTCACCGCAAAGCCTATTATTGACAGTAAAATCCGCCTAGATTTTAAGTAAATAAATGAAAAGAAAGCTTAACAATTGGGTAACCGACGAAAACGTTCAGGTGTTGTACCAGCAAATTGTTGAAACATCGCAATAAAAGAAGATGAAGAGCTATATCCCACATCAAATGCAATTTCATTCACACTTTTCCCTTGCTCTAGTAAAGAAATTGCATGTAAAAAGCGTAGACGCTTACGCCATTCACTAAATGACATACCTAATTCTTGTTGGCAACGACGAGAGAGTGTTCTTTCTGAGGTATAACGCTTTTTAGCCCACTCTTCTAACGATGTATTATCAGCCGGATCCAGCTCTAATGCAGAAAGTATTGGGGCGAGTAGTTTATCTTTAGAAGAAGGTAAGTAAGTATGATGAATCGGCGAAATTTTAAGTTGATCTATCAACACTTGCGCTAAGCGAAAATCTTCTTCTGTTTGTGGTTTACACACACCACGATGAAAAAAATCAGAAAATATCGTTGAAAAAATAGCACTTAATTGAATTAAGCACGGTTTATCTAACAAACCTTCACTCCAACTTGGTGCAATATCTAACACTTTAAAAGAGAGTGTCTTTTTATTGTAGCTAGCATGCCCTACATTTTTAGGTATCCATACACTAAATTCTGGGGGTGCTAAAAACCGCTGTCCTCCTGCTTCTAAATCCATGACACCAGAAATCACATACAATAACTGACCAAAATCATGTTGATGATAAACAAACTCAGTTTCAGCTAATAGTTGCTCATCACGAAATCGTACCGTATCTGGATCAGACAATAACCATTGCATTTTCTGTTGTTCAATTGTCATCGTTATGTTGTTCTCTTGTCATATTGTCTTTATTGGTCTATCGGTTGTCTGGTTTTCATTATATATATCTAATCAGACAAGCTTACAATAGCGGCCTGGTTTAAAATAGATGTGAGAACAATGAAAAACGCAATTTTTCCGCTTTTAGCGGTGTTAATCTGGTCCATTAATGCAGTCGTCAATAAAGCAGCAGCGTCTGTTATTGATCCTGCTGCAATCTCTTTTTATCGTTGGTTCCTCGCCTTTTTAATTATGACACCTTTTTTGATTATGCCTGTTTGGCATCATCGTAAAACCGTCAAGCAATATTGGTGGAAGTTATTTATTCTTGGTGCATTAGGGATGGTGATGTACCAAAGTTTAGCTTATTATGCGGCTCATTATGTTAGTGCGACATTTATGGGGATCCTAAACTCTCTCATTCCATTATTAACCGTAATTATCAGTATTTTTGTTTTACGTGTTGTACCTACGGTTGGTATTGTTTTAGGCACAGTGCTTTCAATTAGTGGCTTAGTTTGGTTAATTAGTCGTGGCGAACCCTCTCAGTTACTTTCCCAAGGCTTGGGTTATGGTGAACTGATGATGTTTATCGCTTCGGCGTCATACGCTCTTTATGGTGTATTAACAAAACGATGGTCAATTACACTCCCTAACTGGCAATCACTTTATGTGCAAATTGGATTTGGCGTTCTGTTATTATTGCCAAACTTCTTTCTTGCTGAAAGTGTTGCATTAACAAAAGATAATATTGGATTGGTTATCTTTGCTGGTATCGGAGCTTCTATTCTTGCACCTTATTTGTGGATTTTAGGTGTGATGAAATTAGGTGCAAATACAACCTCTATTTTTATGAACCTAATGCCATTATTTACTGCAATGATTGCTATCGCACTTCTTGGTGAAGAAATGCATAGTTATCACTTAGTGGGTGGGGGTATTGTGTTACTGGGTGTACTCTTAGTGCAACAGCTGAGAACACCACTGAATTTCCGACGTCAGTCTGCTCAGAAAAAAGCAGATTGTCATCAGGAGATGTGAGTCAATGTTAAAAAGACAACAATAAAAAAACGCCGGCTAAATTCTTAGCCGGTCCATTCATAATGTTAGGTTTAATAAATAAAACTGACACAAGAAATCAAAGTATAAAATATAAAGTAATACAAGTATCCGAAGCAAACATTACCAACTTTTATATTAAATAGCTCCTACTTATTTGTAATAAAATAACCCAGATCAATTTTTTTGCGCTCTTTTTGTCTTATTCAACTTTTCTATTCATCTAACTCCATATAAAACAAAACATTTAATGATTTTGAGTAAATTTAAATTAAACGATTGAAATAAAATGAACAGACTTTATCTTTCTTCATATAAACAACATATTAACAAAATCGTCTATTTAATTAGAGTGATAAAATGAGCAACTATTAAGAAATGTATTTTTTAGCATTATTTATATAAAGTTTTTTAACGATTTTTATTAGAAATAATATCTTTATTAGAATAAAAAATTATTTTACATAGTAAAATTCAAATAAAAAAAACAGACCCCATTAAAAATGAAGTCTGCTTTTTAATAAGAAAATATAAGTATATCTAACTATTTTTTATATTTACTCATAACTAATGAAGCATTTGTACCACCAAAACCAAAGCTATTTGACATTACCGTCTCTAGCTTCTGTTCTGTTGGTTGAGTGATGATATTCATACCCTTTGCTTTATCATCTAATTCTTCAATATTGATGCTTGGCGCAATAAATCCATGCTCTAACATCAGTAGGCTATAAATTGCTTCATGCACACCAGCAGCACCTAATGAGTGGCCAGTCATTGCTTTTGTTGCTGAAATAGCTGGTGTATGCGAACCAAACACTTCCGTGATAGCTTCAAGCTCTTTTAGATCGCCAACTGGCGTTGAAGTACCGTGTGTATTGATATAATCAACTTTCTCAATACCTTGCATTGCCATTTGCATACAACGTACAGCGCCTTCACCTGAAGGTGCAACCATATCTGCACCATCAGACGTTGCACCATAACCTACGACTTCACCATAGATATGAGCACCACGCGCTAATGCGTGTTCTAACTCCTCAACAACCACAATACCGCCACCGCCAGCGATAACAAAACCATCACGGTTTTTATCGTAAGTACGAGAAGCTTTGGTTGGGGTTTCGTTATATTTAGTTGAAAGTGCACCCATTGCGTCAAATTCGCAAGTCATTTCCCAACTTAACTCTTCACCACCACCAGCAAATACAACATCTTGTTTGCCTAACTGGATAAGTTCAACGGCATGACCAATACAGTGTGCTGATGTTGAACAAGCAGAACTGATTGAATAGTTAACACCTTTAATTTTGAAAGGGGTTGCTAAACAAGCCGAAACACCCGATGCCATTGCACGAGTTACCATATAAGGACCTACGCCACGTAGACCTTTTGCTCTCATGCCATCAGAACCTTGAACTTGGTTACGTGGCGAACCACCACCAGAACCAACGACTAAGCCAGAACGAATATTAGAAACTTGGTCTTCTGTCAGACCTGAATCAGCTATCGCCTCTTGCATAGATAAATAGGCATAAACCGATGCGTCGCTCATAAAACGGCGGATTTTACGGTCAATAAGACCTTCAGTATCAAGCTTAACGTTGCCCCAAATGTGGCTACGAAGCCCCATCTCTTTAAATTCTTCTGAGAAAGTTATCCCGGAACGACCTTCTTTTAAAGAATCCAGCACTTCTTTCTGGTTATTACCAATGCTCGAAACAATACCCAGACCCGTGATCACTGCGCGCTTCATTCATACCTCTTTACAATAATAGTTGTAGCTGCGGGATTTCTGAGTAGCACTTTAGCGTACAGTTGTACGCCGAACAAGTCCGATCAGGATCTTTTTTACAAAAATAGAGATAAGCCGATAAAACACTTTCCCCTTTAAGGCTGGCACAAGCCACCTAACGGCGCTAAGATATTGGTTAATTTTTTCGAGAAATACAGGCAGTTCCGTGAATAATAGCCCGATAAATACTGCGTCTTTAAGTTGGAATGAACTTGGTACGCCTATCTCTGAACAATTTGGCGATATTTACTTTTCAAACCAAGATGGTCTAGAAGAAACTCGACATGTATTCTTACATGGAAATCATTTTCCATCACGTTTTGGTACACATGTACGCTCTGAATGCGTTATCGCAGAAACAGGGTTTGGCACAGGACTGAATTTTCTTACTCTTTGGCAAGCATTTGAGCAGTTTCGTCAAACAACACCTGATGCAAAACTACAACGTTTGCATTATGTCAGTTTTGAAAAATTTCCACTCACTAAAGAAGATTTACACGTTGCCCATAGTCACTGGCATGAACTCGAAAAATATTCACAAGAGTTATGCTCTCAATGGCCTAAACCTATTGCCGGTTGTCACCGCATTATTCTTGCTGATGGGACAATTACCCTCGATTTATGGTTTGGCGATATCAACACCTTATTGCCCCAAACTCGCCAAACACTACATAACAAAATTGATGCTTGGTTCCTTGATGGTTTTGCACCCTCTAAAAATCCACAAATGTGGAGTGAAACGCTCTTCCAAGCTATGGCTGATTCAATGCGTGAAAACGGCACGTTCGCTACTTTTACCGTTGCCGGTTTTGTTAGACGTGGACTACAAAGTGTTGGTTTTGAAATTAAAAAAGTAAAAGGTTTTGGTGAGAAAAGAGAGATGCTCACGGGGTTATTTCCTCATTCACCATCAACCGAGTTTGTTCCTTACTATGCACGACCTAGCGCCACTGAACACAAGGATATTGCAATTATTGGTGGTGGAATTGCCAGTGCATTAATGGCGCTTTCTTGCCTAAGAAGGGGTGCTAATGTCACCTTATATTGTGAAGACAAACAACCAGCGACCAATGCATCAGGTAATCGACAAGGTGTGTTATACCCTTTGTTAAATGGCAAATCAGACGAGATAGAACAGTTTTTTACGGCGGCATTCTTATTTGCACGTCGTACTTATGACAATCTAAGTCAAGCTGGCATTGCATTCTCTCATCAATGGTCTGGTGTTGCTCAGCTTATTTATAATGAAAGAATACGAAAAAAAGCAGAACGGATAATCAATCACTCCGTACCATTTAACGAATTAGCTCGTTATCTTTCTCAAGATAAAATAAATACCCTTTGTGGATTAGATATTAACTACGAAGGACTTTTTTATCCTCAAGCGGGTTGGCTGTCTCCCACAGAGCTAACAACTCAAGTGCTGAAATATGCTCAACAATTGGGCCTAAAGCTACAATTTAATCATCAGGTTACCCAGATAAATGCACAAGATACTTTTTGGTGCTTAAATATCACTCACCACAATGAACAACATGTCACACATTCTCAATCAAAACATGATTGCATTATTTTAGCGAATGGACATCGAATTACAGACTTTACCCAATGTGAGAAATTACCTATTAGCGCAGTTCGAGGGCAAGTCAGTCATATCCCAACAACCGAAAATTTATCAAAACTCGGCACTGTTTTATGTTACGACGGTTATTTTACTCCTGTTGATCCTAAAGATAATTTGCATTGTGTCGGAGCGAGTTTTCGTCGTGATAAATTAGATTTAGAAATATCGCGTCAAGAACAAGAAGATAATCAATGGCATCTCACTCACTGTTTATCTGAAGCTAAATGGACTCAAGATATTGATTTTAGCCAAAATCTGGCGCGTGTGGGCATTCGTTGTACTATTCGAGATCATCTTCCACTATTAGGTGAGGTGCCTGACTTTGAGCGATTAGTTGTAGAATATAAGCACCTAGATAGATTTAAGCGTAGAAGAAAGATCCCTTCATTAGCTCCCGCTTTTCATCAGCTCTATGTTTTTAGCGCATTAGGCTCACGAGGTTTATGTTCAGCACCTTTATCAGCCGAAATTCTTGCAAGCCAAATTTTTGATGAACCTTTTCCAGTTGAAGATAATGTGTTGAATGCCTTACACCCTAATCGTTTTTGGGTAAGAGCATTACTGCGAGGAAAATCGATTGAAGTAAAATAAATGTCTAAGCAACCGACTTGGGTTGCTTGGCTCGCTTATTTTGCTTTTTGTTTCACTCATTGTGAGATCCAACATCATCACATGCTAAAAGAAGCTAAAGCTCAAACTTCATCGCACAGCGCATTTCTTTTACAAATCCCCCGCTTTCAACTTCATCATCTAAGATTTCTTGCAAAGAATGAGGAATTTCACTTTCGGGTAAAATAGAAAAACCTAATCGCTGATAATACGGTGCATTCCAAGGTACATGACGAAAGGTTGTCAACGTAACCGCATCAAACTTATGTAATTTGGCTTCATCTTTGACTTTTTGAATAAGTAATTTACCAATTCCCCTATTTTGCCAGTCTTGACTCACTGAGAGTTCATGAATAAATAAGCTGTTTGGTAAAGGTGTTGTCATAATAAAACCAACCGGCTCATTATCACTATTAACCGCAACCCAATGCCCTTTATGGTTAATAAAGGCTAAATGTTTTTCAACACTTTGTACGCCACTTTCGCTTATCCAACTTAAATCTTCTAAGGTGCTAAATAATTGCCCTGCTGATTGCTCGATAGCAGGTAATTTAATTGCATCATCAATTTGTGTGGGGCGAAGGGTAATATCGTTATTTTTTATTTTGGTTTGTGTTATTGTCATCGAGATTTCCAGTTATGTTCTTATTCTTTAGTGACTTAAATACGTTAAAAAAAGCCACCCGATTGGATGGCTTATAATTGCATTAAATAGATTTTACTCTTTGAATACCTTACTCTTTAGGTAATATACCGTAAGATTGAAACTTACCACTCTCTTTCATAAAATGATTATAATATTTGTTGTCTTCTACGGAGTCTTTCACCACTCTATTAGCATACGCGCTAGAGACAGCAAGTGTCGCCTTATAAAGTTTATCTTTTAATGCGTTATGGATCTTTGGATCATTACTTTCTTTAATTTGATTTAATAATGAAACTAGCTCTTCTGCATCGGCTTGAATATCAGGATCGGTAAATTCAGCTGTCGGTAACATATAGTCTAAATCAAGATTAACAGAATCATTATATTCATCTTCTTGAGTAAACGGAGCTAGATCTTTACTGTATTCCGCCGAAATATATTTAATAAATTCAGGTTTATCAAAGCATTTATTTTTTATGCTACCGTCATTATTTTTATTACGAGTGCGAATTTCATTAGGAAATGGCTCACCTAAAGCATAAGTACACTGAAAAACATTACCATCAATTAATGTGGCATTAGTACTACGCACTGGAAGTTCAAATTCATAGCCATTAATAATAACTGGGTAATCAACAGGTTTAAATTGCTCTGTTTTTCCCTTTACAGCATAAACTTCAGAAAGAGTGTAATACATAAAATTATCAGGATTTAATATGCCACCATTATTGTTGTCATAAACCATAAATCGAGCATTATTACCGGCGCTATCTGTTAAATTATGCTCACCTGGAGGCAGCGTTATGTAACCATTTTTACCCGGCTCAACCTGATATTCTTTACCATCGACGCTAAAACTGATGGCTTTCTCGCTTGGATTACTGTAATAAAACTTATTTTTTTTATTATCTAAATCAAATTGATCACAAGCAGATAAAAATAAAACAGCGCTAGTCAACAGACCTATTTTAAAGAAATTTTTCATCGTATCGTTATCCTTATCATAAATATTCTATGCAAATCATTTGCATCCCGAGAAACATTCCTAAAAAACATTTAAAAGTAATTTTACAGAAATGGCAAGGAGTTACAAAAGATAGCACTATTATGCTTAATCAATGAGAGATACATCGACTTTGAAAAATCAAATAAAAACAATTGATAAATAGTGAAGATCAATTTTTGTATAAAAACCAATCTAATTCAACAGCAAATATCTTAAATATAACTTAAAGACCGTGATTTTAATAAAATATTAAGAAAGAAAAAAACAACCGATTTATGCCGGTTGTTCTCTTAGTCGACATGCAAAATTAATTAATTGAGTTAACTAAATCATGCCATGTAGATAAAACTAATGCTTGATCTGGAGGTGAAAGCTCTCCTGCTTTTATCGCCTTTTGAATGCTCTCTTCTACACGCGCTCTTAACGCTTCTAACTGGGTGTTATTTTCTTGCTCTAGTTCAGCAATAGCCAGTGTAATGTGGCCTTGTAAATACCCGCCTGCAAATAACTCATCGTCAGTAGCATGCTCAACACGGCTATCAATTTTATCTAATAAGTACGCTTCATACTCAGAAAGCATTATTTATCCTCAATATATAATGTTGCTATCTCTTCTATTTACCTTGTATTAGCAAAGCATAAATATGTGTGTTCCAGCAACCTTACTACTTCAGACTCCACCCTATTGGGTAAAACCTTCACAGTGGATAGGCGATAGTAATTCTCGCAATCCCTAATTAACTAAAGGATTTTCCTGATAAGGAAACATCTCTTCCGTTAGCTCTGGGGTATTGTAAAACAAATGTAACGCATTAATAAATAGCTGAGCACGAGGTGGGATGTTTTTGTCTCGTAAATAAGCGAGAACTTGTTCTCTCACTTTATTTCTAAATTCATAACGATCAGGTTCAAAGTTACCCTCTAAATTGTCACAACTAACATTAAAAGGATAACCAGTAGCTTGGCAGAATAACCAATCTAATGCTTGAGGTTTGATTTCTACAACTTCGAACTGCCCTTGTGTCGTTTCATCTCGCCCATCTGGGCAATACCAGTAACCATAATCAACTTGTTGCCGACGAGCCTCTCCGGCGATACACCAATGTGATATTTCATGTAATGCACTGGCATAAAAACCATGAGCAAAAATAATTTGATGATAAGGTGTCTCTTCATTTGCAGGCAAATAAATTGGCTCATCATCCCCTTTAACTAAACGGGTTTGGAAACTTTCGCTAAAACATTGATTAAAGATATCAATTAACTGTTGATAATGATGTGCTGACATTTAAAAAACCATCTGTTCCTAATTAAAAAGTGCAGAAAACCAAAGTGCAATAGTATCGCCATGATTGTCATGTATGAGTTTGATGCTCATCAAAAAGGAGATAATGACCAGCATAGGTCTTATTAATTTTTGCCCTTTTGTTAAGACTAAACCTGCACCTAAGCGAGCACCAATAAACTGCCCACAAAGCATAACTAAACCAATAGTCCAAATAACCTGCCCACCAATGATAAAAAATAGTAACGAGCCAAAGTTAGAGGTAAAGTTAAGTAACTTAGCATGAGCTGTTGCTTTTGAAAGATTATATCCAAGCAACATAACATAGCCTAAAGCGAAAAAAGAGCCTGTACCAGGGCCAAAAATACCATCATAGAAACCGACACCTCCACCTAATATTGCACCAAAAGTATAATAGCCAATACGTTGTTTACTGTCTTGAGCACCAATTGATGGAGTGAGAAGAAAATAGAAACCGATGGCTATGGTAAGAATAGGAAGGGCTTGTCTAAGGATTTCTGGATTAATAAACTGTACCAACATGGCACCAGAAACGGCACCGATAAAAGTCATTAAAATGGCAAATCGTTGCGCTTTTAAATCAATCACTTTTCGACGTATAAAATAGAGCGTAGCCGAAAAAGAACCACCGACTGATTGCAGTTTATTCGTTGCGAGGGCTTGAACAGGCGAAATCCCGGCTGATAACAAAGCTGGAATAGTGATTAATCCACCACCACCAGCAATTGAATCAATAAAACCTGCGATTAAAGCCACCAAGAAGAGAAGAAGGTAGATGCCATCTGAAAAGAGCCAATCCATTTATCTATCCGAATTATTAGGAATGAAGGACGTGTTGCTGTGTTTATCTCATTTATGTTAAAAAACCACAACAACACGATCTGAGCATGATAAAATTAGGCGCTCACACCTTTAAAGCTAACATCAAACTTACAACAGTTTATTGACTTCGTTATTGACTTAGAATGATTACCATTGCATTAGCGGAGGTACAACATCACCACATTGACCACGTTGGCGCAATGCATGATCGAGTAATACAATTGCCATCATTGCTTCTGCAATAGGGATAGCGCGTATTCCCACACAAGGATCGTGACGACCTTTGGTTATCATATCAACCTCTTCGCCATCACGATTAATCGTTTTACCTGCAATAGTAATGCTAGATGTTGGTTTTAAAGCAATATGAGCAACAATTGGCTGACCACTGCTAATTCCACCTAAAATGCCACCTGCATGGTTACTAGTAAAGCCATCTTTAGTAAGTTCATCTCTATTTTCAGTGCCTTTTAATGTTACAACACCGAAACCATCACCAATTTCAATTCCTTTGACAGCATTGATACTCATTAATGCGTGCGCTAAATCTGCATCTAGTCTGTCAAAAACAGGCTCACCAAATCCTACTGGTACCCCTTCTGCCACCACAGTGACTTTTGCACCAATTGAGTTCCCCTCTTTTTTAAGTGCACGCATATATTCATCAAGTGCTTCTAAACGAGAAGGATCTGGGCAGAAAAACGGATTGGTTTCAACAATAGACCAATCAACAAGATCACAAGTAATTGGACCTAATTGAGAAAGATAACCTTTTATTTCAATGCCCATTTTCTCTTTTAGGTATTTTTTGGCAATTGCACCGGCAGCAACACGCATTGCTGTTTCTCGCGCAGAAGAGCGTCCACCACCACGATAATCACGCAAACCATATTTTTGCTCATAGGTATAATCAGCATGACCGGGGCGAAAAACATCTTTAATTTCACTGTAATCTTGAGAACGTTGATCCGTGTTTTCAATCAGTAAACCAATGCTTGTCCCTGTGGTAACACCATTAAATACACCTGATAAAATACGAACTTGATCGGGTTCACGGCGTTGCGTGGTATAACGTGATGTTCCGGGTCTGCGTCTATCTAAGTCAACTTGTAAGTCAGCTTCTGTCAAAGGCAATCCAGGAGGTACACCATCAACAATGCAACCTAATGCAATACCATGAGACTCACCAAAAGTTGTGACTCTGAATAATTGTCCGATACTGTTTCCTGCCATCCCTTTATTCCTATCTTTTACTGTGTGATGTTATCAATATGTTATTTGCAATAAATAACAATCTACCGTCTCATTACTGTGACATCAACGTTTATCAATAGAAAAACTCTCTGAATATTCGACGAGCTGTTCACGAGTCAGCATAAAGACACCGATTCCACCATTTTCAAACTCAAGCCATGTAAATGGAACCTCAGGGAATTGCTCAATAAGATGAACCATACTATTCCCCACTTCACACACTAAAATACCTTTTTCACTCAGATATTCAGGGGCTTTTAGTAAAATTTGTCTTGTAATATCTAGGCCATCAATACCTGAAGCTAATGCTAATTCAGGTTCAACTTGATATTCATCAGGTAAATCCCCCATATCTTCTACATCAACATACGGAGGATTTGTCACAATAATATCGTAAGGCGTTGGGACAATAGCGTTAAATAAATCTGATTGCATTGGGTAAACACGATGCACTAAACCGTGGTTTTCAATGTTGAATTCAGCGACTTCCAATGCATCTTCAGAAATATCAACCGCATCGACTTCAGCCTCTTCAAACTCATAAGCACAAGCAATCGCAATACAGCCACTTCCCGTGCATAAGTCGAGAATACGTGTTGGCTCTTGCTGAATTAAACCATCAAAGTGGTTATTGATTAATTCACCAATAGGAGAGCGAGGGATAAGAACACGTTCATCAACATAAAATTCGTGGCCACAGAACCAAGCGCTATGAGTTAAATAAGGGACGGGAATTTTCTGCTCAATTCGGCTTTCGACAAGCGTAATGATTTCCATCTTTTCAGAAGTTGTTAACTTCGTTGATAACAGTGCATCTGGAATATCTAAAGGAAGTGCAATTGTCGGTAACACTAGCTGTAATGCTTCATCCCACGCGTTATCTGTACCATGGCCATAATAAATATCAGATGAATTAAACTGACTCATAGCCCAACGTAACATATCTAGGATCGTGCTTAGCTCAGCAACCGCTTCCTCTTTTAGTGTTATATCCAAAACTGTTGTCCTCTGAAGAAATAGAAAGTCTGTAGTTTGCCATGAAGATGGTGATAAATCAGCGGGAAACCATAAAAAAACATCACTACCTTATTATTCTCTTTTCTATAACCACACACTAGTTATGGTTTTAAACTTCAATCAAGTAATCAAAAGCAAAATTTACGATCTATTCATACACAAAGGCTAGTGTTTTATACTTTTAATTTAACTTTTATTAGCAATTTAATGATTCTAAACCATACTTAGAGTGTAAAAAAATTAACTGTGTACTCAAATGCGCCTATAGATGTTTTTTATTCAATATGCAGTTACTTGAAAGCAGATGGCTAATTTTAAAGATTATGATGATATCTTTTTATCGCAACCTGAAGATATAACAACGTGTTATGTTCGACAGATATCATGTGCAGAGCAACTTGTTCACTAACCTATATTTGCTAACTAAGTGACTATTTCGGCAGGGTAAATTCCCTGCTTTTTTTTATGCTAAATTTATAACTTATACTTTTTTATCTCTGACACTATTTCATGTACTATTGCCTTATAAAAACAGTAACACTATGAAGAATCGTAAAAAATGAATAAAAAATTTTCATTACCACCTTCTGAAATTGAGTTATTTCAGGAGATGGTAAAAGGCACCAAGAAATTACCTCAAGATAAAATACTTCATTCACCAAAACGTAAGAAAGTGACACACTACGCTGTTGAACGTCTTCAACAAGAACAAGTTGATGCCTCTTATTATTTTTCAGATGAATTTCAGCCTAACTTAGCGACAGAAGGCCCAATGCGCTATTTAAGAGAAGGCGCTAATGCTTATGAATTAAAAAAGCTACGTCGTGGTGATTATGTACCTGAGTTTTTTCTAGATTTGCATGGATTAACACAGCTAATTGCAAAACAAGAGATTGGCGCATTGATTGCAGCATGTAGACGAGAACATGTTTATTGTGCCTGTATTATGCATGGGCATGGCAAACATATTTTAAAACAGCAAACACCACTTTGGTTAGCGCAACATCCAGATGTCATTGCTTTTCATCAAGCCCCAAAAGAATGGGGAGGCGATGCTGCATTATTAGTATTAGTGGAAAACGACGATCTTGCTCGTCGCTAAACCACAAAATACTATCGCATTAACCCTTAAATCACCTATCGGGTGAAATAAGGTATTAATTACTTACTTAGCTTATTGAGCTTAGCTAATTGAATCAAATTTTATTTCAATATCGAAGGTGACACTTGCCATAGCAACGCTCCTGCACCTTTTGATAAATCAAAATCAACACAAGCAATAGTTGATGTTGAAAACATAGGAGCGCATACCGCCGGACAAAGTTCAGCCACAACATAGCCAACCAAAGGTAAGTGAGAAATAACAAGAATATTTTTATATCCTGCATCCCCCAAGGCACGTAAGTAATGTGCAATATGTGAAGGATTCCCTCCGGGAATAAGTCCATCATCAGTTTCTACTTTACTAGGTAGCGCTAAATCTACTTTTACTGCATCCAATGTTTGTTGAGCACGTAAATAAGGGCTGACTAAAACATAATCGATAGTATGTCCTTGCTTTGTCATCCATTCAGCCATTTTTATTGATTCACTTTTTCCACGCTCAGTCAGTGGTCTTAGTGCATCGCTAGCAGCATCAATGGCTGCTTCTCCGTGGCGCATAATAAAAATTTGCATAGTAAATTATTAAACCTATTTTATTTTTGTAATTACTGGTATTTACACTTTTAAGATACTTAATTTAATTCAATTTAAATCAATATATCCCTATCTAAAATCTTCAATACCCTAATTGCAATAGTATTATTAAGCTTTTTAAGATCATACTGTTGGTTTGCAAATTAACATCATTGCCAGGATCTTATTTTAAAAAGCTTCGTTTTTAAATTTATGTTCAAATAACCATTTTGCCATATCTGGCTATCATTGACATTTTCGACCTCTTTTTCCATTAAAAATTCATCAATTATTAATCTGACGCAAAAACGACAAGAAAAAAAGGCGCCTAAGCGCCTCAATCAAAACAAATGTCACAAAAGGAAAAAGCAATGGTAAGAGATAATATTAATCGTAAAAACGTTCATTTCGTTTAGCCATTTCAACTAAACGTTCACAAGGGCGATATTTTTCTCCATATTTATCGGCGAGTTGATTAAGCTTTTCTGCCACCTTTGTTGTTCCCATACTGTCCATATAACGGAATGGGCCACCAAAAAAAGGAGGGAAACCGATACCAAATACAGCACCAATATCACCATCTCGTGGCTGCTTTATAATATTTTCATCTAAACAACGAACGGCTTCATTTAACATTAGTAATAAACAACGTTCTGTAATTTCAGAGGAAGAGTGTTGGTTTTTAGGCTTAATTTGTAATAGTCGATATATCGCTGGATCAGGCTGCTTTTTATTTTTACCTAATGAGAAAGGTAATGCATGTTTTGCATAAAGATAAAAACCTCGTCCATTTTTACGCCCTTTTCTATCATCAGCAATAATGGCATCGACAGCAGGAGGAGAAGCAAATCTTTCACCAAATGCATCCACTAATATCGGCGTTATTTTTGTACCGATATCAATACCCACTTCATCTAATAACTGAATAGGTCCAACAGGAAAACCAAACTGAACAAGTGCTTTATCAATATGTTCAATAGGCTCTCCTTGTACTAAACATGTCAATGCTTCACTAATATAAGGAGCAAGAATACGGTTAACATAGAATCCAGGTTTATCACCAACAACTATTGCAACTTTGCCCTGTTTTTTAGCAAAATTGACTGTTGTAGCAATGGTTTTTTCATCTGTATTTTCATGTGGAATAACTTCAACCAAAGGCATTTTTTCCACAGGACTAAAATAGTGAAGCCCAATCACTTTTTCTGGATATTTTGCCGTTTCAGCAATTTTATGAATAGGCAGCGAAGAGGTATTTGAAGCAAAAATAATTTTACCTTTACCCACTTCTTCAATATCTGCGACCATCTTTTGTTTTAAAGCCAAATCTTCAAAAACCGCTTCAACAACAATATTCGATTGATGAAAACCGCTGTAATCTAAAGAGCCCGAAAGCAACCCCATTTGGCGCTGACGTTCGCGCACAGATAATCTTTTTTTACTCACTTTGGCTGAAAGTGCTTGCCAACTATAATTCAGAGCCTGAGCAATTCCCTTATCGCTGATATCTTTAATTCTTGCTGGTAAATTACCTTTTGTCGCTGTAACAAAGGCAATCCCTCCTCCCATTAATCCACCACCTAAGATACCGATATGATGCAAATTATCTGGCTTTTCAGATGAGCCAGTTTCATTTTTAAGTGCCGTAGAAGCAAAAAAGAGATGTCTTAATGCAGATGAAACCGGCGTCATAGCGAGTTCGCCAAATGCATTTGCCTCTTCTTTAAACCCAGTTTGAATATCCTTTTCAAGACCACGTTCTATAACATGAAGAATACGTTCTGCTGCTGGATAGTGGCCTTTTGTCTTAGCTAATGTACGTTTTTTTGCTTGCCCAAACAGTATATTCCGACCTAAAGTCGTGTTTGCCAAAAAACGATCCATCATCGAATGCTTTCTCTGCTCTTTTTTACCCACTAAGATCCATTTAGCAGCAACATCTAACAGAATATCTTGTGAGACAACATCATCTACAAGGCCTAATTTTAAGGCCCGTTTCGCATTAACTTGTCTACCCGTTAAAATCATATCTAACGCAGATGTCACACCAATAAGACGGGGTAAGCGTTGAGTGCCGCCAGAACCTGGCAATAATCCAAGTTGTACTTCAGGAAGTCCTAAACGCGTTTTACTATTATCAGAACAAATTCGCCCATGACAGGCTAAGGCCAACTCAAGCCCTCCGCCAAGGCATACGCCATTAATAGCGGCCACAACAGGCAATGGATAGTTTTCAATTTGAGTAAAAAGATCTTGTCCAGCTTTTGCGAGTGCACTCGCTTCTTCTTTGGTTTTACAATCCGCAATCATGGAAATATCCGCACCGGCAATAAAACTGTCTTTTTTACCTGAGGTGATAATTAATCCTTTTACTCCAGAGTGTTGCTGTGCTTGCTTTAAAACATCTTGAAATTGTTGCACAAACTCTGCTTTTAGCGTGTTTACTTTGTCACCAATAACATCAATCGTGATAACCCCCACTTTGTCATTGCGGACTGAGAACTGAAAAACAGATGATTTTTCTAGTGTTGTTTGTTGTTGTTCCATTATTCCACCTCCAAAATCATCGCTGCACCCAATCCACCTGCTGCGCAAGCAGTAGTCAATCCAAACCCTCCCCCTCGTCGTTTAAGCTCATGCAGTGTCTGTGTGACCATTCTTGCACCAGTTGCAGCAAATGGATGTCCATAAGCAATAGAACCACCTAGCACATTAAATTTATCCATATCCACTTCTCCAATCGCCTTGGATAATCCTAGTTGCTCTTTAGCGAACTGCTCACTACCAAACAGTGTCAAGTTACTGAGTGTTTGTGCGGCAAAAGCTTCATGCATATCAATTAGTGTTAGATCACTTAATGCAAGGCCTGCGCGAGAAAGTGCAAGTGGGGTGGCATATGATGGCCCCAATAGCATATCTTTCCAGACATCTGTCGCTGTAAAAGCATAACTGCGTAAATAACCTAAAGGTTGATAGCCAAGACTTTTAGCAACAGATTCTTTCATCATTAATACAGCGGCTGCGCCATCGGTTAATGGCGTGCTGTTTGCGGCAGTGACACTACCATGGCGACGGTCAAAAGCGGGTTTGAGTTTGGCGTAAGAATCAAGAACAGAGTTTTTACGAATATTGTTATCTTGATGAAAGCCTTCTTTGTAAGGTGGAAAAAACGCAGTCATCACTTCATCGTCTAATTTACCCATCTCCCATGCTTTCGTTGCTAATTGATGAGAGCGATGCGCTAATTCATCTTGAGCTATTCTTGAAATATGGTACGTCTTTGCCATTTGTTCCGCCGTATCTCCCATACGTAATCCAGTTGAGTATTCAGCAACGGCTGGTGCTACAGGAAGGAGATCACGAAATCGTAATTGGCTTAAATAACTTAATCGTTGACCTAATGATTTGGCTTTATTTAGGCTTAATAAAACATCGGCAAGCTTTTTACTCACACCGATAGGCAACACTGAAGACGAATCTGCACCACCAGCAATACCGACAGAAACATGTCCGACCATCATACTTTCAGCAACATTAGCTATCGCCTGAAAACTTGTTGCACATGCTCTTGTTACACTATAAGCATCTGTTTTTACGCTTAATCCTGCGCCAAGAACAATTTCTCTAGCAATATTCGGTGCTTCTGGCATTTGAACCACTTGCCCGAAAACAAGTTGATCAATAATTTCAGGAGGAATTTCATTGCGAGTCACTAATTCTTGAACCACTGAACGCCCTAACTCAACCGCAGGTATTCCTCGATACGCAGTCGCTTGTTTAGCAAAAGGTAAACGTAGCCCACTGACAATAGCGATGCGATCTTTCATAGCACTGTTCGTTGATGACTTCATAACGGCTCCTGACAAAATGATTTCCTAACACCAAAGAGGTCTGACCTGATAATAGTGTTAACAAAAAATTCACTTTTCAGAAACGTCATTTTACAAGAAGTGGGAGTTAGCGCTCAATATTTCGATGAAATGTCTGAAACTTAACAATAATGATAGAAAAGATAATAACGTGATGAAGGGATATAAAAAAGGCTGTTGAATTTCAACAGCCTTAAATCTATTCATTTCAGCGGATTAACGTAATCCCAACTGAAAGATTAAGTTTTCTGCTTCACAAGAGAATGTAAAATCAGCGGTGAGTTGAACACCACCATCAACATCAGCAAATTGTTGATTGATTTTGCAAGGCTCTGAAGCGATAGATTGTGCTTTTGCACTAAGTTGATCTAACATTGCTTGCGCTTGTACTTTATCAGCGAAGACATGCTGATATGACGCTGTGCAATTCTTATTGTCAATAATAGTACCCACATCTACACAACAGCAAGCAGCGGTTTCTTCTGCACTACAACGATTAATTGCGTCTGCCATTTTAGTCTCCCAACGAAAGAAATGTTAATTATCTATCATAATCGCAAAAAAATAAAATAAACTGCTTTAGCTCAAATTTTATTACAATTTTACAAAAATAATTGATTATCCTGTTTATTTAACAATCAAAAACACCTTTATCGGGATGTTTTGTAAAAAATATGTTAACCAAATCCCAATTATTGAATCCAAATGGCAATATTTGTAAAACATACTTGCAACATTCAGGGTAATCAACTTTATACTTAATCAACTGGTCTGATTTGTCATAACGACAACCGCACCTAAAATCCAGCGCTTCTAATCAGAAGTTACTAACTTAAAAAAATTATGAGGGTTTAGGTCATGAACCGTAAAAACCTGTTTACTCGCACAGCACTAGCTGCCATTGTAGGAACAATTTCCTCTCAAGCAGGCGCTGCCGGTTTTCAGTTAAATGAATATTCTACTTCAGCACTAGGGCGTGCATTTTCAGGGGAAGGCGTTATTGCTGATGACGCCAGCGTAGGTAGCCGTAACCCAGCGGCACTCACAATGTTCGATCGCCCTGAGTTTTCTGTCGGTGCTATCCTTATTAACCCAGGCGTTGATGTTAAAGGTAAATCACCGCTTACCGGTACGGATACCACTGCAAAAGATATCGCACCCAGTGCATTAGTCCCTAATATCCACTTTGTAGCACCAATTAATGATAAATGGGCTATCGGTGCATCAGGTACAACAAACTTTGGTTTAGCAACAGATTTCCCAGACGATTATCCTGCTGGTCTTATCGGCGGTAAAACTGATTTGAAAACCATGAACCTAAACTTAAGTGCGGGCTACCGTGTGAATAACCAATTTAGCGTAGGTTTGGGGCTAAATGCTCTTTATGCTGATGCTGAAATTACTCGACATGTTGGTGAAGCGGGTAAAGTGTTAGGTGGCGCATTATCTAAAAAGCCTGGTATGGAACAATTAGGTGGTTATTTATCAAGTCTGCCAGCAAATGCTCGCTTTGCTCAATTAAAAGGTGATGCATGGGGCTTTGGCTGGAATGCGGGCTTACTGTATGAGTTTGATGAAGATAATCGTGTGAGTTTCACTTATCGCTCTAAAGTAAAAGTGAAATTTAAAGATGGCGATTATCAAAGTGACTTGCGTTCAATCCCACAACTTGAAGGAATGGGTATTGTAGGCACTAACGGCGAAACCATTAAAGGTAAACTTGACCTTAACTTGCCTGAAATTTGGGAATTTGCCGCTTATCACCGTGTAGCACCAAAATGGGCTGTTCATTATAATTTCGCTTATACAAGCTGGAGTGCATTCGAAGAGTTAAAAGCCACTCGTAAAAGTGATGGTCAGCAACTCTTCAAGAAAGAAGAAGGCTTCCGTGATGCATGGCGTGTGGCTTTAGGTACAACCTATTATCACGATGATAACTGGACATTCCGTACCGGTATCGCTTTCGATGATAGCCCAGTTCCTGCAGATAAACGTTCTATTTCTATTCCAGACCAAGATCGTTTCTGGTTAAGTGCAGGGGCAACTTATGCATTTAACAAAGATATGTCTGTTGATGTCGGCTTAGCGTATATGCACGGTAAAAAAGTCACAATCAAAGAGAAATTATCTGAAGATTTACCATTACCGGCTTACGAATTTGAATCATCAGGTAAAGCCTGGTTATACGGTATGAACTTTAATTACCGCTTCTAATTTCTCACTGCACGTTCTACACAAAAAATGGTCTTTTTTAAGACCATTTTTTTATTTATTAAGCTAAAAAAGATAATTCACTAATCAATGGAATCTAAATCATCTTCAATGGCTTTCGCATTAGGGTTCTCTTTCACTATACCCGCTTGGAAGTCATTACTTTGGAAATAAGCCTCACGCATCATTAAATAAGGATCAGATGAGTTTTGTAAAATCGCATCAGAGTCGAGCAATTGCGCGCGTGTTTCAATGCCTTCTAATGCCCACTTACCCGCTGACATCCAAAATGTTAAATAGCTCAACATAGGGTAGGTTAAATCAGCCCAATCACCACCTTCTTCACGGACAGTAAAACTACCATAGCCTGGTACAACAACATAAGGGCCGTAATCCATGCCATAATGACCTAATGTGCTACCAAATCGCATTGGCACTTCTTTTTCCATCGTTTCTTTAGACATACCAGCAACATCTATCAAGCCACCCATACCAAAAACGGTATTGATCCAGAAACGACCAAAATGTTTAGCCCCTTTTTCAAAATCACCACGCAATACACTGTTCACCATACTTGCTGGCTCTTCTAAATTACCTAAAAAGTTAGATAAACCATTTCTTGCTGGTGGTGGCACATAATCACGCCAAACAACAGCAACTGGACGTAAAATATAAGGGTCTAACACATAGTAGTTAAAATCAAACATCTGGCGGTTAAACCCTTCTAATGGGTCTGAGCGCCCTTCCCCATTATTAGAGGTACTTGCACATCCTGAAAGTAAGGCAACTGAAAGAGCAACACCGCACAGGCGATACTTCATAATGTTCTCCGCTAATTATCTTATGATGAGCAGCATCATAGTTCGCATATTCATAAATTCTAGACATAATACTGTCAATGTATAATAAGTGGTACTTTTATTAGGTTTTGATCTTATAAGATAATTCGGTTTTTGTGATTACCTTATCGAGCTGATTTAAAATATTAACCCGATATTATGGGTAAATATAAAAATATATGATGTTATTTAATTATATTCTACTTTCAATACATCGAGTAAATAAGACATTCACGTATTATCTGCTAATGGTTTTAATCATTTTTCGGCTTCGGTGTATTTGCAGGAAAATCTATAACAACGATATATCCAGCGTTAAGAAAAACGGCAATATGTTCACTTAATACACTCATAAGTAATAAAAACTTTAAACATCAAATATTATTAATTGATTTTATGTCCATATAAAAACCTATATTTATTATCGAACATTGAGTAAGGAAGTTAAATAATAACCATAATAGCGTGAACTGAATAAGCACAGCACTAGGAGGAGTGTTTAGATTTACAGCATGGGTAATAGATGGCGTTCCCTACAGGAATCGAACCTGTAACTAGCCCTTAGGAGGGGCTTGTTATATCCATTTAACTAAGGGAACATACGTAGAAAAATCAAATGTAACTGATGGACGGGCTATATTTTACCTCCCTCACTCTCTATTAATCAAGTTTTAACGCACTGATATTGGAAGGAATTTTTTTGTTTCTTTTTTGAACAATGTGATTTAACTTAAAAACCACCTAATATATACAAGAATCAATGATTATGTTTTTGCTTATATCTGTCTATTTTATTAAAACTATTTCAACTGTTTTAAAAACACTTTAGGTGAATATCCCATCTCTTTATTAAACATCGCACTAAAGGCGCTCGGATTTTCATAACCCAGTTCTAAAGCAACTTCAGTGACTGAATCACCTTTCTTTAAAGCAGTTAACGCATACATTAAACACGCTTTTTGTCGCCAATCTCGAAAAGAAAGGCCTGTTTCTTTATGAAAAAAACGGGTAAAAGTACGTAGGCTCTTATTTAATTTTTCAGCCCACATTTCTGGTCTCGTGCGAATATTGGGTTTTGACATAAATTCAGTACACAATTCATCTAATAAAGCATGTTGTGGTAATGGCGTAAAGTAAGGTAATGGCTTTGCCTGAGCTAATTCATGGCAAAGCAAAGTTAATAATGCACTGTCTCGTCCTCCTAAATCATAAAGTAAAGGAAGCTCATTAGCTGAAAGTAATAGCTGATGAAGCAGAGGTGAAACTTGTAAAACCTCACAATATTCTGAGTGACGAGGAATTTTATTCGGCTCAATATAGAGACTATAAGTACTACTACCCAACATTAACACCTGATGTACTTTTTCTGCAGGGATCCACACGCCACTGTAAGGTAATACAATCCATTGACCGTCTTCTGTTTTAACTTTCATTACACCATTAGGGGCATATAAAAATTGTGCTCGCCGATGATGGTGAGCTTCAAGTAATGTGTCATAAGGATAATCAGAGCCTAATGCCAAAATATCACGAGGAAGATTATCCACACTGTTGATATCGATATTACGCATAATAATTAAATTGTCCTAAATTCGTATAAACTTGTCATTATCGCGTGGGCTAGCCATCATTTTATTCTATATTGTTAATCTCCTGACTCAACAGGAGATTTGAAATGACACTCTGGCTGATTTCTTTTGGTTTAATTTCAGGCATTACAACATGGTTATTTGGCTTTGGTGGTGGCTTTGTTACTGTTCCTTTACTCTACACACTTATTTTAACACTCTGGGGAATAGACAGTTTACCGGCTGAGCATGCTATGCAAATCGCCGTTGCTACTTCAGCATTAATTATGTTGTTTTCTGCGACAGTCACAACCATTACACACCATAAAGCAAAAAGACTTAATTGGAGTATCATGTCCATTCTGTTTATTGGTATCGCGTTTGGCGGGATCGTAGGTGCTCTTCTCGCCTTAACGGTTGAAGGTACATGGATCAAATGGTTTTTTATTGGTTATCTTTTTGTCACTATTTTAGACTGCTATTTTCGCCCCGGTTTTATGGCTCCTACTACTCACAATGCAAAAAAAGTGACCAAAGCAAAAGAGAGCATTAATGGTACTGTGATCGGTATTATTGCCACTTTTCTTGGGGTGGGTGGAAGCGTGATGACTGTTCCTCTATTGCGCCGTAGAGGAACACCAATGGCACAATCAGCAGCAATGGCAAATGCATTAACCTTACCTTTAGCACTCACAGCAACATGCACTTACGTCGCCCTTTCTTTTACTTCACCTTTAAATAGTGAATCTGGTTTTATTGGTTATATTTGGCTAAAAGCTGCACTTATTCTGATTTGTAGCACCTGGGTTGGTTTAAAGATCTCTGAACGCTTTTTATCTCGTATTCCTGACAAATGGCATGCAAGAATTTACCCTCTGTTACTGATCCTTGTTTTAATTGTCATGTTGTTTTAAATCCTTTCTTCTTATATAGAAAATAGACAGGTAACAAACAACGAAAAACAATAATGACTACATATAAAATGGTGGCATTGAATATTCAATAAGTCGCCATTTTTTAACATTCCGCCCCATTTTTTCCTACGCGCCTTCACTTAGCTTTAATGCTATCAAGACACATAAAACAAAAAACATCTCATTTTGACAATCACGACACAGTATCATAACTATTAATATGATTAATTAATATTTAAACATAATGAATAATAATTTATAAACTGTCTCATATTTAGTCTCAGTCTGATCATGTTTAACTGCACGTTTTTTGTACCACACCTCATTCATTTATTTTTCTATTTTATTTTTATTTATTATCAAAATAATAAGTTAGCTATTTTTCACAAGAAGATAATTTAAGAAAAACTAAATTTAAATAGCATCAAAAGTATTATTTATCCTGATTTTTAAATAACAAATTAATTACAATGTGAACAAAATTCGATATATAATAATATATATATCGATAGGCTTTTTTGTCAAATTATAATTATTATTAATCATATATTTAAAATACACTTTAATAAAATAGATTAATAACATAAGCCAGTGAATTTAAAAGAACAATTTATAGCTACCATATCTATAAAAAACCTCTATTCCTTCTCCAAAACTTTATAATAGCATTCAAGAGAAGAAAATAATTATCATTTGATTTTGTCTATTTTAATTAATTTATTTAGTGATATTTATTAACTTCTTATTCTCTATTATTTATTATTTACAACTAACTCATCACTTATGGATTAATAAAATGGAGACGCCTTCAAATATTTATTTAACCGTCCGTATATAATATTTAGCTATAAGAAGAAACTGGAGGTTATATGAGTATTAGTCGTCGTTCTTTCATTAAGGGGATGGGGATAGGATGTGTGGGTTGTACCGTGAGTAGTTTACCACCAGGTGCGCTTGCATTTAATCCTGTAGATTCTCTTAAGGGTCAGTCAAAATTAACACCTAGTCTGTGTGAAATGTGTTCTTATCGTTGTCCAATAGAAGCTCAGGTTGTTAACAATAAGACTGTTTTTATCCAAGGAAATAGAAATGCAGAACACCAAAGTAGCCGAGTTTGTGCAAGAGGCGGAAGTGGCGTTAGCCTAGTTAATGACCCAAACCGTATTGTCAAACCTATGAAGCGCAAAGGTCCAAGAGGTGCGGGTGAATGGGAAGTGATAAGTTGGGAACAAGCTTATAGCGAAATCGCCGAAAAAATGAATGCCATAAAACAAAACTATGGCGCAGAAAGCATCTCTTTTTCCTCAAAATCTGGATCGCTCTCTTCTCATCTTTTCCATTTAGCGGCTGCATTTGGCTCACCCAATACGTTTACACACGCATCAACATGCCCTGCAGGTAAAGCTATTGCAGCATCCGTTATGATGGGTGGCGATCTTAAAATGGATCTCGCAAATTCAAAATATATTCTCTCTTTTGGTCATAATCTTTATGAGGGTATTGAAGTTGCAGAAACTCATGAACTAATGACAGCACAAGAACGCGGTGCGAAATTAGTAAGTTTTGATCCTCGTTTATCTGTTGTTTCAAGTAAAGCTGATGAGTGGTACGCGATCCGCCCAGGCGGGGATTTACCTGTTCTAATGGCAATGTGCCATATATTAATTAAAGAAGATCTTTACGATAAAGATTTCATTGAGAAATTTACAGTTGGTTTTCCACAATTAAAAGAAGTTCTACAAAATACAACTCCAGAATGGGCTCAAGCACATTCTGATGTTCCAGCTAAAGATATTGCTCGTATTGCCCGTGAGATTGCAGCTCAAGCACCTCACGCACTGATTATGCCAGGTCACCGCGCAACCTTTAATAAAGAAGAAATTAATATGCGCAGAATGATCTTCACCTTCAATGCATTGCTCGGTAACTTTGAACGTGAAGGTGGCATGTATCAGAAAAAAGCAGCATCAAAATACAATAAACTTGCGGGTATTAATGTTGCACCTGAACTCGCTAAACCGAGCGTTAAGGGAATGCCTGAAATTACAGCAAAACGTATTGATGCTACTGCACCTCAATTTAAATATATCAATAAAGGTGGTGGTATCGTTCAATCTATTATTGATTCAACATTAAACGGTGTGCCGTATCAAACCAGAGCATGGATTATGTCTCGCCATAACCCATTTCAAACAGTAAGTTGTCGCCCTGATCTAGAAAAAACAGCACAAAAATTAGACTTAATTGTTAGCTGTGATGTTTATTTAAGCGAAAGCGCCGCCTATGCCGATTATCTATTACCTGAAACAACTTATTTAGAACGCGATGAAGAGATTTCTGATGTTTCAGGTTTAAACCCAGCTTATGCATTACGTCAACAAGTTGTCGAACCAATTGGTGATACAAAACCAAGCTGGTTAATTTGGATGGAATTAGGGAAAAAACTGGGACTAGCTCAATATTTCCCATGGGAAAATATGGGAGTTCGTCAGCTATATCAAGTCAATGGTGATGAAGCGCTGTATAAGGAAATCCATAAAAAAGGCTATTTGTCCTATGGTATCCCATTACTTTTGCGTGAGCCTTCTTATGTAAAAGCTTTTGTTGAGCAATATCCTGATGCTATCAAGCATGTAGATGGCAATAATATGATGGAAAAATCACTGTCATTTAAATCACCAAGTGGCTTAATTGAAATCTACTCTGAAGAATTAGAAAGCCGTTTAGAAAACTACGGTATTCCACGCTTCCACAATTTCCCATTAAAAGAAAAAGACGAGCTTTATTTTATCCAAGGAAAAGTCGCCGTTCACACTAATGGTGCAACACAATACGTACCATTATTAGCTGAATTAATGTGGAAAAACCCTGTTTGGCTTCACCCTGAAACAGCTAAAAATCATGGTATTAAACATGGTGATGAAATCATTCTAGAAAACAGTATTGGTAAAGAAAAAGCACATGCTTTGATCACTGAAGGCATTCGCCCTGACACCGTATTTGTTTATATGGGATCAGGTGCAAAAGCAGGTGCGAAAACAGCCGCGACAACAACAGGCGTTCACTGTGGCAACTTATTACATCATGAAATTAGCCCTGTATCAGGTACTGATGTGCATACATCAGGTGTCAAAATTAGTCGGGCTTAAGGAAAAAAATAACGATGAACAATAATGATAAACAATTTGTCATGTTACATGATGAGAAACGTTGTATTGGCTGCCAAGCTTGTACTGTTGCATGTAAAGTCATCAATGACATTCCAGAAGGATTTAGCCGACTTCAAGTCCAAATACAAGGTCCTCATGACGATGAAGCAGGCCATCCACATTACCAATTTTTCCGTGTTTCTTGCCAACACTGTGAAGATGCGCCTTGTGTTTCTGTTTGCCCTACTGGTGCTTCTTTCATTGATGAAAACGGTATCGTTCAGGTGAAAAAAGAGTTGTGTATCGGCTGTGATTACTGTGTTGGTGCTTGTCCTTACCATGTTCGTTATATCAACCCAGTAACGCATATCGCAGACAAGTGTAACTTCTGTTCTGACACTCGATTAGCTGAAGGGGGATTACCTGCATGCGTATCGGTATGCCCAACAGATGCACTTGCTTTTGGTCGTATCGACTCACCTGAAATTCAGGCTTGGATCAAACAAAAATCCGTTTATCAATACCAATTAGATAATGTCGGAAAACCAAGTTTATTCCGTCGTAAAGAAATCCATCAGGGAGATAAAGCATGACTAGTATCTGGGGAGCAGAACTCTATTATACGCCAGATTATTGGCCTGTATGGTTAATGGCAGCTGGTTTATTAATCGTTGCTATGATAGCAGTATTAGTTATTCATGGCTTACTACGCTACGCCCTTGCACCAAAACACGCTGGTCACTATGAAGAAGAGCGTGTTTATTTATACTCTAAAGCAATTCGTTTTTGGCACTGGGGTAATGCTTTACTGTTTATCCTATTGCTATTAAGTGGCTTTTTAGGGCATTTCTCTATTGGTAATGTTACATCAATGGTGCTGTTACATAAGATCTGTGGTTTTGTTCTTATCGCATTCTGGATTGGTTTTATTCTTATCAATCTAACGACCAGTAACGGCGTACATTACAAAGTAAGATTTAACGGATTAATTGGTCGTTGTATCAAACAAGCCCGCTTTTATCTTTACGGTATAATGAAAGGCGAACCACATCCTTTCGCGGCCACAGAAACTGATAAATTTAATCCACTTCAACAGCTCGCTTACTTAGGTGTGATGTTTGGTTTAGTACCACTGTTACTTATTACTGGATTATTATGTTTATATCCTGAAGTACTTGGTGAAGGTTATTGGATGCTAAAAGCGCACTTAGTATTAGGGATCGTGGCATTAATGTTTATTTGTGCACACTTCTACTTATGTACACTGGGTGATACGTTTACTCAAACATTCCGTAGCATGATCGATGGTCATCATCGTCATCAGAAACATGATGATCATGGTTCCGTAGCAGAAAAAACAGAACATTAATTTCTCAATATCCCTTCTGTTACGTTTTATTTCCTAAAATGCCCGTTTAAACGGGCATTTTTTTATCCTAATTCAGAATTTCATAACTTTTTTTGTAACAAGAAAACTATCTAATGCACAAATCACAGCGCTAAAAAATATGCCTAAATGGCTATCTATTACTGCGATTCATAAAAACCGAGTTTATACAAATCGTAAAGGCTGAAGTTGGCTATGTCGTAACACTACAGAAGAGATCTTACCATTTTTATGAGTAACAAATGTTTTATATCCAGAACAAGCAAAACATATTGCTCTCTCTAAATAGACCTAACAGATCTATAAAGCATTTTTAATATCCCCACACCGACCAGCAATTAAAACATATTCTTAAATAGCTCAAAGACTCATTGTTACTACCTTTTCATCATGAACAAAAGGAAACAATAATCCATCCTGATATGATATTAACTACCATTATCATAAATAGTCATTTAATGATAATACTTGACTTTTGATCTGATAACCTATTTTCAGCAATACCTATATTTTGCATTTATCATATTAAATGGACTCTTTTTAAATTTATTGGTGTGAAAAACATAAGTTATACGTTTAATAGCTTTAAAAATGTTATCAGGAAGTAAAGTAGTGGTGGGTTATATAAGAGGTAATTTTATGAGATGCTTATTCTAAACAAGCATTAATTAGCTGTTTTTTTCTCATACAAATAAATATGATAATATATTTCTCTAAACATAAAGATTTCAGTTCATTTGCAATAAATTTATTCTTTTTTTTGTGAAAATTAAAAACATTTATCTCTATAAACGTAAAATGCCCTAATAAGGGCATTTAATTCATATAGAGGCTTTATTTATTCATTAAGAAAATTCTTATTATTAACTAACTAAAGAGAAACACTTATATAAGAATTATCTTACTCAAATTAGCTATTCTAAAATGAGTTGCTTTCTAATTTAAGAATATTATTAGAAAATAGAAAGAGCCTTGCTATCGAAATGAGCTGGAATATGTTGTTCATTACGCTCAGTTTCTTGAGACATTCCAGCTGTTACTTCTTCAAAGAAGCTACCAATATTAACGCCTAGTACTTCAAGTACTCTAACTAAGCAATCAATATCAATACGGTTTACACCACGCTCATAACGAAATAACTGTTGTTCACTAATATCAATCTCTTTTGCTAACTGAAATACAGTATAACCTTGAGATTTTCTTAATGACTTAATTTTTTGTCCAACTGCATAAGCGACTGGATACTTGCTACTCATAATATTGTTCTCGCTTTTCACTTTGATTGATATCTAATTTATAATGGTGTGTTCCTGCGCAATAATATATAAAAACATATATTATTGATGACACCTTTTTGTTTTAATAAAATATTATTTTTAGTAGATAAGAAATATTACAATTCAAAACATGACTTATCATATGTAAATAATATACTACGCATTTAAACACTTTCAACCAGTCAAAAAAAGACAGTACAGGTGAGATGATTTACTCATACTAGTAAATAATACTTAGGATAATGGTATATTATCTTTATTTTCATGTAGTTAAAATATTTTACTTATAAAATCACGCTTTTTTTTTCTTAAATTTTACTCATTAGTTAGAATTATTATCTATAATTATATTAATTTAAAGTATGATTATTGGTATTGTGTAAAAATAAATCAAGTTATGTCAGTCTAATTTATTTAAAATTATAAATTAACCTCATAAAGGTAACGATTTTTTTATTTTTATTAAATAGCTTAAGTAATATCAATGAAATCTGATAAGTTTATAAAAAATCAATATTACACTTTAATATCATTAGGTTACGAGATTTACATTAAAATATAGATATAAATCACATTTTAAACATTTGTTAATTAATTTATATAAGCATAAACACTTACTCTTTCAGCTAAATATATTTCATGCTCCTCAATTCCTTATTACACTATAATAAATAAAGAATAGATCTAATTACTCATTTTTTTTGAATTTTTATTAATGAATAACTTATTTTAATTTTCAATTAGATTGAAAATCTTTTTTATGAAATAGAAAAAAATCGAGTGTTAATATAAATATTTTGTTTTATCAGTAAGTTATTCGAAGAGCATACTTATTATCATAAAAACCGCTCTTGTTATGACGACACAATATTATTCTTTCTTGTTCACTCAAATACACACATTTTGTACATTGCAAAAAAAGAATAATCATCACACCTTAAGTCAAATCATCAAGGGAATGAACTATTAAATATCAGTTTTAGCATGATCTAATTTTGTTAAAAAAAAACAAAAATCAACCATTTCATATCCTAAGTAATTATACCTATTCCATATAAGAGTTATTCTTAGACTAAAATAAACATTAATATTTTTATATAATTTATATTCCTGCTAAATGCACAAATTTCTCCATTTTTCGTAAAAAATGAAATTAACCACTCTAGGACAAATCAATTACTGATGGAATAAGCGATTTTTGCTTTATATCATATATAATCCAGCGCATTATGATGTAAACATTGATAAACATCAAACTTTAAATCTAATCTCTTTTAAATTAAAACGTTAAGTAAACTCTCTCATTCTGTCGTATCTTTAAAAAAGAAGATAAAATATCATTATAATTAATCTTTCTTTTTGGTAGTGCCATTCAATGAGTTATAAAAAGTAAGAAAGATTAACTATAAAACCCAATTTTTGTCTTTTCATCTTCTGAACTTTTCCCTAAAAAAGGTGTACCACATATTTTTCATATGATGACTTAAAATGTTTTAACTTACTCATTTTATGAGAGATATTGCTCATAAAAAATGCTCAAATAATTGATAACAGTGTATTTAAGGTTGTTTAATTTTACGAATAAACTGGAAAAACCTATATTTACACTAAAAAGGAGTAGATATTTCTTTTTCAATTAGAGTCATTATTTTTATATTTTCAGTTCAAAATTTGTTCTCTACTCAAAAATAAATACATATCTTCTACTGAGTTAACTCTCTGATCTAAAATGATTAACTTAACAATAAAAGAATAACTTCTTTTTAAGCGCTCCAATTTAAATGTTAAAAACATGATTGGATAAAAAAGCAATAATAAAGAATCCGGCTTATGCTCTCTTTTCACAGAAAGCACAATGCAATAACAAGTTAAAACAATCTTAGTAACTCATAGATCAAAAGAAACAAGAGCAGTAGCTAAGTATTGCTTTGGTATAAAGGAATGAGCTCAATATAAGGAGGAGGAAAGCATACACGTGTAGGAATACACAGTCATGATAAGACGGTCAGCAAAGTAATAAGGCAGCAGACACAGAGAGAGAAAATTAAGGTTTAAAAGTATAACTAGATTTCATCATACAGTTATTAAAAACTAAATGGCTTTTATCGATTATCTTAGAGAAACGTGAGGAAAATAAAGAAGAAGGTATAAAANTAACTAGATTTCATCATACAGTTATTAAAAACTAAATGGCTTTTATCGATTATCTTAGAGAAACGTGAGGAAAATAAAGAAGAAGGTATAAAAAGAAGTGGTGGGCGGTATTGGGCTCGAACCAACGACCTCCTCCTTGTAAGGGAGATGCTCTACCAACTGAGCTAACCGCCCGCTGAACTATTAAATGGTGGGTCGTGGGCGATTCGAACGCCCGACCAATTGATTAAAAGTCAACTGCTCTACCGACTGAGCTAACGACCCATGTAATAATTTTTGCGTAAATTTGTAAGTGATTTGGTGAATGGTGGGTCGTGGGCGATTCGAACGCCCGACCAATTGATTAAAAGGCAACTGCTCTACCGACTGAGCTAACGACCCATGTAATAATTTTTGCGTAAATTTGTAAGTGATTTGGTGAATGGTGGGTCGTGGGCGATTCGAACGCCCGACCAATTGATTAAAAGTCAACTGCTCTACCGACTGAGCTAACGACCCATTTAATAATTTTTGCGTAAATTTGTAAGTGATTTTGTGAATGGTGGGTCGTGGGCGATTCGAACGCCCGACCAATTGATTAAAAGTCAACTGCTCTACCGACTGAGCTAACGACCCGTCACAATGTTCACTACTTTATGTTGTATTTTTAGGAATGGTGGGTCGTGGGCGATTCGAACGCCCGACCAATTGATTAAAAGTCAACTGCTCTACCGACTGAGCTAACGACCCATACCTAACTGTGTGATATTGCGCGAAATAACCGGATGAAGTGGTGGGCGGTATTGGGCTCGAACCAACGACCTCCTCCTTGTAAGGGAGATGCTCTACCAACTGAGCTAACCGCCCACTTCATAATGACTAAATTCTCACTACCACGCTTTAGTGTAATTGGTGGGCGGTATTGGGCTCGAACCAACGACCTCCTCCTTGTAAGGGAGATGCTCTACCAACTGAGCTAACCGCCCACTTCATAATGACTAAATTCTCACTACCACGCTTTAGTGTAAGGGGTGGGCGGTATTGGGCTCGAAGCAACGACCGCCTCCTTGTAAGGGAGATGCGCTGCCAACTGAGCTAACCGCCTAATCACACTAAATCATACAACTATCACGACGAAAATAATGGTGGGCGGTATTGGGCTCGAACCAACGACCTCCTCCTTGTAAGGGAGATGCTCTACCAACTGAGCTAACCGCCCAATCACACTAAATCATACAACTATCACGACGAAAATAATGGTGGGCGGTATTGGGCTCGAACCAACGACCTCCTCCTTGTAAGGGAGATGCTCTACCAACTGAGCTAACCGCCCAATCACACTAAATCATACAACGCTCCCGTCGAAAATAGTGGTGGGCGGTATTGGGCTCGAACCAACGACCTCCTCCTTGTAAGGGAGATGCTCTACCAACTGAGCTAACCGCCCGTCGTGATGGGGTGCATTATAGGGATACTGCGCTATGAGTCAACGATTTTTATCAGTTTTTTATTGTGAAAATGATCGTTCGTTTTATTTTTAGTCAAGATGCTTTTTTTAGCACCATAAGTGACACAGCAATTAACCAAAATAATCCTACGGATACTCTTCGTCAAACAAAAAATCATCAATTTGAAAA
Source organism: Proteus faecis (assembly GCF_003144395.1). GTDB lineage: Bacteria > Pseudomonadota > Gammaproteobacteria > Enterobacterales > Enterobacteriaceae > Proteus > Proteus faecis. Next base: position 76,932 of record NZ_PENZ01000017.1, on the reverse strand, counting down.
TTTTATCTCTGTTAAAGGCTTAATGCCATTGAGGAATTAACATCCAGTGATAAAATAAGATAACCATTTCGTTTTTTTGATAATCACGATTACTTATCTATTAAGTAAGACGTACAAAGGCAATCCCAATGAGTAAAATAAAAACCCGTTTTGCACCAAGTCCTACTGGCTATCTACATGTTGGTGGTGCGCGTACCGCACTTTATTCCTGGTTATATAGCCGTCACAATAAGGGCGAATTTGTACTGCGTATAGAAGATACCGACTTAAAACGTTCTACACAGCCAGCCATCGATGCAATCATGGACGGTATGAATTGGTTAAATCTGAATTGGGATGAAGGTCCTTATTATCAGACTAAACGTTTCGATCGCTATAACCAAGTGATTGATCAAATGTTATCTGCGGGTACTGCATACCGTTGTTATTGCTCTAAAGAGCGCTTAGAACAACTCCGCGAAGATCAAATGGCAAAAGGTGAAAAACCGCGTTACGATGGTTGTTGCCGTGGTGGTAACCATAATCACACTGCTGATGAGCCTCATGTTGTGCGTTTCTTAAACCCACAAGAAGGTTCTGTTATTTTTGATGACAAAATTCGTGGCCCAATTGAATTTAGTAACCATGAGCTTGATGATCTGATTATTCGTCGTACTGATGGTTCTCCAACTTATAACTTCTGTGTTGTTATTGATGACTGGGACATGGAAATCACTCACGTTATTCGTGGTGAAGATCATATCAACAACACTCCTCGCCAAATCAATATTCTCAAAGCATTAGGTGCGCCTGTACCTGAATATGCTCACGTATCAATGATTTTAGGTGATGATGGTAAAAAATTATCTAAACGTTATAACGCTGTCAGCGTAATGCAATATCGTGATGAAGGATATTTACCAGAAGCACTATTAAACTACTTAGTGCGTTTAGGTTGGTCTCATGGCGACCAAGAGATCTTTACTATTGATGAAATGATTGAACACTTTACTTTAGAAGCTATCAGTAAATCAGCAAGCGCATTTAATACTGATAAACTACTCTGGTTAAACCATCACTACATCAATACACTGCCAGCAGAGAAAGTCGCAGTTCATTTAGATTGGCATATCAAACAACAAAATATCGATACTAGTAATGGTCCATCATTAGTTGAGTTGATCAAATTATTAGGTGAACGTTGCAAAACATTAAAAGAGATGGCTGAAAGTTGCCATTACTTCTATGTTGATTTCGAAACCTTTGAAGAAACAGCAGCGAAAAAACATTTACGCCCAGTTGCTCGTCAACCATTAGAAGTTGTTCGCGATAAATTATCAGCAATTACAGACTGGACAGCTGAAAATATTCACCAAGCTATTCAAGATACTGCTGATGAATTAGAAGTAGGTATGGGTAAAGTAGGTATGCCATTACGTGTTGCTGTAACTGGTGCAGGCCAATCTCCAGGATTAGATGTTACCGTTCACGCGATTGGAAAAACTCGTAGCGTTGCACGTATTAATAAAGCATTAGACTTTATTACTGAAAGAGAAAACCAAGCTTAATTTACTCGTTAATCTTGCTTATCAAGAAAGATACATCCCTAAAATAAGGAATGTATCTTTTTTTTGTACTCTTTTTCAGCAATCAATAAATAATGTGAGATTAACTGATTGACAGTATTGTGCTTGTTGCCTATTATCAAGCCCGTTCCAGTATGTTGGGGCTATAGCTCAGTTGGGAGAGCGCTTGCATGGCATGCAAGAGGTCAGCGGTTCGATCCCGCTTAGCTCCACCAATATACTTCTAGAACAATCCAATATGTGGGGTTATAGCTCAGTTGGGAGAGCGCTTGCATGGCATGCAAGAGGTCAACGGTTCGATCCCGTTTAGCTCCACCAGAATTTTAAGATCCTGAAGAGAAATCTTCGGGATTTTTTATTTTCTCACTTTATTTATTTCTATTGTGCAGTGTAACCACCATCAATGGCATAAAATGCCCCTGTTGAGAAACTGCTCTCATCTGAAAGTAAAAAAGCAACCGTTTTAGCAACTTCTTCTCTGGTTGCCATCCTTTTCATTGGATGTGTATTCGCCATCCATTCACGTACTTCATCTGGTAACAACTGCATCCTTGGTGTATCAACATACCCAGGCCCAATGGCATTGATCCTAATTCCTTTGTCTGCGAACTCAAGCGCAGCTGAACGAGTGATCCCTAACACGGCGTGTTTAGCCGCTGTATATGCTGAAATACCCGCAATTCCCACAATACCATTAGATGAAGAAAGGTTCACAATACTTCCGCCACCACTTTTTAATATTGCCGGTATGCCATATTTCAACCCATAAAATACGCCATTGATATCTGTATCAATTACTGATTTCCAATCTTCAATCTCATAATCCACGATAGATGTATTGTGAGGCCCCGTGATCCCTGCATTATTAACCAAGCCATGTAATGCTCCCACTTGAGCAATAATAGTTTCAATCATTTCTTCAACTTGAGAAAAAGAAGTCATATCAGCCTGTAAAGCAATGACTTTCTTGCCTGTTATATCAATTGACTGTGCTGTTTTTGTTATTTCCTCTAAATGCCGACCTGTAATAAAAACCGTTGCACCACGTTGAAATAGTAATTGTGCAATACCTTCACCTACACCTGTACTTGCACCTGTAACTAAAATCACTTTATTTTTAAAGTAGTCCATCATTTCGACTTTACCTCTTAACAATGGCATCGCATTTTATCAGATGCCCCAAAAGTAGTTAACTAAAGTTAACTATATAATCATTCTATTTGATTAACTTTGGTTAATCAATATAAAGTTTATTCGCAGTGAATGACCTGATAATATTAACTTTAGTTAATATTATTCATGAGGTGGCGTAGCTATGGAAAAGTGTGAATTAGAAAATGCATTGTCATTATTACAATGTACATTAGTCGCACAGCGAACTCGTTATACCCCAGAGCAAGTCACGTGGAGTCAATATGATATTTTAGAATTATTACGCTTACGAGGTGACTTAACCCCTTCTCAATTGAGTGATTCTTTAGCTATTTCAAGGCAAAATTTGTCGAAATTTATGCGGGGATTAAAATCCTTAGGATTTATTGCACAAAATCGTTCTGAAAAAGATAAGCGTGAATTTATTACCCATTTAACTGATGAGGGGCGCGCTTTTTTAGCAAGAGCAGCATTAGGTCGAAAACAAAATGCAGAAAAAATAAGTGAATGTTTAACGCTCGGAGAACAAACATTATTTATTGAATTAAGTCAGAAAATTATTAATGCATTAACACCTGAAAAATCAGGTATAGATAATAATTAACATTACCGCTTTAATGGCTTTAATAACCCTTCTAAACCTTCAATCTTAATTACTAAGGTCATCTCCATTAGTTGACCAAGCTTACCTTCAGGAAACTCGCCTTTCTTTGCAAACCACAATAAATACTCTTCCGGTAAATCAACCAGCATACGCCCTTTGTACTTGCCAAATGGCATTTGTGTGTTTGCTATATCGATAAGGTGCTGTTTCTCTAACATGTTCTCTACCACATTGTCATCGAAGGAATGGAGTTAATTATAGGGTAATTTAATGATAAAAAAAGCAGTACCAAAAGGTACTGCTTAATTTTCTATTACTTGCTTAACAAGTGATGCAGTTTACATTGTTATTTTATTCACATGCTACCTATCTATTTTATCTTTCGAGATTAAACAAACAGACCTGCGATAGCTGCGGATAAAAAGCTTACTAATGTAGAACCAAACAGTAATTTTAAACCGAAACGAGAAACAACGTTTCCTTGTACTTCGTTTAAACCTTTAATCGCACCTGCAACAATCCCGATTGAAGAGAAGTTAGCAAATGAAACTAAGAATACAGATAAGATACCAACAGAACGTGGTGAAATTTCAGCCGCAATATCTTGTAAGCTACCCATTGCAACAAATTCGTTAGACACCAGTTTAGTTGCCATAACACTACCAACACGTAATGCATCTTGCTCTGGAACACCAATAACCCATGCTAATGGATAGAAAACATAGCCTAAGCAATCTTGGAAACTAATACCAAAAATCATACTGAAAATCGCATTTACTGCAGCGATTAATGCAATAAAACCAATCAGCATTGCAGCAACGATTAATGCAACTTTGAAACCAGCTAAGATGTATTCACCTAACATTTCAAAGAAGCTTTGGCCTTCATGCAGATTCCCCATTTGGATGTCTTCTTCATTTTCAACAGAGTATGGGTTAATCACAGAAAGGACGATAAAAGTACTGAACATATTCAGTACTAGAGCAGCAACGACATATTTTGGCTCTAACATTGTCATGTATGCACCAACAATCGACATTGATACTGTCGACATTGCTGTTGCCGCCATTGTGTACATACGACGCTGAGACATTTTGCCTAATACATCTTTATAGGCAATAAAGTTCTCTGATTGACCGAGAACCAGTGAGCTCACTGCGTTGAATGATTCCAGTTTCCCCATACCGTTCACTTTAGAAAGCACTGTACCGATAATACGGATCACGAAAGGTAATACTTTGATATGTTGGAGAATACCAATTAATGCAGAAATAAAGATAATTGGACATAAAACATTCAGGAAGAAGAATGCTAAGCCACCTTTCATCATGCCACCGAATACAAACTCAGTACCTTGTGCGGCATAACCTAATAAGTGATCAAATAATCCAGCGAATCCACGAACAAAACCTTCACCAACATCAGAGTTGAGGAAGAACCATGCTAATGCGATTTCAATAACTAATAACTGCACAATATAACGCAGACGGATCCCTTTGCGGTTGTTACTCGCAACGAATGCTAATGCGCCAATAACGGCGAGTGCTAAAACGAAGTGAATGATAGAAGACATGCATGCTCCAAAAATAAAAATAAATCTTGTAGAGCATTTTATGTAACGCGTAACATTAGGATGTGATTTTTGTCACAATACCATGAAACCACATACACACTAATTGTTAAATAAGATAGGTTGATCACACTTTTAAAGTTACTTAAAGAACATTAAATGTAAATTTAGCTTAAGTGAAAAATGCTACTAGGACGGTTTCCCAGTAGCATTTATTAAATAATAGAATGATTATTTCGATTGTTCAAGTAATCGTATCATCTCATCTTCATCGATAACAGTTATCCCTAATTCATTAGCTTTCACTAACTTAGAGCCAGCTGCTTCACCCGCAATCACCATATCAGTTTTTTTAGAAACACTTCCACTCACTTTTGCACCTAACGCGACTAATCTATCTTTTGCTTCATCACGGGTTAACTGTGAAAGTGAGCCAGTTAACACGACGGTTTTACCTGCAAAAGGATTTTCACCCACTTCATGAGTCACAATAATAGGTGCTTGCCAAGTAATACCAGCATCATTGATCAATTGATCAATAACCGTTCGATTGTGTTCCTCTTGGAAGAAATTAACGACATGTTTAGCCACGACATCCCCCACATCGGGGACTAATTTTAGCGCTTCAACATCCGCATTTCGTAATGCATCAAGAGTTGAGAAATGTGTTGTCAATCCACTTGCAGTTGCTTCACCAACTTCACGAATACCAAGAGCATAAATAAAACGCGCAAATGTCGTCGATTTAGCCTTGTCTAAAGCAGTGATCAATTTTTTAGCTGATTTTTCACCCATTCGCTCTAAACCCGATAGGATTTTTTCATCTAAACGAAACAGATCCGCTGGCGTTTTGACATATTCTTTCTCAACCAGTTGGTCGATAATTTTATCGCCCATTCCATCCACATCCATAGCTCGACGTGAAACAAAATGTTTAAGCGCTTCTTTACGTTGCGCTCCACAAATTAAGCCACCTGTACAGCGAGCAACTGCCTCACCTTCAATACGCTCAACATCAGAATCACAAATCGGACAATGTGTCGGAAAGACAATTTCTTGAGCATCATTAGGGCGCTTTTCTTCAATCACACTAACAACCTGAGGAATAACATCACCTGCTCGGCGAATAACTACCGTATCACCAATGCGTATCCCTAAGCGTTCAATTTCATCAGCATTGTGTAATGTTGCATTACTCACGACAACACCTGCAACTTGAACAGGTTCTAAACGTGCAACAGGTGTAATAGCACCAGTGCGCCCTACTTGGAATTCAACATCTTTAATGATTGTCATTTGCTCTTGAGCTTGGAATTTATAAGCAATGGCCCAACGTGGCGCTCTTGATACAAAACCGAGCTCTTCTTGCAGTGCAATATCATCAACTTTGATAACAACACCATCAATATCAAAACCTAAATTAGGGCGAACCTCTTCTACGTGGTGATAAAAATCAAGTACTGCCTTGCTACCTGTGCAAAGTTTTACAGCGTCACTAACGGGCAATCCCCATTTTTTAAATTGTTGTAGACGCGCATAGTGGCTTGTTGGTAATTCTCCACCTTCGAGTACCCCAACACCATAACAGAAAAAGGTTAATGGACGTTTTGCTGTAATTCGGGGATCGAGCTGTCTTAATGATCCAGCAGCAGCATTACGAGGGTTAGCAAAAACTTTTCCACCTGTGCGACGAGCTTCCTCATTTAAATATTCAAACCCTTTTTCATTCATAAAGACTTCACCACGAATTTCAATACGAGCAGGAATATTTTCGCCATATAAGCGTAGTGGAATGGCTTTTATCGTTCTCACATTCTCAGTGATATTTTCCCCTGTTGTACCATCACCACGCGTTGCAGCTTGCACTAATATTCCATTTTCATAAAGTAAACTGACTGCCAATCCATCTAATTTTAATTCACAGCAGAAAGTGATCTCTTCACTATTTTTCAAACGCTCACGTAAGCGCTTATCAAAAGCCAGATAGCTCGTTTCATCAAAAGCATTATCTAAGGAGAGCATCGGAATTTCATGTCTCACTTGCTCAAATGCCGTTAGAGGTAAGGCACCAACTCGCTGTGTAGGCGAATCAGAGGTAATTAATTCGGGATATTCAGCTTCTAATGCTTTTAGCTCATTCATTAAGCGATCGTATTCAGCATCAGGTATTTCAGGAGCATCCATGACATGATAGAGATATTCATGGTGACGTAGAGTAACGCGAAGTTTATCAATTTTTTGTTGAGTGTTTTTATTCATGATTATCACCAAAGAAGAAAAACCCCCGCAAGCGGGGGTATTTTTACAGATATATACTCTAAATAATTCGAAGTGCAGCTAGGCGACAAGTAAATGAATCGCTAGGAGCATACATCAGTATGTGACTAGTGCGAATGAACGTAGTCAACAACGCTGCAACTTGAAGTATGACGAGTATAAAGCTATTGATTTAGATCCAACGTCCTGCGAATTCTAGATTTATAAAGCTCAATTTTTTGTGGCGTTAAGAGTTTACGTTCATCATCCAGCACAACACCACCTACATCAGATGCGATACGTTGAGCTGTAAGTAACATCAATTTAAAGTTTTGGTTAGCATCACCATAAGATGGCACCATCATAAACATTGATACACCAGGTGTCGTCAATTCCGCCATTGTATCAATGTTAAATGTTCCCGGTTTCACCATATTCGCTAAACTAAACAACACAGGCCCATTAGCTGTTGGATTAAGATGACGATGGAAAATATTCATTTCACCAAACTGGAATCCAGCTTGAATGATACTTTGCATTAACACTTCACCATCCAGCATTTGACCATGATGTGCACTTACGTTTAGAACAATAACCAGCTCTTTCTCTGCTTCTGATGCTTGCGGAGCTGATTCTACTATTGACTCTTCAGCAGGAGCATGATGCGAAACCTCAGGTTCAACAGGAGTCACATGAGCCGCTGTCTCTGAAATTGAAGGCTCAAAGCCTGCGGATGGGTTTTCTGTATTAACGTGTGATTTTATTTCACTCGCAACATCAACCGCAGGAGCTTGTTTGGGCTCATCTCTAACAATAGGTGCAGGCTCTTTTTCAATAACATCAAAAACACCAAGAGTGGGCTCTTGCTGTAATGAAGTATCGTGAGAGTTCCCTTTTGTTTGGGTTTCAGACATTAATGGATCACTATCTACCACTGAAATCTCAGGTTCATGTAGAGGCGCCGATTTTATCGGTGGCTCACTCTCCCGCTTTTCAGTAGAGGATAAAGTTGATGTTTGATGACTAACCTCAGCGTATTGTGGTTCGTCATCGTTCTCATCTGACTGATAATTCTGTTTCTGACGTTTTACTGGGCGATTACGGAAAAGCTTAGAACGCTCTTTTCGACCAATCCATAAGCCGTGTAATAACAAAGCTATGATTAAAATCGCACCAACAACGATTAATATCAGACGCAAATTTTGCTGCATCATTTCTATCTCTGTTGTCTTGAGGTTTAATAGCCACGTTGGCAAATATTACTTTTTACTAAGAGTATTTGCCAATGCTCATAAGTGCAAGCCAATACTTAATTTTCTTGTCACAAAGATACACACATCAATCTCTTATGCACATTTTTTAGACAATTCATGACTAGTAAGGCTGATTATCTCCCTATATGATACTAGCTTGCCCTCATTGGAGAGAATAGGAAGTATGACAAATTTGACAGAAACGAATAAAAATTTAAATGGATTTCATTATTTTGCTCTTGGTTGGCGTTTAATTACACGCAAAGGGCTGAAACGTTTTGTTATCTTACCCCTACTAGCCAATATTATTATTCTCGGAAGCGCCTTTTGGTGGTTATATGGTCAAATTGGTGGCATGGTTAATTGGATGATGGAAAAAGTGCCTGATTGGTTACAGTGGTTAAGTTATTTAATCTGGCCATTATCCGTTATTTTTATCTTATTAGTGTTTACTTATTTCTTTAGTACCTTAGCCAATATTATTGCTTCTCCGTTTAATGGATTATTGGCTGAAAAATTAGAAGGCCAAATAACTGGCATTGCCCCACCAGATACAGGTGTTACAGGTATATTGAAAGATGTTCCGCGTATTTTAAAACGTGAGCTAACTAAAATAGCTTATTATTTACCTCGCGCGATTGTCTTGTTATTACTCTATTTTATTCCTGCTATCGGACAAACCGTAGCCCCTATTTTATGGTTTGCTTTTGGTGCTTGGATGATGGCAATTCAATACAATGACTTTCCATTTGATAATCATAAAATTTCATTTGCAGCGATGAAATCTTCGCTTAAACAGGATAAATGGAATAACCTTCAATTTGGTATGGTTATTAATATTTTTACCATGATCCCTATTCTAAATTTAGTCATCATGCCCGTTGCAATTTGTGGAGCAACCGCAATGTGGTGCGATCGTTATCGTAAACAGCATGTGCAAGATGGGCAGTGGTAAGCCTAACTAATTTGGCAACATCTCGATAAATACAAAAAACCCCGTTTTATTTAGGCGGGGTTTTATTTTATACGTTTTCAGTAGCATGATTTGGCTTACTTTGTTATTAACCAAACTACTCAATTAATGAACGAATATAATCTTTGGTTTCTTCCCTATCCATCGGTTCACGCTCATTAATCCCCATCTCAAAGATATTTAATGCGCTATCTAGTTTTTCAATAATCTCTTCATCATCTCGAATGCAGAGAATATAAGCATTTTCAAACGAAGTGAGATCGACCAATCGTAACCCTTTTTCTGTTAAAAAGTGGTTAATATATTCCAAATAAGGTAGTTCATAAGGCAACATATAAGGATCTACACTCACTTCATCTCAATCAATATTTTCAATTTGAGATAAAATCAACGCACTCGGTGATTCAGGCAAAGAGATATGCTCTAATGATTTAAGATCAGGAATATCACCAAAGTATTCTGTCCACTCCACATAGTCCATTAATCCTTGAGCTGAGAGCGATTCATATAGCCAATTAAGAACATCTTCTTGAGCATCTGACTCAGGTAAATTTTCACGCAAAGCTTGCGCATCTAATTCAGGCACGGCGAGTTCAAGCACACTAATCAACTCTTCAATGGTTTCCATTATGACCCCTGTATCTACAGTAAATGTGGTTAAAAAATAGATTATCAGCCATCAATATACTGTACATCTCTTGATTTATTAATTTGTGAATTGTCTCACTGACTCTTGATTAGAACCTTTTGGAATAAAAAGATAAAAAGTTATAAGTATATTCATAAAGTTTATTTCCATCTTTAGCTTGATGGCGTATGGTAATTTCATCTGACCTTATAAAAATCATGTACCGAGGATAAAAATGAGCAAGACTTTCGAAGACAACTCGCAAACTATTGGGCACACACCTTTAATTCGCTTAAAGCATTTCGGAAATGGCAACATTCTGGCTAAAGTGGAATCACGTAACCCAAGCTTCAGTGTAAAATGCCGTATCGGTGCCAACATGATTTGGGATGCAGAAAAGAAAGGCATTCTTAAAGAAGGTGTTGAACTTGTAGAACCAACCAGTGGTAATACAGGGATTGCTCTGGCTTATGTTGCAGCGGCTCGTGGCTATAAACTCACACTGACGATGCCAGATACCATGAGTGTAGAACGTCGTAAATTACTCAAAGCATTAGGTGCTAATTTAGTGCTGACTGAAGGCGCAAAAGGCATGAAAGGTGCCATTGATAAGGCCAATGAAATTCGCGATAGTGATCCTAAGCGTTACCTTTTACTACAACAATTTAGTAATCCAGCTAACCCTGAAATTCATGAAAAAACCACAGGCCCTGAAATCTGGAATGATACTGATGGGGAAGTAGGTGCTGTTATTGCTGGCGTCGGCACTGGTGGCACAATTACAGGTATTGGTCGCTATTTGAAAAAGACACAAGGTAAAGCAGTAACAATGGTTGCTGTTGAACCAGCAGATTCCCCTGTTATAACTCAAGCTCTAGCGGGTGAAGAAATTAAACCTGGCCCACATAAAATTCAAGGCATCGGAGCAGGCTTTATTCCTGAAAACCTAGATTTATCGTTACTGGATCGTGTTATTCAAATCACTAACGACGAAGCCTTTGACACTGCTCGTGAACTGATGACTAAAGAAGGTATTCTCGCAGGGATTTCTTCAGGCGCGGCTATTGCGGCAGCAGTAAAACTTGCAAAAGAGCCTGAATTTGCAAATAAAGAAATTGTAGTTATTTTACCTTCTTCAGGTGAACGTTATTTAAGTACACCACTTTTTGCTGACATTTCTGACAGCTAAATCGCGTCACTCAATTGTAAAATATTTATTAAAAAAGCACCTTAATGGTGCTTTTTTTGTGGTAGAGATCAAAGTTTGTCATCCAGACAGGTGATTTATTTCTTTGAGTTTAGTATTTAATCAATTAATTATTTCGAAGGTCGAAATTAATCAGAAAATAACCGAGATGAGAAAACGAACTCTTTTATCTTTCTGAACACTATTTTTATCAGATGACGCTTTACGACTTAATATTATCTGATATTGCTACGCAAAGCAGGACAAATTCATCTACACTTACTAAGTCCTGACTTAATGTGAACAATTGAGTTATAAAAGGAAAATATCCTATGTACCAGCAAGAAGTTACTATTACAGCACCAAACGGCTTACATACTCGTCCTGCGGCACAATTTGTAAAAGAAGCCAAAACATTTTCTTCTGATATCACGCTTACCTCTAGCGGTAAATCTGCCAGCGCTAAGAGCCTTTTCAAATTACAAACTTTAGGCTTAACTCAAGGTACTGTTGTGACTATCTCTGCTGAAGGCGAAGATGAAAAACAAGCCGTTGAAGCATTGGTAAAATTAATGGCGGAATTAGAATAATTCGCGATTAATTATTAACACAGTATTCATTCCCCTGAAACTATTCAGGGGAGTTAATTTCAATGATGATTTTAAAACAACAGTATTTTGCAATCCTATTCTTTTAAGATTATCACCAGCAAGTCGTAGGATAAATTATGATTTCAGGAATTTTAGCATCACCCGGTATCGCATTTGGTCAGACCCTTCTCCTCAAAGAAGAACCAATCATTATTAGCCAACGTAAGATCCAAAGTGATGAAATTGAGGATCAAATCGAACGCTTTAAAGACGGCCGTAATAAATCTGCACAACAACTAGAAATTATTAAAGAACGTGCTGAAAAGAACCTTGGTGCAGATAAAGCCGAAATCTTTGAAGGCCATATCATGTTGCTAGAAGATGAAGAGTTAGAACAAGAAATTGTTGCTCTCATCAAAAGTGATAAAAAAACCGCTGAAGCCGCTGTTCAATCAGTTATTGAAGATCAAGCAACTGCATTAGAAGCGTTAGATGACGAATATCTAAAAGAGCGTGCGGCTGACGTTCGTGATATTGGTAAACGCTTAATGCGCAATATCTTAGAGATGCCAATTATCGATCTAAGTGCTATCTCAGAAAAAGTTATTTTAGTTGCAACAGACCTTACCCCTTCTGAAACTGCTCAATTAAGCTTAGACAACGTATTAGGTTTTATCACTGACTTAGGTGGCAGAACATCTCACACCTCTATCATGGCTCGTTCATTAGAAATTCCAGCTATCGTGGGAACATCTAATGCGACACAAACCATTAAAAAAGACGATTATCTTGTTCTTGATGCGATTAATAACAAAATCATTATTAATCCATCAGATGAGGAACTCGAAACATTAAAAGCTATCAAAGACGAGTACCTGCACGAAAAAGAAGAGTTAGCAAAACTCAAAGACCTGCCTGCTATTACGCTTGATGGGCATCAAGTCGAAGTTTGCGCTAATATTGGTACAGTTCGAGATGTTGCTGGTGCTGAACGTAACGGTGCTGAAGGTGTTGGTCTGTATCGTACTGAATTTTTATTTATGGATAGAGACTCTTTACCAACAGAAGAGGAACAATTCCAAGCCTATAAAGCGGTAGCCGAAGCAGTAGGAAGTCCTGCGGTCATTATTCGTACTATGGATATTGGTGGTGATAAAGACTTACCTTACATGAACCTACCAAAAGAAGAGAACCCATTCTTAGGCTGGCGTGCAATTCGTATTTGTCTTGACCGTAAAGAGATCCTTCATCCACAATTACGTGCTATCTTAAGAGCATCTGCTTTTGGTAAACTACGTATTATGTTTCCAATGATTATCTCTGTTGAAGAGATCCGTGCATTGAAAGCAGAACTTGAAATACTAAAAAGCCAGCTTCGTGAAGAAAAGAAAGCTTTTGATGAATCTATTGAGGTCGGTGTGATGGTAGAAACCCCAGCCGCAGCAGTGATGGCTCGTCATATGGCAAAAGAAGTTGACTTTTTTAGTATTGGGACTAACGATCTAACACAATATACTCTGGCTGTAGACCGTGGAAATGAGCTGATATCTCATCTATATAATCCAATGTCACCTGCAGTACTCAACCTGATAAAACAGGTCATTGATGCATCACATGCTGAAGGTAAATGGACTGGAATGTGTGGTGAACTTGCTGGCGATGAACGAGCAACATTGCTCCTTCTCGGCATGGGATTAGATGAGTTTAGTATGAGTGCTATTTCAATTCCTCGCATCAAAAAAGTGATTCGTAACGCGAATTACGATGATGCAAGAGCGCTAGCAGAGCAAGCACTTGCTCAGCCAACTGCAAAAGAATTGATGGACTTAGTAGAAACTTTTACTAAAGAAAAGACACTGTGCTAATCACATTAGCCAGAGCCCGGTCCCAACTACAATAATTAGGAGAAGATTCATGGGTCTGTTTGATAAATTAAAATCACTGGTTTCAGAGGAAAAGAAAGGCAGTGGCACGATTGATATTGTTGCACCACTTTCTGGTGAAATCGTCAATATCGAAGATGTTCCTGATGTTGTTTTCGCTGAAAAAATCGTAGGTGACGGTATTGCTATCAAACCTGCTGGTAATAAAATTGTTGCGCCAGTTGATGGTACTATCGGTAAAATTTTCGAGACTAACCATGCTTTCTCTATTGAGTCTGACAACGGTATCGAGTTATTTGTCCACTTCGGTATCGACACTGTTGAACTGAAAGGTGAAGGGTTTAAACGTATCGCTGAAGAAGGTCAGCAAGTAAAAGTAGGTGATACTATTTTAGAGTTTGACTTGGCTGTATTAGAAGAAAAAGCAAAATCAGTTCTAACACCGGTTGTTATCTCTAATATGGATGAAATTCAAGGTTTAACCAAAATGACAGGCCCAGTTACTGTTGGTGAAACCGTTATTATTCAGATTAAAAAATAATCTTCTGTGATATTCTCTATTGAAACCGCCACCAATAATGTGGCGGTTTTTTTATATTCAAAAATCCAAGACCGAAGACCCAAAATACGCTAATTCATTCGACGATGTTCTTACTCTAAATAATTCAAGGTGTAGCTAAGCGACAAGTGAACGAGTCGCTAAGAGCATACACAAGTATGTGGCTAGTGCGAATGAACGCAGTCAACAACGCTACAACTTGAAGTGTGACGAGTATTAGTAAAGTTAGCCAAAAACGCCTGTTGATAAATAACGATCACCTCTATCACAAATAATTGCAACAATCACCGCTCCTGGGTTCTCCTTTGCAACGCGCAAAGCGCCAGCGACAGCCCCTCCTGAGCTTACACCACAGAAGATACCCTCCTGACTGGCTAAAAGGCGCATCGTTGATTCTGCTTCTGTTTGTGACATATCTATCACACTATCCACCAGCTCTTTTTTAAAGATACCGGGTAAATAAGCAGGAGACCAACGACGAATCCCCGGAATTTGACTTTTTTCTTCCGGCTGAAGACCTATCACTTGCACACTATCAGATTGTGTTTTTAAGTAACTGCCCACACCCGTAATTGTCCCCGTTGTTCCCATACTCGAAACAAAATGTGTAATACGGCCTTGTGTTTGTTGCCAAATTTCAGGGCCAGTAGAAATAAAATGCGCTCTTGGATTATCTGAATTATTAAATTGGTCTAATACCTTACCTTCACCTTGTCGTTCCATCTGTTGTGCGAGATCTCGCGCACCTTCCATACCAACTTCACGACTCACTAAAATCAATTCTGCGCCATAAGCTTGCATAGAAGCTTGACGCTCTTTACTCATATTCTCAGGCATTAACAACTTTAAACGGTAACCTTTTACCGCTGCAATCATCGCTAAGGCAATCCCTGTATTACCACTAGTTGCTTCAATTAGCGTATCACCTGGTTTTATTTCACCACGTAATTCGGCTTGTTCAATCATTGATAATGCAGCTCTGTCTTTTACTGAACCTGCGGGATTATTACCTTCAAGTTTAACCCAGATTTCAGCGTCCACCTCTTGTGTAAGTCGTTGTAGTTTTACTAATGGTGT
This sequence comes from Proteus faecis, assembly GCF_003144395.1. Lineage (GTDB taxonomy): Bacteria > Pseudomonadota > Gammaproteobacteria > Enterobacterales > Enterobacteriaceae > Proteus > Proteus faecis. Next base: position 61,636 of record NZ_PENZ01000017.1, on the reverse strand, counting down.
ATTACCAATAAATTGTTCTAACCCTGCCACAATAAGTTCCTGCTCATTTATTTGTCTGTACTAATGAAGAAATCACATTTAACTTATTAACGCAATAATATTAATGTAATTCGATAAGTCTCTTCGCTTTCATAGAAACCAAAACACCCACGCCAGAAATGAGCATGGGTGAAAAATAGTGAAATTAGCGATAGATTAATAATGAAATTAAGCGGTATAAGCCAACGATACCGTATTTAAGGGTGTATTCCCCGTATATAAGCGAGCTTGGGCACCTCCCATATAATAGGTATTCCCTTTTGTTGGTGCCGAAGAAGCATCATTCCAAACCGCTGTAATAGGTGTTTCACTCCATTCTAATGGTTGTAAAATTAACTGCCAATAATGCCCTTTAGGAGATACCTCAATAACCCTAACCGGTAATCGGCAAACACTATTAGCATGTACACTTAATGCAATTTCCCAAGGACGTAAAAACACATCGACTGAACCTTGATAAAGCGGTGTCACAGATAATGGCAAGTGATATCCCCCAATCTGTAATTGAGCGCCATTAATTTCACCTTTTAGATGATTCACATCACCTAAAAATTCTAAAACAAAGCGACTCTTTGGTGATTGCCATACTTCTTGAGGTGTTCCTACTTGCTCTATTTTACCATTTCCCATAATCACAATGCGATCAGCCACTTCCATTGCTTCTTGTTGATCATGCGTGACAAAGACACTGGTAAATTTAAGCTCTTCATGCAATTCACGTAACCAACGACGCAATTCTGTTCTTACTTTTGCATCTAAAGCGCCAAAAGGTTCATCAAGTAATAAAATTTGAGGTTCAACAGCCAAAGCTCTTGCTAAAGCCACGCGCTGTTTTTGCCCCCCAGATAATTGTGCTGGATAACGTTGCGCTAAATGAGGCAATTGGATCATCTCTAACAACTGCTGCACTTTTTTATGAATTGCTTCTTTGTTCGGGCGCTCTCGTCGAGGTAATACCGTTAAACCAAAAGCAATATTCTCAAATACAGTCATATGGCGAAATAGTGCATAGTGCTGAAAAACAAAGCCAACTTTGCGATCTCTCGCATGTAATTGGCTAACATCCAGTCCTTCGAAACGAATACTTCCTTGGGTTTGATGTTCCAGACCGGCAATAATACGCAAGAGTGTTGTTTTACCTGATCCTGAAGGCCCTAATAGTGCCACCATTTCACCGGAAGCCACATCGAGGGTGACATCATGCAACACTTCAGTGCGATCAAAATATTTTGTGACACTATTAATTTCAATACTCATATTTTGCCTCTACTTTGTGTAAATAATGATGTTCATTGCTGACGGGCCAAATGCCATTGCAAAGCACTTTTAAACATTAAGGTAAAAATTGCCATCATCGCGAGTAATGCGGCCGCAGTAAATGCACCAACAGTATTGTAATCTTGATGCAGTAACTCAACTTGTAACGGTAGTGAATAAGTTTCACCACGAATAGCCCCAGATACCACAGACACTGCACCAAATTCACCGATAGCTCTGGCATTGGTTAATACCACGCCATATAACAGTGCCCAGCGAATATTTGGTAATGTCACTCGCCAAAACATCTTCCAGCCACTTGCACCTAATAACACAGCAGCTTCATCTTCTTGGCTACCTTGGCTCATCATCACCGGCACTAGCTCTCTCACTACAAAAGGGCAAGTGACAAATACCGTAACTAATACCATTCCAGGCCATGAGAACATCAGTTGGATATCAAATTGTGATAGCCACTGCCCAGCCCAGCCATTGCTACCGTAAAAAAGCAGATAGAGTAATCCAGCAACAACAGGAGACACAGCAAATGGAATGTCAATCAATGTCATTAATAACTGACGCCCCGGAAAACGAAAACGCGTAACAAGCCATGCCATACTGACACCGAACAACATATTGACAGGTACAGTGATTAACGCGATAAGTACGGTTAACCAGACAGCATGTAACATATCACTGTCTAATAAGTTCTCACTAAATACTTCAACGCCTTTTGAAAACGCGGTCATAAAGATCCACGCAATAGGCACAACCAAAAATAAAATGGATAACACAACACCTGTAAGGATTAATCCCCACTTTATCCAATCAATTTGGCGACGATATACCGAGCGTTGTTGCATAATATCTGACATCAATGCCCCCTCAACCGTTGACCAAATCGGCTTTGTAATCCATTAATTGAAAACAGTAAGACTAATGAAACAAGTAAAATCACAGAAGCAACAGCACTTGCCGCAGGATAATCAAATTCTTGCAATCGAATAAAAATCATCAAAGAAACGACTTCCGTTTGCCATGCAATATTACCAGCAATAAAAATAACGGCGCCAAACTCGCCTAAACTGCGCGTAAAAGAGAGCGCAGTTCCCGCTATTAGTGCTGGTGATAACTCAGGTAATACAACCTTACGAAAAGTCTGCCAACGACTTGCTCCTAATGTTTCAGCCGCTTCTTCATACTCAGGGCCTAACTCTTCAAGAACTGGCTGAACAGTTCTTACGACAAAAGGTAAACTGGTAAAAGCCATAGCAACGGCAATACCAATCCATGTATTAATGACTTTGATATCAAATTTATCCAATACAAAACCGTACCAGCCTTGTGTTGAAAAAAGTGTTGCGAGTGTCAAACCAGCAACAGCCGTAGGTAAAGCAAAAGGTAAATCCATTAAGCCATCAAGTAGTTGTCTTCCCGGAAAACGGTAACGAGTAATGATCCACGCAAGCAACATACCGAAAATAGCATTAAAAATACTGGCAACAGCTGCTGCTAATAACGTGACTTTATAAGCGGCCACAATTTGAGGATGCGTTATCACCGCCCAATATTGGGACCAACTCATATCAGAAAGTTGCACAACCAGCGCACTCATTGGTAGCAGTAAGATCAAGCAGGTATAAAACAGTGTTCCACCTAAACTTAATCCAAATCCCGGTAATACCCGTTTACTGGTTGCGGTAAACATTATTGACGTCCTTGCGCTAACAATTTATCAAGCATGCCATCGGTCGTGAAATGTGTTTTCATCACGTTATTCCAGTCACCAAACACCTCTTCAACCGTAAATAGTGACGTTGTTGGAAACTGTGCTACTTTTTTAGCCATAACGGCCTTATCATTTACGCGATAATTAAATTGTGTGATGATCTCTTGTGCTTTAGGGCTGTATAAATAATTTAGATAGGCTTTTGCCAGCGCTTCGGTGTCGTTACGTTGAACATTTTTATCAATCCAAGCGACGGGAAACTCCGCTAAAATATCAACAGGTGGCACAATAACTTGATATTCATCTTCACCATATTGTTGACGAATATTATTAACTTCAGATTCAAAACTGATCAGAACATCTCCAAGCCCACGTTCAATAAAAGAAGTTGTTGCGCCACGACCGCCTGTATCAAAGACCTCAACATTTTTGAGGAATTTTTTCATCGCTTCTTGTGTTTTCTCATCGTTACCATAAGCTTTTTCAAAAGCCCCCCACGCCGCTAAATAGGTATAACGACCATTACCTGAGGTTTTGGGATTAGGGAAAACAACTTTGACATCGTCACGCGTTAAATCTTCCCATGAAGTAATGTTTTTGGGATTTCCTTTACGTACTAAATACGCCATGGTGGAATAATAAGGCGAGCTATTATTAGGAAGACGTTGTTGCCAATCAGCCGGAATTAATTTGCCTTTATCATGCAAAATTTGCACATCAGTAACTTGGTTATAGGTCACTACATCTGCAGGTAAACCTTGCAATATTGCAAGTGCTTGCTTAGAAGAGCCTGCATGTGATTGTTTGATGGTGACTTTATCATCAGGATGTTGAGCATCCCACTGTGCTTTAAAATCGCTATTTAGCTGTGTGAATAGCTCTCTTGCGATATCGTAAGAGCTATTAAGTAATTGAGCCGCCCCTGCATAACTACTAACAACCAAAGATAATGCGGCGGTTGCTTGTAATGCAAAGGTTTTGATTGTGTTTTTCTTCATCAAAAGTACCCATCATTGTAAGTTTTATTCTAATGGTTACTCTATCGACTTTATTTATAACAGTGTAGTTAGCTTTTGTTATTTGATATAACCACAAGTTATTAAAAATAAATAAAACTCAGGCTAATTAATTAAATTTGCATCAATTACTATGTAATTTAAAAATACTATGTAATCTGAAAAAGAAAAGACAAAAATGCCCGCTTTCAACGCGGGCATTTCATTAATAAAACATATGTAACACTAGATAATGATTACAATGCATTTAATACTTCATAAGAAGGTGCGAAGTAATAACTCCCTGTTACAGGCTTACTCATACGTAATAGGTCGTCATGTTTGCCGTCTAATTCACCAAACATGCTTAATAATTGCTGCTCGATGTTATATAAACGACCACAATAAGCTAAGAAATATAAACCATGTTTACCGCTTGCAGTACCATAAGGTAGGCTGTGACGTAAAATCGCTAACTCTTCACCGTCTTCTTCAATCACAACACGAGAAACGTGAGATGTCACATTACGCTCAGACTCATCAAGCTCAACACTGTCTTTTTTAGTACGACCAATCATTTTTTCTTGGTCTGATTCACTAAAACGAGCCCATTTTTTCAGGTTATGCTCATAGCGTTGAACTAAAACATAGCTACCACCAGCATCAACACCATCATTAATTAATGCAACGCCATAACGTTCATCATCTTGTGGGTTTTCTGTACCATCAATGAAACCACTTAAATCGCGCTCTTCTATCCAACGGAAACCATGAATTTCTTCTTCAACTTTAATTGCATCACCAAAAGCAGCAATTGCAGCTTGAGCTAGCGAAAAATTCACATCATGACGCATAGATTGAATATGAATAAGGAGGTCGCGTTGTGTTGCAGGCGCTAAACCTTTACCTAAAGGACGAAAAGGTTTCAGCTCTGGAGCGCTATTTTCATCGGAAAGTTTTTTCCACAAATCAGATCCAAATGCAACAACTGCGCCTAGTGATGCATCAGGAAATTGCTTTTGTAAATCAGATAATGATTGCATGAATTTCTGGCACCCTTCACGCAGAGCTTCTAATTCACCTACGACCATTGCTTCGATAAAAAGACCAAATTTACTATGTGCGACTAAAATGCCACTTTGTGCATGAGACATATTGCTTTCCTAATCAATAATCAAAACACCCAGAATGATGTTGATTATATCGAATATTTTTTCCTGAATATTTGCCTTTTAACAAAAATCGGACAGTCTGGTTATAAACTATTCCTTATTTTATAAGGAATAGCGTTAACGCGATTTATTAAGCCAAATAATTTGCGTTAATGTCCAGTTAGATAAAACTTCATCAGGTGGCATTAATCCGTCGGGACCATCCCATTGGCCACTAAAGACATAACTTACCGATTTAGCTTCTGCAGATTGGCACAAAATGGTTCTCTGCTTTTCATCTTTAGGACCTTTGCTACACGCACCAAATGCTTTCTTATAAATATCTTTAAATGGTGTACCTATCGTTATACCCCAATCAGTCATTGCCTTGTCATCAAAGACTTCTATTTTTTCAACGGTACTTTTTTCTTTGCCATAGAAAGCCACTTGAACTTTATTATCTTTTAGTGCTTGTACTACAACAATAATGTCATTACCTTGCATCTCCATACCTTCACGGTAATTGAAGCGCCCACCTAACTCATTTTTTATTTCACTTTCTGTTATTTTTGTTGAGCGAGTGATATTTCCTAATCCATTATCAGAAACGGTTAATGTATCATTTGAGAACCAATTCATCGGATTTAGTGCAGAAAAAGACATTCCTCCCATGGATGAACAGCCACTTAATAGCAAAACACTTGTGCTTAAACACAAGGGTAACCAAAACTTAGGCATCATTTATTTCTCCGTTAAACTTTTTCGTCACGCATTAAAATAGATATTGAGGTTATTAAGCACACCTTATCTTACTCTTTGTATTGTCTCAAACATCAGGCTAAAACAGTCACAATAAGCCAGCATAACAAAATATATACTGATTTGATCTTAGATAACCACATGAAAAGAAAGCCTAGTTACGACCATCAACATAACATTTTGTTCCACAGAAAAAGCAATATCAGATTTTACACATAAAATAAGAAGTACAAACGTAAGAATAAAAACAAAGAGAAAGAGAGAAATATAAAATGAAGAGAAATAACCCCTAAAGATATCAGGGGTTTTAAACACAATTAAAGATCGAAATCCTGATCAACAATTAATCGCTTAGTATATGTTGTGCTTTCTTGGTTTTGATCTTCATACAATAACTTCTCAAACATACAAATTGTTGCATCATTTTCTTCTGGTACAACTAATGTAATTTGAGGGCATCCTTTCGCAATCAGCTTTTTCTCTAATCGAGAGATCAATGCATTCGCAATGCCTCTTCCTCGAAAGTCTGGATGAACAGCTAAATAGTATAAAGAGCCACGATGACCATCGTAGCCTCCCATCACAGTGCCTACAAGCTCACCTGACACTTCTGCTATCAAAAATAAATCGGGTGAGTGGTTTAATTTTCTTTCAATATCAATTTCAGGATCGTTATCAGGCGATATCAAATCGCAACGCTCCCAAAGTGTAATAATTGCCTCAAAATCATCTTGGCGAAATACACGTATTTCCATGGCTTTGCCCATTATTAGTCATATAAATCTGAATTTATTATCGCTTGTTTAGTTTATGAATCAACTTGAAAATGAGAACATAGACGATATGAAGTTCTATTTTTAATAAATATGATAAAAATTGTAGGTTATTATGAGTTTACCTGATATTCATCGCGTTAAAGAATTTTTCTTATCACTACAAGATACCATTTGCCACTCGCTTGAAAATATAGACCAAAAATCCACTTTTCAGCAAGATACCTGGGAAAGAAAAGAAGGTGGTGGTGGCCGTACTCGTGTTTTAACCAATGGTGCTCTTTTCGAACAAGCTGGCGTCAATTTTTCACATGTCTATGGCGACACCTTACCGAAATCAGCCACTGCTCATCGCCCCGAATTAGCAGGACGTCGCTTTCAAGCAATGGGGGTTTCATTAGTTATTCACCCTATTAATCCTTATATTCCGACTTCTCATGCCAATGTTCGTTTTTTTATTGCTGAAAAAGAAGGTGAGGATCCAGTTTGGTGGTTTGGTGGCGGCTTTGACTTAACACCTTATTATGGATTTGAAGAAGACGTTATTCATTGGCATAAAGTTGCTAAATCTGTTTGTGCTCCTTTTAGTGAAGATTATTACCCTCGTTATAAAAAATGGTGTGATGATTACTTTTATATTAAACACCGCAATGAACCTCGTGGTGTAGGTGGCCTTTTCTTTGATGATTTAAATACCCCAGATTTTGACCACTGTTTCGAGTTTGTCCAACACGTTGGACTTGGTTATCTTGATGCCTATTTACCTATTGTTGAAAAACGCAAATCAATGCATTGGGGTGAACGAGAACGCCAGTTTCAACTCTATCGCCGTGGTCGCTATGTTGAATTCAATTTAGTGTGGGATAGAGGCACATTATTTGGTTTGCAAAGCGGTGGAAGAACAGAATCAATTTTAATGTCTATGCCACCTTTAGTCCGTTTTGAATATGATTACTCGCCAGAACCAAATACCCAAGAAGCAAAATTATACAGTGACTTCTTGATCCAAAAAGAGTGGGTGTAACATATTTAATTACTTTATTATTGATAAAGCCATATTAAAAATGTGGCTTTATTAGAATCAAACGAGAAGTTTAATAACAAATATTTTCTAAAATCAATTAAACAAAAAAGCCAGTAAACCTGTAACTTTATTTTTGTTTACCCACCCTTCTGCTCTCATACAGGTATTGAAATAGTCTTTACGTTTCCATTCATTAACATCAGAAGGAAGAGAGGCTCTTGCACCAGAATTCGGAATATCTTTACCATTTATACTAATAGGAGCAAAAGAAGGCTGGCTTGAAGCCACATATTTCTCTGGATATTGTGCTTTAGCTTCTTGCATACACATATGCTTAGCAATATCTAATGGTGATGGATTTGTGGTTTTTGCTTCCCATTTTTCAGGTGTTGTACAAGCAGAAAGCATAAAAATTGATGCAATGATGATCGTTTTTTTCAAAGTAATAGCTCATTAAGACGAATAAAAATCAATTGCATTTTAGCTGTTTTTTTAAAGAAATAATTAATTTTTTATGAAGTTTAATCCCATTGAAATGATAGTACTTTTACTCTTCAAATAATGTATCAGGGTAGCATTATCAGCGTTATTATAATCGGCATAGTCAATTTTTCTCAGCACCTTGCTGGTTTTGAAGTATTGTTTATGGAATAGCACGATAATATGAGTAACATTCCTACTTTTTACTTGTCTTAACTGATAACACATTGAAAAAATAAGAAGGTTATGATGGGAAAACTGCGTATTGGTATAGTTGGTTTAGGAGCAATTGCACAAAAAGTTTATCTGCCTATTTTAACTAAAGCGTCTAAGTGGGAATTGATAGGCGCATTTTCACCTAATCAGGAAAAAGGGAATATAATTTGTGCCGCTTATCGTATCCCTTTATTCACTAGTTTAAGTGCCTTAGCCCAACAGTGTGATGCGATATTTGTGCATAGCGCAACTTCAAGTCATTTTGAAGTCATAGAGTATTTATTAAATGCAGGTGTACATGTTTATGTTGATAAACCTTTAACAGAACATATTCACCAATCTGAGGCATTGATTGAACTTGCTGCTAAAAAAAATAAAAAACTCATGGTAGGTTTTAATCGTCGTTTTGCGCCTTTTTATCACGCTTTAAAACAGAATATTACCCACCTTTCTTCTTTAAGAATTGATAAACATCGATGCGATAGTGTCGGCCCTAAAGAAACACGTTTTACCTTGCTTGATGACTATTTACATGTTGTTGATACAGCGCTTTGGTTAGCAGGTTCAAACGCTGAGTTATTAAGTGGTAGTATTATTCAAACAAAAGAAAATACACTGTTTTATGCAGAACACCATTTAAAAATCAACGATTGCTGGGTAACGACATCAATGCATAGAAAAGCAGGAAGCCAGCAAGAGCAGGTTATTGCCGTTAGTGAAGATGCAATCCACCAAATTACAAATATGAATTTATGGCGCAGTGAAAGCAGAAATAGACTCACTGAAAAACATCCAGGAAATTGGGAACCCATTTTATTACAACGGGGTTTTATTGGGGCTGTGGAACACTTTATTGAATGTGTGACGAATGATACAGAACCATCGACAAGTGGAGAACAAGCCATTGTTGCTCAACTCATGATAGAAAAAATGCTAGCTAATCAATAAATTCTAGGTATAAAAAAACTGAGTTCATTATAAGTTGAACTCAGTTTTTATGTTTGGATGCTAAATTAACTTATTTAGATTTCTTTAAGTGCGACATTAAACGCTTACGTTTACGCAATTGAGATTGTGTTAATTTATTTTTCTTATCCGCATAAGGGTTTTCACCCTCTTTAAATTGAATACGGATTGGCGTACCCATAACTTGCAAAGTACGACGGAAATAGTTCATCAAATAGCGCTTATAGCTATCTGGTAAATCAGTTACCTGATTACCATGGATAACCACAACAGGTGGATTATAACCACCAGCATGTGCATATTTCATTTTTACACGACGTCCGCGCACAATCGGTGGCTGATGATCATCTTCTGCCATTTTCATGATACGAGTTAGCATAGAAGTCCCGACACGACGGGTTGCACAGACATAAGCTTCTTGAATTGATTCAAAAAGATTACCCACGCCACTTCCATGTAATGCAGAAATAAAGTGAACACGTGCAAAGTCAACAAAGCCTAGTTTAAGATCAAGCATTGCTTTTACTTGTTCGCGATCGTCTTGTGTCATGCCATCCCATTTATTGACAGCAATAACTAATGAACGACCTGCATTCAGGATATAGCCTAATAATGAAAGATCCTGATCTGAAATACCTTCACGGGCATCAATAACCAGCAATGCAACGTTAGCGTCTTCAATGGCTTGTAATGTTTTGATAACAGAGAATTTTTCTACTGTTTCTTTTACTTTACCGCGTTTACGAACACCCGCAGTATCGATAATGATATATTCTTTCTCATCTCGTTCCATTGGGATATAAATACTGTCACGCGTTGTACCCGGCATATCGTAAACAACCACACGCTCTTCACCAAGCATACGGTTTGTCAGTGTTGATTTTCCAACATTAGGACGACCAACAATCGCCAATTTTACCGGTAATGTAGAAGGGTCAAAATCATCTTCTTCCTCTTCTAACGCCTGTGCTTGTTGTTCTGCTTCTAATGCAGCCCAATAAGCTGCATTCTCTTCTTCTTCCGTCAGCTCAACTTCTTCTTCCACCACTTTACCCGTAATTGGTAATAGCGCTTGTTCAATCAATTGAGCTACACCACGACCATGAGATGCCGCAATTGGGAAGATTTCACCTAATCCTAAAGAGTAAAAATCAGCTAATGCTGTATCAATATCAATACCGTCAGTTTTATTCGCAACTAAATACGTTTTTTTCTCAACACCACGAAGGTGTTTTGCAATACCTTGGTCTGCTGGCATCAACCCCGCGCGAGCATCAACTAAAAACAGTACGATATCGGCTTCTTGAATAGCCTGTAGCGATTGTGATGCCATATGCGTTTCAACGCCCTCTTCAGCACCATCAATACCGCCAGTATCAATAATAATAAATTCTTCGCCTTCTAACTCTGCTCGACCATATTTACGGTCACGGGTGAGGCCTGGAAAATCAGCAACTAATGCGTCTCTTGTGCGTGTTAGTCGATTAAATAACGTGGATTTACCCACGTTAGGGCGCCCTACTAAGGCAATAACGGGTATCATTTTTTGATGCCTCATAAAAATACAATCACAAACCTGATTGTATTTTACATGTAATTACTAAAAAGACGAAACGGCTCCTTTAAAGGAGCCGTAAAATAAATAGATTTGTCAGCAATTAATTACCGACTATAAAGATAAAGCTTACCGTCACGAGCTTGGATCATCAGTTTATCTTGTACCGCTTGAGGGCGGCTTAATAAACCTGAACTATTCACTTGGTTTTGTGCAATAAATTTACCTGTGTTGGTATCGATCCAATGGAGATAACCTTCTGCATCACCAACCACTAAATAACCATCAAAAATAGCAGGAGCAGTTAAATTACGATGCAATAAATCTTCTTGTGTCCATAATGTCACACCATCAGATTTACGCACAGATAAAACTCTATCATTTTGGTCAACGAGGTAAAGATTATCACCCAACAGCACCATATCATTGACTGAGCCTAAATCACGTTTCCAAAGAATTTGTCCCGAACGCATATCAAGGCTAACTAAATTACCGTTATATGCCATTGCATAAACAGTATTTTCATCAATAATCGGAGTGATATCCACATCATTTAATCGGCTAATTTCAGTAGAGCCTTTAATTTGTGAAATATTTTGTTGCCAAATCAATTGTCCTTGAGAAAGAACAACGGCACTAACGCGACCATTATCCGCACCAATAATCGCTGCGCCATAAGCGACAGCAGGAGCAGACTCGCCACGAAGAGATAATGATGGAGTGTCTAAGTTAATAGTCCAAGAAATCTCACCACTTAATAAGTCAAGTCCTTGCAACATGCCATTACTAGTATGAATAAGTACTAGACCATCACTAACAACAGGTTTTGAAATAGCTTCACCAGCAACATCTGTTTCCCAATCAATGGAGCCATCTTCAGTGTTCAGTGCATATACTTTCGCTTTTTCAGTTCCCACAAAAACGCGAGTGCCTGAAACTGTTAATCCACCAGAAAGTAATGCAGACTCATTGGATGAAAGAAAACCGGTTTTAATAGAGAGATCTTGCGACCAAAGCTCTTTACCTGTTTCTACATCTAATGCTTTAACTAAACCATGGCGATCAGCGACATAAATAACTGCGCTATCCCATGTTGGTGACAAGTGAGAATAGTATTTACCAATACCATTTCCAACTGATTTGTCCCAAACAGCTTTAGGTGTAAATTGGCTTTGCACCTCAGGCAATGGAGACATTGTCACATTGTCCTGTTCACTAGAACATCCTGCCAACAAAGCAGATGCTAGTAGACCAACCAGGAGAGTTTTACGCAGTTGCATGTCTGAAGATCCCTTTAATTGGATAAATTATTGAGTTTAAGTTCAACCAGTGAGCGAATAGCACCCGCATTTTCATCAGTTAACGCGCTACGATAAGCGGTTGCAGCACCTGCATTATCGCCTTTCTTCGCTAAGACATCACCACGGATATAATTTTTCATTCCATTCCATGCTTTGCCCTTCACTTGCTCTAACGAAACTAAAGCAGCATCTGTTTTATCTAATGCTAATTGTACGCGAGCTAAACGAAGATTAAGCATATCTGCAAATGCGTCATCTTTTACTTTTGCCACCGCATTAGTTAGATGACGTTCACCACTGACCAAATCATTAGCATCGATAGCAATTTGGGCTAATTCTAATGAAGCTAAAGCGCCATAAATATCATTAGTTTCAGCAACAAACTTTTCAGCTAATGCAATATTTTCAGGCGTAGGCTTAGCAAGTGCCTCACTGACTGTTGCAAAAGCACCTGCACTTTCTTGCAGGCGATTTGTTTGGTGTGATTGCCAATATTTCCAACCAAATACACCACCAAAACCAATAACTGCGGCTAAAACAATAGTTAAACCGTAGTTTTTAAAGAACTGCTTAATTGCATCAACTTGTTCGTTTTCGGTGCTATAAACTTCCACAAGTCTCTCCTTAACCTAATAACAGAGTCAATTGCTGAGCGAGGTCATTGCGAGCAACGATTGTTTGTTCCCCTGAACGCAAATCTTTCACTGCAACAGTGCCGGCATTAATTTCATCTTCGCCTAAAATCAAAGCAATTTTAGCGCCTTGTTTATCAGCACGTCCTAACTGCTTTTTAAAGTTACCATTACCATGATTCGTCATTAAACGTAATGTTGGTAATTGATCACGAATTTCTTCAGCCAGCATTAATGCTGCACTTTGGCTCTTTTCACCAAATGAAGCGAGATAAACATCAGCGACATTAGTATCTGCAACAAATTCAGGATTAACCGCTTGAACTAATAAGATCATGCGCTCCATCCCCATAGCAAAACCAACTGCTGGTGTCGGATGTCCACCAAGTTGCTTCACAAGCCCATCATAACGGCCACCCGCACACACTGTTCCTTGTGAACCTAATGCGCTAGTTACCCACTCAAAGACAGTACGGTTATAATAGTCTAACCCACGAACTAAACGCTGATTAACACGGTATGTAATACCGACAGCGTCCAATAAGGCACAAAGACCATCAAAATGCGCTCTTGATTCGTCATCAAGATAATCGAAAAGTTCAGGCGCATCATTCAATAAAGTCTGAATTTCTGGATTTTTTGAGTCTAAAACACGTAATGGGTTAGAATACATACGACGTTTGCAGTCTTCATCTAACTTATCGACATGCTGCTCTAAGAAAGCGACTAACGCTTCACGATATTTAGCGCGCGCTTCTAATGAACCAATAGAATTAAGTTCTAATGTTACATGATCTGCAATACCTAACGCTTTCCACCAGCGCGCAGTCAGCATAATTAATTCTGCATCAATATCAGGGCCTTGTAGGCCAAAGACCTCTGCACCTAACTGATGGAATTGGCGATAACGCCCTTTTTGAGGACGCTCATAACGAAACATTGGCCCTAAATACCATAAACGCTGTTCTTGATTATAAAGCAAACCATGCTCGATACCCGCACGAACACAACCTGCTGTATTTTCTGGGCGTAATGTCAGACTTTGGGCATCTTCACCACGATCGGTAAAAGTATACATTTCTTTTTCAACAACATCGGTCACTTCACCAATTGCTCGCTGAAATAGAGGGGTATGCTCTACGATAGGTGTTCTGATTTCACTAAAGCCGTAACCCGCTAAAATTTGTTTTAGCGTATTTTCAATTTTCTGCCATACACGAGTGTCAGCAGGTAGATAGTCGTTCATACCACGAATGGCTTGGATTTTTTGGGCCACTTTTCTTCTCTAATAGTTATTAATTGATTGTTAGGCTGATTATAGAAGCGAAATCAATCAGTATTCAACGTGAAATCAATAGTAAAACTGGCTCATTAATCAATGAGCCAGTTTTTTGAGCATTATTTGTCCAATTGATTTATATTTATACGCATATTGTCATCCAGCATTGATGCTTTAGCGCGAATTTTTGCTTCTAATAAATCAATCATATTAACGTTATCAAGACGCTCTTTTTGTCTCACACCATCTTCATAAAAACCGCTACGTGTTTTAGCGCCCGTTACACCTAATGTTGAAACTTCAGCTTCACCTGGTCCATTAACAACACAACCAATAATAGAAACATCCATAGGTGTGATGATATCTTCCAAACGTTGCTCTAATTCGTTGACGGTTCCAATAACATCAAATTCTTGACGGGAACACGTTGGGCAAGCAATAAAGTTAATTCCGCGAGAGCGAATACGTAATGATTTTAAGATATCAAAACCAACTTTAACTTCTTCAACCGGATCGGCCGCCAATGAGATCCTTAATGTATCGCCAATACCTTCTGATAATAAGATCCCAAGGCCAATCGCAGATTTAACCGATCCTGCTCTTGCTCCACCCGCTTCGGTGATCCCAAGATGCAGAGGTTGATCTATTTTTTTCGCTAATAAACGGTAAGAATCAACAGCGAGGAAAACATCCGAAGCTTTTACACTAATTTTAAATTGTTCAAAATTAAGTCTTTCAAGGATATCAACATGGCGCATTGCTGATTCAACTAACGCTTCAGGTGTAGGTTCTCCATATTTCTCTTGAATATCTTTTTCAAGTGACCCACCGTTTACACCAATACGAATAGGAATATTGTTATGACGAGCACAATCAACAACTTGGCGAATACGCTCTTCACTACCGATATTACCTGGATTGATACGCAAACAATCAACGCCATATTCAGCGACTTTTAATGCGATACGATAATCAAAATGGATATCGGCCACTAAAGGCACATTAACTTGTTGCTTAATTAATTTGAATGCTTCCGCAGCATCCATTGTAGGTACAGAAACACGAACAATATCCACCCCTACACGCTCCAGAGATTTTATCTGGCGAACAGTCGCTTCTACGTCTGTCGTTCGTGTATTCGTCATCGACTGTACTGCGATAGGAGCACCATCGCCAATAGGTACATTACCCACATAAATTCGTGTCGATTTACGACGAATAATAGGTGATTCTTTATGCATTGATTAATTCTCCCATGCTTCCATGCTTGCTCAAATATGTAGTCAGATTAAGCACTCGGTACTGTTATTTTTGCTATTTTTCCAGTAAAACGGCTTAAATCAACAGATTCACCATTAAACTGTATGCGAGTAACAGAAGGTGCGCCTATTTTTAGTTTATAAGGTTGCTCACCATCAAATTCCAAACGATCACCCGCTTTCTTAATACCGTTAAATAAGACTTTATTTTGAGCATTACGAACTTCTAACCAACATTCACCATCAAACATAAGAACCAATTGATTCGCAATAGCAGGAGCTTCCGATGAGGTGGATTCTTGTTCTGAATCTGCACGAGAAGTTGTTGATGTTGTTAAAGGTGATACGGGTAATGGAACCGTTTTCACTTCTGTTGGTGCTGGTGATATCTTTTCAGTCGTTGATGATGTTGTAGCGACATTATTCGCCTGATTATCAACTAATGACGGAGCAGGTACTTGTAAATTATCACCTTCAGATGTTGACGTATTATCTGAGGTTACTAAAGAAGGATCTATCGTGTTGGTGTTTTCTTGTGTACTATTTTGCCCTATGTCTTGAGATGCCATAGAGACTAATTCTTGTTGATCAGCCTGATGACCTTGCCACCACCAAACACCTACGAGAGCAACCATAACAATCAAAATCACCCATGTGATTTTCATTAGCCAACCTTCACGCTTTTTATGACGTTTGCCTAATGAGTAATTTTGTGTGGTTGTCATTTTAATTTGTTTAACTGGAGCTTGTTGGTCGATAAAACCAAGGATTTCTTTTTCAGGAACGCCGACTAACTTAGCGTAAGAACGCATATATCCGCGTAAAAATGTTGGTGCAATATTAGAAGAAACGGAATCTGTTTCAATGTCGCGCACTGTTGATAACTTCAAACAAAGTCGATCAGCAACAGTTTGTTGTGTTAGCCCCACTTTTTCTCGTGCCTGGCGTAAAAGTTGACCTGCTGTTAATTTCACTTCTTCGGTTTTGTTTTCAGTATTCATTAGCAATCTAGGCACTGTGGCTATTGGATGTTTAACATTGATGAACTCGCAAAAGCACCAAGTACCTTAACGTCTCACCGCGAATTTATTGATATTTTATGATCACTTTGCTGACAAACCAAATAATCTGGCGGTATATCTTCAATTGACACACTATTATTGTTTAATAGTTTTTGTTCACAAAGGAAATTACCATAAAGCCTTAATACATTAACATTTACTGGCTTCGACTTCATCGCTAATTTGTAATAATCTAACGCTTGAATAGAATTTCCCAATAACTGAGATGTTAATGCCATTCCTAAATTAGCATCAGGGTGATTTGGCATCACCGATAACACTTTTTGGAAATGATATTGTGCTATTTGATATTGTCTTTCAGCTAAGTATGCATCACCTAATTGTAAACGTGTAGACACTGCAACACGTTGTTGATTGGCTGACGATTGACAACCTAATGTCAATAACATCAAGCCAATAGTTATAACTACTGATGATATCCTTATCATCGTTTTATTCCTCAAATATATTCATCCGTGATCTCTCTACATTGTAATTGTGTAATACACTTCACAAAGAAAGAGATTTCTAACCGTATCAGACTGCTTTTACTGAAATTAGTTCACCTTGTTGACGTTTTTTCAGTGTACGTTTTGTACGGTCAATAACATCGCCGGCTAATTGTCCACAAGCCGCATCGATATCATCACCTCGCGTTTTACGTACAATAGTCGTAAAACCATATTCCATTAATACTTTAGAAAAACGGTCAATTCGACTATTGGAACTACGTCCATATGGTGCACCTGGGAACGGGTTCCATGGAATTAAGTTAATCTTACATGGCGTGTCTTTTAAAAGTTCAGCTAATTGGTGAGCTTGATCTGTGCTGTCATTAATATGATCAAGCATAACGTACTCAATAGTCACTCGCCCTTGGTTCGCGTTTGATTTAGCAATATAGCGACGAACACCTTCAAGAAACATTGCAATATTATATTTCTTATTAATTGGAACGATTTCATCACGAATTTCATCAGTTGGTGCATGTAACGAAATAGCTAAAGCTACATCAACCGCATCTGCTAATTTATCTAACGCAGGTACAACGCCTGATGTAGAGACAGTAACGCGACGTTTTGATAAACCGAAACCAAAATCATCCATCATGATTTCAAGTGCTGGAATAACATTATTTAGATTCAGCAACGGCTCGCCCATTCCCATCATAACGACGTTAGTAATAGGACGACGACCAGTCTCTTTTAATGAACCAATAATTTTAGCGGCACGCCAAACTTGCCCAATAATTTCAGACACTTTCAAATTACGGTTAAAACCTTGCTGTGCAGTTGAACAGAACTTACACTCTAAAGCACAACCAACTTGTGAAGAAACACATAATGTTGCGCGATCATCTTCTGGGATATACACAGTTTCTACTTGTTGATCACCAACTTTAATTGCCCATTTAATCGTGCCATCTGTTGAACGTTGTTCTTCAGAAACTTCAGGTGCTTTAATTTCAGCAATTTCTTTTAATTTATTGCGTAACACCTTATTGATATCTGTCATTTGATCAAAATCGTCATAACAGTAGTGGTACATCCACTTCATAATTTGGTCAGCACGGAAAGGTTTTTCGCCCATAGAGACAAAAAGCTCACGCATCTGTTTACGATTTAAATCTAACAGATTAATTTTAGTTTTTTGATTCACAGTATTTTCTTTAGAAACAGCGACAGAAGCGCTTGGCGCTGGAGTGGTAGATTGGGTCATGACATTGCCTCGTTGTTACACTATGCGGCCTGCATTAGCATTGATGCTAACGGGATACTTATATATTTGTATATTTAAACAATAATAAAAAACGCCCCGTTAATTATCAAACAGGGCGTCGCATTGTACTGTTTTTCGCGTAGAGATGCTAATAAATTAGCGCGCGCAAACTTCGTTTTCAGTGAAGAAGTATGCGATTTCACGAGCAGCAGAAGCTTCTGAATCTGAACCGTGTACCGCATTTTCAGTAAAGCTATCAGCGTAGTCAGCACGTAATGTACCCGCTAATGCGTTGTCTGGATTAGTTGCCCCCATCAAATCACGGTGACGTTGAATCGCATTTTCACCTTCTAACACTTGAACCATGATTGGACCAGAAGTCATAAATTCAACTAAACCGTCAAAGAAAGGACGGCCTTTGTGTTCTTCATAAAAGCCTTCAGCTTGTTCACGCGTTAAATGCAACATTTTAGCACCAATGATGCTAAAGCCAGCACTTTCAAAACGATTATAGATAGCACCGATAACATTTTTTTTCACTGCGTTTGGTTTGATAATAGAAAATGTGCGCTGAATAGCCATGTCTTACCTCTAAATTATTTTATTAATGATAACTTTTTTATCTCTTTTATCGCAGATCATGGAAGAACGAATCAAAAACCGCATTCCCTGCAAAAATAGGGCTCGATTATAGGAGGATAAAAATGAATTGCACAGATTGAACCCTCTTTTTTTTAAAGAAATGTGGCAAAAAAGTTATGAATTATCGATCTAATCACATTTTTGACGCTTTCCATGCTCTAACTTAAAAATAACAATAAAAAAGAACCGAAATGACACACGATAAATAGTCTCTTTATCTTTATTAAAAACTTATTTTAGTGAAAAATCACTCAGTTCTCGTTTTTTTCATCGTTTTAGTTTAACGAAATAAAAAATTAACCATATCCGTTTGACCACTTAGATCGAGCACTGAAAGTTGGTATTTACCTCGTTTCTCTAATAAATAAGAGAATGTTTCTCCGTTTTCTGTTTTACCTATTTGCTCACCATTTAAAAACCACCATTGCGTACCACTCCCACCTTGCGTGGACACTGTTATTTCAAGATTATTTTCTCCAGGTAATGGTCTTAATAAATCACCAGCACGAATACCTGAAATAAACAAAGGAATTATATCTTCTTTTATTGGAGGGCAAGTTTCAGAAATCGCAGGTAGTCGTTTTGCTCTGCGCTCTTTTTCAGGCAACCATGCTTCTAATGCTATCGGCCATAAAGCAATATCTTTTAACTCTGCGTTAGGACAATTAGGCCCAGTGCGTTTACCTTCATCATCTAACCAAATTTTTTCGTTGATCCCCAAAATACCTTCTTGGTTATCATTCAATAAAGTTGGCGGAATAGTGTTATCTAAGATCCAGCTTCGACGACTGACTCTACAGTTACTGTCTTCTTTAGGTAATGCCTTACCTGTAGGCCAACAGATTGTTGCCGAAGTTACACTATTAGGACGTAAATCTGTTGGTGGTCTTTGTTTATTTTGATAGAAATAGCCTGTTAATAAGTTATTGACCTGATTCATAATAGGAACAGCCGTCGCAAAGCCAAATTGCCCAGCTACAGGTGTTCCATCAGGCCTGCCCACCCAAACACCAATGGTATAGCGCGCATTAACACCAATAGACCAGGCATCCCGATAACCATAACTTGTCCCTGTTTTCCAAGCCAAAGGAACAACGGGGGAAATTGCGCTATCTGGGCGAGGTCTGGCTTCTCCGGCTAATATGCGCCGAATAATCCATGCAGCACCTTGTGACATCAACACTCGGTTTTCTATTATTTGTTCCGGTTTAAAACGTAACGGCGCTGTTTTTCCTTGCCTTGCTAATGCACTAAAAGCAGAAACAAGCTCATCCATTCGTGTTGCCGTTCCTCCTAAGATCAGCGCTAAATTTGGCTCTGAGCCATAAGGAAAACGCATTTCAATATGGTTATGACGCAATTTTGCTGCAAATTTCTTTGCACCATACACTTCGATAAGTTGTACCGCAGGTAAATTTAAAGAGCGACTTAGAGCTTCACTAGCACTGACCGCCCCATTAAAACCCGAGTCAAAATTACCAGGACGATAATTATCAAATCGACGAGGAACATCTTGTAAAAGTGATTCTGCATGAATAAGCCCTTCATCTAATGCGAGTGCATAAATAAATGGCTTTAATGTTGAACCCGGCGAGCGCCAAGCACTAATCATATCAACATGACCAAAGCGCGAATTGTCATTAAAATCGGCAGAACCGACATACCCTTTCACACTCATATCCGTATGATCAACAACGAGTATGGCTAAGGATGTTTTATCTGCTAATTGATACTTCCATTGATTTGCAATATCTTCGAGTTGTCGTTGAATATTAATATCAATCGTTGTTGTAATAACAGGCTCTCGCTTTTCGTTATACATACGACGAGCCAGCAATGGTGCTAATTGCGGTGTTTGCCTTGGTGCTAATAAAACCTGCTCTTCTTTGATTTCATCAATTTTTTCTTGTGGCCATATTTGATACTCTGCCAGCCTATCTAATACTTTATCTCTAGCTGCTTGAGCACGTTCAGGATATCTATCTGGTCGTAAACGACTTGGAGCTTGTGGTAATACCGCCATCAATGTCGCCTCACCCGCAGATAAATCAGCGGGTGATTTGCCTAAATAAGCCCAACTTGCTGCGCCTATACCTTCTAGTGTACCGCCAAAGGGTGCTCTATTGAGGTAAATCTCCAAAATTTCATCTTTTGAGTAATACCACTCTAATTGCAAGGTGCGCCAAAGTTGTTTGATTTTCCCCCCTAAAGTACGGGAGTGAGGATCAATAAGGCGAGCCACTTGCATTGATAATGTGCTTCCGCCCGACACTATTCTTCCGGAACTTAGATCTTGCCACGCCGCTCGTAATATCGACATGGGATTAACACCAGGATGTTGATAAAACCAGCGATCTTCATAAGTAATTAAGGCTTCTAAATATTCAGGAGAGACATCATCGAGTTTGACATGGTAACGCCATACTCCCTCTTTATCGGCAAAACGCCAAAGAGGTGTACCATCTTGCGCCGTAACAATAGTCGCAATTTGAGGTTCAGGATCAGGGAGAGGCCAAGTTTTATCTGCGATCCAGACTAAAATCGGCGTTGCTAGAAAAAAAATAATGATTACAGCAATAAGCCGTTTATACCCTAGTTTCATTCAATCACTCAAAGGAAAAAGCCCTTTCCGAAGAAAGGGCTACAAGATTTAAGGAACAACGTCAATCTTAGTTTCTGTTGCTCCTATTGCACGCCAATAAGGCACATACATAGATTCAACTTGTGGTGGTGGTACTTGATAGCTACCCGGTGTTACTGCTCTTGCTAAATAGAGCAATGTCGTTGGACGGTATTTATCAACAGAGATAGCGGCAACAAAGCGATCATCACGATATTCGAGATGTTTGATATTTGCTTGTCCCATGTCGTCGATAAATTCCTGCAAGTCTGCGGCACTATCACTTAAGCTTGCACTACTTGATGCTAAGTTTTGGTTTTCGATTTCAAGACCAGCAGGTAATAAATCAACAACTAATGCATCAGATACGTCTCTATCAGCAGAAACTTCCAGTTTAACCACCAGCATTTCACCACTTTGTAAGCGATTAGGATGAACGCGATTTCCTTTTAAATCATAATAACTACGATGAACATTTAATACATTACTATAAGGAGTGGGTGCAACTTTCGGATAGCCCACGATATTCATCCGAGAATAAATAGTGGCGCCACCACGATTATTTAGCTCTAAACCTTCTTGTAATTGTGTTGATGTTAATGTCTCATTAACTGCACGATCGCTACTGATTGCAGGGACTTGACGATTAACAGCTACTTCCCAAGGCTGTTCTGCCATATTAATAAAGAAACGCCCAGCAAGGTATAACGAGTTACTTTCTTGGGTTGAGAACCATTCACGGCTTGTTAAATTATCAGATAGTGTCATCACACTTGCATCACGAGATTGTGTTTCAAGGTTATTTTCACTTAACAATGCAATAATTAATGCTTGGTCACGAATGGTGCTACCGTAGTCACCTAATCCATAATTATATTTACGCGTTGTTGTTACACCTTCAGCAATCAAGCTTTCAGCACGATTACTATCACCCATCAGTTTTAGTGCAATACCTAACTGAACTAAGGCTAAACCATTTCCAGCTTGGTTACGCTCAAGATAGAGACGACGTAATTCACCTAAAGGTGCTTTTTGCTGATTAGCTAATACTAACGCAGCATAAGCCCTAGCTGAGAAACGTGCTGCATCTTGATTAACTGCATATTCATAATTAACTAAGCTTTTATCTTGTAAATAACGTAATAAACGATCATTCGCACGTTTTAATGAATCAGCAGGAACTGAATAACCTTGTTGTGATGCACGGAATAAGAAATCAGTCGCATAAGCGGTTAACCAATATTCTTCACGTCCTCCCTGATCCCATAAAGCGAATCCGCCTTCTGATTTTTGCATCGTCAACAGATGAGCAATACCTTTATCAATCGCTGCTTTTCTATCAGCGTCAGTTTGCGTTTTAATTCCCAACTGTTTCAACTCTTTTTCTGTTGAATACAGTGAAGGATAAAGCCCACTAACGGTTTGTTCTAAGCAACCATAAGGATAAGCAAATAATTCTCTAACATAACGCGCCACTTGTAACGGAGGGCGGCTTGTCAGTAATAATTCACCTTCAAGCGTTGAGTTATTAAAGCGACTTAAACTTTCTGATGGTAAGCGCCAAGTGTCACCATCTTGCAATGTACTTGCATAATGGATCGTTTCTGCTGGGAATGCAGGGCGAACACCAATATTCCATGTATTGTGATAAGGCTTAATCTCTTCACCCGGTACTTTAATACCATAAATAGACAATGAGAACTCACCTTGACCAAAGCCATGTTTCGCTTTTACTGGGATTTGAATTTGAGTACGTTCACCTTTCGTTAGCGAGACAGTTTTACTTTCAGCACCACCTAATCCCACCAGACCTGAAGCGGTATAATTTAAAGTAATAGATTGCGCATCATCTGTTAGATTAGTTAAATCTAACGATAAAAGTGCACTATCACCACCAGCCATAAAGCGAGGTAATGAAAGCTGAGTGACTAAAGGTGCAGCAATCACAACTTTACCTTCTTGGCTACCAAATTTATCCGCAGTCCAAGCTTGCGCCATTAAACGAACTTCACCATTAAATTCTGGAATAGGTAAAGAAACTTCACCTTCACCTTGCGCATTTAATTTTACTGGAGCTGATTGTTGAGCAATGATTTGCACATCCGTTAATGGCTTTTTACCCCCACGAGATAATGCTGTAGCTTCACCACCATCCCCACCAAAACGCAAGTTAGCTAAACGACCCTGCCCTTCAATCAATTGTCCATACACATCATATTGGTCAATGCTGTAGCGTTTACGGCCAAAGAAAGCATCATAAGGATCAGGGGTTTTATACTCGGTAATATTCAATACACCCGTATCAACTGCAGAAACCAATACATTAATATTTTCAGGTAATGGTTGACCTGCAACTGGATTCGCTTTAACACGGATTTTTAAATCTTGGTTAGGGCGAATTTTTTCAGGTGCATCAAGAGAAATATCAATACGGCGGTTTTTATCCTGTAATGGTAAATGCAAAATACCCACAGCACGTTTAACTGTCGCTTGTTTTGAAGTATCGCCCGGCCTTACAACAACAGAAGTTAGATAGAGATCGTGTCTTGCCCACTCTTTATTAATAGGCACTTCAACATCAAGCCCTTTTTCGGGTACATCAATTTCCTGCCACCATAAAGGTCCATTACTTGATTCCAGTAATACATAACCTTTACCCGGATGAGGAGCAACAATGTTTAACTTAACTTTTTCACCTGGTAAGTAACCTTCTTTATCCAGTTTCAATTTCACTTGATCTGGTCTTACCGCACCTGTTCCCCCCGTGTTATCCATCCAAGAATACCCAGCCCAGAAACGTAAGCTACTGACTAATTCTGTTTTAGGATCGACAACTTCAATACGATAAGAACCCCATTCAACAGGGAATGCTACTTTTGCAGTACCATCTTTCGCGATCTTGATTGTTTGCTCATCCATCTGCAGATCTTTTTCGTTATAGCCAGATTCCCAGCCATTCGAACTAGACCAACGCCAATAATAATCATGACGTTCATAGATAAGCTTCACTTTAAGATCATTAGCAGGTAATTTTTTACCTTCTTGGTCTGTATAGACAATTTCAAATTCAGCCATTGAGTTTTCATCAACGCTATAACCTGATTTATATTTGTCTGTACGGTAATCGTAGACTTCTTTTTTAGGGAAGACAGGACGAATACCCGCAAGGTGAGTCGCTGGCCAAACAGCTTGTTGATAACGACG
This sequence comes from Proteus faecis, assembly GCF_003144395.1. Classification (GTDB taxonomy): domain Bacteria; phylum Pseudomonadota; class Gammaproteobacteria; order Enterobacterales; family Enterobacteriaceae; genus Proteus; species Proteus faecis. The sequence continues at coordinate 36,975 of NZ_PENZ01000017.1, read as the reverse complement.
CGTAACAGGTCGTCCACCCGCTTCAAGTAAACTTGCTTGTAAAATAATATTAATCGGTGATTTCAGCTCTTCATAGCGTTCACTATCAACATTTACCCCCCCTTCACCATCAGAGTCTAAATTAAGTTCAAACTCATCTAATAGACGGCTGAAGTTTTCATCTTTTACAGCACCAAATTCATAGCCGGGTAATTTACTGACAGCTTCACGAGAAGCTTTTAAGAAAACTTGTCCTTGTAAGCGATTATCGGCAGCTGGCGCGCCATAAAGATAACGACCCTTAATGTCAAAATAAGCGTCATTACCACTTAATATAATTCCTTTCTTACCGGTGATTTCTAATGCCATACGTTCTGGCATAAAATCTTCAACCTGAAACTCATAGAAACGAGGAGTACCATCTCCTACATCAAAACGTAGGGTACGTGTACCCGTATTTTCATCCTCAGGAATAACTAATTTTAATTGGTAAAGACCCTTTTCAGGTTGCCAAACAAAACTACGAGAAACTTGCCCGTCTGTTTTAAGTAAATCGACTTTAACAGGTTGCTCTTTAATTGGATTACCATCACCGTCACGTAGCAAGGCATTAACGATTAATGTTTCACCAGGACGATAGAGATCGCGAGGACCGAAAGCAAAAAATTGTTTGCTATAACCTTGCGGGCCACCAATATCAAATTCAGAAAGATCAAGCGCAGGCTTACGCAAGTCAATCATACTAGTTTGCCCATCACGAATAGCCATCAATAAACGTGCTTTATCACTTTTCTCAAGTGTGGCATGCCCTTGGCTATCGGTCTGCGCTTTAGAAATCAATCCACCTTTTTCATCTAACAGACGAATTTCTACTTTATCTAATGCAGAACCATTTTTAAGTGACTGGGTAAAGATATCTAACGTATCAAGATAACTGTGCATCGACAGCCCGATATCACTAAATGTAAATACCGTTGCTGGCACTGTATAAGAGTATTTACCCGCTTGTTGCATCACCGCAATATAGGCACCTTCTTTTTTCAGGGCATCTATTGATTTTAATGGTAACAATACGTTTTCACGGGTATTGGTTTCTGTATTTAATTCAAAACGACCGGTATAAACTAGCTCAGCTTGAGATAAAAACTCATCTGACTCCCAATAGTTAATATTCGAACGGCTTTCCCATTGTGTTAAGAATTGCGCTAATTGTTCATCTTTAACACGGAAAAAATTTACGTCAACTTGCCCCACATTTAACGCAATAATCGGTAAACCTTCAGCGGCTTCAAGTGGCAGTAACGATCCCTTACTGGTGAAACCAACAGATGGGAAAATTTCTTCTGTTGTTAATTTCTGACTAAAAGGTGTCATTAATGTACGTTCATTAATACCTTTTATTTTTTCATCAATTGTTAAATTTAATTCTGTTGATGGTGGTAAATGGCGAAAACGCAGTTCCATTAAGTTATCAGATAATTCCCACGCACCTTCTAATTTCCCTTTTTTGGTATCAACAAGGTGAATAACATCATCAAACTTTTGGTCAGGATCAAGCGGTACAGAGAAAGTCACAACCATTGTGCTCGCACCATCACGCTGTAATTCTGATGCATCTAATACGGTGACTTCTTTTCCAGCAAAACGCATTGCTAACTCATCACGGACTTCTTTGCTTTTTAATGCAGTTTCGTTATTTGTTTTTGTTGTAACTGCCGGTTTTTCACTGATTTGAGTTTCTGTCTTTGATGTGTTCTGAGCTACATCTTTTTGCTCAGTCAATTGTGTATTTTGTGTTTTATCAGCAGATGATGTATTTTCATCCGCTTTATCATCACAGCCAGTAAGAGCCAATGCTGATGCCAATACAACAGCTAGAGAGCTCCAACGATAACCTCTCTTTTCTGTATATTGTCTAAATTGGTTTTGGTTCATATCCATTTCCTTTAATTCAACCCCTGAATAATGCGATGTTTTCTGCAGGCTGAGATAATATATGTATTTCTTCATTCTAATAAGGTAAAAAAATAACTCGATAAGCTATTTTTTACCGTCTAAAACGAAATAAATTACAATACAAAATCGCTTTATTTTTACTTTTAAAATAAAGCCTATCTAAAACAAAGCGTTATATAAAAATACAAACGATTTGCTAATTTAATTAATTTTCTATTATAAGATAAAAAAAAGCGATATCTGATGAGATATCGCCTAAATTTAGCGGGCAGATTTAACTATCCAGATTAACTATCGGGATCCCTTTTCTTAAAAATCCTCCAAGCTTGCGTTGATAAAAAGGTGATACATGGTGGATCATAAAATGACTCACACCTTTTTCATCTTTATTCACAAAGCAAAAATCTAGCGATTGCCCTTCTTCTAAATATTCAAAAGCTGATTCAGCTGCTTGTGGAAGTATCTGCGCAATCTCATCTTCTTTACCCGTTATTTCTAAACCAATAAGATAAAATGACTCTTCCTCATCTTCTTCCTGAGCATTAACAAGGAAAGCACGGCGGATAGGTTTATGTTCACCAAAAAACTCACTAAGTGCAGTTGTTAATTTTTCAGGCTGTGGCTCTAGAATACTTAACTTTAGAGAAGAACCTTCAACAGAAACAATTTCTTGTGTCTCAAATTGTTCAGATACACCCATTACAAACTCCAAATCAAATAACGTTTATTATTTTGCTTTTGCTAATAACAGATTCGCGATAGAACGCACACCGTAACCTGTAGCACCTGCCGCCCATTGTTCTACAGAAGATTTTCTGTACGTTGCTGAACAATCGATATGTACCCAGCCTTTTTTGTAGTTAGTGACAAAGTGCGATAGGAATGCAGCCGCAGTACTTGCACCTGCAGTATGAGAAGGTGCTGCGATATTATTTAAATCAGCAAAGCTAGAAGGTAATTGACTACGATGGAAATCCGCTAATGGTAAACGCCAGAACAATTCATTTTCTTGTTCAGCACTAGTCAGTAATTCTGCAGCTAATTTATCATCAAAGCTCAATACAGAGTGATAATCATTACCTACTGCAACTTTGGCGGCACCAGTTAATGTTGCGGCGTCGATAATCAGCTCAGGTGCAATATTGCTGGCATCAATTAAACCATCAGCTAAAACTAAACGTCCTTCAGCATCTGTATTCATGATTTCAACTGATTTGCCATTACGGTAACGAATAATATCGCCTAATTTAAAGGCATTACCGCTGACCATATTATCTGCGATACAGAGCAATAGTTTTACGCGTTTATTTAAACCACGAGTAATCGCTAATGCTAAAGCACCTGCTAACGTTGCAGCGCCCCCCATATCAGCTTTCATTGAATTCATAGATGATGATGGTTTAATGCTATAACCACCTGAGTCAAAAGTAATACCTTTACCCACTAAACAAGCAAATACAGGGGCATTACTATCTTTTGTTGGGTTGAAATCTAACGCTAAATACACAGGATCACGAGAAGAACCACGTCCTACCGTATAGATACCGGCATAATTTTGATCGCGCAGATCAGCACCTTTAGTGATCTTATAGCTAATCTCTTCTTTATCAAGACCACAGAAAAGATCAACAGTACGTTGTGCCAGCTGTTCAGGCCCTAATTCTTCAGCTGGTGTATTGATGGTATCTCTAACCCAATCAACGATGCGAATACGTGATTCTAGTTCGTGTTTATCTGCATCCTTTAATTGTGGCCATTCGATTGAACGAGCGCCTTTAGGTGCTCTAAAACCTAACCAGAAAGCCCAACTACGTTCTAAATCCCAGCCGTCGCCAACAAGTGCAACATTACGAATACCTTGACCATCAATTTTACGTCCACCACGCTGAATAGCGCCTAAACGGTTTTCTTCCGTTAAGTGGATTGTCATGCCGGCTTCGCTAGTGCTAATTAGTGCTTTTTCTCCCCAACATGCAGCAGCAGGTTCATTTGACAGCATGATAGGCATAATTTGTTTATTCATTTATTGTCTCACTTATTATTACTGGTGGCAGTTAACCTATTCAGACTACCAGATATTTACTATTTAGCGTGATCAATTTACTGCAAAAACCAAGAGGCCACCATTATCAACCAGTGATCTTCTGTATTTACATAATATTCCTCGAAGAAGATCGCACAATAAAATATCCAGACTTCCCTCTTTACGATTATTTTTAAATCGTTAATAAAGGTAAATGTGAAAGGCCCATAATGCAAAAAGACCAGCAATAAGCCAGTCTTTTAAATTTACGATGTCATCAATTATTCAAATTCATCAAGCCAAACAAGTAAAATAGCCTCAAGAATTTTTTCATTTGATTTCTGTGGATCATCATCAAAATCTTCTAAATCACAAATCCACTGATGCATATCAGTAAAGCGCACCGTTTTAGGATCTGTGTCAGGGTAAAGATCAAATAATGCTTCCCCTATTTCACGTGTATCACTCCATTTCATGCTTGGCTCCTAAAATTAATGCTCTCTTGCGTGATTGATCGAATATTTAGGGATCTCAACAACTAAATCTTCGTCAGTCACTTTTGCTTGGCAACTTAAGCGACTTTCTGGCTCTAAACCCCATGCTTTATCTAACATGTCGTCTTCAAGCTCAGAGCTCTCTTCTAGTGAATCAAATCCTTCACGCACTACGCAGTGACAAGTTGTACATGCACAAGACATTTCACAAGCATGTTCAATCTCAATACCGTTGCGTAATGCAACATCTAGAATAGATTCACCTTCTGTTGCGTCAACAACAGCACCTTCAGGGCACAGTGTGCTATGGGGTAAAAATACAATTTTAGGCATAGTTATATCTCATCCACAGAATGACCTGCCAACGCTTGTCGAATAGATGAATCCATGCGACGCGCTGCAAAATCCTGAGTTTGCTTATCCAGTAGTTTAATCGCGTTTTCAATAGCAACAGGATCTGTTCCCTCAACGCTCTCTATTAAGGTATCTACAACTTTGTCGATAGCCATTTTCTCATCTTCATTTAACAGATGAGCATCTTCTTCTAATGCCGCAGTTAAACTTTCTAACACGCGAGCTGCTTCGACTTTTTGCTCGGCTAAACGACGAGCTTGTAAATCTTCTTGGGCATTTTCCATCGAAGATTGGATCATCTTAGCGATTTCAGTATCACTAAGACCATAAGAAGGCTTGACCTGTACGGAAGCTTCAACACCCGTTGATTTCTCCATGGCACTAACACTGAGTAAACCATCAGCATCAACTTGGAATGTGACACGAATATGTGCCCCCCCTGCAGCCATTGGTGGAATACCACGCAGTGTAAAACGAGCAAGAGAACGACAATCGCTTACCATCTCACGTTCGCCTTGAACAACGTGAACACTCATTGCTGTTTGACCATCTTTGAATGTCGTAAATTCTTGTGCCCTAGCAACAGGAATAGTGGTATTGCGTGGGATCACTTTTTCAACTAATCCGCCCATTGTTTCAAGACCAAGAGAAAGAGGGATCACATCCAACAATAGCATTTCGCTATCTGGTTTATTCCCAACCAAAATATCAGCTTGGATTGAAGCTCCTATGGCAACCACTTTATCTGGATCAATAGAAGTCAAAGGTTCACGTTTAAAATAATCACCAACCATTTGACGAACTAATGGTACACGTGTTGAACCACCAACCATAACCACTTCTAGAACTTCATCTATTTCAACATCTGCGTCTTTTAATGCACGGCGAACAGATAATAGTGTACGCTTTACTAATGATTGAATTAATGATTCAAACTCGGCTCGAGTGATCTCACCTTTCCACCCATTAATGTTGATATCCGCAACATCGTTATCACTCAATGCAATTTTCGTTTCTGATGCAACATCCAGTAATTGACGTTGTAATACAGCATCTTTTTGATGTCCAAAACCAGCGCGTTCTCTTATCCAATCGGCCAGCATCATATCAAAATCATCACCACCTAATGCAGTATCACCGCCAGTTGCTAAGACTTCAAAAACACCTTTAGTTAAACGAAGAACAGAGATATCAAAAGTACCACCACCTAAGTCATAAACAACAATGGTGCCTTCTTTTCCTGAATCCAAACCATAAGCAATAGCTGCCGCAGTAGGTTCGTTTAATAAACGTAAAACATGCAAACCAGCACGGCGAGCAGCTTCTTTTGTACCTTGACGTTGAGCATCATCAAAATAAGCTGGAACGGTAACAACAACACCATCAAGCTCTCCACCTAATGATTGAGTTGCACGTTCAGCCAATGCTTTTAAGATGTCAGAAGAGACTTGAATAGGATCAACAATGCCTGCAACTGTTTTAATTAGCGGTAAACCATTATCATTTTCATGAAAATGATAAGGAAGATTTGGATAACGGCTTATCACATCACTTAGTGAGCGACCCACCATTCTTTTAATTGAACTTATCGTGTTAGCAGGATCTTTTTCTGCTTCTTTTTTAGCATTCCAACCAACGTTGATATTATCAACTTGATACTGCACGACAGATGGCAATAAATAGCGACCTTCACTATCAGAAAGCGCTTCGGCTTGCCCACTACGTACAGTGGCAACTAATGAGTGTGTCGTACCTAAATCAATACCCGCTGCAAGTCGGCGCTGGTGCGGTGCAGGTGTTTGACCTGGTTCACTAATTTGTAATAATGACATAACTATTTCCCTTAAAAACCATCAAACAAGCGTTCTTCAAGTTGTTCTACTTGCTCTTTTAATTTTGCAAGAAAACGCAATTTTCTTACATTATCTGCAGCAATATCCCAAGTTTGATTACCTAACGTTTTAACCATTTCATCATGGCGTACTGCGTACATTTTTTCTAAACGCGCAGAAAAATCGGCTAACAAACTTTCCGCTTCAGCACTGTGTTCGATGTTATCCAGCTCTTCACGTAATGTGAGTTGCTCCATTAAAAAAGCAGTATCGTGCATCGTTTGTTGCTCATTAGCAATATCGATACCCTGTAATGAGAGCATGTATTCAGCTCTTGAGAGTGGATTTTTTAAGGTCTGATAAGCCTGATTGATGGTTGAAGCAAGCGAAATTGCTTGAGCCTGTTCTTTTTCAGACTGACCTGCAAAACGATCTGGGTGATATTGACGTTGCATATCTTGATAACGTGCAGCAAGTTGCTGTTTATCAATATCAAAACGATTAGGCATGCCTAATAGTGTGAAATAGTCCATACATCTACTCTTGGATTAATTAACGTTAATACTGTGTTTTAACACAAATTACACAGTAAAGCTTTCACCACAACCACACTCATTCGATACATTTGGGTTGTTAAATTTGAAGCCTTCGTTTAATCCTTCTTTGACAAAATCAAGCTCGGTTCCATCTAAATAGACCATGCTTTTGCCATCAACGATAACTTTCACACCTTTGTCTTCAAAAACAGTATCTTCGTCATTGATGACATCAGCAAACTCAAGAACATAAGCCATTCCAGAACAACCGGATGTTCTTACGCCTAAACGTAAACCTTCACCTTTTCCACGATTAGATAGAAAAGAGCGAACACGATTAGCTGCGGATTCCGTAAGGGAAATTGACATGGCACACCTCACTCATAAAGAACGAAAGCGGATACTGAAAAAAAGTTTCAGCATCCGCCAATATTTTATTTTTTTATTATAAAAGACAATTACTTGCCTTGGCGTTTGCTTTTATAGTCTGCAATCGCTGCTTTTATTGCATCTTCTGCAAGAATTGAACAGTGAATTTTCACTGGTGGTAATTCTAATTCTTCTGCAATTGCTGTGTTCTTAATAGATTCAGCTTCATCTAATGTTTTGCCTTTCATCCATTCTGTTACCAGTGAACTTGATGCAATAGCCGAACCACAACCATAAGTTTTAAAACGCGCATCTTCAATTACGCCATTATCATCAACTTTGATTTGCAGTTTCATAACGTCACCACAAGCGGGTGCGCCAACCATACCACTCCCTACAGTAGGGTCATTATTATCAAATGATCCCACATTACGAGGGTTTTCATAATGATCAATTACTTTTTCGCTATAAGCCATGATTTAACTCCTGAAAACGTCTGATTAATGGTGAGACCATTCGATACTGTTGATATCAACACCTTGTTTATGCATATCCCAAAGTGGAGAAAGATCACGTAAGCGACCAATTGCACTGTGAATTTGTTCAATTGCATAATCTATTTCTTCTTCTGTGGTAAAACGACCTAGAGAGAAGCGAATAGAACTGTGTGCAAGTTCATCAGTTAAACCTAAAGCACGCAGTACATAAGAAGGTTCTAAACTTGCTGAAGTACAGGCAGAGCCTGAAGATACAGCAAGATCTTTGAGTGCCATCATTAATGATTCACCTTCAACATAGTTGAAGCTCACATTAAGAATGTTTGGCGCAGTGTGCTCTAAAGAACCGTTGATATAAACTTCTTCGATATCTTTGATGCCATTCCATAAACGTAAACGTAATTCGTTTAAGCGTTTAGTTTCATCAGCCATTTCTTCTTTCAAAATACGGTAAGCTTCGCCCATACCTACAATTTGGTGAACGGCTAATGTACCTGAACGCATACCACGCTCATGTCCACCACCATGCATTTGTGCTTCTAAACGAATGCGTGGCTTACGACGAACATAAAGTGCACCGATACCCATAGGGCCGTATACTTTATGCGCAGAAAGAGAAAGTAAATCAACTTTTAACTTAGAAAGATCAATCGGTAATTTACCAACGCTTTGTGTGGCGTCTACATGGTAAATAATACCTTTGCTACGACATAATTCACCGATAGCAGCAATATCTTGAACAACACCAATTTCGTTATTTACATGCATGATAGAAACTAAAATAGTGTCTTCACGCATCGCTTCTTCAAGCTCTTTCAGGTCAATCAGACCATCACTTTTTGGTGCTAAATAAGTAACTTCAAAACCTTCACGCTCAAGTTGACGACAAGTGTCTAAAATGGCTTTATGTTCGGTTTTCGAAGTGATGATGTGCTTACCTTTTTTCTGGTAAAAGTTAGCAACACCTTTTAGTGCGAGGTTATCAGCTTCAGTTGCACCTGATGTGAATACAATTTCACGAGGATCTGCACCAATTAAATCAGCAATCTGATTGCGTGCAATATCAATAGCTTCTTCTGCTTGCCAACCAAAACGGTGTGAACGAGAGGCTGGGTTACCAAAAATGCCATCAATAGTCAGACATTGCATCATTTTTTCAGCAACTCGTGGATCAACAGGAGTGGTTGCTGAATAATCTAGATAAATGGGTAATTTCATTGCTCACTAACTCCAAAGACGACGGATCTTCTTTAATAATTTTGTTTTTGCCTACCTAGAGATCGCCGTTAAACTCTCATATTAACAATGGTTTCTTGTAAACGACCATTTATTGCATGGCGTTTCTCATTGTCTTGACGATCGGCGACATCCATAACCTCTTCGTTATTGACTAACTCTTCAAGGCTGATACTGCTTAGGAAACTGGTTATACGATCACTTAAATCACGCCACAAAGTATGAGTCAGGCAACGATCGCCACCTTGACAACCTTCTTTGTTACCCTGACAACGAGTAGCATCGACAGATTCATCAACCGCAGAAATAACTTGAGCAACAAAAATTTGCCCTGCATCACGGCCTAATAAATAGCCGCCACCAGGACCACGAACACTTGCAACTAATTCATTTTTGCGCAAACGTGAGAAAAGTTGCTCAAGATAAGAAAGGGAAATCCCTTGACGCTCTGAAATATCAGCGAGGGGGACAGGGCCTTGCTGTGAATGCAATGCAACATCAAGCATTGCAGTAACTGCGTAACGCCCTTTTGATGTCAGTCTCATAACAAATACTCCGTGGTGAACAATAATCAAATTGTGTCATTCCCGAGTAATTTAGTCAACTATTTATCCGAGTGTTTTAGTCAAGTATTATACTCGGTCAAAAGTTGACTTAAGTTAATCAACTTTGCCCTCTATTTCTTAGCCCATTTCTCAACTGACGTTAGGATACCACGCAAGATGTGAAGTTCTTGTGTTTCCGGGCGTGCACGCGTAAATAGACGGCGTAAACGACTCATCACTTGTCCCGGATGTTTAGGACGAATAAAGCCAGATTCATTAAGCACCTGTTCTAAATGAACGTAAAAACGTTCTATATCATCTGCCGGTGGATAATCAATCTCTGATGAGTTATTTTCCTCTTGTTTTTCTTCTTGGGCAAGTGCTGCCATACGAATTTCATAACTAACAAGCTGGACAGCCATTGCTAAATTTAAAGAACCATATTCTGGATTAGTCGGAACATACAAATGAAAATCACATTTTTGTAATTCTTCATTAGTTAAACCTGTGCGTTCACGACCAAAAATAACAGCAACAGGCTTATTTTTCGCTTCCATAACACAGCGCTCACCACATTCACGAGGCGCAAGCATTGGCCAAGAAAGTGTACGGCTACGAGCACTTGTTCCTATAACTAACCCACAACCTTCAATCGCTTCATCGATACTATTAACAATATGTGCATTGCCAATAACATCACTTGCGCCTGCTGATAAGGCAATAGAATGTGAATCCGGTTTTTCTTTTGGATTAACAAAATAAAGATTGGTTAATCCCATGGTTTTCATAGCTCGAGCTGTAGAGCCCATATTGCCTGTATGAGAAGTTTCTACAAGGATGATGCGAATATTTTCTAACATTGATTTCTTGTTAATTGCTTTGTGATCCATCTATTTTATCACAATTGTAGCCAGAAACACGAATGTCTGTTATACTCTGGCACGTTTTTTATCCCCGTTCTTTAACATCTTGTGGAAGATAACCATGCATCCGATGCTGAATATTGCCATACGTGCCGCACGTAAGGCTGGTAATTTAATCGCCAAAAATTACGAAAATCCTGAATCTGTAGAAACTAACCAGAAAGGTACCAATGATTTTGTCACTAACGTCGACCGTGACGCAGAACAAGCAATCATTGAAATCATCCGTAAATCTTATCCAAAACACACCATTATTACGGAAGAAAGTGGCGAGTTACTCGGTGAAGATCACGATATACAATGGGTTATTGATCCACTTGATGGCACCACTAATTTCATTAAACGTTTTCCACACTTTTCTGTTTCTATTGCTGTACGCATTAAAGGCCGTACTGAAGTTGCTGTTGTTTACGATCCTATGCGTAACGAATTATTCTCAGCCGTTCGTGGTCAAGGCGCACAATTAAATGGTTATCGTCTACGCGGCTCTAACGCTCGCGATTTAGACGGTGCAGTTCTTGCGACTGGTTTTCCATTCAAAAGCAAACAACATTCAGCCGCTTACATGAACATGTTAGGTAAACTATTTGTACCTTGTGCTGACTTCCGTCGTACAGGTTCAGCAGCATTAGATTTAGCTTATGTTGCTGCTGGTCGTGTTGATGGTTTCTTTGAGATTGGCTTAAAACCTTGGGATTTCTTAGGTGGCGAATTAATCGCTCGTGAAGCAGGAGCTATCGTTTCTGACTTTACAGGTAACCATGGCTACCTACAAACAGGTAATATTGTTGCGGGTAACCCTCGCGTTGTCAGAGCATTATTAGCTGAAATTCGCAGCGAACTCACAGATGCATTAAAACGTTAATTTCGCTGATACGAATAAAATATCAAAGAAAAAAGAGCTGCAATATTAAAAGGTATTGCAGCTCTTAATTTTTATAAAATAAAGTAATTAGGTATTTTGAGGCTGTACTTTAGGTCTGATAAACATCGCTGGGAGCGTTAATGCAGCCATTAACCAGAAGATCAACGATTCTTGATTAGGCAGTTTTTCATACAACCAACCAGATACAATAGTCATAATCGCAATACTCCCTCCCATCGCTAACGCTGAATACACCGCTTGTAGGCGAATAATCTCGTGCTCTTGGCGAGCGCTAATAAAGCGCATAGCGGCTAAATGACACACTGTAAACGTACCACTATGTAAAATTTGAACGACAATAAGCGCGGGTAATGCAGTAAAACTTCCCATTAATCCCCAACGTAAAAGCCCAGCAAAAGCAGAAAGTAAGAGTAAATTTCTTGCGCTCCAACGGCGGAATAAACGATGGCTCAGCATAAAAACAATGACCTCTGAAACCACACCTAATGACCAAAGATAACCGATTGTTGCAGTGTCATACCCTGCTTTTTCCCAATAAAGTGCACTAAAACCATAATAAGCTGCGTGTGCACCTTGCAATAAAGAGACACATAGCAGAAAACGCCAAACTGGCCCATCTGAAATAAGTTTCATAAAGGAGACGTTATTATGTTCTGCTTTTTTCACTTTACCCTGTGGCATAACTTTAGGGCGCAACATAGATGTCAGAAATAGAGCAAAAGTACTGGCAATCAACCCATAAAGAATAATGGGATGCCCAAAAACATCAATTAAAACACCTAGCAATGATGAGCTAATAATAAAAGCGATTGAGCCCCAAACGCGGATCTTTCCATAATCAAAAGGAAACTGCTTTTGCCACGTTCCTGCTAGAGAATCGCCTAAAGGCACCATAGGTGAAAAGAAAACGTTAAATCCTGTCATCACAAAGAATAACCATGCCCAATGGCTACCCATCATAAATGCAACAGTAAAAAGTAATGAGAGAAAAGCAAATAATCTTAATGCAGTGATAAGTTTTGACGGATCTTTTACCGCAGGTGTTAAAATTAGGCTACCAACAAAACGTGCGGTTAAACCTACACCTAATAACAGACCTATCATTGCAGGATCAACACCCTCTCCTTTTAGCCATATGGACCAAAAAGGTAAAAAGATGCCGTATGAGAAGAAATAGGTAAAATAATCTAAGGCAAGCCACAATGTTGATGGAATAACCATCCAATCCCCCATTTTGAAGATGCAAAAAAACCCGCCAAGAACAAGTTCTAGAAGCGGGCTTGTATAACGGGTTTTATTATATCGTTACAAACTTATGCGTAAACTGGAAATTTAGCGCAGATATCCAAGACTTTTTGTTTCACTTTCTCAATGTTCGCTTCATCATTGATATTATCAAGGACATCACACATCCAACCTGCTAATTCACGAGCTTCAGCTTCTTTAAAACCACGACGTGTAATTGCTGGAGAACCGATACGAACACCAGAAGTTACAAATGGGCTACGTGGATCATTTGGTACGCTGTTTTTGTTAACAGTGATATTTGCACGACCCAGTGCAGCATCTGCATCTTTACCTGTAATATCTTTATCAACTAAATCTAATAAAAACAGGTGGTTTTCAGTTCCGCCAGATACTACTTTATAACCGCGATCTAAGAAAACTTCTACCATTGCTTTCGAGTTTTTAGCAACTTGTTGCTGATAAACTTTAAATTCTGGTTCCATAGCTTCTTTTAATGCAACCGCTTTACCTGCAATAACATGCATTAAAGGGCCACCTTGAGAGCCAGGGAATACAGCAGAATTCAGTTTTTTATAAAACTCTTCATCGCCACCTTTAGCAAGGATCAGACCACCACGAGGACCAGCTAAGGTTTTGTGGGTAGTTGTTGTAACAACATGCGCATGAGGAACTGGATTAGGATAAACACCTGCTGCAACCATACCAGCTACGTGTGCCATATCAACAAATAAGAATGCACCAATGCTGTCTGCAATTTCACGCATTTTAGCCCAATCAACCAGACCAGAATAAGCAGAGAACCCGCCGATAATCATTTTTGGTTGATGTTTTTTAGCTTGAATAGCGATATCTTCGTAATCAATTTTACCTGATTCATCAATACCATAAGGCACGATATTATACAGTTTACCAGAGAAGTTAACTGGTGAACCATGAGTTAAGTGACCGCCTTGCGCTAGGTTCATGCCTAAAACAGTATCACCTGGTTTTAATAATGCCATATAAACAGCGGCATTCGCTTGAGAGCCTGAGTGAGGCTGTACGTTAGCGTAATCTGCACCAAATAATGCTTTTGCACGATCGATAGCCAGTTGCTCTACAACATCCACATACTCACAACCACCGTAGTAACGTTTACCCGGATAGCCTTCAGCATATTTATTTGTCAGCTGAGATCCCTGCGCCTGCATAACACGAGGGCTGGTATAGTTTTCAGAAGCAATAAGTTCGATGTGCTCTTCTTGACGAGTCACTTCACCTTCCATTGCATTCCATAATTCTGGATCGTAATCAGCAATATTCATTTCACGTTTTAACATTCACATCTCCTGACTCAGCTAACTTCACTAAAGACAAACTCCCATGCGGGAGAAAGAATGGCATACAGTGTAAACTCTTTTTCTTCATTGAGATAGTCCCTAATGAAAAAATACGCAATCGTTTGCCATCCAACTATAACAGTACCTTATTACTTTTTAACAACCTCATTTTATCCTGTGTTGATTCCTCTTTTTGAGGCACATCTCGCCTTATTTTGCAAACCCCCCGCATCATTCTCTAAGAATTGAGATTTTTTGTTAAAAAATAAAAACAGAGATTTACAAAATAATCAAAAAGAGATAAGTTGTATATAAAATACAATTTATAAAAATTCACTATAAACTGAAAATTTTTCAGGAGCAATTATGTTAGATGCACAAACTATCGCGACAATTAAATCAACAATTCCCCTCATTGCGAAAACAGGCCCTACATTAACCGCACACTTTTATGATCGAATGTTTTCTCGTCATCCAGAATTAAAAGATATTTTCACCATGAGTCATCAAAGTAATGGTGCACAACGTGAAGCCTTATTTAATGCAATATGCGCTTATGCAACAAACATTGAAAATTTAACCGCCATTTTGCCTGCCGTTGAAAAAATTGCACAAAAACACGCGAGTTTAAATATTCTTCCTGAACACTATCCCATCGTCGGTGAAAACTTATTAGCAACAATTGATGAAATGTTTAGTCCCGGGCAAGCAGTGCTAGATGCTTGGGGAGAGGCTTATCAAGTATTGGCAGATGTCTTTATCAATCGCGAAGAGCAAATTTATCAACAAAAAGAACAAACAAATGGAGGTTGGAGAGGATTACGAAACTTTAAAGTTAAACATAAAGTAAAACAAAGTGATGTCATTACCAGTTTTGAATTAGAGCCTGAAGATGGGCGAGCGGTTACTTCTTATCAAGCAGGGCAATACATAAGTCTGTATCTCCGTGACGAACATCTTGAAAACCAAGAAATACGTCAATATTCATTAACTCAATCTTCAAATAATAAAACTTATCGCATTGCAGTAAAACGCGAAGATAACGGTATTTTATCAAATTTTCTTCATGATCATGTTCAAGAAGGAGATATTTTACAAGTCGCCGCACCAGGGGGCGATTTCTATTTAGATGTGTCACCAACAACACCAGTAACCTTAATTTCAGCCGGAGTCGGGTTAACACCAATGCTCTCTATGTTACACACTCTTTCAGCTCATCAAGCTAATATTAATTGGTTACATGCGGCTGAACATGGTGGTGTTCATGCTTTTAAAGATGAAGTTAATCAGATCAGCAATCAGCTTTCACACTACCAACAAGCAATATGGTATCGAACACCACGTGCTGAAGACGTGCAAAATAAAGATTATCAATTCGAAGGCTTAATGACATTAAAGCAAGTTGAAGATTGGTTAGCTACGCCTGATATGCATTTCTATTTTTGTGGCCCATTACCTTTTATGCAATCTATTGCAAAACAACTTATTGAATTAGGTATTAATAGTGAAAAACTTCACTATGAATGTTTTGGTCCCCATACTGTTATTACACAAGAGTTGTAATAGAAACACCTTCATCAATATTTAATCCTAAATTGAATAATAAAAGCGCTGATAACGTTATATTTATCAGCGCTTGTTTAGGTTATTTCACTACCTTTTTATAATCGATATTTATTTTCAATCGCTGTCGGAATTACATGCTCTTTAGCAGAAAAACCGTACCAAATAACACTAATTAAACAGAGTGTATAACCAAATAATTCACTTCCCTCTTCCACCATGTTTTTAACAGCACGGTTATAATCCTCACCCAATAATTTGTGCCAAAGTATTCCCATACCAAATAAACGAGAGAACAATAAAATACATAATAGGCCAGCAACTAACATTCCATGGCTTGGATGAGTAATAAAATGAATTAAGCCTTTTAATGTTTTCTTGCCTTCTCTAATGGCAATGGCTATAGAAATAAATACCACCGTTAGAGCAAACCAAACCCAAGATCCGTGTGCAATCTGATCAAATACATTATCTAATTCACGAATTAAAATGCACAAGAAAAACCCCATAATAAGTGTGAACGCTCCCCGCTGTTCACTTTCTTGGCACACTTTAACAAAAAAGAATAAGCAAATAATGGCGACGATAATTTCTTGACCTAATTCAGTTATCGACGTTTCAGAGATACCATTATCGAGAACCAAAATATCAAGAAAAATAAATCCCGTAGTGATTGCGATTAATACTGCCGCACATAAAAATAAAGCGAGACGCTTTAGTAAATAATTAAACACTATTTTGCCCATACCTTAATGATTTTTAATATTGATGATAATAACTTTACTTGAAAGTTATTAAATAACATTTTGTGCCTTAAAGTTTACAAAAAACAGTAAAATAAATTGTTCTATATCATCAATAGACTTGTATAAGATATAAATAGCATTATAGGTAAAACATTAAAAAATTAATTATGCGCAAGAAAAAGAAAAAGCCCGATATTTTGATCAAAAATATCGGGCTTAAATAAAAATAAATAATATAACTATTTGGCTTAAGTTAATTAACTAAATAGCCTCTTCGTCTTGTTCGCCAGTACGAATACGAATAACACGACTTACATCAAAGACAAAAATCTTGCCATCACCAATTTTGCCTGTTTGTGCTGTTGTCATAATTGTATCTACACAGGTTTCAACAATTTCATCAGAGACAACAATCTCAATCTTCACTTTTGGTAAAAAATCGACCATGTATTCGGCACCACGGTAAAGCTCAGTATGCCCCTTTTGGCGACCAAAGCCTTTCACTTCTGTTACCGTCATGCCCGTGATACCCACTTCGCCCAGCGCTTCTCTTACATCATCTAATTTAAACGGCTTAATTATCGCTTCAATTTTTTTCATCGTATTATCCTGCTATTACCAGTTGTGGCGACCAAAACCGCTTGTAATTGGGTATCTGCGATCTTTACCAAAGTTACGACTTGTAATACGTGGCCCAACAGGGGCTTGACGTCGCTTGTACTCATTAATATCGACTAATTTTATCACCTTACGAACTGTCGCTTCATCAAATCCTGCTGCAACTAAATCAGAGACAGATTTATCATGTTCAACATAACCTTCAAGAATAGCATCCAGAATATCATAAGGAGGTAAATTATCTTGGTCTGTTTGTCCCGGTGCAAGTTCCGCTGATGGAGGTCTATCAATAACACGCTGAGGAATGGCAGGTGAAAGTGTATTACGATATTTAGAAAGCTCAAAAACTAATGTTTTAGGTATATCTTTTAGTACATCAAAACCACCCGCCATATCACCATACAATGTGGAATACCCCACTGCTGATTCACTTTTATTGCTTGTGGTTAACACTAAACGGCGACGTTTATTCGACATGGCCATCAAAATAACAGCTCGACAACGCGCTTGTAGATTTTCTTCTGTGGTATCTGCTGCAGTATCTTTAAACATAGGTGCAAGTTGAGCCATAAAAGCATCAAACATGGGTTCAATAGAAACCGTATCAAACTCAACACCTAATAAATCAGCTTGTTCTTTCGCGTCATGAATACTCATTTCTGAAGTATAACGAAATGGCATCATCACAGCCTGAACACTCTCTTTGCCTAAAGCATCAGCTGCGATGGCAACCGTTAATCCAGAGTCAATACCACCAGATAACCCTAGAATTGCCCCTTTAAAACCGTTTTTAATTACATAATCACGCGTTGCAAGCACTAATGCTTGATAAACTTGCGCTAGAGGTGACAGTTCTGGCGCTGGCTCTGCCATCGGAATAATATTCAATTCGTCGAATTCAACGATGGTAGTTTGTTCATCAAATGCGGCTAAACGATGCGTAATAGCACCCCGTTCATCAAATACTTTTGAACAACCATCGAAAACCAACTCATCTTGACCGCCAATTTGGTTAAGATAAATCACCGGAAGGTGTGTTCTTTGGCAATGTTCTTTAATTAGCTGTGTACGAATATGCGGTTTTTCACGGTTATAAGGTGATGCATTAATAGATAGAACGAGATCAGCCCCCGCTTGCTTTAATGCATCAATAGGTTCATTGATCCAAATATCTTCACATATTAACAAACCTAAGTGGTAACCCTTAAATGGCACCACACAGCGCTCATTTCCTTGTTGGAAATAACGCTTCTCATCAAACACACCATAATTCGGTAATTGCTGTTTGAAATAACGCGCTTGTAATTCACCTTTATAGAAAAATGAAAGTGCGTTGTAAATTTTGCCGTTTTGCCACCAAGGATGTCCAACTACAATCGCTGTTTTTTTACTTGCTTGTTCTAAACGCGTAAGTTGTGTTTCACAACGCTGTTGGAAATCAGGACGAAATAGCAGATCTTCAGGAGAGTAACCACATAAAGCCAACTCAGAGAACATGACCAAATCAGCCTCTTCTTGTGCCTTAATGGTAGATAACATGCGTTCGCAGTTACCTTCAATATCGCCAACAACCCAATTAAGTTGAGCCATGGCGAGTTTTAATTTACGACTCATAAAAATTAGTCTCTCCGCTATCTTCCGCATAAAAGGAAAATTAGTTTAAAAATATATTCGTTATCTGAAAAGGTTATTCCTTAAAATCATTCGCATCTAGCTCATGACGAGATAACAATTTATAAAACTCTGTTCGATTGCGTCCAGCCATGCGTGCGGCTTGGGTCACATTACCTTTTGTCATTTGCAAAAGCTTTCTCAAATAGGTCATTTCAAAATGTCCTCTCGCTTCTGCAAATGTCGGCAGTGCCGTATTTTCACCTTGTAATGCCTGTGTGACAAGCGCTTCACTAATCACAGGTGCTGTTGTTAACGCAACACATTGCTCAATAACATTAACCAATTGACGCACATTACCAGGCCAACTTGCTGTCATTAAGCATTTCATCGCATCGGTTGAAAAACTTCGAACAAAAGGCTTATGACGTTTAGCAGATTCTCTCAATAAGTGATTAGCAAGAATAGGAATATCTTCAGCTCTCTCACTTAGTGTCGGTATACGTAAGTTAACCACATTTAAACGATAGAATAGATCTTCACGAAATTCATTACGTTCCATCGCTTTAGGTAAATCACGATGCGTTGCAGAAAGAATACGCACATCAATATCAATATCGCGATTGCTACCTAATGGACGAACTTTTCGTTCTTGTAAAACTCGTAATAACTTAACTTGCAATGCCATTGGCATATCGCCAATTTCATCTAAAAATAATGTGCCGCCTTCAGCTGCCTGAAATAGACCTTCACGACTGCTCACTGCTCCTGTAAAAGCGCCTTTCGCATGACCAAATAATTCAGACTCTAGAAGTTGCTCTGGTAACGCACCACAGTTAATAGCAATAAAAGGTTTTTTCGCTCTAGGACTTGCGCGATGAATAGCTTGAGCAAGGACTTCTTTTCCCGTACCACTTTGACCATTGATAAGTACACTGACATCTGATTGAGCGACTAACTTTGCTTGCTCTAATAAACGTAGCATTTGTGGGCTACGTGTCACGATATCTTTTGACCACTCTTCATCTGAAACTATAGTCACAAGCTCAAGTGCTTCATCAATCGCTTTATAAAGTGCGTCTCTATCAACGGGTTTGGTCAAAAAACTAAAGACACCTTGCTGCGTTGCGGCCACTGCATCAGGAATAGAGCCATGAGCGGTAAGAATGATAACTGGCATGCCTGGTTGCTGACGTTGTATTTCAGCAAACAGCGCCATACCATCCATTTCATCCATTCGGAGATCACTAATAACAAGATCTATTTTTTCTTTTAAGAGAAGTTTTAGTGCTTCTTGTCCACTTTCAGCGGTGAAGATATGAAAACCTTCACTTGTTAATCGCATGCCAAGTAACTTTAATAACCCAGGATCGTCATCGACAAGTAAAAGATTTGCTGATTTATGGCCAGCCATGCACATTCTCCTTATTTAGAACCAGCTTCTGCCGATTTTGAGCTTTGTGTGTCAATATCAGTTTTAACAGGTTCTGGTTTTACCACCTCGGGTTTCGTAGATTCTGGTTTTGAAGACTCTGGTTTAACTGCTGTTACAGCAGGTTGTTTTCCCTCGCCCTTTGGCTTCTCTGTTATCGATTGCGTCGAAACGGGTTTTTCCGTCGTTTTTTCAACAGCAGGTTTTTCGGTAGCAGGTTTCTCCGCATTCACTTTTTCTGTTTCCGCAGATGTTGCCGTTGCGCTATCGGTTAACGCTTCATTTTGTGATAGTGAATCGACTGAGCCACTCTGTTTTCTATTCGATAACTGCCGTTCAATTTGGGTAAGGCTCTCAAGCTTTTTCAGCGTGACATTCAGCTCATGCTGTAACGCATTATTCTCTTTTCTTAGCACATCAATTCTATTATCTGTATCTGTGGTTAAACGACGATAGCGATTCTTTTCTTCCGCTAAAGAGAGAATGAGCGTTTGGTTCTCAATCCATATCGATAATAGAACTCGCATAGAACTTGGAAATTGTAATTTATAGCTTTCTAATAACACTAATTGTGTTCGACGATCGGCAATCGTCATTCCAGCACGCTCTAATAGAATACTTTTATAAAATGCATCATCCCAACCAGTGACAATAACATTGTTTGCTTGGCGTTGTGCTTCTGTCGTCATTATGCGGTTTGTACATTCAATAGCACGTAACCAATAAAGTGCGTTATTAATGCCTTCATCATAAAATGAGCTTAATGTTTTACATTCAGCCCAACGATAATCAATCGTTTTTTGTTTAACAACAGGAATTTCTTGTTCAGGCTCTTGTGTATTAGTGAGCGACTTTGGTGTACACCCTGAAAGAACCAGTGGAAACATGATAAACAAGAAACATTGCTTCCAATTTAATGCGATTTTTCTAGTTGATGCAGGGGCCATAGATAACAATTCAATACCAAGCATCTTCTTATTTATTTTTTTATACTCATGATGAGGAGATGCTTGTTTTTGTGACCTAATTTGCATTATTTAATCTCAGAAAGTAGCGGTAATTCAATACGAAAACAGACATCAGCATAGTCAGAAGGAACAACACTTAATTCACCTTCCATTCTTTTGATACAGTCATGAGCAATACTCAAACCTAAACCACTTCCTTTAACTGCCCCTTTACGTAGCAAAGATCCTTGGAAAAAGGGTTCAAAAATCATTTTTTGTTCAGATTCAGGAATAGGGGTTCCTTTATTGGCTATATCAATAACTATTTTCTGTTCAACTTGATAACTAGAGATCCAGATATTACCTGATTCAGCACCATAGTGCACCGCATTCGAATAGAGATTGTCGATAACTCGTGATAATAGCGTCGCTTCTGCTCTACATGTAGTTAGATTAAGTGAAATAATCGTTTTAATATCTTTAGCTCTCGCGGGTAAACTGTGAGCTAATACCACATCATTTACTATATCAATCAAGTTAATTTCTTCAATTTGCTGAGGAACTTCAGAAAGTTTACGATTGTAATCAAGCAATTGTTCAATTAATAACTGTAATTGCTTACTACTATTATCAAGAATTGAAACGACTTCTTTTTGATCAAGAGTTAAAGGACCGGCAACTTCATCCGCTAATAATTCCGTACCTTCTCGCATACTGGCTAACGGTGTTTTTAACTCATGAGAGATATGACGTAAAAATTCATGTCGTTGAGATTCAAGCCATGCTAAACGTTCACTTAACCAAATAATACGCTGTGCTAATGATCGCAGTTCTCGCGGTCCTTGAAAAGTATCTAAATTATTACTGAGAGTTCGACCTTCACCTAATCGGTTGATCATCTTTTCAATCCCTTTAACAGGACCAATAATCATTCGAGTAAATAGCGCGATGAGGATCAAACTGAAAACAAAAACAATAAGACTTTGCCAACCGAAATAGCGTCCTTTCTCAGCGATTGCCATTTGGAGTTGTTCACCGCGACTAAAAATAATCTCTTTGGTTAAGACAACAATACGGTTATTGGCATAAGAGAACTGCTCTAAAGCTTGTTGCATCTCTTTAGTGGGTTCACTACTTTCACATTGAATTGATTTTAATTTTTCAAGTGAAGTATTAAGCACATCGGCTTCTTTAGAGGCAGATAGAGGAATGATGGTTTGCTGTAATGTTGAGAAGAGTTTGCTGTATTGCTGGTAGCGTTGCTGATACATATCATCATCGGTTTTATCTCTTAAAACACAATATCGGCGATAATTTCCTTCCATTTCAATCGCTAGATTTCGCATCACTTCACTACGTTCGGTATCTGCAAGGGCATTTTTATTAGTAATCGCTGCCTGATTACTTAATTGATCAAGACTTTGATAAGCCTGATAAGCAAGCACAAGTAAAGGTAATAGCACCATCCAAAATGCCATTATCACGAGCTGTCTTAAAGAACGGGGGAAAATACGCCACTTTTTCAATGAAATCATCTCAACACCTATTAGAGTAATGCGATGCTACATGACTTGATAACAAGAAAAAAGTCCGACATTAGGAAAATCAGGCAAGCGAACAAACACAAACGAGGAAATGCGACAGGCTCTAGAAGTGGGAGAGCGGAATATCTTATTGAGATATTCCGCTCGTCAATATTTCATCTCTTTTTTCTCTAAAAGAGAATGAAGGTGGTGCCTCACTCCACGTGTCGCCCTGTGTTTGATAAGGTCCGAAGACGAGTATCATGATGTTGGACGGTAGGCACCTTACTCTGGCGTCATTCCTGGCTTATGTGGTATGTTCCCACCCATTATTGTGGACCGACATAAAAAGTTGAATGAGCAACTGATTTATATAATGCACAAGGCGTGCCAACTTTTCAATAAAAAAATTAACACATTGAAAATAAATGAAAAATTAAAAAACACCTATCATGTTTTATTTATAACTCTTTTTTATCTACTCATAAAACAACCAAGCTGTCTCCATATCCAGACAGAGTTACCCCAAATTTAATAATCACTTATATTTCAATCAATTAAATGTCGCCAAAAGGCGACATTTAAAATGGTAAGTGTCGCCTTTTTTACACAATGAAAAATAATCTCTTTATTATCAATAAAATAAAGCCCCTAACAATGTAGAGGCTTTATGTGTTTATTACTAAGACAATATTACATTTGATTAATCAAATTGTTTTCTTGCATTGCGGAATAAACGCATCCAAGGGCTGTCTTCACCCCAATTATCTGGATGCCAAGAATTACTGACCGTTCTAAACACCCGTTCTGGGTGAGGCATCATAATGGTTGAACGACCATCCTTTGTCGTAACAGCGGTGATCCCTTTTACAGAGCCATTAGGATTTAATGGATATTGTTCTGTTGGATTACCGTAATGATCGACAAAACGTAATCCCACTAAATTTTGAGCTTCTAGTTGTGCTAATTGCTCTTCATTACGGAATTCAGCAAAACCTTCACCATGAGAAACAGCAATAGGCATTTGTGAACCCGCCATACCTTGTAGTAATAACGATGGACTTTCTGTCACTTTCACTAAACTAAAGCGTGCTTCAAAACGCTCAGAACGGTTACGAACAAAACGAGGCCACAAATCTGCCCCCGGAATAAGTTCTGATAATGTTGACATCATTTGACAACCATTACAGACCCCAAGGGACAAGGTATCTTGACGTTCAAAGAATTGGGCAAACTCATCGCGTAAACGAGAGTTAAATAAAATAGACTTCGCCCAACCTTCGCCCGCGCCTAATACATCACCGTAAGAGAATCCGCCACACGCCACCAATACATCAAAATCACTAAGTGAACGTCGTGAGGAATGTAAGTCACTCATATGAACGTCGATAGCATCAAAACCCGCTCTGTCAAAAGCAGCCGCCATTTCAACATGAGAGTTAACGCCTTGCTCTCTTAATACCGCGATACGAGGGCGGTTTCCTGTTGCAATATAAGGTGCAGCAATATCTTCATTTGGATCAAAGGTTAAATTCACATTTAACCCCGGATCGTTGAGATCTTGTTTTGCTTGATGCTCTTCATCTGCACACTCTGGATTATCACGTAAGCGTTGCATTTGCCATGTTGTTTCCGCCCACCAAAGACGTAAAGTACTGCGTTTTTCATTATAAACTTCAGTTTCACGACTTTGGATAATAATGGCATCATTTTCTGTTGCTTGACCTAAATAGTGTAAACAATCCAATAAGCCATATTCAGCAAATAATGCTTCTACAGCTTCTTGATGTTCTGCACTAATTTGGATCACGCCACCGAGCTCTTCATTAAAGAGTCCAGCTAAAATATCTTCATCATACGCACTGATATCAACATGTAAGCCACAATGGCCTGTAAATGCCATTTCTACAAGAGTGACAAATAATCCGCCATCAGAACGATCGTGATAAGCCAACAATTTGCGCTCATTAACCAATTGTTGCATCACATTAAAGAACTGTTTTAACTGCTCAACATCACGAAGATCAGCCGCTTTTTGGCCTAATTGACGATAAACTTGGGCTAGTGCTGTCGCGCCTAATGCGTTATGGCCATTTCCCAAATCAATCAAATACAAGCGGTTTCCTGCTTGTGTTGATAATTCAGGCGTCACAGTTTTACGCACATCTTCAACACGAGAGAATGCCGTAATCACTAAAGATAATGGAGAAGTAACCTCTTTGGTTTTTCCATCTTTATCTTGCCAGCGCGTCTTCATTGACATCGAATCTTTACCCACAGGGATCGTAATGCCTAACTCTGGACATAACTCTTCACCAATGGCTTTCACTGCATCATATAAACCCGCATCTTCACCGGGATGACCAGCTGCTGACATCCAGTTAGCCGAAAGCTTAATACGATTAAGTGCTTCTACATCACAACCCGCCATATTTGTTAGCGCTTCACCGACAGCCATACGTGCAGATGCAGCAAAATCTAACAGTGCGATAGGTGCTCGTTCACCAATAGACATCGCTTCACCATAATAGCTATCTAATGTTGCGGTGGTCACAGCGCAATTGGCAACGGGAATTTGCCAAGGTCCGACCATTTGGTCACGCGCAACCATACCCGTTACCGAGCGGTCACCAATGGTAATTAAGAAAGTTTTTTCAGCAACTGCGGGTAAATGAAGAACACGATAAACAGCATCTTTTAAATCGATATCTTTACGAGAAAGATACTCACCTTCTGTTTTAAGTGATTTTACATCACGCAACATTTTAGGTGCTTTGCCTAATAATATGTCTAATGGCATATCAATCGGTTTATTATCAAAGTGTGTGTCATTGAGCACTAATTCACGTTCTTGTGTTGCTTCACCGATCACCGCATAAGGTGCTCTTTCACGCTGACATAACGCATCAAACAGAGGCATTTTCTCAGGTGATACTGCCAATACATAACGCTCTTGAGATTCATTACACCAGATCTCAAGTGGGCTCATACCCGGTTCATCATTAAGAACATTGCGTAATTCAAAACGACCACCACGACCACCATCATTGACTAATTCAGGCATTGCATTTGAAAGGCCACCAGCACCAACGTCATGAATAAATAAGATTGGATTATCGTCACCTAATTGCCAACAACGGTCGATAACTTCTTGGCAGCGACGTTCCATTTCTGGGTTATCACGCTGAACAGAGGCGAAATCTAAATCTGCATCTGATTGGCCTGATGTCATAGAAGAAGCCGCACCACCACCAAGTCCAATGTTCATAGATGGTCCACCAAGTACAATCAGCTTAGCACCAACGGTAATTTCACCTTTTTGTACGTGGTCTTCGCGAATATTACCAATCCCCCCTGCTAACATGATTGGTTTATGGTAACCGCGAATTTCAACACCATTATGGCTATTAACTTGTTCTTCATAGGTTCTGAAATAGCCAAGTAATGCTGGACGACCAAATTCATTATTAAATGCTGCACCACCTAATGGACCTTCGGTCATAATATCTAATGCATTAACAATACGCTCTGGTTTGCCAAAATCTTCTTCCCAAGGCTGTTCAAACCCAGGAATTCGTAAGTTAGAAACCGAAAATCCAACTAGACCAGCTTTAGGTTTTGCACCACGTCCAGTTGCACCTTCATCTCGAATTTCACCGCCCGACCCCGTTGCTGCCCCCGGCCAAGGCGAAATCGCCGTTGGGTGGTTATGTGTTTCCACTTTCATCAAGATATGTACAGGTTCTTGGTGATAGTGATAATGCCCTTTTTCTGTATCAGGATAAAAGCGTCCAGCCACAGAACCTTCCATTACAGCTGCATTATCCTTATAAGCTGACATAACATAATCAGGCGTTTGCTCAAACGTATTTTTAATCATTTTAAATAATGATTTATCTTGAGCTTTACCATCAATTATCCAATCAGCATTAAATATTTTATGGCGACAATGTTCAGAGTTGGCTTGGGCAAACATATAAAGCTCAACATCTGTTGGATTACGTTGTAAGCGGTTGAAAGCATCGACTAGGTAATCAACTTCATCATCTGCCAGCGCTAATCCCATTTCGATATTAGCTTTTACCAATGCATCTTTGCCTTTTGCAAGAACATCAATAGTTTTTAGTGGTGCTGGCGTTTGCTCAGCAAAAAGTGCATTTACATCTTGATAATTTAAGAAAATGGTTTCCATCATTCGATCATGAATAAAACCATAAAGTTGTTGCCACTGAGTGTCTGTCATCGTACCGCACTCAATAAAGTAAGCGATACCACGTTCAATTCGGACAACCTTGGCTAAACCACAGTTATGTGCAATATCTGTCGCTTTAGAAGACCAAGGTGAAATGGTTCCTGGGCGAGGCGTAACCACTCGCATTTCCCCAACAGGCTCATGTTCTGTTAATGAAGGCCCATAATGCAGTAGTTGACGTAATTTAATTTGGTCATCTTCAGATAACTGCCCTTCCACTTTCGCGAAATGGACAAATTCCGCATATATACCTTGTACAGGAAGAGCATTTTCCTGACATAGAGTGAGTAATTTATTAATACGAAACGCGGATAAAGCGGGGGAGCCACGCAGGATTTCCATAGTATTGAGTTCTCTCTTTTAGCAGCTAGCCTGATCAATCATTCAGGGGAAACGCGCCTAGTATAATAGAATAACCGCTCAGACGAAACCGTTTGCGTGAACAAAATAACGGCATTTAACTTAGAGTGTTTTAATGATTAATTGGTGTAATCAAGTTGCGTCTTGCCAATATGTTAAGCAAAATGCTCGATTACTGGAAATTTATCCATGTTAAAATGACGATTTTACACACAACAATAAACAACGTTAACGAGAACCAACCTATTGAATAATATAAGGATAAACTATTTCGTTATCGTTATCATAGCGCTCTTTTCAGCGGCTATTATCGCGTTGAATATTACATGGCCAGATAGGCAAAAAGCGCAGATAAATAAGATTTTATCTCGTGGTGAGTTAAGAATTAGTACGATACCTTCACCATTGATAACGATGAACGATAAAAAGGACCCCGTAGGTTTCGATTATGAATTAGTTAAACGCTTTGCAGATTACCTAGGCGTGAAACTTGTCGTTAATATGCGGACAAATATCAACCAAATGTTTGATGATCTGGAGAATAATAAAGCTGACTTTATCGCCGCCGGATTACTTTATAATAAAGAGAGATTAGAGACGACACGCAGTGGACCTGCTTATTTTTCAGTTTCTCAACAACTCATTTACCGTAAAGGGACATTAAGACCACGTAGCTTTGATACGTTAGATGGGCGCCTTGTTGTCACTGCAGGCTCTGCTCATGCAAGTTTATTGCGAACATTAAAAGAGACGCAATATCCCGAACTTGAATGGGAAGAATCAGATAATCAGACGACATCACAACTGCTAGAAGCATTATCTGAAGGCAAAATAACTTATGTGTTAGCGGACTCAATCAGTGTTGCAGTACAACAACGCATTCATCCTAATGTTGCTGTAGGGTTTGAAGTCACTGAAAGTCGACCATTAACATGGTATTTGCCGGATGGTGAAGATAATAGCTTATATGCGGCAATGCTTGATTACTTTAATCAATTATCTCAAGACGATGTGTTAGCAAGACTTGAAGAAAAGTATTTTGGTCATGTGGGTTCGTTTGATTACTTCGATACTATCTCTTTTATTACAGCGATAGATTCTGTTTTACCAAACTATCAGCCCCTTTTTGAAAAGTATGCAGATACTTTCGATTGGCGGTTATTGGCCGCTATGGCATGGCAAGAATCACATTGGGATCCTCATGCTACATCACCAACAGGAGTGAGAGGATTGATGATGTTAACTCGTCCCACGGCATCAAGTATGGGCGTTACTGATAGGCTTGATCCTGAAGAGAGTATTCGAGGAGGAGCGCAATATCTTCAGCACCTCCTTTCGCGTTTACCCGATTCTATCCCTGAAGATGAAAAAATTTGGTTTGCATTAGCAGCATATAATATAGGATTTGGCCATATGCTTGATGCCAGAAGACTTACTGAGCAGCAAAATGCCGATCCTGACAGTTGGCTAGATGTAAAATCAAGACTACCTCTACTTAGCCAAAAGAAATATTATGAAAATCTCCCTTATGGCTATGCCAGAGGCCATGAGGCTTATCGCTATGTTGAAAACATTCGACGATACCAACTCAGCCTTGTTGGTTACCTTCAAGCCAAAGAGAGCAAAAATAAAATATTATCTAAAGATAAAGAAGATGATGGAGATGATGAAAAACAAGGAAGATCACCATTGACTCAAGATATGGCTTATCAATAATTTTTGTACTTAAAAACAGCCAATTAAACAACATAGCCTCTTTTATAGAGGCTTATTTATTTCATTTCTACTATTGAAAAGCTCCCCCTGCCATTGAAGCCTCCTAAATTAATATTTTCTTAATATTAAAAATTGTTACATTTTTTTATGTCTTTTTTTCCCAAAAATAGGGAAAACTCATGTGTTAAAAAATGTAACACTCATTAGTAAAAACACTCACCTGATGAGTAAATTGTACTTTAAATAATCTAAATAGTCATTTTAAGACTATCAGAATAGGTGAAATATAAGAAAAAATTAACTTAAGTACGTAGGAATTATCTCATTAGTTATTATTCATTTTATGATTATTATTTTGTTAAAAACTTTTTTCTCGTTAAAAATTAACTGAACAACCTCTTTATTAACATATAACCTATTGAATTATATATATTATGATAATCTATAATTGTTTTTATTAATTTTCTTAACCTAATGTTAATAACATTACTTTTTGTAAAGTTAAGACAATGTTAATTATATTGTCTATTAAATTTATCTGCCTGATAAACTTTTTAACCCACAAAGTGAGTAATAAAAACAATAAACCTATACAAAACTCTATTAATATGGAATAGGCAAGATTAAATATGAAAATTGAGGAAATCAACAAAACGTTATATCAAACAGAGCGCCTTTGTTGATATCATATAAACCAGTCATTATTCGAAATAATTCGAAATATAATGCAAATCAATTTTTTATATTCCGATATTAATATTATTTTCTACAAGTAATAATACGCACGATCTTCAAGGGATTATTTATAATGAAACTGAGTAAAATTGCTTTAGCTGCTGCTTTAGTATTTGGTATTAATTCTGTTGCAACTGCTGAAACTCCTGCACCAAAAATTGGCTCAACTAAAGGCGAAATTCAATTAAAAGGTGAAATTGTTAATTCAGCTTGTGGATTAGCAGCTTCTTCAAGTCCTGTTATTGTTGATTTCAGTGAAATCCCAACTTCTGCATTAGCAAATATGCAGAAAGCGGGTAACGTTAAAAAAGATATCGAATTACAAGACTGTGATACTACCGTAGCAAAAACAGCTACTGTTAGCTATACACCAAGCGTTGTTAATGCAACAAATAAAGACTTAGCTTCTTTCGTATCTGGCTCAGCTTCTGGCGCAGGTATCGGTTTAATGGATGCTGGCAGCAAATCAGTAAAATGGAACACAGCAACAACACCTGTACAATTAGTTAATGGTGTTTCTAAAATCCCATTTGTTGCTTACGTTCAAGCTGAATCAGCTGAAGCGACTGTAACGCCTGGTGAATTCCAAGCCGTTATCAACTTCCAAGTTGATTATCAGTAATCGTTTTATTTATTTAAATTAATTAAATAATAAATTAGTTACTGCATTAACGCAGGGGATTTCCTCTGCGTTAAATTCGATAAAACACTTCAATTTAATAAGAATAAAATAAAAATTAATTAAATAAATATTCATTATTTAATTAGTTTTTATTTAATTAATAATTAGGCGTTTATTCATGTTAATTTCTTTTTTTCACAGCACAATATGGAAAAACATTTGTGCCATTTTGCTATTGTGCTTAGCGTTTGTCGCTCAAGCCGAGCAAGATGATTCTGTGGAATTTAACATTCATATGCTAGATGCCGAAGACAGAGATAATGTCGATTTATCTCGTTTTGCAACCTCTAATTACATCATTCCGGGTATCTACTACTTAGATATCCGTATAAATGGTCGTGATTTCCCTCGCCAAAACATTAATTACGTTGAAGTTAAACCCAATTACTCCATCGCTTGTATTGACCCTACTCTTCTAAAAAAATTAACAGTTAACGAAGAAAATCAAAAATTTATCGAAGAAATCTCACCAGATTGTTTCGATATTAGTCAATTACCGGGTATCTCTATCAAAAATGATGGTGGTGTTCTCGATATTGTTATACCTCGCTCATTAATGAAATATGAAGATACGGATTGGACACCACCTGAATTGTGGGATCCGGGTGTATCAGGGCTATTAGTTGACTATACCTTAACAGGGACATCGACGCGTCCGAATAAAGGCAATAATAACAACTCATTGACAGGATATGGCCAAGCTGGGATTAACCTTGGCGAATGGCGATTACGTGCTGAATATCAAGGAAACTATTCATCTGAATATTCATCAAATAATAGCTTTGATTGGAATCAGATTTACGCATATAAACCATTACCAAATCAAGCAGCAAAATTAACGCTTGGTGAAACTTATTTAAACTCTCAAGTTTTTGATAGTTTTCGTTTTACAGGCGCTAATATACAAAGTGATGAAAGAATGTTGCCTCCTTCTTTGCAAGGTTATGCACCTGAAATTCATGGTATAGCAAACACTAATGCCAAAGTAACTGTAACGCAAAATGGTCGCTTAATTTATGAAACCACTGTACCTGCGGGCCCTTTTGCTATTAAACATTTACAAGATACTGTACAAGGTCAATTAAATGTCAGAGTTGAAGAGCAAAACGGTAAAGTAAACGAATTCCAAGTACAAACCGCCAATCTACCTTATATGACTCGCCCCGGTTCAGTACGCTATAACACATCAATGGGTCAGTCATCACTCAATAACCATAAAATGCAAGGCCCTGTTTTTTATCAAGGCGATTTTTCATGGGGGATGAACAACACATGGTCACTGTATGGCGGAGTTTTATTAACGGCTAAAGATTACAATGCGTGGTCATTAGGTTTAGGTCACGATATGGGGCGTTTAGGTACTCTTTCAGGTGATATTACTCAATCTTATAGCAAAACCTATGATAATGAGAATATCGACGGGATGTCATTTAAACTGAACTACGCTAAAACATTCGATGAGTACCATAGTACGATTACTTTTGCTGGCTATCGTTTTTCAGAGAAAACTTTCCGATCTTTCTCTCAATATATAGATGAGCGTTACAACAGCATTAATAACAATGGTTATGAAAAAGAGATGTATACCATTACAGGTAACAAAACTTTTTGGGCTGATGATATTGAAAAATCGACAACACTTTATCTATCTTATCGACACCAAAACTATTGGGATAAAAATACACAAGAACAATATGGTGTTACGGTAAGTCGCAATTTTTCTATTATGGGTATAGAGCAGATTAATACCAACTTATCAGCATTCCGCACTCAGCATAAAGGAAATACTGATGACAGTATTTCTTTCAATATTTCAGTTCCATTGGGTAGTGGCAGAAGCATTGGTTATAGCTTGCAAGACAGTAACGGCAAAGTGAACCAAATGGCCTCTTATTCTGATAATAGTAATTATAATAATCTATGGCGTGTCCGAGCAGGTTTAAGCTCAGATAATAAAGCAAATACTGATGGTTATTATCAACACCGCTCCCAATATGCAGAAATTAACGCCAATGCAAGTTATCAGCAAGATAATTATGTTGCACTGGGTGCAACTGTTAAAGGTGGGTTTACTGCAACGCGTCATGGTGCTGCATTGCATAGTAGTAGCATGACATCGAGTACTGCTCGCATGATGGTTGATACAGATGGCGTTGCAGGTGTGCCATTTAATAATCAAAGCACAACAACAAACCTATTTGGTATAGGGGTATTAACTGACTTAACCAGTTATAACAATGTTGATGCTCGTATTGATGTTGATAAAATGGATTCAGATATTGAAACACACAAAGCCATTAGTTCTGCGACTTTAACTGAAGGTGCGATTGGCTACTATAAATTCCCTGTTCGCCAAGGTGAACGCCTAATGGCTATCTTACGAACTGTCGATCAAGCATACCCACCATTTGGTGCCGAAATCACCAATAAAAATGGTCAAAATATGGGAATGGTGATGGAAGATGGTTTAGTTTATATCGCCGGTGTTAACCTTAATGAATCATTAAACGTGATTTGGGGTGGTAAAACCCAGTGTACGATTACAATTCCAGCCGTAATTAACGATCCACTAAAACGTGAATCATTATTATGTCAGGGACTTTAATGAACAAAATGAATTACTAGAGATAATTGTATGAACTCATTCAACACACTCAAAACGCTTTTTTGTGGCTCATTAATTGCGCTCAGCATAATGAGTACGGCTCAAGCAGGCGTATCATTAGATAGAACTCGCGTTGTGCTTATGGGTAACGAAAACTCAGCGAGTGTAAACCTAAAAAATACTAGCCCTGATATTCCTTTTTTAGCACAATCATGGGTTGAAAATGAACACGGACAAAAAATCGCCTCTCCTTTAGTAGCGTTACCCCCTTTACAACGTCTTGATGGAGACCAAAAAGGTGTTGTCAGAATTACCAAAACAGCAGAAATTGGACTTTTGCCACAAGATAGAGAATCGCTGTTCTATTTAAATGTACGCGAAATTCCACCCGCTCCCAAACAAGCTAACGTATTGCAAATGGCAATGCAGTCTCGCATTAAATTATTCTACCGCCCAACAGCTATTATTCCTGAAAAGCCAGGCATGATTTGGCAAGACCAATTAGTGTTTAAAAAACAAGGTAATCAATTTATTGCCGAAAACCCGACACCTTACTACATCACGATTATTGGGCTTTCTAATAAATTGAATGGTGAAGATAGCGACAAATTGACCACTTTCCCTGGTTTAATGGTTGCACCTAAATCATCACTAGAAATTCCAGTTAAAACCAGTAACGTCAATCAATTTTACATGATGTATGTAAATGATTACGGTGGGCATCCAGAATTAAAATTTGTTTGCCAACAAAATAGCTGTAAAGCAGCACCGAAAGACCAACAACCAAAATATTAATAAACTGACGCCAGTAGGAATAAAATGAAATTAACAACAGCAAATTTTTATTTCAATACGCTAAAATTACTTTTTACTGGCGCAATGTTATGTACTCCAATTATTGCATCTGCCTATATTCATGGTGAGGTTCGCACGGTTGGAGGCCCTAATATTTTTAGAGTTGAGTTAAATAACGCAACATTTCCTAATAACCGCCCGGGCGAAACCGCCACAGTCAATTTTTCTTTACCCGACAGATATTTAGCGACAGTTTATTGTCCTAAAGATCCCTTAGTTCCGAATTCTCGTACCTATTTTATGGCCAATTCCGACTTGCGCTATTTAGGTAATAATTACTATGAACTTAATGAATACGTCGATGTTAAGATCAAGTTTTCCATTTGGGGGCCAGATTCACTACCGACCGTTCCTTTTATTGAAAAGCCTAACAATCGAAATGGGCAACAAGGTTGCCGTGTTCCTGAATCACCCAAACCTAACATGTCATCAGGAAGTAGTGGTGTATTAGTATTTCGCTTAAAAAAACCCATTATTAATGGAGTTTCATTAACAGGACAAGCTGTCGCCCAAATGTATGCACGTGTAGGTAATGGCTTATACCAAGAATATGGCCCTGAGCCAATTTCAAAATTAGTGATTAATTCAGGAATATTAACCACGGAAGATAAATGTACATTTAATAATGGATCTCCAATTACCTTTGATTTTGGCAATGTTGGTAATACTTCTGACTATTTAAATGGTCAGAATTATAAGATCACACGCAATATTCCAATCAAGTGTGAAGGGGGTAGTTTTACTAATCCTAACAGTCGAATTATGTTTAAAATTCAAACAGGAAGTTCAGGTATCGCTAGTTTTAATCCTAATTATCTTGGTACAACAGGACCTGTAGATAGAACAAATCTGGGGATTGTTTTAAGAGATAAATCAGGAACGATTGTGCCACCTAATCAATACTTTTCTGTCGGGAAATTAAATAATTTTACAGGAAACTGGGAAGTTACTGCGGCTCCCATTGCAAAAACAGGTAGCAAAATTACAGAAGGCGAGTTTTCAGCACATGCCACATTAGTTGCGGAGTTTATGTAATGAGAAACCCAATAATAACATCTACTATTTCTGTTTTATTATTACTGTCACCCTCAGCCTTTGCCGTGACAGAGCTTATTGGTGGCGATATGGAGTTTAAAGGTGTCGTGGTTGCACATGGTTGTACTATCGTTGCTGGTGATGAAAATAAGGTAGTTGATTTCAAACAGATATCGGCTAAAGATCTCTATACTTTTCAAAAAAGTGAACCTGTTTCTTTTAGTATTAGCTTAGAAAATTGCAGTCAGGATATTTATAAAAGCGTCACGATCACACTAGATGGTAAAGAGCATCCAACAATGCCCAATCACCTTGCTGTTGTCGGCACAGGATCTGAAGATCCTAAAAGTATCGGAATTGTTTTTACCGATCTTCAACGCAATGTTATTCAATTAAAAAAACCGAGCTCAACTCAACTTCTTAATAATAAACGAATTCAGTTTAATTTTATGACATATGTTGAAGCATCACCCTCTGCGCTGAAAAACCAAACATTACTAACAGGCCCTTTCCAAGCACAAGCAACGTATACCCTTAATTATCAGTAAACAGGTATTATTCTTTTATTGCTGGTTCTATATTAATTACAACTGGGCTGTTTTTTTGCTTTTTAAGTTGTTTCTTCTCAGCCCTTCTCATTTTAAAGAATTGACTTAAAAGCTGTGAACACTCTTCACCTAATACACCTGATGTTATCTCAACTTTATGGTTCATTCCGGGGTGCTGTAAAATATCAATAAATGAGCCAGCCGCACCTGTTTTTAAATCTGAGGCGCCATAAACCACACGTTTTACCCTACTATGCACAATCGCTCCGGCACACATCACACAAGGTTCTAAGGTAATATAAAGCGTCGCATCAAGTAGACGATAATTTTGTAAATGCTTTCCCCCCTTACGTAATGCCATAATCTCAGCATGTGCAGTAGGGTCGTTATCAATAATTGAATGATTCCATCCTTTAGCAATGATTTTATTATCAACAACTAATACTGCACCCACCGGTATTTCACCGATTTCTTGTGCTTTTTGCGCTTGCTCAATTGCTTTATGCATCCAATAAATATCATCTTTAACTTTATTCACAAGGATATCTCTTCATTATCATATAGCAACATATTGTACCCTGTTTTCTATTGATAACTAAAGAGATTGTCTTGGATTGTTTATGATAAAAATAGCAGATAAAACTTTAATTTACGCGCGGTTCTGTAGCTAATTTGATGGCTAAAGCGCCTAAGATTGTTGCCATAAACCAACGTTGAACGAGTGCCCAACGAGGCCTTTGTATGAAAAATCCAGCAATAGAGCCCGCGGCAATAACAATCAATGCATTTACGACAATACTAATAATAATTTGGATACTGCCTAACACTAATGACTGATTTAAAATGCTGCCATTTTGAATACTAATAAATTGAGGTAACAGTGATAAGTACATTAATGCAATTTTAGGATTGAGCAGATTCGTGATAAATCCCATCACAAAGAGCTTTGTCGTATTACCTGAAAGTAATTTTTTGGGGTGAAAAATAGAACGCCCACCGGGCTTAATTGATTGCCAAGCAATATATAAAAGGTAAATAGCACCACAAATTTTTAATGTGTCGTAAGCATAAGGTACAGCCATGAAAATAGCGGTAATACCAAATGCAGCTAATAACATATAAAAAACATATCCAACAGCCACACCTATTAGTGAAATAAATCCCGCTTTTTTTCCTTGAGAGATTGAACGTGAAATCAGGTAAATCATATTAGGACCAGGTGTTAGCACTAACCCCAAGGATAAAAGTGCAAACGTCCACATATTAAACAGTGTTGGCATAATATACCCCTTTTCCTGATGTTATTACGTTATTTAACATCAATAACAAGACATTAGACGTGCGAGGTGCCACAAAACACATTATTGTTATACAAACTTATTTAGACCCCACCTTTTATTTGACATAGTAGAGATAAGATTTTGTTGCTTAGAAAGAAGGGGGAATTTTCGATCTTTTACCCTCATATATTTAGCGAAAAACGCCGTAAACCCTCGCCCAATGCGGGCGGGGATATAAGGCGAAAAGCCCGCAGGGCTTTAAAGATCAAT
>NZ_PENZ01000051.1 GCF_003144395.1 Proteus faecis | reverse complement strand
GCTCATCGCCGGTCAGTGGATGCGCATTATAGGGAG
Organism: Proteus faecis; assembly: GCF_003144395.1. Classification (GTDB taxonomy): domain Bacteria; phylum Pseudomonadota; class Gammaproteobacteria; order Enterobacterales; family Enterobacteriaceae; genus Proteus; species Proteus faecis. Next base: position 188,415 of record NZ_PENZ01000051.1, on the reverse strand, counting down.
ATCTCGGATTAGCGCAAGTGTTTATTTCAATTTTTTTTCTGTTCGCTTTTTTTTTCAACAAAATAAAGAAAAACGCTCTAAATTTATGCTGATAGCGTAAAATCCGAACAGCTTTCTCTAGCTGACTCACGTAAGATAGAAGATAAATTATGGTATAGGTAACCTTTATTATGCAATTTAGCGAACAACGTTCAGCTTCTCAAAAGAATCTTTCTTATATAGTTGCTGAAAAATTAGGTAAACAAATTCTTTCTGGTCACTATGAGCCTGAATCTTTGTTACCAGGAGAAATAGAGTTAGCAGAATTACTCTCCGTCAGCAGGACTGTTATTCGAGAAGCAATAAAAATGCTTGCAGCTAAAGGAATGCTTTTACCTCGTCCACGAATAGGTACTCGTGTTACACCAATGCAAAATTGGAATCTATTAGATAATGATCTTCTTAATTGGTGGATAGACAGTGGTGAATTTAATAAGGTCAGTCATTATTTCCATCACGTTCGTTTAGCTATTGAACCTCAGGCTTGTTATTTAGCCGCATTTAATGCAACCGAAAGCCAAAAACAGTCGCTTGTTTTATTTGGTAGAGAGATGCAGTTGCTCGATGAGAATTTTGATAGACAACATTGGCTAGATATCGATACCCAATTTCACTATCTCATTTATCAAGCTAGTGGCAATCCATTCTTTGCCTCTTTCGGCTCATTATTTCTTTCTGCTTATAAAAAGTATTTCGATCTTATTGTGGGTAATGAAACTGTTCAACCAGAAACACATAACCAAATTGTTCAGGCAATTATTGATAAGGACGGAAATAAGGCTCGTGATCTCTGTTTAATCTTATTAACAAGTGATTGAATAGTTTTAATACAAATTTTGTAGGTTTTCTGTTTATAATGAAGCGATAATCAAAATATAGAACAAAGACGGTATATGCTTCATGTTGAAATCCGCCAAAAATATGTCTGGGTTGCCTTGGATTGCTGCAATGGCTTTTTTTATGCAAGCTCTCGATGCAACTATTCTTAATACGGCATTACCAGACATAGCAAAAAGCCTTAATCATTCTCCTCTCGCTATGCAATCGGCTGTTATCAGCTATACCTTAACTGTTGCATTATTAATTCCCGTCAGTGGATGGTTAGCTGATAGATTTGGAACGCGTAAAGTTTTTATTATTGCGGTTTCTTTATTTTCAGGTGGATCTTTATTATGCGCACTTTCTCCTAACCTTGCTTTTCTTGTTATTTCACGAATTATACAAGGTATAGGTGGCGCAATGATGATGCCAGTTGCACGTCTTGCTTTATTAAGAGCTTATCCACGTAGTGAATTACTCCCCATTCTCAATTTTGTCACAATGCCTGGATTAGTAGGTCCTATAGTAGGACCTCTTTTAGGAGGGGTATTAGTTACTTATGCCTCTTGGCATTGGATATTTATTATAAATATTCCTATTGGCCTATTAGGTATTTTCTATGCCATAAAACATATGCCTAATTTCACTATGCCAAAACGTACATTTGATTTACTAGGATTTATTTTCTTTGGTTTTGGCTTAGTCATGCTTTCTGTCAGCCTTGATCTTTTTGGTGATAAAAATATCTCTAGATATATTCCTATTGCCATTATTTTAGGAGGATTTTCTTTGCTGGGTTTATACATAAATCATGCAAGACGCCACCAGCAACCACTTATCCCCCTCAATATATTTAAGACTCGAACTTTCTCTGTCGGTATTGCTGGAAATATAGCAACAAGATTAGGCACTGGTTGTATTCCTTTCTTAATGCCTCTTATGTTGCAAGTAGGGTTTGGCTACCCTGCAATTATTTCCGGTATGATGATGGCACCAATGGCTCTAGGGTCAATTTTAGCAAAATCATTTGTCACAAAGATCTTAGTGAAATTTAGCTATCGCCGAACACTCTTTGCTATCACTATTATTATTGGTTTGATGATCGCTCAGTTTTCACTTCAATCACCTAATATGTCTATTTACTATCTTGTCATTCCACTCTTTTTATTAGGAATGGTCATGTCTATACAATTTACATCAATGAATACAATTTCATTGGCTGATTTAACAGACAACAATGCTAGCTCAGGAAATAGCGTTTTAGCTGTCACCCAACAATTGGCAATTAGCTTTGGTATTGCAGTGAGTGCATCTATTTTAGGATATTTTGATACAGAAAAAGTGGGCACTACCGTTGATAACTTCCATTATACTTTTATTACTGTTGGTATCATTACATTGCTTTCTTCCTTTGTATTTTTACTCCTTGATAAACATGATGGCGATAATCTGACGAATAAAAAGAAAAAAGCCGGATAACTTTATTCCATTCAAACTAAAAAAGAGAGCATATGCTCTCTTTTTCTTTATCTATTATAAAATAGAAAAATACATTACAAAGATGAAGCTAAAAAAGCATCTACCTCATGACGCCATGGTACTGATGGCTGAGCGCCTGCTCGAGTAACAGCAATGGCAGCTGCTGCATGAGCAAATTTAATCGCTGGCATCATAGATTGTCCTTCTAATAAAGCGGTGATTAGCGCACCATTAAATGTATCGCCAGCTGCGATAGTATCAACAGCTTTCACTTTAAATGCAGGAACAATACAACCTTTATTATTTTTCTCACTCACCCAAACTCCACGGCTTCCTAATGTAATAAGTACCGTTTTAATACCTTTATGATGTAGTACATCCGCAGCTAGCTGTGCACTTTCATCATCAATCACTTTAATTCCAGTCAAATATTCAGTCTCTGTTTCGTTTGGAGTAATAATATCGACAAGTGATAATAGCTCATCAGGTAATGCTTGAGCTGGTGCAGGGTTTAATATTACTTGCACATTTTCTTGTTTAGCAATTTCAGCAGCTTTCAATACTGAATCAAGTGGAGATTCTAATTGCATTAACAGAGCATCAGCTTCTTTTATAATATTCCCATAGCGCTGAACGTAACTTGTATCTAATCGCCCATTAGCACCGGCATGAATACCAATAACATTTTCACCCTGTTGATTAACGAAAATAAGTGCAACACCCGTTGCTACATCATCAATTAATTCAATGCTATTAGTATCAATGTTATCCGTCATTAACTGAGTTTTGGCTTTCTTACCAATATCGTCATTCCCTAAACAAGCGAGAAATGAAATATTAGCACCACAACGCCCAGCAGCAACCGCCTGATTAGCACCTTTACCACCAAATACCATTTGAAATTGGTTACCTGAAATGGTTTCACCAGGAAGCGGAAAATGAGCAACATTAAGAATATGATCTGCATTAACACTACCTAAAATCACAAGTTTCTTCGCTTCCATGATTCTTCCTTACTTTCAGTAATAAATTCTAGATATATTGCATAAATGACATTCAATATTTTAAACCGATCATCTCAGCAACATTAATGAAAAAACGTGATCACCATCGAAACGTTTCGCTAGTAAAACAAAAAAGAACCAAAAATAAGCAGTAGGAAGCTGAATCGATTTTTGTTATAAACAATTTGTGTGCTAATAGAATGTTTGACTATATGTCAGCAATCCCTTTCTGATATTTTCAGAGGGATATCGAAAATAAGTACCCATTATTAGGAGTGTTTATGCAACTTGCAGAGCGGATTTCACAACTTAGCCAATATCTTGAAACTGGGCTTTATGAGCGGCAGTCAGCTATCCGTCTTTGTCTACTTGCAGCACTGAGTGGCGAGAGTGTTTTCTTACTTGGTCCTCCTGGTATTGCTAAAAGCTTAATAGCCAGAAGAATGAAAGAAGCCTTTAAAGAGGCTAAAGCTTTTGAATACCTCATGACGCGTTTTTCAACACCTGAAGAAATTTTTGGTCCTTTATCTATTCAAGCCTTAAAAGATGAAGGCAAATATCAGCGTTTGGTTGAGGGATATTTACCTGATGCTGAAGTTGTCTTTCTCGATGAGATATGGAAAGCCGGACCCGCTATTCTTAATACGTTATTAACGGCAATTAATGAACGCAAATTTAGAAATGGAGAAGCTGAAGTCGCTATTCCAATGCGTTTATTAGTATCTGCCTCTAATGAGCTACCTGATCCGGACAGTAGCCTTGAAGCACTATATGACCGAATGCTTATTCGTATTTGGTTAACAAAAGTTCAGGATAAGAAAAACTTTCGTGCATTACTTATTAATAAAGAGGTTGGCTCTTTTGATATTCCTGAACATATCAAAATTACTGCAGAAGAGTTCCTAGGTTGGCAATCCGAATTAGAAAAGATCACTTTAGATGACCATTTATTCGATTTGATTTATCAACTTCGTGAGTCTTTAGATAAAAGTGATGCTGCACCTTATGTTTCAGATAGACGTTGGAAAAAAGCGGTACGCCTTTTACAAGCCAGTGCTTTTTTTAATGGTCGTAGCACTATTTCACCATTAGATCTTATTTTATTAAAAGATTGCCTGTGGCATGACCAAGCATCATTTGCATTGTTAGATACGTTATTACAAAACCTTTTAACAGAACAAGCCTACCACCAGCTAGAGTTGATTAGAAAAATAGAAAGTTTATGGGCTGAATGGATGCAATCGACAAGAAGTAAACAAGAGCAACAGGCTTTTCGTTTTGAAAAACAAAGTGGAATGTTTGGAAGAAACATACATTTTAGCCTATCAGATAAAATGCAATCTGATAAATTCACCTTGTTTTTACATATCCCTCTACATATCCACAGTATTCAAGTTAACTTTATTACTCTTGAGAAAAAAGCATTAGAGAACTTTTTGGCTAAAGGGGATGAGTTATTAGCACGTTTAAATGGTATTGGTTTCCCACAATCAATTAACGCACAAATACGCCAAGATGGCGTACTAGAAATATTGGATGTAAGTCGTCGAACAACATCTCTTTATCAGCAAAAAGAGACTGTACCAACGACACCTATTGAAGATAACCAAGAGTGGCAAGATAGATTAAAAGATCTAACTCAAGAAATTTATAGTGAACAAGAAAAATTTAATCATCATCAACCAAATTTATTTATTGATAATGATTGGCTTATATCCATTGAGCAAAGTTTTGTTCAACTTAATGAAAAATTATCGCAATTAAAAAGCCAAATAAAGTGATGATATTATGCTGACACTTTCAACATTAGATATGCTTTTAGCCATAAATGAAGGGCAGCTTATTGAGGAAGTTATTATTGCTATACTTGCATCACCTCAGTTAGCGGTATTTTTTGAAAAGCATCCAAGACTCAAAAAAGCCTTACTGAAAGATATCCACCAATGGAAAAAGAGCTTACAACAAAGAGTAAAAGAGACATTAGTGCCTACAATGATTGCTGATGAATTTGCCCTTTATCAACAAACTCAGTCATTAGGTAACGCTATATTTAATCAGCGAGTAGAGCAAATACTGGCTGAATTAAGCAAGCTAGACTCCGCTTTTACTGAAGAAGCATCACAATTGCTTAAAGCCAATAAAGCTTTTTCACCTGCTCAACAAGCTTTATTTATGCAACACTGGCGAGTAAGTTTAATTTTCCAAGTCACTGCATTACACAAAGCCCTATTTGACCAAGAACAAGAACAACTCCTTGCAGAACTCCAGGAACGTTTAGCGCTAAGTGGAAGCTTAAGTAATACATTCTCAGAAAATGAACGTGCAGCAGGACGCTTATGGGATATGAGTAAAGGCGTTTTAACAAAAACACCTTACGATGAGAAAATAATTCAACGTTATAGCGACTTTCTCGATCAACAACCCGAATTACATAAACTTGCAAGTTTGCTCGGTCGTAGCAAAACAGCTAAATCACTTCCTGAAGAGAGTGTTATTTTTGAACCTGTAACTATTGTTGAAAAAGCACCAGATACCACACCAGAGCAAGTTAATGGAATAGGACTCAGTGATGATATCTTACGTTTACTTCCCGCAGAACTCGCCTTATTAGGTATAAATGAAATCGAATATGAGTTTTATCGAAAACTGGTGGAGAAACAGCTTAATACCTATCGATTACAAGGCGATAATTGGCAAGAGCGGACGGTGTTACGCCCAGTAACTCATCATCATGATGAAGAAAGACCAAGAGGGCCTTTTATTGTATGTATTGATACATCAGGTTCGATGGGGGGATTTAATGAACAGTGTGCTAAAGCCTTTGGATTAGCATTGATGAAAATAGCGTTAGCTGATAATCGTTCATGTCATGTTATGTTATTTTCTACTGAAACGGTACATTATCAATTGTCATCATCTAATGGTCTGCAAGAACTTATTAAGTTTTTGAATCAGTCATTTAGAGGAGGCACAGACTTAAGTGCTTGTTTAGATAATGTCGCAGAAAAACTAAATAGCCCAGCATGGAAAGATGCTGATGCTGTTGTTATTTCTGACTTTGTCGCCCAAAGGTTACCCGAAAACCTAATCAACAAAATCAAAAAAAGCCAACAGCAACAGCACAATCGCTTCCATGCGGTTACCCTATCCAATTACGGTAAACCCAGCATCATGAAGATCTTTGACCATATATGGCGTTTTGATACTGGATTAAAAAGTCGTTTACTTCGACGCTGGCGCCAATAATTACAGCATATCGACGAAAGCTAAGCGGGTATCTTTTTCCCATACACCGCATTGTACTTGTCCAATGTGCTCTTTTTGTAGCAGTAACATCACTAAACGAGATTGACCAATACCACCACCAATAGTTTGTGGCATATCACCATGCATTAATGCTTTATGCCAATCCAACTCAAGGCGCTTAGTATCATCAGTTAATGTTAACTGACGCATTAATGTTTCAGGATCGACGCGGATACCCATTGATGACAATTCAAATGCATCTTGTAAAACAGGGTTCCAGACAATAATGTCACCGTTTAAACCTTCAAATCCATCTTCGTTTGGTGTTGTCCAGTCATCATAGTCTGGCGCTCTTACATCATGGGCTTCACCACTTGATAATTTGCCACCAATACCAATTAAGAAAACAGCACCATATTCTTTAGCAATCGCTTTTTCACGGCCTTTAGCATCAAGGTCCGGATAACGACGCAGTAACTCTTCAGTGTGGATAAATTGAATTTGATCTGGCAGGAACGGTACCAGACCAAATTCTTCGCTGACGGCTTTTTCAGTTTCTTTTATTGCCTGATAAATTTTACCCACTGTCTGCTTAAGATAAGGAACGGTACGATCCTTAACTTCCATCACTTTTTCCCAGTCCCACTGATCAACATAAACTGAGTGGATCTGAGTTAAGCGATCTTCGTCTGGTCGCAAAGCTTTCATATGAGTATAAAGCCCCTGACCAGAACTAAATCCAAAACGACCTAATGTTTTACGTTTCCATTTAGCTAATGAATGAACAACCTCAAAAGTAGAATCTGGTAAAGATTTGACTTTAACTTGTACTGCCTTCTCATGACCAGATAAGTTATCTTGAGTTCCATCACCAAGGCGACTTAAGATTGGTCCTTGAACTTCAATCAGTCCTAATTCTTTTTCCAGCAGTCGTGAAAAATAAGATTTAACAAAGCTAATTTGCTGTTGAGTCTGGATGAATGATTTTTCCATTTTTTGTATCCCTTGTGGTGATGTCGTATTTGCTGATATAGATTAAGCAACAAAATGGGTACTAAATTCAATATACTTCATTAAAAATAGCCTTGCTTGTTTTAAATCGTTAAAAATAACGCTATAAAAATGTATTATCGTTAAAAACAGAGGGGATTTATGGACAATATTTATCAGATCGATAATCTCGATCGTGACATACTTCACGCATTAATGGCGAATGCGAGAACACCTTACGCTGAATTAGCCAAAAAATTTGAAGTTAGCCCTGGCACAATTCATGTTCGAGTAGAAAAAATGAAGCAGGCAGGAATTATTACAGGAACTCGTGTTGATATTAGTGAAAAGCAACTCGGTTTTGATGTCTGCTGCTTTATTGGCATTATTCTTAAGAGTGCAAAAGACTATCACACAGCATTAGATAAATTAGGAAAGTTAGATGAAGTTGTAGAGGTGTACTACACAACAGGACAATACAGTATTTTTACAAAAGTTATGTGTAAAAGTATAGAAGCTTTACAAGACGTACTTATCAACAAAATCCAGACAATTGATGAAATTCAGTCAACAGAAACCCTGATCTCACTGCAAAACCCGATAATAAGGACGATCAAGCCATAAGAAGAAATTCTTATTTTTTTTTATAACCACATTATCCACAGGTAGATCCCAAGTGATTCACAGCGTACAATAGCGCGTCTTAAACATAAGGAGATCATTAATGAAAAAAGTCACTCTTATTAGTGGCAGCACCATGGGTAGTGCTGAATATGTCGCAGAACACCTTGCAGAGATCTTATCTGATGAAGGATTTGAGACAGATCTGCACCATGGGCCTTCTCTTAATGATCTTCCAAATGAAGGGATCTGGCTGGTGGTCACATCAACACATGGTGCAGGTGATCTTCCTGACAACCTACAACCTTTTGCTAATGAAATATCAGCAGACTCAGTTGATCTTAGTAATGTCACCTTTGGTGCGATCGGTATAGGAAGTAGTGAATATGACACTTTCTGTGGCGCGATTAGAACATTAGATCAAAAATTGGTGGAAAAAGGGGCTACTCGTCTCGGTGATCGACTCGAAATTGATATTCAAAAGTACGACATTCCAGAAGATCCAGCTGAAGAATGGATAGCTTCTTGGAAAAATTTACTTTAATTTGCACAAAAAAACAGCAAACGAATGTGGATAACTATGCTTAAAAGCAGGGGTTAACCCGTAGTTATCCATTGTATAAGGCTATATCAAGAAATGACCTGTGTATAAGTCATCATTTTGATCCCAGCTTATCAGCAGATAGATCACGGATCATTCACAGTATATGATCCTTTACACTTTTATGATCTTTAAATAGAAAATCCACTTATCCACAGAGGATCGCTTCCTTAATAAAAGATCTAATAAAGAGATCTTTAAATAAAAAGATCTTTAAATAATTACCTGCGGATCTGCTCGCTTGTATCTGTCAAAAAGTTGAGTAGAATTCGTTTTCCCAATGCAACACATTCAGCATTCGTAACATTTAAGGTTCACACATGTTTTATCCAGAACACTTTGACGTCATTGTCATCGGTGGTGGTCACGCCGGTACAGAAGCCGCTATGGCTGCAGCTCGTATGGGGCGTCAAACCCTATTACTGACCCACAATATTGATACTTTGGGCCAAATGTCTTGTAACCCAGCTATTGGTGGGATTGGTAAAGGGCATCTGGTAAAAGAGATCGATGCCATGGGTGGATTAATGGCAACTGCAATTGACCATGCAGGGATCCAATTTAGAACCCTTAACGCAAGTAAGGGGCCAGCTGTAAGAGCAACAAGAGCACAAGCCGACCGTGTTCTTTATCGCCAAGCAGTTCGTACAACTCTAGAAAATCAACCTAATTTAATGATCTTCCAACAACCAGTTGAAGATCTCATTGTTGAGAACGACCAAGTAACAGGAGCTGTTACTCGCATGGGCTTAAAATTCCGTGCTAAATCTGTTGTTCTAACGGTAGGGACTTTCCTTGATGGAAAAATCCATATTGGTTTAGAAAACTACAGTGGTGGTCGTGCGGGTGATCCGCCATCAGTATCGTTATCACACAGATTACGCGAATTACCTCTACGTGTAGGTCGTTTAAAAACAGGTACACCACCTCGTATTGATGCAAGAACGATTGATTTTAGCCAATTAGCCGTTCAGTTAGGTGATACTCCAATGCCTGTTTTCTCGTTTTTAGGTAATGTGGATCAGCATCCTGAACAAATGCCTTGCCATATCACGTATACTAACGAAAAAACGCACGAAGTTATTCGTAATAACCTCGATCGTAGCCCAATGTATGCTGGTGTCATCGAAGGAATAGGCCCTCGTTATTGCCCATCTATTGAAGATAAAGTGATGAGATTTGCAGATCGTAATTCACATCAGATCTTTTTAGAGCCAGAAGGTTTAACAAGTAACGAAATTTACCCAAATGGTATTTCAACAAGCTTACCTTTTGATGTTCAAATGCAAATCGTAAATTCCATGAAAGGCATGGAAAATGCGAAGATCATTAGACCTGGTTACGCTATTGAATATGACTTCTTCGATCCTAGAGATCTAAAACAAACGCTAGAAAGCAAATTTATCAATGGGTTATTCTTTGCTGGACAAATAAACGGTACAACGGGTTATGAAGAAGCGGCTGCGCAAGGTATGCTTGCAGGGCTTAATGCTGCTCGTTATGCCTTTGATCAAGAAGGTTGGTTCCCTCGTCGTGATCAAGCATACATTGGAGTCTTAGTTGACGATCTTTGTACTCTTGGTACAAAAGAACCCTACCGCATGTTTACTTCTCGTGCTGAGTATCGCTTGATGTTACGTGAAGATAATGCTGATTTACGTCTAACAGAAATTGGTCGTAAATTAGGCATGGTTGACGATACTCGCTGGGCAGAATTTAGTGAAAAAGTTGAGCTTGTTGAAAAAGAGCGCCAGCGTTTAAGAAATATTTGGGTTCATCCTCAAGCTGATAATCTTTCAGAAATCAATGAATTGCTAAAAACACCATTATCCAAAGAAGCTAATGGTGAAGATTTATTACGTCGTCCTGAAATGACTTACAACATACTAAAAAATATCACTCGTTTCGCGCCTGGTATTGATGATTCAAAACCACAAGCAGCTGAACAAGTTGAGATCCAAGTTAAGTACGAAGGTTATATTAATCGCCAGCAAGATGAGATTGAAAAACAACTGCGCAATGAAAACGCAGCGTTACCGATTGATCTGGACTATAAACTAGTTAGCGGATTATCTAACGAAGTTATTGCGAAACTAAACGATCACAAACCTACCTCGATCGGACAAGCATCTCGGATCTCAGGTGTCACACCAGCAGCGATTTCCATTTTATTAGTTTGGTTGAAAAAACAAGGTCTATTACGCAGGAGCGCATCATGAGTGACTTACTTAATCGGCTAAAAAAGCTGGCTAAGCAAGCCAATATAGAGCTTACAGATATTCAAGCTGAAAAACTCACGGGTTATGTCGCTATGCTTGATAAATGGAATAAAGCTTACAACCTCACATCAGTGAGAGATCCACAGCAAATGCTTATTCGTCATATTTTAGATAGTATTGTTGTGAGCCAATATCTTGAAGGTGAAAAATTTATTGATGTGGGAACTGGGCCTGGATTGCCTGGTATTCCTCTGGCAATAATGCGTCCCGATCACCACTTTGTTTTATTAGATAGCTTAGGTAAACGCGTTCGCTTTATGAAGCAAGTTCAGCACGAACTAGGACTTAATAATATCGAGCCTGTTCAATACCGTGTTGAAGAATACCAAACAGAGCAACCTTTTGATGGTGTTATCAGTCGAGCATTTGCCTCTATGAAAGATATGCTTTCTTGGTGCTCTCATTTAGTGACAGAAAAACACGGTCGTTTTTATGCATTGAAAGGACAAATTCACCAAGAAGAGTTAGATGAACTTGTTGATAATGGATTAAAAATGCCTGAAAAAGTGATTAGTTTATCCATACCTGAATTGAATGAGCAAAGACACTTGGTGATTATTTAATCAAATCTTGGGTGTCTCATTGATCATTTTTTCATTTTTTGTGCTCTGGCGATAATATTTACAATGTTATCGCCATTTGTTTTATGGGGGTTATGAGAAATACTTATATTTACTTTATTAAAACAATAAATTAACAAATTATTATCTTTTTCTTTAATTCTCTTTGTAACCTTAGTTTTTCTCTTTTTATTTTCAAAATAAATTACTAATTCTGTGCATTATAAAAATATTGAATTTATTTAATTCAAATACAGTTAATTCTTTTTCAATTGCCACTAATTTGTTCATAAAAGGGCATTTATTTGTTAACTCTGTTATATAATTTATGAAATTAATTTTATTTTTGCTTTTATATTTGTGATATCTATCACGCTATTTGTTTTTTTCAGTACTATTATTTTTACTCTTTTTGTTCTTAATCATTTTTCATAAATGGAACCTTGGTAATAAATTTAAATTAATCTTCACTTTTTCGCTACTTATTGATTGAATTCATTGCCACGCCCCGTATAATTTGCTCGTTTTTGTCACTTGACACTTTATAGCAAAGACAGTTTGATACATCATTCAGTAATACCTTTTACGATAGCTAGGTCTGGAGAATACAAACGTCATGTCTGTCTCCCTCTACAACGGGAAAGTTGCACTGAAACTGTTATTTTTGCAGTTTATGACTTTTGTTATTCTCAGTGCGAGTTTCTTTTTAAAGAGTACAGACTGGAGTTTTTCGGCTTTTTTAGGCGGGTTGGCATGTTGGTTACCCAATATTGCTTTTCTTTTGTTAATGCGCTTACAAAAAGTCAATGAAGAAAAAGCTCCAGTTCGCATAAACTGGCTTTTTGCTTTCAGTGAAGGGTTGAAGGTTATATTATCAATAACCTTGCTGATTGTTGCTTTAGGAGTGTTTAAAGCGGCATTTGCACCACTGGTCATGACCTACTTAGCGGTGCTTGTTATGCAGGTCGTTGCACCAGCCGTCATTAACGGTTAGCGTTTTTAACAACAAAAGGGTAATTGGCATCATGTCTGCATCAGGAGAAGCATTAACCACTAGAGACTACATAGGTCACCACCTGAATAACCTTCAGTTGGACCTGCGTACTTTCGAGTTGGTCAATCCCCATGCTGAAAATGCGCCATCATTCTGGGTGTTAAATATTGACTCACTTTTCTTTTCAGTACTGATGGGAGCTCTATTCCTATGGCTGTTTAGAAAAGTAGCAGTAAGAGCAACCAGTGGCGTACCGGGAAAATTCCAGACTGCAGTAGAAATGATCATCGGTTTCGTTGATAGCAGCGTCCGTGATATGTATCACGGAAAGAGCAAGGTCATTGCACCTTTGGCATTGACTGTGTTCGTTTGGGTGCTGTTAATGAATGCCCTGGATTTATTACCAATCGACTTCATCCCTTATATCGGTGAACACATCTTAGGGTTACCTGCGTTACGCATCGTTCCGACTGCGGACGTGAGTATTACTCTATCGATGGCAATTGGTGTATTTATCCTGATCCTTTTCTATAGCATTAAGATGAAAGGCATAAAAGGGTTTACAAAAGAGCTGACTTTACAGCCTTTTAATCACCCAATTTTTATTCCTATCAACTTAATCTTGGAAGGGGTAAGCCTGCTATCAAAACCTGTTTCCCTCGGTCTTCGACTGTTTGGTAACATGTATGCAGGTGAACTGATCTTTATTCTTATTGCTGGTCTGTTACCGTGGTGGTCACAGTGGTTATTAAGCCTTCCTTGGGCAATATTCCACATATTGATTATTACGTTACAAGCATTTATTTTCATGGTTCTAACGATTGTTTATCTGTCGATGGCATCTGAAGAACATTAATTATTAACTCTTTGAAGAAATAACTGAAACAAACTGGAGACTGTCATGGAAAACCTGAGTATGGATCTGCTGTACATGGCTGCCGCTATTATGATGGGTTTAGCTGCAATCGGTGCTGCAATCGGTATCGGAATCCTCGGAGGCAAATTTTTAGAAGGTGCTGCTCGTCAGCCTGATCTGATCCCTCTTCTGCGTACACAGTTCTTTATCGTTATGGGTCTGGTTGACGCCATCCCAATGATTGCTGTGGGTCTGGGCCTTTACGTGATGTTTGCTGTTGCCTAATGATGGTAATGAGCAGTAAAAGCATCAAGTTAGTTAATAACCAAGAAAGAGGTATTGTGCTGTGAATTTAAATGCAACAATCCTCGGCCAGGCCGTCGCATTTGTCCTGTTTGTTTTGTTCTGTATGAAATTCGTATGGCCACCAATTATGGCGGCCATTGAAAAACGTCAAAAAGAAATTGCTGACGGTTTATCATCTGCAGAACGTGCTAAAAAGGACTTAGATTTAGCGAAAGCCGATGCAGGCGATCAGCTAGCGAAAGCAAAAGCAGAAGCTCAAGCAATCATTGAATCAGCGAATAAACAACGCGCACAAATGATTGAAGATGCTAAAGCAGAAGCAGAGCAAGAACGTAGTAAGATCGTTGCACAAGCTCAATCCGAATTGGATGCAGAGCGTAAACGTGCTCGTGAAGAACTTCGTAAACAAGTCGCAATGCTGGCTATCGCAGGTGCCGAGAAAATTATTGAACGTTCCGTGGATGAAGCTGCTAATAGCGACATCGTTGATAAACTGGTCGCTGAACTGTAAGGAGGGAGGGGCATGTCTGAAATAGCAACGGTAGCTCGCCCCTACGCCAAAGCAGCTTTTGACTTTGCTGTGGAAAACCAGGCTGTCGATAAATGGCAGGTTATGCTGGCGTTCACCGCTGAAGTAGCACGCAATGAGCAGGTAACCGAATTACTTTCTGGTTCTTTAGCATCAGAAAAACTGGCTGACATCTTTGTTGACCTTTGTGGTGAACAATTAGATGGTCATGCTCAGAATTTAATTCGTGTTATGGCTGATAATGGCCGTTTATCAACGTTGCCTGAAGTATTGAGCCAATTTATTCAATTGCGCGCAGTACTCGAGTCAACGGTTGACGTTGAAGTAACTTCTGCCATTGAGCTAACTAAACAGCAGCTAGCTAACATTTCTGCAGCGATGGAAAAACGTCTATCACGCAAAGTGAAGCTGAATTGCAAAATTGATAAGTCTGTTATCGCAGGCATGATTATACGCGCCGGTGACCTCGTCATCGATGGCAGTATTCGTGGCCGTTTAGAGCGATTAACAGACGTCTTGCAGTCTTAAGGGGACTGGAGCATATGCAACTGAATTCCACTGAAATCAGCGAACTGATCAAGCAGCGCATTGCTCAGTTCAATGTAGTGAGTGAAGCTCACAATGAAGGTACGATTGTATCCGTTAGTGACGGTATCATTCGTATCCACGGTTTAGCCGAAGTTATGCAGGGTGAGATGATCGCACTGCCAGGTAACCGTTTCGCTATCGCACTGAACTTAGAGCGCGACTCTGTTGGTGCGGTTGTGATGGGTCCTTATGCTGACTTAGCAGAAGGCATGAAAGTTAAATGTACAGGTCGTATTCTGGAAGTACCTGTTGGGCGTGGTCTGCTTGGCCGAGTGGTAAATACACTAGGTGAGCCGATTGATGGTAAAGGTGCCGTAGAGCATGATGGATTCTCACCTGTTGAGATGATTGCTCCTGGTGTTATCGACCGTCAATCAGTTGATCAGCCTGTACAAA
Source organism: Proteus faecis (assembly GCF_003144395.1). Classification (GTDB taxonomy): domain Bacteria; phylum Pseudomonadota; class Gammaproteobacteria; order Enterobacterales; family Enterobacteriaceae; genus Proteus; species Proteus faecis. Next base: position 173,108 of record NZ_PENZ01000051.1, on the reverse strand, counting down.
CAGGTTACAAATCCGTCGATGCCATGATCCCAATTGGTCGTGGTCAGCGTGAATTGATCATCGGTGACCGTCAAACAGGTAAAACTGCTCTTGCTGTCGATGCGATCATCAACCAACGCGACTCTGGCATTAAATGTATCTATGTCGCTATTGGTCAGAAAGCCTCTACTATTTCGAACGTTGTTCGTAAATTAGAGGAACATGGCGCGTTAGAAAACACCATTGTTGTTGTTGCTTCTGCATCAGAATCTGCTGCGTTGCAATACCTCGCTCCTTATTCTGGTTGCGCAATGGGTGAATACTTCCGTGACCGTGGTGAAGATGCTCTGATTATTTATGATGACCTGTCTAAACAGGCTGTCGCATACCGTCAAATTTCACTGTTACTTCGTCGTCCACCTGGACGTGAAGCATACCCTGGTGATGTTTTCTATCTGCACTCCCGTTTACTGGAGCGTGCTGCTCGTGTTAATGCTGAGTATGTAGAAGCTTTCACTAATGGTGAAGTTAAAGGTAAAACCGGCTCTCTGACTGCGTTACCAATTATCGAAACGCAAGCAGGGGACGTTTCTGCATTCGTTCCTACGAACGTAATCTCTATTACCGATGGTCAGATCTTCTTAGAATCTAACCTGTTTAACGCAGGTATCCGTCCAGCTGTTAACCCAGGGATCTCCGTATCTCGTGTTGGTGGTGCAGCTCAGACTAAGATTATGAAGAAACTTTCTGGTGGTATCCGTACTGCACTTGCGCAGTATCGTGAGCTGGCAGCATTCTCACAGTTCGCTTCAGATCTGGACGATGCTACCCGTAAACAGCTGAACCACGGTCAGAAAGTGACTGAATTGCTGAAACAGAAACAGTACGAACCTATGTCTGTCGCACAACAGTCTTTATCACTGTTTGCTGCAGAACGTGGTTATCTGGAAGATGTTGAAATTTCAAAAGTTGTGCCATTTGAAGCGGCTTTATTAGCTTATGCCTCTCGTGAACATGCTGATTTATTGAAAGAAATCAACCAGACTGGTACTTATAACGAAGAAATCGAAGCGAAGCTGAAAGGCGTGCTAGAAAACTTCAAAGCGACTCAGTCCTGGTAATAACTATTCGGCCTAATAGTTAAACATTAGGCCGTCTGGTTCATGAGGAGAAGCAGAAATGGCCGGCGCAAAAGAGATACGTTCGAAGATCGCCAGTGTGCAAAACACACAGAAGATCACTAAAGCGATGGAGATGGTCGCCGCGTCGAAAATGCGTAAAACGCAGGAACGCATGGCAGCCAGCCGTCCTTATGCAGAAACCATGCGCAGTGTGATTGGTCACCTTGCGTTAGGGAATCTGGAATACAAACATCCATACCTCGAAGAGCGTGAAGTTAAACGTGTCGGGTACCTGGTTGTTTCGACCGACCGTGGTTTGTGTGGTGGTTTGAACATTAACTTGTTCAAAAAACTGCTGGCAGACATGAAAGAGTGGTCTGAAAAAGGTGTGCAGGTAGATTTAGCTCTAATCGGTTCTAAAGCCGCGTCATTCTTTGGCTCAGTAGGCGGGAATGTTGTTGGTCAAGTAACGGGTATGGGTGATGATCCAAAACTGTCAGACCTTATCGGTCCAGTTAATATCATGTTGCAGGCTTATGACGAAGGTCGTTTAGATAAACTGTATGTGGTGGCAAATAAGTTCATCAATACCATGGCTCAAGAGCCTAAAATTCTTCAGGTTTTACCATTACCACCAGGTGATGATGAAGAGCTGAAAGAAAAATCTTGGGATTATCTGTACGAACCTGATCCTAAGGCGTTACTGGATACTTTGCTGCGTCGTTATATCGAATCGCAAGTTTACCAGAGCGTCGTAGAGAACTTAGCGAGTGAGCAGGCCGCCCGAATGGTTGCGATGAAAGCCGCTACAGATAACGGTGGTAACCTGATTAAAGAATTGCAATTGGTGTACAACAAAGCACGCCAAGCAAGTATTACTCAGGAACTTACAGAAATTGTGTCTGGTGCAGCCGCGGTATAACAGCTAGGTTTACGAATTACGTAGAGGATTCAAGATGGCTACTGGAAAGATTGTCCAGGTAATCGGCGCCGTAGTGGACGCCGAGTTCCCTCAGGATAGCGTCCCTAAAGTATACGACGCTCTTGAGGTTATGAATGGTAAAGAAAAACTGGTGCTGGAAGTTCAGCAACAGTTAGGCGGTGGTATCGTTCGTTGTATCGCAATGGGTACATCTGACGGTTTAAGCCGTGGTTTAAAAGTTGAAAACTTAGGCCACCCAATTGAAGTACCAGTAGGTAAAGCAACACTGGGACGTATCATGAACGTTCTGGGTACACCTATCGATATGAAAGGTGATATTGCAACTGAAGAACGTTGGTCTATCCACCGTGAAGCGCCAACCTACGAAGAGTTATCAAACTCACAAGAACTGCTTGAAACCGGTATCAAAGTAATGGACTTAATCTGTCCGTTTGCTAAAGGTGGTAAAGTAGGTCTGTTCGGTGGTGCGGGTGTTGGTAAAACAGTTAACATGATGGAATTGATCCGTAATATCGCGATCGAGCACTCAGGTTACTCTGTATTTGCTGGTGTTGGTGAGCGTACTCGTGAGGGTAACGACTTCTATCATGAAATGACGGATTCTAACGTTCTTGACAAAGTATCGTTAGTTTATGGTCAGATGAATGAGCCACCAGGAAACCGTCTGCGTGTCGCATTGACGGGTCTGACTATGGCTGAAAAATTCCGTGATGAAGGCCGTGACGTACTGTTATTCGTCGATAACATTTATCGTTACACCTTAGCCGGTACTGAAGTATCAGCACTGTTAGGTCGTATGCCATCAGCAGTAGGTTACCAACCAACATTGGCTGAAGAGATGGGTGTTCTGCAAGAACGTATCACTTCAACCAAAACAGGTTCTATCACTTCTGTACAGGCCGTATACGTACCTGCGGATGACTTAACTGACCCATCACCAGCAACAACGTTTGCTCACTTAGATGCGACAGTTGTACTGAGTCGTCAAATTGCTTCACTAGGTATCTACCCTGCGGTTGACCCACTGGATTCAACCAGTCGTCAGTTAGACCCACTGGTAGTTGGCCAAGAGCACTATGATGTGGCTCGTGGTGTTCAGTCTATCCTGCAACGTTATCAGGAACTGAAAGACATCATCGCTATCTTAGGTATGGATGAACTGTCAGAAGAAGATAAACTGGTTGTTGCGCGTGCGCGTAAGATCCAGCGCTTCCTATCTCAGCCATTCTTCGTTGCTGAAGTATTTACCGGTTCACCAGGTAAGTTCGTTTCCCTGAAAGACACTATCCGTGGCTTTAAAGGTATTCTGAACGGTGATTATGACCACCTGCCAGAGCAGGCGTTCTACATGGTTGGTACTATCGAAGAAGCAGTAGAAAAAGCTAAGAAGCTTTAATACGGCTGACGGGAGGTTGATATGGCCGATACATCGTTCCACCTGAAAGTTGTCAGCGCTGAAAAGCAGTTATATGACGGCGAAGTCAAACGAATTCAGGTAACTGGTAGCGAAGGTGAGCTCGGTATTTATCCGCAGCATACCCCGTTATTAACTGCCATAAAACCGGGCATGGTACGTGTCGTAAAAACATCGGGCGAAGAAGAGGTTATCTACCTTTCAGGTGGTATTCTCGAAGTTCAGCCGACGGGCGTCATTGTACTGGCAGATACAGCTATCCGCGGGCGTGATTTGGATGAAGCGAAAGCGTTGGAATCTAAGCGTAAAGCTGAAGAACACATTCAATCCTCTCATGGTGATGTTGATTATGCTCAAGCATCAGCAGAACTCGCTAAAGCGATTGCAAAACTACGTGTAATCGAATTGACTCGACGTTGATGTAAATAGGCAGTCTATGAATAAAAAAGCCAGTTGGTTCTTCGCTAACTGGCTTTTTTGCGTCATGAAATATTTTGTGTGACGAAATATGTAGTATTATTTGGCATAAACAGGTTTACTTGCCATTCTTTACGGGAGTTATCAGGTTAATTATGTCTAATTCAGCTAAAAGCGTTGTTATTCTTGCTGCGGGAAAAGGCACCCGCATGTATTCACAGTTACCTAAAGTTCTTCATAAACTTGCGGGTAAATCCATGGTTCAACATGTGATTGATACCGCCAAGTCATTAGGCGCTCAACAAACACACCTTGTTTATGGACATGGTGGTGAACTCATGAAAGAAAAATTAGGTTCACAACCTGTTAATTGGGTACTACAAGCAGAGCAACTAGGAACAGGTCATGCAATGCAACAAGCTGCGCCTTTCTTTGCTGATGATGAAGATATCCTGATGCTTTATGGTGATGTTCCACTTATCACTAAAGAAACGTTAGAACGTTTAATTGAAGTCAAACCAGAAGGTGGCATTGGCTTATTAACGGTTATTTTAGATAACCCAACTGGTTATGGCCGTATTGTTCGTGAAAATGGCGAAGTGACTGGCATTATCGAACAAAAAGATGCTTCTGAAGAACAACTCAAAATTACTGAAATCAACACGGGTATTTTAGTCGCAAACGGTGGTGATTTAAAACGTTGGTTAAGTAAGCTCGATAATAACAATGCACAAAAAGAGTATTACATTACTGACATTATCGCGTTAGCGTATAAAGAAGGTCGTAAAATTGAAACGGCTCATCCTCGTCGTCATAGCGAAATGGAAGGCGTGAATAACCGTTTGCAACTGGCTGCATTAGAACGTATTTACCAAACAGAGCAAGCTGAACGCTTATTATTAGAAGGTGTTATGTTGCTTGATCCTGCGCGTTTTGATTTACGTGGCACATTAACTCACGGTAAAGATGTCGTGATTGATACTAACGTTATTATTGAAGGTGATGTGACTTTAGGAAATAACGTTGAAATTGGTACGGGATGTGTCCTGAAAAATTGTGTAATTGGTGATAATTCTACTATTAGCCCATATACGGTGATCGAGGATGCAAACTTAGCACAAGAGTGTACTGTAGGACCTTTTGCACGCCTTCGTCCGGGTAGTGAGTTGGCGGATAAAGCTCACGTGGGTAACTTTGTTGAGATGAAAAAAGCAAGCTTAGGTGTTGGCTCTAAAGCCGGTCATCTGACTTACTTAGGCGATACTGAAGTCGGTGCTAACGTTAATATTGGTGCAGGTACTATTACTTGTAACTATGATGGTGCGAATAAATTCAAAACAGTTATTGGTGATGATGTCTTTATTGGTTCAGATACCCAATTAGTGGCACCTGTTACTGTTGCTAATGGTGCAACAATTGGCGCAGGAACAACACTCACTAAGAACGTGAATGAAAACGAATTAGTGATTAGCCGAGTTAAGCAAACTCATATCAGTGGATGGAAACGTCCAGTGAAGAAAAAACAATAATTTTAAGAAAAGGGCGTATATTTAATTAGCGCCCTTTTCTTGTACGCTATTATTCTAAAAACAAAAATATCCCCGCTTTCTACAATGGCTTGGGGAAAAAATAATCAGGTATAAGACATCCAAGTGCGAATAAACGCACAGTTTTAGGAATAACACAATGTGTGGAATAGTAGGTGCAGTTGCACAACGCGATATCGCTGAAATCTTAATAGAAGGCTTACGTCGTTTAGAATACCGCGGTTATGATTCTGCGGGTTTAGCGGTTGTGGATAATGACTGTAAAATGACACGTCTGCGTGAAGCTGGCAAAGTACAAATGCTGGCTGAAGAGGCAGAAAAAACACAAGTGATTGGTGGTACAGGTATTGCTCATACTCGTTGGGCAACACATGGTGAACCTTGTGAAGATAATGCGCATCCTCATGTATCAGGTACGATTGCGGTTGTACATAATGGCATTATCGAAAATTACCAAGAACTGAAAGCAGAATTAATTAAAAAAGGGTATCAGTTTGCTTCTCAAACTGATACTGAAGTGATTGCTCACCTTGTTAATTGGGAACAGCGTCAGGGTGGTACATTACGTGAAGTTGTACAACGCGTTATTCCTCAATTACGTGGTGCTTACGGCACTGTTATTATGGATAGCCGTACGCCTGAGTTATTAATCGCTGCTCGCTCTGGCAGTCCGCTGGTGGTCGGTCTTGGCGTTGGTGAAAACTTCCTTGCTTCTGACCAATTAGCTCTATTACCCGTTACTCGTCGTTTTATCTACCTTGAAGAAGGGGATATTGTTGAAATTACTCGTCGCCATGTTCATATTTTTGATGTGAATGGCAATGAAGTTAATCGTGATACGATTGAATCTAACGTTCAATATGATGCGGGTGATAAAGGCGTTTATCGTCACTACATGCAAAAAGAGATCTATGAACAGCCTCTTGCAATTAAAAATACGCTAGAAGGTCGTTTAAAAGCAGAAGGTATCGATCTTAGCGAATTAGGCCCTAAAGCTGAAGAGATCTTATCTAAAGTTGAGCATATTCAAATTGTAGCTTGTGGGACATCTTATAACGCAGGTATGGTTTCTCGTTATTGGTTTGAATCGTTAGCGGGTATTCCTTGTGATGTCGAAATTGCATCAGAATATCGCTATCGTAAACCTGCAACTCGCCGCAATAGCTTATTGATCACATTATCTCAATCAGGTGAAACAGCGGATACATTAGCGGCTCTGCGTTTATCTAAAGAGTTAGGTTATTTATCTTCTTTAGCTATTTGTAACGTAGCTGGCTCTTCTTTGGTGCGTGAGTCTGAATTTGTTTTAATGACTAAAGCTGGTGCTGAAATTGGTGTTGCATCAACCAAAGCATTTACAACACAGTTAACTGTTCTATTAATGCTGGTGGCATATATGGGGCGTATTAAAGGTGTTGCAACACTAGAGCACGATGTTTCTACGGCATTACACGCATTACCAAGTCGTATTGAAAGCATGTTATCGAAAGATAAAGTGATTGAAGCGTTAGCTGAAGACTTCTCAGAAAAAAGCCATGCTTTATTCTTAGGTCGTGGCGATCAATACCCGATTGCGGTAGAAGGTGCATTAAAGCTAAAAGAGATCTCTTATATTCATGCTGAAGCTTATGCTGCTGGTGAATTAAAACATGGCCCGTTAGCATTAATTGATGCAGATATGCCTGTTATTATCATTGCGCCGAACAACGAGTTATTAGAGAAATTAAAATCTAATATCGAAGAAGTGCGTGCGCGTGGTGGTTTACTGTATGTGTTTGCAGATCAAGATGCGGGTTTTGAAGAAAATGAAACAATGAAGCTGATTTCTCTGCCTCACGTTGAAGAGCTTATTGCGCCGATTTTCTACACCGTACCATTACAGCTGTTGTCTTATCATGTTGCTCTAATTAAAGGCACAGACGTAGACCAACCACGTAACTTGGCAAAATCAGTTACAGTTGAATAAATGATACGTTAATAGTCTTTAGTTGATAAAACCCAGTTAGAGATATCCGCTAACTGGGTTTTTTTATGGTTATTAAAATAACATTACAGTAAACAAAATGAAGTAAGGAAATAACTAGTTGTAAGATTTAAATAGGGATTGATTGCCTGATTTATCAAAAGCGATAACTTGGTAAGATTCTTTGTAATCACCTGCATACATACCTAAGCTACCCGCCGGCATTCCTGCAACTGCAATACCTGATTTAGATTTATCCATTAAGTCGATATTTTTTAAACTATCGACAGGGATGTGTCCTACTAAATCTTTACCTTGATAAGTCGCAAAGTGGCAACTTAATAAATTATTTGGTACACCTGCTTGTTGATATTTTTTCATTAATTGTGTTTCTGAAACGATATTCACTTTAACGTTAAAACCGGCTTCTTTTACACCATCAGCCCATAAAGTACAGCATCCGCAACTTTCTGTTTTATAAACCTCAACAACATTATGATTAGAAGCATAAGCTGTGCTTGTAAAAACAGAGATTGCAATGATAGAAGGCAGTAATAATTTTTTCATTGTTCATTCCTTTCATTAAGTTGATAGACGAAACAATAATCTTTCCCCCTACTGGAAGGTCAATTTAATTAAGGTATAAACGCGTAGAGTTTTGTAAAAAAATATTTATAAAAAACAAAGATATAAATAATACTTTGTGTATCTTTTTTGATGTTTTTTTAGTTGATATAAAAAGAAAAAATAAAAAGCTAATATATTGAAATATATTAGCTTTTATAATAATCAGGCTATTTTATTTAAAGATAAATTATTTGATAATGGTAATTTGTTTTACGTCGATCTCTACGCTTGTCCACTCTTTATCAACTTTACCTTCAATTCTGACGGTATTATCTGGGGTTACTGTTTGTCCGCGCCATCTTTTATTGTCAATATCTACATTGATACCACCGGTGCTATCTTCAAAAACGTATAGCTCATTACCAATTTTTTTGGTGATTTTGCCTGTTAAGATAACCCAAGTATCATCAGAAAGATCTTTTGCTTTTGCGACAGTGGTTTCACTAATTGAAGGACCTTTAAATCCCCCTTGGTCAGCACTTGATTGGATAGTACCTTGAGGAGAAACAAAACCACCATTATTATGAGATGTTGTATTGGCTTGAGATGCAAAAGCCAACGTACTACCAATTAATAATACAAGAATTTTTTTCATATCAAGCTCGCTTTTGGTTTAAAATATAACTAATTATAGTACTTATTTTGTTTCAATTTTACATATAAAACAGTATGTAAAGGTAAACTTAAGTATTAATATATCAAATAATTGATATTAAAGTTTGAAAACTAGATTTATATTTTATAGTGTTGTTTTTTTCAACACAAGCATCTATCACTAAAGACTTCTTTTCTTTAAGTTAAATCCTCTAGTTATTTCCCCTTGGGATCAGTGTAGACCGTTATTCAAAAATATACTCTGCAAGATCATTGTTTTTAGATGTATTACCTCTTATCATCCAGCGCCTTCAAATTTTTTTTAATTTTCCCCTGTTATTTTTAGAGGTTTTATGACTAACGAACGCATTGCCAATCCGGGTCCATTAGGTTTAATGGGTTTTGGTATGACAACGATTTTGTTGAATATACATAATGCTGGTTTTTTCCCAGTAGTCTCCGTCATTATGAGTATGGGAATTTTTTATGGTGGGATAGCTCAAGTTATTGCTGGGATTTTTGAATTCAAAAAAGGCAATACTTTTGGGGCTACTGCATTTACCTCTTATGGCTTCTTTTGGGTAACATTAGTAGGAATTTGGTTATTACCCGTAATGGGGTTAAGTGAGCCAACAACCCCTCTATTTTTAGGGGTATTTTTAGCGCTATGGGGAATATTTACCTTTTTCATGTTTATTGGCACGTTAAAAGCCAATAGAGCACTCCAGTTTGTCTTTTTAAGTCTGACAATTTTATTTGCTTTGCTGGCAATCGGAAATATCACCGGTAATGCTCTGATTTTAAAAATTGCAGGTTTTGAAGGTATTATTTGTGGTGCTAGTGCTTTTTATCTGGCAATGGCTGAAGTATTAAATGAGATGTATGGCAGAACAATACTGCCAATTGGTCACAAGTAACTGTTTTATAAAGAAGTGGCTATTTAGCCACTTCTACTACTTGGCTTTTACGGCGTATTAATTTTCTTGCACACCATGCATAAAGTAACCCTGCAACGACACCTGAAATATGTGATTCTGTTGATACACCTAATTGCCCTGGGATTAAGCCATAGGCCATTGATCCATAATAGAATAAAACAAAGAGGGCAATGACAATATCGATAATTTTGTGGCGAGTAAAAGCGTGTGCAATAAGTAAAGACCATAATCCAAAAATCCATCCACTTGCACCAACGTGAATAGCATTTCTACCAAAAATCCAAACTAATAAACCACTTACGATAATAATAAATATGCTGGATAACACATATTCTCGTAGAGATTGTGTCATAGATAAAAAGCTAAGAATAAGAAATGGGAGTAGATTACTAAATAGATGAGACCAAGATCCGTGAATGAAAGGTGCGATAAAAATACCAATTAAACCTTCACCCGTTCTTGGAATAATCCCCCATTGAAGAAGAGATATGGAAAATAGTGAGTTAATAAGTTGAAGTAAGACTAATATGATAGTTAACCCGCCAAGAAAGGTGAGTCTTTTTTTAAACCAAACTTTATCCATAACGGTAGCCTTAATAATGTGATGACGTTGATAAAACGCTATAAATAGAAGAGTCTTTAATAAAAGAAGAAAGACTCTTTGTTATTTATCAATCTAATAAATTAAGGCAAGCAGCTCCACGAGCGCCACCTGCATCACCATGACGAGCTTTTTCTATTAATGGAATTTGTGCATTTCCGTAAACACAGTGTGAGAGATATTCAGGTAATAGCTCATACAGTGCGTTAAATTGTGATAATCCACCACCAATAACAATTAAATGAGGGTCAAGTACCGTAAGAATATTGCTAAGGTAAATCGCAAGTACTTTCATATAGCGATCAACATGCTCTTGGGTCTTTTTATCGCCCGCATAATATTGCTCAACAATATCAACCGCTCTTTGTGGTGCATCATTAAAGGCTTTATACATACGTTCAAAACCACGGCCTGATAAATAGGTTTCAAAACATGCTTTTTTACCACAACCACAAATAATTTTTGGCATCGTTTCGCCGATCACGTTATCTGCATCCACATTCAGATTCATATGACCGATTTCACCAGCAATCCCATTCTTGCCTGACAAGACTTTACCATCAATAACAAAACCACCACCTACGCCAGTTCCTAATATAAGACCTAGTACAGAAGGGTGATGACGAAACTCAGGATCCCAAGCTTCCGATAAGGCAAAACAGTTAGCATCATTTTCAACTTTAACAGGTCTATTGAGTATATGTGCGAGATCGTGGATCATTGGCTTGTATTTAGCTGCTGGAACATTAGTAGTAAATACTGTTCCTTCTTTAGCATTCACAATACCAGGAACACCAACTCCTACTTTTCCTTTATAACCTATTTCATTGTCAGCTTCTAAAGTCAGTTCTTTAAAGACATTCAATAATGCTTGATAGTCATTTTTAGGTGTTGGAACACGCTTTTGCCATACTTGAGTGAGATCTTTATCAAAAACGGCAAGCTCAATTTTTGTGCCGCCCATATCAAAACCATAATACATATCAGTCTCTTAATTATTCTGTAAATATTATTTATAGCAACGACAAAGTTGTCGTTACGTGGTCATTTCTATTTCAGTCAATACTTAAGTTATCTCTACTGCTTATATACACTAGGTTAAAGAAGAACAGTGATTGGTGACAGTTGAGTTTTCTTTATCTATTGATTACTACCTTCAATCAAAATACTACGTACTTTCATTAGAGCAAAGCCTAATAAATTTAACCCATTCCAAAGAAGGGGATTGTGAATTTCGTTGTCTTGCTCACTTAAACCGACGCCCCATATTTTATCAACAGGGCTTGCTTCAACAAGCACACGATTGCCTGTTGAAATCAGAAAGTTACCGAGCTCTTTATTTTGGGAAAATTTAGCGATATTGGCACGAATAACAATATCCATACGGTGTTGCTCCCAAATGTCTTGGTCAAATCCTTTTACTTCTCTGCCTAATGCTTTTGCTGAGCCCGGATTAGATGCAGTAATAATGCGATTTCTAACTTCTATATCATTAAATAGCTTCGCTTTTTCAGCCATCATATAGTGTTCAGCACTGGCATAACGCACATCATCTAATATAAAAGGTGCTGGATACCATTGGCTAAAGCAACTTTTTGCGATGTCATTACCTTTACTTTGGTGTCCCCAAAAGTAGATGTACTTTATTTTCTTTCCTGCACGAAATTCTTTTCTTAATTGTGCTAAATCCATCTTTTTTCCCGTTATGTTGAATACTCCTAATTCACATAATAAAGATAGCATAGAAGTAAAGAAGGATAGAGTGCCTTTTTGCGATTCTGTGAGTAGGTGAAGCGATTCCGCTATTTTTAATTTATTCTTATTAAATTCATCTTTATTTGATTATTTTTTGCTAAATAATAAAAAAAATATAACTTAGATTACTGAGATTATTCTTAAAAAAATCGAGATAAAGTGTTTCTTTATTTATATAATCACACAAAAAGATAATCTTAAAACGATATCTCTTAATTAGTATAAATGTGTAGTTAATTAAGTATTTTTAATATAAAAAATTACAATTATTGGTATTTATACTAGTTATTGGTATTTATAACTACTATTGTTGTTAATTTATAGTTTATTCAATATGTTATATCTTTTTGGTGTGCTACTTTTCATTATTTCATTTATTATTTGAACCAAATCACGCTTATGAGTTTGTTAAGCTAAATTAACAATATCATTTTATAAATAAAATATTACTTAAGTTAATTATTCTAAAATACTGGTTATTCTTAGCGGTATTTACTATAAGAGAGTAATAAAACCAATCATAGATTGATAATCTAGTTTTGTATTTTCTTGTCATGTTTTTTTCTAAAACTTAATCAACTCTGATGTATTTTATTTTTTCTCATTAAAATAAAACGATCGTAATATGATAAAAAACAATAAAAACACTTTTTAGGTGTAAAAAAAGAATCTGTTTTGATAATGATCAATATGAATAAATAATCTTTTTTGTTTTTAATTATCATTTTTTTAGTCTTTTTTTGAGTGGGAAAAAGAAAGGGAATTAAAATTGATCTTGATAGGTTCTTTGATTTTTAGAAGAAATAATATCAATAAATAATTATTTTAGAATTTTATTTTTATAAAATTTATACAAATTGTTATTAGTTAACTCTAGTTATTATCTGTTTTTTTTACCTGTTTTTTTAGGTGAAAAAGGCACTGCTTTTGGTAGTAATAATAAATATAGCAGTAAGTAAAAATACTCATTTTTATAAGGTGAAAATGAGTGTCATTTTTCTTTTTGTACTTTTTTTGATGTTGTATTTTTCATTAAAATAATTATACAATTTAATTTAAATAATCATTACTAACAATATAAAGATGCTTATTTGTAATTAAATAGATTAGTGTTTATAAGATTATTTTACCCTATATAGTTGATGTTCATTAATTGAAAGTTTAATGAGAGTTTCAATATGAATTTATAAAGATATGTTTTTAACATATTGTGAAAAATATCTATAAGGCTCTCTCTTCTTTATTTTGAATGGGCATTAAGTTATTGAATAAGGTTTATAGAGTACTTGTTATTAAAGGGGGCCACACTATGTATGATGATATTAGTAACCTAAAAGATAAGTTTCAGGAAGATGCCTTTTCTTTTCAAGATTTTTCTTCCTCTACAACACAACATGTTGATAATAAAATAGAACCGGTTGTTACGAATAAAGAAGATAATAATAAACTTAGTAAGTTAAGTAATGATACGTTTTCTGAAACTTCGTTTTTAGTGAAAAAAGAACTCAAACAGCCTGTTATCTCATCGCCTATTCCTTCTTATCACCAGGATGCTTTAGCTGTTAAAACAAAGAAAGACAATTTAATTAAGAGCAAGGAAAAGTTGTTATCAGATAATAAAATATTTGATAGCAAAGAAACTGATAGAGTTTATGCTCATGAAAATATATCACTAAAAGAGATATTTTCATTTATTGCCTCTGTCTAATCTAAATAATAAAAACGCTTTGTGTAAATAAATAATATTGACTGGTGTCAATTTTTAGCCATTGTTATTTTATTTTTAAGATAGGTTTGTTTCTTTTCGATATTTATTAATATCGATGGGGTGCCTTTGTCTTAAGAAAAGATCTATGGCGATGACAAAGGTACAGGTTTATGAATAAAATATTTAAAACATTAATTACGGCTTTTCTATTGATAACAATGTTTTCACTTATTGTTATGCCAATGAGTGCCGAACAACAATATATATTCGGTATTATCAATATATTGCTGTTATTTGTTATCGGTTTTAAAAAATCAAAAAAACGATTATTAACGATGGTTTTTATTTCATTGTTGATGTCAACGCGTTATCTCTACTGGCGTGCAACAAATACTTTAAATTTTAATACAACAATTGAGGCTATTTTAGGTAGTGGTTTATTTATGGCTGAGATTTATTCTTGGATAATATTAGTCCTAGGATACTTCCAAACGTCATGGCCATTAAATAGAAAAATAGCCCCCTTACCTAAAGATGTTTCTCAATGGCCTACAGTTGATATTTATATTCCAACATATAATGAAAGCTTAGATGTTGTACGTGATACGGTCCTCGCTGCACAAGCTATCGATTATCCACAAGATAAAATGAAAGTTTATATATTGGATGATGGTAGTCGTGAAGAATTTAAACAATTTGCTGGTGACGTTGGGGTAACTTACATTGAACGAGAAGTTCATGATCACGCTAAGGCGGGTAATTTAAATCATGCGATGGGATTAACAGACGGTGAGCTAATCTGTGTTTTTGACTGTGACCACATTTCAACACGTATTTTCTTGCAAGCAACGGTAGGAAGTTTCCTTGAAGATCCAAAATTAGCGTTGATCCAAACTCCACACTATTTTTACTCATCAGACCCATTTGAACGTAACTTAAGTGCAGCTAAAGATGCACCGCATGAAGGCGCACTTTTCTATGGCCCTGTTCAACGTGGTAATGATAACTGGAATGCAACTTTCTTCTGTGGTTCATGTGCTGTTATGCGTCGTAGTGCTCTTGAAGAAATTGGGGGGATTGCTGTTGAAACGGTCACCGAAGATGCACACACTGCGCTTAAATTACAACGTTTAGGTTGGAACTCTGCATTTATTGATATTCCTTTAGCTGCCGGTCTTGCAACAGAACGTTTAGCATTACACGTTAATCAACGTATTCGTTGGGCTAGAGGGATGACACAGATATTCCGTGTTGATAATCCTATGTTGGGCCGTGGTTTAACATTCCCTCAGCGTTTATGTTATCTCAATGCGATGCTCCATTTTCAGTATGGTTTGCCTCGTATCATCTTCTTGACTGCACCGTTACTGTTTATGTTATTTAACCTTAATATTATCGCTTCATCCGCAAGCATGATATTTGCCTATGCATTACCTCACTTAATCATGTCGGTTTATGTAAACTCGAAAAATATCGGTAAATACCGTTACTCTTTTTGGGGGGAAATTTATGAAACCGTCATGGCATTTAGTTTGGTATTACCTACCTTACTGAGCTTAGTTTCACCAAAATTAGGTAAGTTTAACGTAACAGATAAAGGTGACTTGCTTGATAAAAGCTATATGGATTACCTCACTGTACGCCCATTAATTATTACTGCACTCCTGCTTATTACTGGGATTTCATGGGTTATTGTTCGTTACCTATTGAATGATTTCCAAGGTATTGATCCTCTGGTTATTGTTTTAAATCTTACTTGGGCGACTTACAGTTTATTTATCATTCTTGCCTCTATCGCCGTGGGTAAAGAGACTCGACAAATTCGTAAAAATACGCGAATCAATGCATCTCTACCGATTACGTTACATTTTGATGATGGTGCTGAGTTAACAACGACCACTGAAGATATTTCAATGGGAGGTGTTCGCATTGCTGTGAATAAAATGTCTGAACTTCGCCAACGTAATGTCACGTCAATCACTCTGAATGTACAACGAGATGAAGTTACTGTTCCTGTTGATCTGGTGAGTTTAGAAAGCAATCAACTCCGTCTTGAATTCTTACCTATTGATTTAAATCTTCGCCGTAAATTAGTGCGCATTGTTTTTGGTCGTGCTGATGCATGGATCCATCAAGCAGATTATAAGGACAAGCCATTTAAAGAATTGGCAGGTATTACGCGTTGTATTTTTGAATTGTTCTTTGGGCGTCGCCAAAAAGTGAAAGCACCAGCAATAAGAACGAAAGCAAAAGCTTCACTCTCTGTGCAATCTATTAACGGGGATGATTAAGCATGAAAAAGAAACTGACATTAATGCTAAGCCTGACGGCGATAGCGATTGCAAGTATCAATCTTTCTCAAGCAGATACCGGAATGTTAGAGCTAGGAGGAGAGCTTTTACCTGATCCGACTTCTTATGCTCATTCGTCTGTACAACAAAATGCGAATAACCCGATACAACTTGAAGGTGGTGCATTATCTGAAGCGCGTAATATTGAAGAGCAATTAACATTAGCACAGATGGGCAGTCCATCACCTATCGTGTTATCAGGAAGAAAATTACTTTCAGGTGTGACGTTTAATATGGCGAACGATTTATTTATTGATAACGCTACATTAACGATGAAAGTGAAAGCATCTCAAGGATTAATTCAATCTGATCAAACACTTCACTTAATGCTAAATGGTCAACCTATGGGATTTCTACCTTTAGAAGAAGGTGGGCAAGAGCATGAATATGTTTTAGAAATTCCTGAAATGATGTTGACGAATGTGAATAACCTTAGCTTTCGTTTAGCTAGTCGTGATGCATTGGATGAAAACCAATGTATTCCTCCACTGGCTGAAGGACTAAGTCTGATTATTTCACCAGATTCATCATTAGATTATCGAGGTCGCTGGATTAATGGCGGGTATAGTTTGGAACGATTGCCCCTACCGTTCTTTGATCCTGACAGAATGACAGCGACCTCGTTACCTATCATATTGTCAGATAAACCTGATCATGCGGAGGTAACAACAGCAGCTATTGCTGCATCATGGTTTGGTAGTTTTAGCCATGATATTAAGCAAATTGATTTACCGGTTTTAATGAATCAGTTACCTGAAAGTGATGGTGTTTTAGTTGGCTATTCAGGACAAACTATTGCGGGTATTACATTACCTTCAGGAAATAGTGGGCAATTAACTATTGTTGATAACCCGGTTGATCCTGTTTTCAAATTACTATTGATCAGCGGTGATAATGAGAAATCTCTTCGCCAAGCGGTATGGGCATTAAACAATGGGAAATTGCCACAAAACGATCACTTAGTGGTGCCGTTTCAAACGCTTGCGATGAGTAAAGATTACGATGCTCCTCGTTGGTTAAATACCAACAAACCGGTTACGTTAAGTGAAATTGCCAATGGTAGTGATGACTTCTCACGTCAAGGTATTAACCACGCACCGAATCAGTTTTCATTTCGAGTCTCTCCTGATCTCTTTTGGTGGGATGGTGATGCACTACCTTTAGATTTGAAATATGTATTCCCTCATTCGGATAAAATAAATAGTCGTCGTTCTTCATTAATTGCCTCTTTGAATAACCAATTCTTAGGTGCATTGTATCCAGCGCGTTCAGAACCTTTAGGCATGTTAAGGCAATGGTTAGGTATGGAGAGTGAAGAGCAAAACAGCACACTCTATTTAAACCCTCGTCAAATTTATAGCCAGAATCAATTACAGTTTTATTTTGATTTACGTGAACCCGATGATGCACCGTGTATTTTAACGGATGGCAGTAGTTTGATTAGTCGAATCGATCCGCAATCAACGCTGCAATTTAAAAATACTTGGCACTACTCAAGAATGCCGAACTTGGCTTATTTTTCAGGTGCGTCATTTCCATTTAGTCGCCGTGCAGATTTTTCACAAACCACACTGTTGCTACCTGAAAATCCAACAATAGAAGAGCTTTATACCTTAGTGAACTTAATGGCGAGATCAGGTTATGCCACAGGTACACCAGTTTCTCATGCTTCAGTTTTCTTAGGTGCTAAAGAGCTTGAGAAAAATAACCTCTCTCAACACGATGTGCTTGCGATTGGCTCATTAAGTAGTGAAGGATTTCTACCTGCGCGTTTTTCACAACAAACGTTCTCATTTTTAAATAAAAACGTTGAAATCAAATCTCAATCATTGATTGATAAAGCAAAAGGCTGGATTGCTGGCGATTATTTATCTCAAAGTAGTGATGCTGCAAGTTACTTATCTTCAGTAAAAGATTGGCGTGGCATGATGAGTTTTATCTCACCTTGGGCAAACGATAGGGTTGTCGTATTGGTTACAGCTAAAGGTAATGATTCGATAAAAACCATTATCAATGACTTAAATTTAGCCCAAATAAATGCGGCTATTAAAGGCGATATCACACTTATTAGTGGTAAAGATACCGTAAAAAGTTTCCATTTAGGTGAACACTTCTCGCAAGGTGACTTACCTTTCTTACAACAATTCCTTTGGTATAGCTCTAGACACGTATATTTGCTGGGTCTTTTAGCGGTTGGTTTTTGTGCGCTGACGGGGTTCGCGACTTATTACTGGTTACAACGTCGTTCAACTCGTCGTTTACATCAGATATCACAGCATCGCTCAGACAAATAAGGGGGATATAAGATGAAAAATCATGCACTTAATATCATCGTTAAAGTCATCTATGCAGGTTGTATTCTAGGGGCTTCAAGTCAAGTTCAAGCAACAGCCGTTGAGGTAAATACAACAGCAACTGATCCAAATATTGTCAGTTCTCTTATTGAACAAGCTAATTATTGGCACGGTAGAGCACACGACGAGCGAGCTGTAGAAGCACTGCAAAAGGTGCTGATTATGGAAAGCAATAATCAGGATGCGCTGTATTTAATGGCATTTTTTACGGCGCAACAAGGTAATGAAAAACAAGCAACGTATTGGCGAGAAAAACTTGCGCAAATTGCACCGCAAGATCCACGAATTGGAGGATTAAAAAATATCCGATCATCACAATTTAGTGAACAACAATTAGGATATGCCAGAGAATTAGCAAAGAAAGGACAACATGAAGAAGCGATAAAAGCGTATCAACGTTTATTTGTTAGCAGTGAGCCACCAGAAACACTGGCGTTAGAATATTATCAAACCATGGCGGGTGTACCCGCAATGTTGCCTCAAGCTATTACGGGATTAAAGCAACGTGCTGCAGCAATGCCTGATAATAAAGAAACGCAAAAAGCATTAGGATTAACGTTAACTTATAACGAAGAAACTCGCCGTGAAGGAATAACCATTTTAGGTAATATCTCAGGTGATGAGTCAGTCAAAAAAGGTATACGCCAAGCTCTGTTATGGTTGAATGTTCGTCCTGATGATGAAGTGTTATATAAAACTTATTTGCAAGCAAACCCGAACGATAAAGCGGTTGCAGAACATTTCCAAGGCGCTATTCAAGGTAATGCACGTCAAGCAGGTTATACCGCATTAAATAAAGGTAAATTGAAAGAAGCCGAAGGTTATTTCAAACAAGCTTTAGCGACAGATAACCATGATGCGCAAGCTTTGGCAGGTTTAGGTTATATCGCACTGCGTTCAGGTGATTTAACTACAGGTCAGCGTTTATTAAATCAAGCAGCACAATCAGGTGGCGAACAAGGTAGTAAATGGAAGCAACAAGCGGAAGATGCGGGTTTTTATGCGCAATTACGTCGCGCACAACAACGTGCTAAACAAGGGAATATTCAACAAGCTCTTGATCAATTAGCACCATTAACGGGGGCTTCAGGTGAAAAAGGGTTGTCTGCCAACTTATTACAAGCTGACTTATTACGTAAGCAAGGTAACTTACCCGCAGCTCACCAATTACTGTCAGGGCTTTATCAGCAAAATAGCCGTAATGAAAAAGTAGTTTCTGCTTATTACTATTTATTAGTTCAGGAAGGACAGAATACGAAAGCAGAGCAATTGCTGGCTCAACAATCTGCCTCTTTACGTCAAAAACTTACTGCGAACACAGATCCTTCTGAGAAATTACGTCGTGAAGCGCAAAAAGCGTTAGAAAATGGTCAGCGTGTTCAAGCAAGACAATTACTTTTACAAGCTCAGCGTAAAAACCCGCAAAATAACTGGGTTTACCTCGATTTAGCACGCCTAATGACGGCTGATGGTGATAGTGCTGGTGCAAAAAATATTATTTCACAGCTACAAAACCGTAGAACAAAAGACTCTGATTATGTGGCATCTCTGTTTTATGTTGAGCAAAAAGAGTGGGATAAAGTTTTTAACTTGTTAAGTGGCCATCACCAACAAACTGAAGCAGAAAAAGAGTTATTACAGCGTGCTCGCTTTCACCGCCAACTTGCGCAAGCTGACCATTATCGTCAGTCAGGAAACCTTGTTGCAATGCGTAATATTTTACGCCCATTAATTAATCAAGTAGCTGATTATCCAAATGATGTGGGTGAATTAGCAGAGAAATTGGTTAACAGCGGATTAAATGATGAAGCGTTGCAATTAGTTGAAAGTGATATTGCAAAAGGCACTAAAGGCTCGATAGGTAACTACGCTGGTCATATCAATGTCCTCAATGAATTAGGTCGCTATACACAGGCATCTAGCTTGATTAACGATCCAGCTTTACAACAAGAAACACCAATTGTTGAGAAAAAACGTTTAGAAGTTGCCACTAAAGTTGCACAAGCAGATGGCTTACGTGAAAAAGGCGAAATTAAAGCAGCTTATGACTTGTTAGTCGTTGCATTAAAAACATCACCGAATGATCCCGATTTATTAATGGCATTAAGTCGTGTTTATTTAGCGCAATCAATGCCGGAACAATCAAATAAAATTCTTTCTTACTTGGAAAAAGAGCAAGGAAAAGATAGCAAATTAATCCAAGCTCAAATTGACGTAGCATTAGCACAAAAAGATGGAAGAAAAGCACAGCAGTTATTGCAGCAAATTCCTTCATCTTCACAACCTGCTTATTTATTACAAGCGGCGCAAATTGCGCAATTAAATGGTGAAAATCGCAAAGCATTAACGTTACTGCGTAGTGCGCAATGGCAAAACAGTGATAACACATTAAAAACCTCAGCAGGCCAATTAAGTGTATTAGGGGAAAGTGACAATCCCGTTATTGCTGGTTCTATCTATGAACGTAAAGAGATGGCATCGGTTCAACGTTCTATTCGTGAATTAGAAGAAAAGGTTGCACCGTGGGTACAAGGCGGTGTCGCTATACGTCATCGTAATGGTGATAAAGGATTGTCTAATGTCACTGAAATTTCAGCACCAATCAGTATTTCGAATGTACCAGGTGAAGAGTTTCGTTGGGAACTGAATGTTAACCCTGTTTCGATGACAAGTGGTTCGGTTTCAGGAGAAAGAGCTAACCGATTTGGTACGGGTCAGCTTCAACATGCTGAACGCTTTGCTAAAAATAGCGATAACCATGACGAGAAAAATAAAATTAATGCTGATGAAGCAGGTAGTCAACGTGCTTCAGGTGTTGAATTAGGACTGCGTTTATCAGACAAGGATGTCAGCTTTGATGTGGGTTCAACGCCATTAGGTAAAGATACGGCAACGATTGTTGGGGGGCTCACATATTCACCTCAAATTAGCCCAAATGGGCAATTAACACTGACAGCAGAGCGCAGAGCCATAAAAGATAGTCTACTTTCTTATATGGGGCGTACTGATCCTATGACAGGCGAAAGTTGGGGGCGTGTAACACGTAACGGCGCTAAAGTTCAATATGCTTGGGATGATGGAAAAATAGGAGCTTATGCTGGTGGTGGTTTCTATAACTACCAAGGTAAAAGTGTTGCGAGTAATGATGAAGTGAAAGCGTGGATAGGCTCTTATGCTAAGTTCTATAAAGATGATCAACAAGAAGTAAAAGCTGGTGTGCATGTTGATTATATGAACTTTAGGAATAACCAAAATTACTTCTCATTAGGACACGGAGGTTACTTTAGCCCGCAAGATTATGTGTCTGTATCATTGCCTGTTGCTTATACCCGCCGTTTTGAAAAAGGTGAAGTCTCATTAAATGGTGCAATAGGGATACAAAGTTACAAACAAAAAGGCAGTGATTATTTTCCAACACATGGTTATATGCAAAACGCATTAAATAAAAAGAATGCGAGCGATCCTCGTATTAAATCCCAGTACGAAGAACAAGACGAAACAAATTTTACTTACAGATTAGGTTTAGACGCGAAATATTATTTAAACAAAGAAACCGAGTTAGGTGTCAGCTTATCGCATGATACATCGGGTGATTATGCTGAAGATAATATGTGGTTACACTTAAAATATACTCCAGATTTCCTGTCTAAATAATTAAGGAGATAAATAATGAATAAGCATGATAGCGATATTTTACAATTACCTTTTGAAAGTGGCTGGCAAGATCTAACTCAATTATTATTTTTTCAAATTTTAAATGACAATGATATTTCTACTGCTGGAAATAAATTAAGGAATATAGGTAAAGATATTGCCTTACGTTATCCTTTACCTGAAAGTGAAAATATTCAATTACTTGAATCACATATTAATCGTGTATTAACACTATTTAAATGGGGTTTTGTCACTATATCTCCAGCAATGAGTGAGCTTTTATTGGTTCATTGTGCATGGCCTCATTTTACGCAAAGCCAAGATGATGCTCAGTGGCGTGTTGCAAGTGCGGGGGTTTTAGAAGGGTTATATGAAGGCTGGTTAACGAATCAAGGTGGTAATGCCAAAATGCAAGTGCACCGCCAACCTACTGACGCAAAAGATGTCTTTATTTTTCGCTATGCACATAACTCATCAGTCGAATAATAATATATATGCTTTATTGATGAGTATAGGAGGTCAATAATGAATGATATGATATTTAATGATGATAATTCTAAATGCTTATTAATAAAGCAATTTACTAATAATGTTTTTATGATGTTAGTAACAGATATTAATGGCATCATTATTTATGCAAATGATAAATATTGTGAGTTCAATAATGTTCACTTTAAAAATATAAAAGGTAAAAAATACAGCTTATTTAATTTAATTGATGAGAATCAAATTAATTGTTGTGAAAATAGCAATAATGATAATAAAGGAGTCTATCGATTAGAGGCTAAAAGAAACAATAATACACAACAAGATATATGGGAAGATATTAGTATTATTCCTGTTTTTGATAAACATAATTTCATATCTCACTATGTGTTTATTAGCTTAGATATTACTGATAAGGTAGAGCTAAGAAATGAACTGTTTAATAAAAGTTATGTTGATTCATTAACTGGAATATCTAATCGATTAAGTATTATTGAAAGAATTGAGAATGAACGATTAAATATTTCACAACCTTTATCATTTTGTCTTGGTATTATAGATTGCGATAAATTCAAATCTATTAATGATCAATTCGGGCATCATGCAGGCGATAAAGTATTGTGTGAAATATCAAAACGGTTGTCACAATTAGAAAATAAAGAAGTCTATTGTGGACGTCTCGGTGGTGATGAGTTTGCTGTGCTTTTTCCTAAAGGATTACGTTCTTGTTCTGTTATTTTATTAGAAATAATAGAATTACTTTGGAAATCCATGGAAAAACCCATCAATATTAATTCGGAATTTATGTTAACGCCTTCAATTAGTTTAGGTATTGCTGAATATCCTAAAGACGGAAAAACATTATCTGAATTATTAAAATCTGCAGATAAAACACTTTATTCTATAAAAGAAATGGGTGGTAATAAATATGGATTTTATTCTGGATTTTAAATAATTATTTAATAAAGATATATAAATAAGGTTGCCTCTTTTTAACGAAGAGGGAGGTGACTATTTTTAAAATATATCTGTCATTCCCTGATGAAATATAAGAGTAAATTTAAAATAATACTAAATATTATTTTTAGTTAAATGTCTATTAGAGGATTTTATTATGATGAAAGCAGTTATCCCTGTTGCTGGATTAGGTACTCGTATGTTACCTGCAACGAAATCAATTCCTAAAGAAATGCTACCTATTGTTGATCGTCCTTTAATTCAATATATTGTAGAAGAGTGTGCTCAGGCTGGTGTTGAGGAAATTATTTTAGTTACTCACTCTTCTAAAAATTCAATTGCGGATCATTTTGATACCAGCTTTGAATTAGAAAATATGTTGGAACAGCGGATTAAAAATAAATTATTAGAAGAAGTGCGTTCAATCTGTCCTGATAATGTCAAAATTATTCAAATTCGCCAAGGTCATGCTTTAGGTTTAGGCCATGCAATTTGCTGTGCGCACCCAGTGATAGGGAATAACCCATTTATTGTTTTACTGCCTGATGTTTTATTAAATGCACATTATTGCAATCCTCAGCATGATAATTTATCAGCAATGATAAAACGTTTTGAAAAAACAGAGCGTAGTCAAATCATGGTTGAACCTGTACCAATCAGCCAAGTACAACAATATGGTGTTGTAGATTGTGAAGGTGTTTTCTGTCCTCAAGGTAATTGGGCTCCTATTCGTCGTATCGTGGAAAAACCCAATCCTGAAGATGCGCCTTCTAACCTTTCTGTTGTTGGCCGTTATGTTTTTTCTGAAGCTATCTGGGAATTATTAGATGGTCTACCTGCTGGTGTCGGTGG
This sequence comes from Proteus faecis, assembly GCF_003144395.1. Lineage (GTDB taxonomy): Bacteria > Pseudomonadota > Gammaproteobacteria > Enterobacterales > Enterobacteriaceae > Proteus > Proteus faecis. The sequence goes on along the minus strand of NZ_PENZ01000051.1, from coordinate 148,847 downwards.
TGAAATTCAATTAACGGATGCGATTGATTTATTGTTGAAAAAAGAAGTCGCTGAAGCATATACCTTAGTGGGTAAATCACATGACTGTGGTAATAAGTTAGGGTATATGAAAGCTTTTGTTGAATATGGCCTACATAATTCTGCATTAAAAGATGATTTTTCTTCTTGGATGCGGGACTTCTGTGAAAAGACATTGTTAGCTAAAACAGAAGTCATAGAAGAAGATGAAACAAATGAAGCACAAGAGATAGCAGCTATCTTTTGAGTTTATATTGAAATGATATGCAATATGCCGACCGAAATAAGATAGCGGTCGGCAATAGCAGGAGAGAAATGCAATGTCTTTTAGGCACTTATCTCGTTATAATTATCTACTTTCTAGCTTTTTTATTTTAGGTTTGTTGCTTATGGTTTCTTCCCCAATACAGGCAGCAGATACTCAAGTAGGATGGCAACAGTTTAAAGAGCGCTATATTAAGGATGATGGGCGAGTTATAGATAGCGCTAATAAAAATATTTCACATTCTGAAGGTCAAGGCTATGGCCTGTTAATGGCTGTAATGAGCGATGATCATGAAACTTTTAATCAGTTATGGCGCTGGACAGCAACCTCTCTTTATCGTGGCGATTTAGGTTTATTTAAATGGCGCTATGAGCCCGAAAATAGTGAACACACTCCTGATCCTAATAATGCCACAGATGGTGATATCTTAATTGCGTGGGCATTATTAAAAGCCGGTGAGAAATGGAATGATGAAAGTTATCTTTCTGCTTCTGATTCTATTCAACACGCTATTTTGGAACATACTTTAGTTAAGACAAAAAATTATACTGTACTTTTGCCTGGAATTAATGGCTTTAAAACAGCAGAAGAAATTATTATAAACCCATCCTATTTTATTTTCCCTGCATGGAAAGATTTTTATCGTACGAGTAAAGACGTTCGTTGGAAAGCGTTAATTAATGATAGCCAGTCTTTACTTAGAAATATGCGATTTGGTGAATATCAATTACCAACAGACTGGGTAAGTTTATTTCCCGATGGAAAAATAGAGCCCAGTGAAAAATGGCCTGCACGATTTAGTTTTGATGCAATACGTATTCCGCTTTATTTAGCTTGGGCACATGATGAATTAGCGTTACAACCTTTTGTGCAATATTGGCAGCAATTTGATCGTGATAAAACCCCGGCTTGGGTTAGTATTGATGCTCAAGCGCGCGCTGAATACAACCTTACTCCTGGTATGATGGCAGTAAGAGATTTAACGCTGAAAACACCTATTGAAGATGTCGATTTAAGTAAAGATACAGATTATTACTCTTCAGCTTTACATTTATTAGCGGCATTTGCTCAGAACGGGCAATAAGTCTATTTAGCCAATTTGAATAATAGATAGCTTAAACTCCTTTTAATACAGATAGGAATTAAGTTATCTATTTTTTTATATTTTTATTAAATAATAAATAAACTTTAATCTATGATCTAAGAGTAATTTATTTAATAATATTTATGCTAAGGTTATCCAAATAACTTGATAGTGTTATTAATATAATTTCTTATCAATAATAAGGTGGGTAAATGAAAGTTTCAGCACGCAATCAGTTAGTTGGTAAAGTTGTTGATATTATTGAAGGTGCCGTAAATAACGAAGTCATTTTATCTTTAGCACATGGTGAAAAACTTGCCACAATTATTACTAAAGAGAGTTGTGACACTCTAAAGATCAAGAAAGAGGGTGAAGCAATCGCCATTATTAAAGCACCATGGGTTGTATTAGCACTACCTGATTGCGGTTTAAATTTTTCTGCACGTAATCAATTTACAGGTAAAGTGACTCAAATTGCACAAGGTGCGGTGAACGCGACTGTTCATTTAGAAACGGCGAAAGGTTTAGCACTTACGGCTGTTATTACAAATGAAAGCCTACAAGAAATGAAATTGGCAAAAGGCAGTGATGTTTTAGCTCTAGTGAAAGCATCAAGTGTGATTGTTGCAACGCGCAAATAATTGTACGTTTATCTCTTGAAATAAATAAAGAGGCTGAATTTTTAGCCTCTTTATTTGATATTACTTATCTTTGGGGATTTATCATCCCGATCATCGTTTATTCAAGTAATAAATTTAATTATTTGTGCTACCTGCGACTTTCAGTTTTTCATAGATATAATTTTTATAACTGTTAACTAATTTTTCATCCTCACAGTCATTTAATTTACCTTTACATAAGTGGCGCATTTGAATATTTGCTTTGTAGAAAGGAGATAAAGGCAAACGCGCGCGTTCTAAGATCATGCCACCTAAGAAGCTAATATCAGTTAATTCACCTGTTGTTATTGGCGCACCTTGCGATAGGTTATCTCTTAAGGTGAACTGAGTAATATATGCAGGGTTATTAAAAGGCGACTGATAATTTTTTAACTCAATATTGGGTTGATGATCACCAAAATAGAGGAACATCGTCGGTTTTTCTCTTTGTGCAACAAAATGGGCGAAATCTTTAATTGCCGGATCACTAGTAATGATTTTTTCCATATAGTGGCTAAATTTGCCTGGTGCATTACTGCTTTCTGTATGACCCGTAATTTGGTACATATCTCTATGTGATTCATCATAAGGACCATGTTCATACATGGTTAATGAGAATATAAACAAGGGTTTATCAGTACGTTTTTTCAGTATCTCTTCAACATAACCCAGCATATCGACCGTCGATATTTTCCAGAGATTTTCCTCTAATGTGCCCGGATAACCCAGCTCTTGAGGTTGAATGATTTCATCAATCCCCATTTTTTCATAAGCGTAACCGGCATGGTAAGCACTACGATTAAATGGCGTAAGTAAAACGGTGTAATAACCTTCGGCTTTTAGTTGGCGGAATAAACTCTCATTAAGATTATCGACAACAAAATAGAATACTGAGTTTTTACGTGCACCAAAATCATCCGTATTTAACCCTGTTAATACAGAAAATTCAGAAAGCCAAGTACCACCACCAAAGGTTTGCACTCGTAAAGGGCTTTGCGCACTGACACCTTCATCTTTTTGAAACATAAATAAATCAGGCAGTGTAACATCGGTATCAAATTGATAAATATGAGGGTTAACCGTCGATTCTTGTAATAAAACGACAATGTCAGGTTTTATGTCTGTCTGTGTTTCTGGCAATACGGTTTTGTTCGCTCGTTCTAGAAAGTAATCCGCATTTTCATTGAAATAAGGAGGGTGATAAGCCGTTTGGTAGCCAGACATGATTAAATTAGTCACAGTACCTCGTCCTCCTGGAAGTGTCCCCTCCCATTCAGCTTGCCATTTTTCTACGGTGAAATGGATTGTGGTAAATCCAATGACCATTAAGAGTAAGCCACTTATACGCAAACTTAGGCGTGATTTTTTGGAAAAATGCCAAGCAATAGACATATTGATAAGAAGCCATATTAGCATCGCAATTAATGCAACACCGGCTTCCCAATAATGACCTAATGTTCCTAAATTAGAGCTATCAAAAGCCAAATCAAAGTCAGAGAACATTAATGTTTCTTTGTAATAGTGGACTTTGAGTTGATTAATAAACTTAGTTATAAGGAAGAGCGTGCCGGTGGTAATAGCTGAAAATAAGACACGAGATGATAAAATAAAGCAAAGAGAAAAAAGAATAAAATAAGCACCGACTGAAAGAAGTGCAGTATAAATAAACGTTGCTTTCTCAAAAACAATAAAAAATGAGGCAATAAGAATAAGTGCAAGATAAGCACTTCCTAATATTTTTTTCATATCTCTTCCGAGTATAGCGATAAAGAATAAAGGGGATATTTTACAAATATTGTAGGTGATAACCTTAAATAGGCTAAATAAAGTTATTTAGCCTAAGTTAACATCTGTTTTTAGAATAACCCTTTATCTCGTAAAATATGAAGATCTTTTTTACGACGAGTAAAACCAGTACGGTCAAAATACTCTAAGATTTGTACTGCTAACTTACGCCCAACAGATAACTCATCACGGAAATCCGCGGCAGTGACACTGCCATTGCTCTCATTATATTTCACAATGATAGATGCAAATTTTTCCATTGATTGGTGTGTATAGTAGCGGTCAGCAATAATTGGAATAATTAAACCTAATTGTGCCGCTTTACGTAATAATGAGCGGATCACTTTCTCATCATTTTTCATTTCATTGGCGAGATCACGTACCCACCAAGGTTCGGATTGCTCAAAATAGACTTTAGCATTTTGCCATAGCGCATCTTGTTCTGGAGAAAAAGCAAGACCATGAGTTGGAAGGTGAAGCCAACCACGACTTTGGCTAATAGCACCTTCTTTACGTAATTGATCAATTAGGTGATAAACCAATTCATCATGATAAGTAGGTAGTGCCATCCGTTTTAAACGAGAGCGCCCAATTCCCATTTGATCATTATGTTGTTGGTGATATTCCTCAAGAGTGTTGAGTAATTTCTGTTTTGCGTGATCAGCATTCTCTTTAGAAAGAATGACACCAGCAACGTTGATTAGATCAAATGTTTCTAATAATTGAGTCAGTGCATTTTCGGTTAATTGCTGAGCCCAAGAAAACTGACTTAGGGAGATCTCACCTTTTGGTAAACATAACGCTAACTTGGCACTGACGCTGTCTGCATTATCAAGTTGGTGTAACCAAGCTAAGAATTCAGCTTGTCGTTTCCCTCTACGTGGCGAGTGCAAATATAAGACTTTTGCTGCGGCTAAGGTACGTTGAGCACTGATATCACGCAAAATAAGTCTATCGTTATCCACCAGCCAAAGGGGATCATCAAGAATAAGCTCTGCTAACTGTGGCGTTTCATGAGCATCATTTAAAAGAGCAACACGGCCCGTAATATGGCGTGTACCATGATGAATATGTACAGGTTGCCAATGCTTTAAAGGTTCATCGGCAATTAAACTGACTAATACTTTATGGGATTGATAGTTAGGCGCTTGAGAAAGTAACCAGTCACCACGAGAGACGTTTTCTTTACTGACATCACCCGTGATATTTATTGCAATACGATGACCCGCACCGGCACTCTCTACGGGCTGATTTTGTGCATGTAAGGCTCTTATTCTTACTGGCTTATCTGCGCCAGTTAGCCAAAAAGTATCGCCAACAGAAATTTGTCCCGCAAGTGCAGTTCCTGTGACAACTAATCCTGCTCCTTTAATACTAAATACACGATCTATTGCTAAACGAAAACGCTTATGCCATTGAGGGTGTTGTTGTGCTTTCTGATGAAGATCAACAAGATAGTCTCGAAGCGCTGAAATCCCCTCTCCTGAGGGTGCTGAGGTGACAAAAAAGTCAGGTTTTTGCCAACCTAAATTGGCTAACATATCTGTTGTTTGTAAACGAACTTCTTCAATTCGTTCTGCTGTAACACGATCTGCTTTGGTGAGGATAACGGTAACTTTAGGACAGCCAGCAAGACGTAAAATAGAAATATGTTCAATGGTTTGAGCCATAACACCATCGTCACAAGCCACAATTAATAGTGCATGAGAGATCCCTCCGATGCCAGAGAGCATATTTGACAGAAATTTCTCATGACCAGGCACATCGACAAAACCGATTGAAGTACCATCGTCTTGACGCCAATAGGCATAACCTAAATCAATGGTCATGCCTCGTTTTTTCTCTTCAGGTAAATGGGTTGTATCTACCCCAGTAATGGCCTGTATGAGTGTGGTTTTTCCGTGGTCTACGTGACCTGCTGTTGCAAAAATCATAGTAAAAGTGCCTGTATTAATGCATTTTCATCCTCAAGACAGCGCAGATCAAGCCACAGGCGACCATCAGTAATTCGACCGATAATCGGTTTTTCTAAATTACGCCAATGCGCAGCTAACGCATCTAACTGGCTACCTTTGCCATCTTTGGCTTCAAAAGTCAGTGCTGTACTGGGTAAACTTTCAATAGGTAACGAACCGCTGCCTATTTGAGAAGCACATGAGGATATTGTGATATGGTAGCTATTCCCATAATATGCCTGAAAATGAGGCAATAACCGTTGCGCCATATCATTAATTTCTGTTTGTGTCCGAGTTAACAAACGTAATGTTGGGATTTCAACAGCCATTTTCTCAGGTTGCTGATAAAGGCGTAATGTGGCGCCTAAAGCTGCTAATGTCATTTTATCAACACGTAATGCGCGCTTTAGAGGATGGCGTTGAATAGCCTCAATCCACTCTTTTTTTCCTAAGATTATCCCTGCTTGCGGGCCACCTAATAATTTATCACCCGAGAAGGTAACAAGGTCGATGCCTTGTTGCAGATAATCTTGAGGCATTGGCTCTGAAGGTAAACCTAATGCGGCTAAATTAGTCATTGAGCCACTGCCTAAATCGATAGCAGTTGGTAAGTTCATCTCTTTACCAAGTGCAGCCAGTTCATCGCCATGTACTTCCGCTGTAAAGCCTTGAATACAATAGTTGCTAGTATGAACTTTCATTAGCAAACCTGTATTCTCATTAATAGCGTTACGATAATCTTTAAGGTGAGTACGGTTTGTTGTTCCTACTTCTTTTAGTGTGCAACCTGCTTGCGTCATCACATCAGGAATACGAAACGCGCCACCAATCTCAACTAATTCGCCACGAGAAACAACAACCTCTTTATTAGGGGCAACGGTTGCAAGCATCAGTAAAACAGCTGCAGCATTGTTATTAACGATACAGGCATCTTCTGCCCCCGTTAATTCACATAACAAATCAGCGATAGCACGATCACGATGTCCTCTTGAAGCACCATCAAGAGAATACTCTAAGGTTGCTGCTGAGCGCATAACTTGGCTAACCGCTTCAATAGCGGACTCAGCCATTAATGCACGCCCTAGATTCGTGTGTAAAACGGTACCTGTTAAGTTGAAAACGGGTTTAATCGAAGATTTTCGTTGTAATGTAATCCGATTTTTTAACTCATTTGCCCAATGGTTATGCCATTGTGGTAACTCGTTTTCTTGCTGAATAATGATACGCGCTTCTTCTTGTAACTTTCGTAAATGCTCTGCAATAAATGTCTGACCATAAGAAGCCACTAAGTCTTGAATATCTGCTTGATGCAGTAGCTTATCAATAGAGGGTAGTTGACTATAAAGTGAGCGCATATCATTTGTCATGCTAATACCTAATTATTATTCATTTGGGAACAGGAATGGATTAATACTACTACGAGCAAAGCCTTCTTCTTCCATTTTTGCATCAAGAACAATAGACGCTAAATCGTCAGCGACAGCATCCACATTGGCATCTTTTTCTTGATATAAAATTTTCAGATAGCTTCCACAATCACCACAGCTTTCTGCTTTCACTGGAGCATTTTCGCTGTCTAAAGACCAGTAATTTAATTTACCTGTTAATTCACAGTTGGTGCATTTAATGCGTACAACATGCCACTGTGTTTCACATAAATTACAGTGTAAATAACGCAAACCTTGTGTTGTACCGATTTGTACCATGCTTGCCACAGGCATACTGTTACAAACTGGGCAGAATTGACGATTTTCACCGTATTCTGTTTTAGCCTTACCTGGAATATTTGCCGCTAATTGTGCCCAGTAAAGAGACAATGCTGCCCAAATAAACACAGATTTATCTGCTGAAACTTTTGAATATTCATCATTGAGTAATGCCGTTGCCATCTCTTCTAATTCATTTTCAGAAGCTTTAGCGAGATTTTCTAAAGTGATAGTGGCACTTTCAGGTACAACAGGGCGTAATTCAGCAATAATCGAGGTTAATAAAGCATGCCAATGTTTACTGCGTTTGAAGGTTTTTCTATCTAAAGGTGCTACACCAATTTGCTGTGTAAGAAGTGGAGCAAGATCAATGGTAAGTGGATTGTCATGAAGTGCTTTTTCTTGAGCCTTGACAATTTCTGCCGCAAATTCAAGGTAGTCTGCGAAAGGATTATCTTTTGCTAGTGTTTGAAAACGTTCAGCACGACGTTGATAAAGGTTTTTCAGATTAGGGAATAATACGGGTGGAATAAAGCTAATCCCTTTTTCTGATTGCTCTTTACCTAATTGCTCTTTAGGAACGATGCGAATACTCATAACGTTCTATCTTCCTATTATCATAAATTTTATAGTGAATACCCACAGGGTTTGGCTTCAGAATAAATCAAAAGCAAACATGAAGCCATGACAGTGGGTAATAATAGTGTGTTATTGTTCTTTTACGTCTTAACTGTGGGCGTAAATTGAATAAAAAACGGAGGCTAATCAAGCCTCCGTTTGTTCAGAAATACACTTTAAGGCATTATTTCTGTGACTTCTTTTCGGCTTCTTTTTTCTCTTCTTCGAGAATTTCACGATACCAACGAGGATGGTGCTTTTTAGCCCAACCACGAGTTACCCAGCCTTCAATCATGCTACGAATTGAACCTTTTACCCAGAATGCCGCATAAGCGTGAACAAATACGGTGATTATCAGTAATATTGCTGATAATGAGTGAACTAATAAGGCAATTCTAATAACTGGGATCGAGAAATATTCAGCGAAATAGGGACGCCAAATGATAATGCCACTGACAGTGAGTAAGATAAGGCTGATACTTAACATCCAGTAAATGCCTTTCTGACCTAAATTGTAGTGACCGATATCGCCAGCTTCTTCATTTTGTAGCACTTTATGAATATTTTTAGCCCAGACTAAATCATCTTTATCAATAAAGTTGTACTTCAAGTATCTGAAGAACATAAAGATAAAGAGAATTGCCATAGCACTACCCACAAACGGGTGTAACAGACGTGACAATTCTGGTGTACCTAAAATATTCATGAACCAGTTCAGAGATGGGAAGAAGAAACCCAATCCGCTGATTGCTGTGAACAGAAAGACAATCACAACGACCCAGTGGTTTATACGCTCTGATGCGGTATGGCGAAGAATTTTATCACCTTTCTTCTTCATCATTTCTGCTCCTCCTTATTCACAGAGGTCTGTGTTTTAGAAGATGCTTCCATCTCTTTGAGTGCTTCTTCTTCATCTTCTTCAGTTGTACGGTTTGGACCGACACCTAAATAGTGGAAAATAGCGCCCGCGAAGGTTGCGGCAAAACCAACAGCAGCCAATGGTTTCCAGATACCTTTCCAGAATTTAACGGTAGAGCTAATTTCTGGATTTTCTGGTAAACCGTGGTACAGATTTGGTTTATCAGCATGATGGAGAACATACATTACGTGTGTACCACCCACACCTTGTGGATCGTAAAGACCCGCTTTGTCATAGCCACGAGTTTGCAGTTCTGCAACACGCTCACCAGCAAGATTGATCATTGCTTCTTTCGAACCAAAATGAATTGCACCTGTTGGGCAAGTTTTCACACATGCAGGCTCTTGACCGACTTCTACACGATCAACACATAACGTACATTTGTAAGCACGGTTATCTTCTTCATTAATGCGAGGTACATTAAAAGGACAACCAGCAATACAATAACCACAACCAATACAGTGTTCTGATTGGAAATCAACAATACCGTTAGCGTATTGAATGATTGCTCCTTCTGCTGGACAGGCTTTTAAGCAGCCCGGATCAGCACAGTGCATACAACCATCTTTACGAATTAACCATTCCAGTTTGCCGTTCTCTTCAACTTCAGAGAAACGCATCACTGTCCATGATTTTGCTGTTAGGTCAGTTGGGTTATCGTAAACACCGACGTTTGTGCCAATTTTATCGCGAATATCGTTCCATTCAGAACAAGCTACCTGACACGCTTTACAGCCGATACAGGTTGTTACGTCGATAAGTTTTGCCACTTCTTCCTTGTAATCCCGCACCTGAGGCGCGGGAGTGAGGGAATTGGTGGCAGAGCGACGAATAATGTCTTGGGATTGCAGTGACATAATTTATCTCCTTACACCTTTTCCACATTAACAAGGAACGCTTTAAACTCAGGCGTTTGTGTATTCGCATCACCAACGAATGGCGTTAACGTATTTGCAATAAAGCCTTTCACTGCAACACCTTCAAAGCCCCAGTGAATAGGAATACCAATGGTATCCACTTTGCGCCCATCAACATCAAGGGTTTTAATACGTTTAGTGACCACCGCTTTCGCTTTGATATAACCACGTTTTGAGCTGACTTTAACGGTATCGCCTTGAACAATGCCTTTTTCTGCGGCTAAGCGCTCACCAATTTCAATAAATTGTTGTGGCTGAATAATCGCATTTAAGCGTGCGTGTTTAGTCCAGAAGTGGAAATGTTCTGTCAGACGATAAGTTGTACCGACATATGGGAACTCTTCTGCTTTACCCATATCTTTCCAGTCATCTTTAAAGATACGCGCCGCTGGATTTGAAACTACATTTGGATGCAGTGGGTTAGTACCCAATGGTGTTTCAATTGGCTCGTAGTGCTCAGGGAATGGACCTTCTGCCATCTTATCGATAGCAAACAGACGACCCATACCTTCTGGTTGCATAATAAATGGACCGACATCAGAACCCGGTGCAGCGTTGCTATAGTCAGGTACATCAATACCCGTCCATTTGCTGCCATCCCATTCGATTAATTTACGTTTAGGATCCCATGGCTGACCTTGTGGGTCTGCTGATGCGCGGTTATAAATAATGCGACGGTTAAGAGGCCATGCCCATGCCCAACCCAATGTATTGCCTAATCCTGATGGATCGGAGTTATCACGGTTAGCCATTTGGTTGCCTTTCTCTGTCCAGCTACCTGCGAAGATCCAACAGCCACTGGCCGTTGTACCATCATCACGTAATTGAGCAAACGAGCTAAGCAGTTGACCTTTTTTCAGAATGATATTGCCATCAGCGTCTTTTAAGTCGACTAATGCTCTACCGTTACTTTCTTGTGCAACTTCTGCGGATGTTGGATTATCAGGATCAAAATAATCCCAAGTCATATTCAACACCTGTTCTGGCATCGCACCGCCTTCTTCTTTGTAGAGTTGGCGTAAACGATGGAAAATACCAGATAAAATCTCAGCATCAGGAATAGCAACACCTGGGGCATCGCCCCCTTTCCAGTGCCACTGTAACCAACGACCAGAGTTAACGATAGAACCATCTTCTTCTGCGAAACAAGTTGTTGGTAGACGGAAGACTTCTGTTTGGATCTCGGCTGTTTTAACGTCGTTCTCTTCACCGTGGTTCTGCCAGAAACACGCAGTTTCAGTGTTTAGCGGATCCATTGTGATAAGGAATTTCAGTTTTGATAATGAACGAATAACTTTGTTCTTATTCGGGAATGATGCAACTGGGTTAAAGCCTTGGCAGATATAGCCGTTGACTTCACCTTTATCCATCATGTCGAAGTATTGTAGAACGTCGTAAGGTTTGTCCCACTTAGGTAACAGTGAGAAGCCCCAATCATTATCACGTTGAGCATTATCTCCATAGAATGTCTTCATCATACTAACGAAGAATTTAGGATAATTGCCCCAGTAGTTAACTTGTCCCGGTACTGTCGCTTTTGGCGTATTCGCAGCTAAGTAGGTTTCTAATGTAGTCTGTTTTTCAGAAGGCAGAGTCAAATAACCTGGTAAGCTTTGAGATAATAGACCGAGGTCAGTCAAGCCTTGAATATTAGAGTGACCACGTAGTGCGTTAACACCGCCACCAGCCATACCCATATTACCTAACAGTAATTGGATCATTGCCATGGTACGAATGTTTTGAGCACCAACAGTATGTTGGGTCCAGCCTAATGCATACAGGAAAGAGGCTGTTTTATCTTTCGCTGCGGTTTCAGCAATATATTCACAGACTTTTAAGAAATCATCTTTTGGTGTACCACAAATCTGAGTAACCACATCAGGTGTGTAACGACTAACGTGTTGTTTTAACAGATTCCAGACACAACGAGGATGTTGTAATGTGGTGTCGCGTTTTGCGAAACCATTTTCATCCATCTCGTAGTTCCAAGTGGTTTTATCGTATTTACGTTTTTCTGCATCATATCCGCTGAATAAACCATCATCAAAATGATAGTCTTCACGGACAATTAAGCTCGCATTGGTATAAGCCTCAACGTATTCTTTTTGATATTTCTTATTTTCGAGCAGATATAAGATAACGCCCGATAAGAACGTAATATCAGTACCAGAACGGATAGGCGTATAGAAATCCGCAACAGCCGCAGTACGGGTGAAGCGAGGGTCAATAACAATGAGCTTGGCGTTATTATGAATTTTAGCTTCCATCGCCCAGCGGAATCCCACAGGGTGTGCTTCTGCCGCATTACCGCCCATAACGACGATAAGGTTGGCATTTTTCATATCAACCCAGTGGTTGGTCATCGCACCGCGACCAAATGTTGGAGCAAGACTTGCTACCGTTGGTCCGTGTCAGACACGCGCTTGGTTATCGACAGCCAGCATCCCAAGAGCTCTTGAGAATTTTTGAGTTAAAAACCCAGTTTCATTGCTTGCTGCAGAGGCGCAAAGCATACCGGTAGTTAACCAACGGTTGACTTCTACACCTTCTTTATTGAATTTTTGGAAGTTGGCATCGCGGTCTTTTTTGATTAAGCGCGCAATACGATCAAACGTTTCTTCCCATGAGAGTTTTACCCATTTATCCGAGCCGGGTGCACGGTATTCTGGGTGTTTTAAACGACCTTCACTGTGGATAAAATCCACTAGACCAGCACCTTTAGGGCATAATGCACCGCGGTTTACTGGATGGTCTGAGTCACCTTCAATATGAAATATCGTTTCTTTTGCGTTTTTGGCGCCATCGCCCAGACTATACATTAATAGTCCACAACCGACAGAACAGTACGTACAGGTATTGCGGGTTTCGCGGGCTCTCAGTAATTTATACTGACGTGAGCCTGCTAGCGCAACTGCTGGTGCAAAACCGAGCGCTGCCGCTGTAGTACCTGCCATACCGCCAGCACAGATCTTAAAGAACTGCCTTCTGCTGACCTGCATGGGGTCTCTCCTCATCATACATTGCTTTTACTGACTCTAATTTTCTTCACGAAAATGGAGCTGATTGTTTTTTTATCCCTATTATCCCTAATAGGATCAGGTTCATTGCCTGATAGGTAGTGTAAAATCGTTTTTACCCGTATTGTTATTATGTATTAATAAATTTAGGAATTCATCTTATGGATGAAACAAAATCGACAAAATTGTTAACTAAACGTGTAATCGTTGGCGTAGATCAAACAATTGTGCAACACAAAGGATCTCTTAACAGACAAGAAGACGATTATATTGCACTCGAAGTTCCTGTTGCATTAGTGTACAACGGAATATCTCACGTCGTTATGATGGCAAGCCCTAAAAATTTAGAGTTGTTTGCTGTCGGATTTTCTTTATCCGAAGGCATTATAGAATCTTCTAATGAAATTCGCAGTATCGAAATTGTGGAAAGTTGTAACGGAGGTATTGAAGTTCAAATTGAATTATCAAGTCGACGTTTTATGGGATTAAAAGAGCGACGACGCAATATGACAGGTCGTACTGGCTGTGGTATTTGTGGAACTGAGCAACTAGAAGAGATTTTTCGACCTATTACTCCGTTACCTTTTACACAAACTTTTTCACTTTCAAATCTTGATAAAGCTTTAGAGCAGATGACCACTGTTCAAGAAATCGGTGAACTGACGGGATGTACACATGCTGCTGTTTGGTTGTCGCCAGAAGGTGAAATGCAAGGCGGATGTGAAGACGTTGGTCGTCATGTTGCGCTTGATAAGCTTTTAGGCATGAAAGCACAAGAAAAGTGGAATGAAGGCGCGGTATTAGTCTCTAGTCGAGCCAGTTATGAAATGGTACAAAAAGCCGCAATGTGTGGCGCAGAAATTTTATTTGCTGTTTCTGCTGCAACCTCTTTAGCTGTTGAAGTTGCTAATAAATACAATGTCACGCTGGTGGGTTTTTGTCGTCGCGGAAGAGCAACGGTGTTTACTCATCCACAGCGACTGACTAATTAAGCGCGTGCAACATCCAAAGGTTGGGTTCAAGATAAGTACCATATTGGCGTTGAATATCAATACTAACCGGTGCAAGCCCCATAGGAATGGCATAATCACCACTCATTGGAAATCGTAACGAAGTCCATTGTTCTCACGTTTCTTTTGAAGCTTTTGTTTTCATCGACTGTGGGGCTATTTTGATAATCATTGCACCGAAACGCCAGTGTGTACGTATTCAAGGGTCAAATGGCTTATTATCGTTATTCTGCCATTGGCAATATTCTTCATAGTTAATTTACTTATTAAAACGTAGTAACCAATTTATGACCATAAAGCACCTAATTTGTAATCCCACTCTTTAGGCTTGATGGGGATACGCCCTGCATTTGGGGTAAAGGTCATTTCACTAAAGATGAGCTTATTTTCAGACATTAAAAAATCAACTCGACAATAATTAAAGTTATTTGCCAGTTTAGCGGCTAATTGCAACATAATTTCAAATTGTATTGGTTTTTCAATAAGTTCTGGTGTGTTGGGATCTTCTAATGTGATAGGTTGTAACTGCCAATTTGCATCATACACATTTATATATTCATTCCCTTTGGTATCAGAAATATCAATTTCCGCATAATGGGGCTGACCATTAAAGCAGTGAAGACGACAAGTCGTTGGTATCATTGGATTTTGTGTATCAAATAAATCAATATATTCTTCACAGATAATTTTAGCTTTGATGTTTTTATAGTGCCATTCACGAGTGACGGGATAGAGATTACGTTTTAAATGAAATTGAAGCTTTTTCTTTGCTTTTTCAAAATCAAACGTAGCTTTATTAAGACAAATAATTGTACTGCCACTATCGTGATTACATTTGAGTACAAAACGTGAAGGAAGTTGAGTGATATCGATTTCATCAGGATGAGAATAGGTGTTAATGATAGGAACCAGATAGCGAGAACCAATCTTTTCTGCCACATAATCTCTGACTGTAATTTTATCTGCTAAGCGCGTATAAATTGGATTTCTATCGAATAACATACGCGCATTGATTTTTTCATTAAGTGATGCCGGTGTTTTAAAATTTGGCTGATAACCTAAGTTACGAATAAACTTATTTTTTAAATATATACGGTCAGGCAATGCAATAGTTCGGAACTGTTTGAAATAATATTCTATGATTTTCATAAGTGAATGATTATGTTAGATAGATAGGTGAAATAAAAACTCCCTTTTCTTAAAATTAAACTTTTCTATAAAGAAATAATTAAAGAGAGTACTATCATTGGTTGATCTTATTATGATGTTTTTTATTTATATAAAATTAGAAATCATTAACGTAAGTTAATATTCAAAGTATATATTTTAATAAAAGAAAAAAAGGTGACATTAAGAGAGGGTTAACAAAAAGGAATATTGATTAAGAGTATATTAATTTGATGACCATTTAGTTATATGAATTGGTTTATCCCAATTATTAAAGCGTAACCCTTTTCCTGTTCTATTTCCGTGAGCATCTAATATCTCATAGTACTCTTCAACGATTTGGCTACGACCACGTTGCCATTCGTTAGTTGTTGCAAAAGGATCAATTAAATAGATATCACCGACAACAGTATATAACTCACCTAAATAGCGAACTTTTTTCGTACTACTATTTGAATAGTGAGAAAACATGATTTGGTAGGTTTTATAGTGTTCTGGCTGACCATAAGGGCCATACTTCATTGCAATATAACGAATACCTTGAAGGTCAGAATGGTTTGCACCGCCCGGAACAGGCATATCTGGCGTGATATTAAAAAGAGTATATCGAGAAGTTGTAGCTGGTTGCCTTAATGCTTGTCGATAACTTTGTGTATCTAAACCTGAGGCCGTCCATGTTCTATCCACTAAGCCATCTCCTGCCATACAGGAAACAGATAATCCTAATAATGAAAGAATTATAAATAGGGACTTAGCAGACATAAATACTCCTTTATTGCCATTATGATGCCAGAAAATAAGGTACTTGTTCCGCGAAACAGAGGCATAGAAGCCTGTTATTTCTTGCGGTTATCTTATTTCATTCCAAAAGGTTATCGAAAAAAGCAAGTAAGTGATTACCCTTTAAACAATAAATACGTTCTCCTATTTGAAAAAGAGAGAAGGTTTTATAGGTAAAAACGTATGAACACATCTAAAACATTACGCGTTGCTACAGTACAGTTTCGATATAAAGCAAACGACAACACTTTTATTTTGTGAGTATTTTGGGTGCTCGTTAAAGAATAATCTCAATTTAATCTATTTAATTTGCTTATCAATGTATCGGTATTGGTTATTAATTTTATTTAATTATTCTGTGTTAGAATAATTAAAGGAGAAATAAGATAGGATTAATAATTAAGCATGGATACCCGTTTATTGAATGCTTTTGTTGTTTTAGCTGAAACAGAACATTTTGGTGAAGCTTCCTCAAAGCTTTGTATTAGCCAACCGGCACTCACTAAACAGATAAAAACACTGGAATCTCAGTTAGGTATCACGCTTTTTCAGCGTGGACGTTATGGTGCAAAATTAACGCCTGAAGGACAGTATTTACTGAATCAATCTCAATCAGTTTTAAGAGAAGTTCGCGCTCTAGAAAAACAAGCTCGTCAATTAAGTGAACCCCAAAAAGCAGAGCTTTATGCAGGATTTGGTTTGTCTTCATTAAATTTTATTACACCATTATTGGCAAAGTTTAATCAGGTTCATCCTGATATCACCGTTCATATTGATGATATACCTTCTAACATAATGGAAAGTAAATTACTTTTAGGAGAACTTGATCTCGCATTTTCACGCTTACCCGTTACAGAGCCACTTAAGGGGATTTCATTAGCACAAGAGCGATTGATGTTAGCGATTCCAACACAAAACATTATGGTGTTAGAGATTGAAGATGATCCATTACACTATTTTAATACGCTTGGGCTTATTCAGCTTGTTCCAGAAAAAGAAAAAAAACTACATCAACAAATAAATGCTTTTCTAAAATATCATCAAATCGAGCCTCGTGTATTACAACAATCGCAAGATATTCAAACGCAGTTAGCGTTAGTTGCTGCTGGATTAGGAATGGCATTGGTGCCTAAAAATGCAGAGCTTATTTGTGATAAACAAAAAGTGACTTTATTGCCACTGTCTGATCTGTATACACAATGGGAAATAGGTGTTATTTGGAATAATAATATTAAAAATAAAGATCGTGATCTTCTTATAAATATAATTTCTGATGAAATAAATAAAATATAATGAATGAAAATAATCTTTAATTTCAGAAATGATTATATTTTTAATGCGTGGGTTATAATAAATATAAAACATCTAATAAATATCAATTAGTTTTAAAACGAATAAAGATAAATAATTGCGAGTTTGTTCACAAAAATAAACATAAAATATTTATTTGTTTCTTATGTGTTTAAATAAAAAACCAAGTTAAATCATTCAATTAGTTTAATTCTCATAATATAAATAAGGTTAATTAAAATCTCAGTAATTAAAATGTGTTATTTACAATGAAAGAGATTTATTTAATATTACCTACGCCCGAAACAGCAAGCTTTATATTCGTAAGTGAAGCTGTAAAGATAAAATATTAATATCTCTGTAAGTGGCTACTTATTATTTTTAATAAGTAGCCACACCCTCAAACTAATAATATGGAAATTATTATGAAGAAACTGAATAAACTAACATGTGCACTGTTTATATTAATGGGGACTCATACTGTACAAGCTGAAATTCATTCTAATCAAAGCGGGTCGTTAACGACGATGGAAGTGGGGGCAAGTGACCCTATGCAACGTGGTGATCATCAAATGCCTGGTGGTGCACCAGGTGTGGGTATTAGTACAGTAGGAGGTGGAAAAAAAATTGGTTTTGCTTCGTTAACCTCACCAAGAATGAGTGGTGGAGCGGACAGTCATGGTGTTTATACTATCCAACCTAATGCTAATTCTCCTGCAAGTCACAGTAATATGGGCGTTTTTCACTTTGCCAAAATCACAGATGCCAATGTCTATTTTGGTGACTGGGCAAAAACAACATCAGCAACAGATGTAACACATCAAACCTATTATGTGGGTAAAGATGTCACTACCACATTGCCGACAGATAGCGCGACTTATACGGTAACGGGTATTAGCCAATACAGCGGCAGTAACCTACTTTCAGGTACGTTTGATGTTGATTTTTCTCAAAAGAAAATTGAAGGTTCATTGGCGAATAGCCAACGCACAGTTGAGTTAGAAGGTGGAAATCTTTATACCGCCAATAACCAAGTGACGTTTTCGGCAGATGCAAAAGAGGGCACAACATCAGGGATTGTTGAAGGTGCCTTTTTTGGCGAAAGTGCTGAAGCGTTAGCGGGTATTGTGGTATTTAGTTCGGATCACACAAAAGATATTGGTTTTGGTGGTGCGAAAGAGAGTAGTGAAAGTGAAGAAATAACAGCAAGCACGGATGCTTCTTAATTTTTTCAAAAATAATATTATAAATTTGTTTGGTCATACAATCGGTTAATTCTTTAAAAAGTGGTATTAGTGGTCATTAAGCTAAATGTTAGCAACAGATAATCAGGTATAGGGTTATCTGTTTTTTTTTATCAAAAATAAACCGATCTTAAGGAATAGGTCGATTTTTATTATAAGGATATACCATGCGTTATTATCAAAAACGAATGGAATTAGCTCTTATTATCAGCGTGTTATTTATTCCATTAAAAGTTAACGCCAAAGAAAATAATGCTATTTTATTCTCCTATTCTTCATCTCAACACCAAGTTGCACAAATAGGGCAACAACTTTATCGTGCTTTACAGCAACAGCAGTGGAAAAAGGCTGAAGAACTACTACTGGAGTATCAACAATTACCTTTACATGAAACATTATTAATTGATTACGCTAAAGCGCTTTTAGCCCAAACAAAAGGTGATTTTTTAAATGCTGAATTTTATTATCAGCAGCAACTTAAAAAAAAAGCCGATTTTATCCCAGCGCAAACAGGGTTAATTCAACTTTATTTTCATCTGCGAGAGTATAAAAAAGCACAACTACAACTCAATCAGTTGAGCAATATAGTTGATTTACCTAAAGATATTATCCAATCTATAGAATTTTATAAGGTTAAGCTAGCCTCTTATTTTCAAGGTCAACGTTTCTATCAACTAAGCTTTTTTTATGATGATAATATTAACCATGCACCTGATTTAGCAGAACAAGTTGTTTCTCAATCCATTCAAAGAAAAGTGACGCTAAGAGGTGCTAAACCCATTGTATCAACAGGACTTGCTCATTATTTTTCTTTTTATCAGCCTGTTGCTATTTATTCTCACCATACTTTTTCTTCTTATACTTATGCACGATATGTCGATTATCACTCTCACCGTAGCGCTAATTTTTTTGCGTTATATACACAATTAGGTTATCGCTATCAAAAACCTCTATATCAATGGTCAATAACACCTTATTACGAAATAAAAAAAACACCAACTCAATATGAATATCAAGCATGGGGAAATGAAATACAATTTTCTTATTTTATTAATAAAAAGCAAACTATTAATTTAAGTTTGGATTATAAAATAAAGAAATATCAAGAAGCGTTAAATAGTTTAAATAGTCAGCGAGTTAGTTATAGTGCTAATCATAACTACTATTTTAATAATAGAATACACTTAGTTAATCAATTAAATTATCAATTAGAACACAAAAAAAACACTTTATTAAATTATCATCGACATGGTATAAAAACTGGCGTTCATTATCCACTGTCAGTAAATTGGCATATATCTCTTTTTTTACAGTATCAATTTAAACACTTTAATAACTATAATCCTTTTTTAAAAAAGAGAAGAAGAGACAATGGTTTTGTTTTTACAACCAATATTAAAAATAAATCACCTTTTATTTTAGGGTTTTACCCCACAATAGAGTTCCGTTATACCCGAAGATTAAGCAATGTGGATTGGTTATATCAATATCAGCAACATGAAGTGTTATTTAAATTAGAAAAACAATTTTAATTGAATAAGTAACTTCCATTATTAATTTAATAGGTAAAACAATGCATATTATGCTTTTTAGAAAGCGGAAAATTGTTTCAATCTTCATTTCTCTATCGTTATTTTCTCCTTGCTTTTATCTGCAAGCTAAAGAAGATAAAACCGATCTTGGTCATATTCAGATCTCCGATAATAAAGAAAAAGATACACAAGGTTACTCACAAGTTTATGAGAAAGATGTCTCTAATGTTTATTTAGGCAAAGAGCTATTAGAACGTTATCAAGGTGTTTCTCCGGCAGATTTATTAAAAAGTGCCATTGGGGTTTATAGTGGTGAAGCTCGTAATGGTGGCGCACTTGATCCTAATATTCGCGGTATTCAAGGGCAAGGGCGAATTCCTGTTACTGTTGATGGGACAGAGCAAGCAATTACTGTTTATCGTGGGTATAGTGGTGCCTCTAATCGTAACTATATTGATTCTAATTTGATTAGTAGTATCTATATTGAAAAAGGCCCTTCATTAACCCCAGATATGAAAACAGGTATTGGTGGCGGTATTGCGATTAAAACCCTAGATATCCGCGATATTGTGCCTATTGGTGACTCTTTTGGTATTAATTTTAAAGGGGATATGAGTAATAACGCTACACGGTATAAAGAAGTTTATTTAAATATGATTGAAGATTATCGCTATTATCCGAAATTCTATCAGCAAAGTGCTTACATTATTGATCCTGCCTTAGAAATCACACCTCAAAAAAGTAAAGTACAAAACTTTCAAGATTATTCATTTCGTCTTGGGGTAGGTTTTGAAGAGGAAAACTTTAACTTATTATTTGCTTATGCACTACGAGAAAAAGGAAATTACTTTGCAGGAAAAAGAAATGCCAAAAATTATAGTGAAACAGATAAGGATTTACTTGAATCAGTTCATGTAAAAGATGGGGGAAGAAATTTTGAGCCTTATTTACCTTTTATTGCTCATATTTATCGCCCAAATAATGAAGTACCGAACACTTCCAATCGCAGTCGCTCTATTTTAGTTAAAGGAACGTTATTTCCTGAATTAACGCACCGTTTTTCCATTAATTACCGATACACAGACTTACTGTTTGGCGATATTATGCCATCACGTTTAAGTTGGGTTCGTTATGATAAAAATTTAGTGAACCAATGGCCTTTAGGAAATATTACACAACAAGCGGGAGTATTAACCTACCAATATAAACCAGAAGATAAACAAACTGATTTATTGTTACGGCTATGGGGTAATGTAACCTCAGGGCATACTAATACTCGAGGTGGTAAACCGAGAGAGCCAAAACAAGTTGATTCGTTTTCTAATAGAAATACTGAGTGGAGACTCAGTTATGATACGGGATTTATTGATACATCTTCTCTTTATCAAGAGAATAATCGTTATGGCATTGATTTCTCTTCGATATTTAAATTATCACCTCAATTTTCCATTTCATTTTCCAGTCATTATCAATTTGAAAAATTAGATAGCGATGAATTGGAATTACCTGAAGGCTTTGATTTTGTTACCTCCGGGCGAGCAGGGCAACGTCATGAAATTAATTTAGCCATTTCTACTGATTGGAAACCCCTTTCTTGGTTAGCCATTACTGCGGGAGGGAAATACCATTATTATCATTTAACAGATACCTTTTTAAATAATAAGCGACAGAATAACGTAAAAGGTTATGAAAAATCCCCTTCAATAAGAGGTTTTATTCTTCCTTATCGACGAACATTAACTGCGGAGGAATATTTATTATATAGAGCTTACCATCGGGTGGATGTAGAAAGCTTACCTGAAGAGCTTAAAAATTTTCGGCGTCATCCAGAAATACATAAAAAAATACGTGAGTTTTTACTCTCTAAATTTGTTTATCCTGAATATGAAAAATTATCACCTGAAATAAAAGAAAAGATTATTAATCATCATAAAGTTAATAAAATTCAAGTTCATATGATGCAAGATGATTTTCTTCGTGATGAACAAGGAAATTTAAACATAAAATCTTCTCAAAAACGCCCTATGACCACAGAATATACAGTCTTACTTTATGATAAAAATGGCGAATTATCTAAAAGTAAAAATATGTTCTTAAGTAGTTATGTTGATATCAATGAAAAAGTGCCCGATCCAATTATAGGTAAGTTAGTTAATAAATATGAAATGGGTGTAACAAATCCAATCCCTATTTATCTTGATGATGATAAAGATAATTTTGCACCGGAGCCTAGCTATCAGCATGGGGCATTTTCCCCTCTAGTTTCTGCAACGGTGTATGCCAACGAGATATTACGCTTTTATGGGCGCTATACCGAGCAACTGCGTTTACCTAATTTATTTGAAGACACCAGTGGTTTTTCGGGGTCAAAAGCTCGTTATTACGGCTTTAAATTAAAACCAGAACGCGCCAAAAGTACAGAATTTGGGGTTGTGTTTGATTTGACCGATTGGCTTAATGTCGAGCGCCATGCTGATATTAAAATAAATTATTTTCATACCAATATTGAAAATGTGTTTGATAGAGATGGGAATTGGCAAATTAGGCAATTTGAAAAACAAGTATTAAAGGGGATGGAAGTTCAAGCGCGTTTTGATAACGGTTTTATTTTTATGGATACAGCTTTAGTTTATAGCCATAAAAATAAGGTATGCGATAAAAATGCCTTTAGTCACTATGATCCTTTTGGTTTCTTGGGCATTAAAGAGTGCATGACAGGCGGTTATCCCGGTGGTTTTTTACGTACCTCTATTCAGCCTAAATATTCGGTTAATTTACATTTAGGTACTCGTTGGCTAGATAATAAATTAGAAATAGGCAGCCGCTGGCTCTATTCATCAGAAGTAGAAAATAAAGATGAAAAATGGCTAAAAGAAAAATTACCAAGAGAAATGTATGGCCGAAATAATAACCCGATGCGTTGGGCAGAAGTCTTTACTGTTGATGCCTATATTAACTATCAATATAGCCCTAATTTATCTTTTGAAATAACGGGCAGTAATTTATTAAACGAATATTACATTGATCCATTAACGCGATCAGGTATGCCCGCACCGGGAAGAACGTTCCGATTAGGTGTGACTGCACAATTTTAATTAAAAGAGAGTAAGGAGCTTTTGTTATGTTGGCACTTTCTGTCAGACAACCGCTTAATATTTATTACTGGCTAATAGGCATATCGTTAGTTTATATCGCTATATTAAGTTGGGTGTTACGTTCACTTTCTATGACAGAAAGTGCACACCATATTCATCAGCAACAAGAAAATACATTATCCGTTTACCAAGTGGTATTTTCACAACCCCAACAATCGACAGCTGTGCCAGAGCCTTTAGTGGAAACGCTACCTCAAGAAACGCCCATTGTGTTACCCAGTGCCGAAAAAGGGGAGTTTGTTGAAGCATCAAAGAAAATGCCTGAAAAACCCAAAGAAAAACCCAAAGAAAAACCTATACCTATAAAACCTAAACCAATAACTTCAGTAAAAAAACAGGTAATACAAGAAAAGGTAGAACCGATAAAACAGAGTGATTTAGAAAGCCAAATAGCGCAAACAGCATCTGAAGCATCGGCAGAAAGTTTAACGCAACATACCGCAAGTTCGTTAGCAGGAAGGAGTCATGCATTAAGTGAGAAAGGAATAGGGAAAGGTGAATCTGATCATCACTATATAAGCTCACTGCGTCGAGAAATAGAACGCCATAAACGTTATCCATCACAAGCGCGTCGCATGCAACATGAAGGTCAGGTCGTGGTGAGTTTTTCACTAACATCAGAAGGTGTGGTTTCAAGAGTTGAGATAGAAAATACTTCGGGTATTTCCTCTCTTGATAATGCGGCTATTGCTGCTGTTAAACGTGTAAAACCCATCGGCCCTAAACCTGAAAGTGTATTGAACCCCCTTATTGTTTCATTAGATTTTCAATTAAATTAATGAGCTAATAAAAACGCCTAAGTATGATTAAGGCTTAGGTGTTTTTATTAGAATCGATGGCTAAAACAGTACGGTAATATCTGCTAATACCGTATTAGGTTTAGAAAAGTGCAAATAAAAATAAAGGTTGGATTCGTTTTCACGTATGAATAAATAGTCTAATTCAAGCTGATAAGTACGAAAATAGGCTTTGTTATTTGTTACTGGATGATTAAGTAACGGTGTTATTTTATAAACGATATTGTCCTGATTTAGGCCAAGTGAAAATGTATTTGAAGCGACTAATGTACCATTTATGGCATTACCCGTTCGCACTGAAATTGAAAGTGATTGTTCACTTTCAATAGCACACTGTAGTAACACTTCCATTTTTTGTGGATTATCTGTTTTTCTAATCGTTTCTTCTGAAGGTAAACAAAAATAAGCTTCTTGATTTAACAAAATACAGTTTTTACCAACCAGCATATCGCTATAACCATATTGAGCTTTGCTTAATTGCGTATCAAACCCATGATTTAAATCCAGTTCATAGCTTTTTTGGGGGAGCGGTAGCTGGTTTTCAGTTTCTAGCGTAAGGGATGCATATCCATCATAAAAACGAAATATCGGAGCCGATTCGGTTAGCCAAGCGCCAGAATCATCATGGCATTGTTTGCCATTATGCCGGCTTAAGTAAAGGTTTACGCCATTAAAACAGTAACCAGGAATATTGAGATAAGACTTGTTCTCTCGACGGCCTTGACCAATGGTAAAGCTATTATTATTTACATCATCAAGCACCATATAGTGTAATGCACCCCAAGGCGTGTCAGAAATATAACGTACAGAAGGCAAAATTTGAGAGGGCGATAAATATGCTTTGCTACTATCTGGTGTAAAAAAGGTGTCTGTTTTTAATACATCGCGACCATCACCCGTTACACCATAACAGCCTTCATATTGAAAACTATCTACTATTTTTTCAATACTTAAATAGTTGTGTTTAATACGAATAACGGCATCAATATGGGAATAGGTTTCGATACTCTGTAACATTGATGTTCGATGTAATATATCTTTGCCTATATCAAAATAAGCTTTGTAATAGCTGATTTTAGGATCATGGCTATAATCGTTTCCATATAACTCTAAGCTATTCCAATGAGAAAAAGGGGTGTTAAATTCGATTTCAAAACTCTTTTTTATCCAAGCCTGATAAAAAGATAATCCTGAGGTATAAACACCGGATAAAAAGGTATTACTTTTATTGTAATCATCTTTAAATACACCAGAGGTTTGCTGATAAATTGTAGTGTGAATAGCACCATTAAATTTATCTATACTTTCTCTTAATGTTTTTAGATTACTTTTAAAGTAATTATCACTTAACTCGAGTTTGTCTTTATTGGTGAGAATATCGTAGTGTGCCGCAACAAAAAGGGCGCAACAATGACAATAAAAAGGTAAGCCTGCTGATTGCGCTAAATTTAATACTAAGGGTTGTTGAGAAACAATGGTAGTAATCACATCATCAAAACGGTTGAGTACTTGTTCCCGTAAATCTTGTTTTTGTTGTGCCGAATAACGCATTGTGGGATCAAGATAACGAGCAAGTGAATCAGAAAATAACTGATAAACATCAGATATTCCTTCTGTAGTGAGTTTGATTATCTTAACGTTATTATCAGCGATTTTTGCATCAATAATACGAGAGACATGTTCGATAATTTGATTAGCGAGCGAGCTATCTTTCATATTTTTATTCATCAAGCCAAAGAGTGCAGAGGTGATTTTCGATAATGCACCACCGACAACAGGTATTAAGCCAATAATATGTCCGATGACGGTTTGCCCTACAATCATGGGGGCATTTAGCGGATCTTGCTCATTGAATTTGTCTACAATGGTAGGCAATACATTACTGTTGCGGTTAATCATATCCAACATACCTTCTTGGAGTTCTTGGTAGTCGATACAGATTAATGGCTGTGTTGCAGGTAATGATGAAGGACTAATAGCAATTTTTAATGGGTTTAAATACATAACGAAAGCTCCTTGTTTAAATCAGTTCCATGGTTTGATTAACTAAGAGCTCTTTTTTGACGTAAATAGAAACGAACTACAATTTCAAATTTTGTTAGTTATCTATGAGGGAAAGTAGAAAAGTTAAGGGAAAAAGAAAGCGGTACTTTAAGAGGGAAAGTATCAAGTTACCGCTTTTTATTGGTTTGATAAATTAATTAAACTGTTTTTCCCTGTGATTTATTGGCAATCCAAAGTCCACTCATTTTCATTGAATAACCAAATAATACACCGACAATAAGCGAAGGAATGGTTTGTGTTAAATCACCTTGTGCTGCAAAAATGGTACAGGCGCCAATAAAAGTGCCGGGGATATAGGCAAGCAGAGTGCTTTTAGCTTGAATGCACATGATAAAGGCAATCACACCCGTTACTGCATAGCCGAAAATAGAAATATCATTAAAAATCTGGCTACCATAAATAATGGCTAATGCCCAAATTACACCACTCATAATTGTGGCAATTGTCACTGCTAATCCTTTAATACCTTCTTTTGGATAAGCAAAATAAGCCGTACAACCTAAAAAGCCAGCCCAGCTTAATAAATCAAATTGATTAGCAACAAATGCCCAAATGGCGGAAAGAATGCCTGTTGTCAGCGCAGTAAAATAAAGCGTTCTCACGATAGACTCTTAAATATAAGGGGGATATTTACCCAGTTAACTAAAAACGAAGTTTAGCATTATCATTAGTTGATTTACTATATTTAGATCATTAAACATCATCATTTAAATACGTATTTTTTCTTTCTATAAAATCTATTTTTCTTTTAAAAAAAGAAAAAGACAAAGTAAACGATTGCGTTATTGAAATAATTAGTTAATTAGCAAATAAATATTATTTATTAATATAAAAGATAAAAAGAAAATAAGTGAATTCTTTTTAATTTGCTCTTTCTTGAAAAAATTCGTTACCAAGTGCAATGTCGATCGCTTATTATTTACCAGCTATAACTGTTAAAAGCATATTTACACGGTATAGCAGGTCAATTTTAGTGATTACTTTTCAATACAGAAACTAAAAATGCAAAACCACTCAAAGTGTTAGAAAGCTATTGGCGCAGATTTGGAGTGTAACCTTTTGTTAGGTTTTGCCATGAAGAACTCATTATTGAAAGAAACGAGTCGTTTTTGGAGGTAAGTTTTCAGGAATATCTCATGCAGTAAACTCTCTTAGTGTTGCGAATATTTCGAATATTGACTTTTCGAATATTTCGGATAATATTGTGATGTATAGATTTGTATAATTTAAATTTGAAACTAGAGAGAGAAATACGATGAATACTGTTACAAAACTGCCAAGTGCTGAAGAAATTGCACTGGCTAAGCTTGGTAGTCAAGAGTTGTCAGCCGTAATGGAAATCAATGGCGGAGCTCAAAGGATCAATGTTATCGATAAATTAGGTAAGACTCACGAAGTCATGATCCCATCAAATGCATTAAATATGATGATTGAGGTGCTTACTCAATTAGGTCAAGGTAACTCTGTTAGCATTACACCCATTCATGCTGAACTAACAACGCAAGAAGGTGCTGACATGCTAAATATGTCTCGACCTACATTTATTAAACTCTTAGATTCTAAAGAGATTCCGTTTAATCGCACTGGTAATCGCAGGAAGGTAGCCTATGCTGACCTTATGGAATACAAGAACCGTTTAGAGGAAAACAGACTAGCAGCTCTTGCTGAATTATCCGCATTAGATCAAGAAATGGATATGGGGTATTAATGACATCATATACGGTGATTTTAGACGCATGTGTTATGTATCCAGCTCCGCTTCGTAGTTACCTAATGTATTTGTCCAACACCGGGCTATTCAGAGCACGATGGACAGAGCAAATACATGATGAATGGATTCGTAATCTTATCAAGAACAACCCAGATGCCGATCTTGGACGGCTAGAAAGAACCAAGCAGTTAATGAACGCTCATGTACCTGACTGCTTAGTTGAAGGTTATGAATCATTGATTAATGGTTTAACCTTACCAGACGTTGATGATAGACATGTTGTTGCCGCTGCTATTAAAGGACGAGCAGAGTCTATCATCACTTTCAATCTAAAAGACTTCCCTACAACGGAGCTTGATCCGCTAGGTCTTTCTGCAATACATCCAGATGAGTTTTTATGTGATATGTTTGAGCTAGATAGCAGTGCTTGCGCCAAGGCTGCCCAGCAACAACGAGGTTCGTTGAAAAGACCACCAATGACTCAAGACGAGTTTTTAACTTGCTTGCAAAAGCAGAAGCTTCCAAGTTTCGTCTCAAAATTAAAGAACTTTAAGCTTGTGCTTTAATAGAAATAATTTTATAACCAAGATCACCAAGCATGTTTGATCAAAACACGGCTTACAGATTGAAAATCAATCAAAAAATCACTTCTTGATATCATCAGGGTGTTCTGATTATAGCAGTGGGATACTTACTTTATCAAAAGCCACCGATACGATGAACTTGACGGCTCTATCTGCTGGACTGGGAGTAAATAGGGATCAAACTCTATCAAAATGGAACAAAAGTATGTGAAATGCAGTAAAACCTCTTCGTAATCAGAAATAAATAATTCTCATTGAAAACAACTGGTTATTTTGATTTTTTAAAAGAATTCTACCACATTTCATCTGATTGATAAGTTACTTTACTTCCCGATACAGAAACTAGAGAAAATACGACCTAATAAATCATCGGAGGTAAATTCACCCGTGATTTCACTTAATGCTTGTTGAGCGAGTCTTAGCTCTTCTGCCAATAACTCACCTGATTTTGCATAAACCAGTTGCTCATGGCCTTGCTGTAAATGTTCTGCTGCGGTATTTAATGCTTGTAAATGGCGACGGCGAGCTAAAAAACCACCTTCAGTATTACTATTAAAGCCCATCGCTTCTTTTAGGTGATCACGCAACAACTCAATACCCATACCATCACGAGCAGATAAGCGGATCATCGGGTAGTTACCTTGTGCCGTGATCTCGACATTTTCCCCTGTTAAATCTGATTTGTTACGAATAACAGTAACAGGCAAGGTATTTGGTAAACGAGCCATAAATTCAGGCCAGATATCTTCAGGTGTTGTTGCATCGGTAGTGGTACTATCCACCATAAATAGCACTCTATCTGCTTGCTCAATCTCTTTCCAAGCACGCTCAATACCAATACGTTCAACTTCATCACTGGCTTCACGTAAGCCCGCTGTATCGATAATATGTAAAGGCATACCATCAATATGAATATGTTCACGCAATACATCGCGAGTTGTACCCGCAATATCCGTGACAATCGCCGCTTCTCTGCCAGCTAATGCATTTAATAGGCTTGATTTACCCGCATTAGGACGACCAGCGATAACCACTTTCATTCCTTCGCGTAACAGACTACCTTGGCGAGCTTGAGCACGAACATCATCTAATTCAGCAATAACAGCATTGAGTTTTCCTTCGATGATCCCGTCAGAAAGAAAATCAATCTCTTCATCAGGAAAATCAATGGCCGCTTCAACATAGATGCGTAAGTGAGTTAATGACTCAACCATCTCGTTAACATGAGAAGAAAAGGCACCTTGTAATGAATTAATCGCTGAACGTGCCGCTTGTTCTGAGCTAGCATCAATTAAATCAGCAATCGCTTCAGCTTGAGCTAAATCGAGTTTGTCATTTAAAAATGCACGTTCAGAAAATTCCCCAGGGTTTGCAATCCGCACACCGGGAATTTGTAAAATACGTTTTAGTAATAAATCCAGAATAACGGGGCCACCATGGCCTTGTAGTTCTAGAACATCTTCGCCGGTAAATGAGTGCGGGTTCGGGAAGAAAAGGGCGATACCCTGATCAAGTACTGAGTTGTCATCATTGCGAAATGGCAGGTAATCGGCATAACGAGGTTTAGGTAATTTACCTAAAACGGTTTGTGCTACAAGAGCTGCTTTAGGGCCAGAAACGCGCAGGATACCAACACCGCCTCTTCCCGGAGGTGTGGCCTGAGCGACGATAGTATCAGTGCTATGCATGGTGTACTCGCTTAATCAGAATAATCATATCAATATAAAAAACAGAAGGCGGTCATTGTAGACCGCCTTCGCTATTTTATGTCACTTTCCTTTGAATGTAACCAAGGAAGAGGTTTTTCCTCATGTGACCTTATTTTTTGTCTCTACTGTGTAAGCCACGTTTTTCCAGACCACGGTAAATTAACTGCTGCTGGATAATGGTCACTAAGTTACTGACGATATAGTACAGAACCAGACCTGATGGGAACCACAGGAAGAATACAGTAAACACAACCGGCATAAAGGTCATGATTTTTTGTTGCATCGGATCAGTCACTGCTGTAGGAGACAGTTTCTGAATGATGAACATTGTCACACCCATTAATAATGGCAGGATGTAGTACGGATCTTGTGCAGATAAGTCTTGGATCCATAACATAAATGGAGCATGACGTAATTCAACAGAGCCCATCAGCATGTAATACAATGCAAGGAAGATTGGCATCTGGATAATCAGTGGTAAACAACCACCCAGAGGATTCACTTTCTCTTGCTTGTATAACGCCATCATTTCTTGGCTCATACGTTGTTTGTCATCACCAATACGTTCACGCAGTGCAGCCAGTTTTGGTTGCAGTAAACGCATTTTCGCCATAGAGGTGTACTGCGCTTTTGTCAGCGGATACATGATACCACGAACGATAAAGGTGATCATGATGATGGAGAAGCCCCAGTTACCGATAAAGCTGTGAAGGAATTTCAGCAGTTTAAACAGTGGCTGAGAGATAAACCATAACCAACCGTAGTCTACAGACAGGTCTAAATGTGGCGCAATAGCGGACATTTCTGACTGAATTTCAGGGCCAACCCATAATGTTGAGCTGATATCAGCACTGCTATTTGGTGCAATTGTCACCGGTGCTGATTTATAACCAATCAGAGCAATAGATTTGTTTTCTAAAGTGATAGTATAGAATTGATTGTTCTGACTATCTTTAGATGGAACCCATGCTGTTGCAAAGTACTGTTGTAACATTGCAACCCAGCCATTATTGGTGGTTAGAGATAAGTTTTTATCTTCGATATCACCAAAGCTGTATTTTTTATAGTTGGTTTCATCTGATGAGTATGCCGCACCACGATAAGTGTGTAGCGCAAAGTTGCTACTACCTGTATCACGGCTTTCTGGCAATTTAACAGATTGTTTTAACTGACCGTAGAAGTTCATTGTCAGTGTTTTATCTGTTGTATTCTCAATTTTGTAATCAACGCTGATATCGTATTGACCTTTTTTCAGAATGAAGGTTTTGATGAATTTCACCCCTTCTTCATTCACAAAAGTCATAGGTACGCGTAATTCATCTTGATTTTCACCAAGTACGAATTCGTTCTTATCTGCGTTATAGATAGGGCGAGATTTCTGATCTGGGCCATCTGGGCCAATTAAGCCACTTTGTGCCTGATACAGAAATTGTGGTGTAGTTTCCAGTAAACGGAAAGGCGTAGTCGAATTAAGCTCGGCGGGATAGGCTAACAAATCAGCCTCATCGATAGTACCGCCCTGAGTATTGATACGAAGATCAAGTACGTCAGTTTTTACGGTAATCAATTTTGCCTGCTCATTGCTGTTACCAGTTACAGCAAGACTATCACTGCTTGGCACGTCCGCTTGTTGCGAGATCTGAGCGGTAGTGGTGGTGTTTTGTGAAACTTTATCACCCTCCCACTGCTGCCAGATCAGGAAAGAAACGAACAGCAAAGCGATGAATAGAAGATTGCGTTGCGAATCCATCGTTAATTTTCTCTGTTATCGTCGTTTTTTCTAGGTGGGACAGGATCATCACCACCTTCGTGTAAAGGGTGGCATTTTAATATGCGTTTCACTGTTAACCAACTACCTTTTATCATTCCAAACCTGCGCAATGCCTCAATTCCGTAATTAGAGCACGTAGGATTAAAACGACAACGAGGCCCCAACAGAGGACTAATCCCCAGTTGATAGCCCCTAATTAGCAAAATCAGGACTTTTGAGCCAAGCGACAATGACGACGCCATAATTTACCCAACACTTCCGTCAATTGATGGTTATCAAGTTCAGCAACCCCTTTTCTTACTAATAGCACAAAATCCATCGGCGGTAATTCATGCTGATGTAAACGAAAGTATTCACGGGCTAATCGTTTAATCCGATTGCGCTCATGAGCACGTTTAACGTTTTTCTTTGCGATTGTTAGACCGATGCGGGGATGCCCCAGCTCATTCTGGCGACCCAAAATAGTAACTTCTGGAGAACTCGCACGTTGTGGTTGCTGGAAAACAAAATTGAAATGCTTGGGAGTTAACAAACGTAACTCCCTTGGAAAAGCGAGCTTAACCACGGAATGGTTAGCTTTTATTATTTCGAAGAAACGGTCAGACGAGCGCGGCCTTTCGCACGACGGCGAGCCAGAACCTGACGACCATTTTTAGTGGCCATACGAGCGCGGAAGCCGTGGTTACGGTTGCGCTTCAGTACAGACGGTTGAAAAGTGCGTTTCATGGCGATTTCTACCTACTTAATATAATTACTGATTCAGCAAATGCGTTGACAGACAGGCGTGTAATAAATAAACAAACCGGTACTTCAATCGCAGCATCAATGATGGAAAGATGCGGGATTGTAATAAAATCACTCAAATGCGTCAATGAAGATGACGCTTTAAGTACCGATTTTTGTCGTCTTTTTTAGCAAACCCGATAATCAATCCTGACTTATGCGCAACGAGTACGCTTATTAGCGACCTAAAAAGGGCCTTAAATAAGTGACATTGTTGGTACAAGCACGCAGGGTGCAAGATTATACGGACTCATAGTGAAAGCGCAAGGATCTTTGAGGGATCAAATGAGAGATATTTGATCACTTACTATAAGAAAGAGAGATTTATGCAAAGAGAAAGTTATCCCCAATTGCTATTTATAGGGCGACTCAAGTACACTAGAACGCCTTTGCATATTTAATTTGGTGAATTATCTTAAATCAGTAAGCCTGTGGATAAAAACCATAAAAACTGTGCAAAAGAAAGAGGATCTTCGTTTCATTTTGCGATATGATCCCCCGTCACGATCAGAATAGCCAGTCTGCGATCGTGAGTCACGATGTAAAAAAATCGTTGTCACCAAGAGTTGTTCCTTATTAAGAATTGAAGAGGAACGGTGTTGTGCACTTTGTATTTAGGCACACAGTGTTTAACTGCATTTTTCCTGTTTATTTTTTAGTCTTGTTTTTTTAGGGGAGTCCGCCGTGTCACTTTCGCTTTGGCAGCATTGTCTTGCCCGATTGCAGGATGAGTTACCTGCCACTGAATTTAGTATGTGGATACGTCCCTTGCAGGCAGAACTAAGCGATAATACGCTGGCACTGTATGCACCTAATCGTTTCGTTTTAGATTGGGTGAGAGAAAAATACATTAATAATATTAATGCATTGTTAGTGGATTTTTGTGGCTCAGAAGTCCCTTCTTTACGTTTTGAAGTTGGTAATAAGCCGGCATCAGCGCGTACTACGGAAAGTATTCCTAAAGCTGTTGTACATCCAACGGTGAATACAACGCCAACACATAGCCAGCCTGTTCGCCCTAGTTGGGATAATCAACCGGCGTCTCAACTGCCTGAACTCAATTATCGCTCTAACGTTAACCCTAAACATAAGTTTGATAACTTCGTTGAGGGTAAATCAAACCAGTTAGCAAGGGCGGCAGCAAGACAAGTTGCTGATAACCCAGGTGGCGCTTATAACCCACTCTTTTTATATGGTGGAACAGGACTTGGTAAAACACACTTGTTGCACGCAGTGGGTAACAGCATTATGGAGCGTAAAGCGAATGCAAAAGTGGTTTATATGCATTCTGAACGTTTCGTACAAGATATGGTAAAAGCGTTACAAAATAATGCGATAGAAGACTTTAAACGCTATTACCGTTCTGTGGATGCACTCTTAATTGATGATATTCAATTTTTCGCCAATAAAGAGCGTTCACAAGAAGAATTTTTTCATACCTTTAATGCATTGTTAGAGGGTAATCAGCAAATTATTTTAACGTCAGACCGTTATCCTAAAGAGATAAATGGTGTTGAAGATAGATTAAAATCGCGCTTTGGTTGGGGATTAACGGTTGCTATTGAGCCACCTGAACTTGAAACCCGAGTCGCGATTTTGATGAAAAAAGCGGATGAAAACCAAATTCAGTTACCTGACGAAGTGGCTTTTTTTATTGCAAAAAGACTTCGTTCTAACGTCCGTGAGCTTGAAGGTGCATTAAACCGAGTGATTGCTAACGCAAACTTTACAGGTCGTGCGATTACTATCGACTTTGTACGTGAAGCATTACGTGATCTGCTGGCCTTACAAGAAAAATTAGTCACTATCGATAATATTCAAAAAACGGTTGCTGAGTATTATAAAATTAAAGTCGCTGATTTACTGTCAAAGCGGCGATCTCGATCGGTTGCCCGTCCGAGGCAAATGGCAATGGCGCTGGCGAAGGAATTAACAAACCACAGCTTGCCTGAAATCGGGGATGCCTTTGGGGGTCGTGATCATACAACTGTACTTCATGCATGCCGAAAGATAGAGCAATTGCGTGAAGAGAGTCATGACATCAAAGAAGATTTTTCTAACCTAATCAGAACATTATCATCCTAGCGCTATGAAATTTATCATTGAACGTGAACAGCTTCTTAAGCCGCTACAACAAGTAAGTGGCCCTTTAGGTGGTCGTCCAACATTACCTATTTTAGGTAACTTATTGCTTAAGGTAACTGAAAATACCTTATCGTTAACGGGGACTGACCTTGAAATGGAGATGGTGGCAAGAGTTAATCTTAGCCAATCTCATGAAATTGGCGCTACAACTGTTCCTGCGCGTAAGTTTTTTGATATTTGGCGTGGGTTACCAGAAGGTGCTGAAATTAGTGTTGAACTCGATGGTGATCGCCTATTAGTGCGTTCTGGTCGTAGCCGTTTCTCCTTATCAACATTACCCGCATCTGATTTTCCTAATTTAGATGACTGGCAAAGTGAGGTTGAATTCACTTTACCTCAAGCAACATTAAAACGTCTAATTGAGTCCACACAATTTTCAATGGCGCATCAAGATGTGCGCTATTACCTCAATGGTATGTTGTTTGAAACTGAAAATACAGAGTTACGCACAGTTGCAACAGATGGACACCGTTTAGCGGTATGTTCAATGGATATTGGACAATCTTTACCAGGGCATTCTGTTATTGTTCCTCGTAAAGGTGTCATTGAATTGATGCGTTTACTCGATGGTGGTGGTGAAAGTTTACTGCAATTGCAAATCGGTAGTAACAATATACGTGCACATGTGGGTGATTTTATTTTCACTTCGAAGTTAGTTGATGGTCGTTTTCCTGACTATCGCCGAGTATTACCGAAAAACCCAACGAAAACAGTAACGGCGGGTTGTGATATTCTTAAACAGGCATTTTCTCGAGCTGCAATTTTATCTAATGAAAAATTCCGTGGTGTGCGTATAAACCTCACTAACGGTCAATTGAAGATTACAGCTAATAATCCTGAGCAAGAAGAAGCAGAAGAGATTGTTGATGTTCAATATCAAGGCGAAGAAATGGAAATTGGCTTTAATGTCAGTTATCTCCTTGATGTACTAAATACATTGAAATGTGAAGAAGTTAAGCTTCTGCTAACAGATGCTGTTTCAAGTGTTCAAGTGGAGAATGTGGCAAGTTCTGCGGCTGCTTATGTTGTTATGCCAATGCGTTTATAATAGTCACTAACATGATTTTATCCCGTTTATTGATCCGTCATTTTAGAAATATTGAACAAGCGGATCTGCCATTAGCGGATGGCTTTAATTTCCTTGTTGGGCCTAACGGGAGTGGTAAAACAAGTATACTTGAAGCGATTTACACGTTAGGCCATGGACGCGCATTTCGTAGTTCTCAAACTAATCGCGTGATCCAGCATGATGAAAATGCATTTACTCTTCATGGCCGTTTAAGTGCTCTAAATGAAGAGAGCCGTGGTTATGCGATTGGATTAAGTAAAGATCGCGAAGGGAATAGTACAGTTCGTATTGATGGTAGCGATGGCCATAAAATTGCAGAGTTAGCAAAATTGTTACCTATGCAATTAATAACACCTGAAGGTTTTACACTACTAAATGGTGGGCCTAAATATCGTCGCGCTTTTATTGATTGGGGTTGTTTTCATAATGAACCTCGATTTTTTGCTGTATGGTCAGATTTAAAACGCGTATTAAAACAACGTAATGCAGCACTGAGGCAAGCAACGTCTTATCGGCAGCTGATGCCTTGGGATAAAGAACTTATCTTATTAACAGAACAGATAAGTGAATGGCGAACTCAATATACCGAAGATATCGCTAAAGACATTGAAGAAACGTGTCGTCTGTTTTTGCCAGAGTTTTCGTTGAAAGTGAGCTTCCAACGGGGATGGGATAAAGAAACAGATTACGGTGAGTTGCTAGCACGTCAATTTGAACGTGATAAAATGTTAGCATATACCTCACTTGGTGCTCATAAAGCGGATTTACGTATTAGAGCAAATGGCACGCCAGTAGAAGATATGTTGTCACGAGGCCAGCTCAAGTTGCTGATGTGTGCATTGAGGCTGGCACAAGGTGAATATTTCACTCGTAAGAATGGGCAAAGATGCCTGTATCTGCTCGATGATTTTGCTTCCGAATTAGATGCAAGTCGGCGTCAGTTGTTAGCCGAGCGTCTAAAGTCTACGCAAGCTCAAGTGTTTGTCAGTGCGATAACACAAGGGCAAGTGAAAGATATGCTAGATGTAAATAGCAGGCTATTTAGCGTAGAACGTGGCAAAATAGAGGTTAAACCATAGGAATAAAGCGAGAAACGTTGATGTCGAATACATATGACTCCTCAAGTATCAAAGTATTAAAAGGGCTGGATGCGGTGCGTAAGCGCCCGGGGATGTATATCGGGGATACAGATGATGGAACCGGTCTGCATCACATGGTCTTCGAGGTGGTCGACAACGCAATCGACGAAGCCCTCGCGGGTTTCTGTGATGAGATAATTGTCACTATCCATTCAGATAACTCCGTCTCTGTTCGAGATGATGGTCGTGGAATTCCAACCGGCATTCACCCAGAAGAGGGTGTCTCAGCGGCAGAGGTTATTATGACCGTTCTGCATGCGGGGGGTAAATTCGATGATAACTCCTATAAAGTCTCTGGTGGACTTCATGGTGTA
This sequence comes from Proteus faecis, assembly GCF_003144395.1. GTDB lineage: Bacteria > Pseudomonadota > Gammaproteobacteria > Enterobacterales > Enterobacteriaceae > Proteus > Proteus faecis. The sequence continues at coordinate 111,640 of NZ_PENZ01000051.1, read as the reverse complement.
GGGGTTTCTGTTGTTAATGCGTTGTCTGAAAAACTTGAACTGACAATCCACCGTGATGGAAATATCCATCAGCAAATTTATCGTCATGGTGTGCCTGATGATCGCTTAAAAGTGATTGGCGATACTGAAAAATCAGGGACATTTGTACGCTTCTGGCCAAGCCTTGAAACCTTTAAAGGCGAAACTGAATTCCAGTATGACATTTTAGCAAAACGTCTTCGTGAGTTGTCATTTCTAAACTCGGGTGTTTCTATCCGTTTAATTGATAAACGTGACAACCGTGAAGATCATTTCCACTATGAAGGCGGTATTAAGGCGTTTGTTGAATACTTAAGCCGTAATAAAACGCCAATTCACCAAAATGTATTCTATTTCTCAACTGAAAAAGATGGTATTGGTGTTGAAGTGGCAATGCTATGGAATGATGGTTTCCAAGAGAATGTTTATTGCTTTACCAACAATATTCCACAGCGTGATGGTGGTACACACTTAGTTGGTTTCCGTACTGCAATGACACGTACGTTAAACAACTATATGGATAAAGAAGGGTTTAATAAGAAATCGAAAATCAGCGCGACGGGTGATGATGCCCGTGAAGGATTGATTGCGGTTATCTCTGTTAAAGTTCCAGATCCTAAATTCTCATCACAAACAAAAGATAAACTGGTTTCTTCAGAAGTGAAAACAGCGGTAGAAACGCTGATGAATGAGAAACTGGTGGAATATCTGTTAGAAAACCCAAACGATGCGAAAATTGTTGTCGGCAAAATTATTGATGCTGCTCGTGCTCGTGAAGCAGCGCGTAAAGCACGTGAGATGACACGTCGTAAAGGCGCATTAGATTTAGGTGGCTTACCAGGTAAGTTAGCGGACTGTTCTGAACGTGATCCCGCTTTCTCTGAACTGTATTTAGTGGAAGGGGACTCTGCGGGTGGCTCTGCAAAACAAGGGCGTAACCGTAAAACACAGGCAATTCTTCCGTTAAAAGGTAAAATCCTCAACGTTGAAAAAGCGCGCTTTGATAAGATGTTGGCTTCTCAAGAAGTTGCAACGTTAATTACTGCATTAGGTTGTGGTATTGGTCGTGATGAATATAACCCAGATAAACTGCGTTACCACAGCATTATCATCATGACGGATGCGGATGTCGATGGTTCTCACATTCGTACGCTGTTACTGACATTCTTCTATCGTCAAATGCCAGAAATTATCGAACGTGGTCATATCTTTATTGCTCAGCCACCACTTTACAAAGTGAAGAAAGGTAAACAAGAGCAATACATCAAAGATGATGATGCAATGGATGAATATCTGATGTCTATCGCGCTTGATGGTGCGGCACTTTATATTAGTGAACATGCGCCAGCAATGCACGGTCAACAACTTGAAAAACTGGTTGTTGATTACCATGCAGCGCACAAGATCATTCGTCGTATGGAGCGTATCTATCCACTTAGCATGTTAAACAGCTTGGTATATCACTCAACGCTGACAGAAGATGCGTTATCTGATAAAGCTCAGGTTGAAGAGTGGATGAGTGGTTTGGTTAACCGCTTAAACGAAGCAGAAGAGCAAGGCAGTACTTATAGTTACACCATTGTCCAAAACGATGAAAATCGTCTGTTCGAACCAGTATTGCGTATTCGTACTTATGGTGTAGATACAGACTACAAATTGGATTATGACTTTATCCACAGTAGCGAATATCAACGTATTACGCATTTAGGTGACATTATCGGTAACCTAATTGAAGAGGGTGCGTTTATTGAGCGTGGAGAGCGTCGTCAGTCAATTTCAAGCTTTGAAGAAGCACTTGAGTGGTTAACAAAAGAATCACGTCGTGGTCTTGCTGTACAGCGTTATAAAGGTCTTGGTGAAATGAACCCAGAACAATTATGGGAAACCACCATGAATCCAGATACACGTCGTATGATGCAAGTCACTGTGAAAGATGCGATCGCAACCGATGAGTTATTTACCACCTTAATGGGTGATTCGGTTGAACCTCGCCGTGCCTTTATCGAAGAGAATGCGTTGAAAGCGGCAAATATTGATATTTAATGATGTGTAATGTCGCTAAGTAAAAAAAGCCAGCTAATTGAATTAGCTGGCTTTTTTATTTATGGGGGATGTTTTAAGATTAACGCAGAATATTCAACATACGACGTAAAGGCTCTGCAGCACCCCATAGTAGTTGGTCACCGACCGTAAAGGCTGAAATAAATTCAGGACCCATATTCAGTTTACGAATACGCCCTACTGGTGTGCTCAATGTACCTGTGACTGCGGCGGGTGTTAATTCACGCATAGTTAATTCACGATCATTAGGAATGACTTTTACCCAATCATTATGGCTTGCGAGTAACTGTTCAATCTCTGCAACGGGTAAGTCTTTCTTCAGTTTTAAGGTGAATGCTTGGCTATGGCAACGTAATGCACCAATACGAACGCAAAGACCATCGACAGGAATGATATTTGAACCTGTATTTAGGATCTTGTTAGTCTCAGCTTGTCCTTTCCACTCTTCACGGCTTTGGCCGTTTTCTAATTGTTTATCAATCCAAGGGATCAAGCTACCAGCAAGAGGAACACCAAATTGTTCAGTCGGCATTGCGCCACTACGTGTAAAGTGAGTGACTTTACGTTCAATATCTAAGATTGCAGATGCTGGGTTTTCTAGCTCTTTAACCACTTGATTATGTAATGAGCCCATCTGTGACAGTAACTCTCTCATATGGCGAGCTCCTGCACCAGAAGCGGCTTGATAAGTCGATACGCTTGCCCATTCCACTAAATTGTTAGCAAACAAGCCACCTAATGACATTAGCATTAAACTCACGGTACAGTTACCGCCAACAAAGGCTTTAATGCCTTTATTTAAGCTATCTTGGATATGCTGTCCATTAACAGGATCGAGAATAATCACTGCATCATCATTCATACGTAGTGCTGATGCGGCATCAATCCAGTAACCTTGCCAACCAGCTTGGCGCAGTTTTGGATAGATTTCATTAGTGTAGTCACCACCTTGGCAACTAATAATAATATCGAGTGATGCTAAGGTATCAATGTCATAAGCATCTTGCAGAGTGCTACGGTGATTACCATAAGCGGGTGCTGCTTCACCTAATTGAGATGTGGTGAAGAAAACAGGGTTTATCCCATCAAAATCGTGTTCTTCAACCATTCTTTGCATTAAAACGGAGCCGACCATACCACGCCAGCCCACAAAACCAACATTTTTCATTGTAATTACCCTGTCTTTATCTGTAGGAATAGTGAGAGACCTCACACTAACCTGACAAAATATAGAGATAGGTGCAAGTTAATTTATTGATTATTTACCAAAGAATTAGAAGAGTTTCTTATAGTCTTCGTAGAGTTAACAAAAGAAAGCTACAGAACGAACAAATATCAATGAGTTGTTAAAAAAGAAAATGAATTCACCATAAAAGTGTAAGAATATTCTGCTATATCTTATTTTCTTTTTTAGGATAAATAAAAATATATTCTTATTTAAGAAAATAGAGTAAAAATAGAAAAATGTAAAATAGTGTAATATATAAGAAAAACGTATTTACTTTGAGGTGACTCCAAGCTTTATACTGAAAGTCAGCATTCAATAGATGATGTATTTTCATAAATAAAAATAATGATGAATGTTCTTCATTTAATCTAATTTTTATTTTACCTTAATTAAAAGGCACTAGGAGGCGAAGATGGATATATCCACATTCATTCCATTATCTACATACTACTCATATTTAAAGCGGTTTGTGATCTCACCAACCACGATGGGTACTATCGCGCCTTCATCTCGTTGGTTATGTTATGAAATGTTAGATAAACTCAATTGGCAACAGGATCTTCAAGTTGCTGAGTTAGGTGCTGGTACAGGTGTTATTACTCAACAAATTTTAAAAAGAATGTCGGTGAATTCATCATTAGATGTATTTGAAATAGAACCCAGTTTTGCAACAGAATTAGATAAAATTAATGATCATCGATTAAGGGTTTATACCGCATCGGCAGAGAAACTAAATAGTCATTATAATATGATTATTTCAGGGCTTCCTTTTTTATCTATTCCTAAAAAAACAGGGTTAAGAGTTTTAAAACGAGTACATAAAGAATTATTAAAAACTCAGGGGTGTTTTGTATTATTCCAATATACAACTCGATATGAAAAAACGTTATCTCGTTATTTTCATTTAGAAAAAAAATTAGTGATGCGGAATGTTCCTCCCGCTTGGGTTTATTATTGTACGCCCAAAAATAAAATAGGTTAAATGCAAAGCTTGCTCGACATTTATATTGTAAATGACAATTAAGAATAGATGTTATTTATTGAGATAATGTTTTTGCCAGCAAAATAATACTCTTTTCAATTTCAAGTGGATCATGAGCTGCATATCCTAATAATACGCCTTGTTTTGGGTAAGTTTGCATGCAGTAACGTGATAAAGGCTGTATGGCTAATCCAATTTCTCGTGATTTCTTCACAATATATTCTTCTGTATAACCAGCCTGTAGCCAGCAGACAATATGGATGCCAGAGTCTGTTGGTTCAACACAGAAAACATGAGATAAATGTGTTTTTATGGCGTGAATTAACATTTGATAGCGTTCATAACAGGCTTTTCGTATTCGCCTAACATGTCGTGCATAATGTCCTTGAGAAATAAACAGCGCTAATGTTGCTTGCTCTAAAAAGCCAGAATGTGAATCGGTGTAGTATTTAGCGACTTTAAATGCATCAACTAAAGGTAGAGGAACCACTAAAAAGCCTAAACGAAATCCGGGATACATCATTTTTGAGAATGTGCCAGCATAAATAACGCGCTGGTATTTATCTAAACCTTGTAGAGATTGAATGGGTTTAGAGTGATAGCGAAATTCGCTATTGTAATCATCTTCGAAGATCCACACATTGTTGGATGATGCCCATTCTAATAATGCAATACGGCGTGAAAGTGAGAGTGTATTACCTAAAGGAAATTGATGTGAAGGCGTTGTAAAAACAAGTTTTGCTTCAGGATACTGCCTTATTCCTTGAGAAATATCCATTCCATCAATATCTGAATTTATTGGGTGTGATTTTATACCATAAGATGTGAAGATCCCTCGTGCGCTATCATAACCAGGATCATCTAACCAAATAGCATCACCTTCTTTTAATAATACTCTAGTAGTGAGATTAATTGCTTGCTGTGTTCCATTTACAATAATGATTTGTTTAGGTTGGCAATAAAGGCCACGAGTTGATTGCATGTATTGGCATATCATCTCTTTTAATGGTGTATAGCCTGTTGGCGAATTAAATGTTGCGAGTGCTCTTTTTGATTGTCGCCAAACTCGCCCTAATAATCTTCCCCAAAGCTCATGTGGAAACAGATCGACACATCCAACACCAACATGAAATATCGGATTACTATTGATATTCGGTTGTGTTTGTTGCCAAAAAGCTTGTGCTTTTTGCATGTTGGGATTTAGCGTTTCTAATGGGTTTTCAAGTGGTGGTGAAGAAGTAGAGCGGGCTGTTTTGATCCACTTATCTGAAATAATGGCATCAGGGATGGTGCTTGCAACAAAAGTACCTGCACCGCGCCGAGTAAATAAATAACCTTCATCAATTAAACGTTCAAATCCTGCAATAACAGAATTACGGGATATTGACATCATTTCAGCTAGGGTACGGCTTGATGGGAGACGACTACCTGATGTTAAGCGCCCATCTAAAATAGCCGCTCTAATCGCGTGATAAACCTGAGAACCAATAGGACCTTCTTCTAAAACAAGGTTAGGAAAATAAGCTGTTTTTTTCTGTTTCATAAAGTGGATCCTATAAAAACACAAAAAGTGTACCTTATTGAGAACCAAAATTAAACGTACTATGACCACGATTAAAGGCAGGTGATACTTTTTTATAGCATTTATGAAAGGAAGTGAAGAGATGAGCACAACACCCATAACTGTTTCAATTCAGTTTGTTGAACAAGAGCATTATGCTCAATGGTTGCCACATTGGTTAAATTACCAAGCATTTTATAAAGTTGAATTATCAGAAGAGATAACATTAAAAACCTGGGCTCGCTTTTTTGATGAAAAAGAGCCAGTTTATTGTGCTGTCGCGATGGAAGGTGAAAAGGTATTGGGTTTTGTTCATTATCTTTTTCATCGCTCAACATGGGCTGAAAGTGATTTTTGTTATTTAGAGGACTTATTTGTTTCACCAGAGACACGTGGTCGCCAGGTGGGTAAGCAACTTATTGAGTTTGTGAATCAACAGGCAAAACAGCGCAATTGTGCTCGTTTATATTGGCATACGCAGGAAACCAATTTACGAGGGCAACGCTTATATAACTGGGTGGCAGAAAAACCGGGAGTGATTGAATACCGTATGGCGTTGTAAAAGAGCGTTAGGTAGAACAGATAGGATATAAAAGAGATGGCAAGACTTGCCCTCTCTTTTCTGAGTTAGGGTTATTTATTCGATTTAATTTGGGTTAATTAAATTCCTGTTGGCAATAAAACTCATTGCCAACTTTTTTTGCCTCTTCACAAGCCTGTTTCATCAATTCGTCAGCTTTTTGTTTATTGGGTTCGATAATATGATATTGACCAGAGAACATAAAAGAAGCCATTGCTTGAGCAAAACCTTCAAAAGTCATTTCATTCGCTTTTGCGAACCACTTATTTGCTTTTTCAGTATCTACAGGCACATTACCAACACCACTATAAAGCACACCTAACCAAATCGGAGCATAAACAAGTTCGGGTTGATGAGTTGTAGCTGCTTCTTCTAATAATACAATTGCTTTTTTGTAATCTGTTTCACCAGATAAAGGTGCTATCAGCGTTGTTGCTAGACTTATTTTTCCTCTTATACTTCCTTTATTTGCGGCGATTGTTGCTAACTTTCTCGCTTCAACATAATGGTTTTTAAAATAAGGATCAGCATTAAATAAATAGAGATCAGCAAGTAATGCATAGGCGTCTGCATAGTCGTTTTTTATGGACTCATTTGCCCACAATTGTGCATTAAGTAAGTTTTTTTCTACACCTGTTCCCATTAAATACATTTCGGCCAATTGATATTGAGCTTGTGCATTGTGATTGAGGGCTTCTTTGCGAGTATCTTCAAATTTTCTTTTGTCTTGTTCTTCAAAATTTGCATGCAAAGAGAAGGAGAAAAAAAGTGTCAGTAGGCTGATAAAGGTTGAAATATATTTCATAAATGTCATTTAGAGTACCGTTTGTAATGATTTTGAAAATCTTACCAATAATAATGGTATAAAAGCAGTTTATTTCTTCGAGTTAATCAAATAAATAATAATATTGGGAGCGAGATAATGGCGATTGACCTTAGCAATCTTGTCACTGAAAGTAGAAATCATAACAGTGAAAATATAGACACACTTTCAACATTAGACATGCTAAAAGTCATTAATAATGAAGATAAAAAAGTGCCATTAGCAGTCGAAGATGTGTTACCTGAAATTGCTCAATTAATTGATAAAGTTGCAATTGCGTTTTCTCAAGGTGGTCGTCTTATTTATTGCGGAGCAGGCACCTCGGGACGATTAGGGATTTTAGATGCTAGTGAATGCCCTCCAACTTATGGTACACCTCATGAAATGGTAATTGGTTTAATTGCGGGTGGACATAAAGCCATTTTACAGGCTGTCGAAAATGCTGAAGATAACCAAGAACTGGGTGAACAAGATCTACGTCAGCTTAAATTTAATCAGAAAGATGTGCTGGTGGGTATTGCGGCAAGCGGTCGAACGCCTTATGTGATTGGTGCTTTAAATTATGCTAAATCATTAGGGGCTACAACGGGTGCCATTAGCTGTAATCCTGAAAGCCCTATTGCACAAATTGCGGATATCGCTATTACACCGATTGTTGGTGCTGAAGTTATTACTGGTTCATCACGTCTGAAAGCAGGCACGGCACAAAAACTTATTCTTAATATGATCACGACAGGTGCGATGATCAAAATCGGCAAAGTGTTTGGTAATTTAATGGTGGATGTTGAAGCTACCAACGCTAAGCTTGTTGAGCGCCAAGTTCGTATTGTGATGCAAGCCACAGAGTGTGAAAGAGCCATTGCTGAACAAGCGTTATCACAATGTCAGCGTCACTGTAAAACGGCAATTTTGATGATTTTAGCAGGGGTAGATGCACGTCAAGCCACGCAGATGCTTAATCAAAATAAAGGGTTTATTAGAAAGGCGTTGGGTGAATGATGAAATAGTTTTAGTTTTTATCACTTAATTTTCTTAGGTGTTGTGCTAACTGTTGGCTATTTTTAGCTCCTGTGGCTGTATCAACAGTTAAATTTTCCAATACATCATCAACATCTATTATTTTTATACCATTGCAATAAAGAAAAACCATAGTGACAAAAAATGCAGTTCGTTTATTACCGTCATTAAAAATACGGCCTCGAGAAATGGCGATCCAATAGGTTACAGCTAGCTCATAACTATCTGTTATTCCTTCATAATGAGTACGATTTTGTACTTGGTAAATAAGTGCCTCGGCTCTTTCTGGATCTGGCATTCCTGCAACACTAGGAAGTTGTTTTAAGATCTTATCATGAAAAGCAATGACTTCTTTTGCACTTACCCAATTCATCGGTTTGTTAATGCCTTTATTGTATGCCCATGACGTTGCATTATTATATCGAATTCAGCATCCAGTTTTGCGTTTTGGTATGCTTCAAATTCAACCTTACTAATAACTACAGCTGATGTACCATCTGTGCGGGGTATTTTTACTGGCTCACCATAAATAGCGGTGCCTAAAACTTCAGAAATATTAGCCCGAGCTTGAGCCGAGGTATAGTATGCATAATGTTTTCTCACATTATTTAATGTGCATTTGAGTTGTACATTTCAAGTGTACAATTTTCAATTTATAAAAATGAAACTAACTAAAATTAGAAAATTGGTATAACAAAAAAGCCAGCAAATACAAGGTATCTACTGGCTTAATGATGGGCTGTAAACAGCTAAGAAATCTTACTCAATATTTTGGATCTGCTCACGCATTTGTTCAATTAAAACTTTCAATTCAATGGCTGAATTGGTGACTTCAGTATTAATTGATTTTGACGCTAATGTATTAGATTCACGGTTAAATTCTTGCATCATAAAATCAAGACGACGACCTACCGCCTCTTTTTTAACGAGAATTTTGCGTGTTTCTTTAACGTGAGCTTCTAATCTATCCAGCTCTTCAGCAACGTCTAAGCGTTGCGCTAACATCACTAACTCTTGTTCTAAACGATTATTATCAATTTGAACTTGCGCTTCTTCTAATTTGCTTGTTAAGCGTTCACGTTGCCATTGTAAAATTTCTGGCATTTGTGCTCTTACTTTAATGACTTCTTCGTTAACTGCGTCTAAACGCTGTTCAATTAGCGCTTTAAGTGCTTGACCTTCGGTTTCACGGCTAGCAATAAAAGCATCAATTGCCAAATCTAATTCCGCTAAAAGCTCTGTACCAATAGCATCTAAATCTTGCTCTTGTGCTGAAATAACACCCGGCCAACGTAAAATATCAAATGGGCTAATAGTGCCTTCATGGCTGTGGCTTTTTACCCAGTTAGCGGAAACAATCAATTTTTTTGCTAGATTTTCATCAAGATTTAGTTCGCCTTGAAAGCGAGCATTAAGATCAAAACGTAAGTTACATTCAATTTTACCACGCGTTAAGCGATTACGTAGACGTTCACGAATTACAGGCTCTAAACTACGTAATTGTTCAGGCAAACGAATATAAGTTTCAAGGTAACGTTGGTTTACGGAACGCAGTTCCCATGCAGCGCTACCCCAGTCTTTTTTAATGTCTCGGCGAGCAAAAGCGGTCATGCTACGGATCATAATAGGGTCTCAATAATGTAAAAGATGATACGATTATAACCCTATGCATCAATACAAGGATAGGCATAAGCCATTTTAGGTCGTATAATGCGCCCCCAATATGTCAGAGAAAGCGGAGATAACACCATGCGTCCAGCAGACAGACAAGCAAACCAAGTACGTCCTATTACCATTACTCGCCACTATACAAAACATGCTGAAGGTTCTGTATTAGTTGAATTTGGTGATACTAAAGTCTTGTGTAATGCCACTGTAGAAGACGGTGTACCACGTTTTCTGAAAGGACAAGGGCAAGGATGGGTGACCGCAGAATATGGCATGCTTCCTCGTGCAACAAATAGTCGTAATGCTCGTGAAGCGGCTCGTGGTAAACAAACGGGGCGTACTATGGAGATCCAGCGTTTAATCGCTCGTTCATTACGTGCCGCGGTTGATTTAAAAGCGTTAGGTGAATTTACCATCACCGTCGATTGTGATGTTATTCAAGCCGATGGTGGTACACGTACTGCTTCTATCTCTGGTGCTTGCGTCGCATTAGTTGATGCTTTAAATAAAATGGTTGAAGAAGGCAAACTGAAAAAGAGTCCTCTTAAATCAATGGTCGCTGCTGTGTCAGTGGGGATTGTTGATGGTGAACCATTATGTGATCTTGAATATGTTGAAGATTCAGCTGCAGAAACAGATATGAATGTGGTGATGATCGATGATGGCCGTATGATTGAAGTTCAAGGTACGGCAGAAGGTGCACCATTTAGCCATGAAGAATTACTTGCTTTACTCGCCCTTGCAAAAGGGGGATTAGAGAAAATATTTGAAGCGCAAAAAGAGGCGCTGAAGCAATAAATTTTATTTTTAAGGCGACTGAGAAGTCGCCTTTTTTATGTCTAAAATTTGTCATCAAGTAACGTAGAGAGGAGAAATAAATGAAAGCCTACCAACGCCGCTTTATCGAACTAGCATTAGCAAAAAATGTCCTGAAATTTGGTGAGTTCACACTGAAATCGGGAAGGGTGAGTCCTTATTTTTTTAATGCCGGTTTATTTAATACAGGGCGTGATTTGGCTTTACTGGGGCAGTTCTATGCGCAAACATTATTAGATAATAATGTGTCTTGTGATGTGTTGTTTGGACCCGCTTATAAAGGGATCCCTATTGCAACTACAACGGCAGTCGCATTGGTTGAGCATCATGATATCGATATCCCTTACTGCTTTAACCGTAAAGAGGCTAAAGATCATGGTGAAGGAGGAACATTAGTAGGAAGCCCATTGAAAGGTAATGTTGTGATTGTCGATGATGTTATTACAGCAGGTACTGCAATTCGTGAATCAATGGAAATCATCAAACAGCATGATGCAACGCTTTCTGCCGTATTATTAAGTTTGGATAGACAAGAGAAAGGGCGAGAAGAACTCTCTGCAATACAAGAGTTAAAACGAGACTATCAATGCCAAGTGTATTCGATTATTACTTTGGATGATTTAATTAACTATCTAAGTGAGAGCGAGACTTTGTCTGAGTATTTACCTGCAGTTAAAGCTTATCGTGAGCGCTATGGCGTGAATTAATAAAGTTAATACGCGATAAATGAGTTGGTCGATTATAGATAAAAAAAAGCCCTCGCCCAATTATGGGCGGGGTGAGTAGTACAATGAATCTTCTGTGACAAATATCACAGATATTGAAATATAAAAAGGACTTTTACTGCAGGGGCAAAGCGAGTTGCTAATGCCACAATGTAGGAACTGCACGAGTGCCATTCCTGATAAATACATTTAGGTAACTATGAGCTAGAAGACGCATGTTAACACAAATAAGAAAAAAACGGCATATCTGTAAATTTCAAATTGTTGAGTTAAATCACGAGTCCATCATTTCATTGTAGCTGTGCCAAGATTAATGGCCATCGGGCTTCAAATTCTTGAGTGGGCTGATAGCGAAATTCTGTGCGAACAAAGCGCGCTAGCATACCTTCACAAAAAGCGAGTAGTTGCGACGCAAGTAACGCTTCATCATGCAAGAAAGCACTACCTTCACGAATTTTACGCTCTTTAATGACTTGTCGTAGTTGAACCTCAATGCGCTCATAAAGTTGGTTTATTCGCCCTTGCAATCTGTCTTGTTCAAACATCAATGCATGGCCAGTCAAAATACGAGATAGCCCTGGGTTTTTCTCAGCAAAGCCGAGGATCAAGATAAGAATTAAGCGAATTCTTGCAACAGCGTCTTTTTCGTCTTTTAAAATCAAATTAATACGGGAGACTAAGCTATCTTCGATAAATTCAATTAGGCTATCAAACATTTTGGTTTTACTTGGAAAATGTCGATAGAGAGCAGCTTCGGATACACCAACAGTGGCGGCAAGTTTTGCCGTTGTGATGCGCTGACTACCATCACTTGATTCCAACATTTGGGCAAGTGACTGTAAGATTTCATCCCGTCTATTTCTTTTCTTTTTGGTTTCTTTTTCTTCTGCCATGACTGATAAGGCCCCTGCTAAAAGCAAAACAAATCAGTAAACCTTTGCACTAAGGTTTTTAGTGCAAAGGGAGTGATATCGTCATTGATATAATTAATGCAAGACGTCTTTATTATTGGCGGCCGGAGTGACCAAAGCCACCGCTACCACGTTCCGTTGCGGTAAAATCTTCAACAATATTAAATTCAGCTTGAACTACAGGTACGATAATCATTTGAGCGATACGTTCACCCGGTTCGATAGTGAATGCTGTTTGACCGCGATTCCAAACTGATACCATCAGTTGACCTTGGTAGTCAGAATCTATCAGTCCCACTAAATTACCCAATACAACACCATGTTTATGACCTAATCCTGAACGAGGAAGCACCATTGCTGCCAATCCTTCATCGGCAATATGTACAGCAAGACCTGTAGGTAATAATTCGGTTTGCCCTGGTTTAAGAACCAATGGTGCATCAAGGCAAGCGCGTAAATCTAAACCAGCAGAGCCTGTTGTGGCATAAGCAGGAAGTGGATATTCTTGACCAATACGTGCATCAAGGATTTTAACATCAATTTTTTTCATCATAATGTTTGGCTATCTCGTCAAGTAGGCGATGGCTAAGTTGTGCTTTACTACTGTGTGGTAAGCGCGTTTCTCCATTAGCCCAAATAAGGTGTAATGCATTGTTGTCACTGTTAAAGCCTTGATTTTCTGCTGAAACATCATTGGCACAGATTAAATCGAGCTGCTTTTGTTCTCGTTTTTTGCGGGCATATTCTTCCACATTCTGGGTTTCGGCTGCAAATCCAACAACAAAAGGACGGTGTTCAACCATTTTTCCGACACTCGCGACAATGTCGGGGTTTTTTACCATAGTGATGGTGACTTCATCACCTTGTTTTTTTATTTTTTCAACCGCGATAAGTTTAGCGCGGTAATCTGCAACTGCAGCGCAACCAATAAAAATATCTTGTGAAGGTGCAATTAACATCACTTGTTCATACATTTCTTGTGCGCTTTCAACGTCAATACGTTTAACACAAGCGGGTGTCGGTAATGTGACAGGCCCGGCAATAAGCGTGACATCCGCCCCTCGTAATGCGGCTGCGTGTGCAATAGCAAATCCCATTTTTCCTGAGCTATGATTACTGATAAAACGCACGGGATCTAAGGCTTCACGAGTCGGCCCTGCGGTTATTGTGATTTTTTTACCTGCAAAATCTTGTGGTTGTAAAGCAAGTTGTTTTTCAGCTAATGAGACGAGTGCGAGAGGATCTAACATTCGCCCTGGTCCTACATCACCACAAGCTTGGCTACCAGAGTCAGGCCCCCAAATTAAACAGCCTCGCTGCTCTAAAGCTGATAAATTTTCTTGTGTAATGGTGGCTCTGTACATTTGCTGATTCATTGCTGGCGCAATAGCGATAGGTGCGCTACTCGCTAAACAGAGTGTGGTAAGTAAATCATTTGCCATCCCCACTCGTAAACGTGCAATAAGATCGGCGGTAGCGGGTGCAAGTAGAATTAAATCAGCCCATTTGCCTAATTCAATATGCCCCATAGCAGCTTCTGCTGCTGGATCAAGTAAATCATCAGCAACAGGAAAACCAGAAACGGCTTGTAGTGACAACGGCGTCACAAACGCATGAGCGGCGGGTGTCATTACAACTCGTACAATCGCGCCTTTATCACGTAAACGGCGTACAAGTTCAGGTGCTTTATAGGCCGCAATACCACCACTGATACCAAGAAGGATCTTTTTGTCGTGAAGTGTAGTCATGATGAAATGCCTAAGTACATAAATAATTGCCCATAATTTTACCACAAGGTAATCGTGAATTCGGAATTCTATGTAACTTCATGTTTTATAGATCAAATTTATGCGATTTATCTCGCATAAATTTAATATGTGTCTTTTTTATACAAGATTAGCAGTTTATAGTAAGTTAACTGTATAAAACAACAGTTGTTTTGCGATTAGCATTTAATGATGAGTGATACTTCACCTAAATTTTAATATTTATGTGAATAAATAAAATAGATCATTAATTCCACTGCTTTTATGTATTAAGGAGTCCACGGATGGAAAATCAATCGGTTAGTGAACTGTTACCTAGAGAAAAATTGTTACTTTATGGCGTGGAATCACTCACTGATATTGAGTTATTGGCGCTCTTTTTACGCACCGGCACTTATGAAAAATCTGTATTAGAATTGGCAGCTTTTCTACTTAAAGAGTGTGGTTCTCTTTATCACGTTATTAATGCTGATTATGAAACATTAGGGCGCTTTAAAGGTGTCGGTGTGGGAAAGTTTACCCAATTGCAAGCTATCAATGAAATGGCACAGCGTTTTTCCACAACACAATTTATGTATAAAAATGTCTTATCTTCTTCAAAAGATACAAAGTATTACTTACAAAAATTATTGCATTGGCGAGATAGAGAAGTCTTTGTGGTTCTTTTTCTTGATAATCAAAATCAATTGATTGCATTTGAAGAGATGTTCAAAGGAACAATTAACCGAGTAGAGGTCCATCCTAGAGAAATTGTCCGTCAATCAATAAAAAAGAATGCAACATCTATTATTCTTGCTCATAATCACCCTTCTGGTGTTTGCGAACCGAGTCTCGCAGATAAAGAAATAACAGAAAAAATTTTTCTTGCTTGCCAATTAGTGGGCGTAAATGTACTCGATCACCTTGTGATAGGGCATGATGATTGTGTTTCTTTTGCAGAACGGGGTTGGTTATAGCAAATATTTTTGTAATTATTGTCAATCTTTATTTGTACGGGTCTTGAGCGTTGAGGCCATTGGGCGTATACTACGCCACCTTTGAGGATCTTGGGTTTGGCGAGAAGAGCCTATCTCAGCAAGTTTTTTCTGAGGTGTTTACACAGTTTTTCAATCGTTAAAAGTTGCTGAGATGGGCTCCAAAGCCTGACGAGGCGGTCAAACCTGATATTAAAGCTCGAGCTGATTAGATTTTTGGAGAATAGACATGTCCCGAGTCTGCCAAGTTACCGGCAAGCGTCCTGTGAGTGGAAACAACCGCTCTCACGCATTAAACGCGACTAAACGCCGTTTTCTGCCAAACCTGCACTCTCACCGTTTCTGGGTTGAGTCTGAGAAACGTTTCGTAACTCTGCGTGTATCTGCTAAAGGTATGCGTGTGATTGATAAGAAAGGCATCGAATCTGTATTAGCAGATTTACGTGCCCGTGGTGAGAAGTTCTAAGGAGCTGAAAAATGGCTAAAGGTATTCGCGAGAAAATTAAACTCGTTTCTTCTGCTGGTACAGGTCACTTCTATACCACTACGAAGAACAAACGCACTATGCCAGAAAAACTGGAAATGAAAAAATTCGATCCAGTTGTTCGTCAACATGTGCTTTATAAAGAAGCTAAAATTAAATAATTTTAGTTTTCTTAAAAAACCCGACCTTAGTGTCGGGTTTTTTGTTATCTGGAGCCTGCTAAGTATAACAAAGTAAAGCTATTGTGATCTTAGCGTGCTCTTTAGTTATACTATGGCTCTTTTTGAATCATCAGGTGAATGGATTGCGGATGAGTAAGTCAGCACTATCAATATTACATACAGAATCATCTTGTGGATGGGGTGGTCAGGAAATTCGTATACTGACGGAATCTCAAGGTATGATCCGCAGAGGACACCGAGTGGTATTGGTGTGTTGCCCCACATCTAAAATTGCTAAAGCAGCACCTGATTATGGTATTGAAGTTTTCACATTACCCATTGAAAAAAAACGTATTTCATCATTAAAAGCACTTCGCCAATGGCTGAAATTACATCATCACCAATTTGATGTTATCAATACTCATAGTTCAACTGATGCATGGCTAGTTGCTGCTTCTTGTGCCACATTACGCCATTCACCCGTGGTGGTTCGAACTCGTCATGTTTCTACGGATGTTTCACGCTCATTACCAACACGATGGCTTTATCTTTCATCCTGTGCCCATGTTGTGACAACAGGTGAGAAATTACGCCAGACGCTCCATCAGCATAATAAATTTCCATTAGAAAAAATGACATCGGTACCTACAGGAATCGATTTGCAACGTTTTTTTCCACAAGATAAACAACAAGCTAGAGAGAAAATTGGAATACCGAATAAACCGACATTAGGTATTGTTGCAACCATGCGTGTGTGGAAAGGACATAAATATTTAGTAGAAGCATGGAAATCATTGCATCAGCAGTTTCCGGATTGGCAATTAATTTTTGTTGGTGATGGGCCTCAACGTAAGAATTTAGAACCGATGGTGAAAGAGGCGGGACTAGAACAAAGTATCTTCTTCCTTGGTAATCGTAATGATGTGCCTGATTGTTTAAATGCAATGGATCTCTTTGCGTTACCCTCTTTTGGTAATGAGGGTGTACCGCAAGGTATTATGCAGGCGATGGCATGTGGTTTACCTGTCGTATCGACGACAGTGGGCGCGATTAGTGAAGCCGTTATTGATGGTAAAACCGGTTTTACATTAGTACCGCAAGTACAAGAATTATTGACCAGTCATTTAGCTAAATTAATGAGCTCAGATAAATTGCGTGAACAGATGGGAAATGCATCGCTTGAACATGCCGTTTCACGATTTGGTTTAGATAACATGTTAGATAAGATGGAAAGGATCTTTATTCAGGCAATCAACGATAAAAATAAATCAGTATGATTAATGTTGATAATAAAGTCGTGAAACGATTATCTCTATTATTAACTTGGTGTATTCATCTAATTGATGAATATTTGTAATACTTTTTAGTGTATAGTCTGAAAAGTAAATGTATCATTTAAACCAAATAAAAAGCATATGGATCCAAAAAATATATTGGTTATAGCGGTAGCGCGTTTTGGTGATACATTACTTATCACACCCGTTCTTCATGCTTTAAAACAGCGCTGGCCCAATGCTCATATTCATGTGTTTGCACATAAACGTAGTGCATGCATTCTTGAGCATAATCCTGATATTGATTGTATTAGGCCTTTTTCTAAAAAAAGAGCGGTTTGGTCTGGGTGGTTACCCCATAAGCCTTATGACTTGGCTTTGGTTTACGGTAATGATAGTGAATTGGTGAACTATGCTCGTCGTCAATCTCATCATACCGTTGCTTTTGCTGATATTTCTCAGCAACAAGGTAATACGACTTGGGTTGCGCGTCCCACGTCGCCGATGGTTGCACAAAAAGAGCGTGCCTTATTAATTAATGCATTAGGGATTTATCCGAGTTATTGGCAATTACGTTACTTTATCAATGAGGAAGAAACGGCTTTTGCACAACAGTTTTTAAAAGATAATGCCTTAATTAATAAGAATATTGTTGGTTTTCAACTGCAAAGTTTTCCGGCTAAAGCCTATCGAGATTGGCCTGCGGAAAATTTTCTGCAATTAGCAAAACAGATTATTACCCATGACGAGAGTACGTACTTTTTGCTATTAGGTAGTAAGGAAAGCGAACAATTATCCATTGATTTAGCTAAAAAAATCGGTGAAGCGCATTGTTTAGCCTTAGCGGGTCAAGTTTCAATGCGACAAAATGCGGCAATTATGGCAAATTTATCGCTCTATGTAGGGGTAGATACAGGACCCACACATTTAGCAGGGGCTTTAGATATCCCAATGGTGGCGCTATATCATAGCTATCACCCAGGATGTTATTTAGCACCATTACAACATTCTTGTTGTCAGGTTATCCAACATCCAACATCGTTGGAAAATGCTCACCGTGAAGACAATATGGCTGAAATATCAGTCGAAGAAGTGTGGAATGCTGTGCATAAAATCATGAATGGAATGAAGGTGAAAAAGTAATCCATGAAGATCGGTATAATTGATGTCACAATCACCATGTCTTATGGCGGGATCCAAACAGCTGTTTGGGAGCTCGCTAAGCAATTGCATGATGCTGGGCATGAAGTTCATCTTTATGGTGGCAATGGCGATATTAGGCACAATCTGGCAGGACGCCAAATACAAGTACACACTTACCCTTATACACCGCGAGATAAAGTTATTGATCTTGGTGGACGTTTTCGCCGTATTGTTGAGCGTTACACTTTTGCACGGCATGCTAAAAAAGATGTTATCAACCAACATTTTGATTGGGTGATTTTAACCAAACCGTTTGATTTTTTTTGGCCTTTTATGATGCCTAAATCATCCTCAACGCGTTTTTGCTATATGAGTGGAGGCACCAGCTTCTTTAAAGGTGATCGTCGGTTAGGTAAGAAAATCTCAGCATGGGTTGCATGTAGCCATTTTAATGCTTGGCAAATCCAACACCATTTTAAGCAATTCCCGAGTGTGATTTATAATGGTGTGGATATTGTAAAATTTAAGCCAATGAGTACCTCATTACGTGAGCAATTAGGGATCAGTCAGTCTACATTTTTACTCTCATTTGCAGGGCGATTAGTGGGTTGGAAAGGCTTAAGTGTGGCGATTGACGCCATTGAAAAGCTAAAAGGTGAAGATGTTAAGCTCTTGATTATCGGCACCGGTGATGATTTAGATAGATTGAAAAGTAAAGCGGTGGCGAAAGGTATTGCTGAACAAGTCATTTTTCATCAACCTGTTGAGCATAATCAACTACCTGAATTTTATGCGGCCAGTGATGCAGGCATTTTCCCAAGTACTGGAGATGAAGCCTTTGGTATTACGATTGCAGAAGCAATGGCGTGTGCTAAACCAGTGATTGCGAGCCATATCGGGGGGATCCCTGAAGTTGTCGGTAATGAAGGCACTGCTGGGTTATTAGTCGCCCCAGGTAGTGCAGATGAAATTGTAATGGCGATTAATCATCTTCGCCAATTACCCGATAGAGGAAAAGCCATGGGTGAGAATGCACGTTTGCGTATAGAGACGCGTTATACTTGGCAACATTCTGCGCAACGTTTATTACAGGCATTGGCGTTATAATAATGAAGATTGCCTATCTTGATCCTTACCCGGTTCCTGACTTACGTGTTGCTTCCTTGCAAATCTTGCAAAATGTGGATGCATTTGCTCGAGCGGGTGCAGAAGTCACTTTAGTCACACCAAAAGGACAATATCAAGATAGCGATATATTAGGTCGTTCAATTCACACTAATGCGAGTTTAGTTGCTTTAAGAGATATTCGACGTAAATGGTATTTTCCATTTAATTCACAAAAACTTTTCTCATTACAAATTGCTCGTTGGATAAAGCAAAATGATGTGGATGCGTTGTTTACCCGTAACTTAAAGTTAGCGTGTTATCTTTGTGAAAATTATCCAGAAATCCCCCTCTTTTTTGAAAGCCATGAAATTTTTGCTCAATCTTTTGCTGAGTCTCATTCATTTGAGAAAAAAAAGAATCGTGCAAAATACCATAAACTATTAAAAATGGAGAAATTAGTTTATAGCCAAGCGACGGGGATTTTCGTTCTTACTTCATTATTAAGAGATGATATTGTTTCACAGTATCAAGTTGTTACACCAATAACTGTCGTTCCTGATGGTGTGGATTTACATGCAGTGGCGGAGCATCAGGCTGTTTCCTCTAAATTAAATACAACGACTACTGAAGTGCTCTATTTAGGAAGTTTGCATAAATGGAAAGGTATTCCTACCATGATGCGAGCAATGAAATATCTTGATAATGCACGGTTAAATATCGCAGGGGGAACGCCGGAGCAGATTAGCGGATTAACCTTATTAGCTCAAGAAATGGACGTAAAAGATAAGGTCAACTTTTTGGGGTTTGTTGATCCGAAAAAACGCTTTAGAGCGATTGCTCAACACGATATCTGTGTACTGCCGCTTACGTTAACCAGTATTGGAAGTCGCTATACTTCACCACTTAAGTTATTTGAATATATGGCGATGGAAAAACCTGTGGTAATTTCAGATTTTCCTTCAATCCGTGATGTTGTAGATGAAAAAGCGGTAAGTTTTGCAGATAGTGGCGATGCGCAGAGTTTTGCAAAACAGATAATACAGTTAAGAGAAAACCCTCAACGAGCTAAAGAAAAAACCTCTCATGCCCGTTCTCTGGTTGAAAATTATTACAACTGGGATAAACGGGCAGAGATTATTCTAAAAACAATAAAGACGTTAATTAAGTAACCTATTGTTGTTTACCTGATGGTGTGACGGATTGATTATTGAGTAAAGCGTGGCGCAATGCCAACATTAGTCCCACCAAAATACCCACCTGATTAATATAGGCATTTTCAAATAGTCCTCGCAGTACATATACCCCTAAAAATGACATCAGTAGTACTAAAGCCGCTTGGCGAATAATCCCTGAGTTTTTTCTTATTAGTTGAATACCTTGCGCAATAATTGAGGAACAAAAATAGAGAATACCCAATAGCCCTAAAATACCGCCAGCAAACCAAAAAGCTAAAAAGACGTTATGGGGACCAATGGATTTTTTGAATATCCAACTTTTGTGATCTTTAACGCGCTCATTATAAACATTATGGTAAAGCTGATTACCATAGCCATAGCCTTTTATCGGTTGTTCAAAAATAAGATCTAACGCTGAGCCTTGGGTACCATTATCAAATCGTAGTCCACTATTGGTTTGGGTTAATTTATATTGAAGTAATTTACCAATAGCGGGAGTTATCGGTAAATTTGTTGACCCAATAAATAACAGAGTACAGGCTAACGCACTTATTATCATCAGTAGCCATTGACGATTAATGACCAAGATAAGTAGCGTACTAATTACTAATGCCACCCATGCACCACGTGCTAAGGTTCCTAACATAATAAAAACAAATGATAAGCTAATAATAGCTAACAGTAACCAATTAATAATCGAGTTACGTTTTTTTAGAGCCCATAATGCCAATATAATAGGAAAGAAAAAAAGAAGAGCGTAGGATATTTCCCTATGAATTAACTGACTTTTTATTGTAAAAGGCCAAATACCTTTCTGATATTCCAAATAATACTGCACCAGTTCCTTAGCCATAATTACCAACAATCCAATGGCAAAAGCTACCATTACCATCTTGGCAATATCAGTTGGTTTTTCTTTATATAATACAATCGGAAAGGTAACAGCAAAAAGCAGTAAGCCATTTAAAATGGGTTTATTAATCTCTTTGATGCTGATACTTGGATCAACTGAGATTAGTATGGAATAACCAATAGTCAGTAATAAAAAAAGTAGCGAGAAGGCCAGATTATTTTTAAAAATTTTACAGATAGTTTTAAAATCACGTACCAGATACCACAGTGCTGTTGCACCAATCAATCCCATCACAATATTTTTATAACGGGTGATATCCGGTAAGTAGATCAATATAATGTAAAGCCCAATAATGGATAAATTCCATAGGGATTTTTTACTATAGTCTTTAAACAACATCATAATAATCTGCTATCGTCCTTTATACTTTTGGGGATGCTGATCATACAATAAAAATGATGCTATCGCTGTATCTCTTATCTGATAATCATGGAGTCACCTGTGCCAGAATTGCCAGAAGTCGAAACCAGTCGTCGAGGTATTGAGCCTCATCTTGTGGGTAATGTGTTGCACTACGCCATTGTGCGCAATAGTAAATTACGCTGGCCTGTCTCAGAAAAAATAAAAACCTTATTGGATGAGCCTATCTTAAGTGTAAAGCGACGCGCTAAATATTTACTAGTCGAGCTTAATACAGGATGGATCATTATCCATTTAGGGATGTCAGGAAGTGTACGTATTTTATTAGAGGAACAACCTGAAGAAAAACATGATCATATCGATTTGGTTTTTCGTGATGGCAAGGTACTGCGTTATACCGATCCTCGACGCTTTGGTGCTTGGCTATGGTGCGAAGATTTAGCCACAAGCACAGTATTAGCCCATTTAGGGCCAGAGCCGCTTTCGGATGAATTTAATGCTGAATATCTCTATCAACAATCGAAAAATAAAAAAACAGCCATAAAGCCGTGGTTGATGGATAATAAATTAGTGGTTGGTGTGGGGAATATTTATGCTAATGAAGCCCTATTCTCATCGGGGATTATGCCAGATAGAAAAGCCAATAGTTTGACATCAGAAGAGTGCTCGGTGCTGGTAACGGCGATTAAACGAGTCTTAACCCGCTCCATTGAGCAAGGTGGCACAACGCTAAAAGATTTTCTGCAATCAGATGGTAAACCGGGTTATTTTGCGCAAGAGCTATTTGTTTATGGACGTAAAGATAAACCTTGCTTGATTTGTGGGCAACTGATAGAAAGTATAAAGCAAGGGCAACGTAGCACATTTTTCTGCCGACATTGCCAACATGGTGAGAACCAGCGTTAAATCTTACCGAGTTTTTTTAGCATGGCGGTGGTGACAACGTCAGGTAAAAACGTAGAGACATCACCGTCATGGCGCGCTACATCTTTAATTAAAGATGAAGAGACAAATGAAAGATTTTGGGAAGGTAATAAAAATACGCTATCAAGATCGGGTGCGAAATGACGATTCATATTGGCGAGTTGCCATTCATATTCAAAGTCAGAAACACTGCGGACACCGCGAATTAAAATAGTCGCTTGCTGTTGTTTAGCAAAGTTAGCCATTAGTTCACTAAACCCCATCACTTCAACATTAGGTAAGTGACTTGTTACCTCTCTAGCTAAATTTACCCGCTCTTCTAAGGTGAACATAGGATTTTTACGAGCACTATCAGCAATTGCTAATAAAATGGTATCAAACATACCCGCTGCACGAGTTAATATATCGATATGACCATAAGTGATAGGATCAAAGGTTCCGGGGTAGATAGCTTTATTTTTCATGATTGATAGTCTTCTGGCTAAGTTCCCATAAAGAGGCGTATTTATTAAAAGTATATTGTGCGTTAACAAATGCCAATATCAACCCCTGTTTTCCGTCTAGAAACCCCGCTCTTAATAACCAAGTCTTAAAAAAGGCGCCTAACGTATGAGTTAAGATTGAGCCAAAACTGGCTTTTTTACCTTGTTGATGGCGCTCTTTTGCCCAGTCGGAGGCATATTTTAGCTGTTTTTGCTGAAATTCTATTAAATCACGGCAGGTAAGATGTAAGAGATCACCTTGTAGCGTTTTGACCATTGCACCTTGGGTTTCTAATGACTCATGAACTAAATTATTATTATATTGATAATGTTCACGAGCATATAAACGGGTCACTTTATCGGGATACCAACCACTGTGTTTCATAAAGCGCCCCATAAATAAGTTACGGCGAGCACAGTTATAGACCACATTTTCTTCAGGTTGATGTAATACTGCGAGGATACTGGTTTTGAGTTCAGGTGTGACGCGCTCGTCACTATCGATCATAAAAATATAATCGCCAGTGGCATACTGTTGTGCCAGTTGGCGCTGTTTACCAAATCCCGGCCATTCACTGTTGATAAAGACTTTAGCGCCTTTTTCTTTGGCAATATGGCAGGTGTTATCTTGGCTACCTGAATCTAATACAATGATTTCATCAGCCCATTGTACGGAGTCCAAACATTCACCAATAACATCAGCAACATTTTTACTGATCATCACCACAGAAAGGCGCTTACTTTGGCTCATTAGTGACTCCGAGGAGGAAGATAAGGTGAAAGTAAGGTAAGTAAACGCAGTAACGCTCCTTGATTTTCATGAAGCACTTCAACGGCATGGCGACCATAGTAACGGCGATAATCTTCATCATTAAGCAGTGAGGCAATCGCGGTTGCCATTGATTCACTGTCTGTAACGGTAATTAATCCTTCAGCTTGATCAAGCTTGGCACAGATATTTTTAAAATTAAAAGTATGTGGTCCCATAATCACAGGGATAGCGTGCGCTGCGGCTTCTAAAGGATTATGACCACCACGCTCAACTAAACTTCCCCCCACAAAAGCCAGATCAGCAATACCATAGAGTAACATTAGCTCGCCCATTGTATCGCCAATAACCACCTGAGTTTGTGCATCAGGCACAGCATCTGTGCTTCGTAAGGTATATTTTAACCCAGCTTCGCGAGTTAACTGTTCTGCTTTAGGAAAACGTTCTGGGTGTCGAGGCACTAAGATCAACAAAAGTTGAGGAAATTGTGTTAATAGCTTTTTATGTGTTTCTAAAATAATGGTTTCTTCGCCTTCATGAGTGCTTGTTGCAATCCAAACGGGGCGGTGAGCAGCCCATTGACGACGTAAAGCAACAGCTCTGGCGGCTAATTCTGGGGTAACAGAGATATCAAATTTTAGGCTACCCGTGACATGTAAATGTGAACGTTTTAAACCAAGTTCGATAAAACGCTCACCATCTTCCTGATTTTGCGCGGCAATTAAGGTGATCTTTTGGAGCATTGTTTTAACGAAACTGCCTAATTTCTGATAACCGGCCGCAGAGCGTTCTGATAAACGGGCATTGGCGATAATCAATGGGATTTTTCGTTGGTGAAGTTTTGAAATTAGGTTAGGCCATAGTTCGGTTTCCATAATGATCACCAATTTCGGGTCAACTGTTTTAAGAAAACGATTAACTGAACCGGGTAAATCATAAGGAAGATAGACATGGTAAACATCATCACCAAATGCAGAGCGAACCCGTTCTGAGCCAGTTGGTGTCATGGTTGTGACAGTAATAGGCAAATCAGGATAGTGATGACGAAGGGCACGAACAAGTGGCACTGCGGCAAGTGTTTCACCGACAGAAACGGAATGCAATAATATCCCTTGAGGTACGACTTTGCCTTTGCAAAAGCCATAGCGTTCTCCCCACCGTTTACGGTAGGCGGGTGCTTTACGGCTACGTAATAAAAGACGCAACCAAATCAGAGGTTGAATAAGGTAAAGAAGTACCTGATATAAACGCAACAACATGCTATCAAATTCACTTATCTGGACGAACGCTTATAGTATCACACTGTGTGGGATAAAGTGTGTAAAACAAGTAAGCGCGGATTAAGGAATTAAAGCGATATACTGCTTTAAAATATGGTTTAGTTCAAATTTTGCATAGGATGATGGCAATATTTGAGGTGGTGAATAATATGCAAGGCGAAGCTTTTCTGCGAGAGAGTCACTATCCATTGTAGAAAGGTAATCAGAAAGTTCGTCTGTCATAATTTCGCTGACCCCACCAGGGCATCGAGTACTGACGATAGGTACGCCACAGATTAATGCTTCAATTAATACAGTAGGAAGCCCTTCACTATCAGAGCTTAATGCAACTACTTTAGCACCTTTGATTGCTGGGAGAGGGTTTGGGGTAAAACCCGCAAGGGTGACTTTTTCTATTAAGTTAAGTTGTTTAATTTGAGCTTCTAATCGTTGTTTAACGGAGGGAGTGCCTTCACCTAATATAATGAGTTGGCAAGGTAAATCCGCTTTAGCAAAGGCTTCAATTAATCTATCTTGTCTTTTTACTTCATGTAATCGACCTACATGTAAAATATACTCTTGTTGAGTAAATACATTAGGTTGTGTCGCTTTTTGTTGTATTTCTTCAATATTAAAAGGGTTATAGATAGTTTTTAATTGACGAGCATGAATACCAATGGCGTTGATTAGATCATCTTTAACTGCATTGGATACACAGACGAGATTTTTATCTTTATAAACTCGCTGAATTTTGGTTTTTTTCAACCAATATGAAAAGCCAGATTTATTCCCAAGATAAGATTGAGAGTAAATGCCATGAATACAGTACCAAACATTACAGCTTTTTAGTTGTTTGGATCGGCAAACAATACGGTCTGTTTTATGTAAGTTAGAAAGAACAAGCGCAGGGCGTCCTTTCTTTGCAAAAAGTTGTATTAGTACCTTATCAAGGGATTTTGCTCTACGCGATATTTCAGTCAATTTCCTGAAGATACCACGATAGTTATCATGATCAACAATATAATCAATAAAATCAGGTAGTTCATACGCTAATTTATTATGTAAGGATAGCAATGTGACTTGATATCCTGCTTGATGAAAACCATTAGCTAGCCTGAGCGTGACATTTTCAGCACCACCGCCCGGTAATCCATCAATAATAAAAAGTATATGTTGTTGACTCACAAGGCTAATATCCGTTTATAAAGTGAAATAAGCTCGCCTGATAATCGTTGCGGCGTATAGGGAAGGATAGTCTCTCTCGCCACTTGTGACATTTCAGTCCACGCTGTATTTTGGGGGATCTGCACAATTGCATCAGTTAATGCTGAAATATCTAATGCATCACAAACAAATCCATTTTTACCATTTTGAATAAATTCCGCGCCACCACAAGTTGTTGAGGTGATCACGGGTAAACCGCACGATAATGCCTCAAGAATAACATTAGGGAAAGGATCGTAAAGGGTTGGAAGAAGCAATGCGTCCGCCATTTGATAAAAATCGAGCGTTTTTTTCTGCATACCTAAAAAGAAAATACGCTGTTTACAACCTAATTGTGTTGCGAGTTGTTCGTATTTTCGCTGATTTTTATCACTTCCAACAACTAACAATATAGCTGATGTCTTTGCTATTGCTGAAATAGCAGCAGCTAATCCTTTGCGTTCAAAACCAGATCCCACATAAATAAAACAAGGTACATCTTGTGGAATATCATATTGAGTCTTTAATCTCTGTTTTTGAGACTTCGTCGCAGGTACGAAAACATTATGGTCAATTGCATTATAAATGACAGTTATTTTATCGGCAGAGACACCAAAATCCTCAATAATTTCATTTTTTACCATCTGTGAATTACAGATAACTTGTTTTAAAGCAGGATCAGCATACATCTGCTTTTCTGCATTCATAACATAGCGATGGTATCTATCATAAAATAACCAACGACCTTTCCAATTCGGTAATATTCTTTGACGTTGTAATAGCCATCGGCGATGCACACCATCGCCAGCACGAAAAATATCACAACCTGCGATACGTTCATGACTTTGAACAATATCAAAATGATGTTCTTGCCAACATGCTCTGGCTGCTTTAGCGAAACCCGATTCCCGGCTAATTCTGCCTAATTTTCGAGGGTTACATAAGTGAATATGCCAATCTGGGTTAGTTTCACCTTGCCATTCTCGCGTGATCACATTGAGTTCAAGATCATCGTTTGATAATGCATCTAATGCGCGGGCAATAAAGCGCTCAGCACCACCATCAGGGCGATACTTTTGTCGAACAATGGCGAGTCGTAATGGGTGATTCATTAAGATAAGTGCCTTATAGCTGTGTTGTAAACTACATCAACAGGAATAGCGGAAAGATAGCGTTGTTGAGTGTCTGTTTTTATATGATCTGGGTGTGGAATATCGTCATAATCACCAGCCCATATTGTTTCGCCTATCGCTTGCCAAGGATGCCAATGCTCAAGTTTAGAAGGACCAAAAAGAGCAACTAAAGGGGTTTTTAATGCCGCAGCCATATGCATTGCAACAGAATCAACACCAATAAAAAGTCCTGCATTATCAATTAATACAGCAAGTTGAGATAAAGATGTTTGCCCAGCTAAAACCGTTATCATTTCTTTGTTAGGGCATTGTGTCAAAATAGTTTCTATCATCTCTAATTCTTTTGCTTCTGGGCCTGAAGTTAAAACTACGGAATAATGGCTTTGCTGAAGCTTTGTAATTAAAGTCGCTATTTTATCTTCATCCCAGCATTTGAAAAACCAGCGAGATGTTGGTTGTATAACGATATAGTTTTTAGGGAGATGATATTTTTCAATAGTCTCAGTTAACCACTGTTTGTCTGCTTCGCTATAAGCCATCATAACATCCGAGATAATAGGAATATTAAGTGGCGCCAGAATACTCAGATTTTGTTCAACAGTGTGAAGTTGTCCATGATCTGCTGTAGAAATAATGATGTTATGGCACGTTTGCCAAAATTGGCTGTCTTTACGCTTTTCAAATTCAAAGCCTAAACGTGTTTTTGCTTTGGTAAGTAAAGCAAAAATGGCTGCTTTCCATTGATCAGCTAAGTTTACCACTAAGTCGTATTGCTGTTTTTGTAATGTTCGGCCAAGTTCCCACTCTTTTTTTAATCGAGTCAACTTACCTTGATGTTTCCAATTACGATCAAGATAAAAAATATTATTGATTAATGGGTTGTGCTCAAGCATAGGTAATGTTTCTTTGTATAATAAAACATCAATCGTTGCATTAGGATAAGCTGATTTTAATGAGCATATAACGGGTGTCGTTAATAACATATCTCCATGATGTTGGAGTTTAATAACCAGTATTCTATTAAATGATTGATTTATATTAGTCATAATTACTTTAGCTTTAGTGAGATACCCTAATTGTAAACAAATCCACAGAATGCATCTACCATACTGCATTTATATTGATTGAATTGCCGTTTTCTACTGCGTAACATAGAACAATTCATTCAATTATGAACCTATAATCCATAAGTTGGCGGGGAATGCATGACTAAACCAGCATTTATTATCACATTAGATACCGAAGGCGATAATCTTTGGGAAAATGAACGTGATATTACTACACAAAATACGCATTTTTTACCCCGTTTTCAGCAACTTTGTGAGCGCTTTTATTTTAAACCCGTTTGGCTAACAAACTATGAAATGGTGATGGATGAAGCTTATATTGAGTTTGCTCGTGATGTAATTGCCCGTAATACAGGTGAAATTGGTATGCACTTACATGCGTGGAATAGCCCACCAATAGTGCCTTTAACAAATGATGATTTACATTATCAGCCTTATCTAATTGAATACCCCAAAGCGCAAATGCGAGAAAAAATCGCATTAATGACAGACTTACTTGAAGATAAACTACAAACTAAAATGTTAAGTCATCGTGCTGGTCGTTGGGCCTTCAATGAGGTTTATGCTCAACTTTTAGTTGAATTTGGTTATCAAGTTGATTGTTCTGTTACGCCTAAAGTAGATTGGCGATTTACTAAAGGTGATCCTGAACAATCAGGAGGCACTAATTATACTGATTTTCCAAGTCATGCTTATTTTATGGATCTAGAGGATATCACTAAACCGGGTAATTCTACGTTGCTAGAAGTGCCGATGAGTATTCAATATAAACACTCGCCTTTAATGAATAAAATTAAGCAGGGTTACGATAAATTAAGAGGCAAACAGCGAGCCCCTTCTGTAAATTGGTTACGTCCTAAAGGTGGCAATGCGCAGCAAATGATTGAAGTAGCAGAAAAATCGTTAGCTCAAGGCCACTCTCATATTGAATTTATGTTGCACTCGTCTGAATTTATGCCGGGGGGGAGCCCGACATTTCGTACTGAAAAAGATATTGAAGGGTTATATAACGACTTAGAAACCTTATTTAGCTTCTTATCAGATAAAGTGCAGGGAATGACGTTAGCTGAGTATTATCAAAGTAAGGTGCAGGCAAAATAAGATGAAGTTAAAGAAATTAAAATGGGTACATAACTTCCTAAATATTTATAACCCACTTTTTGGCAAGATGAAAAAAACGGATACATTTTCATCTGATATTCAATTTAACAGTATTCTTATTTTTTCTACGACCGCGCTGGGAGATTTTATGTTTAATACCCCAGCAATAAGAGCGATCCGAGCTCACTATCCTGATGCGCATATCACATTGGTTTCAAGTGAGAAGAATAGGTTATTAGTTGAAAACTATGACCAAATAGATAGCGTAGTTTATTGGGATAATAAGATAAAAAATCTACTACCGATTGCTTTACAGGCTAAAAAATATAAACCTGAATTAGCGGTTATTCTCCATTCTCATCTTCCTTATGATGTGCTATTTGCAGTGGTGGCAGGTTGTCAGTATATATTGCGTAATACTTTTCATGTTATTCCTAAATGGTTTCAGAAATGGATTATTGCTGAGTATCAACCTCCTAATTGTCATGTTGTCCAAAGTAAACTTAATATTATTCGTTATTTAGGAATAGATAGTTCTGATACAAGAATGGAAATTCCTTGTGAAATAGAACAATTAGATAAAGGACACTATCATATTGTTGGATTTCAGATGGGGGCATCAACGCAAGAGCGTAGGTGGCCTATTAAATACTTTGTAGAGTTAGCTCAAAAACTTATTGATAGAGACTCATCTTTACAGATTAAGTTAATTGGCTCATCAAGAGAGCTAGAATTACCAGAAGCATTTTTTGTATTGTTGCCACAACAATATCATAAAAATATTGAAAATTTAGTAGGTAAAACTTCATTACCTGATTTACTAAGTCAGATCAAAATAATGGATGTATTAGTCACAGGAGATACTGGGCCTCTGCATTTAGCAATTACATTACAGCGTCCAACTGTAAGTTTATTTGCGACTGCAGATCCTAAATGGACGGGGCCTTATCAAGATCTTCATTTACATACCATTATTAATAAGAAGCCTAGTCCAAATGAGGGAATATCGGCATCAATGGATCTTATTACAGTTGATGAAGTTTTTGATGCCGTCAATAAAACCCTAAAAGACTAATCGCTTTTAAGGCTTATTAAACTAGATATCAAGAAGGTCGAATATTTGCTGTGGCTTTATCTCACCAATATCCCCACCTTCTGCTTTCACTGACATTTGAGCCTTACCATAACCGCCGATTAAACCGGGATCGGTAGGGCCAAAGAGGGTGATATTGGGTTTATCCAGCGCTGCAGTTAAGTGGCTTAACCCTGTATCGACAGATACAACACTTTTCGCTCCTGCAATAACCTGAGCTACTTGTGCTAGCGACATTTTGGGTAATACATCAACATAGTCGAAATCTGCAGCTAAGCGAATGGCACGTTGATGTTCATGCTCTGCACCCCAAGGTAACTTAATGCGCAACCCTGAATCAGCAAGTAGGGCGATTAATTCTCGCCAATGGGATTCTGGCCAGTGTTTTTCATCACGAGTTGTTGCGTGTAAAAAGACTAAATAAGGGCGTTTATCAAAGGATGGCAGTGAGAGGAAATGCTGTGCAATCCCATAATCACCTTGAGATTGTGGAATGGGGTAATTTAAGCTTAAGGCAAATAGTTGGCGAATACGTTCAACCGCATGCATTTTTCTACTAACATCGTGGCGAATATCGTAAAAGAAACTGGCTAAAGGCTCTCGGGCACATTGACGAGAATAGCCGTGTTTAGTGCCTTTGGCGTATCGAGTCACTAAAAATGCACTTTTCAGTAAACCTTGCGCATCAATAACAGCATCATAATGATGGGCTTGAATAGCGCGACGAAATTGCGTACGTTCAGCACGAATAGGTGCACTAAACCAGTTTTTTCGCCAACGACGTATTGCCACTGGAATAACGGTATCAACGGCTTGATGCCAGCTTGGGATCTGTGCAAAACCTTCTTCGACTACCCAATCAAAACAAATATCAGGATACGCATTGATTGCATCAGTTAATGCGGGCAATGTATGTAACACATCGCCCATGGAAGAGGTTTTAACGATTAATACCCGCTTCACGCTGATGGCTCCGTTGACAGTAAATTTTCTAATTCAGCAAAAACCTTCTCTGGCTGAATATCTATTAAGCTTTGGTGATAGCCTTGTTCTGCATCCCCTTTACGTATTTTGTGATAGCCCGTAATCAAACGGATCACGCGCGCTTTATGGGATAAGGGTGGCGTAAAGTCAGGGCTACTTGGGCCATAAAGGGCAACTAACGGGCGCTCTAATGCCGCCGCCACATGCATTAAACCAGAGTCATTACTGACGACAGCTTTACAAGATGCAATCAAATTCACCGCTTGTTCAAGGCTGGTTTCACCTGCAAGATTAAAACAGGCTTCACGGGCTTCTGGCGTTAAAGCTTGTTTTATCTCTTCACCGGCTTCGTTATCTTTTTGAGAGCCAAATAAGAAGATTTGATACCCTTGTTTTGTAATGAGTTTCTGTGCCAACGTAGCATAATGATAATGAGGCCAACGTTTTGCAGGACCAAATTCAGCACCGGGGCAAAAACCAATTGCAGGGCGTTGGGTAGATAATGAAAATTGGGTCAATGTAGTAGAGATATCATTTTCAGTCACTGATAACTTAGGCCATAACAAAGGCTGAGGTAAATCTGTCGCTTTTTGGACTTTCTGTTTGTCATAAGCCAGCGCCACATAACGCTCAACCATCAGCGGGAAGGCGTCTTTATCTAAAGGGCGTAAATCATTTAATAATCCATAGCGCATCTCTCCACGCCAGCCTGTGCGCTTAGGAATATCTGCAAAGAAAGGGACTAAGGCAGATTTAAACGAGTTAGGTAAGACATAAGCGTGAGTGTAACCATTCGCTCTTAGTTGTTTTCCTAAACGACGGCGTTCACCAATGGCTAAAGCTCCATGACCTAACGGCATTGGAATTGCGTTATCAACTTCCGGCATTTTTTCTAATAATGGACGGCACCACGCTGGTGCCATCACATCAATCGTTGCCGCAGGATGTAATGCTTTCAATGTACGATAAAGACTTTGGGACATCATCATGTCCCCGACCCATGAAGGCCCTACCACAAAGATTTTCATAAACAGCGATTACTTACCTTGATTTAACCATTGCATATAAAGCTCGACACCTTCGGCAACCGTTTTAAATGGTGCGGTATAACCTGCTTTACGTAAATTTGTCAGATCGGCTTGAGTAAAAGCTTGATAACGACCTTTTAATTTTTCTGGGAACTCGATATGTTCGATAGAAAGATCTTTATCTTTATGATGAGCAATAACGGCATCTGCAACAGCTTGGAATGATTCAGCACGGCCTGTACCACAGTTAAAAATACCGGATACATTATTGCGCCAGAACCATAAATTAACCGCAGCCACATCACCTACATAAATAAAGTCGCGTTGGAAGGTTTCGCTACCTTCAAATAGTTTTGGATTCTGGCCTGCATTGACTTGGTTATTTAAATGGAATGCAACACTTGCCATGCCACCTTTATGTCCTTCACGAGGGCCATAAACATTAAAATAACGGAAGCCACAAATCATTGATTCTGCTTCAGGTAAAATCTGACGCACATATTCATCGAATAAGAATTTTGAATAACCGTAGACATTTAAAGGTGCTTCGTATTTTCTCTCTTCAATAAAGTTATCTGTGCGACCACCATAAGTAGCAGCTGAAGAGGCATATAAGAAAGGAATTTGGCGATCTAAACAGTAGTGGAGTAGCTCTTTAGAATATTGATAGTTATTATCCATCATATATTTGCCATCCCATTCTGTGGTAGATGAGCAAGCACCCTCATGGAAAACGGCATCAATATCACCGAAATCATCACCTGCAACAACGCTTGCAATAAAATCTTCTTTATCCATGTAATCAGTGATATTCAAATCAACCAAATTCACGAACTTGGTGCCATCTTTAAGGTTATCAACAACCAATATATCGGTATAACCTTCATCATTTAATGCTTTAACAATATTGCTGCCGATAAAACCTGCACCGCCCGTGACGATAATCATGTGGCTACCCCTTCATATAAAAATCTAAAAATTAGCTCTGGGTCTATAATAACACTGAACAGCGTTAACGGTAGTATTCATCACGGAATAACAGGCTGAAATTCTCGAAAAACACAGTGTGTATTAGTGATCTTAATTACACAAATAACATTATTTATTTACATTTGTCGTTTTTAATAGAATAAAGGCATAAAATAAGAAACAGCGTAATTGTATTAAAATCAATTATAACCATAGTCTCTTTTTGTCTCTGTTCAGGAGAAAGTATGTCTAGCCACTCTTTCTATCAACAAATTAATCAACAACTCGAACAAACTCGTCAAGATGGCCTGTTTAAAAATGAGCGCATCATCACTTCTTCACAAAATGCAGATATCGCTGTTGCTGACGGAAGCCATGTTATTAATTTTTGTGCTAATAACTATTTAGGTTTGGCTAATCATCCAAAATTAATTGAAGCTGCAAAAGCAGGTATGGACAGCCACGGATTTGGTATGGCTTCTGTGCGTTTTATTTGTGGTACACAAGATTCACATAAAATATTAGAAAATAAAATCGCTGAATTTTTAGGAATGGAAGATGCCATTCTGTATTCATCTTGCTTTGATGCGAATGGTGGATTATTTGAAACATTAATGGGCCCTGAAGATGCCATTATTTCTGATGCCTTAAATCATGCTTCTATTATCGATGGTGTGCGTTTATGTAAAGCAAAACGCTATCGCTACGCGAACAACGATATGGCAGAACTGCGCACACAACTTGAAAAAGCTAAAGCAGATAATGCTCGCCACATTATGATCGCCACTGACGGTGTATTTTCAATGGATGGCGTGATTGCCGACCTAAAATCTATCTGTGATTTAGCGGATGAATTCGGTGCATTAGTGATGGTCGATGATTCGCATGCCGTGGGTTTTGTGGGAGCGCAAGGTCGCGGAACCCATGAATATTGTGATGTGATGGGTAGAGTTGACATTATCACGGGCACGTTAGGTAAAGCATTAGGTGGTGCATCAGGTGGTTATACTGCTGCCCGTAAAGAAGTGGTTGAATGGTTACGTCAACGTTCTCGCCCTTATTTATTCTCTAACTCGTTAGCGCCTGCGATTGTTTCGGCCTCTATTGCTGTTTTAGATATGCTGAAATCAGGTGATGAAATTCGTGCTCGTTTATGGCGTAACGCTTCACTTTTCCGTGAAAAAATGAGTGTGGCGGGTTTTACATTGGCGGGCGCAGATCATGCCATTATTCCAGTTATGTTAGGAGAGGCTAAATTAGCCCAAGAATTTGCAACACGCTTACTTGATGAAGGGATTTATGTCACAGGATTTTTCTATCCTGTTGTACCTCAAGGGCAAGCACGTATTCGTACACAAATGTCAGCAGCACACACTACTGAACAAATTGAGCGTGCAGTGGCGGCATTTATCAAAATTGGCAAAGAACTTAATGTGATTGCATAAGGTTACTCTATGAAAGCATTGTCAAAATTAAAAGCACAAGAAGGTATCTGGATGACCGATGTTCCAGTGCCTGAGCTTGGTCATAACGATGTGATGATCAAAATTCGCAAAACAGCAATTTGTGGCACTGATGTTCATATTTATAACTGGGATGAATGGTCACAAAAAACAATTCCTGTTCCTATGGTTGTCGGTCATGAATATATCGGTGAAATTGTGGCGATAGGGCAAGAAGTTAAAGGCTTTAATATTGGTGATCGTGTCTCGGGTGAAGGGCATATCACTTGTGGCCATTGTCGTAATTGTCGCGGTGGTCGTACGCATTTATGTCGTAATACTATTGGTGTGGGTGTAAACCGCCCAGGCTGTTTTGCTGAATATTTGGTTATCCCTGCCTTTAATGCATTTAAAATTCCAGACAATATTCCTGATGAATTAGCGGCTATTTTTGATCCATTTGGCAATGCTGTACATACCGCATTATCTTTTGATTTAGTGGGGGAAGATGTGCTGGTTTCCGGCGCAGGCCCTATTGGGATCATGGCGGCTGCAATTTGTAAGCATGTTGGTGCTCGTCATGTGGTGATCACTGATGTTAATGAATATCGTCTTGAACTTGCGAAAAAAATGGGGGTTACCCGAGCCGTCAATGTCAGCAAAGAAAACTTAATTGATGTGATGAAAGAGTTAGGTATGACTGAAGGTTTTGATGTCGGTCTAGAAATGTCGGGGGCACCTCCTGCATTTCGTACCATGCTTAACACCATGAATCATGGCGGTCGTATTGCGCTGTTGGGTATTCCACCTTCTGATATGGCAATTGATTGGGGACAAGTTATCTTTAAGGGACTGTTTATTAAAGGTATCTATGGCCGTGAGATGTTTGAAACATGGTATAAAATGGCAGCTCTTATCCAGTCTGGCCTTGATCTCTCGCCTATTATTACACATCAATTTTCTATTGATGAATTCCAAAAAGGCTTTGATATCATGCGTTCAGGTCAATCAGGTAAAGTGATTTTAGATTGGCAGTGATATGTGATTATTAAGCTAAAAAAGAGCCTTTTAAGGCTCTTTTTTATTGTGTTTTTATACGTTATTTTTCAACTTCACCGATTTCGTTCGGAGTTGGCGTATTCGGTATTTTCTTTTTTTCTGATGAACTAAATCCATTGGATAACGTATTAATCAGTGTACTTTTTTTCATCGAAATAATCGCTTTTTGCGCGGGTTTTAACCAAGATGCAGGTTTTGGCTCTTTCGGTTGTTCTGTGGGTGGGACAACTTTAGGTGGTTCAGGTTGTATTGGTTTTTCTGTCTGTGGCTTTAATAGCGTACTTGGTGCAACCAGTTGAATATCAGCAGGTAATAAAGGTAACTGTTGCTGTAATGCTCTAACAGTCGAGGGATGAGGATGGCCGATAGCAATTGCTACGCCATTTTTGCGCGCTAAAGCAATCGCGCGAGCGAGTTGTTGTCTTGTTTCTGCTTCTGTTTGTACGTTATCGAGAAAAACATGGCGACGCAAAGAGGGAACACCGGCGGCTTTGGCAGCAATAGCGGCTTGTGTATTACCAATGGTCACACTATCTAAAAAATAGAGGTTTGAGTGATTAAGCGCTTTAATGACTCTATCCATTGCTTGCCTATCTGATGTCATAGCACTACCCATATGGTTATTCATACCGACAGCGTAAGGCACATTATTGATCGCATGTTGAATAATGCGATTAATTTCAGCCTGATCCATGGACGGTTTTAGAGTATCGCGCTCTAAAGGTTGTTTGCTAATGGGAGCCATTGGCATATGGATCAGAATTTCACGCCCTTGTGAATGTGCTTTTGTCGCGATTTCTTTTCCATGAGGAGAATCAGGCAAAATAGCGATAGAAACCGCAGTAGGAAGTTGTAAAATTTGGTTATCTTCTTTTTTTCGATAACCAAAGTCATCAATCACAATGGCTAATTTGGCTGCAAATGCAGGCGTACTTACAACCAGACTTAGCAACATTAAACTAAGTAAAACCGGACGCTTGCGTTGTAATGTGCCAAGTAATTTCAAGCCTACCTCCCAAGCCAAGGAACAGGGTTCACTGCTTTTCCTTGACGTCTGATTTCAAAATAGAGTGCTGAACGCTCTTGCCCACCACTGTTACCAACTAAAGCAATAGGCTGGCCTGCTTTAACCTGTTGACCAACATTCACTAAAGCACTTTGGTTATAACCGTAAAGGCTCATATCACCTTTACCGTGTTCAACCACAACCACTAAACCATAGCCTTGAAGCCAATCGGCTAATAACACTCGCCCATCAGCAATAGCTTTTACTTCTGTGCCTTGTGCAGCTGGTATGACAATACCTTTCCAACGTAATTCACCAGAGCCAGAAATTGATTCACCAAAACGGTGTAATAAAGAGCCTCTGATAGGCCAAATTGCTTGCCCAGCGGGTTTTCCTAATCCACCGGTACGTGACATCAATGATTGCTCTTCGGCTGTTGGTTTATAGGTTGAACCGCGCTGTTGCGCTTCTCGTTGTTTGGCTGCAATGCGTGCTGCTTCTCGGGCTTCACGTTCTGCACGAGCTTTGGCTTCTCGCTCTGCTTGAGCAATTTTATTTCTTAATCGCGCTTCATTAGCTCGCATAGTCGCTAAGTTTTTCTGATCCGCTTTTAAGGTTGATTCAAGTTGAGTCAGCGTTTTTTGTCGAGCGGCTAAGGCATTATCAAGTTTTTGTTTTTCTTGCTGTTGTTTGGTGAGAACCTGTTTTTGTTCATTCTGTTTTGCTTGTTGTGTGGCTTTTTCTGCCTCAAGTTCTTTTGAGGTTTGAGCAAGCTCTGCCATTGTTTCTTTGCGTGCATCATTAATATAGCTGTAATACGCTAAGATACGCTCTTCACGCTGACCTTCTTCACCACGAAATAGAAGCTCTATACCTTGATGTTTACCTTGGCGGTAAGCCGCATCCATTTGGCGAGCTAATAATTCTTGTTGAGACTGATACTGTTTTTGTAAGCGTGCAATATTTGCGGTAATGGTTTTTATCTCTTTACCTAATGTTTGTAAGCGGTTTTGGGTTTCATGCACCGAGCGACCCGCATTAGAAATTTGGGTTTCTTGTGTTTTTAATTGATTAAGAAGGGCGGTACGTTGTTTTTGTTGTTCTTGAACCTGTTTTTCTTTTTCTGCAATCGTGGTTTGCAGATCTTTTAGCTGATTGCGGTTATCCGTTAATGTGTTAGCGAAAACAGGGGATGCAGAAAACAGAGAGGTGCTAATGAGCAACGTGATTAACGGTAAAGAAAATACACGATAAGACGGATGTGTTTTTTTTTGAAGATCCATTTTCTTTGCCATCTGACCAACGTACCTTTCATAACAGTTTGTAAGATTATTCCATGCCATAAAACAACTGACCAGCTAACACGAAATAAAGCCAAAATTTCAGATAATACCTAACAGGTAATCTATTCAATTAATAAGAGATTATAAAGCAATAATAATCGGAGAGAGGAAAAAAGAGGTATTCTGTGTGACAGCGCAATAGAATATCACGCTGTCCACGAGTGAGATTATTCGACGATAGTACCCCAAAGGTCATATTCGTCTGCATGCTCAATAAGAACACGAACAATTTGCCCCGGTTCTACATCAAATTGCTCATTGAGATAAACCGCACCATCAATTTCAGGTGCATCAGCCATACTACGACCAATCGCCCCCTCTTCATCAACTTCATCAATCATAACAAGCAACACTTTGCCAATTTTCTCTTGCAGGCGTTCAGTCGAAATTTGTTGCTGTAATTGCATAAAGCGATGATAGCGTTCTTCTTTCACTTCTTCAGGCACTTGATCTGCCAGTTCATTTGCTTTTGCACCCTCTACAGGGCTGTATTTAAAGCAACCTACGCGATCTAAACGCGCTTCGGTGAGGAAATCCAATAACATTTGGAAATCTTCTTCTGTTTCACCCGGAAAACCGACAATAAAGGTAGAACGTAAAGTTAATTCTGGGCAAATTTCACGCCAGCGTTTTACGCGCTCTAATGTACGTTCAACGGAACCTGGGCGTTTCATTAGTTTTAAAATCTTAGGGCTGGCATGCTGTAATGGAATATCCAAATAAGGCAAAATTTTACCTTCAGCCATTAAAGG
The DNA here is from genome assembly GCF_003144395.1 of Proteus faecis. GTDB lineage: Bacteria > Pseudomonadota > Gammaproteobacteria > Enterobacterales > Enterobacteriaceae > Proteus > Proteus faecis. The sequence goes on along the minus strand of NZ_PENZ01000051.1, from coordinate 72,279 downwards.
AATGACATCATCAACATGTGGATATGGATAAACATAATGTAAGCGAACCCAAATACCTAATTTTGCCAGTTGTTCACATAAACTAACCATACTGGTTTTGACAGGCATTCCATCCCAAAAGCCTGTTTGATGTTTAGTATCAACACCATAAGCTGAGGTATCTTGAGAGATAACCAGTAACTCTTTTACGCCCGCATTAACCAATCTTTTCGCTTCACTTAAAACTTCACCGATTGGACGGCTATCTAAATCGCCTCGCATTGATGGGATAATGCAGAAAGTACAACGGTGATTACAGCCTTCAGAAATTTTTAAATACGCATAATGACGAGGCGTTAATTTTACACCCTGTTCAGGAACAAGGCTGAGAAAAGGGTTGTGATCAGGTTTGGGCACATAGTGATGAATATGAGATAAAACTTGTTCATAACTATGAGGCCCTGTGATCTCGAGTACTTTAGGGTGCACTTCACGGATTTGGTTCTCTTTTGCACCTAAACAACCAGTGACAATAACTTTACCGTTTTCATCGAGTGCTTCACCAATCGCTTCTAGCGATTCTTGTACTGCGCTGTCAATAAACCCACAGGTATTGACGATGACTAAATCAGCATCATTATAGGTAGGAACAACTTGATAACCTTCTGTACGCAGTTCGGTTAGGATACGCTCAGAGTCCACTAAATTTTTAGGACAACCTAATGAAACGAATCCAATTTTAGGCACTTGATTTGTTTGCGACATGCTCGTGTTCTCAATACTTTTAAATAAATAACAGATAGTTGTTGTATCTCAGACAGGTATAAATCTTACGTAATATGGGCGATTTTATACGTAAGTAGCCACTATTAGGGATGTTGATTTATTAATAGCTTGCCTGAAGAGGGATCCTGTAGAGTAAAAAGGTAAGGCCTTTTCAATTCATCATTTTTCACGGAACCGGCACTAATGGTACATAAATCCGTCAATAAAAAAAATGATTGTTGAGAAACTTTCCGCAAAAATAGAAAGAGAAAAGCAGGAATAGGCTGTAATTGCGCCATGACAAAGGTATACTTTGGCTCTTTGATACTATTTTTAACCAACGAGAGTGATTGCATCCTATGCTGCAAGAAGTAATGCAATTTTTCAACCGGCACACCCTGTTAAGCTTTATTTGGGTCGCGTTGCTGGTGGCGGTCATTGTATTGACCTTTAAAGGGCTTTTTTCTAAGACGAAAAATATTTCCCGTACAGAAGCGATTTCTTTGATAAACAAAGAGAATGCGGTGTGTGTTGATATCCGTAGCCGTGATGAGTTCCGTAAAGGACACATCATTGATTCTATCAATTTAACGCCTTCTGAAATCAAAAATAATAATATTGCTGAGCTGGAGAAATATAAATCACAGCCAGTTATTGTTGTGTCACCATCAGGTATTGAAGGTGCAAAACCGGCAGAAAGCCTAATTAAACTCGGTTTTGAAAAAGTCTTTATTTTAAAAGATGGTCTTTCAGGCTGGAGTGGTGAGAATTTACCACTGGCTAAAGGTAAAAAATAACGAGCGGGCAGATTGAGTTCTATACTTACTGCTATTCAATTAATAAGGATATAAAAAGGTAAGATTATTATGTCAGAACAGCAAAACCAAGAGATGACTTTTCAAATTCAACGTATCTATACAAAAGATATCTCTTTTGAAGCGCCTAATGCTCCACAAGTTTTCCAAAAAGAGTGGCAACCAGAAGTTAAATTAGATCTGGATACTTCTTCTAATACTTTAGCTGAAAACGTCTATGAAGTTATTTTGCGTGTTACTGTAACCGCAACAATGGATAACGAAACTGCATTCCTGTGTGAAGTTCAACAAGCAGGTATCTTCACCGTTGAAGGTATTGAAGGCACTCAATTAGCACATTGCTTAGGTGCATACTGCCCTAACGTTCTGTTCCCTTACGCTCGCGAATGTATCACTAACTTAGTTAGCCGTGGTACTTTCCCACAACTGAACTTAGCACCAGTTAACTTTGATGCGTTGTTTATGAACTATTTACAACAGCAACAAACTGATGCCGCTAATGAAGGGGCTGAAGAAGCTTAATGAACGCTTCTATGACAGTTATCGGTGCCGGTTCATACGGCACCGCTTTAGCGATTACTTTAGCGCGCAATGGTCATGATGTCGTACTTTGGGGTCATGATCCTGAACATGTTGCTGCGTTAGAGCAAGCTCGCTGTAATCAGGCTTTTCTGCCCGATGTTTCCTTTCCTGATAGTTTATACATGGAAGCTTCTTTACAAAAAGCCATCGAAGCTAGCCGTAATATTCTGGTTGTTATCCCAAGTCATGTTTTTGGTGACGTATTGCAACAGATCAAACCCTTTTTACGTCAGGATGCACGTGTTGTTTGGGCGACAAAAGGACTTGAGGCTCATACTGGTCGCTTATTGCAAGATGTAGCGCGTGAAGTATTAGGTAATGAAATCCCGCTCGCAGTTTTATCAGGTCCTACTTTTGCTAAAGAGCTTGCTGCTGGTTTACCTACCGCGATTTCTGTGGCTTCAACAGATAATGCGTTTTCTGAGGAGCTTCAGCAACTTTTCCATTGTGGCAAAAGTTTCCGAGTATATAAAAACCCTGATTTTATCGGAGTACAACTGGGTGGCGCGGTAAAAAACGTGATTGCTATTGGTGCCGGTATGTCTGATGGTATGGGATTTGGTGCTAATGCGCGTACCGCACTGATCACTCGCGGTCTTGCTGAGATGAGTCGTCTAGGTAAGGCATTAGGTGCAGATGCTGCAACCTTTATGGGAATGGCAGGTTTGGGTGATTTAGTTTTAACCTGTACCGATAACCAATCTCGTAATCGTCGCTTTGGTATGATGTTAGGTCAAGGCCTTGATGTGGATACTGCCCAAGAGAAAATCGGGCAGGTGGTTGAAGGTTATCGTAATACCAAAGAAGTTCGTGCATTAGCCGAACAAGTTGGTGTTGAAATGCCTATCACTGAACAGATCTACCAGATTTTATATCAACATAAAGATGCCAAAGAAGCGGCATTATCTTTATTAGGCCGTGCAACAAAAGATGAGATAGACAGCAATCTATTCTAAGTCTATTTTAGCTATCGCCATGCATTTAATGTTTTGGTTTAAGATATTAGTTTAAGGTATCTGTTTCGGTTTTAAACATAAGAAGCCTAAGTATTTACTTAGGCTTCAATGTAAAAAGAATGAGAGTGAGTATGTCGCTAGAAGAACTAAAAAGAGTCTGGGATCATATTAAAGATGAAGCAAGATGTTTGGCAGATTGCGAGCCTATTTTGGCGAGTTTTTTCCATGCGACATTACTCAAACATGAAAACTTAGGTAGTGCTTTAAGTTATATGTTGGCAAATAAGCTAGCAACTCAAACAATGCCCGCGATTGCAGTTCGTGAGATTGTTGAAGAGGCATACCGTAGTGATAATTCTATGATTGAATCGGCTGCTTATGATATTTCGGCCGTGCGTTTACGTGATCCTGCCGTTGATAAATACTCTACACCACTGCTTTATTTAAAAGGTTTCCATGCCTTACAGGCTTATCGCATCGCGCATTGGTTATGGAATCAAGATCGCAAAGCGTTAGCGGTGTATCTGCAAAACCAGATTTCTGTGACTTTTGGTGTTGATATCCATCCAGCTGCCCGTATTGGCCACGGTATTATGCTTGATCACGCAACAGGCATTGTAATTGGTGAAACCGCTATCGTAGAGAACGATGTCTCTATTTTACAATCTGTCACCTTAGGGGGAACAGGTAAAACTTGCGGTGATCGCCATCCTAAAGTTCGTGAAGGCGTCATGATTGGTGCAGGTGCTAAAATACTCGGCAATATTGAGATTGGTCGCGGTGCTAAAATTGGTGCCGGCTCTGTGGTATTACATGAGGTTCCTGCACATACCACTGTTGCGGGCGTTCCTGCTCGTATTGTGGGTAAACCAACTAGTGATAAGCCTTCACTCGATATGGATCAACACTTTAATGGTGTAGTACCCGGTTTTGAATGTGGTGATGGCATTTAATGGCATTAACTGAAGTCACTCTTTCTGAACTAAAGGCTTGTTTGCACGCCGAGTATATTGGTGATAACAAGCCTTTTAGTTGGGTAAGACTTTTTCACCGAGTTTTTTTCTGCCAGCGTTCTCGTTATCTATTTTGGTGGCGTGTCGCCCAATTCTTTTATTTCTCTAAAAATCGTTTCCTTAACAAATTAGGCACTCGCATTGGTTCTAAAAATAACCGTAAATATTGCAACGATATCTCACTAAGAACTCGTATCGGTAAAGGCCTTTCATTACCTCATCCCATAGGGATCGTACTGACTAATTACTGTCAATTAGGTGAGAATGTGACGTTAATGCAAGGTGTGACTATTGGAGTAAAAGAAAAAAATGGCAAAGCGGATATTCGAGTTGGAAATAACGTTTATATCGGTTGTAACTCATCGATTATCGGCGGAGAGATAGAGATTGGTGATAATGCGGTAATTGGTGCTCACGCATTAGTATTAAAGGATGTGGGGAAAGGGTGTCGGTATATTACAAAAGTGGTTGCCGAAATTAGACAGGCGCCAGAGTAATAAATAGAGTAATAAATTAAGTTTTTAGTCATTTGAAATTAAAAAAGCGCTGGCTCATTATTTATGATCAGCGCTTTTTGCATTTCAGTCTCTTAATAACGCACCAGGATAACCAAGTTGGCGCCATGCCTCAAAAACCACAACGGCAACAGTATTTGACAGATTCATACTGCGACTATCTGCAAGCATTGGGACTCTGATTTTCTGTTGCGTTGGCATATTATCTAATACATAGGGTGGCAAACCACGTGTTTCAGGTCCAAAAAGGAGATAATCACCATCCTGATAACTGACATTGCTATGTGCTGGAGTGCCTTTTGTGGTTAAGGCAAATACACGCGCACCTGATGGTGATTGTGCATTATCAGGGTTTAAACCTTCACTTTCTAAAAAAGCGTAGTAATCATGATGCTGTTTAATATCAGCAAACTCACGATAATCAAGCCCTGCACGACGTAGACGTTTATCATCCCAAGTAAAACCCAATGGTTGGATCAAATGGAGATGAAAGCCTGTGTTGGCACACAGGCGGATAATATTACCCGTATTCGGTGGAATTTCGGGTTCAAATAAGACTATATTGAGCATATAAAATCGATTTAATCGTTACCAAAGAGGTCACGAGTATAAACTTTTTCTTCAACATCGTTTAGTGCTGATGACATTCTATTGGTAATAATGACATCAGACATCGCTTTAAACTCATTTAAATCACGAACTAATTTTGAGTTAAAGAAGGTTTCTTCTTTCATTTCTGGCTCATAAATCACCACTTCAATTCCTTTGGCTTTAATGCGTTTCATAATGCCTTGGATTGATGATGAGCGGAAATTATCAGAGCCTGATTTCATAATTAAGCGATAAACACCCACGATTTTTGGCGATTTTGCAATAATAGAGTCTGCAATAAAGTCTTTACGAGTGCGGTTTGCTTCCACGATTGCACTAATAATATTATTAGGCACCGAGTCGTAGTTTGCTAAGAGTTGCTTAGTATCTTTTGGTAAGCAGTAACCGCCGTAACCGAATGACGGATTGTTATAGTGATTACCAATACGCGGATCTAAACAGACACCTTCAATGATTTGTCTTGAGTTCAGTCCATAAGATTCGGCATAGCTATCTAGCTCATTAAAGTAAGCAACACGCAGTGCTAGATAAGTATTAGCAAATAATTTAATTGCTTCGGCTTCTGTGGAATCAGTAAAAAGAACATCAATATCTTTCTTTAATGCGCCTTGTTGTAAAAGATCAGCAAATTTTTGTGCTCTTTCTGATTGTTCGCCAATCACAATACGAGAAGGGTATAAGTTATCGTAAAGCGCACGACCTTCACGTAAGAACTCAGGGGAGAAAATAATATTGTTCGTATTATATTTCTCTCTCATCTCTTTAGTAAAACCAACAGGAATAGTTGATTTAATAATCATTGTGGTATTTGGATTATATTCTAAAACATCACGAATGACAGACTCTACAGAAGAGGTGTTGAAATAGTTCGTTTTAGGATCATAATCGGTTGGTGTAGCAATGATAACGAATTCGGCATCTTTATAAGCGAATTCTTTATCTAATGTTGCTGTAAAGTCGAGCGTTTTGGTTGCTAAAAACTCTTCAATTTCTTTGTCTGTAATTGGCGAGATTTTTTTGTTAAGTAATTCAACTTTTTCTTTATTGATATCTAACGCAACAACTTTGTTGTGTTGGGAAAGAAGTATTCCGTTAGATAGACCGACATAGCCGGTACCGGAGATGGTGATTTTCATGGTTTCTCTTATCTAAAATTTTGTAGTAAATTTAAAAATAAAATTCAGCTATAGATGAGAATAATTATATAATATGATCTTTGTTGTAGCATATCATTAAGGAATGCTAGAATTGATTAGGGTTAGCTTAATATTTTATCTAAATTAAAAAACTAGTTTTATAAAAAATGTTTTATAAATCCATTTATTGAATAAAAAGAAATACATTTTATCCTATTTATGAAATTTAATTGAGCAATGTGTTTTAGAACAAACCACTGTTTTTTTATTTCTTTATATTTAGACGATGATAATGATTGTTTTTGCTTTCTATAAAATGAACTGCATTCACCAAAATTATAAGATTTGATGCCATTTTTCATTAAGTATACCCATAATGCATAGTCTTCCTTTGGTGTATAAGGAAATAAAATATCACAAGGAATTAGTTTTTTATCTAGCATTACAGTTAGGCAACCAATATCACATTTTTTTATAATATTTGAAAAGCTAATTACCTGAGGGGAGTGTATTATTTTTTTATTTTTTCCAATATCAAACATAATATAATCACTATGTGACATTGCAATATTATGTTCTCTCATGAAATCTATTTGCTTTTCTAACTTTTCAGGCGCCCATAAATCATCACTATCTAAAAAACAAATATATCTAGATGTTGATGCTTGTATACAGCTATTTCTAGCTCCTGCTGCCCCTTTTTTATTTGCATTACCTATTAATTTTATTCTTGAATCTTTTTCTACATATTTTTTAATGATTTCTTTAGTGTTATCAGTGGATAAATCATCACAAATAATTAGCTCGAAATTAGCGTAAGTTTGATTTAAAACCGATTCAATTGATTGTGTTATAACAGAATCAGAATTAAAGGCAGGCATTATAATCGATATTTTATGCATTTTTAGTTAAATAAATATGTGTTATATAAAAACTCAGCATTAGGGAAAAATAATACTTTTAATGAATAAGCAAATATTAAATAAGCTGAAATTAATGTAAAAAGTATAGTGTTTTTTCTATATAAAAATAATAAGTAAATTGCAGGTATAATATAAAAAAAGATTAAGAAAACATTTACGCGGGCGAAAAAATCAAAGTGAAGAATTAATAAATAACTATTTGAAACAATAACCCATAATCCAATCATTTTTTTCTCAATGAGAGAAAATATAATTTTCCCATTGCGTACAATATAGATAAATAGAAGCTGTATCGGAATGTAATATAATTTGCTAAGTATATTTACTATGCTATGTTTTTCAAAATTACCATCTTCAAGATAAGAAGAATAATGAGGGAAATAATCAATAATAATAGTATTTACAATATTATGAAAAGGATTGAATAGAAATAGAATAAAGGTGGAAATGTAAATAAAAAGAATATGTCTATAAAAAAACAAATAAACTTTATTAGGAATTAATAATAATGGAAAAACAATTATTGATGACTTGTGGAAAAAGAATGCAAGTATAAAAATAATAAGCGATAGAATATTTTTTCTATTTAAATGAAGTAACAGTGATATAGAGAAAAGATAAAAAGAAAATGATACTCTAATTATATTCATTTGAGTATGCATTAAATTAGTTATTGTAAAAAAACAAAAAAACAAAATAGGAAGTGAAGTGTTTTTTGTTTTAGAAAGTGTTAATAAAGAAAAAATAAGAAATGATTGTATTATTGCTATAATAAAAAAATAAGCTTTGCTACTTAACTCAAGATTGTATATTAATTTTGTTAAATAATAAAATAAGTATTCTTTTATATTAAAATAGTATTCTAGTGTGGATGGACTGTTAAATATGTTTTCATAACTTAAATAGTCTGTTCCAACTTTATATTGTAAACCTGGAATTAATGACATTAATATTATTAATATAATAGATAAAAATATTCTATTGTGAATAGAATAATTGAATTTACTATATATATAGAAGTAAGTTAGTGATAGAAAGTTACTAATCAAATATATCATTTATTTTAAATACTCTCTTTCTTTTTCTATATGACTATTGTTTAAATCAATCGGATGTGAAAAAAAGTATGAATAGTAAATACTTTTAATAGAAGTATTTTTTATAATAAGTTTCCAGTCATCAGCCATGTAAGTATTATCTTTCATAAAATTATATATTTTTTTGGCTGTTTCTTGTGTAATTAAATAACAACAAGTTCTATAAATCCATCTATGAGTATTGAATCGAACCTTGCTAAAGCCTATTTTATTTTTTTTAGATAAAATTACTCGATTGAAGCTGTTTAAACCATCCTGGCCACCTAAAATATAAATAGAGTTTTCTTCTAAGGAGTTAATATTAGAAAATAGGTGTAATATATCGTGTTCTATAGCTACGTCATCTTCGAGAATAAGCAAATACTTTTTTTTACTTTCTAAAAATTCATAGATGGCTTTTTTGTGGCTAAGAAAGCATCCTAATTCAGATGGGGTTAACATCGTTCTCCCGTTAAATTTAGATGTTTTGGCTTTAGCATTGAGGAAGTAATCTTCTGCAGAAAGCTTTTTTCCATTAATTGCGATGCTTACTCTTGGATTAAGTTTATAATGAGAAAGATTGTCCAGAAGTTTTTCTCTTCTCGCTATGTCAGATTCCAATGAGATTATACAAATATCAATATCGGAAATATTCATTAATTTACCCTTTTAGTTTTTTTATTAGCATGGATGGTATATATCTAAGTATGGTTATGATAGATAAAATTAAATTAACAATCTTTTTGTCTTCATTATTGTTTATTTCTTTAGCTAGGTTGATGATTTGTTTAAAGGAATATTGATAGCCCCTGCCATGTGAAACTTCGATTAATGATGCATTGTTTTTTTTAATACTTAATCCATTTAAAAATCTATTAACCATGATTTTTAATGGAATATCCTCAGCCCAAGATAAATTTCTTACTTTATAAATTTTTAATATTTTTTCTCTTTTATATATGCTATTTGATTGATTCCATCCAGATATGAAATTAATAGGAAAACCGATCAGTTCAATTATTGTATTTAATAAATTATTTTTAATTTTTCTTGAAATTGTTTTTTCCTGAGTACATGTTAATAACAAACTTTTTTCAATATCAGTAACATACTGACTTTGAATTGTTACATAGTCATATTTATTTTCTTTTTCAAGAAGAAAACATACTTCCTTAATACAATCGATAGAAATATAGTCATCACAGTCAAGAAAAGAAATATATTTAGTTTGAGACTTTAATAAGCCTAATAGCCTGGCTTGTGATGGTCCAGAGTTATTTTGCCAATAATAGGCAACATTAATAAAGTTTTGACAAATTTTTTTATTTTTATTCCTGTTTGTTGAAGATGAGCCATCATCAACGACTATGATATTAAATTTATAATTTTTTTTATTTAGAAGATTTAATGTTCTATTTAATTTATCTGGCCTATTAAATGTTGGGATAATTATTGTTAAGTTATTCATAATATTAAAGCTTTATTGAATGATAATGAGAAACTCTATTCTCTATTGATGGTAATGACATATAATTAGCGCCAAACATTTTAGTAAGATATTGTTCTATATTATTAGGACAACTAAAAAAATAGCCTTCAAAGCTAATTTTTTTTAATGGAAAAATTTCTTCTTCAGTAAAAATTGCTCTATGAAAGGGAGTTTCAATACCTGCACTATATACGTAATTAGTTTTTCTATTATTCATTATACGAAGCTGAGCTTCTTTTATTTTATTTAACATTATCTTAGGAATTATAGGTGATAATAAAAATACAATTATTTTTTTATTTAAGCTTATCTTTTTGAATTTACTTATTGATTTTAGTTGATATATCTTTGATAAGAAACGCTCTATATTAGTTCTTATAAAGGGGTTAGTAGAGTATTTATCATAAGGGAAAATATCTACAAATAAGCCATGATGAGATTTTGAATTATAATACCCATATTTTAATTCAGTTTCTTCTATGATTTCAGTATTATTTACTCTCATTTTGCAAGGAATATTGTATGTATAATAGTTTTTATCTGTTTGGGTTGTTTGTAAAAAGAATAAATCATTATTTAAGCTTTTTGAGGCGACATTAATGAATTTGTTAAAATCATTTCTAGTCATACATATATCAATATCATCATCCCAGGGTATAAAACCATTATGCCGGACTGCACCAAGTAATGTCCCTGCATCAATCCAATACTCTATATTATGCAGGGAGCATAATCTATCTATTTCAATTAATGCAGTTAACATTTTTAATTGAGCACTTCTTAATAAAGAGTTATCTTTTTTTATAATTAACATAAAATATACTTATTCTATATATAAACATTAAACTATCACATAATAGATATGATATGGCTATTAATACGGCTGTTATATTCATATTTAACAGGTAGAAGACGGAAATAGCAAGTAATTGGAATAAACCTGCATATAAAACACTGTAATTTGCACATTTTTCTTTATTTAGTGGTATTAATGCTGGATATCCAAAATGGATACCTAGTATACTTACAATGATTGTAATCATAAATATTTTTAAAATAGGAAATGCATCTATAAGTTCATCACCATAAATAATAGAAATGATTTTATCACCCCAAAAGAAACCAATACTTGCACCTATAATTGTCATACATATACTTAGGAATGTAACCTTAAAAAAGATACTGAAATTCTTAGTTCTAGCCATATATGGGGTTAATGGTGTTGATATTGAAGATATAACCATTACTCCCGCTTTATATAGCTGCTCTGCTGCACCATATATGGCAACTTGGTGCATTGAACCACTCATTATACCGATAAAGAAGCTACCACATGTTGAATATAATGAAACTCCTAGTCTAGAAATAAAGTACTCTGTCGATTCTTTGGCTAGTTCTTTTATTCTTTTTAAATTAAATGATAGGTATTTTAATTTCCATTTTTTAAGATAATAGTAACAAATAAACGTACTTAGAAAATTTTGCATGGCAATTATAATATACAATATGTTACTGTCTGAATTTTCTTTGATAAATAAAAAAATAGAAATTAAGGCTATTAGTCTGGAAAGAAAAATTATTCTACTATATATATATATTTTCTCTATTCCTAAATAAAGCCAAATTAAATTATACCCATTAGATATAATACTAATGATTATAAAAAATAAAGTTAGTTTATCAAAATAATTATTGTGAAAGTTAATTAGTATGGTCGTTAAGATTAGAAATATGATTAGAAATGTTTTTATATAATTTATTGCTGAAATAAAAACACTTAATTTTTTAATGTTAATTTTCTCAGAGGCTATTCTTTTGGGGATGGATAGCTCAAATCCATAGTTACTAATAATATTACATATGGATAATAATGATAATGAAAAAATGTATAAACCAAAATTATCTGTATCTAATACTCTACTGAGATACGGAAGTTGAAGCAAAGGAATGACATAACTAATCAGCTGAGTGCCAAAGAGGTTTACTATATTTTTTTTTAAGCTCATAATATAATCGTATCTATATTTGTTGTTTTTTTTTATGATAATATGTCGTGCTTTTTTATTTCTTTATTAGGAGTATTTATGTCTTTAAGTTCGATTTTATCTAAATTATTTTTAAGTGATTTTATTGATAGTATATTATTGAAAAATAAAGAGATATGTATAATTTCTAATAACTGTTGGGGATTTAGATTATATAATATTTTAAATAAAAGTTATAACACTCCATTTGTTGGGTTGTTTATAAAACCAAATGATTTCCTTTTTATTTTAAATAATTTAGACTCATTTATCAATGATGACTTAGAAATGAGTGATTTTAAAGAAAGTGATTTATATCCAATTGCAAAATTCCATGATTGTGAAATTCATTTCTTGCATTATCATTCAATAAATGAATGTGTTGAAAAATGGAATAGAAGGAAAGATAGACTTAAAAATTACATAGATAAATTTGGTGTTGAAAATATAATTGTTAAATTATGCGATCGCGATGGTGATATTGAAAATATAATACCACTAATAAATAGGTTACCTTACAAAAAGAAGATTTTTTTTAGTAAAACAAAGTGTTACTTTCTTAAGAAAAATGGAATCTTGATAGACGGAAATGCCCTATTTAATCTGAGATTTTTTTATTATAGAAAATATTTAAAGATATTTGATCATCTTTAATTATAAGGGCTTTTAAAAAGCCCTTATAATTTAGCTATAAATCATTCTTTATACTAAAAACTTGTCCAGTATGTTCAAATGACATCGCAGATAGCGTAAATTTGGCAACAGCTTCTGCACTAAGTAATGAATTAGCTGGCTCAATCCCAAAATTACTCCGTCTCATCGGCGTATCTGTTCTCTCAGGATTAATGCAGTTTACTTTAATACCTAATGGTAGCCATTCTTCTGCAATTGCTTGAGTAAAATTAACAATCGCAGCTTTTGTTGATGAATAAATACTATAATTAGGTCTTCCTCTAGTAAATGAGCTGGAAGTAAAGTTAATAAGCATGCCTTGAGATTCTTTTAGATATTTATAAGATGCAAGTGCTACATTAATTACACCAGTATAATTAATCATATAGCTATCAGTAATCTCTGTATTACTCATTGATAAAAGAGGTTTTTTTATTAATAGACCTGTTGTATTAATAACAAAGTCTATTCTATTTTCTTTAAGAAAAATTTCATGGAGAAATAAATCAATACTTTTTTTATCTGTTACATCTACGTTATTTTGACTTCGGCTACAAGAGTAAACTCTGCTATTTAGTTTTTTACATTGAGTGACAATATCTTCCCCAATACCACTACTACCCCCAATAACGACTACAACTTTATTGTCTATTTTCTCTTTTATTAAGTTACTATCAGCATTTAATCGAGTATATAAGCCATCTTTTATAATATTATCAGCTAAATATAAATCTTGTTGATGTGTTAACTTGAAGTTAGACTCCGCGCCATTGACTGTATATATTTTTTCTTCTTTTAAGTATTTTAGTACAATGCCACAATCATCTGATGCTGCTTTTTGTGGATCTAAAAAGAATTTATTGTAGGCATCTTTTAATGTATCTCTTTTAAAAGCTTGGGGAGTTTGTCCGCGTTTTAATTTTCTTCTGTCAGGAATATTAGAAATAAAATTACCATCAACTTCAACAATTGTGTCTACAGCATCTACAACAACGTCTACAGCGTTATATTTTACTAAGGCCGCTATACAGTCATTAATAATTTTTTCTGAAATAAATGGTCTAACTGCATCATGAATAATTAAATTGCAATTTTCTTCAGGTGTAGCGTTAATTGCAGCCCATGTTGAATCATAACGTTCTTTACCACCTGAAATTACTTTAGATATTTTCTTTAATTCGTTTTTATTAGTAATTTCATAAACCAAGTCGATATAATCTTCTTTAGTGACAACATAAATTTCATCTATAGCTGAACAATTCTCAAAAGCTTCGATAGTATATTGAATGACGGGCTTCCCTGCTAATTTTACAAACTGCTTTGGAATTTTGGATTCGAAGCGAGAACCTGTTCCTGAAGCTAAGATCACTGCAATATTTCTAGGCATTACTTATCCTTTAATAAGAACAAATTAATTATTAATGTAGGGAGGAAAAATATATTTATTACAAAGCTACCGCACTGGGTTTACGGCCCCCAGAGCGCCAAAATTTATCTCGAAAAACTCTTATCTATATGTAATATAAGAGTTTTGTTATATAAGCATATTTAAACAATATGCGAAAAACCGCACTGAGAGTAGACTCTTCAAACCAGACGGTCAAGTAATAGCTGGGTATTTTAGCATTGATTGTAGATATATAAATATCGGAATAGCGGTCGATTCAGCCAGATCATTCTGAATTGCATCGTTAGATGCTAGCAAAAAGAATATGCCACCTATTCTTCAATAGATGGCAGTATATTTTGATACAACAGTTTAATTACTCTATTAAGCCGTTGGTGATTTATTACTTGCACCCGCTCTTGGCAACCAAATCTCTACTCTTAAACCACCTAATGGACTGTCATCGGCTTTAACATGGCCTCTGTGTTGACTGACGGCAGTTTCAACAATCGCTAATCCTAAGCCTGTACCACCGGATTCACGATCTCTAGCTTCATCAGTGCGATAGAATGGTCGGAAAATATGCTCTCTATCTTCAGGACTAACGCCAGGGCCATCATCATCAACAATAATGGTGATGCCTTGGTTCTGTTCAGTAAAGGCGACTTCAATGCGAGAATTTGAATAACGCAGGGCATTACGAACAATATTCTCAAATGCACTCGCCAGAGAATATGGATTGCAGTAAATAGGCCATGCTCCTGGAGGTGTAGTGACTTGCAGTGTCTTATTATTTTGTTCGGCCTCAAATTTAGCGTTATCTAAAATGTCATCCCACAATTCATTGGCTTTTACTGTTTCGCGTAATAACTCGTTTTTATACTGGTTACGGGAAAGCACCAGTAAGTCATTAATCATACCATCAAGGCGTTGAGTCTCAGTTTCAATACGCTCTAGCTCCTTGCTCTCTCCACTACGACGACGTAACAATGCGCTGGCTAATTGTAAGCGTGTTAATGGGGTACGTAGTTCATGAGAAATATCAGAGATCAGACGTTGCTGAGCTTCTACCATACGCTCAAGAGCGCTTATCATCTGATTAAAACTCGTGCCTGCGGCTAAAAACTCTTGAGGACCCGTTTCTAGTTCAGGGTGAGGGCGTAGGTTACCTTTAGCTACATCATCAGCGGCATTTTTAAGTTGTCTTGCGGGTTTTGCTAAGCTCCAAGAAAGCCATACTAATAATGGTGTGCTGATAAGCATGGTGAATATGAGTAACAATAATGGTTTATCAAATAATAAGTTGATAAAGTCAGATTGAGGGCTACTTGAAGGGCGTACGAGATAAAGTTGGTAATGATCTTCACCATCCCTTACAGAAAAAGGCCCTAACATCTCAGAGCGACCATATTTTTTCTTTTTGGGGTGATCGGCGTTATCAGATTGACCAATAAAGTTTCTGACAACTTGCATCTCATTACGTTGAGCACCGATGATCCGGCCTTCACTCGTGACAATAATTAAACGTTGGCCAGGGGGAGCCCATTTATCAATGGCTCGAATTAATCGACGCCACCAAAGGAGATCGTTAGCCGGATCTTGAGCTAATTCAGCTTCGATATGTTGTTCTAGCATAACGCCTTGACGGTATTCACTCTCTAAAAGAGGGGTAAGCTGGCGCGAGTCCAGCTTTGGAACCATCATAACTAGCACGAGAACTAATGCTAGCGTCAGCCAGAATATTGCGAAAATGCGCGCTGACAGACTATTTATCATAAAGAATATTTATCAAGTTATTGAAACCATTAGATAACCGCGGCCACGTAACGTTTTAAACCAAGGTTGTCCATCTGTTCTTTCTGGTAATTTACGGCGTAAATTAGAAATATGCATATCGATCGCTCTATCAAACGGTGTTAAGCGCTTGCCAAGGACTTCTTGGCTTAGATGTTCGCGTGATACGACTTGTCCTAAATGCTGAGCAAGTAAATAAAGCAAAGTAAACTCTGTTCCTGTTAACTCTAGCGGTTCATTATCAAAACTTGCTTCTTGTCGGCCAGGGTTAAGTTGTAATTTATCAACCTGTAATGTTGGAGATGTAGTGCTATCAGTCTGTTTTTGTTCGCTCCAGTTTGAACGACGCAAAATAGCTCTGATACGTGCAACCAGTTCTCTATCATTAAAAGGTTTTGGTAAATAATCATCAGCACCTAGCTCTAAGCCAAGAACTCGGTCAAGATCACTGCCTCTTGCCGTTAACATAATGACTGGGGTCTGGAAATTTTGGCGTAACTCTTTGAGTGTCTCAATCCCGTTTTTACGTGGCATCATGATATCCAGTAATAACAAGTCGATAGAAGCATCCAAAAGTTTAAGTGCTTGCTCGCCATCAGAGGCGATTACAACATTAAAGCCTTCCATTTCAAGTAGTTCTTTCAATAGCGATGTTAATTCGCGATCGTCATCCACTAATAAGATTTTATGCATTCGTCAATTCCTCCAAGAGAAAAATACGATAATAAATAGCGCGAATCTATGACTTTACGTTCTTTTACACGCTCTGACGCTAGTTTGCAGCCGTAACGGTATAGTAATCCACATAGCAAAGAATTACACATATGAATTATACACATTGAGGTCGTATTAATTAGGTCGGTATTAATTTACCGAATTAGGAGTGAAGCAATGCGTAAAGTAGCAGTAGTTGCACTAGCATCAATGTTTTTGGCAGCTCCGACGATGGTATTAGCTGAAACTGCAAATACTAATCCGCCTACTGAGCAACAGTATAATGGTAACTACCACTGCGGTTATGGCTATGGAATGCATGGCGACCGTGATTATAGAGGTCACCGCGGACAACGAGGACATATGATGGATCGCAATTATGGCGAGTCACGTATGTTTAACGGTATCACATTAACTGAGCAACAACGTACTCAAATGCGTGATTTAATGCGCCAGCATCATCAAGATAGATATAACGGAAATTTCCGTCAGCATCATGAGAATATGCATAAATTAGTCACTGCACCTCAATTTGATGAAGCTGCTGTAAGAGCACAGATGCAAGATATGGATAAACAAGCAATAGAGCGCCATGTAGAAATGGCAAAAGTCCATAACCAAATGTATCAGTTGTTAACCCCAGAACAGAAAGCGCAGTTGGAAAAGAATTACCAACAGCAAATGTCATATTTTGACCAACAAAGTCAACAAAATCAGTAATGAAGTAAGAGTGTAGTAAAGAAGTACCTAGTTAGAGAGTAAGTAGCAACAACGAAGTTTTTTCCTTGCCATAGACACCATCCCTGTCTTTTGCAGCCCCTCTGGAGAGGGGCTTTTTTTTTGTTCGTTATTTTTTTAGTTATATCAGTTTTATTTTAGGTAGAAATATACTTTTCTTTCTATTGTGTTTTTTAGTGTGAAATCTAAAATTTGTTGTTTTAGTCTAGATAGTTCTCGTATAATTTTATTATTACTTCCTGTCTTGTTATGTATAACGCGATGAATTCTATTATCTTCTAAAATACTAGGGAAATTATTATCATTTTTATTTAAAACAAAATCTTGTATACATAAGCAAGGCATAGTTTGTCCAACAATATATTTATTGTTTATTAATAAATCATTGAATATTTCATGATCTATTGGATTGTTAATAGGTTTTTGAGATATTTTATCAAATAAAAAATGAGCGCCTTTATTTGTGATAATATATCCTGCAGTACCTAAATGCCGACTTTTCAATCTAACAATTTGAATATCATTGACTTTTTTTATTGGTCTAATGGATGTTTTTATTTTATCATTAGATTTTTCAATTTTTATAATATCAATGTTTTTATTCACCCATGAATAATTTCTTAGCAATTCTTCAGAATTTTTTCCTAGGTAAATATCATCTTCAAAAATTCCAGCTACATCAATATTTTCATCAATAATTTTTTTCCATAAAAATATATGGCTTAAAAAACATCCTTTTTCTCCAGCAGTTAAATTAGGATTATTAAAGCGTATATTTAAATGTTCTGAAATATCTAAGTTACTCTTATTTATAGCATCAAAAAATAAGAATGGAATATTCTTTGAATTAAATTGATTAGATATATGTGTACGCCTATCTTCATTATTATCTTTTAAGCTAATTATGAAATTATTCATGTAATATTCTTTATCTAAGTAATATTGTAAGGGAAATATAAGAGTGTTATTTCCCTTAGTAGATTTGTTTTTATTTTGTTAGCTCATCTTTGATGATTGCATGTGTATTTTTTATAAAATCATCCACGTTATGAACTTTTTTAATATAATCAATAGCTTCTATTGATAATGTTTTTCTCTTTTCATCATTCTCAATGAGTTCTCTAACTGCATTTACAAATAAGTCTACTTTATCAAAACCATTACCAAGCACTTCTCCAACATGGATACCAAATTTAGATGTTAAGTCGTCCGGATTTCTGTTACTAACAAGTAATGTGCCAAAAGATAATGCTTCAAGAAATGAAACAGGTAATGCCTCATGAATAGAGCTATTAACTAGCACTTTTGCATCGCGTAAATATTTATTTTTTTCCTCTCCTTCAACATGGCCCACAAAGTGAAGATTTGGAATTTTTTCATATTCTGACATGATATCGTGATTTTTGTCATCGGCTCTAAATATTTTACCTAAAACATAGAAATTGTATTCAGGCATTTTTTTTGCTATTTCACAGAAAATCCAACCTCGTTTAACGGATGCAATACGGCCTAAAAAAACGACATTATTTTGTTTAGGGTGAGTTAAAACATCAAAATTATAGTCAATATCAATTGGATTTGGAGCAAAATCAATAGAAACGTTTTTATCTAAATTATATAAATCAATGGCTTTTTGATTAAGGCACTGCGCCTGAGTAATAAATCGTACTCTTCCTTCTTTGTACCAAGAATGAACAAGATCGTAGATTTTTTGATTATAGTAAGATGTTTCAGGAATTAATTTTACTGTGAAAATTTCATCCCATTCATACATAGGTCTGGGATCTTGTATCCAAAGAATTAGTCGTTTTGATGGATCTAGTTCATTTTTTAATACATTATCGTGTGTAAGCTCAACGCTAAAATAGATATCATAGTCTTTCTTTTTTAAGAATCTTTGTGTAAACCATTTTCTGCGGGGGAGTTTATAAAGCGCTACATCATCGACTATTGTTTTTTCAGCAAAAAAATGACTTTTTCCTTTACCTAATAAAACATCGAATTCAAACTCTTCATTTTTTAAATATTTAGCAATGTAATATCTTGCTAAGTATCCATACCCACCAAATCGAGTATTTGCAGCCCCAAAGAATTCATCAACAATAAGACCTACTTTAATTTTGCGTTTATTTTCTTTATTCATAACGTGTAGAACTCGCAATAGAGTGTGAAATAATTATTTAACATAAAAATATAATTTGGTGGATTTTTAAGATTTTTTATTTCACTGAGGTGAATGAGCAATTTGTAGTAATAGAGCTAGCTGAAATTACCCATAAACAGTAAATTATATTCTTATATTTTATGTTTATGGTGCGGTTGGTGCCGCACCAGTCTACATGATTTTTATCTTGACCTACAACAACGCTTCTGGAGATTCAGGTAAAATTTGTCCGCCATCGACGATAATTGTCTGGCCTGTAATATATTTTGCTTCATTCGACGCAAAGAATGCAGCTGCGTAACCGATATCTTCTGGTTCACCTAAAGTATGTGTTGGGATTGATGCTTTCATTTGATTTAAATACGCTTCGCCTTGCGCTTGTAAGCCTTCGGTGAGGATATTGCCCGGCATCACTGCATTAATGGTAATACCATGACGTGCATATTCAAGAGCTGCGCTACGCATAAAACCTAATTGTCCCGCCTTACTTGCACCGTAGTGGCTCCAGCCAGGATAACCTGTAATCGCACCGGTAATAGAAGAGGTAATGATCACTCGACCTTGTTTTTGTTTCTCCATTACACGCAGTGCCGCTTTAACTAAAAAGAACATGCCTTTTAAGTTTACGGTATGCATTTTATCCCAGTCGGCTTCCGTCATCTCTTTAATGGTAGCTTGAGGGAAAATACCAGTATTGGAACAAAGAATATCAAGTTTGCCATACTCTTTTACAACATTATCAATCACTTTTTCACAGGCGGATTGTTGGGTGACATCAAGGTGCATAAAACCTACATCTAATTCATCTTTTGTTTTATTACCTGCTACATCATCAATATCGGCAATAATCACTTTCGCACCACTCTTTTTAAGTGCGATAACGATACCTTTACCAATGCCTTTTGCACCACCTGAAACTAAAGCGATTTTACCCGTTAAATCAAACATAAAACCTCCTATTAAGTGAAAGTTCCACTGTATCAGTCTAGCTTGAAAAGCGGTAAATCAACCAGAGAACTTTGTTGTTGGTCACAAATGTACCCTAGATCATTTTTTTCTTTAAAAGGATGACATCACAAAATAGAGAGATAAACGGCAGATAGAACATCACACCAGAGAAAATTGAATATTTATCAAAATATGCCGATGCTATTTTTTAGCATAAATAGCGTTTTTTTGAGATGAATGCAAAAAGGCAGTAAAGTGTCTGTATAAAAAGTGTTAACTTATTAAGGAAACACATTTGAGATAGACTAGTATAATCTTTATACAGGCTATTTGATTAGTTTAATGCGCATCAAGTTTATGAAAAAAAATGTACGATAATGATGAACTGGTAAAAAATATGCGTACAATGGTATTGTTGAATCAATTCAGCATTTACGATATCGGTATATAACACCAGACAAACCGGTATTGAGATAAAAAGTTATTCCAACAATTTTGCAATAATTACATCGAATAAGAATCAGAGGTAATCATGGTCAATAGGATCAAAAGAATTGGGGTTTTAACAAGTGGTGGTGATGCACCAGGTATGAATGCCGCGATCCGTGGTGTTGTTCGTGCTGCACTAAGTGAAGGTTTAGAGGTTTATGGGATTATGGATGGCTATATGGGGCTATACGAAAATCGCATGAAAAAACTCGACCGTTTTAGCGTGTCAGACATGATCAACCGTGGTGGTACATTCCTTGGTTCTGCTCGTTTCCCTGAATTTCGTGAAGACAATGTGCGTGCTGTCGCCATTGAAAACATGAAACAAAATGAGCTTGATGCCTTAGTCGTTATTGGTGGTGATGGTTCTTATCTAGGTGCAAAAAAATTAACGGAAGCAGGTTTTCCATGTATCGGTTTACCGGGCACAATCGATAATGATGTTGCTGGTACTGATTACACTATCGGATATTTTACTGCATTAGAAACGGCTGTTGAAGCAATTGACCGCTTACGTGATACCTCAACTTCTCACAAACGTATCTCTATCGTGGAAGTGATGGGACGCTACTGTGGTGACTTAACACTGTCTGCGGCAATCGCAGGGGGCTGTGAATTTGTTGTTCTGCCTGAATCTGAATTACCTTTTAATCGTGATGAATTGCTGGCAGAAATCAAAGCGGGTATTGAACGTGGTAAACGCCATGCAATCGTCGCTATTACCGAACACGTTTGTGATGTGCATGAGTTAGCACGTTTTATTGAAGCTGAAACTAAACATGAAACGCGTGCAACGGTATTAGGTCATATCCAACGTGGTGGTTCTCCAGTTGCTTACGACCGTATTCTTGCTTCTCGCATGGGTGCTTACTCTGTACAACTGCTATTAGAAGGCTATGGCGGTCGTTGTGTCGGTATTCAAAACGAAAAACTGGTTCACCATGATATTATTGATGCGGTTATGAATATGAAACGTGTCTTTAAAGCAGACTGGTATGAGACAGCGAAAAAACTGTATTAATAGATTTTCCGCAATACCAGAGCCTTTCTGAGTTCTATCCTTATTCGTGAACTGCTCTGATACATTTTCTTTGTGTCAGAGTAGCTTCTCGAGTGAAAATATTTCATTTAGCTATTTCTATCTTCCTTTATTTCTTCTTATCCCCTTATATTGCTAGTCATATTCCCGTTGTGTATATCCATCGGTTTTTTGTTATTTCATCGTGATAACACTTTCTGTCAGCCTAGTTAAATACTTAACGATAAAGGGTGGATAGCTATGTTTAAACAATGGGGCTTATTATCAACTGTTTTAGCGACGTTACTTTTTTCCAATACCGTATGGGCTAAAGATATTCAATTATTGAATGTCTCTTACGATCCAACGCGAGAGCTTTATCAGCAGTATAACCAAGCATTTAGTCAGTATTGGAAGCAGAAAACGGGAGATAGTGTCACTATTCGCCAATCACATGGTGGTTCAGGAAAGCAAGCGACATCAGTTATCAATGGTATTGAGGCCGATATTGTTACATTGGCACTCGCTTATGATATCGATGCGATTGCACAAAGAGGAAGCATCGACAAGCAATGGATAACACGATTACCTGATAACTCAGCCCCTTATACTTCAACAATCGTTTTTTTAGTGAGAAAAGGAAATCCCAAACAAATTAAAGATTGGGATTCATTGATTCAACCGGGTGTTTCCATTATTACACCTAATCCCAAAACCTCAGGAGGTGCAAGATGGAACTATCTTGCTGCATGGGGTTATGGATTAAAAGCTAATCATCAGGATAGTGAAAAAGCGAAAGCCTTCGTTAAAGCACTTTATCAGCAAGTTGAAGTATTAGATTCAGGTGCGAGAGGAGCAACAAATACCTTTGTTGAGCGAGGTATCGGCGATGTATTAATTGCATGGGAAAACGAAGCGTTATTAGCGATTAATGAATTAGGCGCTGATAAATTTGAGATAGTTACACCATCAGTATCTATTCTTGCAGAGCCTACTGTGTCGGTAGTTGATAAGGTTGTTGATAAACGAGGAACACGAGAAATTGCCACAGCATACTTAGACTATCTTTACTCACCAGAAGGACAAGAGATCGCGGCAAAAAATTATTATCGTCCCAGAGATAAAACAATAGCAGAGAAATACCAAAGCAGTTTTCCAACACTAGAACTCTTTACTCTTAATGATGTTTTTGGTGATTGGCAATCTGCGCAGAAAATACATTTTGCGACTGGGGGGGTATTTGATGAAATTAGTCGCCGTTGATTAAGCCGAGGTAAGCAAAACAAAAAAATCACCTTCTGCTTTATATTCAGTAAGGTGATTTTCTCTATTTTTATCGATTAATGGCAGAAGCCAGAAAGATAAAAATTATTTTTTCGCTTTAGCTTGTGCAGCTGCTTTAACGATAACGGCAAATGCGTCAGCTTTCAGTGAAGCGCCACCGACTAATGCACCATCAATGTCTGGTTGACCAAACAGTTCTGCTGCATTTTTATCGTTAACAGATCCACCGTATTGAATGATAACTTGTTCAGCAATAGCCGCATCTTTCTTCGCAATATGATCACGAATAAATTTATGAACAGCTTGAGCTTGTGCTGGAGTTGCAGATTTACCTGTACCGATAGCCCAGATTGGTTCATAAGCGATAACGGCATCTTTAAATGCTGCTGCACCATGTGCATTTAACACGGCATCGATTTGGCGAGCACAAACTTCTTGCGTTTTGCCAGCTTCATTTTCTGCTTCAGTTTCACCAATACATAATACTGGTGTTAAACCTAACTCTTTTAACACGCCGAATTTTTGAGCGATAAACTCGTCAGATTCTTTATGATAAGTACGACGCTCAGAGTGACCAATGATAACGTATTTAACATCAACGTTTTTCAGCATTTCTGCTGAAGTTTCACCAGTGAAAGCACCTGATAAGTTAACACCTGTATCTTGAGCACCTAATGCGATACGGCTTCCACCAATTTCATGGCGTGCTTGGCATAGGTAAACTGCGGGTGGTGCGATAGCAACATCACAACCTGCAACACCGCTAACTTCTTTACGTAATGCAGCAATTAATTCATGAACCATATGAATGCTGCCGTTGAGTTTCCAGTTACCCATGACTAATGGATGGCGCATAACTTTTCCTCCAACCGAGTGGTTTAAATTTAGTTTGCTAATAAACACGAATTCTGTTGATGCACAACAGTATAGAGAACAATGAATAGAATAGCTTTGTTTTTTATCACGGAATAGCTGAAACGATCTTGCTGTTTAAAGAAAGCTTAATCGGTTCAATAGCAAAGGTTGTTAATTGATCATCTTCATGGGCAATAATATAGCGAATAGCCCCCACATCATGGCTAATATAATCAGAAGTTTGATTTTTAAAAGCGAATAAATTGAGAGCCTCTTGAATTTGCTCTTGGGTTATAGATGGATCAAATTGAGTGACTAAAGTGATAATGTATTGTGTTGTGATCTCACGATTTCTCTTTTCTAATTCAGGTGCATCAGGGGTATGGATCAGCGTGAGTTGTAAACTTTTTATTTTTTCGCTACCACGCTCTAATATCGCAGATGAATAGAGATAAGGCGTAATACGCGTTGCGGCTCTGACAAGAGGGATGGCAATATCGTGATTAGTGATAATTTTATATTCATTAAGCGATAACAACGGATTTTGTTGATTGAACTTGGCTCTTAGCTCCGGAATGGTCATCTCAAAAACAGGCGCATCTTGCTTAAGATAGGCAATATCATCTTTACTGGGCTGTTTTTGTGCGACAGACATCTCTGTTGCAAAAACAGAAGTTGGCAAACAAAGAGCAATGCTTATGATTATCAGGTATAACGTAGAAAGTGTGCTTGCTTTTATCATCTGTCCTCCGTTTGTCTGTGCTGTTATTGGCTAGTCTGTATTATTTGATACTAAATGGACAGTGTAATTCACAAATTAAGTAAATTATTGAGAATTTATGACCTTACAACATTGGGCATTTTCATTCAAAGGGCGAATTGGGCGTCGTGACTTTTGGGCTGGTTTTGGTGTTTGCTTTGCGCTGTTTTTAGGCCTCATTATTATTAATGATGTGATTTATCCATTACCTACCACTGTAATATGGATAGTGTCCTTTTTTATTCTTTATCCGCTATGTGCAATTTTTACAAAAAGACTTCATGACAGAAATAAAAGAGGAATATGGCTTTTATTACTCTTACTTGCCGTGATGTTAGGATTAGCCGATACCAGTAGTTTAGAACCATTTTGGCAATGGGCGATAGGGCGTTTTCTTCCTTCTTTTATCGGAATGATTATGTTGCTTGATTGCGGAGTCTTTGTTGGTAATGACGGTGAAAACTATTTTGGTAAACAGACTGAACAAGTGGATTATCGTCGCTGGCGTTAATCTATATGGTGAAACCAATAAGGGTGAGAGAAATAAGCTCACCCTTATTTTTTTATTACCAATATTGCTCACTGGTGATATGTCCGGGTTTGCGTCGTAAGTGCTTACGCATTTCTCGTTGTTCTTTTAAGAGTTGTTGTGTCTCTCTGACCATTTGAGGATTACCACATAACATAATATGGCTCTCTTCCGGGCTGATGGTTAGGCCAACTGTTTTTTCTAAGGCACCACTTTCAATTAATGCAGGAATACGTCCGGTTAATGAGCCAATATGATTTTCACGGCTGACAATGGTTTGAATGCGCAATTTGCCTTGATAACGTTCAACAAGTTTTTCCATTAAAGGTAAATAGCTTAAGTCATTAGCATATCGAACAGCGTGAACAAGAACGATATTTTCAAATCGCTCAAGATCGTGACCTAATTGCAAAATAGATAAAAAAGGCCCAATGGCGGTTCCTGTCGAAAGCATCCAAAGTGTATTTGTTGTGGGGATCTCTTCTAATACAAAAAAACCACTGGCTTGCTCAGTGATCAGGACTTCATCACCAACCTCTAGTGCGCTTAATTTAGGGCTTAATTTTCCATCAGGTACAGTAACCAGATAGAACTCTAAATTGGGATCATCTGGTGCGTTTACATAAGAGTAGGCTCGTTGTACTCGCTCGCCATCAATATCTAGTGCTAATTTTGCAAATTGTCCGGCTGTAAACTTATCAATAGGAGCATTGACGACGAGACTTATTAACGCATCAGTCCAGTGATGAACTTGAATAACTTTTCCATTCACCCAATTAGCCATAGAGATTATCTCCTTTTGATAAACACGCTTATGTTGCTTATTTATTCTAAATAGGATGTGGTTTTTTATTTATCAATATGGTGTGGTGATGTGATTAATCTAAGATTTTGTCAATAATTGACACAATATGTACATTTATATTGACAACTATGGTGTATTTCTCTGACATTAATCTTTATACAAAAATTGCTGGCTATCTCGCAAATTTCTCCAAATTTGTTAACTTAGTCTCATTCTGAAAAGGTACGCATTTTGCAGAGTTTATTTTTATAAATTCTCTGTGGTATGCGCCTGTCCGTTAATGTATTTATCTAAAATTCTTGAGAAAAGAAATGAGAAAGTTAGAGCATGCAAATCTATTATTATTGATAATTGCATTGGTTGCTGTGGGTCAAATGACTCAAACTATTTATGTTCCTGTTATTGCTGATATGGCCGTTTACTTTGGTGAACCCACAGGGGCGGTACAGCAAGTTATGGGAGCTTATCTTTTTTCTTATGGTTTTTCACAGTTAATTTATGGACCTATATCCGACAAAGTAGGGCGCCGTCCTGTTATTTTAGTCGGAATGACTATCTTTTGTTTATCAACGCTGGTGGCAATTTTCTCGCAAAATTTAACCACTCTGGTTATCGCAAGTACCTTACAAGGAATGGGAACGGGTGTTGCAGGCGTTATGACACGTACTCAACCTCGTGATTTATATACAGGAACTGCATTACGTTATGCCAATAGTTTGTTAAATATGGGCGTTTTAGTTAGCCCATTATTAGCGCCGATGATTGGTGGTGTTGTCGCTCATTTCTTTGGCTGGCATGCGTGTTATATTTTCTTATTATTATTAGGAACCAGTGTCCTACTTTGTATGTATCGTTGGATGCCAGAAACGCGGCCAGTGCAAGTTGAAAAGCGTAATATGTTGTCATCATTTTACTTACTGCTTTCAAATAGTACTTTTAGTGCATTTTTGATTATGCTGATTTGTGCATTATCCGGTATTGCTGTTTTTGAAGCATCAAGCGGTGTGTTAATGGGAGGAGTATTAGGATTAAGCAGTATTACTATCAGTATATTGTTTATTCTACCGATCCCTGCTGCATTCTTTGGCGCTTGGTATGCAGGTCGTGAAGGTAAAACCTTTGTGCAACTGATGTGGCACTCTGTTTTTTGTTGTTTATCTGCGGGTATCTTAATGTGGATCCCTGGTTGGCTAAATATTATTAATATTTGGACATTACTGGTTCCTGCTGCACTGTTTTTCTTTGGTGCAGGTATGCTATTTCCGTTAGCAACGACAGGAGCAATGGAACCATTTCCTTATTTAGCGGGCTCTGCTGGTGCGCTGGTAGGTGGTTTACAAAATGTAGGTTCCGGTGTGGCAACATGGTTTTCTGCTTTACTGCCACAGCATAATCAATTTAGCTTAGGGATGATTATGTTTGCTATGTCAGTGGCGATTATGCTTTGTTGGCTTCCGTTAGCTCATCGTTTTAGCCATGAAGAACATACTATTTAGTGGAATAAAAAATGCCGAGATAAAAAATCTCGGCATTTGGTTTTGTAGCCTAGGCTACTTCTCTCTCAAACTGTTTTACTGCAATTAACCGCGATCTTCCCACTCTTGAGCGCGCGCGACAGCTTTTTTCCAGCCGTTATAGCGATAGTTACGCTCAGTGGTTTCAATGCCTGGACGGAATTCTTTATCAATAGCTGCTTTGTTTTTCACTTCTTCTAAATCACTCCAAAAACCGATAGCAAGACCTGCAAGGAATGCTGCACCTAATGCAGTACTTTCACGAACTACAGGGCGTTCTACTCGAGTACCTAAAATATCGGATTGGAACTGCATTAAGAAGTTGTTGGCAACGGCGCCACCATCAACACGCAGTGATTGTAAACGTGCACCTGAATCGGCTTGCATTGCATCAAGCACATCGCGTGTTTGATAAGCGATAGATTCTAAGGTTGCACGAATAATGTGATTACGGTTAGCACCACGGGTTAAACCGAAAATAGCGCCACGGGCATACGGATCCCAATATGGTGCGCCTAAACCTGTGAATGCAGGAACAACATAGACGCCGTTAGTATCGTTCACTTTCGTTGCAAAGTATTCAGAGTCAGTTGCTTCATCAATAAGTTTTAGCTCATCACGTAGCCATTGAATAGAAGCACCCCCAACGAATACTGCACCTTCTAGAGCATAGTTCACTTCACCACGAGGGCCACAACAGATGGTTGTTAACAAACCATGATTAGAACGAACCGCTTCTTTACCTGTGTTCATCAATAAGAAGCAACCCGTACCATAGGTATTTTTTGCCATACCGCTTTGTACGCAAAGCTGACCATAAAGTGCTGCTTGTTGGTCACCCGCCATACCTGCGATAGGAATACGTGTCCCCCCTTTACCACCAATGTTTGTTTGGCCATAAACTTCTGAAGATGGCACCACTTTTGGTAGCATATTGCGAGGAATATCCAGTAGGTCGAGAATTTTTTGATCCCAATCTAAAGAGTGGATATTGAATAACATAGTACGTGAGGCGTTAGTATAATCTGTAACGTGAACGCGGCCTTGTGTCATTTTCCAAACTAACCAAGTATCAACAGTACCGAATAACAATTCGCCTTTCTCTGCTTTTTCACGTGCACCTTCGACGTTGTCGAGGATCCATTTTAATTTTGTACCAGAGAAATAAGGGTCAACCATTAAACCTGTGTTTTGGCGAATATATTCTTCAACGCCTTCTTTATCTTTTAAGCGAGTGCAGAAATCCGCAGTACGGCGACATTGCCAGACAATCGCGTTATAAACAGGTTTACCGGTTTCTTTATCCCATACAATCGTGGTTTCACGTTGGTTTGTGATACCGATACCAGCAACGTGGTCGGAGGGAATATCTGCTTTTGCTAATACTTCAACTAAGGTTGCGCTTTGTGTTGCCCAAATTTCCATTGGATCGTGTTCAACCCAACCCGGTTTAGGATAGATTTGGGTGAATTCACGCTGTGAAATACTGACGATATTGGCATTGTGGTCAATGACTACGGCACGTGAACTGGTTGTGCCCTGATCCAGCGCAACAATGTATTTTTTCTCGGTATTCGATGTATTTGTTTCTGTTGTCATATTAGTAACCTGTTCTGATAATCAACAATATTGCTCTTAATTTTATTTATCGTCTTCAATTTTGCAGGTATCGCAAGGCAAGTGACGGCCAATTAATTTACGGTAAGCCAGTGCACCTAAAATACCACCGATAAATGGAGCAATTATTGGAACTAAGAAATAAGGGATATCGCGTCCACCAGTCAGCGCAATATCACCCCAGCCAGCAAAGTACGCAACCAATTTTGGACCAAAGTCACGAGCTGGGTTTAAGGCGAATCCGGTTAATGGGCCAAATGCACCACCGATTACGGCAATTAAGATACCAATTAATAAAGGTGCTAATGGGCCTTTAGGCACACCGTTGCCATCATCAGTTAAGGCTAAAATTAAGCCAACTAATATAACGGCAATGATAACTTCAACAAAAAAGGCATGTATAACGGAGATTTGAGCTGCAGGATAAGTTGAAAATACACCGGCAGTGAAGAGACTTTCTTGTGAGCCTCTGACAATACCATTAACTTGTTCGTAGTCGAGGAAAACATTGTAGTACATAAAGTACACAATTGCTGCGGCAAAGAAGCCACCTAACATTTGTGCAATAATATAAGGGATGACTTTTCTGCGTTCAAAGCAAGCAAATAACCAAAACGCAACAGTCACTGCAGGGTTCAAGTGAGCACCAGAGGTACCAGCGGTAAGATAAACGGCTAAGGCAACACCCAGCCCCCAGATAATACTTATCTCCCATAGCCCTAGCTCTGCGCCTGCAATACGTACCGCAGCAACACAACCAAGACCAAAGAAGACTAGCAAAGCAGTTCCGATAAATTCAGAAATGCATTGACCCATAAGAGAGGTTTTCGTCTGGCTCATATATTCTATCCTGAAAGAGGGTTATTTATTGTTAGTATTCTTTTCGAATTGAAAAGATAACTGTGAATTTATCGTTAATGAGCGTAAACGAGAATAAGCGAAATTGAAATTTGTGTGTCTCATCAAGAAAATGAGTGAAAACGCTCTTAATTAGTGACTTGATCGACATTTGTAATGTGATCTGACCAGTGTTTTTGAAAAATTGAAAAAAGAATGTAATTCCTCGGAAGATGCTAGACAGTTGTTGATAGGCTACTTACAATCGGAAGTATCGATTATATGGGGGATTACAGTATGTCATTTGAAGTTTTCGAGAAGTTAGAATCAAAAGTACAACAAGCCATTGATACCATCACGTTATTACAGATGGAAATCGAAGAGCTAAAAGAAAAAAATGATGCGCTGAGCCAAGAAGTTCAAGAAGCGAAAGGATCACGCGAAGCCCTTGTTCGTGAAAATGAAGAATTGAAACAAGAGCAATCAAGCTGGCAAGAGCGTTTACGCGCGCTGTTAGGTAAAATGGAAGACGTGCAGTAATTGTCTTTGTTTGCTTAAAGCCTAAAAAACAAAAGCCACCGTTAGGTGGCTTTTGAGTATTGAAATCGTAAGAATATAACTAAAAAGTAACAATTACTCTTCAATCAAATCTTCATCTAAGCCTAATGGCTCTTCAGATAAAATAATCCCTGTGTTATCAGCATAAAGATAATCACCAGAGAAGAAGGTAACACCACCGAAGTTAACACGGATATCACTTTCACCAATGCCTTCACTTTGGCAACCCGCAGGGATAGCTGCCATTGCTTGAATACCTAAATCAAGCTCTGATAATGCATCAACTTGACGTACTGCACCGTAAACAACAATGCCTTCCCATTCATTAGAAACGGCAAGTTGCGCTAGTTCAGCATCAACTAAGGCTTTACGTACAGAGCCACCTCCATCAACTAAAAGAATACGGCCTTTACCATTTTCTTCGAGTAAGTCATAAAGCAGGCCATTATCTTCAAAGCATTTAACGGTGATGATTTGCCCGTTAAAGGCACTTTGACCACCAAAGTTTGAGAAAAGCGGTTCTACGACATTGATATCTTCTTGATAGATATCACAGAGTTCAGAAGTATCATATTTCATAGGAGATTACGTCAGGTTGCCACAGGAAAGGTCAGTATATCCCTTAACAGGGGTAGTTGGCAAAAGACTCACTGAAAATTCAGTGAGTCAAATCAACAATCGAGTGAAATTATTCTAAAACTAAACCTAAAGAGAAAAGAACGTTAGTTAGTAGTGCTGCTTTTACCATGTGTTCGAGTAGGGGACGCATTCCTTCACCGGAGTGATCGGCATTTACACGTTTGATATGCAGTAAAAGCATTGGGGTGGCGAGTAAAAATAACCACGCGGTCCAGCGATGCATATAGAGTAGAGTAAAGATAATTAAGCAGGCAATAGAGAGAAAAATAACACAGGTATGGTAAGTTCGTGAGCCAGCAGGGCCTAAGCGAACCGCTAATGTATTTTTACCTGCCTGAATATCACTTTCTAAATCGCGCATATTATTAATGTTTAGAACAGCGACAGAAAGTAAACCACAGGCTGTAGCAGGAAGTAAGGTAACAATATCAAAGGTGTTGGATTGTAAGTAATAAGTTCCGATGACACTTAACCAGCCAAAGAAAATTAACACAGAGATATCACCTAGCCCCATATAACCATAAGGGCGCTTACCCACGGTATAAGTAATTGCGGCAACAATAGCGAGTAAACCCATCACTAGGAAGCCAATAGCGTCTTCAGGCTTTTTACAGGCGACAATAATCAGTGCAATACCACAGATACAGGAAATAATAACATTTAAGATCAGCGCTTTTTTCATTTGAGCTGCTGTTATTATGCCTTTTTGCATTCCACGAAGTGGCCCTAAACGTTCTTCAGTATCTGTTCCTTTTACGGCATCACCATAGTCATTGGCAAGGTTTGATAGGATCTGTAACGTTCCCGCTGTCAATATAGCAAGCAGTGCAATAGGTAGCTCAAAATGACCCATCCAATACGCTAATGCGGAACCCGTCACAATGGCAATTAACCCTAAAGGCAGTGTTTTGGGTCGTAAACTTTCAAGCCAGGCTTGAGTCCGGCTAGTGGAATTTAGAGAGCTCATGCTGAAATTCAATACTCATGTTCGTTGTTATTATAAAAATAAGAATGGGAGGCAAGCCTCCCACGTAAATATTGCTGATAAGGATCGCACAAGTTGATTATAAAATAAATCGACTCAGATCTTCATCTGCGACAAGCTCATCCAGATGCTGTTTCACATATTCTGCATCAATCAATATTGATTGACCTTGACGTTCACTCGCATCGTAGGAAATTTCTTCCATCAAACGCTCTAAAACAGTATGCAAACGACGAGCACCGATATTTTCAGTGGTTTCGTTTACACGCCATGCTGATTCAGCAATTTTGCGAATACCGTCTTCGGTGAAGCTAATAGACACCCCTTCGGTTGCCATTAATGCTTCATACTGTTTTGTTAACGATGCATTAGGTTCAGTTAGAATACGCTCAAAATCTTCTGCTGTCAGCGCTTGAAGTTCAACACGAATAGGTAGACGTCCTTGTAATTCAGGAATTAAATCAGAAGGACTTGAAACTTGGAATGCGCCTGATGCAATAAACAGAATATGGTCTGTTTTTACCATACCGTGTTTTGTCGAAACAGTACAACCTTCAACCAGTGGTAAGAGGTCACGCTGTACGCCTTCACGAGAAACGTCTGGGCCAGAACTTTGTCCACCACGTTTACAGATTTTATCTACTTCATCAATAAAGACGATACCGTGTTGTTCTACCGCATCAATTGCTTGTTGTTTAAGCTCTTCAGGGTTAACTAATTTCGCAGCTTCTTCTTCAACAATAAGTTTAAACGCATCTTTGATTTTCATCTTGCGCGCTTTTTGTTTCTGACCTGCTAAATTTTGGAACATAGATTGTAATTGATTAGTCATCTCTTCCATTCCTGGAGGAGCCATAATTTCAACACCCATTGGTGTTGCAGCTAACTCAATTTCAATCTCTTTATCGTCTAATTGGCCTTCGCGTAATTTTTTACGGAAAGATTGACGTGCTGCTGAAGGTTCAGACGCTTGTTCTGCTACACCCCAGTTATTTTTTGCTGGTGGAATAAGTACATCGAGGATACGTTCTTCAGCCATTTCCTCAGCACGGAAACGATTTTTATCGATAGCTTGGCTACGTACCATTTTGACCGCAGAGTCGGTTAAATCACGGATAATAGAATCGACTTCTTTACCTACATAACCCACTTCGGTGAATTTGGTTGCTTCAACTTTGATGAAAGGCGCATTTGCCAGTTTAGCTAAACGGCGTGCAATTTCAGTTTTACCTACACCAGTAGGTCCAATCATCAGAATGTTTTTAGGTGTTACTTCGTGACGCAGCGCTTCATCAAGCTGCATACGACGCCAGCGGTTACGCAGGGCAATTGCCACAGCACGTTTCGCTTTATCTTGACCAATAATAAATCTATCGAGTTCGCTGGCAATTTCGCGAGGAGTCATTTCAGACATGCTCTCTAATCCTTACTCTTTTGAAGAGAGTTCTTCAAAGTTGACATTGTGGTTAGTGTAAATACAGATATCTCCAGCGATGCTAAGTGCTTTTTCAGCAATTTCTCGTGCAGAAAGTTCGGTATTTTCTAGCATAGCTCTAGCCGCTGCTTGTGCATAAGGACCACCAGAACCGATAGCAATTAAATCGTTTTCTGGTTGAACCACATCACCATTACCGGTGATGATAAGAGATGTATTTTCATCTGCAACAGCAAGCAACGCTTCTAATTTGCGTAGCATTCTGTCTGTACGCCAATCTTTAGCAAGTTCTACCGCAGCTTTAGTTAAATGCCCTTGGTGAAGTTCTAATTTGCGTTCAAACAGTTCAAAAAGAGTAAAAGCATCAGCAGTGCCACCAGCAAATCCCGCAATGACTTTGTCGTTATAAAGACGGCGTACTTTGCGAACATTGCCTTTCATGACGGTATTACCCATCGTCGCCTGTCCATCACCACCGATTACAACTTGGCCCTTACGGCGAACACTTACGATTGTAGTCATGAGTCAGCCCCTGGTTTAATCAATAAAAAATGAGACGGGAAGTGCTTTTATCTAAGATAAAGTACGACCCGTTATGTGAATTAGAATTATAGGTGGGGGAGATAATTTATTTTTCAACCCCCAGAAGAGCGAAGAATACAACCTGATACACCAGCTCCAGCCGCTTGTTTACTCACAGAGTTGGCTTGTTCCTTACTGTAAGGACCTGATAATACGCGGATCCAGCCATCATTGCCTTTCGTTACTCGGCTTTCAACACCAGAAAAAGCTAGCGTTGCTCTCACTGATTCAGCTTGTTCGGTATTTTTAAATGAGCCACATTGCACTAAAAAGTTTGCTTCAGTCACCGCAGGTTTAGGCGTTGTAACAATCGCAGGTGCTTGCGGTTGTTGAGTTTGTACTGGCTGTTGTGTAACAGAAGGCGTTGTTGTTGCTGGCGGCGTTACAACCACTTGTGAGCGTGGTACTTCACCATTATAAGGCACTTCTGGCAGTTGAACGGCGGGTTGGCGTTTATCCGCTTCAATTTGTTGTAAAAAACGCAACTGTTCAGGCGAAAGTGTTGCTTTCGGATTAATCTGGCTACCCGATGAAGGAAATTCAGGCTGTAAAGGTGTACCTACCTGACGATTTTCCAATTCTTTAATATATTGCCAACGCTCTTGCGGTTTGGGCGGTAAGCTATTTGCTGGATGTTGCCCAGTGATAGCTGGCGTTGTTTCTACGGCTTCTTTTTTATTATGTGTAATAAAATAGAGGCCACCGATAAACAGCGCCACAATAGCGATTGCCGCGATAAGCGTCGTTAAAGGCAGCCCTTTAGCAGCCTTTTTGCTCTTACTTTTCGTTGTTTTTTTACGACGAGCAGATGTCTGCCCTCGTCCCACATAGTCTCGTTGTGCCACAGTTCGATTCGCTGGTAATTAAAGGAATAGGTATCACAAACGATATGTTACTTAACATAGTGTGTTTTGCCTAGCTTTTAAGCCGACAGACACTGTCTCTTATAATTAGCTCACAATCTAATAAGCGAGATCCGGGTGCAACAGGTCTACCTTGTAGTTGGTCGAGTAATAACAACATAGACTCACGTCCAATCTGATAACGAGGTTGTTCCATTGTGGTGAGAGCAGGCTCGCTATAACGTGTGATATCCAGATTATCAAAACCAATCACAGAGAGATCTTTAGGGAGCTCTAACCCTAATTTTTTTGCCTGCCACATAACGCCAATTGCCATTATATCACTATGACAGAACACAGCAGTTGGTGGCTCAGGTAATGAAATCAACTTTTTCAGACTTTCTGCACCGCTTTCATGGGTAAAATCACCACGAATAATATAATCTTCACGCAAGGGGACGCCTGTTCTACGCATGGCTTGAATATAGCCTTGTAAGCGATAACGACATAAAGGCATATCTTCAGGGCCTGTAATACAGGCAATACGCTTATGCCCCATTTGCTGTAAATAGTGTGTCGCTCTAAACGATGCTGTCAGATTATCGATATGAACAGTAGGTAATTCAAGTTCAGGTGCAAACTCATTTGCCATGATCATCGGTGGTAAATTTTTCTGCTCTTCTTTGGAAACATCAAAAGGGATGTGTGAGCCAAGAAGTAACATGCCGTCAATTTGTTTGGTGATAATAAGATTAATAAAGGCATTTTCATGTTTTTGCTGATGCTTACAGTCACCAATTAATACGAGATAACCATGTTGTGCAGCGGTTTCTTCGATGCCACACACAACATCAGTAAAAAAGGGATCGCTGATATTAGGGACGATCACAAGGATCGTTTTTGACTCGTTACGTTTAAGGTTTTTTGACAGGTTATGTGGATAATAGCCCACATCAAGAACAGCCTGTTCAACTTTCTGACGGGTTTGTGAGGATACTTTTTCCGGATTCATTAATGTACGTGACACAGTTGCTGTGGACACGCCGGCTGCAAGGGCAACATCTTTCATTGTTGCTTGCGTATTATCTTTATTATTTTGTTGCAAACCCCATACCTCCCTTTTGGATGGTTTAGTTAAACGATTGCTTTTTTATTGCAAAAAAACCGCCAATATTTAAAAAAGGATTTTATCGACGGTTTTTAATTCAAGAAATATTCTAAATTGTTATTCTACCCACTTTTTAAATAGATACTGTTACCTAGTTTGCATAAAAAGTGTGATACCAATCGTTTTTATGAGGTAGTTCGCAAAATTGATAAATAGTCTTGGATTGTAACTAGTATTCAAGCGGAATTATATCCTTAACATAACACTGGCTAAAATATATTCAATTTAGGCAGAAAAGCGCCTTAACAATCTGTTGGGTCAACATCAATATTCCATTTCACTTTTTTACTCTCAGGTAAGGCGACAATCTGAGGATAAGTGACAGACATTAATTTTTGTAAATAACTTCGCGAAGGATGTTGGAGCAATAATTGCCAACGATAATTTCCACCTCGTTTAGCTTGAATGGCAGGAACAGGCCCCATTACCCATAAATTAGCATCTCGCATCGGGTGTTGTTCAAAAAACTGCTTAAGCTGTCGTAAGAACTGGGGTGCACGTTGATTATTGTGATCTTCAGAGCGGATCATAATATGACTAGAATAAGGTGGTAAAAAAGTGGCTTGTCGCTCTTGTAAAGCCTCTTTAGTGAAAGCGTCATAACCTTTTTCTAATAGTGTCAGCAACAGAGGGTGATCTGGCTGGTGTGTTTGTAAATATACCGCGCCTTGTTTACCCGCTCGACCTGCTCGACCTGATACTTGTATATAAAGTTGAGCAAAACGTTCGGCTGCACGAAAATCACTAGAGAACAGTGCTCCATCCACATCAAGTAAAGCCACTAAGGTGACATCAGGGAAGTGATGCCCTTTGGCTAACATTTGTGTACCGATAAGAATACGTGAGCCACCTTGATAAATATCTTCCAGTTGTTGTTCTAAAGCGCCTTTGCGACTTGTTGTATCTTTATCAATCCGCGTCACTGGTGTGTCAGGAAATAATTCACCAATCCCTTGCTCAAGTTGCTCGGTTCCCAATCCTACGGGGATTAAATTTGTTGAACCACATTGTGGACATTGTGCTGGAATTCGTCGCTGACTATCACATTGATGGCAACGTAACATGCCATGCTTTTGATGGATCGTATAATAGTGATCACAGCGGGGGCATTCTGCTATCCAACCACATTCATGACATAACAACGCGGGCGAAAATCCTCTGCGATTTAAAAAGAGCATCACTTGGTTACCCGCATTAAGGTGCTCTTTGATTGCTTTAATAAGAATTGGAGACAACCCTGTTGTTAACGGTTGGCCTTTTAAATCAATTAAATGCTCTGTTGCAGGTTTTGCATTGCCTGCACGTTGAGTCAGAGTGAGTTGTCGGTATTTTTTTTGCTCAACATTAAAACTGGTTTCAATTGATGGTGTTGCGGTTCCCATCACGATAGGAATATTTTCTTGTTTGGCTCGGAAAACAGCGAGGTCACGAGCATGGTAACGCCAACCATCTTGTTGTTTATAAGAGCCATCATGCTCTTCATCGATAATGATAATACCAAGATGCTGGAAAGGGGTGAGAAGCGCTGATCGCGTACCAATAATAATGGCATTATCACCGCGTTTTGCTCGTAACCAAACGGCTAAGCGTTCAGTATCATTTAATCCTGAATGAAGTACATCAACAGGAGCATTAAAGCGCGCCTTAAAACGACGGATCGTTTGAGGTGTTAAGCCAATCTCAGGCACGAGAATCAATGCTTGTTTACCTTCCGCGAGAATTTTTTCTAATACACTTAAATAAACTTCTGTTTTACCTGAACCTGTAATACCCAATAATAACCAAGGTGAGAATTGATTAGCCTGTGCTGTGATCGCACCTACTGCAATAGCTTGTTCAGTGTTTAATTTAAATCGTTCGCCTTGAACAGTGAGATCCTTGTGCCAGTGTATAGGGGCAGGTTGGATAGGACGGAGATCTGCAAAGGCTTTCTTTTTTAAGTTATTGAGTGTTGCCGTGGTGATCTCAAATTCATCAAGTTGATGGCGATATAATGGTGTACGGCGAAGCGCCGCTAATGCTTGTTGCTGTTTTTTGGCACCTTTTAAACTATTGAGGTCAAGATTAAGCCCCTCTTCAGTGGCGTACCATTGCCATAATGGTGTGAATTCGGCGGGTTTTCCTTGTCGTAACAAAATTGGCATGGCGTGAAATAGCACTTCCCCTAATGGATAGTGGTAATAAGCCGATGCCCAATTTAACATATCCCATAGCACCCCAGGAAAGAGTGTTTCGCTATCAAGGATCTCATCAATAGGCTTTAGCTTTTCGATAGGAAACTCACTGTGAGTACTGAGTCCTTTGACAATACCAAGAGAGCGACGTTTATTACCAAAAGGCACGATCACCCGACTGCCGATAACAGGCGCATCAATCCCTTCTGGTAACAGATAATCAAAAGAGGAAAATAGTGGTACAGGTAAAATCACCTGAACTATGGTCATATCAGGGTTTCCGAGAGTTTTAGCGAAAAGGTGGCCTTAAGAATATCACAAAAAGTGTGCAGATTTCATTGCGCGTTTAGTGGATATTCTGTATGATCCGCCCCCTTTGGTAGATAAATTACCAAACACTTAATTTCAATCAACACGACGTGTGGTGTTCGGCTGTGGGCTGAATGGCGACACGGCCTTAGTAGAGGTTTTCCATGCAAAAAGATATCCATCCTAAATACGAAGAAATTACTGCATCTTGTTCTTGCGGTAACGTTATGAAAATCAACTCCACTGCGGGTCATAACCTGAATCTGGACGTTTGTGACAAATGCCACCCATTCTATACTGGTAAACAACGTGATGTTGCAACTGGTGGTCGTGTTGATCTGTTCAACAAACGCTTCAAAATTCCAGGCAGCAAATAAGATATTTGTTGTCACAAGATGTCAGCCTAGTCTGACATCTTGCAGACAGTTCGGAATTGAAAAAAAGCCCAAGGTTTTTGCTTTGGGCTTTTTTTATGGGCAAAGTTTTCTCTTTTTAGATAACGCTTTTAGTCGTGACAAGCCAGATCACAACTGATAAATTATCTATTCATTCTTCTATTCACTTACCTATTCATAAAAAAATTAATATCATGACAAAACGCTCTGAAGTGATACGGCAAATATTACGTAATGAACCTAAAACAGCAAGGCAACTTGCTGATATTATGAATATTAGTCAGCCTACGATGTCACGGGCATTAAGTGCGCTAAGTGATGATATTGTGCGAATTGGTTCAGGAACTTCTATTCAATATGCCTTACGCGATAGTTCCCGTGGGTTTAATTCAGTTCCTATTTATCGCATAAATGAAGAAGGTAAAGTCAAGCCACTAGGTAAATTGACGCCAGTTTTTCCAGAAGGTTTCGTCATGGAACGGGTAGACAATGTGAACCGACATAGTGAAGGCTTGCCATGGTGGTTATTGGATATGCGTCCCCAAGGATATCTTGGGAGAGCTTATGCTTCAGCTTATTCGGTTGAGCTTGGTTTGCCCCAAAACCCAGATCGTTGGTCTGATACCGATATAATCAGAGCATTGCTGACTCATGGACATGATGCAGTCGGAAATCTGTTAATAGGAGAGCAGGCAAGAAATCAATTTTTGGGTATGCAGACACCAGAAATTGTTGAGCGTGATAAAACTTTTCCCATATTAGCACGAGCTGTTAGTTCGGGAGAGGATCCTGGCTCATCCGCTGGTGGAGAGCAACCCAAATTTTGTGCCTATACAGAGAAAGGTCATGTTATCGTAAAATTTACGGCGCCTGACAATAATGCAGTTAGTGAGCGTTGGCGTGATCTGCTTCAAGCTGAGCATCTGGCATTAAAAGTACTTGGAGTTGAAACAGAGGTATTTGATTTTGAAGGCCAACGCTTCCTCGAAATTCCACGATTTGATCGTGTAGGTCCACTAGGCCGTATAGGTCTTTTTTCTTTACAAGCGCTAGATGCTGAGTTTATAGGACGGGCAAGGGAGCCTTGGCCAGTATTAGTTAATGAGCTAATTAAGCAAAAACGCGTTCATCCAGATGCTGCGATTAGCACGGCACGCCGTTGGGCATTTGGTATGTTGATTGGAAATACTGATATGCATCATGGCAATTTGTCGTTTATCAATAGACATGGTCACCCATATGAGATTTCACCTGCCTACGATATTTTACCAATGGGATTTGCACCTAAGTCCGGTGGTGAAATAGTCAATACACTTCGTCCTGTGACATTACTTGATGGGGTCAGCTGTGAAATCTGGCAGGAATGTTTAGGGTTAGCCGAGCAGTTTTATACTTTAGCTGAGAGCTGTAATTGTTTTTCTGATAATTTTTCTCCATGCCTTAAAGCGTTACGTAGTCATCTTGATGAAGCAAGTTCGCGTATATCTCGCCTAGGCTGATGACAAATAGACCTAAAAAATTAATTTGAGATGATGTATTGCTGAATTTTATTTGGAAAGATCTTCAATACATACCTAAATAACCCACTCTCGCTAAAAGTTTGGGGGGCATAATCTGAAGCCCAAAGTTTTTGCTTTGGGCTTTTTTTGTTCGTGTTAATCAAGCAATAAGTCAAAGACTGACGCTGATTAATACTCCCAAGTATCGGGATCAACCCCGTGCTGGCGCATTATTTTTTTTGCCTCTTCAGGGATTTCATCATTACGTTCTTTACGTAAATCTTCATCATTTGGCAGAGGTTGTCCAGTAAATGCGTGCAAAAATGCTTCACACAATAATTCACTATTGGTTGCATGTTTTAGGTTGTTAACCTGACGGCGAGTGCGTTCATCAGTCAAAATTTTTAGCACTTTCAATGGAATTGAAACTGTAATTTTTTTAACTTGCTCACTCTTTTTGCCATGCTCAGCGTAAGGGCTGATATATTCACCGTTCCATTCAGCCATGGATTACCTTAATTAATATCATTTAGTTGAAGCCAGAATAGGGTTAATCCACATTCTGACGGGCAATACCAGTTTATCATGACTTTTCTAAAACCACCGACTCTTCTGGCTAAAGGTGAGAGAAAAAGTAATAGCCACTGGCGATATTCTCAATTTATGTATTATTCCATTACTTAATCTATCCGTAAAGTAGTTTAGATGGCTAGATGTATTGACGTCTTGGTGTCTAATTGGATATGC
The DNA here is from genome assembly GCF_003144395.1 of Proteus faecis. Taxonomy (GTDB): domain Bacteria; phylum Pseudomonadota; class Gammaproteobacteria; order Enterobacterales; family Enterobacteriaceae; genus Proteus; species Proteus faecis. The sequence continues at coordinate 30,936 of NZ_PENZ01000051.1, read as the reverse complement.
TGTTGTAGACTTCTCCACTTATCGCTGTGACAAGGTGCCTGTATGACGAAGAAAACAGCAACAATTGCTATCCATAATGGGCTAAATGAAGACACGCAATTTGGTTGTGTCGTACCGCCTATCTATCTTTCTAGTACTTATAATTTTTTAGAATTTAATCAGCCTCGCGAGCATGATTATTCTCGTCGAGGTAATCCAACTCGAGATATGGTGCAAAAGACATTAGCCGAGTTAGAAGGTGGAGTAGGGGCCGTTGTCACTAGCAGTGGAATGTCAGCAATTCATTTAATTTGTACGGTTTTTCTAAAACCTGGCGATGTGATTGTTGCACCTCATGACTGTTATGGGGGAAGTTATCGCCTTTTTAACAGCCAACAAGAGCGTGGTGCTTACCGTGTCATTTTTGTTGATCAAAATGATGATATTGCCCTTAAGCAGGCTTTAGCACATCAGCCTAAAATTGTTTTTATTGAAACACCAAGTAATCCTCTTTTAAGAATAACGGATATTCAAAAGATCAGTGAACTGGCTCATCAGCAAGGAGCTTTAGTCGTTGCTGATAACACCTTTATGAGCCCTGTCTTGCAAAAACCGTTAACATTAGGCGCTGATATTGTTGTGCACTCATGTACAAAATATCTTAATGGACATTCAGATATTGTCGCAGGGGTTGTTATCTGTCAGTGTCAGAAACAACTTGAGGAGCTAAGCTGGTGGGCGAATAATATTGGTGTCACTTCTGGCGCATTTGATAGCTATTTATTATTACGTGGCATAAGAACATTAGTGCCTCGAATTCGACTTCAACAAGAAAATGCACAGGCATTAGTGGCTTTTTTACAAGCACAGCCTTTAGTCGAAAAAATGTATTATCCCGCACTGGAAAATCATGCTGGACATCAAATAGCAAAAAAACAGCAACAAGGTTTCGGTGCGATGTTAAGTTTTGAGTTAAAAGGGGGATTGGATGTGATTAAACTCTTTTTATCTCAATTAACACTCTTTACACTGGCAGAATCTTTAGGTGGGGTAGAGACCTTAATTTGTCACCCTGCCACCATGACACATGCAGGTATGTCAGAAGAAGCGAAAAAAACAGCAGGGATAAGTCCCTCATTACTTCGTATCTCAGTGGGTATTGAAGATAGTCAGGATTTAATCAACGATTTGCAAAGTGCGTTTGATGCAGCAACTAAAAGGTAACCATGGATCATGAGCGTAGTGGCGATTAAACAACAGGCGGAGCCGATTTGCCGTCAGTTACATAAATTCGGTGGTAGCAGTCTTGCAGACATAAAATGTTATCAACGTGTCGTGAATATCATGACGAACTATAGCCAACCTAATGACCTAATGGTGGTTTCTGCGGCGGGCTCGACGACAAATCAGTTGATTAGCTGGCTAAAACTTAGCCAAAGCGATCGTATTTCTGCTCACCAAGTTCAGCAAACTTTACGCCGTTACCAATTATCTTTAATTGAGGGGTTACTTTCAAAAGAGAATGCAGAGCAGCTTTCTCAAGCCTTTATTGCTGATCTTGAACGTTTAAGCTATTTGTTAGATAAACCTATTACAGATGCAACTTATGCTGAAGTTGTCGGCCACGGCGAAATTTGGTCTGCAAGATTAATGGCGAGTTTACTTACCGAGCAAGGTTTACCTAGTGTGTGGTTAGATGCACGTGAATTTTTATGTGCTGAAAGAGCCGCTCAACCACAAGTAAACGAAACGTTATCTCGCCCATTATTACAATCACTATTAGCTCAATATCCTGAAAGCCGTTTTGTTGTAACGGGTTTTATTAGTCGTAATCAACAGGGTGAAACGGTCTTGCTAGGTCGTAACGGTAGTGATTACTCAGCTACACAAGTAGGTGCTTTAGCTGATGTTGGTAAAGTCACAATTTGGAGTGATGTTGCAGGGGTTTATAGTGCAGATCCTCGCAAAGTAAAAGATGCGTGTTTATTACCCTTGTTGCGTTTAGATGAAGCGAGTGAATTAGCTCGATTAGCCGCCCCTGTTTTACATACGCGTACACTTCAACCCGTTTCAGGCAGTAATATTGATTTGCAACTTCGTTGTAGCTATCAACCAGAACAGGGTTCAACTCGTATAGAACGTGTTTTGGCATCAGGAACGGGTGCTAAAATCGTGACTAGCCATGATGATGTTTGTTTGATTGAACTCCAACTTTCATCTCATCAAAATTTTGAACAAGTGGTGAAAGAGGTTGATGAATTACTTAAGCGTGCACAAATTCGTCCTTTAGCCACGGGTGTGGATAAAGACAGCCAACTTTTACAACTTTGTTATACCAGTGAAGTTGCTAACAGCGCATTAGATGTACTACAAGATGCCGTTTTGCCAGGTAAATTGCATTTACGAGAAGGCTTCTCATTAGTGGCTTTAGTGGGAGCGGGTGTCTGTAAAAATCCATTGCATTGTCATCGTTTTTATCAACAACTTAAAGATCAACCAGTTGAATTTATTTGGCATGCGGAAGATCACATCAGCTTAGTTGCCGTGCTACGTAACTATACTGAGCACTTACTGCAAGGTTTGCATCAAACATTATTTAGGGCTGAAAAACAAATTGGCTTAGTGCTGTTTGGTAAAGGGAATATTGGTTCACGTTGGTTAGAATTGTTTGCTCGTGAACAAGAGCCTTTATCAGCGCGTAGTGATTTTGAGTTTATTCTTGCCGGTGTGGTTGATAGCCGTCGTAGTTTACTTGATTATCAAGGGATTAATCCTAGTCGTGCTTTGGCTTTCTTTGATGACGAAGCGACTGAACATACGGAAGAATCGCTCTATCTTTGGATGAGATCTCATCCTTATGATGATTTAGTGGTTGTTGATATTACAGCCAATGAGTCTCTTGCTGCTTCTTATGAAGATTTTGCTAGCTACGGTTTTCATGTTATCAGTGCGAATAAAATTGCAGGCTCTGCTTCGAGTGTACGTTATCGTGCTACGCGAGATGCGTTTTCTAAAACAGGCCGCCATTGGTTATATAACGCTACAGTGGGTGCGGGTTTGCCAATTAATCATACGGTGCGTGATCTGCGTGAAAGTGGTGACACGATTTTATCAATTAGCGGTATTTTTTCTGGCACGCTCTCTTGGTTATTCTTGCAATTTGATGGCACAGTCCCTTTCAGTGAGCTGGTGGAACAAGCTTGGCAACAAGGATTAACAGAGCCTGATCCTCGTATTGATTTATCAGGGCAAGATGTGATGCGTAAACTGGTTATTCTTGCTCGTGAAGCGGGTTATGATATCGAGCCAGAGCAAGTACGAGTTGAATCTTTAGTGCCTGTACAAGCTGAAACGGGTTCGTTAGAAGCGTTCTTTGATAACAGTGCGTTGATCAATGAACAAATGGAACAACGATTAGCCGCCGCAAATGAAATGGACATGGTATTACGTTATATCGCTCGTTTTGATGCTAATGGCAAAGCCAAAGTTGGTGTTGAAGCCGTGAGAAAAGATCATCCTCTCGCTTCACTATTACCGGGGGATAATTTATTTGCGATTGAAAGCCGTTGGTATCGTGATAATCCTCTTGTGATCAGAGGGCCAGGAGCTGGCAGAGATGTGACAGCAGGCGCAATTCAATCAGATTTAAACCGCCTTTCTCAATTACTGTAATTTTATTATTTCTTTTTTATAAAGGTTATCAGTGGGTTATTTCTTGCTGATAACCTTTTGTCATTTTTGTGTCATATCACCCAATTTTTTTAATTTCTTTGGCTATACTTAACTTATCTCTAGTCACAAAGGAGCGATTGATGTCAAAAGTAGTAAGACAGATTGTCCCACTAAGAAATGAAATGACGGAGGTGAACCATCAAGCTAAAGAGAACTTTTGTCAGTAGCTCATGATGTGAATTTAAGCGTCTTGAGTGGAAGTTGAAGTACAGTTACAACGTGTTTAAACGTTATTTAGAGTACAATTCGATTAACCACATTATTTACAACAGACAACTTAACTTACTGAAAGACAATTCGTTATTCTTAATTTAAAGCGCTGATATTCAGCGCTTTATTCGTTTTTATCTTATGAAAATCTTAATCTAGTAAAAATGTAAAAGAGAAGGAAAATAAGGAGTGACAGAGAAACATGAGTTAGCCCTACGCGCGGAATAAGCTAAAAATCAAAAAAAACAGACCAGACAATTTATCAATATTAAAAAAAATCATCTAAATTTACCGCCACATAAATTTTTACGTATTCCTTCCTTTTTAGTAAAAAACTCTTCGTAGTAGATAAGAAACGAAAAAATGTCCTTATTCTGAATAAAATTGAGCTAGAACAGCATGATTATTAGCCATTCTTATAAGACTAAAGCCGTAATTAAATTTCAGAAAAATCCCCCAAAACGATTATTTTCTGATATGAATAGTAGGCTAAGTAAAAAAAGCAGTGTGGCTTATCACAAAAATCAAAATAAAGTCACATAAGAAATGAAAGTTAATTACACAACTGGGAGGACATGACTTTTCTAATAGGAAGAAGCATGTTGTTACCGCCACAAAGACAAGGTCAGGAGTCTTATGAATCAACAATATTCTGCTATGCGTAGTAATGTCAGTATGCTTGGCAAGCTACTTGGAGATACGATAAAAGAAGCACTCGGTGAAGAAATTCTAGATAAGGTTGAATCTATTCGAAAATTATCTAAATCGTCACGAGCGGGTAATGAAGTTCAGCGACAAAAACTGTTGTTGACGTTACAAAATCTTTCTAATGATGAATTATTGCCCGTTGCTAGAGCATTCAATCAATTCTTAAACCTGACGAATGTGGCTGAACAATACCATAGCATTTCGCCTCATGGTGAAGCTGCTAGCAATCCTGTGGCATTGGCAAAACTGATCACGCGGCTAAAAGATAAGAATTTTACCGACGAGCAATTAAAAGAAGCAGTAGAGCAAATCTCTATTGAACTGGTATTAACGGCACACCCAACCGAAATTGCACGCCGTACACTTATTCATAAGTTGGTTGAAGTTAATTCCTGTTTATCTCAACTTGATCACGATGATTTAGCGGATTATGAGCGTACTAATATTATGCGTCGTCTACGCCAGTTAGTCGCTCAATCATGGCACACTGATGAAATTAGAAAAATTCGCCCAACACCGATTGATGAAGCGAAATGGGGCTTTGCGGTTGTTGAAAATAGCCTATGGGAAGGTGTTCCTGCTTTTTTACGTGAATTTAATGAACAGCTTAAAGAATCTATTGATTACAACTTACCAGTAGAAGCGTCTCCTATTCGTTTTACCTCATGGATGGGGGGAGATCGCGATGGCAACCCAAATGTGACGGCTGAAATCACACGCCATGCTTTACTATTAAGCCGTTGGAAAGCCGCTGATTTATTCTTAAATGATATTCAAGTTCTAGTTTCAGAACTTTCAATGACAGAAAGTACACCAGAACTGCGTGAATTAGCGGGAGGGGTTGAAGTTGCAGAGCCATATCGTGAAATAGCTAAACAATTACGTACTCGCTTACAAGTGACTCGTGATTATTTAGAACAACGTATTAAAGGACAGCAATCTCTACCTCCTGAAGGGCTGTTAATTGATAATGCCCAACTTTGGGATCCGCTATACGCTTGCTATCAATCATTGACTCAATGTGGGATGCGTATTATCGCTAATGGGCAACTGTTAGATACATTACGTCGAATCCGTTGCTTTGGCTTACAGTTAGTTAAGCTCGATATTCGCCAAGAAAGTACCAATCACACGGAAGCACTCTCTGAATTGACACAATATTTAGAAATTGGTGATTACGCGAATTGGTCCGAAGAGCAAAAACAAACGTTCTTACTTGAAGAATTAAATTCTAAACGTCCACTGATCCCGACAAATTGGCAACCAAGTGTAGCGACTCAAGAAGTCTTTGAGACTTGTCGTGTCATTGCACAATCACCTAAAGATTCTATTGCCTCTTATGTGATTTCAATGGCAAAAGTGCCTTCTGATGTATTGGCTGTAAAACTATTACTGAAAGAAGCGGGTGCGGATATCCGGTTACCTGTTGCCCCGTTATTTGAAACACTTGATGACTTAAATAATGCTGAAAGCGTCATGACCCGTTTGTTTGATATTCCTTGGTATCGCGATTTAATCGATGATAAACAAATGGTGATGATTGGCTATTCAGATTCAGCAAAAGATGCGGGTGTGATGGCAGCATCATGGGCGCAATACCGTGCTCAAGATGCATTAATCAAACTCTGTGAAAAATCAGGTGTGACATTAACACTATTTCATGGACGTGGCGGTACAATTGGCCGTGGTGGTGCGCCAGCACATGCGGCATTACTTTCTCAACCACCAGGAAGTTTAAAAGGGGGTCTGCGGGTGACGGAACAAGGCGAAATGATCCGCTTTAAGTTCGGATTACCTCAGGTCACCATTAGTAGCCTTGCTCACTATGCAGGTGCAATCTTAGAAGCGAATTTATTACCACCACCAGAGCCCAAAGCGCCTTGGATTGATGTAATGGATTCTTTGTCTGACGTTTCTTGTGCGATGTATCGTGACTATGTACGAGGGGAAGAAGACTTTGTGCCTTATTTTAGAGCAGCAACCCCAGAAGGCGAGTTGGGCAAACTACCATTAGGTTCACGTCCTGCGAAACGTCGTCCTACCGGTGGTGTTGAAACTTTGCGTGCGATCCCGTGGATTTTCGCATGGACTCAAAACCGCTTAATGTTACCAGCTTGGTTGGGGGCTGGAGCTGCATTACAACATGAAATTGATAGCGGAAAACAAGCGGTATTAGACGATATGTGTGAGAACTGGCCGTTCTTTAATACACGTATTGCGATGTTGGAAATGGTGTATGCCAAAGCGGATTTATGGTTAGCGGAATATTACGATCAACGTTTAGTTGAAGAACGTTTATGGCCATTAGGTGCGAAATTACGTCAGCAACTTTCCGATGATATTAAGAGTGTTTTAGCAATTTCAAAAGATGAACACTTAATGGCGGATTTGCCATGGGTTGCTGAATCTATTGCACTACGTAATGTCTATACCGATCCATTGAATGTGCTTCAGGCTGAGTTGTTACAGCGTTCTCGCACACATAGCGAGTCAGATCCGCGTATTGAACAGGCATTAATGGTTACTATTGCAGGTATTGCTGCGGGTATGCGTAATACAGGTTAGAGTCATCAGTATTTAGAAAGAAAAACAGCGCTTAATAACAGCGCTGTTTTTTTATCTCTTATTACTGCTATTGGTTTTATTTTTTTGCTTTTTCATAAGACTCAATTGCTCTTATTCGTGCTTTGGCGTGATCAACAATGGGTAATGGATAATCGAGCGAATTATTGGTTTTTGCCGCCCATTCGTGAGGGGTGTGAATATATCGGCTCGGCACATTAGCAAGTTCAGGAAGCCAACGACGGATAAATTCACCATCAGGATCGAATTTACGACCTTGGGTGGTAGGATTAAAAATTCGAAAATAAGGTACGGCATCCGTTCCTGTGGATGCAGCCCACTGCCAACCCCCATTATTTGATGCGAAATCACCATCAATGAGTTGTGACATAAAATAAGCTTCGCCCCAACGCCAATCAATTAACAAGTCTTTGATAAGAAAGCTCGCTGTGAGCATCCGTAAGCGGTTATGCATCCAACCTGTTTGGTTAAGCTGTCGCATTGCAGCATCAATAATAGGAAAGCCTGTTGAGCCTTGAGTCCAAGCATTAAATTCATCTTGGTTGTTACGCCAATTGATTTTTTCTGTCCAAAGCTGAAATGCAATGTGTTTGCATAAATTGGGGTTTGTCACAATTAAGTGTTGATAAAATTCTCGCCAAATAAGTTCATTAAACCAAACAAATGCACCTGATGTACTGTTTTCTAAGAAATCAGGTTCAGTTTGGTAAAGGCGATTAAAACATTGGCGAATAGACAGTAATCCAATGGAAAGATAAGGGGATAATCGGCTTGTACCATCAACTGCAGGAATGTCTCTCCATTTTGCATAATGTGGCACGCTTTCGTAACAGAACTGTTTTAAGCGTTTAAGTGCCTCTTCTTCGGTAGAGATAAAAGAGAGCGAGTTTGTATTTTCAAGCGAGAATAGCGGTGCTTTTAAAGGCGATACTGCTTTTTGATGTGTTCTTATCTCTGGGATAGGTAATGAAGCGTTATCTTGTGAAACGAAGAGTCGCAAAAATTCATTTCTAAAGGGAGTAAAAACCTTGTACATCTCTCCTTGTTGGGTAACTACATCACCTGGTGGAATAAATACATTGTCATGATAAGTATAAATGGTTGTCTTATTCTTTAGTAACTCAGTGACTTTTTTATCACGGCGTTGTTCATTAAGAGCATATTGGTGATTGAAAAAAAGCGCAGTGACGTGATGTTGTTGGCAATACTCAGCCACTTTATCGGCTGCATTTGAATAAATATCGCTAATCACTATTGTCAGTGGAATATTGAGTTTTGCTAGTGAAGTTGAAAGATCCAGTAACGCATCATGAATGAACGCCTGACATGACAAAGCCATATTGTGAGCTTTCCATTGTTCAGGCGTTACGGTGAAAATAGCATGCACCTGTGCTTGTTTATCTTGGCAAGCGTGAAAGAGTGCCTTGTGATCTGTCACTCTTAAATCATTACGAAACCAAACTAAATGAACAGGGGACGGGTGCATGTAACCTCTCTTAATCTAACTTAGGATGTTGATCGATAAGGGATTGGCGTTTTTTCTGTAATGCTTCGATTTCTGCTTCAATATCTTCAACACGTTGTTCGATATTATCATAATGTTCAGACAGAATTTCTTTTGCCTCTGATTTATCTGATGCTGCAGGTGTTGCACCTCGTAAAGGTTTATTTGCAGTTTCGATCATCTTGATACCTGTTATCAAACCGACAACAGCGACAATCATCAGATAATAAGCTGGCATATATAAATCACCGGTTGCTTCAACTAACCAAGCTGCCGCTGTTGGTGTGGCCCCTGCAATTAATACTGAAATATTAAAAGCAATTGCTAATGCACTATAACGAATATGGGTTGGGAAAATAGCCGGTAATATTGATGCCATAACTCCAGTAAAACAGTTGAGTAGAACGGCAAGAATTAAGAGTCCTAAGAAAATTAAGCCGATCTCGTCACTGTTAATCATCATAAATGCAGGGTAAGCAAGGATAAATAACCCAATGCTTCCGCCGATAACAAATGGCTTACGACCAATTTTATCACTAAGTAACCCAATAACAGGTTGTACAAACAACATACCTATCATAATCGCGATGATGATCAGCACACCGTGATCTGCCGAATAATTTAGGTTATGAGATAAATAACTCGGCATATAAGTTAATAACATATAGTAGGTAACATTAGTGGCAATTACCAAACCTACACAGACAGTTAAGCTTTTCCAATATTTTGATGCGATTTCACGTAATGAAACACGAGGTGGATCTTGGATAGATTTACGATCGTCGCTATTCATTTCATCGACGTGTTGTTGGAATGCTGGGGTTTCTTCTAAAGCATGACGTAAATATAAGCCAATAAGACCTAATGGTAATGCTAAGAAGAACGGGATACGCCATCCCCACTCATGAAATGCTGTTTCTCCAAGGATAGTAGAGATAAGTACGACAACACCAGCACCCATAACAAAACCAGCAATAGAACCAAAGTCTAACCAGCTTCCCATAAATCCACGTTTACGGTCGGGTGAGTATTCAGCAACGAAAATCGCAGCTCCTGAATATTCACCACCAATAGAGAAACCTTGTGCTAATTTAGCGAGTAATAATAAGACCGGAGCCCAAATACCGATGGTTTCATAAGCAGGAATAAGGCCGATGGCAAATGTACTGAGTGCCATAATGATGATAGTAACAGATAACACTTTCTGACGACCAAATTTATCCCCAAGCATCCCAAATACAACACCCCCTAGCGGTCTTACAAGGAATGGCACTGAGAATGTGGCAAGGGCAGCAATCATCTGGACACCTGGAGATGCACCAGGGAAGAAGACTTGACCTAAGACATACGCAAGGAAGCCATAGACACCAAAGTCAAACCATTCCATGGCATTACCTAATGCTGCCGCCGTAATCGCTTTTTTAAGCTTACTATCATCAATAATAGTTATATCATTGATTCTTAGCGGTTTGTTTCTTTTTTTCTTCATTTTCATATTAAGTGACCTTTTATTAAGGTATTCGTAATTTCTTGTTGTTCAATTAATTAAAAGAAATGAAGTGACTATTTGTTAGCGAGAAGAGTGAGTAATAAAAATTCACTAAAAAACAGCTTACTTCTACCAAGTTTAAATAGTGGTATTAAGCTAATAGATAAGAGAATATTTATTAAGTATAGATGAGATTGAATAAGATATTAGAATGTTTTCTTTGTTGTTTTGATATAACAAAACAGAGCCTCTAAGTATTAAAACGTGATCAATATCATAACGTAATTCTGCTTTTGTGTAAAATTTATGGCGTTATTGAGTGATTATTTGCGTTAAGTTAATTGAAAGCTTCATTCAAATAAATAAAAAACAAATTTGTTTTTTTATTTTAATAACAGTGTGTTATATCCTTTTTCTGTTTTTTTGATTCAGGCTAACGCATTTATATGGGCATTGTGCATAATGTAAGGTCTGATAGATAAATAGCAAATAATAACGCCTTATTTTACTTAATTATTTGAGAGAATAATCAAGATGAAAATGTGGATAATAGAATAGATCTCGCTATTCTTATTATAAGTTTATATCAAGGCAGTTATGGGATATTACTACAGAGATATTAAAGGTCGCCAAGCGTTACCTATATTTAGAATAACAATTTATAAATTTAATAATTAACCGCGCATTTGTGCAGATAACCCCGGGTACCTCTATGAACATTAATCAACTGAAAAGCTTTGTTGAAGTCGTGAAAAATAATTTCAACATTACTAATGCGGCTGAAAAACTCTATACCTCACAACCGACAATCAGTAAGCAACTAAAAATATTAGAAGATGAGCTTAGTGTGTCGCTGTTTGTGCGTAAAAATAATAACTTATTAGCATTAAGCCCGATGGGTAAAGAAGTTCATAAAATTGCTTGCGATATTCTTGGCCAAGTGGACCGAATAAAAAGCATTGTGGCAGAAGAAGATCGTAATAAAAAAGTTGATTTACATATTGCGACAACACACACTCAAATACGTTATTCATTACCTAATGTGATTGATCACTTTCGTCGCTATTACCCTAATATTTCGCTACATTTTCATCAAGGTGCCCCTGCTCAATTAGCGGAGATGGTTAAAAATGGTGATGTGGATTTTGCTATTGCAACAGAATCCATGCACCTTTATGAAGATCTCATTACATTACCTTGTTACCGCTGGACTCGTAGTTTATTAGTTCCTTATGATCATCCTCTTGCCTTATTGAAAGATGAAGAGCAGGTTACCATCGAACAAATGGCAGAGTATCCATTGATTACCTATGTTTTCGGTTTTACAAGAGGATCTAAATTAGACAAGGTGTTTTATAAAAGTAACCTTAAACCGAAGGTGGCATTAACCGCGACGGATACAGAGATTATTAAATACTATGTTAAGCGACATTTAGGTATTGGTGTTATTGCGACCGCCTCTTATGATGAGACTGAAGATAGCGGCGCATTAAAATGTATTAATATCGATCATTTAGTGCAACCGAGCTATACCCATATTTGTGTCAGTAAACATACCCATATGAAAGATTATATGCATGAATTTATTTCTCTCTATGCGCCACATATTGATAGAAATATTATTCAGATGCCAGATCAGTGGGAAACACAATGGCACAGCAAAGAGGTATACCAAGGATTACCTGATTTACGATCAGTAAATGTAAATAATAGCGTTGCAGAATAGATACCGGAATCAGGTATAAAAAAGCCCGTTTTTTGCGGGGGCAATAACGGGCTTAAGGCAGAATAATAAGAGATTAACGAGTCAGAATATTAACAAAAATCTGAGCACCGACTAGTAAACAATCATCATCGACAAAATAAGGATTTGCGTGAAGGTAATTATTAATACCTTTCGCTTGATTACCACTTCCTAAGAAGAACATTGCACCGACTTTACCTTTTGTGGCATTAACCATATAGCTAAAGTCTTCACTGCCTGTCATTGGCTTACCGTTTGATTCAATATTCTCTTCTGGTAAGAATTTACGCATCGCATCTAATAAATGCTGATGTGCAGTTGGATGATTCACAACAGCTGGGTATCCGCTATAGCTTAATGTGGTTTTAAATCCACCCGCTGTACTGCGTGCAACGATTTCATCAAAACTTGCTTTCAGTACTTGGTCGGTATTTTCATCCATAGAACGGATAGTACCACGAGCTTGTACGTGATCAGCTAATGCATTAGGGATTGTTCCCCCATTGATCATGCCACAACCAAAGACTGCTGGGCTAAATGGATCTGTTTTTTTCGCAACAACATAATCCATATAATCAATTAAGCGCGTTGCTTCACGAATCGCATCTAAGCCTTTGTGTGGTGTAGAACCATGGGCAGAAACACCATAAACATCCAATGTCCATGCAGAGCCATAAGATGACATCACACCATCATTAAAGCGAACACAACCCGTTTCAATTGCGGCATCGTTATGAAGTGCATAAGTTTCATCAACGCCTTCCATGCAACCTAGTTCAACCATTTTTTCAGCGCCAGGTACACGCATATCTTCTTCAGCCATTTGGAAAATAAAGCGAACGTTCGCGCTCATCTCTTCTCTATTTTCGGCAAGATACTTAGCACTGGTTAATGCCATGGTCATATGAGTATCGTGACCACAGTTATGTGCACAACCTTGGTGAATTGAACTATGTTCGTTATTTGTTAAGTCTGGCATTTCTAATCCGTCCATATCGGCACGGATAGCAATTAATGGAAATTCAGAATTAACAATTAAGTCTGCGGTAAAACCAGTATATCCATCAAAAGTTTTAATTTGATAACCGAAACTTTCCATTAATTCACGACAATATTTAGATGTTTTATATTCTTCACCTGATAGCTCAGGTATTTTATGCAGGTCTTGTCGTGTTTTTTTACTAAAGTCATTTAATTGAAAGAGTTTTTCACTGACATTATAAATATTATTCATTAGATAACTCCCTGGATAGTAAATCCAATTTGCGCGACGATTGATGCCCCAAAGAAACAACAAGTTGAAACAATCATGAAAATAAGAATAACTTTCCATGACATTTTCTTAAGTTCTTCTAATTGACCACCAACGGATAAACCAGCAAATGCTAATAAAGGAACACAACAAGATAAGAAAGAAACTTTACCAATAGAGCTAATAAAGAAATCTCTTACCGGAGTTTCGGGTAAACAAATAAGTATCCCGATAATTGTTGCATAAGCAAATGTTGGTAAAGATGAAGGTAAATAATGTTTTGCAACGAGTGAAATAAATACCACTAATGACATAGCAATAAAGCTATCCCACATTGCATAAAGAGCGATCCCTGATGTTAACGTCTGAGTAAACATTGCCAGTAAAATAGCAACGAATACAAATTTCATATCAATAATTATATTTTTCATGCAGTTTTGCCTCTGGTGAAAATTTTATAAATTTTTTCTGAAAGAGGTAAACCTAAATAGGTTAATGACAGTGCGCCTAATGCTGAAGATAATAAGTTAGATGCAGCGGCAACACTTAATACTTGCTGTGCTAATGCTTCATCAAGACCATTAATTAATGCACCTGATGCAGCACTTAACATTGAACCTGAACCCACGCCAGAGCCGGCGGCAAGAGCAAGTGGATGTAATCCAGTTAATGGTGCAATACTACCTAATACGCTAAACCATAAAGTACCGATAACAGAACCGCATAAATAAATGGCTAATACACCAATATATTCTTGAGAGCCTGTACCAAATTTACCTTGAATAACAGCGATAGAAGGTTCACGGCTAATAGATGAACAAGCACCAATTGCACGACGACCAAATCCAAATTTAATGGCTAATGGAACCGCAATTAATACTGGTAATAAGTTACCGAGTTCCTGAACAAATAAAGGAATACCGACACTTAAAATCATTTTAATATTAGGAACAATCATTCCTGCATATTGTGTGCCTAAAATAAGTAGGCTGAAACCTACCATTTTACCGCAGAAGCCTTCTTCTTTTTCTGTAAATAATTTACCCCATACTTTAATTTTTTTACGGGTAAATCCAGCAGATATACACATACCAATAATTACAGCAAATAACATTGGTAAAATAGGTATTACCGCAATGCCAATCTTAATTTCTTTTTTACCAATGACATATTGTGAAATAAAAATTAAGAAAAGGACTGCCAGAATACTAATAAAGAAAACCTTTATCGGACTTCTACTTTTGTCCATCCGTTAATCTCCGTTGAAAAATAATCAGGCTTTATTCTAGAGGACAAAAAGCAAAAGGTAGCGTGACCAATGTCATGTTTATTTCATACCTATTTTTCATGGAGCATGAAATAATGCAATGGTGATAAATTTATTAACAAATAGAGGAAAGTTAAATTTTTTAATAAAGACAGTGAGTAAGGCTGAAATGAGTCAGCTTAATTGTTAATAAAGATGTAATGAGAAAAATAATAATTAAAAATTATTTTAATTATTAAAATAATCCCATAATAAAAATTTGTCTACACTTTAGCAAATAATAATAAGTTATTAATGAGAGATATTCTTATTTGGTGCGGTTATTATAAATTTAATGAATGTATTTGGAAGTGATATTTTATTCTTTGTATTTTTAAGGACGGATCTTATCTTCACAGTGACATTATAGTGATTGGTGTTATTCTTTATATTTGAGTTAGTAAGATTATTTTCTCTGCAAGCTGATGAGGAAGAGAAACAGAATATGGGAAGGAGATAAATGTAGCTCGCAGAGGCACAATTCACCCAAAACTGAGGAAAAACATCACCATGAGTAAGCAAACAGTTGCAACCTATATTGCTAAAGTACTCCATAATGCAGGTGTAAAACGTATTTGGGGCGTGACAGGCGATTCTCTCAATGGATTAAGTGATAGCTTGCGAAAGATGGGAACCATTGAGTGGATGGGAACTCGCCATGAAGAAGTGGCTGCTTTTGCTGCAGGAGCTGAGGCGGCAGTTAATGGCCAATTAGCGGTTTGCGCAGGCTCTTGTGGACCAGGAAATTTACATCTTATCAATGGACTTTTTGATTGCCATCGTAATCATGTTCCTGTGTTAGCCATTGCTGCACATATTCCTTCTGCTGAAATTGGTAGTAATTATTTTCAAGAAACACATCCTCAAGAACTTTTTCGCGAATGTAGCCATTATTGTGAATTAGTCTCAAATCCAGAGCAGATCCCTCAAGTGCTTGCCATTGCAATGCGAACCGCTATTTTGAAAAAAGGGGTCTCGGTTGTTGTTTTACCGGGAGATATTGCACTAAAACCTGCTCCAGAAGATGCGCATGAAAACTGGTATCCGTTGCAGTCTCCACTCATCATGCCAAATCGTTTCGAAATCGAAAAATTATCCGATGCCTTGAATAATGGAAAAAATATCACCTTAATGTGTGGTGCCGGATGTGCTCAAGCTCGTGATGAAGTGATTAAATTGGCTCAAACATTAAAAGCTCCTGTTGTACATGCATTGCGAGGGAAAGAGTACATTGAGTGGAATAACCCCTACAGTGTGGGGATGACAGGATTAATTGGTTTTTCATCGGGTTATCATGCGATGGAAAATGCTGATACGTTAGTGTTATTAGGTACGCAATTCCCTTATCGCGCATTTTATCCATCAAAAGCCAATATTATTCAAATCGATATTAATCCAAGTAGTATTGGTTCACATTGTCATGTCGATATGGCGATGGTTGGCGATATTAAAGCCACACTGAATGCGATACAACCTCGTTTAAAAGAGAAAGCCGACACAACTCATCTTGATGCTTCATTAAAACATTATGCCAAAGCACGGCAAGATCTGGATGCATTAGCACAACCCAGTGATCGTGAACTCATTCACCCACAATATTTAGCGCGTCGATTAAGTGAATTAGCAAATGATGACGCTATTTTCACCTGTGATGTAGGAACGCCAACAGTATGGGCGGCTCGTTATGTAGGAATGAATGGAAAACGTCGGTTACTGGGCTCTTTTAATCACGGCTCTATGGCAAATGCGATGGCTCAAGCCATTGGTGCGCAGTCGTTAGATAGAAAGCGTCAAGTTGTGGCAATGTGTGGTGATGGTGGATTTACTATGTTAATGGGTGATTTTATCTCATTAGCTCAAATGAATTTGCCGGTCAAAGTGATTATTTTTAATAACAGTGTATTAGGTTTTGTTGCGATGGAGATGAAAGCCGGCGGTTATTTAACGGATGGTACAGATTTACATAATCCGGATTTTGCTGCTATTGCTAATGCGTCTGGTATAAAAGGTATTCGAGTAGAAAAAGGTGAAGATCTAGATAATGCGCTTAAAGAAGCTTTTGAACATGATGGCCCTGTAATTGTGGATGTGGTAACCGCAAAACAAGAGCTTTCTATGCCTCCTGAAATTAAATTTGAACAGGCTAAAGGTTTTAGTTTGTATATGATGAAAGCGATCATTAATGGTCGTGGTGATGAGATTGTACAACTTGCCAAAACTAATTGGTTACGTTAGTCGTTAAATTATACTCGTTATACTTCAAGTTGCAGGGGGGACTACGTTCAGTTAGTCGCTTACCTGCAACTCAAATTATTTTGAGTATAAATTGAAGAGAAATAGACCAGACTCTATTAACTTTTATTATTGCGTTTTCTCTGTTAAACAGAAGTTTTCAATTAATTGCCCTATTAATTCACGAGTTGGTTCAATAAATGCCATATCAATAAATTCATCAGGCTGATGTGCTTGTTCAATAGAACCTGGGCCTAAAACTAAGGTAGGGCAGAGATCTTGAATAAACGGCGCTTCAGTACAGTAATTCACAGTTTGCGCTTTCTCACCTAACAGTTTTTCGATCACGGCGACCATTTTATGATCGGTTGGGCACTCATAACCCGGAATAGGATCGTGTAACGCTTCAACACTTAAACGACCTGGCCAACGTGCTTTGACTGGCGCTAATGTTTCGTGAAGTAAATCATCCAAGTCTTGCAATGTTAATCCTGGTAGTGGGCGAATATCCATATGTAATTCACAGCAAGCACAAATTCTATTTGCTGCATCACCGCCATTAATATAACCAAAGTTCATCGTTGGATAAGGAATAACAAACGCAGGGTTGTTATAGCGAGTTTTTAACGTATCGCGCAGTGTACTCAGGTGAGTAATAGATTCATGCATCAGTTCTATTGCATTCACACCTTTTTCTGGATCACTAGAGTGCCCTGATTGCCCTGTAATACGTATTGCATTTGATAAATGCCCTTTATGTGCACGAATAGGTTTTAGTGATGTGGGTTCGCCAATAATGGCAAAATCAGGGCGGATTGTTGTATGAGCGGCAAAATAACGAGCCCCTGCCATTGATGTTTCTTCATCTGCGGTAGCAAGAATGTAGAGAGGGTGAGTTAAGGTCTTAGTATCGACATCCCGCAATGCATCAAGAATAAAGGCAAAAAAGCCTTTCATATCAGCAGTGCCTAAGCCATATAACTTATTTCCTTTCTCTGTCAGCGTAAAAGGATCTTGTGTCCAACGGCCTTCATCAAACGGTACTGTGTCAGTGTGACCACAGAGTAGTAATCCACCTTTTCCCGTTCCTAATGTTGCCAGAAGGTTAAATTTACCTCGTGTTTCGGGCACGGGTTGGATTTCAATTGAAAAACCTAATGTTTCCAGCCAATTAGCAAGCAGATTAATCAGCGCTTCATTACTTTGATCGTTTTTAGCGTCTGTAGCACTGATAGAGGGTGTTGCAATTAATTGACGATAAATCTCAATAAATGTAGGTAATTTAATATTCACTGTTGACAGCCTTTCTTCATAATAGTATCAATATTCATGCACTTTTTTTGAATAAAAATACATTAATCGGTTTGTGTTCATAGTACAAGGTAAGAATGACATGTTAAATACTCTGATTGTAGGAGCAAGTGGTTACACTGGCGCTGAATTAGCCGCCTATCTTCAGCAGCATCCTCATGTGAATTTGAGCAGACTGATGGTATCCGCTCAAAGTGCAGATGCAGGAAAGTGCTTTTCTGAACTTTATCCACAATATCGTGGCTTAGTGGATCTCCCACTTGAGCCGATGGTTGATGTTGCTAAAGCCGCTGAAAACATTGATATCGTTTTTCTCGCAACGGCTCATGAAGTCAGCCATGACATCGCCCCTGTTTTTTTAGAGCAAGGTTGTGTGGTATTCGATTTGTCTGGTGCCTATCGAGTACAAAACAAGCATTTTTATCAACAATACTATGGATTTGAGCATAAAAATACTGATTGGTTATCACAGGCAGTTTATGGGCTGGCTGAATGGAATGCTGACATGATTAGCCAGGCTCAATTAATTGCTGTGCCAGGGTGTTATCCAACAGTCTCTCAGCTGTCATTAAAACCTTTAGTAGAAGCGGGATTTTTAGATACAGCACAGTGGCCAGTTATTAATGCGACTAGCGGGGTGAGTGGCGCAGGTAGAAAAGCCTCCTTAACCAGTAGCTTTTGTGAAGTGAGTTTGCAACCTTATGGCGTGTTTACTCATCGTCATCAACCTGAAATTGCAACACATCTGGGTATCAATGTGATTTTTACACCTCATTTAGGCAATTTTGCCAGAGGGATCTTAGCCACTATTACCTGTAAGTTAAAAACAGGCGTGACACAAGAGGATGTCAGACAGGTTTTTGAAGATGCTTATCAAGATAAACCATTAGTGCGTGTTTATGAAAAAGGGTTACCTGCATTAAAAGCCGTTGTAGGAACAGCATTCTGTGATATTGGGTTTGCTCAACAAGGTGAACATCTGATTGTCGTCGGTGTTGAAGATAACTTGTTGAAAGGGGCTGCTGCACAAGCAGTGCAATGTATGAATATTCGGTTTGGTTTCGATGAAACCGAATCACTTATTTAAATAATGAGTAGGGAAGTTTCATGGAACCATTAATTATCAAACTGGGTGGTGTGCTCCTTGATAATGAAGAAGCGTTAACGCGGTTTTTCACCGCATTACAACAGTATCGCTCAACGTATTCTCGTCCTTTAGTTATCGTGCATGGTGGTGGCTGTTTAGTGGATGAGTTGATGGGTAAATTGCAATTGCCTGTGGTGAAAAAACAGGGGCTTCGTGTCACACCTGCTGATCAGATAGACATCATCACAGGAGCACTTGCCGGAAGTGCCAATAAAACCTTGTTATCGTGGGCAACTAAGTTTGGGCTTAATGGCGTGGGGCTTTCTTTGGGGGATGGGCAATTAGCGAAAGTGACTCAAATTAATGAAGAGTTAGGCCATGTAGGAAAGGCCAATCCCGGCTCTCCTGATTTACTCAATTTACTATTGGGTGCTGGCTATCTACCTATTATCAGTTCTATTGGTATGACAGAACAAGGTGAGCTGATGAATGTGAATGCTGACCAAGCAGCAACCGCTATTGCTGAAACATTAGGCGCTGATTTAGTCCTGCTTTCCGATGTTAGTGGCATTTTAGATGGTAAAGGTCAGAAGATTGCCGAGATGTCAGCTGAAAAAGCACAGATGTTAATCGATCAAGGCATTATTACTGACGGCATGATAGTGAAAGTAAACGCAGCATTGGAAGCGGCTAAAACGCTAGGACGACCTGTTGAAATCGCAAGTTGGCGCCATGCTGAAAAACTGACGACATTATTTAATGGTGTTGCAGTAGGAACTCGTATTTTAGCTTAAAAAATCACTCTAGAAATCTTATCGCTATTTGATAGTTGGCGGATTTAAACAAATTGGGAATTGAAGGTTATCACTATGACTAAAGGTATTAAGAAAATTGTATTGGCATACTCTGGCGGATTGGATACATCGGCAATCATTCCTTGGCTAAAAGAACATTATGATAACTGCGAGGTTGTCGCTTTTGTGGCAGATGTGGGTCAAAGCCGTGATGATTTAGTTGGTGTAGAACAAAAAGCATTGGCATCAGGGGCTTCTGAGTGTCATATCGTCGATTTACGTGAAGAATTTATCAAAGATTACGTTTACCCAGTATTAAAAACAGGGGCTTTATATGAAGGTAGCTACTTATTAGGTACTTCAATGGCACGTCCTGTTATCGCTAAAGCACAAGTTGAACTAGCCTTAAAATTAGGTGCTGATGCTGTTGCTCATGGTGCAACGGGTAAAGGTAATGATCAGGTTCGTTTTGAAAGCACTTATGCGGCACTGGCTCCACAACTGAAAGTGGTTGCGCCTTGGAGAGAGTGGGATTTACGTTCTCGTGAAGCGTTATTGGATTATCTAAAAGTTCGTAATATCCCAACAACAGCAACCCTAGAGAAAATTTATAGCCGTGATGAAAACGCATGGCATATCTCAACAGAAGGAGGGGTATTAGAGAGTCCGTGGAATGCCTCAAATGAAGATTGTTGGGCATGGACCGTCGATCCTAAGAAAGCCCCAGAAACACCAGAATTAGTCACGGTTACAGTAAAAGCGGGTGAAGTTGTCGCAGTAAACGGTAAAACACAATCACCTTTTGAATGTTTAGATACATTAAATACATTAGGTGTGAAGCATGGTATCGGACGTATTGATATTGTTGAAAACCGTTTAGTGGGAATGAAATCTCGTGGCTGCTATGAAACCCCAGGGGGAACTATCATGATGGCGGCTTTGCGTGGTGTTGAACAACTTGTCCTTGATAGAGATGCATTTAAATGGCGTCAGCAATTAGGCTTAGAGATGTCTTATGTCGCTTATGATGGACGTTGGTTTACGCCAATTCGTGCTTCACTACAAGCTGCTGCTGAAGCACTGGCAAAAGATGTGAATGGTGAAGTGGTGTTAGAGCTTTATAAAGGTCATGTGAATGCAATTCAGAAAAAATCAGACAACAGCCTGTACTCTGAAGAGTTTGCAACCTTTGGTGAAGACGAAGTTTACGACCACAGCCATGCTGAAGGTTTTATCCGTCTATATTCTCTGCCATCACGTATTCGTGCATTGAGCAAGAAATAACGTAAGACAATAGAGTGGTGCGAATAAGCATCACTCTCACTCTTTTTATTATACAGAACAAATACAGGAAGCGATTATGGCACTCTGGGGTGGACGTTTTAGTCAGGAAGCAGATCAACGGTTTAAACAATTCAATGATTCACTGCGGTTTGATTTTCGACTGGCACAACAGGATATCTTTGGTTCAGTAGCTTGGTCTAAAGCGTTAGTCACCGTTGGTGTGTTATCACAAGATGAACAAGCTCAACTTGAGCAAGCTTTAAATGAATTATCAGAAGAAGTAACGGCAAACCCTCAGTCTATTTTGCAAAGTGATGCAGAAGATATCCATAGTTGGGTTGAAAGTAAGCTTATTGCCAAAGTGGGTGATTTAGGTAAAAAACTACATACGGGGCGTAGCCGTAATGATCAGGTCGCT
Source organism: Proteus faecis (assembly GCF_003144395.1). Classification (GTDB taxonomy): domain Bacteria; phylum Pseudomonadota; class Gammaproteobacteria; order Enterobacterales; family Enterobacteriaceae; genus Proteus; species Proteus faecis. The sequence continues at coordinate 9,303 of NZ_PENZ01000051.1, read as the reverse complement.
ACAGACTTAAAATTATGGTGTAAAGAAGAAGTGATTCATCTTCGCCAAGCGATTGTTGAGCTACAAAAAGCCTTAGTTATTACCGCAGAACAAAATCAAAATGCGGTAATGCCGGGTTACACCCATTTACAGCGTGCTCAGCCAATAACTTTTGCACATTGGTGTTTAGCATACAATGAAATGCTAGCCAGAGATGAAAGTCGCCTAGCTGATGCATTAAAACGTTTAGATATCAGTCCATTAGGTTGTGGGGCTTTAGCTGGAACGGCTTATGATATCGATCGTGAACAATTAGCGGGATGGTTAGGTTTTGCGAGTGCAACCAATAATAGCTTAGATAGCGTATCCGATCGTGATCATGTTTTAGAGCTCTTATCCTCTGCAGCTATTGGTATGGTGCATTTATCTCGTTTTGCAGAAGATCTTATTTTCTTTAATAGTGGTGAAGCGGGATTTATTGAATTATCAGACAAAGTGACCTCTGGCTCATCATTAATGCCACAAAAGAAAAACCCAGATGCACTTGAGCTTATCCGTGGGAAATGTGGACGAGTACAAGGTGCATTAACGGGTATGATGATGACCTTAAAAGGTCTACCTCTCGCTTACAATAAAGATATGCAAGAAGATAAAGAGGGGTTGTTTGACGCTATCGATACATGGTCTGATTGTTTGCATATGGCAACCCTTGTTCTTGATGGGATCCAAATTCGTCGTCCTCGTTGTGAAGAAGCCGCGAAACAAGGTTATGCTAATGCCACTGAACTGGCAGATTATCTTGTTGCCAAAGGTGTACCATTTCGTGAAGCTCACCATATTGTGGGTGAAGTGGTTGTTTGCGCCCTTGAGCAAGGTAAAGCGATTGAAGAACTTCCTCTTTCTGAATTACAGATGTTTAACAGTAAAATTATGATTGATGTGTACGATATTTTATCGCTCCAATCTTGTTTGGATAAACGTCTTGCCAAAGGTGGTGTTTCTCAAAAACAGGTCGCTTATGCGATAGCAAAAGCCAAAGAAGTTTTAAATATAAATAAATAAGAAAAGAGTTTATTTAAGACAACTTACTGTTATTAAAAAAGAACAGGGTGAATCTCACTCTGTTTTTTTATTTTAAATTGCCGATAATATCGAAAAAGAGAGACAGAATAACATTCGACTGATAGAAAAATTTATCAGTTACTATATTATCTATAGTCATTAACTATCAGCAATAAATGTGGGATCTGCAATGAATATCCGTGACTTGGAATATCTGGTGGCTCTAGCTGAGCATAAACATTTTCGTCGGGCGGCAGATTCTTGCCATGTGAGCCAGCCAACATTAAGTGGTCAAATTCGTAAACTTGAAGATGAACTCGGTGTAATGTTACTTGAAAGAACGAGCCGTAAGGTTTTGTTTACTCAACAAGGCTTATTGCTGGTGGATCAAGCGAAAACCGTTTTACGTGAAGTCAAAGTGCTACAAGAAATGGCTTCATTGCAAGGTGAAAGTATGGCCGGGCCTTTACATATCGGGCTTATCCCTACAGTTGGTCCTTATTTATTGCCTCACATCATTCCTGAATTACATAAAAACTATCCTAAGTTAGAGATGTATCTTCATGAAGCACAAACTCATAGCTTATTAGCTCAATTAGATAGCGGAAAACTCGATTGTGCCATTTTAGCAATGGTAAAAGAGAGTGCGCCGTTTATTGAAGTGCCTTTATTTGAAGAGCCGATGAAGTTAGCTATTTATGAAGGACATCCATGGCATGAACGTGGATCTGTGCCGATGGGTGACTTAGCGGGTCAACGTTTATTGATGTTAGAAGATGGACACTGCCTACGCGATCAAGCGTTAGGGTTCTGTTTCCAAGCGGGTGCAAAAGAAGATACTCATTTTAGAGCAACAAGTTTAGAAACCCTACGTAATATGGTCGCTGCCGGTAGTGGAATTACCTTATTACCTGATTTATCCGTCCCTCAAGAACAAAAGCGTGATGGGGTGTGTTATCTAGAATGTACAGATCCTAATCCATCACGTTCTATTATTTTGGTTTATCGTCCCGGATCGCCTTTGCGTAATCGTTATGAACAATTAGCAGAGACAATCCGTGAACATATGACCGCATTTTATGCAGAAAAACAAAACGCATTAAAATAAGCGGTTTAAACCATTAAGAGCCGCAACACGATAGGCTTCAGCCATTGTTGGATAGTTGAAGGTGGTATTAACGAAATACTCGATAGTATTGCCTTCACCTTTTTGTTCCATAATTGCTTGACCGATATGAATAATTTCAGCAGCACGTTCACCGAAGCAGTGAATACCTAAAATTTGCTTGGTTTCGCGGTGGAAGAGAATTTTCAAACTCCCTACATTCATGCCTGCAATTTGTGCTCTTGCCAAATGTTTAAATTGAGAGCGTCCCACTTCATAAGGGATTTTCATTGCAGTGAGTTGCTGCTCTGTTTTACCAACAGAACTAATTTCAGGAATGGTGTAGATCCCCGTTGGAATATCTTCAATTAAATGTGTTTCTGATTTACCAGTTGTGATAGCCAAAGCCGCAATTCGGCCTTGATCATAAGCGGCTGAAGCTAGGCTTGGATAACCAATGACATCACCGACTGCATAAATGTGTTCACAACTGGTTTGGTAATGTGCATTAACAGAAACTTGTCCACGACTATCTGTTTTGATACCCACGTTCTCTAAGCCTAGAGTGTCTGTATTTCCTGTTCGACCATTCGCATAAAGTAGGCAATCTGCTTTGACTTTTTTACCTGATTTTAGATGAACAATAACCCCATCATCGACACCTTCAATGCTTTCATATTCTTCATTATGACGAATAACAATGCCGTTATTCCAGAAGTGATAAGAAAGTGCATCAGACATCTCTTGATCAAGGAAAGACAATAGGTGATCACGAGTATTAATTAAGTCTACTTTTACTCTTAATCCTCTAAAAATAGAGGCATATTCACAACCAATAACACCGGCACCATAAATAATGACATGATGAGGCTCATGCTCTAAATCGAGAATAGTGTCACTGTTATAAATACGAGAATGAGAAAAATCGACATCTGGCGGGCAATAAGGACGTGAGCCTGTTGCAATAATAAAACTATCAGCCGAAAGAATATCGCAAGTGCCATCAGGATAACGCACGCTGATCCGGTGCTCGTCAATAAATGCAGCTTCACCTGAATACATCGTACAATTATTACGTTCGTAAAAACCTTGGCGCATTTTAGTCTGCTGATTAATTACGGTACTGGCTTGGCGAAGTATTTGGGAGAAAGAGGAGTTAATCAGACGAGATTGGTCACTGTAAAGCGGGTTTTGATTAAATTCGATAATACGACTTACTGCGTGACGTAGGGCTTTTGAAGGAATGGTTCCCCAGTGAGTACAGCCCCCACCAACTTTGTTATAACGTTCTATAACTGCGACGCGCTTTCCTTGTTTAACAAGCCCCATGGCCGCGCCTTCACCACCAGGACCTGAACCGATCACAATTGCATCGAAATGAGAATGTTGCATAGGAAGAGACCTGTTTTATACAAACCGACAACGCTATATTAACATTACAATGAATAATAGCCCAACGGACATTAAGGGCATTAGTCACACTTTGTTGAGTTTTTATGAGAATGTGTCTTGAGAGATGATTGTACGCACTGCTTTTTTAACAAAGTTTGATATATTGAGTATAAACCAAATTAGGATTATCAGGATTTCTGTGAGTAATAATATTGGCATCAGAGCTAAACAAAAAGAAAAAACCCGTCGCTCTTTAATTGAAGCAGCTTTTAGCCAACTCAGTGCCGAGCGTAGCTTTACAAGTCTAAGTTTACGAGAAGTGGCTAGAGAAGCTGGTATTGCACCCACCTCATTTTATCGTCATTTTAAAGATGTTGATGAACTTGGGCTGACCATGGTTGATGAAAGTGGATTGATGTTACGTCAATTAATGCGCCAAGCACGTCAACGTATTGCGAAAGGCGGTAGCGTTATCAGAACATCAGTAGCAACTTTTATGGAATTCATTGGTAATAATCCTAATGCGTTTCGATTATTACTTCGTGAACGTTCTGGGACTTCTGCTGAGTTTCGTGCGGCTGTCGCACGAGAGATCCAACATTTTATTGCAGAACTGGCAGACTATCTTGAGCAAGAGAGTCATATGCCACGCTATTTTACAGAAATGCAATCTGAAGCAATGGTCACTATTGTATTTAGTGCAGGCGCAGAAGCACTGGATATCGATATTGAAAAGCGTCAACAATTAGAAGAAAGATTAGTTATACAACTGCGAATGATTGCTAAAGGTGCCTATTATTGGTATCGACGTGAGCAAGAAACGCAAATACCTCAACAAGATAACCCAGAGATAAAGAAAAAAACGCATCAGAAAGGAGACAAATGATGGAACAAAATCGCTGTGAAAAAAGCACGCTATTACTTGCCACAGTCATTGGTGTCGCTTTACATGGTACATATTCAAGCTTTTTTAATCCGTTGATTGAGACGTGGTCGGTTTTCCCACTCATCAGTTTAATATTGGCAGTTTACTGTTTATATCAGCGCTATTTAAATCAACCGATGACTGATGGAATGCCTAAGTTGATTTTTTCATTCTTTTTATTAGGCTTATTCGGTTATAACGCTTACACCAGAACCGTTAACCCTGAATGGGGTTCAAATTTCTTCTCTTCAGTTTGTATTGTCATCGTTGCGTTATGGATTTATCGTCAGTTCAAACATCGTCAACGTTTACGTATACAGGCAGAGGAAGCTGAGAGAGCATCACAAGCAGAACAGTACTAGTCTGTACTTATCTCTTTGTTGTAAACACAGCGAAATTTTGACACCAGCAAGTGATCTTGCTGGTGTTTTTGTTTTTATTCGTACTATTGGGGATTTTTTATCTATAACAAGTGAAATATGCAGTTATCTTTTTTCTAATAACACGCCACATTCCATATGATGAGTATATGGAAATTGATCAAATAAAGCTAACTTTTTGATTTTGTGTGTTTTTGTTAGGGTTTCTAAATTTTGGCACAGTGTTTCTGGATTACAAGAAATGTATAAAATACGAGGGTAAGTTTTAACCAACTCTACTGTTTTCTCATCTAAACCACTACGAGGTGGGTCAACAAAAATGGTTTCACATTGGTAATCTTTTAAATCAATCCCTTCTAGGCGTTTAAATTCCCTTACACCATTCATTGCTTGAGTAAAATCTTCCGCAGACATGCGAATAATCTTCACATTATCAATATGATTCATTGCAATATTATATTGCGCGGCATAAACAGAAGGTTTTGCAATTTCAGTTGCCAGTACACGATCGAAATTACGCGCGAGTGCTAATGAAAAGTTGCCATTACCACAATACAGCTCAAGCAGATCGCCTTTTGCATTTTCCGTTGCCTTTAATGCCCATTCCAACATTTTAATATTGACCTGAGCATTAGGTTGCGTGAAGCTATTTTCAACTTGGCGATAAATCATCTCTTTGCCAGCGACGGGTAATACTTCATCAATAAAATCGTTATCAAGCATAATTTTTGTTTTATATGCACGACCGATTAATTGCACATCAAAACCTTGAGCAATTAATGATTGGCGTAATGCCATTGCTTCTTGTTGCCAAGTTTCATCAATTTTCTTGTGATAAAGCAGTGAGACAATAATTTTATTACTCAACGTAGAAAGATAATCAATCTGAAACAGTTTCTTTCTGAGTGTTGGTTTATCTTTTATTTCTGCCAACAAGACAACCATCATTTTATTAATCAGTTGGCTGGCAACCGGAAATTGGTCAACACGAATACGCTGCTTAGTCTTTTGGTCAAACATAATATGATAGAGCGCGTCTTCTTCATGCCAGATACGGAATTCCGCACGCATACGATAATGCTGTTCTGGTGATGAAAAAACCTCTGCTTCAGGCGCATTAAAAGGTGCCATCATTGTTTGTAAACGTTGTGTTTTTTCATTCAGTTGAGACTGATATGTTTGCGTTGGTAATGAATTCTGCATGGTATCTCGCCTTTTTTGGCAGTAATAAAATTAAGCGAGCGAAATTGTAGAGATCCTCATGAAGATGTCCAGTATTCTTCATGTTCAATTTCTGGACTCAGTGGATTTGAAATCGTAGCATAGTTATTCGGTCTCCTAATAGGAGTGAAAAGGGAATCTGGTGCAAAGCCAGAACTGACGCGCAGCGGTAATAGGATCAAGGATAATAAAAGACACTACAAGTACCTTAATAAGTACCGTGGGAAGTCATTATCTTAAATACACAAAATTGTTTATTTAACCTAGAGTCCGAAGACCTGCCGAAGACCTGTCGCATCTTTAATTAAATACGCGTTTTATTTAATTTGGGCGGCATCCTGCTACTTATTCTGTTGGATGCAGATTTTCATGAATAATAAAAAAGTTTTTCTTATTTCAAATATAGCGTTGAGTGTAATGGTGGGCAGTTTTAGTGCGTTTGCGAATAACAGCGATACATTAAGTGTGACAGCAAACCGCTTTCAAGAGCCTGACTCGTCTATTTTAGCGCCTATCACTGTTGTTGAACGTGAACAGATCGATCGTTGGCAGAGTAATAGTGTTATTGATGTGTTACGCAGAATGCCCGGTATTGATGTGGGGCAAAACGGTGGAATAGGGCAGCAAAGCTCAATATTTGTCAGAGGTACAAATTCAAACCACGTGCTGATTTTAGTGGATGGTGTGCGTTTAAATCAGGCGAATGTATCTGGTAGTTCTGATATTAGCCAAATTCCCCTTTCTCTTGTTCAACGTATTGAATATATAAGAGGGCCTCGCTCTTCTGTTTATGGTTCTGATGCAATTGGTGGCGTGATTAATATCCTCACAGAAAGAAAAACAGAAGGAGGAACGCTTAATGCCACAATGGGTTCGCATGGTTATCAAGAATATGATGGTTCTATAAAACAGAAAGTCGGTGATAGAACGACATTAACTGCAGCGGGCAGTTATCTCTATACTAAAGGTTATGATGTAGAGGCGAATGGCAATACTGGTGGACATCCGCAACCCGATCGCGATGGTTTTATGAATAAATCTCTGTGGTTAGGTGTTAACCACGATGTTAACGATGATGTTTCTTTATATGCACGGGCTTATGGTTTCGATAATCGCACAGCGTATGATGCTTATTATGACAGTTATAATAAAACGTTAACGGATACAAGAGCTCTCTTTAGTCGTACCTATGATGGTGGTGTAAAGTTTCATCGTGATAATTACTCTTCTTCTTTAAATGCCAGCTATAACTACACCAAAGATTATGACTATGATCCCCGTTACGGTCGCTATGGTAAAGGAAGCCGTTTTACTAATTCGGAGCAATATAATGTGCAGTGGGGTAATCACCTTCTATTAGGCAGTGGCAGTATTGGTGGTGGTGTTGATTGGCAACGTCAATCTGTTAAAGAAGGCTCTAACGGATTTCCTAATAAAGAACATTTCGATAATACAGGCTTATATCTAACCGGACAGCAAAAGTTAGGCAATGTGATTGCTGAAGCATCGGTACGTTCTGATCATCATTCTGAATATAATTGGCATACTACGTGGCAATCTAATTTAGCGTGGGAGTTTGTTGAAGGCTATAGCGTGATAGGGGGTTATGGTACAGCATTTAAAGCACCAACATTGATGCAACTTTATAGTGAATGGGGAAGTAATCCAGATTTACAACCTGAAAAAAGTAAACAGTGGGAAGGTGGATTTGAAGGCATAACGGGGCCTTTAACGTGGCGATTAACAGCATATAGAAACCGAATTAATAATCTTATTCAGTCAGATCCTAATCAAGGTTGGAAAAATCATAATATTGGCGAGGTGTTAATTAAAGGTGCCGAATTTACAGGGGAAATGGATACATGGGTTTTCCATCATACCTTTAATTATCAATATATAGATGCAAGAAATAAAGAAACGCACCAACGTCTTGATCGTCGAGCGCGTCAACAACTGAAATATCAGCTTGATTGGCAAGTAGAAAAACTCGATATGGGGGTAACTTACCAATATATCGGTCAACGGACAGATAAAGATTATGGAACTAATGAGAATGTTTCTTTAGGTGGTGTGAGTATTTGGGATTTAACTGCGTCATATCCTATTACATCACATCTCTCAATTCGTGGTAGAATAGCCAACCTGTTTGATAAAGATTATGAGACAGCTTATGGCTATCGCACGCCAGGACGTGAATACTTCCTTACAGGAAGCTACAACTTCTGATGTACAACTTACCGCTAACCCTACTGTATTGGTTTTTGATTCAGGGGTTGGCGGTTTATCTGTTTATCGTGAGATCCGTGAAAAATTACCGGATGCTCATTATATCTATGTTTTCGATAATGAAGCTTTTCCGTATGGTGAGAAATCACAAGAATTCATTATTGACCGTGTTGTTCGAATAGTTAGCGCGATTGCTGAAAAGCATGATCTCGCCACCATTGTTATTGCTTGTAATACAGCAAGCACAGTGAGCCTCCCTGCTTTACGTGCTAAGTTTATTGATATTCCTATTGTGGGTGTTGTACCTGCTATTAAACCGGCAGCTAAATTAACCTGTAATGGCGTGGTTGGATTATTAGCAACAAGAGCAACAGTTAAGCGTCCTTATACCCATGAACTTATTGAACGCTTTGCGACTGATTGCAAAGTTCACTCTTTGGGTTCGGCTGAGCTGGTGGAGCTAGCGGAGAAAAAACTTCATGGTGAATCCGTTTCTTTAGATGCGCTTCGTAAAATCCTTACACCTTGGCTAAAAATGAAAGAACCACCGGATACTGTGGTATTAGGTTGTACACATTTCCCTTTATTAGCTGATGAACTTCTTTCTGTTTTACCTGATGGCACACGAATTATCGATTCTGGTGCTGCAATTGCACGAAGAACTGCGTGGTTGGTCGTAAATCAAGCGAAAATAAAAGGTTCAAATGAAATTAGCTTCGCTTATTGCTTAAAAGAAGATGAGAATAGTGAATTATTAAAACCTGTTTTAGCGGGCTTTGGTTTTGAATCGCTTAGAAAACTGGCACTTTAAGTGCAATTTGATTGAAAATTCAACGGTCAGTAAAAAAACTCAAAAAAAGTATTGCCAGCTTCACAAAACTCCCTATAATGCGCCCTCGTTGTCACGGCAAACCACGCTAAGTGAGTTAGCCGAGAGAACAAAGAAAAAAAGTGAAAAGCCTTGAAAATAAACGCTTGACACTGAATGAGGAAGATGTAGAATGCACCTCCTC
>NZ_PENZ01000010.1 GCF_003144395.1 Proteus faecis | reverse complement strand
GGAGGCCAGCGTAAATCCGTCACACAGACGGTTGCGGTCTAAGAAGTGGGAAGCTCGCCCGACAGGGCGGGGAGCAGTCACGTTGTAAATAAAAATCAAAAGCAATATGAGCAATATAGAGAGAAATAAGAAGCGTAAAATTATACATATCAATAAGCCTTGTTAATTAAATAATTAAAGTATTGAATATATTCATCTATTAACTGGTAGTGGCTAGCGTTCAATAATCGTGTAATATTACTTCTCGATTTTTTTAATTCACTGGCAATAGCATAATGAGATTTATCTTCATTAACTATATATTTAAGTAAAACTTGCGCTTGTGCTCGAGTTATTTCTTTAAGTTGTATATCTAAGTATTTAGTCACTAAAGTAATGTTTTTTTGAAATTCTTTATCTGATGTAGATATTGTTAATATTTCACTTTTCATCTTATCTAATCCTTCGCCCGATAAGATAAAGGCTTCACCCATTGATGTTCTAATATCATTACGCAATGAATTAATTTTACCGATACCAATACTTTGACGAGCACTGATGTTTAGTTCTGACGTTTTCAGTGCTAATTGAATAACGATAGCAACTTTAATGGCATCATAAGCGTGTAAGCAAACAAGTTGGAAGGAGTCACCGCGATACCTGTCATATTTAAGTGGTAGCTGTTCTGAGAGTAATTGAACTGTCTGCTCCAAGGTATAGAGCATAACATCATAGTTTTCAGGTGTGATGTTTCTAGAGTCTATGATATCACCTGTAATCACACTTACGATGTCTTTATTCATTAGCTTGCTCTTATTATTTTGTGAGAGAAATAGAATGAGTATAGTGATCTTTTACTCAGTTATTTTATTGAAATACAAAAGAGAACGTTACCATATTTGGTAACTTAATGATTTATGTTATAGAGCAAGCGTGAAAAATAGGCAACAAAAAAGCCTTTTCTGGAAACCAGAAAAGGCTTTTTATAAAAATAGACTTAACTGACTAGGATCAGTTCATGCCGTATTTTTTCAGTTTCTTACGCAGTGTGCCGCGGTTAATGCCCATCATTTGCGCTGCACGCGTTTGGTTGCCACGGGTGTACTGCATAACCATGTCCAACAATGGCTGTTCAACTTCAGCCAATACTAGCTCATATAAGTCATTAACATCTTGACCGTTTAATTGAGCAAAATAGTTCTTCAGTGCTTGTTTAACTGAGTCACGTAAAGGTTTTTGGGTCACCTGATCTTGTGAATTTACGGTGGCAACTGTTAGTACGTCTGAATTTACGCGTTGTTCGAACATAGTTCTGTCAGCTCTTTTATTTATTTACGCAAAAAATTTTCGAAATATGCTTCCAACGCCTCCAGCTGTTCGCTGGCATCCTCTATGGCGTTGAAGGAGCGCCGAAACTGGTCATCAGGGGCATGTTCCTTGAGATACCAAGAGACATGCTTGCGTGCAATGCGAGTTCCTTTGCCTTGACCGTAAAAGTCGTGCAACTCACGCACATGCTTTTGCATTATTTGTTGTACCTCTGCAATCGGCAGAGGGGGCAACAGTTCACCTGTGTCCAGATAGTGCTGGATTTCCCGAAAGATCCAGGGTCTTCCCTGAGCAGCGCGACCGATCATCAAAGCATCGGCTCCAGTGTAGTCTAATACTGCTCTGGCTTTTAGCGGGTCTGTTATGTCTCCATTCGCAATAATGGGAATAGAAACACTCTGCTTAACTGTCCGAATACTGTCGTATTCGGCTTCCCCTTTGAACAAACACTCGCGTGTACGTCCATGAATAGTGAGAGCCTGAATACCACAACGTTCAGCCAATTTGGCAATCTCTACACAGTTACGTTCATCAGGTGACCAGCCAGTACGGATCTTGAGAGTAACAGGGACATCTACCGCGTTAACCACAGCAGAGAGGATCTCTGCGACAAGGTCGGGATAACGAAGTAATGCTGAACCGGCTAGCTTTTTATTCACCTTTTTTGCAGGGCAACCCATATTGATGTCGATAATTTGAGCGCCACTATCTGCGTTTATTTTCGCAGCTGCCGCCATATCAACGGGATCACTTCCTGCAATTTGTACGGAGCGGATCCCCAATTCATCACTATGTACCATTCGTAACCGAGACTTGTCTGTCTGCCAAACCTGAGGATTGGAAGAAAGCATTTCAGAAACTGTCATACCCGCACCCATATCATAGCAAAGCGACCGAAAAGGTCGGTCTGTAACGCCAGCCATGGGAGCCGCGATAAGGCAATTTTTTAACTGATACTGTCCGATTCGCATAGATGAAAAGAGGGCCAAACTGTGACTGCAAGGGCGCGTATATTACGCATTTTTTACCAGATATGAAAGGACAAAGTTTAACCAAATTGCGAAAAAAAGTTACTTTTTTATACTTGATTTTTTATAAATCTATTATTTAATCAATAAAAACATAATGTTATGTGTTTTTAGAAAATTAAAATTTGATAATATAGAATTGATAAACAAGTGGAACTAAGTCGAGTTTATCAGGCAAAAGTGTGATTAATGCCTGATAAACAATAATTAAGTAAAATTTTAACGTAATGAGATTATCTCATTTTGGTTAATATTTATTCTACGTTATTTTTTCACACCGGTAATACGGCACCACTCTTCTTTTTCGGCAACAGGATCTAAGTTAAATAGTCCTTCATAGGCAGCAGCTACACCTTCTGCTTGTGTTGCTAACACACCAGAAAGGCCTAGGTGTCCACCTTGACGAGGCAGTGTACTGATAACAGGTGCAAGTTCACGCAATGGACCGGCTAAAATATTCGCGACAACAACATCTGCCGCGAGGTTATCAGGCTGGTCTTTTGCAAGATACAGTGTGAGGGCGTCAGAAACGCCATTACGTTGCGCGTTATCACGACTTGCTTGGATAGCTTGAGGATCGATATCAATACCAATAGCTTTTGCTGCACCTAGTTTTAATGCCGCGATAGCTAAAATGCCAGAACCACAACCAAAGTCGATAACCGTTTTACCCGCTAAATCTAAACCATCAAGCCACTGAAGGCACAATGAGGTAGTTGGGTGGGTACCTGTACCAAATGCAAGACCAGGGTCTAGCATGACGTTTACGGCGTTAGGATCTGGTACTTCACGCCAGCTTGGGCAAATCCATAAACGCTCGCCAAAACGCATTGGGTGGAAATTATCCATCCATTCACGTTCCCAATCTTTATCTTCGAGTTGTTCAATTTTATGCAGGAAGCCCTGACCGAGTAATGGCGTATTTTCTAACATCGCCACAACGATTTTCATGTCAGTTTCTGCATCATATAAACCGATAACGTCAGTATCACCCCAAAGGCGAGTTTCACCAGGTAAAGGTTCAAAAATAGGGGTATCGTGACTATCTTGGAAAGTCACTGAAACGGCACCGCTTTCAACCAATTCATCACCAATAGCTTCTGCATTAGCGGCGGTTGCATTAAGTCTTAATTGTATCCAAGGCATAATTAGTCTCTTTAAAAACGAATTCACTGTAATGATGCTGATTGAGGCAGAGTATGCTCTCCAAATCGATTAGCCACAAGAAATGCGGCTAAGCTTAATAACAGTGATGGAATAATGGGATGGAATCCCGCTATCTGGATATTAAATGTCGCCAAGGTGGCATAGAGTGTGGCACCTGTGATCATGCCGGCAATAGCGCCATAACGGTTCGCTTTCTCCCAATAAAGCCCAAGAACTAAAGGCCATAAGAAAACGGCTTGTAGACCACCAAAAGCAAGTAAGTTAAGCCAAATAATCATTGAGGGTGGGTTCCATGCAGCAAACAGTAGTAACACACCCAAGATCAAGGTTGAAAGGCTCGATAAACGAGAGATCCGTTTCTCATTAGTGATCGCATGTGGCGCGATATTGAGATAGAGATCTTTGACCAAAGTTGCTGACGATTGTAACAGTTGCGCATTTATCGTCGACATAATAGCAGCCATAGGTGCCGCAAGGAAAATACCTGCAGCAATAGGCGGTAATACCGCAACCATTAATGTTGGAATAACCTGATCAGGAACAGTTAGATCAGGAATGATTGCCCGACCTAATGCGCCAGCAAAGTGCATACCAAACATCAATAATGACATCACGATTGTGCCAATAATGATCCCTTTATGCATGGCTTTACTGTCTTTGTAAGAGATACAACGTACCGCAGTATGTGGCAAACCAATAACACCAAAACAGACAAGTACCCAGAATGATGCCATAAACGGGCCCGTTAAAATCCCATCAGCCCCTTGAGGAGAGGTTAATGCAGGATCGATGGTATTGAGTTTTTGTATCGCAATATCTAATCCACCTGCTTTATAGATAATGGCAAACAGAAGAATAAATGTACCAAGCAGCATCACAAGGCCTTGTAAGGCATCGTTTAATACGCTGGCTCTAAATCCGCCAATCGCAGTATACAGCGCAATGGAGATGCCAAAGATCAGCAAGCCGAATTCATAAGGAATGCCTGCTGCAGTTTCTAGTAAGCGTGCTCCGCCAATAAATTGTACTGTCATCGCGCCGATAAAGGCGACTAACAGACTTAAACTAGCAAACCAGACGAGGAAACGGCTTTTATAACGAGCATAGAGCATGTCGTTCAAGGTAACTGCATTATAACGGCGTGCTAAAATAGCAAATTTTTTCCCTAAAACCCCCAGAGAAAGCCAAATAGCGGGAAGTTGGATCATCGAAAGTAATACCCAACCAATACCGTATTTATAAGCCGCACCCGGTCCGCCAATAAAGGAGCTCGCACTAACATAAGTTGCAGTGATGGTCATGGCTAGCACGAAGCCACCCATTGAACGGTTACCAAGAAAATATTCGTTAAGAAACTCGCCTTTCTCACGTTTACGATAAGCATAAGCCGACAGCAGAAAGACCAGCAGAAGGTAGCCAATCAGTGGCACTATGACCTCAGTTTGCATCGTCATGCTCATCTCCTAACGGCATATCTTTGAAAAAATAGCGTACCATCAGATAGCACAGCAGAAAAAACAAAACAGGTAGGAATAAGCATGAAAGCTCAAACCAAAGCGGTAAACCAGTCATGCCTTGTGTGTTATCTGGTAAATAGGCGGTAATTAACCAACCTAACAAATATATAAAAGTTAAAATTAGGGCCCAAAGGGCTTCTTTGTGGGCCTGAACAAAACGTTTGTCCATCTGTTCTCCCAATCTTACTAGGGTTAAAAATGAATGGGAGGATTGTACGGGAAAGTGAGTATTGATTCAGTGAAAATTAATCACAAAGTCATGAGAGAGCATTAAAGGTAAACTATCTTATTGTTTTAAAATGATTATTGTTGATTATCTATTTAATAGAATAATACCCATAGAGATGAGGCTGTCTATTAATTAAGAAATGAAGTGTTGAAATACTCGCCATAAATATGGCGCATTTTGAGCAAGAATAATGAAACTTGAGAATATGATTTCTTGCTATAATATTTCAGAGCGATATGAGCATATCAGTAATAAAAAAGGCATAGTAAATAAACTATGCCTTTTTTGGTGAAGTGAGAAAGATTATTTCTCAGCTAAACCTAAACGTTTTTCAAGGTAGTGAATGTTTGTACCACCTTTTTGGAAATTCTCATCATTCATAATGAACTGGTGCAGTTCAATATTGGTTTTAATACCATCAATGATAAGTTCCGCCAACGCATTTTTCATACGAGAGATCGCGATTTCACGTGTTTCACCATAAGTGATCAATTTACCAATCATTGAGTCATAGTGAGGTGGAACTGTATAACCTGCGTAAATATGCGATTCCCAACGTACACCAAATCCACCTGGTGAGTGGAAGCGAGTAATAGTACCTGGGCTTGGCATAAACGTTTTTGGATCTTCTGCGTTGATACGACATTCAATTGCATGACCATGAACGTTAACTTGATCTTGGGTTACTGATAAAGGTAAGCCAGATGCAATGCGTAACTGTTCTTTGATTAAGTCGATGCCTGTGATCATCTCTGTTACTGGATGTTCAACCTGAATACGGGTGTTCATCTCAATAAAGTAGAATTCACCATTTTCATACAGGAATTCGAATGTACCTGCACCACGATAGCCGATTTCAATACATGCGTTCGCACAGCGTTCGCCGATATTTTTACGGATTTCTGGGGTAATACCCGGTGCTGGTGCCTCTTCAACTACTTTTTGGTGACGACGTTGCATTGAGCAATCACGTTCAGCCAAATAGATAGCATTACCTTGACCATCAGCCATAACTTGAATTTCAACATGACGTGGATTTTCAAGGTATTTTTCCATGTATACCATGTCGTTGCTAAATGCCGCTTTTGCTTCCGCACGCGTCATTGTGATGGATTGTTCCAGATCTTTTTCAGAACGAACAACACGCATACCACGTCCACCACCGCCACCAGAAGCTTTGATGATAACTGGGTAGCCAATACGTTTAGCAATTTCAATATTTTTCGCAGTGTCGTTACCTAAAGGACCGTCTGATCCTGGTACACAAGGAACACCTGCTTTTTTCATCGCTTCAATAGCAGAAACTTTATCACCCATTAGGCGGATGGTTTCAGCTTTTGGGCCAACAAAAACAAAGCCTGAGCGTTCAACTTGCTCTGCGAAATCAGCATTTTCAGACAGGAAACCGTATCCTGGATGAATGGCTTGTGCGCCACTGATCTCAGCCGCTGCAATAATTGCAGGGATATTTAGGTAACTTTTTGCTGAAGCAGCGGGACCAATACAGATAGTCTCGTCTGCCAGCAGAACGTGTTTTAAATCACGGTCTGCTGTGGAGTGAACGGCAACTGCTTTTATCCCAAGCTCTTTACATGCTCTTAGGATACGCAGTGCTATCTCACCACGGTTGGCAATGAGGATTTTTTCTAGCATGGACCTGCCTCGTTATTCGATAACAAAGAGTGGAGCGTCAAACTCAACGTTGTCGCCATCTTGGCAAAGGATAGATTTAACAACACCCGCTTTGTCAGACTCAATCTGGTTCATCATTTTCATTGCTTCAACGATGCACAGAGTATCGCCTACATTGACTTGCTGACCGACTTCAACAAATTTCTTAGCTTCAGGGCTTGGTGAGCGATAGAACGTTCCGACCATTGGTGAACGAACAACATGACCGCTGATTTCTTGCGTTGGTGTAGCCGCTGGTGTTTCTGGCGCTACGGGCGCAACTGCATTTGCTAATGCAGGTTGAGGAGCCGCTGGTGCCGCAAAATATTGCTGAGGAGCCATTTGACCCTGAATACCAGAGTTACGACTAATACGTACTGACTCTTCACCTTCAGAGATTTCCAGTTCAGAAATGCCAGACTCTTCGACTAGCTCGATCAGTTTTTTAATTTTACGAATATCCATGAGTTGATTCCGTACTCTTTTTGATGTTTTTTATTAAGACAAACGGTTGACCGCTGCCTGTAAAGCAAACCGATAACCTTCTGCACCTAATCCACAGATTACGCCTGTTGCGATATCAGAGAGATATGAATGGTGGCGGAAAGGCTCCCGACTGTAGACATTGGACAGGTGAATTTCAATAAATGGAATATTCACCCCTAATAATGCATCACGCAGTGCAACACTGGTATGCGTGAAAGCTGCAGGGTTGATTAATATATAATCGACATTACCCCGAGCTGCATGAATTTTATTTATCAGCTCAAATTCAGCATTAGACTGAAAATGACTGAGTTTCACATTTAATGCCTGAGCATCTGCTGACAAACTTTGAACGATATCATCCAGAGTTAAGTGTCCGTAGGTTTCCGGCTCTCTTGTTCCAAGCAGGTTTAGATTCGGACCATTCAGGAGCAAAATATGAAAATTTTCCGACATTATGCTTCTATCTCCGTCAATTCGTCAACGAAATGACAAAATAACCTGTGCTTTTCGTTTTGTCATCTTTTATTGCATCCAATGCTACGATACATATCACAAAGTCCGACATTATAGACATTTCACAGAAGATAACAGCAAAATACTGGTCTAATCAGGGAATGAAGGGTTTATTTTGATGAAAAGTTAAAAGTTTTTACAAGATTGTAAACGTGAGAAAGCAAAATAAACAGGTGCCTAAAAAATAATCATAACATCACGTTATTTATTGATGTCACTGGAAATCTGAGCTTCTTTGATGCTAAACATCAATATATATCATAAATGTGATGTAGATCACGATTTAACATCGGTTTGACACGCAGAGGAGCTTGTTCTGGCACTAATTAAGGTGAATTAATGCCAAAAATAAGCAGATAAAAACGGGGAATTAGAGTTTGACTAAGGTGCGGCCTGTTACTTGATTATCCATAATCATCTGAGCATAACGTGGCACTTCATCAAGTGTAATTTCTGTCATTGCTTGTTGATAAAACGTTTCTGGTAGTAATTTTAATAAACGTTGCCAAACTTGAGTTCGTTTTTCTGCTGGGAAATAAACAGAATCAACACCTTGTAAACGAACATTACGTAAAATAAAAGGCATGACAGTTGTTGGTAAAGAAAAACCGCTCGCTAATCCACAAGCTGCCACTGTGCCGTTATAGTTTGTCTGTGACAAAATATTAGCAAGAATTTGCCCACCTACGGTATCAATTGCACCTGCCCAGCGTTGCTTATCTAAAGCTCTTCCCGCTGGTTCAAACTCTTCTCGAGTGATAATATTTTTAGCACCAAGCTTGCGTAAATAGTCATGGTTACTCGCTCTGCCACTCAATGCGGTAACTTGATAGCCTAATGCTGTTAGTAAACTAATAGCAGTGCTTCCGACACCACCACTGGCGCCAGTGACTAATATATCACCACTTTCAGGCGTGATACCGCCTTGTTCTAATGCCATCACACAAAGCATGGCAGTAAAACCCGCAGTTCCAATGATCATGGCATTTTTTAAAGAAAGCCCTTCTGGTACGACAGTTAACCAATCACCTTTTACTCCAGCCTTTTGTGCAAGGCCTCCCCAGTGACTTTCACCTACTCCCCAGCCTGTTAATAAGACATGTTGGCCAATGTGGAAACGAGGATCTTCGGTGTGATGAACAATACCTGAAAAATCGATACCAGGTATCATTGGGAATTGACGGAGGATTTTTCCTTTGCCTGTGATAGCAAGCCCATCCTTATAGTTAAGCGTTGAGTAATGAATATCGACAATAACCTCATGAATAGACAGGCTTTTTTCATCAATGCTTTGTATGCTAGCACTGAGTTTATTGTCATTTTGTTCTACTAATAATGCTTTCATTTTGACCCCTCATCGATTTCTATCTTGTGTCATGATAGGTGATTTTTTAGGTCTCGTCGTGATTGTGCACAATATCTATTGTAATAATGAGACAAATAATCCTTTTTTAGTGTATAAACGGGGTTTCTACGTTTATTGGCACAGAGATTATTCTGAGTTTTATATCTTGGTAATTAGATAACATCGTTAATGAGTTACGATTGGATAAAAATTAGCATTTCTCTTTGTTGCTCGAAATAAAGATAATGTGTTGCCTTAGAAGTATTCGAGGTGGGTACTTTGGTTGTTATCTCAGTCAAATTTTGCTGATGAAACACCATTTAATATCAATAGAGTGATTGTGCTTATTCAAATGAATAAATTTTATTTGAACTTGCAACGAGACTTTTGAGTCACAGTTTGGCAACGAAGTGAGATTTTTCTTTATTGATATGAGCGTTGTTTGTATTGTTACATAAGTTAAATATGAACAGCGTAGGATCGAAATTATGCGTTAATCGTTCTAATTAGCCCCTTTTTATGCAGTTTTTTTCTGCTCCAATTGGGAAAAGTAACGTAGAATATTGTGCCTTTATGATTATTTACGTGTCCACTTTAATTTAAGTAGTGAATCGCGCCTTGTCGCTACTTATTGTGGTTGATAGAGTAGACGGATTTTTCCGTCCCGGCTTGCAGGATTATCCTTTCGTATGTTTAAAAAATTTCGTGGCATGTTTTCCAACGATTTGTCTATTGACTTGGGTACCGCCAATACCCTTATTTATGTCAAAGGGCAGGGTATTGTTCTCGATGAACCCTCCGTTGTCGCTATTCGTCAAGATCGCGCTGGCACATCAAAAAGTGTTGCAGCTGTAGGGCATGAAGCCAAACAGATGTTAGGGCGTACACCCGGGAATATCGCTGCTATCCGTCCAATGAAAGACGGTGTGATTGCTGATTTTTATGTAACCGAAAAAATGCTTCAGCACTTCATAAAACAGGTTCATAACAATAGCTTTATGCGTCCAAGCCCTCGAGTATTAGTTTGTGTACCAGTAGGAGCCACTCAAGTAGAGCGCAGAGCTATTCGTGAATCAGCATTAAGTGCGGGTGCTCGAGAAGTGTTCTTAATTGAAGAGCCTATGTCTGCGGCAATCGGTGCAGGTTTACCTGTTTCTGAAGCAACAGGTTCAATGGTAGTCGATATTGGTGGCGGTACAACAGAAGTTGCCGTGATTTCATTAAACGGTGTCGTTTACTCTTCTTCTGTTCGTATTGGTGGTGACCGTTTTGATGAAGCGATCATTAACTATGTGCGTCGTAACTACGGTTCACTGATTGGTGAAGCAACGGCAGAACGTATTAAACACGATATCGGTTCAGCTTACCCTTCTGATGAAGTCAATGAGATTGAAGTTCGCGGTCGTAACCTTGCGGAAGGTGTACCTCGTAGCTTTACATTAAACTCCAATGAAATTCTTGAAGCCTTGCAAGAGCCATTAACGGGTATCGTCAGCGCTGTCATGGTTGCATTAGAGCAATGTCCGCCAGAATTAGCTTCTGATATTTCAGAGCGTGGTATGGTATTAACCGGTGGTGGTGCATTATTACGTAACCTAGACCGTTTATTAATGGAAGAAACAGGTATTCCTGTAATTGTTGCTGAAGATCCACTGACTTGTGTTGCTCGTGGTGGTGGTAAAGCATTAGAAATGATCGATATGCACGGTGGCGATCTGTTTAGCGAAGATTGAGATTAATTCTAACAAGGGAGAATGGATTCCCCCTTGGTGAGAATATTAACGCCTGTTCTTTTACTTCTCCGTGTGAGTGATCTTAGAGTTTATGAAGCCAATTTTTAGTCGGGGCCCTTCCCTGCAACTAAGATTAATAATCGCCGTGGTTGTCGCAATCTCTTTATTGATTGCTGATAATCGTATTGGTGCATTTTCTAAAGTCCGCCAGTATCTTGATACTGCTGTTAGTCCCTTCTATTTTCTTGCAAATGGCCCACGCCGTTTCCTTGATCAAATTTCAGAAACATTTGCTACACGTGAGCGTTTACAATTTGAGAATCAAGCGTTAAGAAAAGAGCTATTAGTGCGTAGCGGAGAAAGCCAATTATTAGAGCAATTTAAACAAGAGAACGCCCGTTTACGAGAATTACTTGGTTCACCACTGCGCCAAAATGAACAAATGACAGTAACACAAGTACTGTCTGGTAATAGCACGCCGTATCGAGATCAAGTGGTTATTGATAAAGGAACCAACGATGGTGTCTATGAAGGGCAACCTGTCATTAGTGATAAAGGTGTTGTAGGACAAGTTATTGCCGTAAGTGAGCTTACGAGTCGTGTGCTATTAATATGTGACACTTCTCATGCATTGCCTGTACAAGTTTTGCGTAACGATATTCGAGTTATAGCTTCTGGTGCAGGCTGTGCCGATGATTTATTGTTAGAAGCATTACCAGCCAATATTGATATCCGTGTTGGTGATGTTTTAGTGACATCAGGGTTGGGGGGACGTTTCCCTGAGGGATATCCTGTTGGTGTGGTCTCTTCAGTTAAAGTGGATAATCAGCGGGCTTACTCCGTGATCAATGTTCGACCTTCAGCAGAGTTACAACGTTTACGCTATTTGCTTTTATTATGGAATACATCAGATAAAACGGGAGAGCCGCCTCTACCTTCCGAGGTTTATCACGCGGCGAATGAGCGTTTAATGCAACTGATGCCTCAAGTTTTACCTAATTATGAACAAGCAGGGCCTCCGCTTCCTCGTTCTATGTCTCAAGAGCCATTAGGTAATACGGCTGAAGAAACTAACGGAACTGTGACACCAGCGACAAATACACCTGCTAATACCAATAATACAAGAAGTAGGTAGACACGATGAATCCATATCAAAGTCGTGGGCGTTGGGTTGTTTGGCTCTCTTTTCTTGTCGCATTAGTGTTACAAATTATGCCGTGGCCAGAGCAGTTAGAAGTCTATCGACCTATTTGGCCTATGTTATTTCTTATTTATTGGGTAACAGCAATTCCTCATCGTATCAGTGTCGGAACCGCGTTTGTTTTGGGGATGATTATAGATCTAGTCCAAGGAACTACCTTGGGGGTCAATGCATTGGCCTATACTTTAGTGAGTTATGTTATCGCCTTTAAATATCAGCTTTTTTGTAATTTAGCGTTATGGCAACAAGCCTTAGTGGTGATGTTAAGTGTTGTCGTTGTCGATCTTGCTGTATTTTGGGCGGAATTTTTACTTTCACCAGTGACTTTTCACCCTCAAGTATTCTGGAATAGTCCAGTCAGTGGTATTCTTTGGCCATGGCTTTATTTTTTGCTTCGCAAAATCCGTCACCAGTTTTTAGTTCACTAAGTTATTGGATCATGGCGGTCTCTTTTGCGTTACCGTCATGAGGACATTATTTGTGACCACGCTTTACCTTGCTTCCAGCTCACCAAGAAGACGTGAACTTCTCGCGTTATTAGATGTTGAATTTAGTATTATTACGCCAGCAATTGATGAAATTTGGCAACAAGGTGAAAAACCAGAAGAGTATGTTCTTCGTTTGGCAAGAGAGAAATCACAAGAAGGTGTAAGACAAGCTCCTTATGATTATCCCGTTTTGGGCTCTGATACTATTGTAGTTCATGATGGTCATATTCTTGAAAAACCTCGGGATAAAGCCCATGCTGCGCAAATCCTACGTTCATTATCAGGCGCAACACATCAAGTGATGACAGCAATTGCTATCTCTAATAGAACACACACCTTGAGTCAATTAGTCGTCACTCACGTCACTTTTAGAGAGATGACAGAGAGTGAAATTAGCGCGTATATTGAGTCAGGCGAGCCAATGGATAAAGCTGGCGCTTACGGTATTCAAGGAAAAGGAGGCCGTTTTGTTCAACGGATTGAGGGAAGTTATCATGCTGTTGTCGGATTGCCTCTTGTTGAAACCGAAGCCTTGATAGCTCAATTTTCGTCTCTAGCTAATGAGAAGGAGATTTCATGACAGCTGAGTTATTAGTGAATGTGACGCCATCTGAAACTCGTGTTGCCTATATTCGCGGAGGCATACTTCAAGAAATTCATGTCGAAAGAGAAGCGAAACGAGGTATCGTCGGAAACATTTACAAAGGTCGGGTAAGTCGCGTATTACCCGGGATGCAAGCTGCATTTATTGACATTGGGCTAGATAAAGCCGCTTTTCTACATGCTTCTGATATTATGCCTCACACTGAATGTATTGCGGGTGAAGAGCAGAAAAAATTTAATGTTCGTGATATTGCGCAACTGGTGCATCAAGGGCAAGACTTAATTGTACAAGTGGTTAAAGATCCTTTAGGAACAAAAGGCGCTCGGCTTACTACCGATATTACATTACCTTCTCGCTATTTAGTGTTTATGCCGGGTGCATCTCATGTCGGTGTTTCTCAGCGAATTGACAGTGAAGAAGAGCGTGAGCGTTTAAAGCAACTTGTTGAAGAGTATTGCGATGAAAATGGCGGTTTTATTATCCGTACCGCCGCTGAAGGCGTCGGCGAAAATGAAATTAAGCAAGATGCCGCTTTTCTTAAACGCCTATGGCATAAAATCATTGAGCGTAAGAAAAGAAATAAAACCCGTATTCAAATTTATGGTGAACTGGCTTTAGCACAGCGTATTTTACGTGATTTTGCTGGTTCTGAATTAGATAGCATACGAGTTGATTCTAAATTAACCTATAATCAATTACAGGAATTTATTGGTGAATATATTCCTGAATTAACCGCTAAACTTGAATTACACCAAGGCAATCAGCCTATTTTTGATCTCTACGGTGTAGAAAGTGAAATTCAACGGGCTTTAGAGCGCAAAGTTGAGTTGAAATCAGGTGGTTATCTGATTATCGATCAAACTGAAGCAATGACCACTATTGATATCAATACAGGGGCATTTGTTGGTCATCGTAATTTAGAAGAAACGATTTTTAATACGAATATTGAAGCAAGCCAAGCCATTGCTCGTCAATTACGGTTACGTAATTTAGGCGGTATCATCATTATTGACTTTATTGATATGAATAATGATGAACATAAACGCAGAGTATTAGCATCACTTGAACAAGCGCTAAGTAAAGATAGAGTGAAAACCACGATTAATGGTTTTTCTCAACTTGGCTTAGTGGAGATGACGCGTAAAAGAACGCGGGAGAGCCTCGAACATGTTCTTTGTGATGATTGCCCAACTTGCCAAGGGCGAGGTACGGTAAAATCAGTTGAAACGGTATGTTATGAAATTTTACGTGAAATAGTGCGTGTGCATAAAACGATTGATGCAGATCGCTTCTTAGTTTACGCCTCCTCAGCAGTTGCCGAAGCATTAAAAGGCGATGAGTCACATGCATTAGCAGAGGTTGAAATTTTTGTCGGTAAACAAGTAAAAGTGCAAACTGAGCTACTTTATAGTCAGGAGCAATTTGATGTGGTGATGATGTAATGGATTCGCCTTCCTAATGAATATGATGGCAGAAAGGAGACAAAAATGAAGCGGCTGCCTAAATACCTGTTAGTGATAACAGTTTTTTGCCTCATCGTTTTTGCCTTGGTATTAAGTGGGTTTCGTTACTTTCTGCCGCGCTTAGATAGTTATCGCCCTGAAATAGAATCGTATCTTACAAAGCAACTCAATAGCCCCGTCTCAATGACAAAGATCATCGGGGAATGGCAGAATTTTGGCCCTGATATTCAAGTAGAAGGGCTGAATATTACTCATAAAGATGTGAACGTTACGGCAGAAAAAGTCACTTTTTCTTTTGATGTTTGGCGTTCATTATTCGCTTTTCGTCTTCAATTTCGTGAACTGACCTTTGAACAGTTATATGTTAATTACCATAACCCTATTTTTACTGGGCAAAGTGGAGATATAACGTTAACTGAACCTGATGATATCTCTTCAATTTTCCTTGAACAGTTTGATCGCTTTAAACTGATTGAAAGCCGTTTTGTGTTTTTAACCCCTTCCGGAGACACCAGTACATTACATGTACCTGAATTGATGTGGTTAAATCAGACAAATCGTCACCGCGCTCAAGGTGAAGTCACACTTGATACACCGATTAATCATTATGGAGGTTTAAAGGTACGCCTTGATCTCTATACCACAAAAAATGGTTTAATTGATAACGGTAAAGTATTTCTTACCGCAGATGATATTGATATCTCACCTTGGCTTAGTCAGTGGGTAAAAAATAACAGTGGAGTAGGTGAAGCCAAAGCCAGTTTGTCTAATTGGATTGAAATTACTCAAGGGCGTATTACTGGCAGTCAGTTGCAGATTCATCAAGGTGAAATGGACTGGAGTAATGATGGAACCACGCACGTATTAAATGTTGAAGATTTAATATTACGTATGAGAAGGCAAGAAAATGGTTGGCTTGCGGATGTTCCTTATACTCGAAAAATTACAATGGATGGTGAAGAGTGGCCTGATGGTTATTTAGCCGTTCTTTATCAACCAAAAGAAAAACAGCATGATGAAGCATGGCGTATTCGCGCCAAAAATATTGAGTTAGATAGATTATATGCTGTATTGCCACTGTTCTCTTTTTTAACACCCGATTTTGTTCGTCAATGGCAGTATCGTCAATTTTCTGGTGTGGTTAATGATTTTGCATTAGATCTCACACCGGAAAACTTTGAGCAAAGCGCAATTAATCTCTCTTGGAAAAATGTGAGTTGGAAGCGTTGGCAAGAGATCCCTTCAGTACAACACTTTGGTGGGCAATTAAAAGGCAGTATGCAACGCGGTGAGCTTAATTTCACTCTAGAAAATAGTGAAATAGACACCGGTAAATTGTTTAAAGCCCCCTTGAATATTGAAAAAGGGAAAGGCACGGTTTATTGGACTCATTCTGGAGATAACTTATCTCTTTGGAGTGAAGGATTAGATATTCAAGCCACATCAGCATGGGTTGCAGGTGATTTTCGTTATGAGAAACAAGGTGAGGATCAGCGGCTTTCTATACTCTCAGGTGTCAGAGTCACAAATGCAGGAGATACATGGCGTTATCTGCCAGAAGAGTATGTTGGTAAAGCGTTAACACAATATCTCTCGGATGCAATTATTGCGGGTAATATCGATAATGGAACCTTTATTTTCCATGGTGATCCCGCCGATTTTCCTTTTGATAACCACAAAGGGTGGTTTCAAGTCTACGCCCCTGTTAAACAGGCAACCTTTAAATTTGATAGTGAATGGCCTGCATTATTTAATCTGGATATTAATCTAGATTTTAAAAATGATGGGCTATGGATGTCTTCTGCACAAGCGAAAGTTGGTAAGGCAACAGCCACGAATTTAAGTGCGGTGATTGAGCGCTATCAACAGGAAAAGATCTTAATTAATGCGGATATTCAAGCCACAGGCGACGAGTTGAAAGAGTATTTTTTAGATTCTCAAATGGCGAGTATTGGTCATACGCTTGAAGAACTGAATGTGGCAGGAAAAATTAATGGTACATTGAAACTTGATATCCCATTTGATGGCGATGAGGTTGTGGCTTCTGGTGATATTAATTTAAAAGATAATGATATCACTTTGAATTTTATGGATACCACGTTAAAAGGTGTGAGTGGACAGTTTCGTTATCATAATGACAAGCTTGAGAGTGATATATTAACGGCTAACTGGTTTGGGCAGCCTCTCGCTTTCTCGTTTACCAGTCACAATGATACAGATAATTATCAGGTTGATGTCGGCTTAAAAGGTCAATGGGATATTCAAAAAATCCAAGGGTTACCTAGCGATATTCAACAGAAGTTTAGTGGTGTATTTCCATGGAATGGCAACGTTAATGTTAAGATCCCCGAAAAGGGTGATGTCGATTATCAAGTTGATTTAACTGGAAATATCAATGCATTAAGTAGCAAGTTAACAGCACCTGAAACACAAGATTTAAAAAACTCACCGCCTATTGTTATTTCTGCAAGCGGTAATAGTGAAACTTTAACTGTGAATGCTAATGCTGAAAAACAGTGGAAACTTAATAGCCAATGGGGATTAGGTAAACAGCTTCGTTTATTACAAGGTAACCTTGTTTCTTCTAGCCTTAAATTACCAGAGCTAAGCTCACAACAACGCTTAACCATTGCTCTTAAAGGATTAGAGGGTGATAAATGGTTGCCAACATTAATGGCTTTTTCATCTTTGACGCCGTCTGAAAATAAAATCACTTTTCCTGATAATGTGCATATCAGTTTACCTGATTTAAATCTTGCAGGGCAAAAATGGAATAATCCTCAAACTGAAATTATGCGCGTTAGAGAAGGGGTAAAATTTGCATTTTCAGGTAGTGAACTACGAGGTGATGTGTTTATTCCTGAAGCCTCAACACCTTGGCAAGTGAATATTAATTATCTCTATTTTAATGGCACCTCTTCTGCCCAAGAAGATAAACCGTTAAAAATGGCAAATATTTCTGATCCTAATGCATTAAAATTCTCGATAAGAAACGTTCCTTCTATTGATTTTGAATGTCGGGAGTGTTGGGTTAATGGGCTGCTTTTAGGGAAAATTGAAGGTTCGTTAAAACAAAATCAGGGCGCTTTATTTTTAACTGGTGGTAAATTAGAAAATAGTAGCGGTCAATTGTCGGTTAACGGAGTGTGGTCTGAAGACAATACGGGTAAGAGTACGACAAAATTAATAGGAAAATTAAAAGCCGAAGAAATTGACGAAATGGTGGCCTATTTTGGTTACATTATCCCGATTATTCAGTCCCCACTTGCTGCTGAGTTCTCGTTACAATGGCGTAATACACCGTGGAACTTTGAATTGGCTACTCTGCAAGGTGATATCAAATCAACTTTGGGCAAAGGACGCATAGAAAAAGTCAATGTCGGACAAGCTGGTAAGTTACTACGATTGGTGAGTTTTGATGCACTTTTACGCAAATTACAGTTTGATTTTAGAGATACTTTTAGTGAGCATTTTGAGTATGATTCGATTAAAAGTGAAATTACGATTAATCAAGGTATTATGAATGCAGAGAGTGTACGTGTTGATGGTGTTATTGCTGATATAGCGATAAATGGGAAAGTGGATTTACTTGAACGAAAAATGGATCTACAAGTTGTAGTTACCCCTGAGATTTCAGCTACGGTCGGTGTTGCTACAGCTTTCGCAATAAACCCAATTGCAGGCGCCGCGGTGTTTGCGGCATCAAAGGTTCTGGGGCCACTTTGGAGTAAGATTTCAGTTATCCGTTATCATGTGACCGGAACTATGGAACAACCCAAAATTGACGAAGTACTGCGTCAGCTTAAGGAGAATC
The DNA here is from genome assembly GCF_003144395.1 of Proteus faecis. Classification (GTDB taxonomy): domain Bacteria; phylum Pseudomonadota; class Gammaproteobacteria; order Enterobacterales; family Enterobacteriaceae; genus Proteus; species Proteus faecis. Next base: position 69,143 of record NZ_PENZ01000010.1, on the reverse strand, counting down.
AGGCGTTATGAAAAAAGTTAATGTCGCACTTTTGCAACTTTGTAGCGGAAAAAACACAAAAAATAATCTGGCGCAAATCGAGCAACAGATTAAGCAATTACCCGATTCAGTGAAGCTGGTATTAACACCTGAAAATGCGTTACTTTTTTCAAACTCTAAAGATTACCATAAACACGCTGAAATTCAGGGTGATGGGCCGTTACAAAATGCGATTGCAAAAATGGCTCAGCGTTACAAAGTGTGGATCTTAGTCGGTTCTATGCCTTTGATTAGTCGAGATTCTCCAGATCAAATTACCAGCAGTAGTTTAGTATTTGATGATGAGGGAGTTATTCGTGCTCGTTATGACAAAATTCATATGTTTGATGTGAGCATTGATGACGAGCAAGGCGAATATAACGAATCTTCTATTTATCAACGCGGCGAGCGCCTAACAGTCGTTGATACTCCCGTTGGGAAATTAGGTTTAACAATCTGTTATGACTTACGCTTCCCAGGTCTTTTCCAAGCATTAAGAGAAAAAGGAGCAGAGATAATCTCTGTACCAGCGGCTTTTACCCGTTTAACAGGAAAAGCGCACTGGGAGCCTTTATTACGTGCTCGTGCTATTGAGAATCAGTGTATTATCTTAGCACCAGCACAAGTGGGTACACATGATACGCGTCGGACTTGGGGGCATACCATGGCGATTGATGGCTGGGGGAAAGTCTTGAAAAAGAACCCTGATGCTGTTAGTGCGTTAACGCTGAATATTGGCGTTGAGAGTTTACACGGTATGCGTGAGCAGATACGGGTTGTAAAACATAACCGCTTTCGCCCGAAATTGACCCACTTAATCAAAAAAGTTAAGGATAAAGAAGAATTATGAGTTTAGCTGTTGTCAGCGAAAGTCTGTTGGAAGCAAACAAACTTAGTTTAGATGATTTAGCATCAACACTAGAGCAGCTTGCACAGCGTCAAATTGATTATGGTGATCTTTATTTTCAGTCAAGTTATCACGAGGCTTGGATCCTCGACGATCAGATTATTAAAGATGGCTCTTACAATATTGATCAAGGTGTTGGCGTTAGAGCAATTTATGGTGAAAAAACCGGTTTTGCTTATGCCGACCAACTAACGCTTAATGCACTTAACCAAAGTGCACATGCTGCACGAAGTATTGTTCAAGCTAAAGGTAATGGTCGTATCCATACTTTAGGTGCTATTCAACATTCTCCGCTATACAGCTTAAACGATCCTCTGCAAAGCCTCTCTCGTGAAGAAAAAATTGCGCTATTACATGAGGTAGATAAAGTCGCTCGAGCTGAAGATAAACGTGTTAAACAAGTGAATGCGTCATTAACGGGTGTTTATGAACATGTACTTGTTGCAGCAACAGACGGTACGTTAGCTGCCGATGTGCGTCCTTTAGTTCGCCTTTCAGTTAGTGTTCTGGTGGAAGAAGATGGCAAACGTGAGCGTGGTGCAAGTGGGGGCGGTGGTCGTTTTGGTTATGACTATTTCTTAACTAAAGTGGATGGTGAAAGTCATGCAATCACTTATGCCCGTGAAGCGGTACGTATGGCATTAGTCAATTTATCAGCAATTGCTGCACCTGCTGGAACAATGCCTGTGGTATTGGGCGCAGGATGGCCTGGCGTGTTATTGCATGAGGCTGTAGGGCATGGTTTAGAAGGTGACTTTAACCGTCGTGAAACTTCTGTATTTTCTGGTCGTATTGGTGAGAAAGTCACTTCTGATCTTTGTACGATTGTTGACGATGGTACTCTCGAAGGTCGCCGTGGCTCTGTTGCTATTGACGATGAAGGTGTACCAGGTCAATACAATGTCTTAATCGAAAACGGTATCTTAAAAGGCTATATGCAAGATAAGATGAATGCTCGTTTAATGGGGGTTGCGCCAACAGGAAATGGTCGTCGTGAGTCTTATGCGCATCTTCCTATGCCTCGGATGACAAATACCTATATGTTAGCAGGCAAATCTTCACCAGAAGAGATTATTGCTAGCGTTGATCGCGGTATTTACGCACCGAACTTTGGTGGCGGTCAGGTTGATATCACATCGGGTAAGTTTGTTTTCTCAACCTCTGAAGCTTATTTAATTGAGAATGGAAAAATAACCAAGCCAATTAAAGGGGCAACACTGATTGGTTCTGGTATTGAAGCGATGCAACAGGTTTCTATGGTAGGTAATGATCTCGCTTTAGATAAAGGGGTTGGCGTTTGTGGTAAAGAAGGACAAAGCCTCCCTGTTGGTGTGGGTCAACCAACGTTGAAGCTTGATAAGATCACCGTAGGCGGGACTGCTTAGTTTTTGTTATAGTGATTTATACGTATTAATTAAACTCCATCTTTTGATGGAGTTTTTTATCTCAGCGACAGTAAAGGTGTTAATTTATGGGTAAACGTTTATTACCAGTTATTATTGTTATTGCTGTTTTATTTGGCGTTCTTTATAAAGGCCTACTTCCAGAAACGACAGTATCCTCCTCTTCAACGTCAATTTCTGTTCCAGCATCGTCGAGCAACAACAGCAACAAACCAGCGCAAATCCCACTCTCTATTGATGAAAAAACACAAGCTAATGCAGTGGCTAGCTATTTACAACGTCATCAACAGTTACCGAGCTTTTATCTCACTAAAAGACAAGCAAGAGAACAAGGCTGGAATGCGAAAGAAGGTAATTTATGTGAGGTTTTGCCAGGAAGAGCAATTGGAGGCGATCGTTTTATGAATCGTGAAAAACAACTACCAGAAGAGGCGGGGCGTCAGTGGTATGAAGCTGACGTGAATTATCATTGTGGTCATCGTGGTAGTGATAGATTGCTCTATTCAAATGATGGACTGATTTATCTCACGACCGATCATTACCGTACAATGACAAAGGTTACCCCTTAATGAAACAGGTTATCTTCGATTTTAAACGACTGGTAGATAGAGACGCCTTTTACCACGATTTTGCATTGCAATTTCAGTTAGATGATAAATTTGGCGGTAACCTAGATGCGTTATGGGATGCGTTAGTGGGAGAAATCGAATTGCCAGTTAGTATTGTTTTTAAGCATTTTCCTCATTATTCTCGTGATTTTCAACCTTTGGTGGAATTGATGCAAGAAGCTCAAAATGAGCTTGGTAAAGATGTATTAAGTTTTCATTGTGAGCATAAAACACAAAAGTAACTCAGAGTAGATTAGCCCCTGAAAATCGCAGTGAGGCAGAGTTTACACTGCGTTTTCAGGATGATCAGGTTTTATGCTGATTCTGATAAATCTTTTAGATATTGAAACAATAAGCGGAATGATTTTGGTGGCTTATTTGCTTCTTTTTCTTTTTTTGCATTACGGATCAGTGTGCGTAATTGTTGGCGATCAGCCATTGGATAAAGCGCAACAACTTCTTCAATCACTTCATTGCCACCTTCGATAAGGCGAATTCGTAGATCTTCAAGTTTATGTAACACTAAGATCTGTTGATTGTGGCGGTTTTTTAGTTTATCAAGCGCTTGGCGGATTGGTTCTTCATCCACATTGCGCAGTAGCTTTCCAATATATTGAATTTGGCGACGGCGTGCTTCACGCTGTACTTTTTGTGCGAGTTGAATAGAAGATAATAATTTTTCATCTAATGGCACACGCTCTAGTTCTTGAGCACTTAATTCAACTAATTCAGTTCCCAGTTTTTTGAGTGCTTCAGCATCACGTTTAATTTCGCTTTTGCTGACCCAGATGATTTCTTCCTCTTCTTCCTCTTCTGACGATGTATCGTCAAATTCAGGATTGAGGTAATGCCACTCTTCAGGCTGCTTTGCCATAATAGAAATTCCTGTTGCAGAGTAAGCCGGGAGTGTGATTTGGTGAATGACCAAAAGCCCGACGGGTGATAACATTCATATATCTTCTATTGTAACTGGGAAAATCGCTTGTTGACCACCTGTCAATTGATTTACTTTGCTAAAAATAAGTAAAAAGTGGTGTTCTCCTTAGGAAAAATGGTTCTCAATGAATAATTCAGATCAGGTAAAACAGCTTGAAGATGCTGTCTCTCTCGCATTAGAGCTGGCAGCAAAACAGTGTGATGGCGCTGAAGTCGCTATTAATAAATCGACGGGGATTAGTGTAAGTACACGTTACGGTGAAGTTGAAAATGTCGAATTTAACAGTGATGGCGCGTTGGGCATTACGGTTTATCAACAACAACGTAAAGGTAGTGCATCTTCAACAGATTTAAGCCCTGATGCGATCAAGCGTGCCGTACAAGCCGCAGTGGATATTGCGCGCTACACTTCAGCTGACCCATATGCAGGGCCTGCTGATCAAGAGCTCTTAGCGTTTGATGCGCCTTTCCTTGATCTTTACCATCCTACCGAAATTACGGCAGATAAAGCGATTGAATTAGCATCAAGAGCAGAAAAAGCCGCTTTAGATAGCGATAGCCGCATTATTAATACAGAAGGGGGCAGCTTTAATAGTCACAGTGGAATCCGTGTATTTGGTAATAGTCTTGGTTTATTAAAAAGCTATTCATCTTCACGTTATTCGATGTCGAGCTGTGTTATTGCTCGTGATGGTGAAGATATGGAGCGCGACTATGCTTACACCATTAGTCGTCGTTTTGCTGATCTTGAATCACCTGAGTGGGTGGGGCAAGAGTGTGCGCGTCGTACTTTATCTCGCTTAGCACCTCGTAAACTACCAACCATGAAAGCTCCCGTTATTTTTGCGGCCGATGTTGCGACAGGTATTTTTGGTCATTTGGTGTCGGCAATCAGTGGTAGCATGATTTATCGTGAATCTTCTTGTTTACTTGATAGCTTAGGTAAGCAAATTTTCCCTCAGTGGTTAAATATTCAAGAACGTCCTCATTTAATAAGAGGTTTGGCATCAACACCATTTGATAGTGAAGGTGTACGTACAACGAATGCTGAAATTATTAAAGATGGCGTATTACAAGAGTGGTTATTAACCACATATTCAGCAAGAAAACTGGGTTTAAAAAGTAATGGTCATGCTGGTGGTATTCATAACTGGTATATTCCAGGGCAAGGCTTATCGTTTGATGCGCTGTTAAAAGAGATGGGAACAGGCCTAGTTGTTACTGAATTGATGGGACAAGGTGTCAGCACAGTAACGGGTGATTACTCTCGTGGTGCGAGCGGTTTTTGGGTTGAAAACGGTGAAATTCAATATCCTGTAAGTGAAGTGACAATTGCAGGTAACTTAAAAGAGATGTGGGCAAATATTGCTACCATGGGTGATGATATTGAGACGCGCAGTAATGTTCAGTGTGGATCGTTGTTATTACCAGAAATGAGTATTGCAGGTGAGTAAATTTTAGATACTTATTGCAACCTTTAATCTCAGCCCGCAATGGGCTGAGATATCGCGTTTACCCGTGTGCTTTTCAATTTGAGAAGATAAAAATAAGACGCGAACCTTCAGCTCTGCTTAACGGTGTAATTCACCTGCAGCTTCAGGTTGGTATAGAATTTCTAATACTTTAACCTTGGTTTCAAGGCCATTTGGCAGCTTCCAACTGATCTCATCATCAATCGCTAAACCCAGTAGAGCAGCCCCCATGGGTGCCATGACTGAAAGTTCAGTGGCGCTGTCTTTTAATGAAGCGGGATACACTAAAGTACGAGTACGTTCTTCATTATTTTTTAAGTCCATAAAACGGACTGTGCTGTTCATTGTGACAATATTAGCAGGGATATCAGCTGGTGTAACAATGTCAGCACGATCTAATTCTTCATTCAATGCTTCAGCAATCGGGCTATCTGCAAATGCCGGTTGTTCAAGTAATGAATCTAAACGTTCTGCATCAAGTTCGTTGATGATAATTGTTGGCTTTGTCATACCATACTCCAATTTATTCCAATGCAAAACAACACCCCCACGGGTGAGGTGGGGGTGTTGTTAAACTCATATAAGAGATAATAGGCGGTTCTGTATAAAAAAGAAAGAGACAGTGATCACAGTCTCTTTCTGGTTATTTAGTTAAGAAATGCTAATCTATTGTTTTCTATTACGATTATTCTTCATCAAACCCCGATTCAAATAATGCGATAATAGCATCAATAGCTTCATTTTCATCACTACCAGTAACTTCTATATCAATTTGACTGCCTTGCTCTGAATCTAACATCAGCATAGCAATCACACTATCCGCTTGTGCTTCAACCCCTTCGTTGTTACGTAAAATGACGGTTGATTGAAATGTTTTGACTAAATCAAATAATTTCATTGCAGGCCTTGCATGCATACCGAGTCGATTTTTAATCGCAACTTGTCGATATTGGGTCATTTGCGTTTTTCTAGAGTTCTGTGACGTGATTGTACGTTTTTCCCTCTAGAGCGGAAATAATCGGCGAGTTGCTCAGCAACATAAACTGAACGGTGTTTCCCCCCCGTACAACCAATTGCAACCGTCAAATAACTACGGTTATTGGTTTCTAACATCGGCAACCAAAGTTCAAGGTAGCTTCTAGTTTGATAAATAAAGTTATGAACTTCGGTGTGTCTATCTAAAAATGCCGCGACAGGGCGATCAAGACCTGTCATTGGACGCAGTTTTGGATCCCAATGTGGATTGGGTAAGAATCGCACATCAAAAACATAATCCGCATCAATAGGAATACCATGCTTAAAGCCAAATGATTCAAAAACCATCGTTAACTCACGTTCACGCTTGCCTAATAAGCGAGTCCGTAGCATTTCTGCAAGCTCATGAACTGACATTTCTGAGGTGTCAATGATGAGATCAGCGCGTGATCGTAATGGCTCAAGCAGATCACTTTCGGTATCAATTGCCATTTCTAGCGAAAGATTTTTGGTCGAAAGTGGGTGAAGACGTCGAGTATCACTATAACGACGAATTAAAGTATTTCTATCTGCGTCTAAAAATAAGAGTTGTGGAGAATATTCAGCGGGTAAACTTTCTAGCGCTTTTTCGAAGATCTCCGGCGACTCAGGCATATTTCGGACATCAATACTGACTGCGGCAGCAGAAGCATCACGTTCAGCCAGTGTTTTTGCGAGCTCCGGTAAAAGATCAACAGGTAAGTTATCAACACAATAAAATCCCATGTCTTCAAGCGCACGCAAAGCGACTGACTTACCTGAACCAGAGCGTCCGCTGACTATCATCAGCACCATGAGGTAGCTCCCCTATAAATTCCCAGTGATGAATATCATTCCACTGTATGCTATTCGCGTCCCATTAAACCCGTAGGGGTTATTCTGTGATAATCTGATAAAGCTCTTCATCACTTTGTGCGGAGCGTAGTCGGCGACATAAGTTTTTGTCTGCCAACTGTTTTGCAATTAAAGACAGTGTGTGTAAATGTTCCTTGCATTGTGTCGCAGGAACGAGTAATGCGAACAACAAGTCGACAGGTTGATTATCAATAGCGTCGAAGGCAATAGGTTCGCTTAGGTGAAGAAACACGCCAACTACTTTTTCTGTTTCATCACTTTCAATACGTCCATGAGGGATTGCTAAACCACCCCCAATTCCTGTTGTACCGACTTTTTCACGCGTCAGTAAGGCCTCAAATATCAGTGTTTCGGGTAAATTAAGTGCTTTTGCCGCATTTTCACTGATAATTTCTAACGCGCGCTTTTTACTCGTGCAATGTACATTATTATGCGTACATGCCAGAGAAAGTACGTCGCTAATATTCATCTTTGTATCGTTGTTCATTGTCTTATTCACTTAGACCAGCAAACCAGATGCCACAAAGTGACATCTGGTTTTTCGTTACTGATATTGATTAGGCGTTGGTTTAAACCGAGTCATAAACAACGCAGTAACTTCGCCGATTGTATCCCCATTTTACAATGGGAAATGAATTAATGTTGTCTCAGTTTATCTTTGTGTTTGGTTAATTGACGAGCCAGTTTATCCATTAATCCATCAATTGCTGCGTACATATCTTCTGCTTCTGCAGAGGCATGTAATTCACCGCCATTAACTTGAATGGTCGCTTCCGCGATTTTATTAACTTTCTCGACTTTCAGGATAACCTGAACGTTATTAATTTTGTCAAAGAACTGAGGTAATTTCGCGCTTTTTGCTTTGACGGTATCACGCAGAGCATCGGTTAATTCAATATTATGACCAGTGATTTGAAGTTCCATAGTGTCTTCCTTCTCAATTATGCTCAAACCAACTCTTTACGTTGATTTGAAGGCGGGATGGATAATGACTCTCTATACTTCGCAACAGTACGTCGAGCAACTTGTATGCCAAGTTCTGCGAGCATATCGGCCAGTTTACTATCACTAAGTGGTTTCGCTGGATTTTCTGCTGCGATTAGTTTCTTCACTAAAGCCCTGATTGCTGTTGAAGAGGCTTCACCTCCGCTATCAGTGTTCACATGGCTAGAGAAAAAATACTTCAATTCGAAAATTCCTCTCGGGCAATGCAAAAATTTCTGCGTTGTCACTCGAGAAATGGTGGATTCGTGCATTTCAACCTGTTCAGCAATATCAGCTAACACAAGAGGCTTCATATGCTCTTCACCGAATTCGAAAAATGCCTGCTGTGTGTCAACAATGCAATGAGCGACTTTTAATAATGTCTCATTTCGGCTTTCTAAACTTTTTATCAGCCATTTAGCTTCTTGTAAATTGTCACGAATAAATTTTCCATCGCTTTCATTTTGAGCCGATTGACCCAATGCTGCATAAGTCTCATTTATTCGTAGGCGAGGAATGCTATCTGTATTTAACTCAACTTGCCAGCGTTCACCTGATTTTTTTACTAGTATATCTGGAATAACATACTCTGACTCGCCTGTATCAATACTTAATCCGGGCTTAGGATCAAGAGACTGGATCATCTCAATAACAGATTTTAGTGTCTCTTCTCGTAACTTCGTTTGACGCATCAATTGACGAAAATCACGGTTACCTAGCAATTCTAAATATTGGCTAATGACTAACTGCGTTTCTTTAAGATAGGGTGTTTCTGTTGAAAAAGCGGATAGCTGAATCAAAAGACACTCTTTTAAATCACGTGCAGCAACACCAATAGGATCAAAGCGTTGAATACGTTTTAATACGGCTTCGACTTCATCTAGCTCTAATTCATCATCGCCCATTCCAGTAAGGATGTCATCTGTTGTGACAGTTAAATATCCTGTTTCATCAATAGCATCGATAATACTTATCGCAATGGCTCTGTCTGTTTCCGAAAATGGAGTGAGATCCGCCTGCCATGTTAGGTAATCTTGTAATGAGGCTGTAGTTTCACCTTGATACAGTGGCAGTTCATCATCAGTATAGTCATTACTGGTGCCAGAAGGTGTGCCTGCTGTGTAGATCTCTTCCCATTGTGTATCTAAAGGGAGATCATCAGGCATCTCTTTTTGTTCTAAAGCATCCAGTGTATCGAACTCTTCAACGTCGTTTTCAGTTGTTGTTTCTGTTGTTGAGTCTGACTGATCTTTTGTATGAGAGGTATCATCTAAAACGGGATCTTGTTGATCGTCGTCTTGTTCTAGAAGTGGATTAGATTCAAGCGCTTGTTGAATTTCTTGTTGTAATTCAAGCGTCGAAAGTTGCAACAAACGAATAGCCTGTTGTAGCTGTGGCGTCATTGCCAGTTGCTGACTAAGACGAAGTTGCAAACTTTGTTTCATAATAATGCGATGAGTCCTTTGCTGTTGTCATCCATGACAGAGTAAAAGTGAATCAAAGATTACAGGCGGAAGCCTTCACCTAAGTAAACACGTTTAACTTGCTCATTTTCAAGAATTTCTTCTGGTGAACCATGAGCGATAAGATGACCTTGGCTGACGATATAAGCACGCTCACATACATCTAATGTTTCACGAACGTTATGGTCAGTAATCAGTACACCTAATCCATAATCACGGAGATGCTGGATAATTTTTTTAATATCTAACACCGAAATAGGGTCAACACCCGCAAAAGGTTCATCTAATAAAATGAATTTAGGATTTGCTGCCAATGCTCGTGCGATTTCAACACGGCGGCGTTCCCCCCCTGATAATGATTGCCCTAAACTGTTACGTAAGTGGCTGACATTAAACTCTTCTAGCAGTTCTTCTGCGCGATCTTTTCGTTCTTCAGGCGTTAAGTCATGGCGGATTTCTAAGATCCCCATAATGTTGTCATAAACGCTTAAGCGTCTAAAAATAGACGCCTCTTGAGGAAGATAGCCAATGCCTTTACGTGCTCGTTCATGTAACGGTAACAGCGTAATGTCTTCATCATCAATGGTAATACTACCTGCATCGCGAGCGACAATGCCAACAACCATATAGAATGTGGTTGTTTTACCTGCACCATTTGGTCCAAGCAAACCGACAATCTCACCTGAATTAACGTTCAGGCTGACATCACCGACAACGGTGCGCCCTTTGTATGCTTTCGCTAAATTTTCAGCTTTTAACAGCGCCATAAAGTGTTACTTACCTTTGTTGTTAACACCAGGGCCTTTCTCTTGCAACTGGGAAGGCAGTAAAACAGTTGTCACTTGTTTACCTTTACCGCTAAAGGCTTCCATTTGCTGAGTTGGGACGAGATAAGTGATCTTATCACCGGTGATATTACTGTCTAATTGTTCAAGATAGGCTTTACCCGTTAAGGTTATTAACTCTTTATCCATTTCATAGGTCATTTTGTCACCACGACCTTTGATTGGTTTGCCATCATCTTGTAACTGATAAAAAGTCACAGGGTTACCAAATGCTTCTATAACGATTTTTTTGGAGTCTCCGCCAGGACGTGTGACAACGACTTTGTCTGCACGAATATCAATAGAACCTTGTTTTATCACAACATTTTGTGTAAATGTTGTCACATTCTTTTCTAGATCAAGCGACTGTTTTTCAGAGTTAACAACAATAGGTTGTTGTGTGTCATCTTTAAGCGCCATCGCAGGTACGCTTATCGCTAAAAGTGTACCGATAATCAGTGTATTACGGATTTTTTGATTCATTAGGGATCTCATAATAGGTGTTTACCTTTTCAATCAGCTCTGCACGTTTTTCGCGCAGATTGCCTCGCATTTTTAAGCCGACTGATTTCAGTCCGACGCCGATAATAGTCACTTCATCATCAGAGGAAACATCCTGTGTGTCCAAATTTGCAATAGCATTGTCTGTGCTTATTCTCTGTAGTTGAGAGTCATCCGTTAAGCTATCAATTTGAACATCGCCATAAAGATAGAGCATTTTACTGTTTGTTAGCTTGGCTTTATTTGCGCGTACTGTCCATGTAGCATCCCCTGTCGGTGAATAGGTGGTTAAGACAGGGTTAGTAAACCACGTAAACTTTTGCTGAGCATAATTTTTGACATCATCAGCAACAAGTTTATATCCGAGTATACCCGTTGGCTCGTAAACAAAAGATATCGATGATTTGGATTGATAAGTTGGCTGACCATCTTCAACAATCGCACCATCACCGAATTCAGTGTTATTAGTGTAGTTCCAGCCAATCAGCCCAAGGGCGATAATGGCAAGAATTAAGGTAAACCAGGATTTTAATTTATTCATTCTGTATCGTTATACGTTAAATCGAAAGACCTTTAGCGTCTTCAAGCCGACCTTGCGCTAAAAGGATTAAATCACACAATTCTCGTACTGCACCACGACCACCCGCAATGCGAGTTACATAATTAGCACGAGGTGTAAGTAATGGATGAGCATCAGCTACGGCGACAGAAAGTCCCACTTTTTCCATTACTGGTAAATCAATCAGGTCGTCACCAATATAGGCTGTTTGTTCAGGTTTAAGGTTTAGTGTATCTAACAGTTGTTGATACGCCAAAAGCTTATTATGCTGACCTTGGTAAAGATATGTAATGCCAAGGGTTTTAGCGCGATCTTCTAACAGTTTAGACTGACGACCTGTAATGATAGCAACCTCAATGCCTGATGTAAGCAAACAACGGATGCCATATCCATCACGGACATTAAAGGCTTTTAATTCTTCGCCATTATTACCCATGTAAATGAGTCCGTCAGACATCACACCATCAACATCACAAATCAGCAATTGGATTTTTTCTGCTTTTTGGATGATTTGCTTACTGACTGCACCATAACAAGTTTCTATCATTGTATTCATTTTTATCCTTCGAACGTTATGAATATCTTATACAACACCCGCTTGTAATAAATCATGCATATGTAAAACACCTAACAGGATATCACTATCTTGTTCTGTTACTAATAGTGAGGTGATATGTTTTGCTTGCATTAAATTCAGTGCTTCAACTGCCAAACAATCTGGGCGAATACGAATACCGCCTCTTGTCATAACATCTGAGATTTTGGCATTGTTCAGATCTATTCCTAAATCAAATATTCTCCGTAAATCACCGTCAGTAAAGATACCGTTGATCTGCATACTATCATCGCAAATAACGGTCATACCTAATTTTTTACGGGTTATCTCGACAAGTGCTTCACGTAAAGTGGCATCTTTAGTGACACGAGGAATATCTTCCTCTTTATTCATTAAATCACTGACATGAAGGAGTAATTTACGGCCTAATGCACCACCGGGATGAGAAAGCGCAAAATCTTCAGCGGTGAAACCACGAGCACGTAAAAGAGCGATCGCCAGTGCATCCCCCATGACCAAGGTTGCTGTTGTACTGGTTGTTGGTGCAAGACCTAAAGGACACGCTTCTTTAGGTACTTTGATACAAAGATGAATATCAGACGCTTTCCCCATTGTACTTTGAGGTGTGCGTGTCATACAAATCAGTGTTATCTGTTTCCGTTTCAGTACCGGAATAAGTGCGAGGATCTCACTGGCTTCACCGGAGTTTGAAATCGCTAGAACGATATCTTTTTCTGTCACCATACCTAAGTCGCCATGGCTTGCTTCACCAGGATGAACAAAGAAAGAAGGTGTGCCTGTGCTGGCGAATGTAGCGGCAATCTTATGTCCAATATGACCAGATTTACCCATTCCCATGACAATAACTCGACCTTGGCAGTGAAAAATTTTTTCACAGGCAAGAGTGAAATCATCATTGATGTATTGTTCTAGTTCAGCTAATCCATCACGTTCAATATGAAGAACTTTTTTTCCTGCTTGCTGAAAATCAAACTCGGTCATTTTTTTGTACCATTTATTTTAGGTTAAGAGAGAATGTGCGACGCACAACACCGTAATATAAATAATAAAGCAAACTAATAAGAATATCCCTTTTCCTCGGTTGAGGCGTTGCTTTCGCCCTAATGAAAAGAGAGAAAACAGTAAACTGGCCACACCAAGTACAGCAAAACTAAAATAAAAAGTGTTGATATTAAATGTGCTTGGTGAAAGTAATGCTGGCATTCCTAAAACAAATGTCAGGTTGAAAATATTAGCACCTATAATATTCCCTAAGGCTAATTCATTTTCACGTCTGAGTGCAGCCACGATGGTCGTTGCTAATTCAGGTAAACTTGTACCAATGGATAGCAAGGTTAAACCAACAAAAAAACCACTGAGATGATACTGTTGCATTAGAATAAAGACATTATCTAATATCATTTGAGTTGCAACTGGAATAATCAGTAACGCGATAACAACCCAAAAAAGAGCAACAGAATTACGGGGATTTGTCTGTAATTCAAAGCGCGTTAAGGTTTCTAAAGGTAATACGTGGCGCTCTTGTGTTAGTGTTTTATGCATCGTTTTTATCATCAGAAAAATGGATGCAAAACCAATAAAAAAGAGCAGTGTGCCTTCTCTAAGCCCTAGTTCTCCGCTAGAAACGATAATGCCAACGAGCATGATGACTACAATCATCAATGGAAGCTCTTTTTTTAGCACTGCGGATTGAATGTTCATGGGGTAAATCATCGCGCCAATACCCGCAATGAGGAGAAGGTTGGTGAGAGTAGAGCCAATCGCTGTCCCGATAGCGATATCAGGTAAATTATGAACTGCGGCATCAGTTGAAATAAAAAGCTCAGGTAGTGAGGTACCTGTACCTACAATTAAGATACCGATAACAGCGGGGGGGATTTTTAACGATTGCGCAAAAACACTCGCACCATAAACTAATCGGTCTGATGCATAAACGAGTAACATCAACCCAAGAATTAAAAGAGACAAAGTAATCAACATGCCATCAGTTTTCCAACAATGAGCGAATAAAGAAAAAACCAATAAGACAGGGCTGATAAAAAAACATATTGTCAAAAGGTTTTGCTAATTAACCATATTTTGACTAGCCAAGCACGAAAAGTAAAATTAACCGTGCAATAAATTGCTAAATAGTGGTGATTTCTTTGTAACATAGCGAATGACCTGCCAAAATAGCGTAAAAATTCGTTTATGCAGACAGGCTTGAGGATGTTTTATTCATGAACGCACAATCTGACAATCTAATTGAAGTGCGCAATATGAACTTCACTCGCGGTAGCAGAAAGATCTTCTCCGAGATCAATCTTGTTGTACCGAGGGGAAAAGTGACTGCGATTATGGGCCCTTCAGGGATTGGTAAAACAACCTTGTTACGCCTAATGGGAGGACAAATCCTTCCAGATAGTGGTGAAATTTGGTTCGATGGCGACAATATTCCTGCGCTATCACGTTCTGCGTTGTATCAGGCAAGAAAGAAAATGAGTATGCTTTTTCAGTCAGGTGCACTGTTCACAGACATGAATGTGTTTGAAAATGTAGCATTCCCACTCAGAGAACATACAAATTTACCTGAAGCCTTGATCCGTACAACGGTGATGATGAAACTTGAAGCCGTCGGGTTACGTGGTGCGGCAAGCTTAATGCCTTCTGAATTATCAGGTGGTATGGCGAGAAGAGCCGCATTAGCAAGGGCTATTGCACTTGATCCTGAACTGATTATGTTTGATGAGCCTTTTGTTGGGCAAGATCCTATCACAATGGGTGTGCTTGTTAAGTTAATTGATGAGTTAAATCATGCGCTGGGTGTGACTTGTGTTGTGGTTTCCCATGATGTACCCGAAGTGTTAAGTATCGCAGATTACGCCTATATTGTTGCGGAACAGAAAGTTATTGCTCAAGGTAGTGCTCAAGAATTACAGGATAATCCAAATAGACAAGTAAGACAGTTTTTAGATGGGATCGCTGATGGCCCTGTACCTTTCCGTTTTCCTGCGGGAGATTATCAGGACGACCTATTAGGACGAGGAAATTAGTACGTGATAAATTTATTATCTCGCATTGGCACTAGAGCGTTGGCGATTTTTGCAACTTTTGGTAGAGCCGGCATTATGCTTTTTCGAGCATTAGTTGGTAAGCCTGAATTTCGTAAACAATGGCCTCTTTTACTGAAGCAATTGTATAACGTTGGTGTTCAATCCTTATTAATTATCATGGTGTCTGGCCTATTTATTGGCATGGTGCTGGGGCTACAAGGTTATCTAGTTTTAACAACCTTTAGTGCTGAAGCTAGCCTAGGTATGATGGTCGCACTTTCATTGTTAAGAGAATTAGGCCCAGTTGTCACGGCACTATTATTTGCAGGTCGTGCGGGTTCTGCCTTAACCGCTGAAATCGGCTTAATGAAAGCTACAGAACAAATTTCTAGTTTAGAAATGATGGCAGTCGATCCTTTAAGACGTGTCGTTGCGCCCCGTTTTTGGGCTGGTCTTATTAGTATGCCGTTGCTTTCACTTATTTTTGTTGCCATCGGTATTTGGGGTGGTGCAATTGTTGGGGTGGATTGGAAAGGGATCGATGAAGGCTTTTTCTGGGCATCGATGCAAGGTGCCGTTGAATGGCGACTTGATCTAGTGAACTGCTTTATTAAAAGTGTCGTTTTTGCCATTACTGTCACTTGGATAGCGCTTTTTAACGGGTATGACGCAATCCCAACATCAGAAGGGATTAGCAGAGCAACAACACGTACCGTTGTTCATTCATCGTTAGCCGTATTGGGTTTAGATTTTGTGCTAACCGCACTGATGTTTGGGAACTAAGTCATGCAAAGTAAAAAAATTGAAGTTTGGGTTGGTCTGTTTGTTCTGATTGCGTTAGCTGCCGTGATTTTCTTATGCCTGAAAGTAGCTGATATTAAAGAAATGGGTAATCAACCGACTTATCGCGTTTATGCCAGTTTCGGTAATATTGGTGGGTTGAAAGAGCGCTCTCCAGTTAAGATTGGTGGGGTAGTTATTGGTCGCGTTTCCTCTATCACCTTAAAAGAAGAAGATGAAGGGAACTATCGTCCAGAAGTTGCGCTCGATATTCTGAGCATTTATGACCATATTCCAGAAAGTAGCTCATTGTCTATTCGTACATCTGGTTTATTAGGTGAGCAGTTCCTTGCATTGAATTTAGGCTTTTATGATGAAGCATTAGATTCTACTTTGTTAAAAGACGGGGGACGGATCACAAACACCAATTCAGCAATGGTGCTAGAAGATCTTATTGGTCAATTCCTTTATAAAACGGGTGAAGGTGATAATTCAGCTAAATCTGAATCTAAGCCGATAGAAGAACACTCTGCATTACCTTAATCATTAATTCCTATACGATGCACTTACACATTTAGCTAGATTTAGCGTAATAAATGCATCGTATTATTGAAACCCTATTTGAGGAGAAGCGAACGTATGTTTAAACGCTTATTGATGGTCGCACTATTAGTGATAACGCCTTTTGCAATGGCGGTAGATAAAACCAATCCTTACGCATTAATGGAAGATGCAGCGCAAAAGACCTTTAGTAAATTAAAAAATGAACAACCTGAAATTCGTAAAAACCCTGAAGTCTTACGCCAAATTGTTCAGCAAGAATTACTGCCTTATGTTCATATTAAATATGCAGGAGCATTAGTGTTAGGGCCACATTATCGCAATGCAACACCAGCGCAACGCGATGCTTATTTCACTGCGTTTGAAGCATATCTTGCTCAAGTTTATGGTCAAGCATTAGCGATGTATGAAGGTCAAGAGTACCGCATTGAGCCGGCAAAACCTTTCGCAGATAAATCAACTCTAACTATTCGTGTCACCATTATCGATACAAATGGTCGCCCACCTGTTCGCCTCGATTTCCAATGGCGTAAAAACAGTAAAACAGGTGAATGGCAAGCTTATGATATGATTGCTGAAGGTGTCAGCATGATCACAACAAAACAGAATGAGTGGTCAGATATTTTAAATTCTAAAGGTGTTGATGGTTTAACAAAACAGTTAGAAATCAGTGCTAAAACACCAATTACGCTGGATGAGAAAAAATAACATGTCAGCTTCGTTAAATTGGGAAAAAAAAGAGGATGTCCTCTATTTCCAAGGAACGCTAGATCGTGAAACGTTATTGTCTGTGTGGCAACAACGTAAAGTATTATTGGCTGATATTAATACCATTGATATTTCTGCCTTAGGGCATATTGATTCAACAGGATTGGCTCTTTTTGTTCATTTAAAAGCAGAAATGGAAGAGCAAAATCGTCAATTTATTATTCAAGGTGTAAGTGAACGTTTTCAGACCTTAATTACACTCTATGATCTTGATGAAATTATGAATATTGCCTAACACCGATTTTGAGTAAAAGTATTAAAAAGCCCCCTTCGTGATACTTTTATCATTAAGGGGGTTTTTGATGGTTTAAGAGTAGGGCGGATTCCATTAGGATAGACGACTGATTATTATTTTAACGTTGAGATTAAGCAATTATGGATACAAATGAAATCAAACAAGTATTAATGGACAGCCTGTCTTTAGATGAAGTCATCGTCAATGGTGATGGTAGTCATTTTCAAGTTGTTGTTGTCGGCGCAATGTTTGAGGGAATGAGCAGAGTCAAACAACAACAAACCATTTATGCCCCTTTGATGGAATATATTGCAGATAACCGTATTCACGCTTTGTCTATTAAAGCCTACACACCTGAAGAGTGGAAGAGGGATCGTAAACTTAACGGGCTTTAATTCAGTAGGTATACAGCGTACAGCAAAATAAAAAGAGAGTTCTACAGATGGATAAATTTAGAGTACAAGGGCCAACCTGTTTATCAGGTGAGGTCAATATTTCAGGCGCAAAAAATGCCGCACTGCCAATCCTGTTCGCTGCGATCCTTGCCGAAGAGCCAGTAGAATTAACGAATGTTCCTAAATTAAAAGATATCGATACAACGATTAAGTTACTTAATCGCTTAGGAACTAATGTTGAACGTAATGGCTCTGTTTTCGTTGATGCTCGTAACATTAATGAATTTTGTGCTCCTTACGAGTTAGTTAAAACCATGCGAGCTTCTATTTGGGCTTTAGGCCCGCTGGTGGCCCGTTTTGGTCAGGGGCAGGTTTCTTTACCGGGTGGCTGTGCCATTGGTGCTCGTCCTGTTGATCTTCATATCACAGGTTTAGAGCAATTAGGCGCTGAGATCACACTGGATGAAGGTTATGTGAAAGCACGAGTTGATGGGCGTTTAAAAGGCGCGCATATCGTCATGGATAAAGTGAGTGTGGGTGCCACTATCACTATTATGACTGCGGCAGTTTTGGCGGAAGGCAAAACCATTATTGAGAATGCGGCAAGAGAGCCTGAAATTGAAGATACGGCAAACTTCCTCAATACATTAGGTGCCAAAATCAGTGGAGCAGGTACTGATAGCATTACGATTGAAGGCGTAGAGCGTCTTGGTGGTGGCACTTATCAAATCTTACCAGATCGTATTGAAACCGGGACTTTCTTAGTTGCTGCTGCGATTTCTCGTGGTCATGTTGTTTGTCGTAATGCTAAACCAGACACATTAGATGCTGTACTGGCAAAATTACGTGAAGCAGGTGCTGATATTGAAGTAGGTGAAGATTGGATAAGTCTTGATATGCATGGTAAACGCCCTAAAGCGGTAACATTGCGTACTGCACCACATCCGGGGTTCCCAACCGATATGCAAGCACAATTTAGCCTTTTAAACTTAGTGGCCGAAGGCGCTGGGATGATTACTGAAACTATTTTTGAAAATCGTTTTATGCACATTCCTGAGTTAATCCGTATGGGGGCTCATGCTGAAATCGAAAGTAATACTGTGTTATGCCATGGTGTTGAAAAACTTTCAGGTGCACAAGTGATGGCAACGGATTTACGTGCTTCCGCAAGCTTAGTACTTGCCGGTTGTATTGCTGAAGGCACAACCATTGTTGATCGTATTTATCATATCGATCGCGGTTATGAAAATATTGAAGCTAAATTACAAGGATTAGGGGCAAAAATAGAACGTTTGCGCTCTAATGACTAATTTATTTTAGTTATCATTTTTTAGTCATTCAAAACCATAGTGCATTGTTGTGCTATGGTTTTTTTATTTTATTAGCTCAAATTAGCTATAAATTTTTAACTAAATTTACAGCATCGGTATAGCTAATATAGTTACTAACATAATTTTTTATCATAACTCTATTTGACACAATAAGAGATGGCCATTTATTCTCCCATGCACGATAAGCATGCCACGAATAGCCTATAGAATAATCTTTACTCATATGATTCATTGAATGAGATACTGCTTTAAGATATATTTTTTCTAAGGGAGTGTTTCTTATTTCAATTATAGTCGCAAGATAGATTAGCCAATTTGCTAAATGAACATATTGCTCCCAAGCATTGTTTTCACTCGTTAATTCTATTTTTTCTTGTATTATTCTCTCTATCATATTCATTGCTTTGGTATCAGTTACTCGAACACCAGATGCGGCTAAAGATACAATTATTTCATAAAAATTACTTTCAACCTTTAGAAATTCTTTAGAAAAGCTATGACTGCCACTCAGTACTTTTTTGATATTTTCTAACGAGTCTTCTACTCTTTTTTGTACATTTTGAATTTTGGAATTTAATTTTTCAAAAAAGTCATGAATATCTAAATTATCAATTACTCTAATGCCATAACAATGGAAATAGTATTCTTTTAAATAAGATTCTACTTTCTTTCTAGATACTAAAAACATAGAAGAACCAATAACATTTTCTCTTGAAAAATTTTTGTACTCGTTAATAATTGCTTTAAGGTTTGTATCACCAAGAGAATAACCTAATATAACAATAGTATTTTCATAAATCATAGAGCTTATTTTCTTGGAAAAATAAGAGTTATCATTTATAAATTTAAAATAATCATCAGAAGTGACTACCATATTACTTGGTGAATCAATAGAGCCATGTACATGATAAATTTTTGTACTTGAAGATGCTTTTGGTATTGGTAAGCCAGGTGCAAGAGATTGACATTTTTTTATGGGGATCATTTTTTCAATAAGTTTATCATAATTTGTTGTTATTATTCTTACTGAATTATTCTCTAAAAAATCTTTTACATGTTTGTTATCTTCTGATAAATGAATTTCTTTTATTATCTCTGCTATTTTCTCATGTAAATTTTCACCTTTTTTTTGATATTCAATATAAATAACTTGAGCAGCTTCTTCTAAACTTAATGGATTTTTTCCATCATGTGGAAAGAGTGATTTTTTTATTTTACTTAGACCGCTTAGTTTATCACATGCTTTTTCAAGTAGAGATTGCCAGCCAAGAGCCTCGTTATTTGTCAGTGCTTTAGAAAAACCTGTACCTGTAAATAAACATAATCTATTTGCTGCTGCTGAATAAGCTATTTCATATATTTCATTCATTTTTCTTACCCCATGTTTTGTAATATAGGTATGTTAAATCATCTAATTTGAAATTTATAAAATCACCACTATTCATTTTTACAGGTGGTAATTCACTGAATATAAATAAGTAAAGAGGTTTTGGTGGTGTTGAAAGTGCTATTTTATCTAACTCTTGTCGAGAAGTTCTTTTATACTCTGATTTATCAACAAGACGTTCAGGAATAAAAAATGTTGGCTTACATTTTAAGTCACCAGATCTCATTTCTTTATCAAAACGGACTAGGTAATAATTATCTATACGCTTAATCCAAGCTTTACCAAAATATACACGAGGCTCCTCTACATATTCACTGAGATCCTTTTCATCATTAATATTTATAAAAAAATCTCTTAAGTGAATTCTTCCTTCTGCGGTATTTAGAAAGAAATTTTCTTTATCTATAAATGCGTTAACTAGCCCAGACAAGCGTTTTCTTGAATGGCGTGTTTTATTAATATTTTCTTCATCAATATTTTTTGTTTTTAAGCGTTTATTTATACTATTCTCCTCTTTTGAGGAGGAGATATCATGAAATTTAGTTTTATAAGGAGATGAGAGATCAAGTTCAACGGTATCATTGAGAATAAAAGGGAGTGCTTCTGGATCTTCGGTAACCTTTTTTATTCTACGAAACTCATCTTCTTCATTAATCCCAACTTTACATGTATTGCTATGTTCAGAAACAAATTTAAAATATGGGACTCTCTTTCTTAGCCGAAAAGGTTTATCAAGGTTGGCACAAGTTACTTGGGCGTGACAATCAAGTTCAGAGCATTCAAAAAGATGTTTCGATGTTATTATTCTGTCTGAGAATAATTTATCTGCTTCTTCTGCTGAAATAGATTTATTTAATTCTAGGCTTTTTGCGAGTTCTATTTTCATTAAATTACCCTTGATATCTCCATTCTTATAATTATTTTATTAATATTAAATATCATAAATTTTATTAATTTCCTGCTTTAGGGTTAAATTTTGTGTGCTATATAGTAATAAATAACTATTTCGGATTATTAAAATAGATAAAATGGATAGACAGTTTAGTGTTAACAACAGGGTATGATAAAAATATGTGTATTATGAAATATCCGCCATCATTTTGAATAAATTCAGAATAGGATAATTCATAAGGCATTTCTTTCGCAGCAAGATACAGTAAGAAAAATAGACCTGTTTTAGATAAATTTCTATGAACTAAAAGGAAGAAATGAATATGCAGGTAACAAGGAAACAAGAGCGCCTAGTTCGTCAAGCACTGGATGAATGGCAACGATCTGGTGAGATTTCAGAACAAGAATATCAGCAGTTAGGAAATACATTGCACCGCATTCCTTTTGATTGGAAACGGCTGAGCCGTTATGCATTCTGGATAGCGATGGTCTGTTTGATTATTGCAGCTGGTAGTATTTTTAGTGATAGTGCATTAATTTATTATCTCATTGAGATTTTTAGTGTTTCTGAAATTATGCGGGTGATTTCTCCTGCACTTATTGCTTCAGCACTCTATTTTTGGGGATTTAAACGTCAGCGAAAAGAAACACAGTGGCATTACAGTACTGAGTTTATTCTCTTTTTAGGTGTGATGTTTACGGCTATTTTTCTTTGGCAGTTAGGAGAGTTACTGGATACAGGTAGTGGTCATATTGCTCCTCTCTTTCTAATTGGCTGTGTCATTTATGGTGCAATTGGATTTATCAGTCGCTCTTCTTTGGTGTGGTTATTCTTCTTATTGATGTTAGGAAATTGGTTTGGTGCTGAAACAGGATATGTCTCTGGTTGGGGGGCTTATTGGTTAGGGATGAACTATCCTATCCGCTTTGTTTTCTTTGGCGCAGTATTATTAGCAGGCTGTTATTTTCTACAAAATGTATTGGTACAGCGTCGTTTATTTACCATGACAAAAATAATGGGGCTCACTTATCTGTTTATTGCGCTATGGATAATGTCTATTTTCGGCAATTACGATCCTGATACATGGTATTACACATCAAGTATAAAATTGTTACCTTGGGCACTGTTATTTGCTGTTGTTTCAGTTAGTTGTATTTATATTAGCCTTAAAACAGATGACGGTATGTTAAGAGGATTCGGTCTAACATTCCTTGGTATCAACCTTTATACCCGATTCTTTGAATATTTCTGGGATAGTTTACACAGTGCGATTTTCTTCTTTATTTTGGCGGTTTCACTGATTTTAATTGGACGAAAAGCTGAAAAAATTTGGCATGCTGTTGAAAATAACTCAATCGCTAATAAAGAGAATTAGAGCCAATAGTATAATGAAAACGTATTGATTAATAATGTAGTAGGAGAGTTTTTCCTATGGAAAAGCGAAGTTGTCATCTTCCTTTAGAAGTGAGTTGTGTTGCGTGTCATTATTTTGTTTTCAAAGATAAAGATGAGGCATTTTTTGAGATCTGCCCTGTATGTGGTTGGCAAAATGATGGTACTAAAGAAGGACAATACAGTGGTTGTAATCACAGTACCTTAGAGGATTATCGCAATACCGAAACCTTTAAAGAAAGCTGCTTACAAAGTGCGACGTTTTATATGAAATCGCCTGATTAGCCAAGAATAAGGCGATTTTTTGTTAGTTATTATTCTGGCTGGTATTCAGAAATAGTTACATCTACATTGATCTCTTTACCTTCTCGTAATATCGTGACAGGTAGCGCTGTACCGGGGCGCGTTTCTGCAATGTAATCCATCATTTCCATCGCGGAAGTGGCAGGTGCATGATTAATGCTAAGGATGATATCGCCGGTTTTTATTCCAGCTTTATCCGCAGGGCCATTTGGTGTGATCCTAAAAATTCGCAATCCTTGAATTTGCTTAATATCTGTATTTGATGAGCGAATTTTTGGTAATTCTTTTGCTGTGATACCAATAAAACCACGGATAACACGACCATCACGAATTAGCTTATTCATAATTTTAACTGCAAGTTCGGTCGGAATAGCGAAGCCTAGTCCCTCTGCCGTAGGGCGGTATCCGTTATAGGTTCCTGAATCAAATGTCATGGTATTAATACCTACGAGTTCACCTTCAGTATTAATTAGTGCACCGCCAGAGTTACCTTCATTAATTGAGGCGTCTGTTTGCAGGAAATTTTGGTAACGGGTTGGGCTTAATCCAACGCGTCCAGTAGCACTGATGATCCCTTGTGTAATAGTTTGCCCAATATTAAATGGGTTACCGATAGCTAGCACGACATCACCAACATGAGAAATTCGTTTAGTATTAATGGGGATTGTAGGGAGTTTATCGGCATCAATTTTTAATACCGCAAGATCGGTTAAAGGATCAGAACCAACAAGTAAGCCTTCATAAAGATCACCATTTTGAAGGGCGATAAGGATCTGATCAGCATTATTAATAACATGCTGATTCGTCAGAATATAACCACGACCATCCATAATGACGCCAGCACCTAAAGATGTTAGCTCACGGCCTTCTTGAGAAAAACTCCCCATCGTACTGCTATAAACATTAACAACCGCAGGAGCTGCTCGTCGCACTGCAGTGTTATAGCTAAAAGGTGCATTGAGAAAATCGCCATTAAGTAGGCGTTCAATAAAAATAGGGCGAATTGAAGGAACTGCAATCAAAAGAATTGCTGCTGTGAGAAGACCAATTAGAGTTGATCGCAGTAACTTAGTTAACATAAAAATCCTGTATTTATGTCTGACTGTGAAATTATTCGCGTAGGAGCAGTGAGAATAGCATAGTTTAACTTATGAAAGCATCGCTTAGCACATAAAATACCCTTTTAAGCCTAAAAATAGGTATAAAAAAAAGCCCTATAATGGAAATTATAGGGCTAAAGAAATCAATAAATTAGATAGGTGAAAAGCTTACTTCTTAGCGAGGTGTATTACGTAACAGCAGGTAAATTTCTTCATTACCACGCTGAATATTCAGTGCAAGAACAGGCGGTTTAGCGTCAATTGCTTTGCGTAAATCGCCTAGTGATGTAATTGGCGTATTATTGATACCAATAATAAGGTCGCCTTTTTGTAAACCAGATGCAGCGGCTGCAGAATCTTTTTCTACCGAATCGACAGCAACAGCTTTCACTTGTTTATTCACATAGTTACTTAATGTGGCTCCCTGTAGTGCAGGAGAGAAGTTATCTGCGCGTGTTGCATCGGCGGATTGTTTCTCTAATGTCACTTTTACATCCATTGGTTTACCTTGACGGATTAGGCCAATCAGGATCTCTTTACCTGGCGGTGTTGTACCCACTTTGGCTCTTAATTCAGCAAAGCTATTGATACGTTTACCATCAACTGAGATTAAAACGTCACCCGGTTTAATGCCTGCTTTTGCTGCTGATGAATCTGGCATTACTTCGCTAACAAAAGCGCCGCGTTGTGCATCAATATTAAAGGATTTCGCCAGATCAGAATTCATTTCTGTACCACGAATACCTAAGATACCTCGTTTAACTTCACCATGAGAAATCAGTTGTTGGCTAAGGTCACGCGCCATATTACTTGGGATGGCGAAGCCGATACCGATGTTGCCACCACCCGGAGCTAAAATAGCTGTGTTAATTCCGATTAGCTCACCATTTAGGTTAACGAGCGCACCACCAGAGTTACCACGGTTGATAGATGCATCGGTTTGAATAAAGTTCTCTAAACCTTCAAGATTTAAACCGCTACGGCCTAATGCGGAGATAATACCTGATGTTGCTGTTTGGCCTAAACCAAATGGGTTACCCACTGCAACCGCAAAGTCACCAACACGTAATTGGTCAGAGTCTGCCATTTTAATTGCAGTTAAGTTAGTTGGTTTTTCAATTTGCAGTAATGCGATATCTGTTTGTGGATCGCTACCAATTAATTTTGCACTAAATTCACGCCCATCATTAATTTGCAGTTGAATTTTATCTGCGCCATCAACAACGTGGTTATTTGTTAATACGTAGCCTTTTTGAGCATCAATAATGACACCAGAGCCTAATCCTTCAAAAGGACGAATGCTTTGTTGTTGTGATGGGAAATTTGGACCAAAGAAGAATTTGAACTCTTCAGGGACTTGCTGGCTTTGCACTCGTGTTCCTGAAACGTGCACACTGACAACAGCAGGTAACACTTTTTCTAACATCGGTGCAAGGCTTGGCAGTTGTTCACCTGATGGCATAACCGCAGGCAACGCGGCCATGCTGGTTGCTGGAATAGTAGAGAGTGAAAGTCCGACACTCATTGCTAATGCACTAAGTAATAATTTTCTTTTTTTAGTCAACATGAATTAGAGTCTCTTGATACAGTTATCAAAATAAAAGTTATTGCTCAAAATGAGCTCGATATCACTAAGACCTGTACTGACAGAGGAAAGTTCATTAAGACATGGTGTGCTTTGCTTCCTTTTACACGGATTTACAAGACAAAAGCTATCTTTAAAACCATAGCAAATAATTGTCATTTTATGATGTTTATTAGAAAGAAAAAACGCCACAAAATGTGGCGTTTTTAATATTAACTGTCTTTTTTCTCTGTTGGTCTGAACAATCCAGATGCGCCTTCGGAGTAATCACGGGGTGGCATTTTTACTGGTGATTGATCATTCGCTGCTTCTGATTCGCTTAATCGGTAATTAAATGGATTTTCTTGCTCAGGCATATCAGGCATGAGCTCATTAGAGCTTTTTGCCATATGTTGATAAAGCTGACGGTAATCTTTCGCCATGTTATCTAATAGTTCAGCACTTCTAGCAAAGTGGCTGACAAGCTCATTGCGATAAGTATCAAGTTCTTCTTTTTTCGTGTCTAACTCTGCTTTGATAGCATCTTGTTGGCGAAGGGTGCTGTTACCGTAACGCATTGCCAGTGCGCCGATAATAAGACCGACAACTAATCCAATCAGTGCATAAACCCAAACCATGGCAACTCCTTTTCATCTAATAGTGAGGACGATGGATTCTTATAACATCATAACCGCTAAAAGGCATGGGTGGAATAATATCCTTAAGCTTAATATAAAATTCGTGTGTTACGTTGATGTTAATACAATTCTTAATGCTTATAATAGAGCCATTCGACAGACACAAATCAGTATGTCAGAAAATTAAGGATAAGAGGGCATTCATGACTGTTAGTACGCCGTTATCACTTTATGAAGCCGCATTGAAGCAAGGTGATTATCAACCTGATGATGTTCAGCGAAAAACTGTTCTCCATCTTCAACAGATATACCATGAATTATTAAAAGAGACTCCACCAGAAAAAAGTTCGCTAACACAACGATTATTTAGGCGAATTCGTACAAAAAAACAGATTGTTGCACCAGAACGTGGTTTATATATGTGGGGCGGTGTAGGCCGAGGTAAAACATGGTTGATGGATATGTTTTATCAAAGTTTGCCGACAGAACGAAAGCTTCGCTTACACTTCCATCGTTTTATGTTACGTGTTCAAGAAGAGCTAAAAAACTTGCAAGGCCATGAAAATCCGCTAGAAATTATTGCTGATGGATTTAAAGCGCAAACTGATGTGCTCTGTTTTGATGAGTTTTTCGTTTCTGATATTACTGATGCAATGATTTTAGGTACCTTGCTTGAGGCGTTATTTGCCAGAGGTATCACGCTAGTAGCAACATCAAATATTCCACCAGACGAGCTTTACCGTAACGGATTACAACGTTCTCGTTTTTTACCTGCAATAGAACAGATCAAACACCATTGTGACATTTTAAATGTTGATGCAGGTATTGATTATCGCCTTAGAACACTAACGCAAGCGCATCTTTTTTTATCTCCACTCAACGATAAAAATCGTCATGAGATGGATAGAATTTTCATGCATTTGGCAACTAGCGAACCGAAAGTTGATTGTACTTTAACCATCAATCATCGCCCTATGAAAGTAAGAAAAGTATCTAATGGGGTGCTCGCTATTAATTTTTCAACCTTGTGTATGGAACCACGTAGTCAGCTTGATTACATTGCGCTTTCTAAGCATTACCACTCTGTTTTGTTATATGACATGGAACAAATGGGAACATTAAATGAAGACGTTGCGCGTCGGTTTCTAGCGCTGGTTGATGAGTTTTATGAACGTAAAGTGAAACTTATTATTAATGCAAATGTAGAAATGAACGAGATTTACCAAGGTGATTTTTTACGTTTTGAATATCAGCGTTGCTTATCACGTTTACAAGAGATGCAAAGTGAAGAATATTTAGTACAACCTCATCTCGCTTAATTTTTAATTCTTGAAGAAAGTCATCTTTCGTTATGGTAGGATGACGCAGGTTAAGTTGCTTGATGTTTTTTTCTATGAAAATAGAAAGCATTAGGCAATTTACAAGCGCTCTGGAAAGGAACAATTCTTCTCTTCAGGTAGCAAGAATTTATCAGTCAAATCAGAAAAAAGTGCCAGATTCGTTTTTTTCGCTGAAAATTGAAAAAGAATTCAATTGTTTTTCAATTATGACTCGATTTTTTTTTCTGACTTCTCTATAATCTTGCGACCCCACGTTGCAGCAAGTTTTTTATTTCCCAAAAAACTCGCATTTTAGAGTCAGCAGTGCTACTCGAAGGGGTAGGTTTGCTGGACACAAGAGTCGTGTGAACCTCAATAGTATTTGAACCGAGCGTTCACCAACGTGTAACTAAACATTGGGTAATTTTCAATAATGAAAACTTTTACAGCTAAACCAGAAACCGTAAAACGCGACTGGTACGTTGTTGATGCAGACGGCAAAACTTTAGGCCGTTTAGCAACTGAAATTGCTAGCCGTTTACGCGGTAAGCACAAAGCGGAATACACTCCGCACGTTGATACTGGTGATTACATCATCGTTTTAAACGCTGAGAAAGTGGCGGTAACTGGTCATAAACGTACTGACAAAGTTTACTACCGTCATACTGGTCACGTAGGTGGTATCAAACAAGCGACTTTCGAAGAGATGATCGCCCGTAGTCCTGAGCGTGTAATCGAAATCGCGGTAAAAGGCATGTTGCCAAAAGGGCCTCTGGGTCGTGCGATGTACCGTAAACTGAAAGTTTACGCAGGATCTGAGCACAACCACGCGGCACAACAACCGCAAGTTCTGGACATTTAATCGGGATAATAGGCAATGGCTGATAATCAATACTACGGCACAGGTCGCCGCAAAAGTTCTTCCGCACGTGTCTTCATTAAGCCAGGTAGCGGTAATATCGTAATCAACAAACGTAGCCTAGAAGTTTACTTCGGCCGCGAAACAGCACGTATGGTTGTTCGTCAACCGCTGGAATTAGTTGATATGCTGGGTAAATTAGATTTATACATCACTGTTAAAGGTGGTGGTATTTCTGGTCAAGCTGGCGCGATCCGTCACGGTATCACTCGTGCACTGATGGAATATGATGAGACTCTACGTTCTGATCTGCGTAAAGCTGGTTTCGTAACCCGTGATGCGCGTTCTGTTGAACGTAAGAAAGTGGGTCTGCGTAAAGCACGTCGTCGTCCACAGTTCTCTAAACGTTAATTTGTTATCTTTTAGATATCAATTTGATGTTGAAAACCCGTCTTCACAGGCGGGTTTTTTATTTTTGACTTATTTGTGCTTATTAATAATAAAAACATAATGTTGCTAATACATGATGCTGTTTTTCATAAAACAAGCGTTATCTAAGATAACGATGGTGTTAAAAAAACTATTTTTTAGATTTTATCTCTAAATAATTTTATTTTTTGATATTATAATCTTACTTTTAGGGTAGTGTGGCATATTGTATTGAATTATTTGCATTAGCCCCCCTAAGTAACATGAATTCTGGTAGAATAGCGGGCTTTGGTGTCTTTCTTTCTATAACTTCATCATGTTACTGATGGATATATTGATTGTAATATCTGAGATGAGTTTGAAAGTCATACCAAAATTATTATGACAATAATGATTGTTGAATGATTATTTTGGTATTACTTGATAATGATATGTGCCGCAAAGACAGGTGAGTTTTTAACCCTGTAAAATATGATTATCCCACGATAACACTGTTATACAGGTAGTTGCCCAATGTAGTTAGTCACTTAAATGTTTATTTAGGTCTACTGCGTTTGTGTGCTTGTCTTTTAGGAATGGGGAAATGGAAAGGCATTGTGCTAATTCATTTCTTTAATTGATTAACTTGGAGGTTTTCATGGCTGTCGCTGCCAACAAACGTTCGGTAATGACTTTGTTTTCCGGTCCGACTGATATTTTCAGCCATCAGGTCAGAATTGTCCTAGCGGAGAAAGGTGTCAGTGTTGAAATTGAACAGGTTGAAGCTGGTAATCTTCCACAGGATCTTATCGATCTAAACCCTTACCAAAGTGTACCGACTTTGGTGGATCGTGAGCTAACTCTGTATGATTCACGTATCATCATGGAATATCTTGATGAACGCTTCCCTCATCCTCCTTTAATGCCAGTCTATCCTGTTGCTCGTGGTAGCAGCCGTTTAATGATGCATCGTATTGAGCATGATTGGTATTCTTTAATGAACACCATTGAGAAAGGAACTGAACAGCAAGCAAATGCTGCTCGTAAACAGTTAGCTGAAGAGCTATTGGCTGTATCTCCTGTGTTTAAAG
This sequence comes from Proteus faecis, assembly GCF_003144395.1. Lineage (GTDB taxonomy): Bacteria > Pseudomonadota > Gammaproteobacteria > Enterobacterales > Enterobacteriaceae > Proteus > Proteus faecis. The sequence goes on along the minus strand of NZ_PENZ01000010.1, from coordinate 38,967 downwards.
AATATCCTTACTTTATGAGTGAAGAGTTCAGTTTAGTAGATTGCTACCTTGCTCCTCTGTTATGGCGTTTACCGGTGCTTGGTGTGGATTTAAGTGGTGCTGGCGCTAAAGATGTACAAATTTATATGCAACGTGTTTTTGAGCGAGATTCATTCCTTGCCTCATTAACTGAAGCAGAGCGTGAGATGCGCTTACCTTCAAGAGGGTAATAGAATATGGAGATTATGGATATGTCTCCGCGTCGTCCGCATTTATTACGTGCGCATTATGATTGGATCATTGAAAACGATTTAACACCTCATCTTGTTGTTGATGTGAATGTTGTTGGTGTTCAAGTTCCAATGGAATATGCACACGATGGTCAAATTGTACTAAATATTTCATCTCGTGCAGTAGATGACTTAGAGTTAACGCCGTATCAGGTTTTATTTAGTGCAAGCTTTGGTGGCATACCTCGTAAAGTACGAGTGCCTATAGCTGCTGTTATGGCTATTTATGCGAGAGAAAACGGTGCGGGAATGATGTTTGAGCCAGAGCCTGCTTATGAATCTGGTGCATCATTAGCGTTTGCTGAAGAGGAATATCAAGAGTCCTCAGAAGCGCCTGTTGGTGAAGTTTTATCATTGGTGACTGAGAAATCTGTTTCTGATGATGACACCTCACCTGATGATGATCCTGAGCCACCTCGTCCAACAGGTCGACCATCATTGCGTGTGGTAAAGTAACTGACACGATAAGATACGATTAAATTTAAAAGCCCAGTGATTGACTTACCCGCGTTATAAGGTGAGTGCAATCACTGGGCTTTTTGTTATGAGTTTTAAGCCATTCTTTGTGGAAAAGAATGATCCTTTAATAAACCATATAGAAAGATGAAACTTAATCCTAATTATTTGTATTTATTACTCTAAAATCATATTGATTAAAAACTATAATTAATTATTTTTTTGAGCAATTTGATTTGTTGCAAGAGCAACCTTTCTTTTTAAACAATTTTATGTATAAGAAAACAATAGCTAAAACAAATAAAACGATAAGTATCAATTTATCTATCATAATTTATTATTCACCCATATCTTTAGCTTGAACCCAAATAACACCATCTTGGCTCAGCTCTTTACCATTGAATGTTGTATCTGGACCCACTCCCATTGCAGCAAAACCCCACCAACCTGATTTAGGAATACCAAATGTAAACTTACCGTTCTCATCCGCTTTAATACCTAACGTAATAAAACTATCTTGAGGTGCGCTAAATTTCGTTTTTTCGGTTTTATTGTTGGTTAAATCCATATCTGAGTTGAGATATTCAACTTCGATATCAGCAAATGGAACCGGTTTTCCTTCACTCATTACCACACCCGAAAAGGTTGAGTTAGTCCAAATTGAGTAAGGTTTCGTTAATGGCACGATCTCTGCTTTTAAGCCGTAAGTTTTATCCCAGTCTGTGGGTAATCCCGCAACATTCACCATAACTTTTGTGATTTGTTGTATATAAGCGCCTTCACTTTTTTCATAATAAGGGGCTGGGGTCAAAACGAAGACATGATCGCCCATTCCACGTGCTTTATAATCGGTTTTATAAGCTTGAGCACTATTGGCATTACCTTGCCATTGAATAGGCTGTAGTGAATCCTTTAAGTCTTTTGTTTTGTCTTTATGAACAACATAAAAACTTTCAGGTGTGCCCATATCCATGGTGTGTTCATCAGAGAAGGGATGCGTGAACAGTGTAACTAATGGGATATTTGCACCTTTAGATAAGGCTGATTCCGGTGTATAGATCATTTGAAAGTGAGCAAAAGACGCACTTGAATAGAGGACTAATGCTGTTGTTGCGACTGTGATTAATTTTTTCATCGGTATTTTCCCTTAGTTAATGTCAGAACTCTTAATGGTGACTTCATGTCCTTCACCGGCATTAAGTACTGCAGAATAATCCCCTTTAGGTTTTTCAAAACTCACTTCATTAAGCTCATTAAATTTCTTTGATAAAATAATTTTACCGTCTTGTTTAAGATGAAAATCAACACCACTTGCGCTACTTCCATCACTAAATCCACCTTCGCACGTAACCGTGCCATCTCCTTCATCAAAGCACGATAATAAGGCGGTATGTGAGAATGCCGCAGGTGAAACTAAGATGAGCGCGAGTGAAATAATGTACTTTTTCATAAAATATCCTTGTGATAAATAATCTACTGTTGTCTTACATAAATTTTTAAATTTTTTTCAATATGCGGTTTCTTTTTACGTTTTATTGAACCAAGAATGATCGTAGTGGTGACGACAAAAGCATAAAAATATCCCATCATTTCAACACCATCCCAATGTAGATTAAGACTTAATGTGTAGAAAATAGAGGCAATTGTCATTCCAATGATGAATGGCATAAAAATCGCTAAAAGCATTAATCCGTATGAATGAACATTCAGTTTCACGACAACCATTGATGCGATACACGGTGGGGTGAAAATCATAAAAATAAGCATGGCAGAAGCATGTAATGGGGTATAAACACTATCTTTCTCTAAAGATTGTTCAATACGTTCACCTTGTCCTGATGTATAAATTGCCCCTATTGTTGCAACGGCACTTTCTCTAGCAGCAAATGAACTGAGAAAGGCAACATTTATTCGCCAGTCAAAGCCTGCAAATTGTGTTGCAGGTTCAATAAAGCGGCCAAACATCCCTAAAAATGAATTTTCAATACGTTCACTTTTGATCTCATTTTGTATTAATTGAGATTGTTGGGATAACTTCCTTATGGCGCGATTGATTGCGCGATCATCATTTGTTTTTGGTTTGATAAAGTTAAATAAAAATGGATATTGGAGGGCATAATCAGCATCTAACTGTTTTGCTTCACTGGAGGATGACGCCATCTTATCTGCACGATATTTGTTATATAAATTTAATAGCTCAATAACGGATTCTTCAGAATCAAATGTTTTTTGATAGGGGGTAGAGCCCACTTTTTGATAAAAACTATCAAGGGCAATCTGGGCTTTGTTATCAATTTCAATCTGTTTCTCTGATGAGATCCCCGGAAATTGTAATAAGACGAAAAGCACGATAGCAACAGCCATAACAATCGTGCCAACTTTATAAATATAAAGCCAAACTCGTTGAGCTACACGCAAAGAGACATTCTTAATACTCGGGATATGGTAAGAGGGAAGTGCCATGATAAAGGGGGCACACTCTTTGGTTTTTAAGAATGTTGATGTCAATATTTTAGCGACACTGAGTGCAATAAAGAGAGTGACTGTTGAGATGAAAAACATCATTAATGTCATCTCTTGCACGAAGAATGAACCCAAAAGTAATGTGTAAAAAGGGACCTTTGCTAAGCAATTCATATAGGGAACAGTGAGAGCGGTTGCAATTCTTGCTCGCTCATCGGCAATCCCTTTTGTTGCCATAATACCGGGAACAGCACAGCCCCCTACGAAAGCACCACCGAGTACGAGAGGTAATGTAGATTGCCCATGTAATCCATATCGTCTAAAAATTCGGTCTAAAATAAAGGCGATACGAGGCATATATCCCACATCTTCCATGATGGCGATGATGGCAAATAAGATGATAAAAATAGGAATATAATTTAGTAAAGCCAATGCACTGTTAATTAACCAGATGCCTAATTCAGTTAAAAGTGGAATATCAACGAATTGAGGTTCAGGTAATAGGGAGATTAATAAGTTTTTTAATTTGGCGAGATAAGGCCAAGTATAGTTAGTTAATTCATAACCTTTTACAATGGCGAGTTCATAAGTGCCATAAATAACAAGCAATAAGATGATAAAAGAACACCAGCGATTAAGGACGATTTTATCTATAAAATCGGTGAAGGTTTTCTCTTTTTTATTTTTTTCTTTTGTGGATAAGGAGTAAAGATGATTAGCTAATTTATAACGTTCTGATGCGAGAATGGAATCAACATCTATCTTCCCTTTTAAGGCGTCGATTTCAGTATCAATCTCTTGATTATTAATATCAATACTATTAATTACTGCTTCTTCTTTTTCTAAATATTTAATCGCTAACCATCGAGAAGATAAGTGGATGCTGTTATTTATATTTTTTGAAATACGTTCAATAAGCGGATCTAATTCAGCATAAGTAATTCGAAAAGGTGATATTTTGGTTTCTCTTTTATCTATCTGAGATAGTGCGGATAAAAGTGCTTGTTTGCCTATTCCTCTAACACCATTAGTCGCTATGACTGGCACACCTAGCTCATTGCTAAGTGTATCAATATCTATTTCTAAACCTCGTCTTTTTGCAATATCCATCATATTTAATGCAATAATGACAGGCTTGCCAATTTCGAGTAATTGAAAGGTAAGATATAGGCTTCTTTTTAAACAAGAAGCATCAATCACATTAATAATAATGTCAGGATTTTCTTCAATTAAATAACGCTTAGTGACTTTTTCTTCAAGAGAAAATGAACTAAATGAATAGGTTCCAGGTAAATCAGTGAGTTCTATTTTATTCTCATCGTATTTAATGTGACCTATCTTTTTATCGATTGTTACACCAGGATAATTTGCAACATGTTGATTAATGCCACTTAGCATTGTGAAGAGTGTTGATTTTCCACAATTGGGCTGTCCTGCCAGTGCCACTTTAATCATTGATTTCTACCTCTATCATACTTGCTTCTTCTCGCCTTAATACAACTAGATAGTCTAATACTTTGATTTCAATAGGATCTAATAAAGGGGCTGAGCGGATCATTTCAATACTCACTCCGGGAATAAAACCCATATTAAATAATTTTTGCTTCAATAATAAATCTGCGCTTTTAACCGCTTTAATTGTGGCAATACGACTAGGCTTCACTTTATCAAGTGACATTAATTTAATATTTGACATGATTTTTTTACAAATAAAAATAATAATAATTATTATTATCATAATTAATATTTATGGGCAATTAAATAAGTAAAAAATATAATTAGAGTAAAAAAAAGAGGAGGGTTGTTATTGCTGTGTAAATAAATATAGCGTTGAGGTTATTTTAAATTTAAAAATATATTTACGGTATTATTTTTTGCGGGATTAATTATTTATCTTAAGATAGGCAATATAGATTTAATTAAAGTTTATTTATTTAATTTTGAATATTATTTATTTTATAGATGTATTTGTTTACATTTAAATATAATTCTATTTTTTATGTTGTTAATATATAAAAAAGCTCTGTAAAATAAATTACAGAGCTTTAATGTGATTAAATTAAGATTATTTCAGCAGTTCTTCTAAACAACCTGTATAAAGGTTAACAGCTGTCATTAATTGTTTTTCATCGAAATCAAAGCCTGCTTGGTGGTGACCTGCGGTTCTATCAGCACCAACAACGAAGTACAGTGATTTACCACCACAACGCTGTACGCGTTTTGCTAATACTGTTGCATCTTCACTGCCACCAAATGGACGCGTCGCAACGGCTGTTAGTTCTGAGTGTTTACCCACAACTTTGGTCATCACATCAATCAATTCTTGGTCATTCGTCAAGTCAACGGCTTCACCCATGATTTCACTTTCCATTTCTAACTGGAAGCTATGTGCTGCACCTTCAGCCATACGTACAGCATTTGCTGCCATAAAGCTGTTGATCTCTTCGTTTTCACCACGAACTTCGATTTGCATTTCAGCATTAGCAGGGGTGACGTTACGGCCTTCACCAGCTTTTAATACACCGATGTTGATACGTGACATTCCTTTACCGTGGCGAGAAATACCTAGCATTTGTGTTGCTGCATGGCAAGCACCTGCTAATGCATTACGGCCTAATTCTGGCTCTGCACCTGCGTGAGATGGAGCACCTTTAAAACGGAAGTCATATTTAGTGGTACATAAGAAATGTGTTGGGTTAATAACAATTTCACCACTGTTTGCGATAAAGCCTAAGTGTGCACCTAAGAAGTAATCTGCGTCGTCTGCGATACCACTTTCAGCCATCGCACGCGCGCCACGAACACCTTCTTCTGCTGGTTGGAATAAAATTTTAACTTTACCAACAACTTTATCTTTATTCTCAACTAACCAGTGAGCAACACCTAAACCGATAGAGATATGTCCATCGTGACCACAAGCGTGCATTTCACCCGCGTGACAAGAGGCAAAGTTTTCGGCATGAGGACGGTGTTTAGTTTCAGTGGCCTCATTAACACCCACACAGTCGATATCAAAACGCAGTGCTACTGTTGGACCCGCTTTACCACTGTCAAAGATAGCCACACAGCCTGTAAGTTCTTTCATCTCATCAAGCAGTGCTTCATCAACGTTGTGTTTTCTTGCAATAGCCAGCCCTTTCTCAACGACTTGGCGACGACGACCAAAAGCGAACTCTTGGTTGATAACTTCAGGGCCAACTTTAACTTCTAAACCTAAGCTACGTAATTCTTTAACGATCTTTGCTGTTGTAAGAAATTCAGACCAACCAATTTCTGGATATTGGTGAAATTCGCGACGCCATTTAATCAATTTTTCGAGAGTAAGAGCTGACATATTCATTTCTCCACTTATAACATGAATAACGCAACAGCGATGACGCCAATAATCATACCTGGTGCAGTACGTTTTGCGATTTCCATTGGGTTAATATTTGCAAGGCCAGCACAAACAATAGCAGCGCCGGCTAGTGGTGACATAGTACGGCCTAATGCGCCAGATAGTGCAGCAGCCATACCCATATCAGGAATTTCATAACCGAATTGTGCAGCATGTGGTGTGACTGTTTCGTTGAATGCGAATGCTGCCGCGTCACCAGAACCAGTAATAATACCCATTAAGAATGGCCCTAAAGTACCACCCCAGCGAGCAAATTCAGGAGAATGAGTTAAGAAGTTGATGAACGCGTCGATTAAACCAGATGCTTTCAGACCTGCTGCGAATACAGCAGCTGCAATGATGATACCCAATACATCACCATAAGCATTACCCATACCTTTAAAGAACTCTTTCGTAATTTGTGCTGGGTTAGTTAATGTGATGAACAGAGCATAGATAGAACCAATTAACATTGCTGCTGGTACAGACAGTTTAAATGTACTGAAAGACTCGAAGAATGGCAGAATTAACAGGATTAATGGAATAAAAGGTGCTGTTGCATATAAGTAGTTAGGGCGAACAGCTTCTGGCGTTGCTTGTGCTGATGAAGATGATGCATCACCAGCAACAGAAGCCATTTTGAACTCTTTTTTCACTAAAGCAACAACAGCGAGTGAAACCGCTGCGATACCACCTGCCATTAAGCTGTATGGACTATGACGAGCGATTAAATCAACCACTTCCATATTTGCCATGTTAGCAACGAAGGCGTTATGCGACATACCAGGGCTTAGCATTGAGCCGATAGTACCACATAATACTGCGCCACCAGCGATAGCCGGGTGAATACGTGCTGCGATTAATAATGGAATAAGTGTCGCACCTACCGCTGCTGCGCAACCAGCTGCTGATGGGATTGCGATATTAATGAAATACGTTACGACAACGGTAGCTGGGATAAGGAAGAAGCCCAGACGAGTCATTACTTTTGATAAAACATGGACCAGATGCATATCGCATTTGGTATATTTCATAACATAAGCAAAACCCATACTCGAACAGATTGCTTGAATTAATGATGAAGACACCATGCGCTCGCTAAATGCGGTAAACGCATCTAATGGGCTCAGACTTAAAATACAGAGTAATAAGCCGGCACCAATTAGCACCATTCGGGTTTCATATTTTTTTATTAGCAAATAGACAGTTACGATAATAACGGCTACTGCGATAAGTTGCATCACCATAGTGATCCCCTAGTTAATTATGACAATTTTATGAAAACGAACCTAACATCAATAAATTATATTTTTCTGTAAAGTTATTAGGTGACTCCATTATGAAGTTGGTTGGTTGACAATATTTGATTGTTATCAAATTTAATAGCTGAAATAAAATCTATTTTTTTAGACTGTGATGTTATTAACAAATGCTGTAAAACAATTACCATTAAAAGATGACGGAAAGGTTAAACAAAAGGAGACAAAGTAAAAAATACGAAAATAAATTATATTTAATATAGATCGTGAGTGTTATTTTGATACAAAAAAGAATATCGATATTTATCAAAAAATTATTCTATACATTAAATTAAATGCTAATGAGAATGATTTTTGTCTGATGTTTTTATTTTCCTTAAATACTATTTATTAGTTTCACCGATAGTATTGAAAAATTATCCCACTTAAATTAAATGGGATAATAAATACGAGAAATTGTTATTTTAAATAGCGAAAATAAAACATTTTTAACATGATAAATATCGCAATATCCCTTCGGCAGCCTCTCTTCCTTCTGCTATTGCCGTTACCACAAGATCAGAGCCTCGTACAATATCCCCCCCAGCAAACACTTTAGGGTTTGTTGTTTGATTGGGTATTTCTTGATTATCTGAAATAATAATTCTGCCTGAAGATGCATATTCAATATTATTTTCATCTAACCATGGATAATGTGCAGGTTTAAAGCCAAATGCCAGAATAACCGCATCAGCAGATAACAGGTGCTCACTTCCTTCAATCGGTGTTAATGCTTTATCGCTTTGAGTTTTAATAACGCGAATACCGACCACTCTATTTTGATTATCGACTTCAATATCTATAGGTTGAAGATTAAATAAAAATTCCCCACCTTCTTCTTTAGCATTTTTTACTTCGCGTTTGGAACCAGGCATATTGCTTTCATCACGACGATAAACACAAGTCACTTTATTTGCACCTTGCCGAATTGCTGTACGCACACAGTCCATTGCCGTATCGCCACCGCCTAATATCATTACATTTTTATCTTTAAGGTCGATATAAGGTGTTTGAGGATCTTCATCATAACCCATTAAATAACGTGTATTACCAATTAAATAAGGTAGGGCGCTATAAACACCATGAGCATTTTCATTAGGAAAATGCCCGCTCAAACTGTGATAAGTGCCCAATCCTAGAAATACCGCGTCATATTGTGCTATTAGGGTATTAAGGGCGATATCTTTGCCTATTTCTGTATTAAGGCAGAACTCAATCCCCATTTCACTAAATAATTCACGACGTCGGATCATCAGTGATTTCTCGAGTTTAAAAGAGGGGATCCCAAACGTAAGTAATCCACCAATTTCTGGATGTTTATCATAAACAACCGGTTTTACACCTTGTCGGATAAGAACATCTGCGCAAGCAAGTCCCGCAGGACCAGCACCGATAATCGCGACCTTTTTATTTGTCATCGTGACGTGAGAAAGATCAGGGCGCCATCCTTGTGCTAAGGCGGTATCATTGATGTAACGTTCAATATTACCAATTGTGACGGCTCCAAAATCATCATTAAGCGTGCAGGCGCCTTCACAAAGTCTATCTTGAGGGCAAACGCGGCCACAAATTTCAGGTAAGCTGTTTGTTTGATGAGAAAGCTCAGCCGCTTCAATAATACGTCCTTCGTTTGCCAATTTTAACCAGTTAGGAATGTAATTATGAACGGGACATTTCCATTCACAATAAGGGTTACCGCATCCTAAACAGCGATCAGCTTGTGCGGAGGCTTGCTGTGGTGAAAAAGCCTCATAGATTTCAACAAACTCAATTTTACGAATTGCCAACGGTTTTTTAGTCGGCTCAACACGATTTAAGTCGATAAACTGATACACATTCTGACTCATAATGTTCTCCTATTGTGCCTGAACGCGTAATTCAGCAGATGAACGACGAGGATGACCAAGCAACGCATTGACATCACTTGATTTGGGCTTAACCAACTTAAAGTGTTGTGACCAATATTCCCACTGTGAAAGGAATCTTTCTCCTTGCTGAGAGCCTGTTAGCCTGACATGTTCTGCAATCATGCCACGTAGATGTTCAGCGAGAATGGCAAAGGATGCAACAGGTAGCAACTCGATTGACGAAGTGTTGATCCGTTGCGATAACGTGAGATCTTCATCTAACAGATAGGCAAATCCACCCGTCATTCCCGCACCAAAGTTAATACCTGTTTTACCCAGAACACAGACAATACCGCCAGTCATATATTCACAGCCGTTATCACCAACGCCTTCAACAACAGCAATCGCGCCGGAGTTTCTGACGGCGAAACGCTCTCCAGCCAAGCCTGAGGCATAGAGTTTTCCGCCGGTTGCACCATAAAGGCAGGTATTGCCCATAATGGTTGCGTGATGACTTTTAAAAGCAGAGCCAACTGGAGGGAAAATAACAATGCGGCCGCCAGCCATGCCTTTACCAACATAATCATTAGCATCGCCCACTAAGGTTAATTCAACACCTTGTGCATTCCATACACCAAAGCTTTGACCTGCAGTTCCCGTAAAATAAAGTTTAATAGGTGTGGCAGATAAGCCATTTTCACCCTGTTTTTGGGCGATAATGCCTGATAATGTTGCTCCCACAGAGCGGTCTGTATTACGTATATCAAAATAGTATGTTTGGCTTTTTTGTAGTTCAACTGCATCACGAGTCTGAGCAACAATACGCTGATTTAATTCGCCTTTATCATAAGTATTATTATTTTCCTGACAATAAAGCGCATTGCCTGATGGTGAAGCTGCTGTCTCTAATAAACCACCTAAAGAGAGTTTTTGCTGTTTACTGCTAACACCTTCTAGGCACGAAAGTAGATCGGTTCGACCGATTAAATCCGTGATTTTTCTCACGCCAAGTAATGCCATTAACTCACGGGTTTCTTGTGCAATAAAACGGAAGTAGTTAATAACGCGTTCTGGTAATCCGTGATAATGGTTACGGCGGAGCGTCTCATCTTGGGTTGCAACACCCATTGCGCAATTATTTAAATGGCAAATGCGTAGATATTTACAGCCTAATGCCACCATGGGCCCAGTACCAAATCCAAAACTTTCTGCGCCTAAAATCGCCGCCTTAATAATATCTAGACCTGTCTTTAATCCACCATCGACTTGTAAACGAATTTTATGGCGTAGGTCGTTTGCCACTAATGCTTGTTGAGTTTCAACTAAGCCCAGTTCCCACGGGCTACCTGCATATTTTACGGAGGTTAAAGGACTTGCACCAGTACCACCGTCATAACCAGCAATGGTGATCAAATCCGCGTAAGCTTTGGCAACACCAGTAGCAATGGTACCCACACCGGGCTCTGATACGAGTTTTACAGAAATCAGTGCCGTTGGATTGATCTGTTTTAAGTCGAAAATAAGCTGTGCTAAATCTTCAATAGAGTAGATGTCATGATGAGGTGGCGGCGATATTAAGGTCACACCAGGTACGGCATAACGCAGTTGCGCAATATAAGGTGTCACTTTATCTCCGGGAAGTTGTCCGCCTTCACCAGGTTTTGCCCCTTGTGCTACTTTGATTTGTAAAACATCTGCGCTCATTAGATAAGAAGGTGTTACACCAAAACGACCAGAGGCGATTTGTTTAATACGTGAGACTTTATTAGTACCGTAACGAGCTGGATCTTCGCCCCCTTCACCTGAATTTGAAAATCCCCCTAAGGTATTCATCGCTTGCGCTAGCGCTTCATGAGCTTCTCGGCTTAATGCGCCAATTGACATTGCGGCGGTATCAAAGCGTTTAAATAGTTCAGTTTCAGGTTCGACTTCTTCAATTGAGATAGGCGTTGTCTTGCTATTGAGGACTAGCATATCGCGTAAGGTTGTAATTGGGCGCTGTTGCACAAGGCTTGCATAATGCTGATAATCCGTATATTCCCCGCTATTTACGGCTTTTTGTAGTGCTTGAACCACATCTGGGTTATAGGCATGGTATTCACCTTTATGGGTGTATTTTAATAAACCACCAGCTTCTAAAGGATGACGAGTTAACCAAGCGCGTTTCGACAGATTAAATAAGTCGTGTTCAAAATCATTAAAGTCAGCACCATTAATACGATTATCAACACCGGCAAAACAGAGTTCGACAACGTCATCGTTTAATCCTACGGCTTCAAACAATTGAGAGCAACGGTAAGAGGCAACTGTTGAAATGCCCATTTTGGACATGATCTTATACAATCCTTTATTTATGCCGTTGCGGTAATTCAGCATCACTTGAGCATAGCTTGCTTGCAGGATTTTTTTATCGACACGTTGAGCTAAAGATTCATAAGCAAGATAAGGATAAATAGCCGTCGCACCAAATCCGAGTAATACGGCAAAATGGTGGGGATCGCGGGCACTGGCTGTTTCAACAATAATATTAGCATCACAACGTAAATTATTATCGACCAATGCTTTTTGTACAGCGCCAACTGCCATAGGAGCAGGGATCGGTAATCGTTCTTTAGTGATATTTCTATCTGATAAAACTAATAATACTGCCCCACGATGAACTTCCTGTTGTGCTTTTGCGCATAATTGGCGTAATGCTGTTTCTAGGTTGTATTCTGTTGGTTGATAAGTGATATCAAGATGAACGGATTGGTAATAAGGATTTTCTTGATTAATAAGCTGTTGGAAATCGCTATAAAGCAAAATAGGTGATTTAAAACTCAGCCGATGTGCTTGACCTTCCGCTTCGCAAAACACATTCATCTCGCGTCCAATGCAGGTCGCTAAAGACATGACATGTGCTTCTCTTAATGAATCTATTGGAGGATTTGTGACTTGCGCAAATTTCTGTCTGAAATAGTCGTAAATAAGGCGAGGACGTTGAGAAAGTACAGCAAATGGAGTGTCATCGCCCATTGAGCCAGTGGCTTCTTGCCCATTTTCTGCAAGTACATGCAAAATGCTTTCAAGCTCTTCTTGGCTATAGGCAAATTGTTTTTGATAAGTGGCTAATAAGGTGTCATCAAAGGCGCGTTGTCCTGTGGCTTGTTGTTCTGGTAACTCTTCAAACGGCGTTAAGCGTTTGACATTGCGCTCTAGCCACAGTTTATAAGGATGACGTCTTTTTAAATCCTCATCAGTTTCGGCGGAGTGCAAAATGCGTCCTTGATGAGTATCAATGACCATCAGTTCACCAGGGCCGACTCGTCCTTTTTCTCGCACTTCATCTGGTTGATAATCCCAAATACCAATTTCAGATGCACAAGTGATGATATTATCTGTGGTGATAACGTAACGAGCTGGACGTAAACCGTTTCTATCTAGCGTACACGCAGCATAACGACCATCTGATAATACAATGCCCGCAGGGCCATCCCAAGGCTCCATATGCATTGAGTTAAAATCAAAAAATGCCCGTAAATCATCATCCATTTGTGGATTATTTTGCCATGCCGGTGGCACTAACAATCGCATTGCTCGAACAATATCCATACCACCATTGAGAAAAAGCTCTAACATATTGTCGAGTGAACTTGAATCTGAGCCACTCTCATTTACAAAAGGGGCTGCACTTTGTAGATCAGGGATCAGTGGTGTATGGAATTTATAGGCACGAGCTCTAGCCCATTGGCGATTGCCTGTGATGGTATTAATTTCACCGTTATGGGCTAAATAACGAAAAGGTTGTGCAAGTGGCCATCTGGGAGTGGTATTCGTTGAAAAACGCTGGTGGAATAAACAAATTGAAGATTCCATTCGTAGATCAGCCAGATCGGTAAAAAAACGAGGTAGATCGATGGCCATGCAAAGGCCTTTATAAACCGTCACTAAATTAGAAAGGCTGCAAATATAAAAATCACTGTCAGTAATGCGTTTTTCAATGCGTCTACGAGCAACAAAGAGTCGTCTCTCAATATCACTTATCCGCCAGCCTGCTGGTGCATTAACAAAAACTTGTTCGATTAAAGGAAGAGAGGAAAGCGCAATACTGCCTAAAATTTCAGTGTTAATAGGAACTTTACGCCAGCCAACAATAGAAAGGGTTTCACGTTGTAGCTCTTCTTCGACGATGAGACGGCACTGTTTGGCAATATTAGGATCTTGGCTTAAAAATAGCATACCTACGGCGTAATTTTTTGCTAAACGCCAGCCTTTTTCTTGCGCAACTAATTGGAAAAAACGCTCTGGTTTTTGTAAGAGTAATCCGCAACCATCACCGGTTTTGCCATCAGAAAGAATAGCACCACGATGTTGCATTCTGGCGAGACCATGTATGGCATTTCTGACAATCTTATGGCTGGCTTGCCCTTCAATATGCGCGATCAACCCAAATCCACAATTGTCTTTTTCCTGTGTCTTTTGATAGAGCATTTTTGCTTCCTACTTAGTTTACTGGGCACCTCAAAAAAAGAGCGCAAAAGGAACGTTTTGGCTCAAAGTATGTAGGTAAATTTATGGGTGTTCAGTCGGGTGATGTTGTGTTTGCCTAGCTCGGTGTGTTTTTTATATTGCTCTGCTATGCCTTTTAAACTTATCGATAAATAAAAATCAGGTCAATGTGTAGGGAGATTTGACTAAGATAAAATAGGTAAGGAAAATTACATTCTAACATGTTGATTAATCTGTGAATTATTCTGTTTTAAAATGGTGTGGAAACGATTTTTTAATGTGAGCTATATCACTCTATTTGAGCTATTTAGCTTTATCTCATCCTTTAATGATAAAAACGAGTAGTGAGTTATTCTGACGAATATATAAAATTTGGAATTTTATTGTTTTTATACATTTTGTATAAAAAAAGACAAATTGCGTTTTTTATAATAAGGTCTATTTATCGATGATATAGCTATCAATTATGTTGATTGGTTTTGTATTATCTTTATTAATGCAGCTGTCCCAGATAGGCTCGTTAAGAGAAAATAGAGGGTTAAATCAAACAAAGTAATGAGAAATAACTGCTCGTAGCAAGATTTCTGAATGTTCGCCACTGCGCCAATTCATTTTTGGGTTATCATTCCATAGATTCAATATATTGGAGTTTTCAATGAAATTGCTCAAAGGGCTTGCCCAATACTACGTTGACTTAATGATGAGGCTGGGGCTAATTCGCTTCTCATTGTTGTTAGCTTCTGCATTAGTTGTTTTAGCGATGGTTGTTCAAATGGCGGTGACATTCTTGCTTGCAGGTGATGTTACCAGTATTGACCTTGTTCGCTCTATTTTCTTTGGACTGATTATTACGCCTTGGGCTGTCTATTTCCTCTCTGTTGTAGTTGAACAGCTTGAAGAATCACGACGCCGTTTATCTCGTATGGTGGATAAACTAGGCGTAATGCGTCAGCGCGACTTAGAGCTTAACTCTCAATTAAAAGAGAATATTGAGCAATTAAACTTGGAAATTCAAGAGCGTGAAAAAGTTGAAAAAGCGCACCTTGAACTACTAGAAAAACTAAAAAGTGAAATGAAGCGTCGTGAATTGACGCAAATCGAGCTTGAACAGCAATCCTCACTTTTACGCTCATTTCTAGATGCTTCTCCTGATTTAGTTTATTACCGTAATGAAGATAATGAATTTTCAGGATGTAACCGTGCGACGGAATTACTGACAGGTAAAAGTGAGAAGCAACTTATTGGTTTAACACCGCTTGATGTGTATGACGAAGATATTGCAATTAAAGTGATGGAAACGGATGAAAAAGTCTTCCGTCATAATGTGTCACTCACTTATGAGCAATGGTTAGTTTATCCTGATGGGCGTAAGGCTTGTTTTGAACTGCGCAAAGTACCGTTTTATGATCGTATTGGTAAACGTCATGGCTTAATGGGCTTTGGACGTGACATTACAGAGCGTAAGCGCTATCAAGACGCGTTAGAGAATGCAAGTCGTGATAAAACCACCTTTATCTCAACAATCAGCCATGAATTGCGTACACCGCTAAATGGTATTGTTGGATTAAGCCGTATCTTATTGGATACCGAGCTTTCACCAGAACAACTCAATTACTTAAAAACTATCCATGTGAGTGCGATTACGTTAGGGAATATTTTTAATGACGTGATTGAGATGGATAAAATTGAGCGAAGAAAAATTCAGTTAGATAACCAGCCAATTGACTTCACTGAATTTATTTCTGATTTAGAAAACCTGTCTGGATTGTTAGTACAGCCAAAAGGATTGAAATTCACACTCGAAGCAGAAGAAACGCTACCGCATAAGATAACCTCTGATGGGACTCGATTACGTCAGATCTTATGGAATCTTATTGGTAATGCTGTGAAGTTTACTCAAGAGGGTGAAATCAAAGTGCGTATTTGGCAAGAGGCGCCAGATAAGTTGTTCTTTGAAGTGAAAGATAGTGGAATTGGTATTCCTAAAAGTGAGCTTGAGAAGATCTTTGCCATGTACTATCAAGTCAATGATAGTCAAGGTGGTCGTTCTGCAACGGGAACGGGTATCGGACTTGCTGTCTCAAAACGTCTAGCACAGCATATGGGCGGTGATATTCGTGTTGAGAGTGAGTTAGGTGAGGGTTCTACCTTTACCCTCTCTATCGTTGCTCCTGCTATTGAAGAGCATCACGATATCGACAGTGATGATGAGCTCTTATTACCTGCTTTAAATATTCTGCTTGTTGAAGACATTGAACTTAACGTGATTGTTGCCCGTTCTGTTTTAGAAAAACTGGGTAATACCGTTGATGTCGCCATGACAGGACAAGAAGCGTTATCGATGTTTAAGCCTGATGAATATGACTTAGTGCTATTAGACATTCAATTACCGGATATGACAGGGTTCGATATTTCAAGAAAATTACGTCAAGAATTCGACAGTAATGAACTTCCACCTCTTATCGCTTTAACAGCAAATGTTTTGAAAGACAAAAAAGAGTATTTGGACGCGGGAATGAATGATGTGCTAAGTAAACCACTTTCTGTGGATGCTCTTACCGCGATTATCAACAAATTCTGGGGGGATGGTGCGGTTTCTGTATCATGTAATGAGTCATCGGAATTGTTGAATAAAAATGAAGAATTATTAGATATAGACATGCTGAATCAATACATCGAACTTGTTGGACCTAAATTAATCACTGATGGTCTAGATGTTTTTGAAAAGATGATGCCAAGTTATATGTCAGTCCTTGAATCTAACCTAACGGCTCGTGATGAGAAGGGGATTTCAGAAGAAGGACATAAAATTAAAGGTGCTGCTGGTTCTATTGGTTTAAAACATTTACAGCAACTGGCTAAACAGATCCAATCATCGGAATTACCTGCTTGGTGGGACAATGTTCAAGAATGGGTAGATGAGTTAGAAAGAGATTGGAGAAAGGATGTGGAAAGTTTGAGAAACTGGTTATCAGGCGCTAGAAAAAAATAACCCCAACCGAAGGTTGGGGTGCGCGAATACTGCGCCAACACCAGGGAAACTTTTCTATCCGCTTTTTTTGATTCTCATTACATAGGCGAATAGGATGAAACTATTCCATACATCATACATGCAACAAAATAGCAAAGATAAGTTTTTTTGTTACAAGAAACATTTAAATATGTGATGCCGATTGGTGTTTACACCTATAAATGGGTAACTAGTAATCTACTACAAACGGAGAAAGATATGAAATCAATTGCGGTAATTTTAAGTGGTTGTGGTGTATTCGATGGGAGTGAAATCCATGAATCAGTGCTCACAATGCTTGCTTTAAGCCAAAATAATGCTGAAGTTCATTATTTTTCACCTAATGAATTACAACCAACTGTTATTAATCACATTACAGGCGAAGAAAAACCAGAAAAAAGGAATATGATGGAAGAATCTTCTCGTATTTCTCGTGGTAAAATCTCCCCTTTATCAGAGGCAAAGGCCGAAAACTTTGATGCTGTCATTATTCCTGGTGGTTTTGGTGCGGCTAAGAATTTGTGTAATTTCGCGACAAAAGGGAGTGACTGTGAAATTAACAAAGATCTCTTAAGATTTGTACAAGCGATACATCAGCAAAATAAACCATTAGGGCTAATGTGTATTGCGCCTGTAATGTTACCAAAAATGTTAAATGCTCCAGTAAAATTAACAATTGGAAATGACGAGGAAACCGCTCGTGCAATTGAAAAGATGGGTGGCGTCCATATAGATTGTCCTGTTGATGACATTGTTGTTGATGAAAAATATCGTGTTGTCACTACCCCTGCGTATATGCTTGCGCAATCTATTGCACAAGCACAGGTGGGGATTGAGAAATTGGTTAAGAAAGTCCTTGAGATGGCATAAAGAGTAGGTAAAAACAGCAGATGGTACTGGTGAGAAAGTTAAAGAAAGTATTAATTATTTTAATTGCTTTATGGCTGTTAACAGTTGTGCTGTTTTCTTTTTTACCTGTACCTTTTTCTGCTGTTATGGCTCAAAGACAAATTTCGGCTTGGAGTGAGTTTGATTTCTCTTATGTATCACATTCCACTTGGGTCAGTGAAAAAGAGATAGCTTCTGTGATGTATTTAGCCGTTATTGCATCTGAAGATCAAAATTTCCCCAAACATTGGGGATTTGATTTTGATGCTATTGAGAAAGTTTTCAAAAAAAATTATAACAAAGGTAAAACATTACGTGGTGCATCGACTATTTCTCAGCAAACGGTCAAAAATCTTTTTTTATGGGATGGTCGTAGCTGGATAAGAAAAGGGCTCGAGACTGGAATGACACCAGTTGTTGAGCTTATTTGGTCAAAAAAACGTATTTTAACTGTGTATCTGAATATTGTTGAGTTTGGTGATGGGATCTTCGGCGTAGAGCAGGCTTCTCAACACTATTTTAGAAAGCCTGCGAAACAACTTACAAGCCATGAAGCTGCATTATTAGCTGCAGTATTACCTAACCCGCATATTTATCACGTAAATAAACCTTCTGCTTACACCCTAAAACGACAACAGTGGATCTTAAATCAGATGCGATTAATGGGTGGAATTAGCTTTTTAAAGAAAAATAATTTGTCATAACTCTATAAGGTTTGAAATATTTTTCTATTAGGTTCTGCAATCTTCTCTGATAGCTTTGTTATTGCAGAAGGATCGTTAGATTGGCGAGACTGAGTGCGAAATTGTGAAGGTGTCATGCCGTATTTACGTTTAAAAGCATCACAAAAATAGGCATTACTGCCAAAACCACAGCGATGACTTATTTGAAAAACAGTGTAATTAGAAAATGTGAGGTAATTTAAAGCAATGCCCATTCTGACATCTAGCAATAATTGGCAGAATGAGACGCCTTCTTTACTTAAATGTCGACGTAACGTTGATGGCGTTGTGAAAAGCGTTTTAGCTACATCTTCTAAATGCCATTTTCTTTGCGGATCTTGCGTAATTAAATGTGTAATTGCCTGATTTTTCGGCTCATCGTAGTTAAATCGGAAGATATTTAAAATATCGATACCTTCTTGATACACCGCCATCAAAATAAAAAATAAACACTGCTGCATAAACATGGTTTCTTGAGATGGAGAGCCATGCGGTAGCGGTAAGCACTGTTTTAAAATTCCAAAATTACTTTTTATCACTTCAGGCGTTGATAAATGGTAAGCAGGAAGGTGGCTTGTTAGTGGTGAGCTAGATTTAATTAAAGGTTTTAGTAAAGAGAAAACAGATTGAAGCTCTGTTTCACATAATACAAGGGTGTGTAGCTCGATCGATTTATGCGTAAATTGATTAACTATATCGCAAGAGACTTGACTGTATTTCGGAATAATAAGCGTTAAATGGCTAGAGACATCAATAGATTGTCCATTGATGCAAATCGTACCTTTTGCGCCACTAACCATCGCTATCATTGGGTTTTCGATGTAAAACGTTTTTAAAGACATTTGGTTAGAGGACAGGATGTGTTTGTATTCCATGATCTCCGATATACCGTAGGCAAGTTAAGCATTAATCTTGCTTAAATGAACAATACTCAAAATTAGCTCATTTGTTGTATAAACAGATAAGCCACGTCTAAAATAATAAATAGAGAGATCATTCTAATTTAAATTAGTGTTGTCATGCAAAGCAGAATGAGAGTGAAGCAGAATATAATCTTGTTGCTAAAACATGACAATATAGATATTTGCTCATTTTTTACATTTATTTTAAACAGTGTCATTTTTTCTAAATAAATTGTTATTTATTCAAAATGCATTTTTTGTAATAAGGTGTAGAATCGCGCGTCACAGGCGAAGGCGATTATTCTGTTCTTAGGATATCACTGTTCGTTTTTTATCCACACCCTATCCAACATTCATTAGCTTATTTTCTGTTTGTTTTTGAATGACTCAATCTTATGGATAGCGCTGTATTATTCACGCATTTTCCTGATTTATTGATAATTTTGCCGAGTTGGCAGGAGTGAGTATGTCTGACTTTTCAGGGAAGGGTTGGCTTGCTGAAATCGCTTTACGCTATGAAGTAAAACGCGAAATAACACGTCTTACAGAAAAGCGTCATATCGGCCCATTAATGGTTCAGCGTCCTTTTTATCCTGAGCAAGGTATTGCACACACTTATTTACTTCATCCCCCTGGCGGTGTGGTTGGTGGCGATAACCTATTGATTAATATTGATGTGCAATCCCAAGCGCATGCATTGCTCACAACACCCGGAGCCACTAAGTTTTACCGTAGTGCAGGTGGTGTTGCTCGGCAAGTTCAAACCTTAAAAGTGGCAGCTAATGGTTTTTTAGAGTGGTTACCTCAAGAAAATATCTTTTTTCCTGAAGCTCAAGTTCGCCTAGAAACGCATATTCATATTGCATCTACGGCTAGATTTATTGGCTGGGAAATTCAATGTTTTGGGCGCCCCGTTTTAAATGAATGGTTTGCAAATGGCAATGTAAAAGGGCGTTTAAATCTCTATATCGATGAAAAACTGACATTAACTGAGTCGCTTTTTGTCGATGGTTTGCAAAATAGAACGGCTGTCATGCGCGAATTCCCGATGTTGGGATCACTTTATATTTATCCTGCAACGGACAAATTAAAAAGCCTTATTCAACAAAGCATTGAAGCTTTCTCAGCTTCTTATGATCGTGTTATCGAATATGGTTTAACAGATGTAGACGGTATTTTAGTTTTACGGTTATTAGGCTCCCAAACAGAGCCGATGATGGCGTGTTTTGCTCAAGTGTGGCAAACCGTCAGACAACACTGGTTAGGGTATTGCCCTGAGCCGCCTCGTATATGGGCGACATAATCGTTAATTTTAGGAGCAGAAATGGAATTAACACCAAGAGAAAAAGATAAGTTACTGCTTTTTACAGCGGGTCTTGTTGCTGAAAGACGTTTAGCGAAAGGGCTCAAGCTTAATTATCCTGAAGCGGTTGCGCTTATCAGTTGTGCCATTATGGAAGGGGCGAGAGAAGGTAAAACTGTTGCCCAATTAATGAGTGAAGGGCGCTCAGTTTTGACAGCGGAGCAAGTCATGGAAGGTGTACCAGAAATGATAAAAGACATTCAAGTGGAATGTACATTCCCTGATGGTACAAAACTTGTTTCTATTCATGATCCTATTGTGTAGGTAACAACATGATACCCGGTGAAATTAGAGTCAATCAAGTATTAGGCGATATTGAACTTAATGCAGGTCGAGAGACAAAAATAATTCAGGTTGCCAATCATGGCGATAGACCTGTTCAAGTCGGTTCTCATTATCATTTTTATGAAGTGAATGAAGCATTGCAATTTGAGCGAGAAGAGACATTAGGTTTTCGTTTAAATATTCCTGCGGGTATGGCGGTTCGTTTTGAACCAGGTCAAAGCCGTACTGTTGAATTAGTGGCTTTTGCTGGAAAGCGTGAAATTTACGGCTTTCATGGCAAAGTGATGGGTAAATTGGAGAGTGAGAAAAAATGAAAACTATCTCACGTCAAGCTTATGCAGATATGTTTGGCCCAACAACTGGCGATCGCCTGCGGTTAGCCGACACTGAGCTTTTTCTTGAAATTGAAAAAGACTTCACCACTTATGGAGAAGAGGTCAAGTTTGGTGGGGGTAAAGTTATTCGTGATGGTATGGGGCAAAGCCAAGTCGTTAATGCTGAATGTGTCGATGTACTTATCACTAACGCCATTATTTTAGATCATTGGGGTATCGTAAAAGCGGATATTGGTATTAAAGATGGTCGCATTGTGGGTATCGGCAAAGCGGGTAATCCCGACGTACAACCTAATGTCGATATTGTTGTAGGGCCTGCCACAGAAGTGGTTGCGGGTGAAGGCAAAATTGTTACCGCTGGTGGCGTTGATACACATATTCATTTTATTTGTCCTCAACAAGCACAAGAAGGTTTAGTTTCTGGTATCACCACGTTTATTGGTGGCGGTACAGGGCCCGTTGCCGGAACAAATGCAACCACAGTAACCCCTGGTATTTGGAACATGCACCGCATGTTAGAAGCCGTTGATGAGCTCCCAATAAACGTTGGTTTATTTGGTAAAGGCTGTGTGAGTAAACCTGAAGCAGTTCGTGAGCAAATTGAAGCCGGTGCTATTGGTCTAAAAATTCATGAAGATTGGGGGGCAACACCAATGGCAATTCATAACTGCCTGAATGTTGCCGATGAGATGGATGTGCAAGTTGCTATTCACTCTGACACCTTAAATGAAGGTGGTTTCTACGAAGAAACCGTGAAAGCGATAGCTGGGCGTGTGATCCACGTTTTTCACACAGAAGGCGCGGGGGGCGGGCACGCACCCGATGTCATTAAATCAGTTGGTGAGCCCAATATTTTACCCGCTTCCACTAATCCAACCATGCCTTATACCATTAATACGGTAGATGAGCATCTTGATATGTTGATGGTTTGTCATCACCTTGATCCTTCTATTCCTGAAGATGTGGCTTTTGCTGAATCTCGAATTCGCCGTGAAACCATCGCCGCTGAAGATATCTTACATGATATGGGGGCTATTTCTGTTATGTCGTCGGACTCACAGGCAATGGGGCGCGTAGGTGAAGTTATTCTTCGTACTTGGCAATGTGCACATAAAATGAAATTACAACGAGGCACATTAGAAGGTGATACCGCTGAAAGTGATAACCATCGGATTAAACGCTATGTGGCTAAATACACTATCAATCCAGCTTTAGCACATGGTATTGCACATGAAGTAGGGTCTATTGAAAAAGGAAAATTGGCTGATCTGGTTTTATGGGATCCGGCTTTCTTTGGTGTGAAACCGGCATTGATCATGAAGGGTGGTATGGTGGCTTATGCACCAATGGGTGATATTAATGCAGCTATTCCAACACCTCAGCCTGTTCATTATCGTCCAATGTATGCGTGTTTAGGTAAAGCGAAATATCAAACGTCGATGATCTTTATGTCGAAAGCAGGGATCGACGCAGGTGTACCTGAAAAACTCGGCTTAAAGAGCCTAATTGGTTGTGTTAAAGGTTGTCGTAATATCACTAAAGCGTCGATGATCCATAATAGTTATGTGCCTCATATCGAGCTTGATCCGCAAACCTATATTGTGAAAGCGGATGGGGTACCGCTAGTGTGTGAACCTGCAACACAATTACCTATGGCACAACGCTACTTCCTCTTTTAATCGGCGTGTTATTGAGAATATAGAGAATGAAAAGATTTACTCAAATTATAGATAAAGAGAAAGCGCTTGAAATAGCAACGTCGGAAAAGCAACTCCTTACTTTGTGTTTAACCATGGATGAAAGGACTAAAAGTCGTTTAAAAGTGACATTAAGCGACGGGCAAGAAGCAGGGCTATTTTTGCCTCGTGGTACGGTACTAAAAGAGGGCAATATCTTATTGTCAGATGACAATACGCTGGTAACGATTGAAGCTGCAAAAGAGCAAGTTTCAACCGTGTATAGTGACGATCCGCTGTTATTGGCTCGTGTGTGTTATCACTTAGGTAATCGTCATGTTCCACTACAAATTGAATCGGGTTGGTGTCGTTATTTTCATGATCATGTTTTAGATGATATGGCGAGAGGGTTAGGTGCCAATGTGGTTGTGGGTTTAGAGAAATATCAACCAGAACCTGGTGCTTATGGTGGATCGTCAGGCGGCCATCATCACCATCATCATTCTTATGACGATCATCATCACTAATTATTTGAATAAGGGAGCCTATTGATGCTTGCAGATCTGCGCTTATATCAATTAGTCAGTCCTTCTTTACCGGTGGGATCGTTTACCTATTCTCAAGGGTTAGAGTGGGCGATTGAAAAGGGATGGGTTTGTTGTCCTCAAACATTAGCGGATTGGCTAAGTACTCAAATGACTGGCACCTTAGCAACATTAGAGCTCCCTATCTTACGGCGATTACAAGAAAATTTGGCACAAGCCAAGATGAGTGAAGTGAAATATTGGTGTGATTTTATTGTCGCAAGTCGTGAAACTAAAGAGTTAAGACAAGAAGAGCGCCAACGAGGTATCGCTTTTGCTCGTTTACTTCCTCAATTAGATATTGAGTTAGATGAGACTTTACTCGTGTGTGTAAAACAGACACAACTTATGGCATTTGCGTTAGCAGCGGTGAAATGGCGTATTTCCGCTGAAAAGTTATGTTGTGCTTATGCTTGGGGTTGGCTCGAAAATACAGTGATGTCAGGGGTGAAATTGATCCCTCTAGGGCAAAGTGCGGGACAGAAAATACTGTTTACATTAGCAGAGCAGATCCCTGCAATTGTTGCTCAATCTGCACATTGGCCAACCGAAGATATTGGAAGTTTTACACCCGCACAAATCATTGCCAGTAGTCGCCATGAAACACAATACACTCGACTTTTTCGTTCATGAGAAATCTATATGCAAGAATATAATCAACCACTACGTATTGGTGTTGGTGGTCCTGTTGGGTCAGGAAAAACAGCACTGTTAGAAGTTCTTTGTAAAGCAATGCGCGACACTTATGAAATCGCGGTTGTGACTAATGATATTTATACTCAAGAAGATGCCAAGATCTTAACGCGCGCTGAAGCATTAGACGCGGATCGTATTATTGGTGTCGAAACGGGAGGTTGCCCTCACACCGCTATTCGTGAAGATGCCTCAATGAATCTTGCAGCGGTTGAAGAGTTAGCTATGCGCCACAAAAATCTGGATATCGTTTTTGTGGAAAGTGGTGGTGATAACTTAAGTGCGACATTTAGCCCAGAGCTTGCTGATTTAACCATTTACGTGATTGATGTAGCTGAAGGAGAAAAAATTCCACGTAAAGGTGGACCCGGTATTACACATTCGGATCTATTAGTGATTAATAAAATCGACCTAGCACCTTATGTTGGCGCATCATTAGATGTGATGGAAGCAGACACAGCAAGAATGCGTCCTGTGAAACCTTATGTTTTCACCAATCTAAAAGAAAAAGTGGGCTTAGAAACGATTATCGATTTTATCATTGATAAAGGGATGTTAAGACGCTAACAGCTTGTTGAGAAAAGGCGAATTTTAGTCGAGAAAGGAACTGTCAGTATCGGTCATTTTATTATAAAGACCGATACTGTCAGGATAATATAAAAGCGATATGAGTAATGTGATCAGTTAAGGTAAGTAAATGCCGTGGTTACTTTGACGACCCCTTTGGTTTCACTGGCAATTTTTGCCACAGCGGCCCCTTCTTGGCGAGTTAAAATACCAAATAAGAACACTTCACCATTTTCAGTGATCACTTTTACAGAAGAAGATTTTACTGAATCGCTGCCTAAAATTTGAGAGCGAACTTTGGTTGTTAGCCATGTGTCTGAAGAGGCTGTACCTAATGTGACTGGCTCACCTTGGCGAACTTCGTTGTAGACGTTATTAACCCCTTCAACCTTACTTGCGACTTGTTTGGCGGTATTCGCAACAGACATATCAGGGCTTTGACCTGTTAGCAGAATATTGCCTTGATAAGCGGTA
Organism: Proteus faecis; assembly: GCF_003144395.1. Taxonomy (GTDB): domain Bacteria; phylum Pseudomonadota; class Gammaproteobacteria; order Enterobacterales; family Enterobacteriaceae; genus Proteus; species Proteus faecis. The sequence continues at coordinate 13,271 of NZ_PENZ01000010.1, read as the reverse complement.
GCGACAATACGTGAATTGCTTTTCTTGATCTGTTCGTTTTTGTTTAGAGCACCAGAAACACGTGCTTCCAAGGTACCATCGTCAACTTGTTGCCCTAATGAGCGAGGATCGGTTGCAGTTTTACCCGCAACTGCGGCAGTGCCGACAACCGCTGCGCCGATACAACCTTGCAGTAAAAGTGCAGAACACAGCACTGCGGTAATAGGAAGCAATTTCATAGTAACTCCTTAGTCATCCTGATGTGGGAATAATGTATTATCAATTAAATCACAGAGACAATTGACTGTTAGCATCTGAACTTCCTGTATTCTGACGGTACGTTGAGATGGAATACGAATTTCAACGTCTTGAGGGCCTAATAATCCGGCAAGCTCTCCGCCATCATACCCTGTTAATGCAACAATGGTCATATCTCGTGTAACAGCGGCTTCAACGGCTTTAATAATACTTCTGCTGTTACCGTGAGTTGAGATAGCAAGTAGCACATCTCCAGCTTGTCCTAATGCACGCACTTGTTTTGCATAGATTTCATCGTGCTGCTGATTCCCCATAATCGCAGTCATCACAACGCTATCTGTGTTTAACGATAATGCGGGCAAGCTAGGACGCTCTGTTTCAAAACGATGGATCATGCTTGCGGCAAATCGCTGTGCTGTTGCTGCTGAGCTACCGTTTCCACAGCTTAATATTTTATGGCCGTTTAACAAAGATTGAACCATCATCATGGCGGCTCTGGAAATGGCATCTGGTAATGCTTCTGCTGCTGCAATTTGAGTTTGAATACTCTCTGTAAAGCAGACTTTGATTCTATCAAGCACGTTAAGACCTATATAATCTAATTTAACGAATAAATTCCGTATAATCGAGAATGTTTTTTAGCCATATTAGCTGGCGTTGATTAAATGCACAAATATCAAAGCGACAGTCTGAAGTCTCGATACTTTCTTGGCGTTGGGCTAACCAACATTTTGCTGTATGCCATAAGCGGCGGCGTTTGGAGGTAGTAATAGAGCTTATTGCATCACCAAATAAGATGTTACGTCTAAAACGAACCTCAACAAATACCCATGTCCTCTTTTCCTGCATAATAAGATCAATTTCGCCACAGGGATATCGGACATTACGCTCAATCAATATTAATCCTTGTTGGCGTAAATATTTTAGCGCTTTCTGCTCATAGTATAACCCTAAAAAATAAGGGTTTTTAGAAAAAATCATCCATGATTTCCTTCTTTATCTTACTCATAAAATAAACCGCCTTTATGGCGGTTTATTTTAATGATAACTAAATACCTGCATTACTGTGTAACAGGTTCAATCTTACCTTGTTTAAATTGCATCCAAGGAAGTTGTCTATAAACAGTACAGTTGTTTTCAACATGTAATGAACCTGAAATACCATTAAAACGCAATGTGCCTTTTGTTAGATCATTGTAATTGTTTGCTAATGACCATGCATCAATTCCCATGGCGTAAAGGCGCATTAATGAGTAATCGTTCGCAAATTTGCTTGATGCTTTTTGCATTAATGGCAAATTAGCGCCAGTCATCAATGGAATATCACTAAATTGAATTCCATCCATCTCCATACGGAAATCAGGGCCTGTTCCACCTTGGTTACTGCGTGAGCTTACATAAATTGGGGGACGCTTTTGGGTACTGATCGCCATATCAATCATTGGCTTAATTAAGGTTAATTCATCACTAGTCGCAATGATGTAAACCGAATCAATGGCACCACCCGCAGATGGGATAGATTGAGTCTCTAATGGTAAAGGTGCATTAGCAGTTGGTAGAACAGGTGTACCTGTCATACGAATACCAACACCGCGGTTAATAGAGGCTTTTAAGCTTTCAACAGAACTAAAAGTTTGTTGTAAAACAGTGCCACCACCAGAGCGTTGCCACTCATCAGCAAATGTTTGTGCCATTCTTTGGCCAAATTTGTTATCAGGAACAATAATTAATGGATTTGATTTTTGTTGCTGACGTAAATGTTGTGCCGCATTACGGGTTTCATCTTCTGGTGAAAGAGAGAAGAAACAGACGGTAGTTGCAGAAGGGATCGCATCTAACTCATTTAATGCTAATACTGGCAACCCACTTTGAAGTTCAATGGTTTTCATGACTTCAGGTTTTAGCAGTGGACCAACAATTAAGTTGGCACCATCTTGTTGTGCTTTTTTCAGCAAGACATCAATAGGCTGACTATTGGTATCATAAACAATCACTTGGCGAGAGTTTTGAGCAATAGGATCAAGCTGAACGGTCATATTACTGGAAAAAGCATCTGTTTCTTTTTCTTCTTTTGCTTGATTTGTTTCACTATTGTCAGGGGACTCTTTCGTGGTATCTGAATTTGTTGCAGACGTTTCAGTATTGCTAATGCCTAATTCTTCTAAAATTGAAGCTAGACTGTCATCGTTTTTAGGTGATTGGGAGGCTGGCATTGCTTGCGGTTGTGGTAAGCCACTTTGCGCATCAAGGAAGCCTTGACGAATGGCTTCACCAAAGACTTTCGCTTGCCCTGTTAAAGGTAATAATAATGCGATTTGGCTATTGGTACTTACAGAGGGTTGTGAAAGACGTAATAATGAAGCTGGAAGTGTTAATGCAGCTGGATTACGAGGATAGCGAGTCTGCCATTCTCTGACGGCGGTTGATAACTTATCAGCATCATCTTTGTTGTATTCATAGGTATTGAGTAAATCTAACCAACCTTGCAGCGTATTTTCATCTGCTTTGATAACAACACCACGGCGTTGCTCAGGTGTGAGTTTGGTTAGTGTGAGCCATGTATCATCAATATTTTTCTGACGCAGTTGAGGATCAGTAATTAATGTTTCTAACCCTATATAGGCTCTAATAACATCTAAAGATGCTAGCCCTTGAGCGTCATCAATCACTTTTTGAAATTGTTTCATCTCCATTTCTGCTTTTGCAGCTGGAGTGAGAGGTTGTTCTTGTTGCCCCGTCAGGGTACAACCTGACATAATCAACGCAGAGAGTATTGCAGTATAGGATAAACCTGTTTTAAAACGCACAAAAATTGAGGAAAGCATACTGTACCCAGTGATGTTTTATAATTATGCTCAATTTTAAATCGGTCATTCGGAATAAACAATGAATCAACCTAATCGAGCAGCGGTAACGACATCCACACTGTACATAGTACCCACACCTATTGGTAATCTGGGCGATATCACCCAGCGGGCACTTGATGTGCTGTCTCATGTCGATTTAATTGCTGCAGAAGATACCCGTCATACAGGGCTTCTATTACAGCATTTTGCCATTAACGCACGTTTGTATGCGTTACATGATCATAATGAACAGCAAAAAGCAGATCAATTAATTAGCAAATTACAACAGGGGCTAAGTATCGCATTAGTCTCTGATGCAGGTACACCATTAATTAACGATCCTGGCTATCATTTAGTCAATCAATGTCGTAAAAATGGCATAAATGTTGTGCCATTACCTGGTGCTTGTGCTGCTATCACGGCACTGTCTGCGGCAGGGCTTCCTTCTGATCGTTTTTGTTATGAAGGTTTTTTACCCGCAAAAACAAAAAGTCGTCAGGACTGTTTACGCGCATTATCAGAAGAGCCTCGTACATTGATTTTTTATGAATCAACGCATCGCTTGTTAGATAGTTTAGCTGATATGGTGACAGTTTGGGGGAAAGATCGCTACGTAGTATTAGCGAGAGAGCTCACAAAAACGTGGGAAACTATTCAAGGTATGCCTGTTGGTGAACTGCTTAAATGGGTTCTTGAAGATGAAAACCGTCGTAAAGGTGAAATGGTATTAATTGTTGAAGGGTATGAAAAACTCATTGATGATGATTTTTCCCCAGAAGTATTGCGGACACTCGCAATTTTACAAAAAGAGTTACCACTGAAAAAAGCGGCAGCAGTCACTGCTGAGATTTATGGTGTGAAGAAAAATGCGCTCTATAAACATGTTATCGAGCAAAATGGTCAAGCCCAAGACGAGTAAAGTGATTTTTTAGCTTCTTTCGCTATACATTTTCCACCAAAATCCCTATAATCCGCACCCTGAGTTGACTAGACAACCGCTGCTTTATCGTTGTCCCTTCGGGGAGACGGATAGAGGGGAGGAAAGTCCGGGCTCCACAGGGCAGGGTGCCAGATAACGTCTGGGAGGCGCGAGCCTACGACAAGTGCAGCAGAGAGTAAACCGCCGATGGCCTGTTTACAGGATCAGGTAAGGGTGAAAGGGTGCGGTAAGAGCGCACCGCGCAACTGGTAACAGTTTGTGGCATGGTAAACTCCACCCGGAGCAAGACCAAATAGGGGTTCTTATGGTGCGGCCCGCATTGAACCCGGGTAGGTTGCTGGAGCCAGCGCGCAAGTTCTGGCCTAGATGAATGGTTGTCCACGACAGAACCCGGCTTAACGGTCAACTCACCTCATAAAAAACCCTCGATTCACATTGTGTTTCGAGGGTTTTCTGCTTTTACACCAATCTAAATCAGCTATCACGAAATAATATCAATAAATAAACCACGAAACTCAGTTGAGCTTTTTAACGTGATACTATGGCTATCTTGAATAAACGCGCCATCACCACACTGAATTTGCCCAGTTTCTTGAGTTGATGTTTGCAAATAGGTGCCACCTTTTATGGATTGTAAAAAACCTTTCTGTCCTTTTATTGGCAGTGTAACTTCATCTCCTGTTTGCAAATGAATATGATAAAGCCAAATAGTTTGCCTTAACATTAATGAGCCATTATCACCTGTAGGTGATGCTAACAATTGATATTTTAAATTTTCATTTAATGCCAATTTTTGTGAGGCTAAACTTTCTTGTTGTGGGCAAGCATTTAACCATAACTGAATACGAGTTAATGGCGTATCAGGGCTACTGTTTTTCTCTATATATGTATCAGTATTATGTGGTGAAATCAGTAAACACTCATTTTCTTTTGCTGTTACTGTACGCCCCATATTATCAAGGTATGTTGCTTCCCCTTGAAGGATAAGATTAACCACGTCAACATGAGGGTAAGTCTTTGCTTTAAATTCAGAATTTGGTGCAAGCACCTCTTGGTTGAGAACTCTTAGCGTGCCATAGTCTAAAAAATGGGGGTCAAAGTAGTGGCCAAAGGAAAATGTGTAGCGAGCTTGTAGCCAGCCATAATCCGCTTTACCACACTGTTGTGCTGTTCTGTATTTTATCATAGCGGTATTTTTCGAGTAGTTTATCAATATATTTATCATAGAGGTATGGACTGTCTATTGTTAGCAAGTTAATCTGGTGCCTATAATCAAATTATTTGATAGAGATAAGTATAATGAGTAAAGACAAAGCCATTACGTTGGAATCTTTACGAGTCATGGATGCCATTGATCGTAGAGGGAGTTTTGCAGCTGCTGCTGATGAACTAAATCGAGTTCCATCGGCACTCAGTTATACCATGCAAAAATTAGAAGAAGATTTAGATGTTGTTCTTTTCGACCGCTCTGGTCATAGAACAAAATTTACCAATGTCGGTAGAATGTTGCTTGATAGAGGGCGCATATTACTTGAGGCTGCTGACAAATTAACGTCAGATGCAGAAGCTTTAGCAAGGGGTTGGGAACCACATATCACCATTGTTTGTGAAGCATTGACTCCCGCATCTAGACTCTTTCCTTTGGTTGACAAACTGGCTGAAAAATCAAATACGCAACTTTCCTTAGTCACTGAAGTACTTGCAGGGGCATGGGAAAGCTTAGAAAGTGGTAAATGTGATATTGTGATTTCGCCCGATATGCATTTTCGCACTTCTTCTGAAATCAACTTTCGCCCTTTATACAATACCACCAGCGTTTATGTTGCCAGCCCAGATCACCCTATCCATAACGAACCTGAGCCATTAGCCGAAGAAACTCGCTTAAAATATCGAGGCATTGCAATTGCAGACACGGCAAGAGAGCGCCCAGTTTTAACTGTACTACTATTAGATAAACAGCGCCGTTTAACGGTGAGTTCTATTGAAGATAAACGTCGAGCGTTAATTGCGGGTTTAGGTGTGGCGACAATGCCGATTGATTTAATTGAAGATGATATTAAAGAAGGGCGTTTACGTGTTGTTGGCCCGGAATACCATCATGAAAATAATATTATTATGGCATGGCGAAGAGACAGCATGGGTGAAGCTAAATCTTGGTGTCTACGTGAAATACCTAAACTCTTTGCGAATGATAAAAAATAGTTTTGTTATTAGATAATTTTTTATGTTTAGAGATAATCGCTCACAGAGTCATTGTGGGGATAATAGAAAAGAAGTTAATGAAAATTATACTAATATCGTTAAAAAAGAACCCTATATTTAAAACATAGGGTTCTTATCGAGTTAAAGATCCCCTAGAGGATCTTTTTTGTTTCTAAATTCGTGATTACCAATTTTTATTGAAAATACGATCTAAGCTCCATTTACCAGGGCCTGTGATAACCAGTAATAAATATCCACCAGCAATGGTCATATTTTTCATAAACATCAATTGGTTCATCCCTTCAGCAAAATTACTGTGGAACAGTAATGCGGTGAGAAGTGTAAATACCGCGGTAAAGATTGCTGTAGTACGGGTTAAGAAACCAAATAAGATAGCTAATCCACCACCTAATTCTAAAAGAATAGTTAATGGTAATAAGAAACCAGGGACACCCATTGCTTGCATATATTGCTGTGTGCCTTCATAACCACCAATTTTTCCGTAGCCTGCGCTGATAAATAAAATCGGCATTAAAATACGGGCAATTAATAACGCAATGTCTTCAAATTTTTTCATGATATTTATTCCTAATCAAACTCTATTATCTGCAATGTATATCTGTTTATATTTGTATTTTCGTTGGTTAATTTTCTATTTTTAGAATTAATAACCACGGCTACGGTGTGAGATATACAATAATGTGAATTGAGTGAAGAGGATATTAAGAAGAATTAACATTCTTTGACAAAAAAATTGAATGTTAATCAGAGGTTTTTTTGAAGGAGTTTTGGAGCGTACGAATTAAGCCAATTGCACCGATAGTACGTTGAGCTAACCGCATGATTTTTTTAGGATGTTTAATACTATAAAGAGAAATAAAACTGGCGCCCACTAAAAGCGCAGGCTTTAAAGAGACTAAAATTCGCCACGCTTTATCATACGGCTCTGTAACATCAAGCCAAATTTGTGTGCTTTGTCCTAAGTCAGAGCGCTGTTGCTGAATTTTATTCAACAACAGCTTTTTACGTCTTGCTAGGATAGCCTGCTTATTTTGTCTGCTCATCATGATATTGCTCCAAAAGACGTTTATCTAATTCCAATTGCTGGCGAGTATCGCCTAACAAAGTAGAGTTGCGCGCTTTTCTTAATGTCATGATGGCGCCAATTAGCGCACAGAGAAGTAAAGTCGCCGTGGTGATGGCTAAAGCATAGACTCGATATTCGGGTGGAATAACCCAAAAGATCAGAATAAGTAGGCTCATTAAACCAAAAGCGGTTAATAATAAGGTGATACCAGCCATTAGAATAAGCTGGATAAGTGTGGTTTTTTCTTCTTCCAGCTCAACGGCAATCAAGTTTAGGCGTGTTTCAACCATGTCTATCATGATAGCACCAATCTTACTGAGAGAATTCAGAACCCCGGATGCGGGGCCCTGTGGTCTTTGAGTATCACTCATTATAAATTAACGTTTTGCTAGTAGAACACCAAGAACAACACCAACAGCGGCACCAATACCGATACCTGTCCATGGATTTTCACGAACATAGTTATCAGCTTTTCCGGCAATTTCTTTGGTGTTATCGACAATTTCTCTACCTGCATCACTGAGTTTTGCACGAGAACCTTTTATTGCCGATTCTGCTTTTGCACGCAGGCTTTGGATTTCTTCTTTGGATTTATCTGCAGAGGAGTTCAGCACTTCTTCTAGAGTATCAGCAAGAGATTTCAATTCATTACGCAGATCTTCATTTGAATGTTGATGAGACATAAGTAACTCCTTTAATAGACATCGATATGGTACTTATAACAATAGACCAATTTTACCGCTTAATGAAATTAAATAACGACTTATTGGTAAAAAAAAGAGATAAATCTTAATAGATGTTCACAGTTAAAGGGATGAGGCGATGTTAAGACGAGTATATAGCAAAATGAAATAAAGGCCTGTTCAAATAAATGAAACAGGCCTTTGTCATTTCTCTTACTGCTTTTTATGTCAGTAGGAAAATCTTTATATTATTTGATAGATCTTATGCTTTCGCTTTTTTCTTTTTAATGACAACCCAGATACTACCAATTAATCCCATAACTAATAGGCAAACAGGTAATAGCATAAGGATATTCATTAAATGATGTTCATACTGACGAAATAGTGGGCTATTACCTAACATATAACCCAATGTGGTCAATATACCAACCCATAAAAGTCCACTTAACCAGTTGAAAATTTGAAAGCGAGTATTGTTCAATCCAGCAAGGCCAGCAATTGTTGGCAATAATGTTCTAACGAACGCTAAAAAGCGACCAATAAGTAATGCGGCTAAGCCATGGCGATGAAAAAGCCCATGTGCACGCTGGTGGTAATGTTCAGGTAAATGCGATAGCCAACTACGTACTAATTTAGTATTTCCAAGCCATCGCCCTTGAAGATAGCCCAACCAACACCCCAGGCTCGCTCCTGCGGTCAAAATCAGTAAGGTCAATGGAAAATCCATTGTATCTTTAGCAATTAACACGCCTACTAAAATTAATAAGCTATCTCCAGGTAAGAAAGCTGCAGGCAATACTCCGTTTTCTAGGAATAGTATGGTGAATAATAAAATGTAGATAATCCATATTAATGAAGGATTAGCTAAGGTTTCGTAATCTTGGTGCCATAGCGCCAAGAATAGCTCTCTTACGATTTCCATATAAAAGGCTTCCTAAAACTGAGTCATTTGGGGGTAAATATGAAATCAATAGGTGTTGTAATCTATTTACCCATTTTCTACTTCATAGGGTCTATTTTTCATTGTTTAAAACAGCAACACTCTAACAAAATCAGGAAAAACTAGACAGAAAATTTTTTAACTCAATAACGACATTACTTACAGATGGATATTGGATCTCGAAAAATAGACATCAAATCTCTTTTTGAGTTCAGAATAGGGTGTTTTTAAAAAGAAAAACTCAAGAGGATGGATAATGCAATGGGGTGTTTTCTATTTTATAGCGATCATAAAAGATAATTTTTTAATATTAATTAAGAGAATTAACACGTTATCTTGTTTGACTTTTTTGTTTATTATTTAATCAAGTTTAAGATGGGCACAGTGGGTAGTTGTTAGTGATAATGTTAATAAAAAAGATGGTCAGTTGATTGAGAAAATTAAAAATAAGAGAAATAAAATAAAAAACAAGCAAGATGATGAGATATAACTTACTGATAATAATAATTTCTTTCATTTTGTATTGGTGTATTAAAATGAACAAAACCCTATTATGATCACAGTTATGTTATTTTATTGTTAACATAAATGGTTAATGCTGTATATTTTGCATAATCTGCTTTTCAGCGCGATTCAATTCCTTATACTGGCATTGCAAACACTCAAAAATGCCTTTTTTAAATATTATTTTAAGTCATGGAATAGCTATGGATAAACAACAATCCAGAGTCTTCAGCCTGTTCTTTAAGGGAAGCCTCGTCAAACAAATACTCGTTGGTTTAATTGCAGGGATCTTACTTGCTTGGTTAGCGCCAGAAGTTGCCAAGATGATGAGTCTATTAGGTACTCTGTTTATTAGCGCACTGAAAGCTGTAGCGCCTATCTTAGTATGGGTACTGGTTATGGCTTCGATAGCTAATCATCGTCAAGGGCAAAAATCGAATATTCGTCCCGTATTAATTTTATATCTGTTAGCAACGTTCTTTGCTGCGTTAACCGCAGTTGTTGCTAGTTTTGTGTTCCCATCAGTTTTAACGCTGGTTGTTAGTGAATCACAATTGTCACCACCTGAGAATATTGCTGAAGTTCTTAAAGGCGTATTAGTTAATGTGGTCGCAAACCCTGTTGATGCGCTTATCAATGGTAACTATATGGGCATTTTAGCGTGGTCTATTGGGCTTGGCTTAGCACTACGTCATGCTCGTGATACCACTAAAGTCTTAACGCAAGATTTAGCTGACGCAGTAACAAATGTAGTACGTGTTGTTATTCGCTTAGCGCCTATTGGTATTTTTGGTTTAGTCTCATCAACGATCGCAACAACAGGTTTTGAAGTCCTTGCCGGCTACTTACAGGTTCTGGTAGTACTACTTGGTTGTATGCTGTTTGTTGCTTTAGTTGTGAACCCACTGATTGTATTTTGGAAAATCCGCAGTAATCCATATCCATTAGTATGGGCATGTCTGCGTGAAAGTGGTGTAACTGCTTTCTTTACACGTAGCTCAGCAGCAAATATTCCTGTGAATATGGCAATGTGTCGTCGTATGAATTTAAACGAAGATACTTATTCTGTTTCAATTCCATTAGGTGCGACCATCAATATGGGTGGTGCGGCAATTACTATCACCATTTTGACATTAGCCGCAGTAAATACATTAGGTATGCCTGTTGATGTGCCAACTGCATTGTTATTAAGCCTTGTTGCTGCAATTTGTGCTTGTGGTGCATCTGGTGTTGCTGGCGGTTCTTTACTGTTAATTCCACTGGCTTGTAGCATGTTTGGTATTAGCAATGATATCGCTATGCAAGTTGTTGCTGTCGGTGTGATGATTGGTGTGTTACAAGATTCAGCAGAAACGGCACTTAACTCATCAACAGATGTTCTTTTTACAGCAACAGTCTGTATTGCTGAAGATAATCGTATTTCAGATAATCCATTAACTGAAAAAAATAATGGGTAAAAAGGGTAAGTAGTAAGACAGGAAGAGCGGTAAAAATAATAATTAATAATAAAAAATAGAACCCCACATTTTGTGGGGTTTCTTTTTGTCATTTTATCATTACGTTAACGGTTTAAATGGCAAGTGCTAACTCAGTTCCCTGCCTAATAGCGCGTTTTGCATCTAATGCGCGTGCATCTTTTGCTCCGCCAATAAGGTGGACGATTTTGTTTTCTTTTTCTAAAGGTGCGAATAGAGGGTGATAAGCGCGTTGTCCCGTACACAATATAATATTATCAGCCATAAGAAGTTGCTGTTTTCCATCTTGTTCAATCACAAGACCTTCTGGTGTGATTTTTTGATAATGACAATCTGTTAAGAATTTAACGCCTTTTTTCTCTAATGTGAGTCTGTGTATCCAGCCTGTTGTTTTACCCAAACTTAACCCTATTTTTCCGGCTTTACGTTGTGTCATAACAATGTGTTTAGTATCGTCTTTAATGTGATTTGTGGGCTTGATACCACCACGAGATGAAAGAGTCGGATCAATACCCCATTCTTTGTTAAAAGCACAAGGGCTTAGGCTACTGCATTGCCCTTTTTGAGTAAGATAGAGGCCTGTATCAAAGCCAATACCTCCACTACCAATGATCACTACATTTTTACCCACGGGTTGATGGTGTTTTAAAACATCAAGGTAAGTTTTAACTATCTCATTATCTTGCCCTTCAATGTCAGGGCTGTGGGGCGTAACACCACTGGCTAAAATAATTTCGTCAAACTGCTCAAGATGATGAGGAGTGGCTTCGGTATTATTTTTAACAATCACCCCCGTGAGCTGTAGTTGTCGTTTAAAGTAGCGTAAGGTTTCCTTAAACTCTTCTTTTCCGGGAATGTTGCTTGCAATGTTTAGTTGCCCACCAATAATATCTTCTTTTTCAAACAGTGTGACATGATGACCACGTTTCGCGGCGGTTACCGCAAAAGATAATCCCGCGGGCCCTGCACCAACAACAGCTAACTTTTTGGGTTGTTGAGTTGGAGTAACCAGAAGTTCGGTTTCTCGACACGCGAAAGGGTTCACTAAACAAGAAGCGGTCTGACCTGAAAATATTTCATCAAGACATGCTTGGTTACAGGCAATACAGGTATTTATCTCATCTTCACGTCCTTGCTGAGCTTTAAGTACAAACTCGGGATCAGCAAGAAAAGGGCGAGCCATTGAAACCATATCGGCACAACCTTCTGCCAAAATAGCTTCTGCTGTTTGTGGTGTGTTAATTCGGTTGGATGTAATCAGAGGAATATTCACTTTACCCATTAATTCGCGTGTTACATTCGCAAACTGACCTCTTGGTACCATGGTGGCTATTGTTGGAATTCGTGCCTCATGCCAACCGATCCCTGTATTGATCATTGTAGCACCGGCTTTTTCAACAGCGTTGGCAAGATAAAGTACCTCTGATGCATCTGAACCATTTTTAATTAAATCCAGCATAGAAAGACGATAAATAATAATAAATTGCTCACCGACTGCTTTTTTTATACCTTCAAGGATGCGTAAAGCGAAACGACAACGATTTTCAATATTTCCACCCCATTGATCGGCTCGCTGGTTGGTGTGGCTCACTAAAAACTGATTGATTAAATAGCCTTCAGATCCCATTATCTCAACGCCATCATAGCCTGCTTTTTGAGCTAATTGAGCACAGTGAATGTAGTCATTGATAGTTTGTTCGATTTGTTCATGACTCATTTCTGTTGGGATAAAAGGGGTTATTGGGGATTGAATAGCAGAAGGCGCAACTAAGTTAGGTTGGTAACTATAACGACCAGTATGCAAGATCTGTAAAGCAATTTTACCTCCTTGCTGATGAACTGCATCAGTAACAAGTTGATGAGTCGCTAGTTGGCTTTCAGACATTAATGTTGCTGCATGTGGTAATAACACACCTTGTTTATTGGGAGAGATCCCTCCAGTCACAATTAATGCAACGCCTGCAGCGGCTCTTTGAGCATAAAACTGTGCAAGTTTTGGTGCATCCTGCGGATTTTCTTCAAGTCCAGTATGCATAGATCCCATAAGAATACGGTTTTTAAGTACGGTAAAACCTAAATCAAGGGGCGAAAATAAATGAGAATAATGAGCCATCAGATACCCTTTTTAGACTGGTCAGATGAGATATCTATAGCATAACGAGAAGTCAGTGATTAAGAGTTCATTATGTTAATAAGTTGTGATCTTAATCATGGAAAAGGTCAGTAGAGGGCTATAAGGCAATAATAATGTGACTGCTCCCCGCCCTGTCGGGCGGGGCTTCCCACTTCTTAGACCGCAACCGTCTGTGTGACGGATTTACGCTGGCCTCCATGGGCAGAAACGACGAGTCCCGCCG
>NZ_PENZ01000019.1 GCF_003144395.1 Proteus faecis | reverse complement strand
GATTGATCTTTAAAGCCCTGCGGGCTTTTCGCCTTATATCCCCGCTCGCATTGGGCGAGGGTTTACGGCGTTTTTCGCTAATCGAAAGGCGTGATGTTGCTGAAATGGCATTTATTGTGGATTATGAAAATCCACCGCCGTTTAGTCGTGAAAATTAGCGATTATTTAGATTATCGTTTTTAAAATATCTTCAACGAGTAAAAGTATCGAGATCAAAAAGGTTATCTTTGGATCCTTAGACAAGAATAATGGATAAATGAATTAAGACAGTAATAGACAATTACGTTACAGTCATTTTGTTAACTATGTGTATGCAAAGGAGTTTAGATGTGACTCATGTTTTTATTGTTAATGCTGCAAAAGAGTTTGATGGCTCTGAAGGGAAGCTCAATGATCATTTAACGCAAGTTGCCACAGAATTGTTGTCATCTCATCAGATAACTGTGCAATCAACGCGTATTGATGACGGTTATGATAATGACGAAGAAGTTGATAAATATTTATGGGCAGATGTCATTATTTATCAGATGCCAGCATGGTGGATGGAAGGGCCTTGGATCTTAAAAAAATACATTGATGATGTATTTAGTGCCGGATACGGAAAAATGTATATTGATGATGGCCGTACGCGAAAAGATCCTTCGAAAAAATATGGTTCTGGTGGATTATTACAAGGTAAAAAGTACCTCCTTTCTGTAACTTGGAATGCGCCTTTTGGAGCTTTTGAAGAACAAGAGCAGTTTTTTGAAGGAAAAGGTATTGATGCGGTCTATTTTCCATTCCATAAAGCGAACCAATTTTTGGGGATGGAAGGATTAAAAACTTTTGGAATGTTTGATGTAGTGAAACAACCGCAAATTGAACAAGATGTTGAAGCATATAAAAAACACCTAATACATGAAATTGTTGGATTAGCCGGTTAGGTATTTATCTTGCTAGATATAAACTAGTATTTATTAATCAATCAAGGTAATGATACAGGTTGCATTTAGGTAGCTGATTTAGATGAGTTGCGCTCAGAAAGCAAAAAGCCCGCACTTTAATAGTGCGGGCTTTTCTAAATTTGGCTCCTCCAACTGGACTCGAACCAGTGACATACGGATTAACAGTCCGCCGTTCTACCGACTGAACTATGGAGGAAGCGAGTTCTCGTGAGAACGAGGCGCATAATAACGATGATGTATCAGGGTGTCAACGTTAAAAGTGGATTAAATATCTGTTTGGTTGGTTTATCGACAAAGTGGCTAAATAATAGAAGTTATTCTCCGTGTTTTTGTCTGTAACACGGAGAATCAATTAGGCTTGAGGAGATAATTGTGATGCTGAAATTGATTGCTGAACGGGATCAAATGCCATCAAGTACACATCGTAAAAATGAATTTCTTGCTTTTTATTAATAATCTCACGAATGTCTTCTTTTATTTGTTGAGGGATAGCAGGGTGCTGGTGGATCTCACTTATCGCTTCATCAGAGAGTTTTTCAAAGGTGTACCATTCACCGTTATAACAAACCCTCAAATCGAGAACGCCAATATCTTCAAATTTATAGATAGGTTTTATATCAAATAACAAGATACCCGCCATAACTAAGAACATCACAGTAAAAAGAACCAGCGAGATAACACCAAAGTAAGGTGAATATATTAATAACGCAGCGAGTAATACATAAGAGAGAACCATGCTGATACATAGCCAAACATGGTTTTTTAAAAACTGACTATTAAAATGTGGTTTCCCGTCTCTTTTTTCTGCTTTATTGATCCGGTCTAAATCACGTTCTAAGATTTCTTTTAATACATTCATTGTAAACACCTTAAGAGATGAATGTTGCGAACTTGTTTCTTGTTGCTAGATTATCACGTGGGCAAGATAAGCGGGTAGAACAGTTTTTTTAAATTCTGGCATTAACTGTTATTGTTAGACTATTAAGAATATTCTTAGTCATTGTTAATAATAGAGATAAAATATCAAATAAATTTTATGCACAGTGATAAAAATCGAGGAAGAATTGTATTTTTAATGTGCAATTTGCATTTTTTTAATCTTTAGACGCATAAAACTATTGCTATTAAACTTGTCTCATGCGTTAATGAGTAAGGCCTCAATACAGACCTGATTTATGATTGACATTCTAAGTTAATGAGTTTTAAACAGCATCGCTTTTTGACCGTTTTCTTCATGTGTGCCCATAAGTTATAGGTAGTTCAGGCCAGTAGATGCCGAGAAGGCAACGTTTTATTGATATATAGGAAAGTCACATGTCTGACAAAATGAAAGGTCAAGTTAAGTGGTTCAACGAGTCTAAAGGCTTTGGTTTTATTACTCCAGCAGACGGAAGCAAAGACGTATTCGTTCACTTTTCTGCCATTCAAGGTAACGGTTTCAAAACTCTGGCTGAAGGTCAGAACGTAGAATTCACAATTGAAAACGGTGCAAAAGGTCCAGCAGCAGCTAACGTAACAGCTCTGTAATTAAAGCCTTTTAAAAATTTTCTTCAAGCCTGTCACCTTATGGTGGCAGGCTTTTTCTTTATGGGTAAAATAAAAAAAGAGAATGATAATATTTATCAGGAGAGAAAATGCAGGTTAATGATAAGGTTGTTGTAAAAACAGATGGTAGTGACGATCGTGAAGGAACTATCCTACTTATCGAAGAATTTAATGAAGGTATAATGTATTTGGTATCACTCCCTGAATATCCAAAAGGAATTTGGTTTTTTAATGAAAAAGAGGGCGGTGAAGGAACATTTGTGAGACCAATACAGCAAAAGTGACAGACGTTTAGGTTTGGTTCATTTACATTTTTAAATCAGCTACTTATACTTTTGCTAAATTATAGTTAGGAGAAAATATCTTGGATACACAAAGTTGTAGGTTAATGATAAACCCATTAATTGAGACAAATAAATAGGTAAGCTGTTTTCTTCACTAAAACTGCTTACCATTTTGGTGGGCAGTGCGTTGTAATATTCTTTTCTTATATTTTAATTATGCACTTACCCAAATAATTTCCCTTATGTAGCTAAAACAAGAAGGGTAATTTTATGTGCTATATTTTTTTCTCTTTATTTCCTCCTCCTAAAGCGATGAATTAATTTCAACACTCTGAACTATCAGAGCAAAATTTTCATATCGATTTTAATCATCATGTAGAGGAAATAAACATGACGATGACGCCTTATATTTTAAATCTCATGATTGCAATGTGCCTTGGTGCTTTGATTGGTGCTGAACGTCAATGGCGACAAAGAATGGCGGGTTTAAGAACAAATGCTTTAGTGGCAATGGGGGCTGCTGTTTTTATCTTAAGCTCAATAGAAACTTCGCCTGATAGCCCTGGTCGGATCGCCGCTCAAGTTGTTTCAGGTATTGGATTTCTTGGTGCTGGTGTGATCATGCGTGAGGGAATGAATATACGTGGACTTAATACTGCGGCAACGCTTTGGTGTTCCGCAGGAATTGGTGTGTTATGTGGATTAGGTTTATATCAATTGGCGACTATAGCAACACTTCTTATTCTTTGTGCGAATATTTTACTGCGAGAAGCCGCTCAGCGGATAAACGCTCAGCCACAACATCAAGCAATAGATATTGAGCAACGCTACTCAATACGAATTATTTGTCATGAAGAAGATGAAGTCTTAGTTAGGACACTGATTTTACAAGCAATAAATGGATTACATGTTCGATTACAGTCTTTAAGTAGTGCTGATACATTGATGCCTAATCAATTGGAAGTTTGTGCTGAATTACTTGCAACACCTGTTGAGCAAAAAGAGATAGAAGCGATTGTTTGCAGAGTAAGTTTAGAAAAGAGTGTTAGTGCAATTAATTGGAAGATAGCCGCGGAGCATCCTGTTTAACGGAGCTTTTTTAAGGCAATTTCTTTCTAATCAAGGCTCTCTATATTCTGTATAGGGAGCTTTTTTGTTATCTAGATACGAGTTAGAGATCAACTTACAAAGTTATTTCAAAAAGGAATATGAATATTGATAAAAGTTATAAAAAATATAACTTTGTAATTTGTAAGTAATAGAACTGTCATATTTCAAGTTGTTATATGGCTGATTATGTTTATTCGTACAGACATATTCTTTTGTCTGTTTATAGTAAAGCATTCACTTTTTCCTATCTAAGTCCAAATTATTTATAGCATTTACATAATATTTAATTCTAAAACTAACTTCTCTAATGAGGAGAATGAGGCTTTAGTCATAGGTTACGTATTATTACTGATATATAGAAATAAAGTATTTTGTTTGTGTAATTATTATTTGTGTAACTATTACTTTATGGAATAAAAAACAGAAAAATATATTCAAAAAAAGCTAATTAAAATACGTGGTTGGGCGGCATATGTTCATTTTCGTTTTAATAAAAACAAACATTTTTGTCTAAATTGATTAATGCACAATTATTTGTATTGTGGTTAACCCGTATATAATGAGTTATGAATGAAAAAAATTGAACCACATTTGGGGAGAGGTTGGTGTGATTTCTCATTTTTATTAATCGCTCCTTTTGGTTTGATTTGATTTATCTCTGTTTATTTTGTTTTTAATAAATAGAAAAAACTAAAATCAAGTAAGCGATTGCTACCTATGGTTGACTGATTAAATGGGGCTCTTAGGAGTATTGTAGAACAAAAAGTTGTTATTAAGGGGCTTAAAGTAGTATAGAATTTTGGGTGAAAAATGATGTTTTCTATTGATTATATTAGATTTTTTTAATACCTAAGTTATACTCTCAAATTATTTCAATGTATTTGGCTAAAAATTTATCAATATTTACTACCGCATTTAATTTAAGTGTGATTTTTTTGAGTAATGTTTTTAATTTAATCAAATTAGATTCTCAAAATATGAAGAGGAATTTAGGAAAACGGTGGATTTATACTGCTACAGTAAAGCTGATGAATTGATGTGGTATGTTGTCTGCAATCACTAATCATTGGTGAATGAAAATCTTTTGAAAAATTGTGGATTTTTTTGTAAAGACCATGTGGAAAAATTGATACCAATAAGTAATCTTATAAGAAGAGTAGAAAAATCACACCACTCTTTCTGTTCAATAAAATAATCATTTCAAAATTATATTGTTTATAACTTTGTCAAGGATGTAAATCTTACTTATTACAGAAGGAGAATTATCTTAGTATGAAATAGATGTTCCGTTAGTATTTCCTGTGAAAATATATATAAAGGATAATTGTGGTACTGACCTTTTTTGATTTACCAAAAAAGATAAAACTAAGTATAAGAGGAACACTAATTTAAAACATTGCTGGTATAAAAGTGTGAACAAACATTTCATCTTTGCTTACTAAAAAACGATGTAACTCGTTTCAATAGAACTAAAAGCAATACACAAACTATTTGCATTCATATCATGAATGATCTCAATTATTACTGTAGAAAAATACGGTTACAATATTTTTTAAAACCTTCTTTCTCCAAAAATTTAGAACACTTTGGGGTTATAGAATACTAAGCATAGTTATTGATTTTTAAGACTAGTCTAATAAATGAGATATAAGCCTTGATTATTTAGGTATATCAATATTTTTATTAGGTTTTGATCGAGAAGAAAAGTCTTTTTAAAGTTGAAATTACTCATAAAAAGGGTAATAAAATGAGTCAAATTAGTGGTTAGAATAGAGGGACATTTAGAGATATATTTTAGCGCGTTAAGTAAAGGCATTCTGATATTTAAATCTTTATACTTTCCTAGGTTCGTCAACATCAACTTTTGTTAAGTAATGGGTTGTTACGAAGTCAGCACTTTTGGTTCCGTAATGTCTTGAGACTTGTGATAGCTAGGTTGAAAAAAAGAGACTAACCACATGATAAGAGGGAAGGTGAAACAATACTCATCATTTGTAAGCGTAAAATAAATTGTTGTTAGAAACTATTTCGGGGCTAAAAGTTAACATTTGATATTTTTCATTTGCACCGATGCTAATAGAGTAATCAATGAGATGTTATTTTGATCATATTTACCTTCCTTGCTTTACATTGAGAAACTACATCTATACAAGTGTTAACTTGGAGTTGTCATAATTTGCCATTACAGCCATTTATTATGTTGAGGCAATATGGTTAACAGGAAAAACAGAATTTATATTTTGCATTGTTATTTTATGAATTAATTACTTTATATTGGAGATCTTGAGATCTTTTTTTATGAAATTGAAATTTATATTTCAAAAAATGTCTTTTTTATAACAAAAGATAAGTGGTTATATAATACATGATATTATAAATCTGCTTTTTCTTTATTTTTTTACTGTCTTTTATATTTTTAATTATCTATGGATTATTGGACTAATATATATATATACAGTGAAAAATAGGAAAGTTTTAATTTTATTTTTTATATTAATAGACTGTGACTTTATTTTATAAAAAAACGCGTGTTTTTTTTGATTTGGTTTAAGTTAAATGTTGTATTATTTTCATATTCAATTTTTAATTGATAATTAAATTAGTAAGGGGGATTATTTAATTAAATAAAAAATATTCTTTTATTTTTATATTAATCTAGTGGTGATTTTAAATTTATATTGTTCATAAATTATACTGTGATTCATAAAAAAAACTTATTTATATGTGGATATTATTTCTCTGTGATTAATTTACAGGCAATAAAACTCTTATTAAGAGTTCTGTAATTTAAGTGTTAAATAGCACTTGAAAAACATTAGTTAAATTAAATTATTACAGTTGAAACTTTAATAATGTAGAAATAAATATTCAATGATTTAAGGGCGAAGATGCATAACTAAGAATTTAATTTTATATGACTTATCGTCCTGTCTAATAAAATCGTTATCATATCATGTTGATTTCAAAGTAAAATTATTATTTTAAAATAATAAAAAAATTTAGGATAACTATAAATAATTAGAATTGATTGTTTTTCAAACAAATTGTAAACAAAAAGTGATCATTTATGAAGGTTTGCGTAAATGGTGAAAAAAATAATATCTATAGAAATATTTATTAAATTTAAGAAGCTTGTTTAGATAAAGATGAGGGGGAGATATATCAATATATGTTACTGTGATCAAAAAAATCTCTAATTGTGGATTTGTCAAATTTTTATGCTGTATTTTTAGGTTTATAAGTTTAATAGATCGTATAAAATAAAAAATTATCATTAATATTTTAATTTGGGTAGATTAGCTTATTAATTTACACCAAGTTTTATTACTTTTATCACTTGAATAGTTAATGAACTAATTCCATAATAATGATTATCTTTTTGTGATGTGACTCACATAGTATTTAAATTAGACTACTTTATCCGTTGAATAACTTAATCGTTAAGGAGTAAAGTTGTTGCGTTAGGATTATTCTTAACGAGCTATATTGGCGAGCATTTAAAGTTTACTTTTAATTTAAATGATTTTTTCGCTACTTTTGAAAATGACCGTAACTAAGTAATACAAGGTAGTGTTACTACGTGTCATGTTCATAAAATGGGGCCTGGAATTTAATATTACATTTATATTAATTTCCTCGGGATCTTTCATTAGAAAGATCCTCTTTGTTCAATATAATCGGACGGGATGTAAAGAGATGAGTACGGTTGAATTGCTTAAGCATATTTATGACATAAATTTATCGTATTTGCTTTTGGCGCAAAGGTTAATTAACCAAGAAAAGGCTTCCGCAATGTTTCGGCTTGGGATTAGTGATGCAATGGCGGATGCACTGGCAGAGCTTACATTGCCACAATTGGTTAAGTTGGCTGAAACAAACCAGCTAATCTGTAATTTCCGCTTTGAAGACAGCGAAACAATAGAACAACTCACTAAAGAATCTAGAGTGGATGATTTACAACAAATTCATACTGGCATTCTTCTTTCTTCTAACTTGTTTCGTCAGTTATCGGAACAAGACACTACTGCGACAAAGAAACGGGCATAACAATGAGTGAGAAAAGTATCGTCCGAGAAGCGAAAGATATTCGTTTAGCAATGGAATTAATCACCTTGGGTGCCCGCTTGCAAATGCTTGAAAGTGAAACTCAATTAAGTCGGGGGCGTTTAATTAAATTATACAAAGAATTAAGAGGGAGCCCCCCTCCAAAAGGAATGCTGCCATTTTCAACGGATTGGTTTATGACATGGGAACAAAATATCCATTCCTCAATGTTTTATAATGCTTATCGCTTTTTATTAAAAAATGGCGGTTGTGTTGGCGTTGAGGCTGTTGTTAAAGCTTATCGTTTATACTTAGAGCAATGTCCGCCTGTTAAAGATCAAGAACCTATTTTAGCACTAACAAGAGCATGGACATTAGTACGTTTTGTTGAAAGTGGTATGTTGCAACTTTCCGTTTGTACCAAATGTAATGGTTCATTTATTACACACGCACACCAGCCAGCTAGCAATTATGTTTGTAGTCTTTGCCAGCCACCTTCTCGCGCAATAAAAAAACGTAAACTTTCCGCCAATCCTGCCGATATTAACTTACAACTGTTGGATGGTCTTGAACAGTTTGCAATGTGATTCGAGATTGAAAGTTAAATATCAGGTTATAGAGCTTAGTTATCTATAACCTGAACCGTTTCCTCTCCCCCTCCTATCTCTTGCTGCTATGTTCGCCATTCTCTCAATAACGAAATTAGCTAAAGGGATATCGCGTGTTAGTACTCTTAGGATATATCGTGGTTATGAGCGCCGTCATCGGGGGATATCTTCTCGTCGGTGGTAGTTTAGGTGCCTTATACCAGCCAGCCGAATTTATAATCATCTTTGGTGCCGGTATCGGTGCTTTTATTGTAGGTAATAATGGTAGAGCAATTGTATCGACAATGAAGATCCTACCGAAATTACTTCGCAGTACAAATTACAATAAAGCGATGTACATGGATTTAATGGCACTTATGTTTCGTTTATTGTCAAAAGCTCGTCAAAACGGAATGTTGGCATTAGAGAGAGATATAGAAAACCCACAACAAAGTGACATTTTTTCCCAATATCCGCGCATTATGAAAGATGTTTATATGCTCAGTTTTATTACTGACTATATGCGTTTGATGGTAACAGGAAATATGAATCCTTATGAAATTGAATCTCTGATGGATGAAGAGATTGCAACTTTTGAGGAAGAAAGTGAAGTACCTGCAACAGGCTTATCAGCGATGGGTGATTCACTACCTGCGTTTGGTATCGTTGCCGCGGTTATGGGGGTTGTTAATGCGTTAGGTGCCGCGGATAGGCCTGCTGGTGAAATGGGCGTATTAATTGGACACGCAATGGTTGGTACTTTCTTAGGTATTTTACTAGCTTATGGCTTTATTTCACCATTAGCTTCTAGACTCAGACAGCGCTCTAGTCAGCAAATGAAAATGATGGAGTGCATTAAAACAACATTGTTATCTAGCATGAATGGATATGCGCCACAGATAGCTGTTGAATTTGGACGTAAAACCCTCTTTCTGGCAGACAGACCTTCTTTTATTGAATTGGAAGAACATGTACGTCAGGTACGGACACCAATGCAGGCAAATCCTGATGCAATGAAAGAAGAGTAATTATGAAGAGTAATTCACAAATCATTCGAGTTAAAAAGCGAGGGAGAAAGCAACATCAAGCTCACGGTGGTGCATGGAAGATAGCTTATGCTGACTTTATGACCGCAATGATGGCTTTCTTTCTGGTGATGTGGTTACTTTCAATCTCTAGCCCACAAGAATTAACTCGTGTAGCCGAATATTTTCGTACGCCATTAAAAGTCGCTATTGAAAAAGGGCGATTTAGTGGAGATGCAACCAATCCTATTCCTGGAGGGGGGCGTGATCCTGTATATAACGAAGGCGATATTTTGCCAAAAGGTCAAGAAGATAAACAGCTCAATGAAAAGCAACAATTCCGCCGATTAAGAGAGAATTTAGAACAAGTCATTCTAAATGATCCTAGGTTAAAAGATCTGAAGCCCCATTTATTGATCGACATGATGGATGAGGGTTTGCGCATTCAAATTATTGATAAAGCAAATCGACCTATGTTTAGAGTCGGTAGTGCCACCGTTGAACCTTATATGAAGGATATTTTGACGGCAATTGCACCAATTTTAAATGACACGCCATACAAAATCAGTTTATCAGGTCATACCGATGATATCCCTTATGCAAGTGGTGCTTTTAAATATAGTAACTGGGAACTATCAACGGATCGCGCAAATGCCTCTCGTCGAGAGTTAATTGGTGCAGGCTTAAATGAATGGAAAGTGTTGCGTGTTGTAGGTATGGCATCAACAGTTCATTTAGTTAAAGAGGACGGTTTTGCAGCGGCTAACCGGCGGATCAGTATTTTGGTCTTAACGAAGCAAGCAGAACAAAAAATTGTACAAGAAAATGAGCGGGTTGCACCGACAGTAACAGAGGCCGCAGAAATTAAACCTCTACTTTCAGGGCAAGAAACCCCACAAGAAAAAGCAGAAAACACACAGACGGGGTCGTCTGTGTCTTCTGCATCTGAGCTTCCCGAATCAAAAAAGGAAAATGTTGAAACAGGAGTTTCTGGGGAAAGTTTGCCATCACAATCGACAAATATTACTACAAAGCAGGGAACAGCCCCCTAATTTGTTAGTAATCGCGTAAAGGTGAATGAGTAACGATGGATATTACTGAGTTTTATCAAACATTTTTTGATGAAGCAGATGAGTTGTTAGCTGATATGGAACAGCATTTGCTGTTACTTGATCCGGCAAATCCAGATCAAGAACAGTTGAATGCGATTTTCCGTAGTGCACACTCCATAAAAGGAGGAGCTGCAACATTTGGCTTCGTTAAACTTCAACAGACCACTCATGTGCTTGAAAACTTGCTCGATAGTGCAAGACGTCATGAGATGGCGCTCACCGACGACATTATTAACCTGTTTCTGGAAGCGAAAGATATTATGCAACAGCAATTGGATGCACATAAAAACTCACAAGAACCTGATGAGGAAACATTTAACTATATTTGTGAGAAGTTGCGTCAGCTGGCTCTCGATGTAAAAGAAGAACAATCCACACCTCGAGTTGAGGCTGTTGCTGGATCTGAAGCTTCAGACTCACAGGCCACAATGATTGAAACTCCTGTTTTGTCATCTGACGCCGAAAATGTGCAAAGTGAAGCCGTAGAAAACATAGTTGAAGTCGCATCAACAATGGCGGCTGATGGGCATTATTACCATCATATCATTCTGTCTGATCTGAAAGAGACAGATATTGATTTAATGCTTGATGAATTAAAACATCTTGGTGAAGTTAGCCAGGTTGAAAAACAGCATCATGGCCTTGAAGCAATATTGAAAACTACGGCAACAGAAGAAGATATCAGCGCTGTACTTTGTTTTGTGATTGAACCTGAACAAATCTCGTTTAAAAAAGAGGCGCTTGCAGAAAAAGCACCAGAAAAAAATACAGTTACAGAAGAAAGTACAACATCTGTTGATGATGCTCATGTTGAAAACCACATTGAGCAACCTGCACCTGTAGAAAAAACAGTGGTTGAAAAAGTGATGCCATCGGCAGAACCAACTAAAGCTCCAGTGGCAGCACCAGCGAAAAGACCCGTTACAGCGGCAGCACCAAAAACAGAATCAAGCAGTATTCGTGTTGCAGTTGAAAAAGTTGATCAATTAATCAACTTAGTTGGTGAACTAGTTATTACACAGTCAATGTTGGCACAACACAGCGGTAGCCTTGAGCCTGCAATATATAGTGATTTACTAAGTTGTATTGCTCAGTTGCAGCGTAATTCTCGTGATTTACAAGAATCTGTTATGTCAATTCGTATGATGCCGATGGAATATGTTTTCAGTCGCTTCCCACGAGTTGTGCGTGATGTAGCAGGTAAAATGAATAAGAAAGTTGAGTTAAACATGATTGGTAGCTCAACAGAACTTGATAAAAGCTTAATTGAAAAAATTATCGATCCTTTAACTCACTTAGTTCGTAACAGCCTTGATCATGGTATTGAAATGCCAGCGGATCGGATTGCTCTGGGTAAACCGGAAGCAGGGCAGTTAACTCTGTCTGCGGAACATCAGGGTGGTAATATTTGTATTGAAGTGACTGATGATGGTGCTGGATTAAACCGCGAACGTATTTTGAAAAAAGCGATTTCTTCTGGACTTGCAGTTTCTGAAAATATGAGCAACGAAGAAGTTGCTATGCTAATTTTTGCACCGGGTTTCTCTACCGCCGAAGTCGTAACGGATGTTTCTGGCCGTGGTGTGGGTATGGATGTTGTGAAACGAAATATCCAAGAGATGGGGGGGCAAATTCAGATCAGTTTTGAGGTTGGTAAAGGAACGCGTATTCGTATTTTACTTCCACTAACATTAGCAATTTTAGATGGTATGTCTGTTAAAGTTCATGACGAAGTCTTTATTTTACCATTAGGAACGGTAGTCAGTTCTTTACAACCGGAAGAAGATGATATTTATCCATTGGCTGGCGATGAAAAATTATTGCAGGTTAGAGGAGAATATCTACCACTGATTGAATTACATCGTACTTTTAATATTGAAGGCGCTCAAACTGATATTACCCAAGCCATTGCGGTTATTGTTCAAAGTGCCGGACGTCGTTATGCTTTATTAGTAGATCAATTAGTTGGTCAGCATCAAGTTGTTGTTAAAAATATAGAGAGCAATTACCGAAAAGTTCCTGGTATATCTGCTGCAACAATTATGGGCGACGGTAGTGTAGCTTTAATTCTTGATGTACCAGAATTGCAACGTTTAAGTCATACACAAATGACGAATAAGAAAAAGAATACAACTGCAAGCGCAGTCATTTAATAGTGAGGATAAAATAAGATTATGGCTTCGGAACATTTCGAGAAATTATCCGGTGAAACTGTTGGACAAGGATTTCTAATTTTTACGCTGGGTGATGAAGAATATGGAATTGATATTTTAAAGGTTCAAGAAATTCGTGGATATGATCAAGTTACACGTATTGCTAATTCACCTAGCTTTATTAAAGGTGTAACTAATTTACGGGGCGTTATTGTTCCGATAGTTGATCTGCGTATTAAATTTTCACAAGAAAGTGTAACTTATAATGACAATACTGTTGTTATTGTGGTTAACTTATTAAATCGAATTGTGGGAATTGTTGTTGATGGCGTTTCTGATGTTCTTACGCTAAAGCCAGAGCAAATCTGCCCTGCGCCAGAGTTTGCAGTCACCATGTCTACTGAGTATTTAACAGGTTTAGGTACTTTAGATGAAAGAATGCTTATTCTTGTTGATATTGAAAAATTACTCAATAGTGAAGAAATGGAATTAGTCGATAGTGCAACAATTCAAGCTAAATAAGTTTTTATTTTTTAAAAAATAACCTAAATACTGTTCCGGTAATTTTGCCGGAATAGTTATTTTTATCTTTTTTATTTTATTAGCGAGTGCTAAAGCATTAAATTAACTTTAAGTAAAATTAAAAGATAAAAAAGAACTAATAATTTTAGTTAAGTTCTATTTTATTACTTATTAACTTAATAAGTAGCTATCACTTAGCTGTAATGTTTTTCTACTGACGGAAATAACTTTAAAGTTTTTTATACTTATAATTTTAATTAAAAAGAGTATTACCACCGCTTTCTAATAGAGCAAAAACGTGACCAAGACGAAATGAATCCTATAAAGTTTCTCTTAAGTCTGCCGATAACTTGCTCATTACCGTTTATTATAAAAAGGGAAACTATGTTTAGCCGAATGAAAATAGTGACTGGATTATTATCCATTCTTCTGTTGTTTGGTGTTTTGCAATTTGTCTCAGGGGGCGTTTTTTACTCAAATATCGTTGAGACAAGAAACGACCTTAATAAAACACTGACAATACAATCGCAACGTGAACGCCTAGATGAAAGCTGGGCTAACTTACTTCAAGCTCGTAATAATATTAATCGTGCTGCGATTAGTTTTTTATTACAAGATAAAAATCTTAATGTAGATGATTCTCTGTCTGTTGATTATTTGGCGGGGCTTGCTCGTAAAAATATGTCTCGTGCAGACGAGAAATTTAAAGAATTTGAAAAGAATATTACAGCTTATCAGATTCACTCAGAAGATGATGTTCGTAGCCTAAAAGGGCGCTTTATCGAATATTTCTCTGCATTAAACCAATTAGAAATTTTACTTCAAGATAAGAACTTAAAAGACTTTTTTGAGCAACCAACTACGGGTTATCAAGACGCTTTTTACAAAGAGTATCTTTCATATGTTATGCGTAATGAGAAATTTAACGGAGAGTTAAATGTGGCACTAGAGGCCTCTCACCAACGTACTATCATTACTATGGCAGTGTTAGCCATTATCGTTATCGCAGCATTAATTCTATGTTGGTTTGCATTACGTAATGCCTTAATTAGACCATTAAATTCACTTCTATTAAGTATTAAAACTTTCTCTGAAGGTGATTTACGTCCAAATATCGAAGTGAATGGACGTAATGAAATGAGCTTGTTAGCAAGTGGTTTAAAACATATGCAACAAGAGCTTATTCAAACTGTTCGTGGTGTCTATCAAAGTACGGAAAACATTTATAACAGTACAAGTGAAATTGCTGCTGGGAATAATGACTTATCTGCTCGTACAGAAGAGCAAGTGGCTTCGTTAGAAGAAACTGCTGCAAGTATGGAACAGTTAACGGCGACCGTAAAACAGAACGCAGACAATGCTCGCCAAGCAAGTAACCTTGCTAATGATGCCTCAGATATTGCCCGCCAAGGTGGAAAAGTTGTTGCTAATGTGGTGCAAACGATGCACGACATAGCCGGAAGTTCTCAGAAAATCACCGATATCACAGCTGTTATTGATGGCATTGCATTCCAGACCAATATTTTGGCACTGAATGCGGCTGTTGAAGCTGCTAGAGCCGGTGAGCATGGTCGCGGATTTGCGGTAGTTGCCGGTGAAGTTCGTAACCTTGCACAGAGAAGTGCAGAAGCTGCTAAAGAAATAAAAACACTGATTGAAGATTCAGTAAATCGTACTGAAACGGGCTCTGTACTCGTTGAAAGTGCGGGTGAGACGATGACGCGCATCGTGGATTCAGTAACGCGCGTTACTGATATCATGGGCGAAATTGCTTCAGCATCAGATGAGCAAAGCCGAGGTATTTCACAAGTTGGCCTTGCGGTTTCTGAAATGGATCGAGTCACTCAGCAAAACGCCTCTTTAGTAGAACAATCTGCAGCCGCGGCTGCTGGTCTTGAAGATCAAGCAGTTGCATTAACCCGCTTAGTTTCAATCTTCAAATTACCGGGTCAGGAAGAAAAAACGCTAGAAAGAAAGGAATCGGATGCAACCCCTGTAGTTAAAGCCGCTGCTCCACTTATAAAACCAGGAACCTCAGAAAAGAAAAAGAGCAGCAGTGTTGAAGATCCCGCTAATTGGGAAACTTTCTAACAACAACAAGTGGCTGACAAGCGGTGGCTTTAAACCACCGCTTTAAACGAGGTGAAGGCATGTTTAGGTTTCGCAAATTAAAGATATCCACCAGTCTCTATTTATTACTGATGATGTTTTGCGTTATGCAATTGATTTCTAGTGGTATTTCGCTAGGGATCGTTCATTTGGATAACAAACAGATCACCAAAATAGATATAGATACATCTAAGCGAGATGAATTAGGATTAAGTTGGGCATCTTTAATACAAACACGTAATGCGATTAATCGTGTTGCTATCGCAGTGAAAACTGAACAGTCAACGGATTATATTCAATCTATTGAATCAATTGCACTTTCACGTTTGGAAACGGCGAATACTCATTTTCAAAATTTCCTTGCTGATATAAATAAAGAGGCAATCCCGACAGAAGAAAAAGAAATTGTTGAAGCAGTGAAAAACGATTACCACGTTTTGTATGGTGCATTAACCGAATTACATAGCATGTTAAAAAACGATAACTTCCAAGGTTTTTTAGATCAACCAACGGAACGTTATCAAACAGCGATGGAAAATTCATTTAATACCTATATGAATTATGTTCAGGGAGAAATTACTGAATCTATAGAGCAAGGACATCGCTCTTATACTATTGCTATCTTGATGTTTATCGGTGCAATAACGATGGTTATTGTTGTATCAATCGCCGCTCATCGCTGGCTAAGTTTTAATATCATTAAACCTTTCGCAAGTTTAAGTCGTTATTTTAATGATGTTGCCACTGGTAAATTAAATCGTGAAATTCTTGTCTTTACCGATGATGAAATAGGAAATGTGTTTAAAAAACTACGAGAGATGCGTGGTGAGCTCGCGCGTTCTATTCGCCTCGTTCGTGATAATAGCCATGCTATGTATTCTGGTATTCAAGAAATTTCCAAAGGAAATACGGATTTATCCTCAAGAACTGAACAACAAGCTGCTTCGTTAGAAGAAACTGCGGCAAGCATGGAAGAGTTAACAGCAACGGTTAAACAAAATGCTGATAACGCTCTGCAAGCGAGCAAGCTCGCGGAGTCTGCTTCTGAAACAGCGATACGTGGTGGCCAAATCACACATAGTGTTGTTGAAACCATGGATGCGATTACACAAAGTTCTCAAAAGATAGGGGCTATTATCAGTGTGATTGATGGTATTGCGTTCCAAACCAATATATTAGCACTTAACGCGGCGGTTGAAGCTGCTCGCGCAGGTGAACAAGGGCGTGGATTCTCTGTTGTTGCTGGAGAAGTTCGTAATCTTGCTCAACGCAGTGCTGATGCTGCAAAAGAAATTAAGTTGTTGATTGATGAGTCCGTTTTACGTGTCTCTCAAGGTTCTCAACTTGTTAATAATGCAGGGCAAACAATGGAGGAACTCGTCACATCAGTAAATAAAGTCACTGAGTTAATGGCAGAAATTGCCTCAGCTTCTGATGAACAAAGCCGAGGTATTCACCAAGTCGCTGATGCAGTCAGTCAGATGGATCAGGTGACACAGCAAAACGCTGCTTTGGTGGAGCAATCAGCATCTGCTGCCGCAGCATTAGAAGATCAGGCTAATAACCTTGTTAATGCTGTATCGGCATTCGAGTTGCCTGACACGGATGAGGGAGATAACTCTTCATCCCTAGAAGGTAATGGGTTGAAAAAAGCAGATAAAAAATCATTTTTTAAAAAGACCCATTAAAAAACAATGAAACGTAATGTTACTGAAGTCTTATCAGATATCGCTGCTCAACCGTTGGATATTTTTACCCAACGGTTCATGTTGTCCGATGATCAGTTCCAATCTATATGCCAATTGATTTATCAAAAGGCCGGTATTGTGCTGACTAACAACAAAAGGGAGATGGTTTATAACCGTCTCACGAGGAGGTTACGTGAATTACGGATGAATAACTTTGGTGACTATCTTGCGTTTCTTAAAAGTGATGTACGCAACCCTGAATGGCAAGAGTTTGTCAATGCATTAACAACCAATCTCACTGCATTTTTCAGGGAAGCGCATCATTTTCCTATTTTGGCGAAACATGCCAGAAAAAAAGCAGGAGGCGTCTACCGAGTATGGTGTGCAGCAGCATCTACTGGAGAAGAACCTTATTCAATAGCGATGACTTTACGCGATGTTTTTGGAAATAACCCGTATAAAACCAAAATTATTGCCAGTGATATCGATACTAATGTGTTGGATAAAGCACGAAAAGGTGTTTACCGACAGGAAGAGCTTAAAACATTAAATGATGAATATTTGAAAAAATATTTTCTCAAAGGTGTCGGCGAGTTTGAAGGATACGTGAAAATTAGACATCAAATTAGCGAGATGGTCTCTTTTCAGTATTTGAATTTACTCGACAAGCAATGGGATTTAGAAGGTAGTTTTGATGCGATTTTTTGTCGTAATGTCATGATTTATTTCGATAAAGAGACACAACAAACCTTACTTAATCGTTTTACCTCATTACTTAAGCCAGACGGAATGCTGTTTGTTGGACATTCAGAGAATGTAAGCCAGCTTAGCAAGAATTTCTACTTGCATGGGCATACCGTTTACGGGCTGACACCAGCAAGGAGAGGTTATGAATAAAATAACGGTACTCTGTGTTGATGATTCGGCGTTAATGCGTCAAATCATGCGAGAAATCATCAACAGTCATAGCGATATGGAAGTTGTTGATTGTGCACCAGATCCTATAGTGGCTCGTGACTTAATAAAAAAGTACAACCCACAGGTATTAACGTTAGACGTTGAAATGCCACGCATGGATGGTATTGATTTCTTGGAAAAATTGATGCGATTAAGACCTATGCCTGTCGTTATGGTTTCATCATTAACAGCCAAAGGCTCAGAAGTAACGTTAAAAGCGTTAGAGTTGGGTGCGGTTGATTTTGTGACTAAACCACAGCTTGGTTTGCGTGAAGGTATGATGGCTTATAGCGAACTGATTGCCGAGAAAATTCGCGCGGCAGCACAGGCACGAATTAATCGCCGAGAAGTACAAGCACCGCCTTCTAAATCATTGTCATTTACACCGATGATTTCGAGTGAAAAGTTGATCGCTGTCGGTGCATCAACTGGTGGCACAGAGGCTATTCGTAATTTTCTAGAACCATTACCCATTACCAGCCCGGCGATATTAATTACGCAACATATGCCCGCTGGGTTTACACACTCATTTGCAGAACGATTAAATCGGTTATGTCAAATTAGTGTAAAAGAAGCAGAAGACGGCGAACGTGTATTACCTGGGCATGCTTATATTGCGCCCGGTGATTATCACATGGAGCTTCGTCGTAATGGTGCTAACTACCAGATTCACATTAATAAAGAGCCCGCAGTCAACCGTCATCGTCCTTCTGTCGATGTGTTATTTAGGTCTGTCGCAAAATATGCGGGACGTAATGCCATCGGTGTGATTTTAACCGGAATGGGAAGTGACGGTGCTGCTGGTTTATTAGAAATGCGTCGTGCGGGTAGTTATACCTTTGCACAAGATGAAGCGAGTTGTGTCGTCTTTGGCATGCCTCGTGCTGCGGTTGAATTAGGCGCAGTAGACGAAGTGAAAAGCATAAGCGCAATGAGTAAAGCCGTGCTGATGAAAATCAGTAGTACACAATCATTGCGTATCTGATTAAGTTCAGTTTAAAAAGCAACACAGTAATTTGCCGATATATTTTGAAGGAGTTTTCGATGGCAAGTAAGGATCTGAAATTTTTAGTGGTTGATGATTTTTCAACAATGCGCCGCATAGTTCGTAATTTGCTAAAGGAATTAGGATTTACGAATGTAGAAGAAGCAGAAGATGGTGCTGACGCGTTAGTTAAATTACGCAATTCGGCATTTGATTTTGTGATTACAGACTGGAACATGCCAAACATGGATGGTCTAGAGCTTCTTAAAAATATTCGTAGTGACGCGGGACTTGCAGCAACACCAGTACTTATGGTAACCGCTGAAGCTAAAAAAGAAAATATCATTGCAGCAGCACAAGCTGGTGCAAGTGGATATGTTGTTAAACCTTTTACAGCAGCAATTCTTGAAGAAAAACTAAATAAAATTTTTGAAAAACTGGGCATCTAAGGAGTCGCAATGAGTGGGAATCCAATTATGCCGAAAGATAATATTGAAATGACATCTGATATTATCAGCCGGATCGGACAATTGACGCGGATGTTACGCGACAGTTTGCGAGAATTAGGATTGGATAAAGCAATAGCCGAAGCAGCAGAAGCCATCCCTGACGCTAGGGAACGACTGGACTATGTTGCTCAAATGACCGCTCAGGCAGCTGAGCGTACATTGAACTGTGTCGAAGCTGCGCAACCTAAACAGGATGCGTTAAGTGCCGATGCGACTAAGCTGACTGAACGTTGGGACCAATGGTTTGAACAGCCAGAAGAGCTGAAAGATGTACGATCTCTTGTAACCGATACCCGCAATTATTTGCGGGATATCCCTGAGAGTACGGCTTTTACTAACAGTCAGTTATTGGAAATCATGATGGCACAGGATTTCCAAGATCTGACCGGTCAGGTCATTAAACGCATGATGAGTGTCGTTCAAGAAATTGAAAAACAACTCGTGATGGTATTAATGGAAAACCTGCCACCAGAGCAACTTGAAAAGTCTAATGTGAAGAAGGAGACTGACTCTTTATTAAATGGTCCTCAGGTTAATAAAAACAACGCTGGTGTGATCAAAAATCAAGATCAAGTTGATGATTTACTGGAAAGTTTAGGTTTCTAACCTTCTAATGAGTTTTAGGGCGATAAGGACGTTGAGATACGCAGGACGCATTCGCTCTATGCTCAGCTCTTTTAGGATGATGTATTTTATGGATAAAAAATCATGTAATAATGCTTTAATAGTTCACGCTATTGAAGAAAATGTAAGCCGCTTTTTTTAAGCGGCTTTTGACGTTGTCGAAATAAACATCATAAAAGTAGAATTACTCTATTTTACTGTGAATTTTGCTGATTTCCTTATAATCAGTGTCAATATTGCTTATATCTCCATCTTTATCATTGGATTGTTTTTTCAGCGAATGCTGTCATAGCTCAAAAAGCCCCGTAAATTTGCGATTGTTCAGCCCATCAATTTCCTCCGAATTTGTCATGCTTAGAGTCATTTCATTCATGCTTTTAATCTCATTACCTGAATCGGACTGACTGTGGCTGAAGATAGCGATCTCGAAAAAACAGAGGAACCCACACCCCATAAACGGGAAAAAGCAAAAAAAGATGGACAAATTGTTCGTTCTAAAGAGCTATCGTCCGTATTAATGGTCTTGGGTGGCGTGAGTTTGCTGTGGATGAGTGGTGGATTTATCACTCGTGAATTATATGCCATGTTAACAGAAGGGTTTACGTTTAATCATCACCTTATCGGTAATGAGAATTTATTGATCCCTCGATTTGGTAGCTTGATTAAACAAGCCGTTTTTGCACTATCACCCGTGTTTTTGGGTTTAGTCTTTGTCGCAATTGGAGGCTCTGCCTTATTAGGCGGGATTAACTTTAGTAGTAAATCCATTAAATTTGATCCCAAAAAATGGAATCCTATTTCTGGATTAAAACGTATTTTTTCTATGAATGCGTTAGCTGAGTTATTTAAAGCGATACTGAAATCAACCTTTGTGGGGATCGCTGCAACCGTGTTTTTATGGCACAACTGGAACGATATTCTTCATCTGATCACGCTTCCACCACTTAGTGCGCTAGCCAATGCGATGCAACTGCTAATTTTCGCTGTCTACATTACGGTTTTTATGCTGATACCAATGGTGGCATTTGACATTATTTTTCAAATTCGTAGTCATTTGAAAAAATTACGAATGACGCGCCAAGAAATTAAAGACGAATTTAAACAGCAAGAGGGTGATCCACAACTTAAAGCGCGTATCCGCCAGCAACAACATGCAATGTCACGTCGTCGAATGATGGCCGATGTGCCTAAAGCAGATGTGATTGTGACGAACCCAACCCACTATGCTGTCGCACTGCAATATAACGATAAAATGGCAGCCCCTAAAGTTTTAGCGAAGGGGGCTGGTGTTATTGCGTTAAAAATTAAAGAGATTGGTGCAGAAAATCGAATTCCGCTTCTAGAAGCACCACCGCTTGCTAGGGCGTTATATCGTCACAGTGAAATAGGTCATGCAATACCTTCAACCCTCTATGCTGCGGTTGCAGAAGTACTTGCATGGGTTTATCAACTGAAACGATGGAAAACCGAAGGTGGTTTAAAACCTAAACAACCTATGAACTTGCCAGTGCCTCCCGCACTGGACTTTGCTGGAGAAGATAATCGTCATGGCTAATTTGGCCTCATTACTCCGCTTGCCGGGAAATTGGAAAAGTTCTCAGTGGCAGATACTGGCAGGGCCAGTGCTTATCTTGTTGATACTGTCAATGATGGTATTGCCATTGCCACCTTTTCTATTGGATTTATTATTTACCTTTAACATCGCACTCTCCATTATGGTGCTGTTGGTTGCAATGTTCACTCGACGTACGTTGGACTTTGCAGCTTTCCCGACTATTTTGCTGTTTACTACGTTGTTACGTTTATCATTAAACGTTGCTTCAACACGTATCATCTTAATGGAAGGGCATACAGGACCAGAAGCTGCAGGGCGCGTTGTCGAGGCCTTTGGTCATTTCCTTGTTGGCGGTAATTTTGCTATCGGTATTGTGGTCTTTATCATCCTTATTTTGATTAACTTTATGGTAATCACTAAAGGGGCGGGACGTATTGCTGAAGTGGGTGCGCGTTTTGTGTTAGATGGAATGCCAGGTAAACAGATGGCAATCGATGCTGACTTGAATGCGGGCATTATCAACGAAGAGGAAGCAAAAAAACGCCGTAAAGAAGTTTCATTGGAATCCGACTTTTACGGTTCAATGGATGGTGCGAGTAAGTTCGTCCGTGGAGATGCCATCGCAGGGTTAATGATCCTTGTGATTAACGTGGTGGGTGGTCTTATCGTCGGTGTTGCTCAACACGGAATGGCATTAAATGATGCTGCAACGACTTATACCCTTTTAACCATCGGTGATGGTCTGGTTGCGCAAATTCCTGCATTGATTATCTCAACAGCAGCGGGTGTTATCGTAACTCGTGTTGCAACAGATGAAGATGTTGGACAGCAGATGGTTACCCAGCTGTTTGACAATCCTCGTGTTCTACTGTTAACCGCAGGCGTACTAGGTTTGTTAGGTTTAGTGCCGGGTATGCCTAACTTTGTTTTCCTCTTTTTCACGGCAGCATTAGGTGGATTAGGTTGGTATATCTTACGTCGTAACGCTAATCCTGAAGTGCAACAACAAAAAGAGATGGAAGAAGTCGAAAAGCAAAACCGTGTTGTTGAAGCTTCATGGGAAGATGTACAACTTGAAGATCCATTAGCAATGGAAGTAGGGTATCGCTTAATTCCAATGGTAGATAACCGCCAAAATGGTGAGCTGTTAGGCCGAATTAGTGGTATTCGTAAAAAGTTTGCTCAGGAAACAGGGTATCTCCCTCCTGTTGTTCATATTCGAGACAATATGGAATTAAAACCCTCTTCTTATCGCATTCTAATGAAAGGGGTTGAAATTGGTCACGGTGAAGCACATCCTGGGCGTTGGTTAGCCATCAATCCGGGTAATGCTGTTGGCTCTTTAGAGGGTGATATTACTCAAGAGCCTGCATTTGGTTTACCTGCTGTGTGGATCGATGACAGTTTAAGAGAGCAAGCACAGGTTCAAGGCTATACAGTTGTTGCCGCAAGTACTGTTATTGCAACGCACTTTAATCATGCATTAACGAAATACGCATCAGAATTATTTGGTCGTCAAGAAGCACAAATGTTATTTGATAGGGTCAGTAAAGAGCTCCCTAAAATGACAGAAAATATGATCCCAGATATGCTTTCACTCACAGTATTGCACAAAGTATTGCAAAACCTGCTGTCTGAACAGGTGCCTATTCGAGATATGAGAACCATATTAGAAGCCTTAGCGGAGCATGCACCAGAGCAGAAAGATCCAGCCGAATTAACGTCCGTTGTTCGTGTTGCACTTCGCCGTGCGATTACACAACACTGGTTTGGTGATCAAGATGAAATTCAAGTCATTGGTTTAGATGCAAGCTTAGAACGTATTCTGGTTCAAGCGATGCAAAGTGGCGGTGGATTAGAGCCAGGGCTTGCTGAAAATATTGAACAACAAGCGGCAGATGCTGTTCGTCACCAAGAGATGTCTGGCGGCGCTCCTGTATTATTAGTGAATCATTCACTACGTTCATTATTGTCACGTTTTTTACGTCGTAGCCTGCCACAATTAGCCGTATTATCAAATATGGAGATTAGTGAAGGTCGTCGCATTCGTATGACGTCGATGATTGGTGGACAGCCACACTAAACTAATAATTAGGTGTCATATAGACCAATAATCTTTATTTTGAATATGTTATTACACGCGACTAATTTGATTGGTTGCGTGTTTTTTTTATCTCAATCTCGTTTTCATCCTTATAGATGATGTTTGATTTATAATATCTAATAAAAATTATTATCATTAATATAATTTCTTTATAGGAGATTTATTAATGAAAAATAAAAATTTACTTTTCCCATTACTTATTTTATTCAATTCACAAATGGTTTTGGCAGATGAAAGTATCATTATAAACAATGAGTTGTCGCCTAAGACAACGCTTACTTTTGATAATGAAAAGAATAAAAATGTAATTAATATAGATTCAAACCTTGAGGAGGGTATTTCACTTAATTTTTACCATAAATTTAATGTTCCTAAAGAGGGGATCATTCTTAATAATAAAGAAGCCAAAGCCAATGTTATTATTAATGAAGTTACTGGAAATGAAATGAGTTTAATTAATGGTAATGTTAGAGTCGAAGGACTCAAGGCTCATGTGATTATTGCTAACCCTAATGGTATTGAATGTCACCAATGTTCTGCCTCCAGAGTCACTGATTTTACACTAATTAGTGGAAAAACTAATGACAGTGTCAGTGATTTTATTTTATCAGATAAGAATTATGTCTCTATTCGTGGTCTAAAGCGGATTGCTAGTCAAAAAATTAATCTTATTTCCAATAAAATTCTTATGGAGGGAAGATTAAATAAATCCATTAATACATTAAATATATTGAGTGGGTTAAAAACATATCATCTTTTTTCAAAAAATGAATTTAATCATAATGGGCAGGTTTCTTTTTTTGAAGGGTTTAAAGCTAATTTAAATAAAATCAATATTAAGCATGGTTATGGTGAAGTTTATTTTGATAAAGGTGCTTATAATATAACTAAAAGTAAACTAAATATTGATGGTTTTTCTGGGGATAGTGCTCTTTATATATCTAGATAATTAATGTAAAAAATAACGCTTTTATTTTAAATATAAAATATATAGGTGTTAATTTAGGTGAATTATATATTTCTTTAATGTGCTGATATTTGTTTTCTAGAAATAATAAATTTAACAAGAAGTATTTTATGAAATACTTCTTATTATCTCTGCTAATAAATAATATAATTAAGTTTAGTAATGAAATTAAAAAAAATACTTTGTTTTTGTTATCATGGTTTATTTATAACATCACTATTTTTTTCCTCTCAAGCTTTTTCGGATATGTTAATCGTTAAAGATGATGATAAAGCAAAAAAACTTTCTATTAATTATGAAAGTGGAAAAGCTGTAATTAATATTGAGACAAATGATATTCGGGGGATTTCGCATAATTATTATAATGACTTTAATGTTGATGAAAAAGGTGTAGTGTTTAATAACGCTAAAGAGCAATATGTAACAACCATTATAAATGAAGTGACATCTAAAAATAAAACAATGCTTAAAGGTGACCTATCTATTAATGGCAACCCTGTAAGTATCGTTATTGCAAATCCTAATGGAATACATTGTCAAGGATGTTCATTTAATGGTATTGAAACAGTCACTTTAATCAATGGCAGGAGTGATAACTTAAATATAGGTAAGTATCGAGTTTCTAATAAAGGAAGTATTGAGTTTAGTACAGGTGAGGAAGCTGAGAAGAATAAATTTATTTTTGATAAAATAAATATTATTTCTAAGGATGTTAAATTTAATGAAAATTTAACGTTGTTTTCTAATAAACTAAATATTATTAATGGTAAGCAGATTTACCATATGTATAATAAATTCTCCTCAAAATATCATAAAGGAAAATTGTTATTAGATTTTGGCTCGATTATTAATGCAAAGAAATTTATTTATTCTGCTGGAAATAATGTTTTTATAAATAATGGTATTTTTAATGTGGGAGAGATAGTTGTAGATACAAAGGGAAAAATAATTAATTCAGGTGAAATAAATATATTAAATTGGCGTATTGATTCCATTTTGAAAAATGTTTATGAGAAATATAGTAACACTGATTTTTCAGAAAGAAATACCATATTTAATGCTAAGACATTCAATAATGAAAAAAATTCTAGATTAACTATTTATAAGACTAATGTTCATTTTAATTTATCTAAAGGTAACTTTTTTAATGAGGGTTCCCTACGTTTAGAGAAGAGTAAATTTTCTGCTAATGTACGTAATTATATTCATTCTTTCGAAAGCAAATCATTTAATATTAACTCGTTAATGGTTATTGATGCTGAAAAAAGAGTAATGCTCAATGGGGAAATTTTCTTTATTGATTCCCTTGATAAAATTTTTATTCAAAATAGTACGAATATTAGGTTTAATCCGACAAATAGCGATAATATCCTTATTAAGTATTAATTGTTTGCATATGTTTTATTATAAAATATTTTATGTGAATATTTTTATGTGGATGGTTTTTAAAATTAATCGGATTATATATTAATTATAATAATTACTTTAAAACCAAAGGAAATGGCTATGAAAAAAATCCCTCTATTTACTCTTTCATTATTATCTGTATTTGTTTCAGTATCTTGTTATGCTACTCAAGATGTTGTTTTAAATACTAATTCATTATCTGATGCACAAGTATCAATTAATGATGATATGGGTAAAACACAAGTTAAAATCATAAACACTAATCAAGATAATGTAGCCCATATCTATTACGACCGTTTTAATGTTAATAATAATGGGTTATCATTAGATAATGATAAAGCAGAATTAATTATTAATGAGGTTATTTCTCACGAAGATTCAGCGTTGCGTGGTGATCTTGAGTTACAAGGAAAAAAGGCGACAGTAATTATAGCCAACCCTAATGGAATTTCTTGTTATGATTGCTCTTTCTCAGGAATCGATAATATTAAGTTAATTTCAGGTAGCAGTGTAGGGAAATTTTCTAAGGAATTTATTATAACAGATAAACCTGTTAATTTTGCTTTTGTTAATAAATTACCTAGAAATGAGTTTACTCATATTAATCGTCATTATAAAGACATTTCACCTGCATATATAAATATTATATCTAATAATGTAGCGTTGGGTGAAGGTGATTTTAATTCTAAATACATCCGTTTTGATATTGGTTTAGATAAATTTAACCTTAACTATTCAAATGATTATAATCGCAAAGGGGATTTGTTAATAACCGATTGGGCAACGTTAAACAGTCGGTATTTAATAATAAGAGGGAATAATGCTAAGGTTAGCCATCATGGTCATATTGATACTTTATCTTTAAATGCAAGTGTCAATGGATGGTTTAACGAAGATGGTTCAATTATAGATTTAAATAGAGATATAAATTTATATAAAAAATCTTATGATGATGTAAAAAAATCAAGGTTAGATATTTCAGAGACTTATTATAGTGGTAAGACATCATCTTTTTATGTTAAAGATAGTGCTTTATTTATTAATGCGCAAGATATGATGTTACTTAACGATTATATTATCGACAATAGCTATTTAATATCACGTGTTAATTATATAAATATGAATAACATTACGTTGAATAAAAGCTATTTTGATGTTACCTCCAATACGGGTATAAGTATTCGTGGTAAAATCCATGGGGAAGGTAGTGTTGTGTTAGAAGGGATGTACGGGAGTTTTTATGAAAAAGATAAAATAGAGTTAACAGGAAAAGGTTTAGCAGGATTAAAGGGACAACCGAAATTTCAATTAGGTACATCAACTATTATAGATAAAAATATCAACCATAAAAATCTTTAATAGACTCTAATTAAAAATTAATGATAAAAATATCATGTTTATTATTACTATCGATTTAACGTGTAACATTAATTTAATGCTTATTTTATAGTTACTATATAT
Organism: Proteus faecis; assembly: GCF_003144395.1. Lineage (GTDB taxonomy): Bacteria > Pseudomonadota > Gammaproteobacteria > Enterobacterales > Enterobacteriaceae > Proteus > Proteus faecis. Next base: position 34,142 of record NZ_PENZ01000019.1, on the reverse strand, counting down.
AAGTAAAAATAATAGGCTGCATAAAATAGTCCTTGTATTATGTCGATATAATGCAAGGACTGTTATTTTCTTTAAATTTTATACTTGGATTTTTCGCCCAGCTAATATTGAACGTTGTGCTTGCCCATCAGAACCATAAAGGGTTGGGCTGTGGTTCTTCTGCAAAAAACGGATTGCATCACTATTACGAGAGATGTGTTGATCAAGTAGTAATCCGTTATGTTGATTTAGATATCTTAACTCCGCCGTGATGTCTATTATCTGTGTCCATAAATCAGATAAGAACGGCAACCCTGCATAAGGTTTTTCTACACCGGCTTGTTGGCTTAGCGTATGGCGCTGTTGGTCTGTATGACCTAGAGCCGACAAGACAAAATTCTTCTGTTCAGTTACTTCGTGTAGGGCATTGATATCAATATTACCTGCGCATAATAACTGTTGTTCAGCACGTAAAATACTCGCAATGGTATTAAGCTGTGATAATTGAAGATCTAAAGTCTGGCGGAGTTCTTCCATCATAATCATTAAAATATTATTGAGTTATGCTTTCAGCAGCTTCACGGAAAAGAGCATCCGCAATTTTACCGCTGTCCATGGTTAATGTTCCGTTGGCAATCGCTTCTTTTAAGTGAGCAACTTTCTCAACGTTAATGTCTTTATTTCCAGGTTGAACAAGTTTTTTCTGCGCTTCACTCAGTTTTACAGATGTGTCGCCTGTTGCAGTTTTTTGTTCAGTTGTTCCCGATTTACGAGAGCCTTGCGTGATTTCACTTGGGTTACGTTGTGCAATTGCGTTAATCGGAAGCAGTGGATTTGCGCGTTCAATACTCATAGGAAAATCCTTTGTTAGGCATCAATTAATAGTCAGATGAAGCCATTGTAAAACAACCTATGTGTTTTCGCCTATCATCTTGGTTCTTTATATCGGCTGTGAAATCAAAAACTTTAATTTACTTGTTATACTCGCCATACTTTTAGCTGTAGCGTTGTTGGCTACAAACTTAAATTATTTAGAGTAAAAAATGTAGTGCAAGAGAGTTTACCTTGGCTTGCTATAACTGAAACGTCTAACAAACAATCCAATATAGGCTTATTCTGCTTATCAGTTTTTTCATCTATTAAAGAGGAATGCGTACTGAGCCGTTTTCAAGTGCTTCGCCGGTGACTATTTGGCCCGATTTTACTCTGACTCGAATAGTCTCATTGGCAACAGCATTGTTGATTGCTTTGCCTTCATAACGAATTTGAAAATGATCGCCTTGTGCAAAAACAGTAACGGTTTGACCTGCCAAAATAGCCCAAGGGCGACGGATCATGGTCGATGTAATCGGTTTTCCTGCAGAAATTTGGCGCATAGCAATGGCATTTTTAATTAACGTAGGATCACGTAATACGTCATAAGGTTGCTTTTCTAATTCACCTGTTATCATGCTGACTGATGCAGTTTCAATCGCATCATCACGATTGATGTCTTTTTTGGCGACTAAATATTTGCCCGTTACACTCACATCAACTTGAATAAAGCGACGCTGATTATCACACTGAATTGGGATTGAAAGTCGTCCCCAATTACGAGAGCCCGCATGGCGTTGGATCTCTTGTGTTTGGCAGATAGGCCATTTCTGTTCTGGCGTTAAAACGCTCACAGTCACTTTGTCGCTTTGTTGATGAAGTGCGACAAAGAAATCTTGTAGTTCTTCAGGGAGTGATTTCGCGATACTCACATTCACCATAAAGAAAAAAGAAAATAGACCGATAAGAGTTCTAACTAACATAATTTGTATCACCTTACAGAGTTGATGCTAATTGTGCGTTTGTCATTATTTAGCAACAACAGTGTACATCGACTTTGCATGCCTTAAACGCATAAATAGCAATCCAATTTACGCCTATTCCTCCAATCATCTTTTTTTTGAGCGTTTATTCTGTCAACTGAAATTGTTTTATCAGCTGAGGTAAGTGGCTTAGCCACCAAGGATAGAAGATGCTCGATAAATTAGAAAATACGTTTCATTTTCAACAAGAAGCGCTCTCAATACGCAATAAACGCCAAGAAATTCTCGCTGCGAACATCGCTAACGCAGATACCCCAGGCTTTCAGGCTCGTGATATTGATTTTGCTTCTGAATTGAAGAAAGCCATTGAAAACGGACGTACTGGTAGTCATGGCATGCAATTGGCGATGACATCAGAGCGCCATATCCCGATCAAACCCGGTTATCGCTTAGAAGCGGACTTACTCTATCGCGTACCTCATCAAACGGCGATGGATGGTAATACCGTGGATATGGATATGGAACGTAGTAATTTTGCTGACAATAGCCTTAAGTATCAGGCTGATGTGACATTTATTAACTCGCAAGTTAAAAGCATGATGGCTGTATTGCAACAGTAGGGTAAAGAGCATGTCTTTATTTAGTATTTTTGATATTTCAGGTTCAGCACTTTCAGCGCAATCTCAACGTTTAAACGTAAGCGCCAGCAATATGGCAAATGCCGACAGTGTTGCGGGCCCAGATGGTGAACCTTATCGTGCAAAACAGGTTGTTTTTCAGGTCAATGCACCTGCTGGCCAAGAGGTTGGTGGTGTTCGTGTCACTGAAGTGGTGGATGATCCTGCTCCATTTCGTATGGAATATCAGCCGGGACATCCTTTTGCCGATGAAAAAGGGTATGTACGTATGCCGAATGTTGATGTCGTGGGTGAAATGATTAACACCATTTCTGCCTCAAGAAGCTACCAAGCTAACGTCGAAGTGATGAACACGGCAAAATCGCTGATGCAAAAAACACTGATGATAGGTCAATAGGGAGAATAAATTGTGGGTATTTCCGCCTCAATGAATGAACCTTATGATAATACCATTATCGGGGATGCACCTTCTTCATACCATACGAAAAAAAGTGGTAGCGAGGATATCAAAGGGAATTTCCTAACACTACTCATCACTCAGATGAAAAACCAAGACCCAACAAATCCAATGCAAAATAATGAGTTAACCTCCCAGTTAGCTCAAATTTCAACCGTTGAAGGCATTGAAACACTGAATAAAACAGTGAATAACATTGTTGGTCAGATTGATCAAAGTCAGGCATTGCGAGCTTCTTCTCTAGTTGGCCATGGTGTCATGGTCTCTGGGAATAAAATTGTTGTCTTTCAGCCAACCGACGGTAAAGGTGAGACTGAAAAACCTGGTAACGGGGATGACACAATTCCAACACCTGATACTCAAAATGAAAAAACGCGCCAGCAAATGGGAGCGTATAAATCAGAAGGTACTGACCCAACTACGCCTAGCGATGAACACCTTTTTTCAACACCTTTTGGTTTTGAATTACTCAGTCCAACCGATTCTCTTACGATAAACATCACCAATGCGAGTGGTGTTACCGTTCGTACAATCCAGATGGACAAAAAGATGCTACCGGATGTTTATAACTTCTCTTGGGATTGCACTGATGAAGATGATAATCCTGTTCCAACAGGAAGCTATAAATTTACCGTTAACGCCACGCTTAATGATGCTCAGGTCCCTGTTAAGACACTGAATTATGCGCTGGTGAATAGTGTGTCCATGGTGGATGGTGGTGCCCGCCTTGATGTTGGCTTAGGTAATACCGTTTCATTGGATGAAATTCGTCAGGTTCTTTAACTAACACATATTCAACTTGGAGGGCGCATGTCCTTTTCACAAGCAGTAAGTGGTTTAAACGCAGCAGCCGCTAACTTAGATACTATCGGTAACAATATTTCTAACTCCGCAACCTACGGTTTTAAAGGCGCAACAGTCTCTTTTGCTGACGTTTTCGCCGGCTCTGGTGCTGGTCTAGGTGTTAAAGTTGCGGGTATTAGCCAAAACTTTAAAGACGGTAGTATTACAACCACTAACCGCCCAACTGACGTGGCAATTTCTGGCGGTGGTTTTTTCCGTATTGAAGATCAAAACGGTGGTGTGTTTTATTCACGTAATGGTGAGTTTGGAAAAAATAAAGATGGTTTCCTGACCAATATGCAAGGTATGCGTATCACAGGTTATCCCGTGCAGGTAGTTGATGGTAAAAACGTGGTTCAAAAAGGGGCAACACCAACACCTATCGTGATCCCTACCGATATGATGAATGCCAGTGCAACCAATAAAATTGATATGGCGGTTAACCTGAACTCAGGTGAAGAAAAACCTGCTAAAACAACGTTCGATCCTAAAGATAGTGATACTTATAACTTTAGTACTAACGTTACCACTTACGATAGCTTAGGTAATGAACATAATCTGAACTTATTCTTTGTAAAGACAAATGACAATGAATGGAAAGTTTATGGACAAGATACGTCAACCAAGGCAGTAGGTGGTGCGCCAACGCCTCACCAAGATTTAGGCACTTTAAAATATACCAACGCGGGTGTGCTGGAAAGTTATACAAAAACCGATATGGATATTGCCTCTTTGAATGGTTCTGCTGCGAGCAAAATTGAACTTGATTTTACCGGTAGTACTCAACAGAAAGTATCAGAATCAAGTGTCTCTAAATTAGCACAAAATGGTTATCAAGCGGGTGAATTCACCAATTTCCGTATTGAGCAAGATGGTTCAATCATGGCGACTTACTCAAACCAACAAAGCCAAGTGGTTGGTCAAATCGCATTAGCTAACTTTGCAAACGCTGGCGGTTTAAGCTCACAAGGCGACAATATGTGGTCTGAAACTAACGCTTCAGGTTCACCAATCGTGGGGGTTGCAGGCTCTGGTGTTTTCGGCAAATTAACCAATAACGCATTAGAAGCGTCTAACGTGGATATGAGCCAAGAGTTAGTCAACATGATCGTTGCTCAACGTAACTATCAATCAAACGCACAAACCATTAAGACTCAGGATCAGATCCTGCAGACTCTGGTTAGCTTGCGCTAATAAAACCGGAAATAATCTGTTATGGATCATGTGATTTATACCGCGATGGGCGGCGCCAGACACTCGATGGAAAATCAAGCTGTCGTGGCGAACAACTTAGCAAACGCATCAACGCCGGGATTCAAAGCGCAGCTTAGTGCAATGCGAGCCGTACCTGTCAATGGCGATACCTTACCGACTCGTACATTAACGGTCGCCTCAACGCCAGGTAGCGATCAGAGTCAAGGAACGATGAACTATACCGGCAGATCAATGGACGTTGCGTTAAGCGATAACGGCTATTTGGCTGTTCAGCTTGATGATGGTACCGAAGCCTATACCCGAAACGGGAATATTCAACGTAACGCTGACGGCATGTTGATGGTACAAGGACGTTTGTTAATGGGGGATAACGGTGCGATTGAAGTACCTCCTCAAGCAAATGTCAGTATTGCCAATAACGGTATTGTGACCGCGCATGTACCGACTGATCCACCCAAAATGTTGGGGCAAATTGGTCGCTTGAAAATGGTAAAACCAGAGCAAAACGATTTAATTCGTGGCGATGATGGTTTATTCCATTTATCACCGAAAGGCGTTGCACGTGCGGGTGAGGAATTACCAGCAGATGATAGCGTGAAGGTGTTAGCTGGTGTGTTAGAAGGCAGTAATGTTAATCCAGCAGAAGCCATGGTCGATATGATAGCAAACGCTAGACGTTTCGAAATGCAAATGAAGGTTATTCATAGTGCTGACGATAATGCACAACGAGCTAACCAATTGCTATCACTGAGTTAAATAGTGTAAGGGGAAAACCATGATCCGTTCTTTATGGATTGCTAAAACTGGGTTGGATGCACAACAGACAAACATGGATGTGATTTCCAACAACCTCGCAAACGTCAGCACCAATGGTTTTAAACGCCAACGTGCGGTTTTCGAAGATTTACTGTATCAAACTATTCGTCAACCGGGTGCTATGACATCAGAACAGACGAATGCGCCGTCAGGTTTACAAATTGGTACGGGGGTTCGTCCTGTTGCAACTGAACGTTTACATAGCCAAGGTAACTTGGCTCAAACTAATGGTACGCGTGATGTAGCGATTAAAGGACAGGGTTTCTTCCATGTTCAGTTACCTGATGGCACAGACGCTTATACCCGTGATGGTTCTTTTCAAATGGATCAGAATGGGCAATTAGTGACAACCAGTGGTTTCCAAGTCGTTCCAGCCATTATTTTGCCTGAAACGGCGAAGAAGGTCATGATTGGTCGTGATGGTACTGTTAGTGTTGAAATTGAAGGTTCACCTGCACCACAACAAGTGGGGCAATTGACACTAACAACCTTTATTAATGACAGCGGATTAGAAAGTGTTGGTGAAAACTTATATTTAGAAACCGCAAGTTCTGGCGCACCTACTGAAAATGCCCCAGGTATCAACGGCGCAGGTTTGTTGTATCAGGGATATGTTGAAACCTCTAACGTTAACGTAGCTGAAGAGCTGGTCAATATGATCCAGACTCAACGTGCTTATGAAATTAACAGTAAAGCAATTTCAACATCTGATCAGATGTTACAGAAACTAACGCAACTCTAATTTCGTTTGTTCATTAGCCTGACAGGATTTCCTGTCAGGCATATTACTAAAAGAGTATCGAAGATGGATACAAAGGTCATTACTGACAATTCTGGGGCAAGAAAGCTTAGTGTCAGATGGCGTCGTCATCAACGTTTAGGTACCGCCCTGTTGGTACTGACACTAGCGGGATGCGCACATATACCGAAAAAACCGTTGGTAGAAGGTAACACAACGGCGGTTCCAACGGCACCAACAGCACCTGCACCAAATGGCTCTATTTTTCAGGCAACTCAGCCTGTTTATTTTGGTTATCAGCCTTTATTTGAAGATAGACGCCCTCGAAATATAGGTGACACGCTGACTATCACGTTGCAAGAGAATGTCAGTGCAAGCAAAAACTCATCTGCTAATGCAAGTCGTAATGGTAAAGCTGGGTTCCTTGCTTCGATCACCCCAAGATTCTTAGAAGGGTTGTTTGGTAATAGTCGCGCTGATATGGGAATGGAAGGAAACAGTGACTTTGGCGGTAAAGGTGGCGCAAATGCGAACAATACCTTTAAAGGCACCATTACTGTTACCGTCGATCAGCTTCTTGCCAATGGCAACCTGCACGTTATTGGTGAAAAGCAAATTGCTATCAATCAAGGTACTGAATTTATCCGTTTTTCAGGTGTTGTGAATCCAAGAACAATTAGTGGTTCCAATACCGTAAATTCAACCCAAGTTGCTGATGCTCGTATTGAATATATCGGAGACGGTTATATCAATGAAGCTCAATCTATGGGATGGCTACAACGCTTCTTCTTAAATGTATCACCTTTTTAATGAGTAGGGTCCAGATGAAAAAAATAGCGATGAGCCTTTTCTTTATCGTGATGACATGTGTCGGTTTTTCCGCTCATGCCGAACGGATCAGAGATCTCACCTCTGTTGAAGGGGTAAGAGAAAATGCGCTGATTGGTTATGGTTTGGTCGTGGGATTAGATGGAACGGGTGACCAAACAATGCAAACCCCGTTTACCACGCAAAGTCTGAATAACATGCTCTCACAATTGGGGATCACAGTACCACCCGGCACCAATATGCAATTGAAAAACGTTGCTGCGGTAATGGTCACTGCAAAATTACCGCCTTTTGGTCGTACCGGGCAATCAATCGACGTCGTTGTTTCATCCTTAGGTAATGCAAAAAGCTTACGTGGTGGTACGTTGCTGATGACACCATTAAAAGGTGTTGATAATCAGATTTATGCTTTAGCACAAGGCAATATTGTTGTCGGAGGAGCCGGCGCATCTGCGGGTGGTAATAGCGTTAAAGTTAATCAGCTAGCGGGTGGGCGCATTAGTAGCGGAGCTATTATTGAACGTGAACTGCCTTCGCAATTTGGCCAAACAGGTCTGCTAAATTTACAACTAAATGAAGAAAACTTCACTCTGGCACAACATATCTCTGATACCGTCAATAAATTACGCGGTGTGGGAACGGCTATTCCTTTAGATGCACGTACAGTTCAATTGCGTGTTCCTATTGGTAAAAGCGAACAAGTACGTTTCTTGGCTGAAGTTCAGAATCTTGAAATTAAACGTGTTGTTGCTGATGCGAAAGTGATCATTAATGCAAGAACCGGTTCTGTTGTTATGAATCGTGATGTGACATTAGGAAGCTGTGCTATTGCTCAAGGAAATCTCTCCGTTACCGTTGATAGCCAAGTCAATGTTAGCCAACCTAATACCCCATTTGCGGGGGGGAGCACTGTTGTAACGCGTAATACTAGCGTGAATATGAGTGAACAAGGTGGCTCATTACAGCAGGTGAATGCTAGTGCAAGTTTAAACGAAGTGATCCGTACATTAAATGCACTTGGTGCAACACCAACAGACTTAATGTCAATTTTGCAAGCAATGGAAAGTGCGGGTTGCTTACGTGCGAGATTGGAGATTATCTGATGAAAGATTTATCTCTGCTTTCTTCAATGCCGAACGTTTCTACTCCGGCATATGACAGCAATGCATTGAATAAACTTAAATATCAGGTTGGACAAAATGCTGATCAGCAAGGGTTGCGCCAAGTGGCGCAACAACTTGAAGGTGTTTTTGTTCAAATGATGTTAAAAAGCATGCGTGATGCTATTCCTCAAGAAAGCATGTTCAACTCAGAAAGTACCAAGATGTACACCTCTCTTTATGATCAACAAATTGCTCAAGACTTATCACAAAAAGGCTTGGGCTTTGCTGACATGATAGAAAAACAACTTTCTGCCAAAGTCACGATGGAACCAAGTGAAATGGCTGGAAAAACACCAATGCCATTAGATGGTAGTGATATTTTTCAATCTATGCCAACGCAAGCTTTGGGACAAATTTACCGTGCAATGCAGCCTTATCAAAATGCAGTTGAAAGTACGATTGGTAAGCTTAAGGGCTTATCTGAAAGCAGTGCTTCTTTTGCATCAAAACTGTTAGGGCCTGCGAAAAAAGCGACAGAAGGTACTGGTGTACACCATCTTTTAGTTGTTGCTCAAGCTGCGCTTGAATCAGGTTGGGGAAAACGTGAAATTCTAACTGGTGATGGTAAACCAAGTTATAACCTGTTTGGTATTAAAGCGGGAAGTAGCTGGAAAGGGCCTGTCACAAATATCATGACAACCGAAGTCATTGACGGTAAATCAATTAAAATGCGGGATAATTTCCGAGTTTATGGCTCCTATGTCGAAGCTATTCAAGATTACCTCAGACTGATCACAGAAAGTCCTCGTTACGCCAAAGTACCTCAAGCTCAAACGCCTGAACAAGCGGCTTATCGTATTCAAGAAGCAGGTTATGCCACTGACCCAGGTTATGCAAAAAAACTGGTTTCAATTATTGGTCAATTAAAAGGAAGTGGTGAGCAAGTTGCTAAAACTTATACTCACGATTTAAGCGATCTATTTTAATCATTTTCCCCTCAAGTTTAGAGGGGAAGAACCGATAATAAAGACCAGAGCATTCATTCCAACTTGCCAGCTATGCTCCGTGCATACGGGTGATGACTAAACGTAAAAGGATAGACAAATGTCCAACAGTTTAATTAATACAGCGATGAGCGGACTTAATGCGGCACAAGCTGCGATGAGCACTGTAAGTAATAACATCGCTAACCAAAATGTAAAATGGTACAACCGTCAAATGACTGTTTTTAATGAAAACAGTGGCACAATGACCGGTAATGGTTATATCGGTAATGGTGTTAATGTTAGCCGTATCCATCGTGAGTATAACGAATTTCTTGCCGGTCAAATGAACCGAGCAATGTCAAAACAAAGTGCACTTAATAGCTATACCCAAAATATCTCACAAATCAATGATTTGTTAGCAGATAAAGGGAATGACGTTTCCAGTGCAATTGACGAATTTTTTACCAGTTTACCTAACGTTACCAATAATGCAGAAGATAATCCTGCGCGTACAACGGTTATTGGTAAAGCAGAAGCAATGGTTAATATGTTTGCTAAAGCAGACCAATCATTGCGCGATTTAGAAAAAGATATTAATAGTCAGGTGACAAACACCTCTAAAAATATCAATGAATACACAAAACAGATCGCAAAACTCAATAACGAAATCAGTCGTTCTAAGGGGTTTAATGGTGCTGATCCTAACGACTTATTAGACCAACGCGATCGTTTAATTCAAGAGCTAAACACACTAGTTGATGTTCAAGTGACTCAACAAGATGGTGGTTTTGTTAACGTCACATTTGCTAATGGTTTGCCATTAGTATCTGGTACTCGCTCTTACGAAGTTTCTGCTATTCCATCTAATAAAAACAGTGAACGCCTTGTTCTTGGCTATAGCAATGGTATTGATGAAGTTCGTGAAGTAGATGCAAAACGCATTAAAGGTGGCGAACTTGGTGGTGCGTATCGTAGCCGTGAAGAAGTGTTAGATCCAAGCCGTAACCAATTAAATCAATTAGCATTAGTGTTGGGTGATCAATTTAATAAGCAACACGAGCAAGGTTTTGATTTAGATGGAAAAAAAGGTGAGGAGTTCTTCAAAATCGGTGGCGCTCACACTATGCCAAACGGTAAAAATAAAGGTGATGCCACTTTTGATGTGAAATATACCGACACCAAAGAAGTGAAAGCTGCTGACTACACGGTTGAATATGCAGCTGGTAAGTGGAATGTTACGGTTGAGCCGGGTGGACGTAAAGTTGCCGCTAATTTTGATGCAGCAAAGAAAGAACTGACCTTTGAAGGCATGAATATCACAGTCAATGGTAGCGCCCAAGAAGGTGATTCCATTGTCGTTCAATCTGTCGGTAATGTAATTGCAGGTATGGAAGTTGCAGTGACAGATCCAAGCAAGATAGCTGCTGCTGGCTCGCTAAACGCGGATGGAACAACGGCACCAAGTGATAACGAAAACATGAAAAAACTGTTTGAGTTACCAGACCAAAAAGTGATTGATGGTAAAACAACGATTGCAGGTGGTTATGGCTCACTGATCAGTATGGTGGGTAATAAAGTGAATACCGCGCAAGTTGATTTCGATGCTCAGGTTTCTATTACTAAAAGTATTGTAAAACAACAGCAGTCTGTTTCTGGTGTGAACTTGGATGAAGAGTACGGTGAAATGTATCGTATCCAAGAATATTACATGGCAAATGCAAAAGTAATTCAAACTGCAAACAGTATGTTTGATGCGATTATGCAAGTTCTCTAAGTAACCCTTCATCAGAATAAGGAATAACACGGTGCGTTTAAGTTCAAATCAAATTTTTAGCCAGCGCGTGGATAATATCACTAGCTCGCAAAGCAAATGGATGACTGAAGGAAATAAAATTTCAAGTGGTCGTCGCGTTGAAAAGCCTTCAGATGATCCCATGGCTGCTTCTCAAGCTGTTATGGTTAAACAATCTGAATCGCGCAATCAGCAGTATGCGACAGCACGTGGATTTGCTAAAAACAGCATGTCTTTGCAAATGAGTTTATCCAGCCAAATGGTGAATATCACCACCAAAATTCAAGAAACATTGGTTGCTGCGGGTAATGATGCCACATTAAGTGATGAAGACCGTGCATCTTTAGCTGATCAATTACAAGGTTTAAAAGATCAGCTAGTGGGTATTGGTAATACAAAAGATGGCGTGGGTCGTTATATTTTTGCTGGCTTCCAATCAGATAAGCCACCTTTTGTTGCTGATGCAACGGGTAAAATCACCTATCAAGGTGGTGATAAGCAAATTACCCAAAAAGTAGATAGTAATATTGAAATGACCACCAACTTCACGGGGATTGAAACATTACAATCTTCAGGTGGTAAAGGGACAGAGCCTGATATTTTTAATGCTCTTGATGATGCTATCGAAGCATTACGTGAACCTTTAATTGGTAAACCACAAGCTGACCGTGATGCGGCATTAGATAAAATTGATGCAGCAAACCGTGTGAACCGAGCAACATTAAATAATATTTCAAGTGTAGAAGCTAAATTAGGTTTACAACTTCAAGAGCTCGATAATTTAGATGATTTAGGGGCTGACGCATCTTTAAGAAATGCAAAACGTTTAAGTGAGTTACGTGACTTAGATTGGACACAAGCCATTTCTGATTATTATCAAGAAGAGTCTGTATTACAGGCTTCTTATAAAGTCTTTAACGACATGAAAGAGATGTCTATGTTCAAAATGTATCGCTAATTATTTAGCTTTGTCTTAAAGCATTTTGATATCACCCTGGTATTTATTTATCAGGGTTTTTTTATTATGTATGGATAGAACAGACAGATTATTTCTAATTTTAGAAATAGAGTGTTTTTCTGATGAAGCTTCAAAACCTTGATAAAGATAAAGCCGTTTTATATTTTTTAAAGGTACTAATTATAGTTAGTTAACGCCAATATTTTTGGCAGTATAAAATATTGTAAAACTACCTTTCTTAATAAATTAGCATCAAGGCCTTTCCTATTAAAATAATATCAACAGTAAGTCTAGATAACATAGTAATTATTTTGTTTATAAACTACAAAATACGAGATATACCTAATCATTGTTTTTTAATTCCCTTGCTTTATCCAGTTATCTAATGTGATTTCACTACATCTAATTTTATATCCAGCCTTCTTGTGTAGATGCTCCTTGCAGAATAAAGCTGCCTTATCATCAGTTTATTTTACGCATATTAGTTGTTTTTTTGATTTTATATTCTAAATTTGAAAGTAATGTCGTTATTAAACTTCAATTAGGATAAATCCTAATAGGAGTCGTTGTGTGTATAAACTATACAAAGCAATTTATCACTCGTCATAATATGATTTTCTTTTTTTAATTTACATTATTGATTTAAAAAGTAAAAAGAATATCTAATAAAGATATTCCTTTAAAGATAATTAATTGGAATTCATTCGGATAAGTCAATGGATATTATTTTTACTTTAGTCTTGATATATATTTTATTCATTAATTTAATATAAAATTGATTATTATTTTTTAAGATTTGTATAAAAATAGGTCATTGTGGGTTAAGTAAAGCTAATATTTATAAAAAAATAATGATTTTCTCTTCTGTTTTTAATTATCTATTTGATAAATAAGATTTTAAACCTTACATCAATAGCGTGTAACGATCACTTTGTGGTTATTTGATAGGTGAAAACTATCAAGAATGGTGTTATTGATCGATAATAGCGTATTTACAGTGAATATTTATAAATTTATATTGTTAAAAAATTCATTTGGTTAGTAATAAATACTTATGAATATATGAGATTGTATTTTAAGTGAAAATTTAGAAGTGTTAGGTTTTCTAAATTAAAATGATTATATTTTTATTTTTTATAAATTTTATTTAATGATATATAAAAAAATAGGTTATTAATATGAGAAGGCATTGTTGCGAACCATTACGTAAAATAATCGGAAAGTATATAAAAGAAGCGCGTATAAATAAATCATTGTCAGGTGAACAATTAGGAATGCTATTGAATGTCAGTCAGCAACAAATATCAAGATATGAAAATGCAGAGACGAGTATTAATATTGAAACATTATATGTCATTTTACAAAAATTAGATAAAGACTGGGGGGATTTTTATTGTCATGTTATACGAGAGTATGAAAATAAAAAAATGTAAAAATAGGTATGGTTTTTATTTTTATTCTTTTTAATTAAATGACTAATAAATTATTTTGTAGAGAATTATTATTATCTATGAAAACTTTATATATAGCTTTATATAGGATACATATTCTCATCAATTCAAGTATGAGTGTGTTGTCAATAATAATGTTGATTTTTAATAAAAGAGCCTTTTATCAATTTTATTATTGAGAAGACTCATCGTATGTATATTTAATCTAAAGGTAAATAAAATTAACTGAATTAGCTATTGCTTCTGTTTTTGCTGCTGCTATTGTGTCATTCGCTTCTATGGCCGACGATGCTGTCACACCTGTTACTGGTTCTAATACGGGTGTAATTAATTTCACAGGTTCTGTAGTGAATACACCTTGTAATATTAAACAAGAATCACTAAAACAAGATATTGATTTTGGTCAGTAAGGAAAATCCGGATAATAAAATCTACAGTGAATTAAAATTGGCAGATGATTCAACGGGGCAATCAGGAAAAGAGTTGAAAGTCACGATTGATGATATAAAAACTATCAGTGTGAGTAGCCATATTCAAGGGGAAAATACGGCAGCAGGTAGTTATCATGGTTCTGTTTGGCTAATCCCAACCTTTGATTAATAAGTGTTTTTTTGATATTTCCTGTAAATTAACGTTGTTATATCGCAAGTTTACAGGGAATAGGCTAACAATAGTCCCACACATATTATTTTTTTGATAAAAACAAATTTATTTCCAATTTTTCACATCGGTTTTAAATACTTTTTAAACTTATTAATGCGCAATAATGTAGATATTTTTTATTTTTAATCAGTTTTATATCAAGAAACCAACTGGTGTAATATTAAAGTAATGCGATTAAACGTATCGCTAAAGACACGCTCAGTAAAGACAGGAAGAGCGGGCATAATCATTGATAGCGCGAGCATACCAATGGTTAATGTCAGCGGAAAACCCACCACAAAGACAGAAAGTTGTGGTGTCATACGGTTTAGAATACCTAATGAAAGGTTGAGCACTAAAAGTAGGGTGATTAATGGCATAGCTAACATCATACCGTTAATAAAGATTGAGCCACCACTTTGAACTAAAGTCAGTATACCTAATGAGTTAAAAGTCTGATTTCCAATAGGAACAACATAGAATGTATCAACTAATACAGACAATAACCATAAATGACCATCAAAGACCATAAATAACAGCATTGTTAGCATATTAAAAATACGTGCCAGAATAGGCATGTTAGGGCCACCTGATGGATCGACAAAGGTGGCGAATGAAAGCCCCATCTGTAAACCAATCACTTCACCCGCATGACGAACAGAAGCGAATGCTAACTGCATTGATAACCCTAGAATTGTACCAATCAAAATTTGTTGCAATAGTACCCAAAAGGCAATTAGCGAGAATAAAGGCACATGACTTTGCGGTAAACCTGGTGCGACTAATGCGGTAATTAAAAAGGCGAGTGCAATACGAAATTTTTTAGGTGTTTGTTTTTCACTAAATAGCGGTGCGGTGCTAAAAAGGGCGAGTATTCGCACAAATGGCCAGAAAAAATCACTAATGTAGCCGCTAAGCATTTCACTGGTCAGGGTTATCATTGCTATTAACCAATCATCCCTGGAATGCCTGTAAATAAGTTATGCATATAATCGACAAGTAAACTTAGCATCCAAGGACCCGCAACTAAAATAGCGACTAATACAGCAAGAATTTTTGGAATAAACGATAATGTCATTTCGTTTATTTGCGTTGCAGCTTGAAGCATACTGATCACAAGCCCCGTCACCAGAGCGGACAATAAAAGCGGGCCTGCTAGTGACAAAGCAATTTTCATCGCTTCAGTACCTAGTGCTAAGACGGATTCTGGTGTCATAGGGTTACCTCTGCGCTAATTAAAAAAGCTTTGTGCAAGCGAGCCTAGTATTAATTGCCAGCCATCTACTAAAACAAAAAGCATAAGTTTAAATGGCAATGAAACTGTAGCTGGTGGCACCATCATCATACCTAGCGCCATCAACACACTGGCAACAACTAAGTCGATAATAAGAAAAGGAATAAAAATCATAAAACCAATTTGAAAGGCGGTTTTTAGTTCACTGGTGATATAAGCAGGCACTAAAATACGCATTGGCACACTTTCGCGAGTTTCAAACGCAGGTGCATCAGCAAGACGAGCAAACAGAGCCAAGTCAGTTTCACGAGTTTGTTGCATCATAAACTGACGTAGAGGTTTCGAACCATTTTCTAAGGCTTGCTCGAAGGTAATTTGATCTTCAGTAAATGGCATATAGGCATCTTGATAAATTTTATCAAAAACCGGTGCCATAATGAAAAATGTCATAAATAACGCTAAACCAAGAACCACTTGGTTTGGCGGAGCAGAAGGTGTACCTAACGCATTACGTAATAATCCAAGGACAATAATAATGCGGGTAAAGCTTGTCATCATCAGTAAAACAGCAGGAATAAACCCTAATGCTGTAATGAAGATTAAAGTTTGTACTGGTAATGACCAACTTTGACCACCACCCGGTAAAGGCTGTGTAATAATACCCGGAAATTGGGCAAACGCACTGGTAGGTAACAAGAGTAAAACCAGCACACTAGCGAAGAGACGCCAACGCTTTAATGCGTTAAAAAAAGTGACACACTGATGCATTATGAGTTGCCTTTATCTCGCTTTAGCGTTTTTTGTAATATTTGAGTAAACAGTGACGATGTTGGTGATGAGATCGCTTCCTGCGAGGCTTTATCAGGAACGGGTAATTTATGCAGCAGATTTACCTGCGATGTAGTTACCCCTAATACGAGCCATTCCTGTTCTATTTCAACCACCACCACACGCTCTTTTGCACCTAATGAACAACTTGCTTTAACATTAAGTTGTGCAGTCGTTCCTTTTAATGAGCCACGGGTAAAGCCAAAACGGCGAAATAACCACATTGCAACAATAATAAGAACAATGATGCCTGCAAGTGCCGTGCTAACTTGAGCAAGGCTTTGGCCTACAGGCAACGGTTGTGTCGGTGTTTGAACAGTTTGTGTTGTAGCGGGCGCGGTAGTATTTACCGCACCTTGGCTGGAAAAGGAAGGAAGCTGTTCCATAGATTAACGACTCAGGCGACGCATACGTTCTGATGGTGTAATGATATCGGTAATGCGAATACCATATTTATCAGAAACAACCACAACTTCACCTTGAGCGATTAAATAGCCATTGATAAGAATATCAAGAGGCTCACCAGCTAAACCATCCAGTGAAACGACAGAACCTTGTGACAGGCTAAGTAATTTTTTAATGGTCATTTTGGTGCGACCTAACTCTACTGTTAATTTGACTGGAATATCCATAATCAAATTAATGTCAGATAGATGGTTCAATGTGTCGTCTTCAGGTAAAAGATGTTCAAATAGATCGGAACTATTATCCTGGCTTTTACCAGTTTGCTGTTCCATTGCATCAGCCCACATATCCTCAGCCGATTGTGAATTATCAGTTGGGCGATTTGCATCACTCATTGGTTTGTTCCTCATCCAGAGCGTTTAAAACAGGGTTAATTAGGTGTTCAACACGAAGGGCATATTGCCCATTTACTGTACCGTATTGGCTCGTTAATACGGGCACACCATCAACATGTGCAATCAATCTTTCTGGTTTATCAATCGGGATAACATCCCCTTCTTTAAGTGTTAACACTTTTGATAAGCGCAGTGGGATGTCAGTAAAGTTTGCGACCAGTTCAAGCTCTGAATGCTGAACTTGGTTGACTAAACTATCTAACCAAACCCCATCTTCTTGACGAACATTTTCAATTGGTGGATTGATCAGTCGTTCACGTAATGGCTCAATCATGGCAAATGGAATACAAATGCTAAACTCCCCAACCATGGAGCCAATTTCTACCTGAAAAGGTGTCGTAACAACAATGTCATTCGGTGATGAGGTGATATTGGTAAATTTCACCTGCATTTCAGAACGAACATATTCCACCTGAATTTTGAATATGGAATCCCAAGCATCACGGTAGGCATCAAGTGCCAATTTCAACATTTTGTTGATGATCCGCTGCTCTGTGTTGGTAAATTCACGCCCTTCCACAGGGATTGGAAAACGTCCATCACCACCAAACAGGTTATCTACCGCGATATAAACCAGATTGGGTTCAAAAGTAAATAATGCTGTTCCTCGTAACGGTTTTAAATGCACCAAGTTAAGATTCGTTGGTACAGGTAAATTACGAGCAAAGTCGTGATATGGATGAATTTTAATGCCACCAACAGTAATGTCAGGACTCCGGCGAAGCATGTTAAACAGCCCCATACGGAATTGACGCGCAAAGCGTTCGTTAATAATCTCTAACGACTGTAAACGTTCTCGAACCACACGACGTTGCGTGTTGGGGTCATAAGGCTGAATATCCGGTTCATTCGGATCCTTCGCTATCGCAGGTTCCCTGTTCGCGCTTTTTTTGGCGTCGTCACCTGATGTGTCATCATTCAGCAGAGCATCAATCTCTGCCTGTGAAAGGATATTATCGCTCATAATGATTATCGCAGAATAAACGTGGTAAACAGTACATCGGAGAGGATCTGTTCAGATTCTCCCGGTACGAGAGTCGGTCTCAGCGTTTCTTTTACATCCGTCATTAGCTGGAGTTTTCCATTGTCTGTCGCGAGCTTATTAGCCTGCTGACGAGAAAGCAGTAATAACAAGCGACTACGAACTTCAGGTAAATAATCATGTAGACGCTTACGAGTGTCTTCATTATGTAATCTTAATGTGATCCCTATGTAGAGCACTCTGTCTAAGTGTTCTTCGTCATCAATTAGATTTACCGTAAAGGGTTCTAATGACATAAAAACGGGTGCTGGTATAACTTTTTGCTGACTTGTGCCCGCTGAACCTGATTTAGCATGCTTCAATGCCCACCAACTATATCCACCGAATGCCGCTGCAATAATGGCGATCACCAATAATACGATGATCAGAATTAAGCTATAGCTTTTACGTTCATTGCTGTAATTAGACATGGACAG
Organism: Proteus faecis; assembly: GCF_003144395.1. Taxonomy (GTDB): domain Bacteria; phylum Pseudomonadota; class Gammaproteobacteria; order Enterobacterales; family Enterobacteriaceae; genus Proteus; species Proteus faecis. Next base: position 15,519 of record NZ_PENZ01000019.1, on the reverse strand, counting down.
TTAAATTCCTGTTTTGTAGTGGATACGTGTTCACTGTTGTGGACTTCCATATCCATCTAAATCAACCTTAATTATCCCGCTATTTCTGTTTTTTAATTGCAGAAACAGATAGGGAAAAAACCATTAACTCTTACGTTTATTGACATAGTGTCTCCTCCCAATACATTTGTATTAGGCGAAAATATCAACACCACCACGAGCAGATGCTAATTCTTGAGGCGTAAGAGTTATCTTTTGTAGTGCCGTTTCAGAGGCTAATTGCAGAGAATTACCCTCGCTTCCTTGATGATTATCGGCACCATCTCCACTAAATTGAGAGGAATCTGACATATTTTGTTGTTGCCAACTGTCATTAGTGTCGCTAGACACTTGACTCTGCGTGAGCTGGATCCCATTTTCAGAGAGCGCTTGACGCAATTGATGCATGGCATTTTCTAATACAGAACGAACTTGTCCGTTTTGTGAAGCTAGGTGTAGCTGTGCTTGCCCATCTTCTATTTTCATGCGGATATGTAATGAACCTAGCTCTTCAGGGTGTAAACGTAGCTCGGCCTTTTGTAAGCCATTACGACTAAACATCACAATTTGTTGATTTAGCTGCTGTTGCCACTCTTGTGTTCCCACTTGTGCATTTAATACCTGTGTTGCCATCGGTGAGAATTGCATTTGTGGTTGTGTTGAAGAGTGAGCATGACCCGCAATGCTTTGTGAAGCCAAAGAAGAAGAGCTAGAAAGCGGGTTATGAAGATCACTTTCTACAACAGGATTACGGGGTACCAGTTGTTGAGCAACATTGTCTGCTAATTTTGCATTTGTAACTTGCTTATCGCCGTTTAGTAATGCATTCACTTTTTCTGCTGTTGGCGTTAAAAGCGTTGCGACGCTATCTCCTTTTTTCACAGAAGATTTTTCTGTTTGATTAGCGCCGACAAGTGTACTTTCTGTTGCTAATGTTGCAGCTTCTGGACGTAGCTGGGTTAACAAGGACTTTTCATCTGATTTTGATAGATTTAGCTTGTCGGTAAGGTTGAATTCCGACATATCGCTATCTTTTGAAATAGTACGCGCTAACGAGGCTAAGCCTTCATCACCTTTAACTGATTGATGCTGTTGTAATGCTTGAGTCAGTTGTTCTGTGGGCAGGGTTAAGCGTTTTAATCCAGGTAATCCTGCTAATTGAACAGGCAGTTCGGCTGCAAGCTCTTCTGCTGACATTAATAAAGAAGGGGTTTTATTTTCAACAATAGTCGCAAATTGTTCATTATCTGGCAAAGTAAGAGCCAATTGAGATTTCTCAAGAGATGACTCTTCTACCACACTAGGTTCTGTGATAGCAGACGCAAGATGACTACCGTCTTCTTTTGTTTTGTCTTCATCAGAGTGTGAATGTGCCTTATTTTCTTTTGTTGAATGATTTGTGATATTGGCTGTCTTTTTATCACTCTGTGCATTTTGAGGTTGAGAACCCAAAAGCTGAGCAAATGTCGGGGCATTATCACCGGGTTGACTATTTGAAGCGGATGTCGTTCCCGGAGAGGCTGCTGCGACATCCATGGTCAGAAGCGTTATCTCCATCAAGTTGTTCTCCGTAAAGTACTACGCTGTGCGTACTCATCCATTTGTTTCTGTTCAATACGATCAAGATGTCGCTTACGGCTATCTTCAGCGCGTTGCTCCAAAGTCTCAAATGCATTGAGTCGTTGCTGTTTTTCTCTCCATTGCTCAGTTGCAAGATCTAGCTGCGCCTGCCAATGTTGAAGTTGTTGTTTATGTTGTTCGATAGTCAATTCGAGCGTTTTTAGAAATTGTTGGTAGTTTTGCCACGATGCTGACGACATCCCCCCTAAATTCAACGTTTCATTTAGACGTACACGGTATTCATCCTGATACCCAATCAACATATTGAGTTGCTGTTCCATTTGTTGATGACTCTGCCGGACCTGAGCCAGTTGAATAGCGGCTTGTTCAGCCGCTGTCTGTGCCAGTTCTCTCAGTGTCACTAAAGGTGACTGCTCCCGCATTGGAACCCTCTTTACTTTCTCTGATTATGTTCAGAATTAGTTTATTGTGATCAGTTGATTAAGTTGCTCACATGCACTTTGATAACTGCATTGCTCTTGGATATCTTGTTGTAAGAACTTCGCGAGGGATGGATAAAGTGCAATGGCTTTATCAAGCATAGGATCACTCCCCGCAGCATAAGCACCTACGTTAATTAAATCGCGGTTACGTTGATAACTAGACAAAAGTTGTTTAAACACTTGTACGCGACGATAATGTGTTTTATCAATCAATGAGGTCATTGCACGGCTTATAGACGCTTCGATATCGATAGCAGGGTAGTGCCCTGATTCTGCCAGAGAACGCGAAAGCACAATGTGGCCATCTAAAATTGCACGCGCAGAGTCTGCAATAGGATCTTGCTGATCATCACCTTCTGTTAAAACAGTATAGAAAGCCGTAATAGAACCGCCACCATCAACGCCATTTCCTGCACGTTCGACCAGTGCGGGCAATTTAGCAAATACAGAAGGTGGATAGCCTTTGGTTGCAGGTGGCTCGCCGACAGCAAGGGCAATTTCACGTTGCGCCATACTGTAACGTGTGAGTGAGTCCATAATCAGTAAGACATGTTTTCCGCGATCACGAAAATCTTCGGCAATACGTGTTGCATAGGAAGCGCCTTGCATTCGAAGAAGTGGTGACACGTCCGCTGGTGCTGCTACAACGACAGAGCGCGCTAAACCATCTGTACCGAGAATGTTTTCAATAAAATCTTTAACTTCACGTCCACGTTCACCAATTAATCCAACAACAATCACATCAGCTTGAGTAAAACGCGCCATCATGCCTAATAGCACACTTTTACCGACACCAGAGCCTGCAAAAAGCCCCATACGCTGACCACGACCTACAGTCAACAGTGAATTGATTGCACGCACGCCCACATCCAGTACATCAGTAATAGGGGTACGTTGTAGTGGATTGATAGGTGGCGTAATAAGTGGGGCACGATAACCTGTATCTGGTGGTGGTAATCCATCTAAAGGATAACCAGAGCCATCTAAAACACGCCCTAACAGCGCATCTCCAAGAGGTAATTGACGACCTTCATTTTCCCCACCCGGAGTAGCCTGTGCATAAACACGAGCACCCGGTGTTAATCCTTCGACTTCTTGTAAAGGCATTAACAACATTTGGCTACCATTAAACCCAACGACTTCACTTTCAACTTCTTCAACAGTTTTACCAATGGTACGTTCTATTAAACATGTAGAGCCAAGGGGCATAACAAGCCCCTTAGCTTCCATGACTAAACCTGTAGCTCTGGTTAAACGACCATATTGACGTACACGCGGAATTTTATTTAAACGCGCTTCTGCATCACTGAGCTTTTCTAACCAACGCCCCAATCTTGCTGTCATTACAACGCCTCCGGAGCAGCAAGACGGCAAAGCTCATGCCAACGAGTTGCAATCGTGGCATCAAGATCGCCATCATTTGTCACAACACGGCATCCACCAACATGAATACTGTTATCGGCAACCACTTTCCAACCATGAGCAGAAAGTGAATCACCCAGCTCTTTCTCAATTTGTGGAATATGTTTTGGGTTAACTCTTAATTGTGGATTACTTGAGAACATTTGTTCTTGTTGCAACATTAAGGTGATTTGCGCCAGTAATGCAGAACCATCACAAACCGCAGGCTGACCGAGAACTTCTTTTGCCGCAGTGAGGGCGATTTGCATTAAACGCGAAGCAATAACACTGTCTAACCCATTTAAAGAGTGCCTAAACTCAGCCAACAAACCTTGCCATTCATTAATTAATGGTGATTGCTGAGCAATGCCTTGGCGAATACCTTCTTCAATACCTGATTGTAATCCAGCCTGATAGCCTTCCTGATAACCCTGGTTTTTCCCTGCCTCAAGGCCTTCAGCGTGGCCCAATTTCTGGGCCTTTTCTTTCATGTCATCAAGCATATTAATTTGCTCAAGGACTTTCTGTTGCTGAACGACTTCTTTTTCCTGTTTTTCGACTTCCTTTTCGTTTTCTGTCGTTTCCTCGACAGTTAATGCCCAATCAGTGAGTTCTTTTGGAACCCAAGGCTTCCAGTTAGTATCAGTATGTTTATCAGACATAGGTATCGTCTCCTCCATGAAGAACAACCTCTCCAGTCTCTGCTAATTTGCGTACCACAAGCAGAATGGCTTTCTGCTCTGCTTCCACTTGAGACATACGAACAGGGCCGCGAGAACTCAAGTCATCACGCATGATTTCAGCAGCACGTTGTGACATATTGTTGAGGAAGTGATCGCGTAGCTCTTGATCGCATCCTTTCAATGCCACAACCAAGGAGTCGGATTCCACTTCCTGTAGAATGCGCTGGATAGAACGGTTGTCGATATCGATAAGGTTTTCGAACAGGAACATTTCGTCGATAATTTTTTGTGCCAATTCGCCGTCATAATCACGAACCGCAGTAATGACATTCTCTTCTTGCTGGCTCTTCATCAAGTTGATGATTTCAGCAGCAGTACGAACACCACCCATTTTACTGCGTTTGAGGTTTTGACCATCAAGCAGGTTATTCAGTACTTCAGTTAACTCTGCTAATGCTGACGGTTGAACACCACCAAATGTTGCGATACGTAACATTACGTCATTACGTAATTTCTCATCAAATAGGGCAAGAATATCTGCTGCTTGACCCCGTTTGAGATGAACCAAGATGGTTGCGATAATCTGCGGATGTTCGTCGCGGATAATATCGGCAGCCATTTGTGGCTCCATAAAGTTAAGTGTCTCGATACCCGTCGTTGTTTCGCGAGTTTCTGATATCTCATCTAATAGATTATTTGCACGTTCTTCACCCAAGGCTTTAACAAGAACTGAGCGTAAATAATCGTTCGCATTGACGTTCAATGCTGCGTATTGAACAGCGTCTTCTTCAAAACTTGCCATAACATCAATCAATTGTTGATTTGAAATCTGACGCATTGAAGACATTGCAATACTCAGCTGTTGAACTTCGCGTGTACTTAGATGTTTAAATACTTCCGCCGCTCGATCTTCACCGAGTGTTAGTAACATAACGGCGCTTTTTTCGGTTCCAGTTAAGTTATTACTCATTGTTCTTTACTCATCCATTGACGAATTACCATTGCGACGACACGAGGATCTTTCTCTGCCATTTCACGGATACGTTGGCTCTGCAATTCGGCACTTACACGTTGACGTGCTTGCTTACGTCTTGCTTCGTCATCTAATTCTGCTTCATCAACATCATCTTTAACTTCTAGCTTGGTTTTCAGCACGGCTTTCTGTGCTGCAGCTTCAGCTTCACGGCGTTTTTCAATCTGTGGTTTCACCAGTTTGCGCCACAAGATCCATGCGATGATGATAAGTAATAACCAGCGACCTAAATCTAATGCTTTCGCAATAATTTCAGGATTTTCCCATACAGGAACGGTGATCACTTTCTCTTCAATATCGTTGAACTGTGAGTTTACGACACTTAAAGAGTCACCACGTTCTTGGGAATACCCCATCGCTTCACGAACAAGTCCTTCAATTTGCTGGATTTGCTCATCAGTTAGCGGAACAAGTTTAGTTTCAACAACAGGCTCTTCGCCTTCAGCGGCTTCTTTCTTATCTTCAACTGTTTTGTAGTTCACAATAACAGCTACAGAAAGACGTTCGACATTACCTACAGGACGTTTGATATGGCGAATTCGGCGATCAACTTCATAGTTGGTTGTTTCATCTAAACGGCTATTGCTGTTTGGATTGCGTGTTAATGAGCGATTAGTTCCCGTTGCATTGGCACCATCTGTTTTTTCACCTTCTTGCGCCTTTGGCGTTTCAATTGGCGCTTGTGGTGGAGCAACAGGTTGATTAGATAATGCTCCGGGGACACCGCCAGCTAACATGCCGCCATTTTGCTCACTTTGGCTCAACTGTTTTGAACGCACCGCGGCTTGATTTGGTGGCTGGTTTGGTTTGTACTCTTCCGCTGTCTCTTCTGTATGAGAGAAGTCAACTTGAGCTGTCACCTGTGCATGAACGTTTCCACGACCCACAATTGGGCCTAATAACGTTTCAATACGCTGCTGATAACGGCTTTCTAGCTCTTGAACATATTTCAGTTGGATAGAGTTAAGATCGCGACCTAACGCATCTGGTTGTGTCAATAGTTTGCCACTCTGGTCAACGATGGTCACACTGCTGTCAGGCATACCTGCAACACTGCTCGCAACGATATGCACAATGGCATTAATTTGACCTTCATCCAGCGCTCTACCCTGTAAAAGACCCACCGTAACGGATGCAGAAGGGGATTTCTGTTCACGAACAAAAAGAGATGGTTTTGGCAGTGCTAAATGAACTCGAGCATTTTGTACAGGACCTAATGTTTCGATAGTGCGAGCAAGCTCACCTTCAAGTGCACGTTGATAATTAATCTGTTCACTAAATTGGCTGATCCCGAACTTTTCTTTATCTAACAGTTCAAAACCGGCAGCACCGCCTTTTGGAAGCCCCGCTTGTGCGAGTTTCAGGCGTAATTCATGAACCTGATTGTCAGGCACCATAATCGCCGCGCCATTTTGTGACAAGCGATAAGGTACATTCATCTGTGTTAACTGTGTGACAATTTCGCCACCGTCTTTATCGCTAAGATTACTATAAAGCACCTTATAATCAGGGCTTTGTAACCATAAAAATGCAGCAACAAAAATGGCAATCGCCGCCGAGCCCGCAATAATGAGCGGAATTTTCGGATCGGCTTTTATCCGGTTAATAATGGCGTTAAAACCCTTATTCTGGTTCACAACGTCGGTTTTTTCGGCATTCATAGACAATCCTTGCCTTGTAGTTCGGGATGAATACTAAAAGCGTGGCGTAACAAAACAGACTCCCCTTACGCAAATAAATAAACCTACTCTCAGGTGTCTCATTATTGGCCTTTTGCGTTTCATTTAATGGCGTAATTAGCCCTTAACTTTTGCGTTAATTACTCGCTTTGGAATGAAGCCCCTGTGTTAGGGTATAACTCGGTAAGCGTGTTGGTTCACTTCCTTACTATGACATTGATTCAATAATTGAATTAGATGATTAACGCAGAGGTTTATATGTCAATTCCAGCTATTGAAAGTGTTCTGGATAAAATGCAAATCCAGACTTTACAAGCATCCAATATTGCGAAACCCCAACCCGTACAAGCCGGATTTGCAACTCAGCTTGTTCAAGCCGTGGGTAAAATTAATGAAACTCGAATGAATGCAACCAACAAAGTTCAAGCGTTTACTTTAGGTACACCGGGTGTTGAATTAAACGATGTGATGGTGGATATGCAAAAATCCAGTATCTCATTGCAAATGGGTATACAAGTGCGTAATAAGCTCGTGACTGCTTATCAAGAAATCATGTCGATGCAGGTGTAGTACCTTATCATTTGATAACGGTAGCTTTTCTTTTATATAACTATAAAGAAGCACCTAATCACAATAGAATGGGGCAGCTTGCTCAAAATCATTGAATAGATGATATAAGCTTTCGAATGTGATTAAACATTCGAATACTTATATTATTGTTTGCTATTTATGGTAATGAGTGCCCCGATTTTTGCAGATGGGATAGACACGTCATTTTATTGATGTGCGATTTTGCACATCCATTTCAAAGCAGCTTGCTCTCTTATCTCTTCTTATCTTTCAAAAAAGATCAAAAGTAATTGTTAAATAAGTTACTTAACCTATGTTGGATTAGTTTTGTATAAAGCTTGGTCATCGTCTTTCTTCTTAATTTTTCTATTATATTTTCTAAATATTTAATTACATTTTAAATAACTAAAAATAAAACCAGCCCACATACAAATATGAATAGGTATGATAAAACTAAGATTTTTATAACTTGATGAAAACATCATGGGATTACTGATTAAAGCGCTGATAGGTGCATTTGTAGTGGTATTAATCGCGGTATTATCGAAATCTCGTCATTACTATATTGCGGGATTGGTTCCGTTATTTCCAACGTTTGCACTTATTGCACACTATATTGTTGGCTCTGAACGCTCTATTGAAGCGTTGTGTACCACCATTATTTTTAGTCTATGGGCTGTTATTCCTTATCTGGTTTATCTAATTTCACTCTATGTGATGATCAACTATGTAAAATTACTTTCGGCACTGGCAACGGCAGTTATCTGCTGGATTATCGCGGCTTGGTTACTTATTCAATTATGGAACAGATTTCATGGATAGCGTATTTACGCTTATCTAGTTATTATCGCGCAAAAAATAAAACTAGAGAGAATATGAAAAGATCATTGCAACAAAAAATAATTCAAATATGTAATGACAAAAATTTAGCTAAAGGAAAGTGCGCTTAATTTTCTTACGATGAAGTTCATCTTTTTATAAAACGGTTTTATTAAACTAAAATTTATTGATTATTATCACATTAAAGTAGGTCATAAACCGCTATGGTAATTACATGATTAATAACGTAAACGGTGATGATATGGAATATTGGTTTATTGCGTATAAAGTGCGTTCCAGAAATGGTGATACCTACGCCGGACATAAAATTGTAGAAACAGAAAGTGGGATCACACCCCATATTGCGTTAGAAAAAGCATGTCAGGAAGTTGCTGAAGGAGCACAAGCTGATATTCCTGCAGTGAGAGTAGTTGCTTTTAATCGTTTATAACATATTCTTCCTAATAGAAAATCCCACATTTATTAATGTGGGATTTTTTTTATCTAAATTTAAAATTTGGTTATTTAATACACTTTTTATGAACTGATTAACTAATAGAATTAATAAAAAAGTAAGGTATCCACTTATAAAATATAATTACATTGATCTGATAGACTTTTTTCATTTCTTTTACCTAAATAATATTTAATTATGTGATCTCAGCTCTATTAATTTACTTTTACTCATTGAATAAAAAAAAGCTTATGGTTAATGTGCTGGTGAGCTAAGGAATAGCTCAATACAAGGAAATAAAAATCATTATTTTGATTTTTTAGTTATTAATAAAAGGAAATTTAATTATGACAGTATTAACCGTTTATTTATGTGGTACTGGGTCTAACTCATTTGATAATAATAATCCGACTTTCTGGCAAGGTGAATTAGTCTCCACGTTAGCGCAAAATAATCAAGGAAGAGAGTTTGCACAGTGGTTTATTATTGATGGCCCGGGTAGTGGTAATCTGCAAGAAGATGATTTATGGGTTGAAAGCCCTAATTACTCTGATATTAAGGGATCGTTATTTGGCAGTGGCTGGGAAGAAAATGTCAATCACGCACTTTGCTTAATGAAAGGTAACTTTGATTGGCAACGTGAAAAGTTAACCGAAGTGCAGTATAACCAACTGAAAAAAGCTGGTATTCCTATTGAAGACGTCAAAGTCACAGGCTCTTTTTTATGGCGTAAATATGACTATGGCGACCGTCAAGTCACTCAGCAACAACTTCAACAGCAAATTATTCGTATCTTCCGTAAAGATGGCATTATTCCAACACAAGTTAACTTAGTGGGGTGGAGTCGTGGTGGTATTACTTGCCATATGCTAGCGAATGCGATGTTGGCAGATCCTCAATTAAAAGATATACCAGTGAATATTTTTGCTATTGACCCTGTTCCAGGTCCACTGAATTTCCAACCAGAAAAAGTCACGCTGGGTAAAAACGTCAAAGAATATGTCGGATTTTATGCAAGAGATGAGCGCTCTAAAGGATTTACTTGCGTGATCCCAACCGTCGCTGCTGATACTAAAATGCATATTTTCCCTATTTCAGGACGCCACGCCACATTAGTCGGCAATGCTTCTATTGATGGTAGTACAGGTGAAAATGCATTGTATGCACCGGGTTTAGTGGTTCGCCACTTTGCAGAAGTCTGTTTAACTCGCTGGGGTTGTGATTTAGCAAATAAATTAGCCTTAACGGATACACAAATAACAGATTATCAGACTGATATTGCTAATGATGCAGATAAATATATAGCAATGCGCCGTAAAACCTACTCTATCCATGAAAGTACGGGTAAAGATGAACGCAAAGTTTCATTAGGTAAAGAGGGGAAAGCATTCTCTGAGATCTATGGTGAACAATATAACCCATCAGTGGGTTTAACAGCGGATTATTTATCTAATCAGCAACTCTATGATGTAATTAAATAAATTACTAGTTATCAGATTATTATGAGCTAATATGTCGCCTACAGTTAAGTAGGCGATTTTTTATTTGCTTTCGTAGAAAGATAATAAAAAATTATTGAAATTATACTAATGCACTATAATCAAGAGATAAAAATCACGAGCTAATCACATGAATTGGATTTTAAAATCATTTTCACAACTCACCACCGATGAGTTGTACGCTATTTTAGCTTTAAGAAATCAGGTTTTTATTTGTGAACAGCAATGTGCTTATCAAGATCTGGATGGGGTAGATCAAAATACATTACATCTGCTTGCGAAAGAGGAAGATAGCCAGCAACTTATTGCTTATGCTCGTTTGTTGCCACAAGGCATCGCATTTAAAGAAGCTTCAATAGGGCGGGTAATTGTTGCTCAAAAACAGCGGGGAAGAGGTATTGCTCATCAGTTAATAAAAGAGGCGATTGCAACAACATGCCATCAATTTAATACCCATACAATAAAAATAATGGCACAGGTTTATTTAGTCTCATTTTATCAATCACATGGTTTTGTTATCGATTCAGAAACGTATCTTGAAGACAACATTCCACATATTGATATGGTGTTAGTGCAATCTGTGCAATCTATGTCTATGTAATCAAAAATAAAAAACAAAAATAAAAAGTGGTAGACGTTGATTTTTACGTTACCGATAACAAGTTAAGCTGAATAATAGGAGTGGCTTTTCTAAGTAAAGACGCCATTAGCTAATAAAACCGCTTTTGGCGCAGAGGAGAGTTATTTAAGATTGAGATCAGGATAATAACTATGTTCTGTAAACTGACCATAGCTATTCTGTACCCTCTGCTCTTGTTCAGTCTGTCTTATTAATATGCCAAGCTCATCTAGACGAGCCCGTAATAAATTGCGCGTCTCGTTTTCGTTTTCTAAGATTTTTTTTAGCATATCCGTGAGGCGTTGTTGTAGTCTCAGCTCACCATCAGCCGGTTTTATCATCTTAGTGATATTTTCTACGCTTTTTAAATAATCCATTTCCATTTCTATCAGCTTGTCCCATTGCTGATCTTTGGCAAGCGTTAACATTTGCTCACTTGATTTTAAAACATGCTCGTAAGCCGCCATAATATCCATATTGTTGTCCACTCTAATTTAATAAGAATTAATCTGTGTGCCGATTTGTTGCCAAGCATCAGAAATTTCAGTTAAGAGCTTGATGACTTCATGAATTTTTTCTGGATTATTTTTTAAGTTAGCATCGAGTAGCTGATTAACCATATAGTCATAAAGGAGCTCCAGATTTTCTGCAAGCTCACCGCCTTTTTCTTTATCCAGACCTTGTTTTAATCCGTTACCAATAATATTAATGGCTTTAGAAATATTTTCGCCTTTACCGGCGATATTTCCTTGTTCCATTAATATTAATGCACGGCGAAGGGCGCTTAGCGCCCCATTAAATAGGATCTGGATCAGCTGGTAAGGAGAAGCATTTAAAATCTCGCTTTCAACGTCGATTTGAGCATACATTTTACTGGCTGATTGTTGATACATATTATCCTACTTTTTAAAAATTAACCTAATAAACGGCCAATTGAGGCACTAGAGTTAGTCATGGAGTTGACCATTTTATCTAACTGTTGGAACTGGTTTTTATAGCGTTCCATCGTGGCGGCAATATTGCGCTCTGTGTTTTTAATTTGACTATCTAATGTTTTCTTGCGTTTTTTCACGCCATCAGTGGCAACATCTAAAGTACCATCATTAGATTGCAGAGTTTTCTTTAGGTAATTATAGGTTTGAGTACCAAAGCCTGTTTCTTTACCGTCACCCATAAAAAACTCTTTCACGTTAGCGGGTTTTTCTTTTAACGCTTCATCCAGTTTTTTGCTATCGATATCTAAAGAGCCATCAACCTTAAATTTAATCCCCATTTTATTAAGGGTATCTAAATCAGAGGTGCTTTGTGAACTTGTTACAAAGCTTTTTAGTTCTGACATAATCATACGGCTGGTAGTATCACCCAGTAATACACCATTATCTTTCGATGCTGCTTCGCCTTTCTCTACTTGCGTGTATTTAGTAAGAGATTTGTAGGTACTGTTTAATTCGTTATAAGCGTCAGTCCAAGCTTGGATCGCTTTTTTCATTGGCTCAATATCACGAGCAACAGTGACTATTTCAGGCTTATCTGCTTTGTCTTTATTATCAAACGTTGTTTTCTTAAGATTTAATGTGATCCCTTCAGGGGCATCTTTAATCTCATTGGTTTGACGCTCAATTTCAATGCCATTAATCGTTAATTTAGCATTGTTTGCTTTAACGATTTCTTGCATCGCGCCACTGTTAGATTTAGATGAATAACTAAGAAAATTATTTAGCTCATCATCACCCTCAACAGTGATTTCCATTTGTGAATCAGTACCTTCTTTACGAGAAGTTAGTACTAAGTGGTTAACACCATCTTTTGCTTTAACGATAGTGGCAGAAACATTACCCTCTTTTTTATTGATTGCATCACGCAATTCAATCATAGAGGTTTGCTCATCAGTTAACTCAATGCGTAAAGGTTCTTTTTCACCTTCTTGGGTAATCACTAAGGTGCGTTTATTACCATCACCTAATGTTTTTCCAATAGGTACTTTTACATCGCTTACCGCTTTTGATTTCAATGTTTGTGCGTGAGCAATTTTATCTATCGAGACGGTATAGTTACCAATGCTGGCTTTACCATCCGTCGTCACTTTAAAGGCATCAAACTCATCGTCTACTTTGGTGGCAACAATTTCGTCAAATTTCTTTAAGTTTTCTGACGCTTTTTGTAACTTATCAAGTTGGCTACGGATCTTACCATAAGCGGTAATTTGCGCTTCGTAGCTTTTCATTTTTTTATCTAGGGGTTCAAGGCGTTTATTTTCCGCCGCCTCTAATTGTGCCAATGTTTGGCTAAGAGGCATCCCTGAGCCCACGCCTAGTGAAGCAATACCAGCCATACCGGTCTCCTTTCTGTGTTCGTAAAATAATCCTCAAGAACCGTTATCGGTAGAATCGGCGAAAAGTTTACGTCTATTTGGTATTTTTGATGACGTAAACAGGCTGCCATATAGAAGCCATTTATTGGCATTGGGAACCAAAGTCGAATTTAGATGAATAAAAATAGCTTGAGACGAAAATTGATAAAAAATGAATAAAAAAATAATAAATTAATTTCCTTATTTATCATTGGGTTGATGTTGGTTATATAAAAAATCGCAGAAATATTTGTAGGAAAAATTAAAGGTTGCATGTGGGGTGCCGATAAACTTGTTGCCGGTGATTGACACCGTAAATGAATAGGCAAACTTTTATTTTATCGACTTGATTTTAAAGGAATCTAGCTATGGCACAAGTCATTAATACCAACTATCTATCTCTGGTAACTCAAAACAACCTGAACAAATCTCAGGGAGCTTTAGGAAGTGCAATCGAGCGTCTGTCTTCTGGTCTACGTATCAACAGCGCTAAAGACGATGCTGCAGGTCAAGCGATTGCTAACCGTTTCACTTCAAACGTAAATGGTTTAACTCAAGCATCACGTAATGCGAACGATGGTATCTCTATCGCTCAAACTACTGAAGGTGCGCTGAACGAAATCAACAACAACTTACAACGTATCCGTGAGTTAACAGTTCAAGCTAAAAATGGTACTAACTCTAATTCAGACATCACTTCAATCCAAAACGAAGTAACTGAACGTTTAGCAGAAATCAACCGTATTTCTGAACAAACTCAGTTTAACGGTGTTAAAGTACTGAGTGGTGAGAAGTCTGAAATGACTATCCAAGTAGGTACTAACGATAAAGAAGTTATCAAGTTTAACTTAGATAAAGTTGATAACGATACTTTAGGTGTTTCAAGTGACAAACTGTTTACTGAAACTACAGCTAAAAAAGGCGTAACGGCAAAAGGCGGTGGCATTACAGTAGCTGGTGATCTTGATAAAGTTGTTTCAGGTGCAACAAAAACGGCTACTGGTACAACTTTATCTAAATATACTGTTGATACTGTAGAGTCAGCAGATAAATTCATTTTCAATGATGGTACTAAAGATTATTTAGTATCAGCTTCAGACCTTGAACTGACTGGTACTCCTAAAGAAGAAATCAATATCAAAGCAGGTTCAAAAACCACTGCTAATGAATTTACTGCTGATGCAGGTAAAGACGTTAAAACTTTAGACGTTAAAGATGACGCTTTAGCAACTTTAGATAAAGCTATCAATACAATTGATGAAAGCCGTTCTAAATTAGGTGCGATTCAAAACCGTTTTGAATCTACTATCAATAACCTGAACAACACTGTTAACAACTTATCTGCTTCACGTAGCCGTATCTTAGATGCTGACTACGCAACAGAAGTTTCTAACATGAGCCGTGGTCAAATCCTGCAACAAGCTGGTACTTCTGTACTTGCTCAAGCAAACCAAGTACCACAAACTGTTCTGTCTCTGTTACGTTAATTCGTACACTGACATAAAAGATACCTTTCTATATTCAAAAGGTCCTCGTAAGAGGGCCTTTTTTTGTTTTGTGTTAAAAAGTATTTATATTTTTTCTTTATCTATCAAGTTACATGCTTATGTAACTAGACGTTTTTAAGGATATATTCGCTTGTCGCTTAGTTCTGCACTTTGAATTATTTAAAATATAGATTCTCAGTCTATTATATTTAAACTCACTTTTTTTTAGTTTTATTTTTTCTCTCAATCTCTTTTACTTTTTTCTGCAATCAATTACTTCTTATAAATTAACTAACTGGCTTTTTTTGCTATTTTCGCGACGCCAAAAATCGTAAATCCCTCAAATTTGATGACGATAGTGTTTAGGCAACGTTATTACAGTGACGTAATAACAAACCTATTCATTTAAAAGTATTTTAAAATCAAGTTGAAGGAATATTGTATGGCACAAGTCATTAATACCAATTACCTGTCATTGGTCACTCAAAATAATTTGAATCGTTCACAAAGTGCATTAGGTAATGCGATTCAACGTTTATCTTCTGGTTTACGTATTAATAGCGCCAAGGATGACGCAGCGGGTCAAGCAATAGCAAACCGTTTTACGGCTAATGTTAAAGGTTTAACTCAAGCGGTACGTAATGCGAACGATGGTATTTCGATAGCCCAAACCACAGAAGGGGCTTTGAATGAGATTAATAATAACTTGCAACGTATTCGTGAGTTAACCGTCCAAGCAAAAAATGGTTCTAATTCAGATTCTGATATTAAATCTATTCAAGATTGCGTTTTACTTTAGATGATGAGCAATATTAATTTATATTAATCAGCCAGTTAAAAGAGT
>NZ_PENZ01000002.1 GCF_003144395.1 Proteus faecis | reverse complement strand
GATTCGAACTCTAGGATGGTTTCCCATCGGCGGTTTTCAAGACCGCTGCCTTCAGCCACTCGGCCATCCTTCCATAGCGCGAAATTATGCCTATCTCTGACCCCGCTGTCTAGCTCCAATTGTAAAAAAATTGAATTTTTTAGTTTGTTTGCTCAAAGTTCATCCGAATATCCCTTTTAAAGTGATAACCTGTTAATATAATGGCCGAATAATGGTGATTGTTTATTCTATTTTTAATTACATTGTCTCTTAAGGGCTCGCAAACTGAATGCGTACATTGAACCAACTCAAGCCAAATACACTAACTCGTCTATATGCCCTATTTCTTCTTTTTATGGTCATATCGCTTTTTCTCTATGCTTACAGTTATTTTGACACTTGGCTAGATAGCAAAAAAAACGCGATAAACAATACAACTCATAAATTCGCTCGCCAAGTTGAAGATTATCGTTACCACTCCAATCAGCTTTTCCAGTTATCAAATAAAATAGCTGATACCTCAATATTCCCTGTATTGCGACTTAATCCAATAAAATTACGTTCTGATGTATTTTGGCTTGAAGGTCGAGACCAAACCGTAGATTCCATTATATTTGGTAAACCCAATGAGCAAACCTTTCAGTTAGCACAACGATTCGCGAATTCACTCGAAATTCTTTGGGGTGTACGTAATGATTACAGTTCTCTTTATTATCTAAATGGTAAAGGGAATGATCTTATCTTAATTACGACCCATTCTGTGCTTAAGCCAGAGATCCGTTACAAAGAAAGCTATTTGACATTAACAGCTGAAAATAAGCGGTCTGAGTTATTGATGCAATCAACAGCATTAGATGAAAAAGAGAGCCTTTCTCCTATTAGGAAGATGTCTACAGAAAACATTTATTACTATACCTATCGTATTATGTTTAATGTGCCAGGTCAGTTAACCAGCGTAGTGGCGTTTGATTTGCCTATCAATAATTTTTTACCTTCAGAGTTATCTCCACACTACTTAAGATTACTGCCAACAGGTCAGCAATCGGTCTATGATAAGAATGACATTGAAATATCAACCGATGGCTCTTCACTGATTTTTTCTCAACCAATTATTGGGATCCCCTATTCACTCTCTTATGAATACCCACTAAAGTCGATGATCAAAGAAATTGTCTACAAAAATATTTGGTTATTAATCAGCTTACTGGTATTTGTTTCTATCTCCGTTTTTGGCCATATCTATATCCGTAATAAGTACGTTTATCCTTATATCTCTATGACACGTAATCTACGGATCAAAGAAGAGATGACTAACGACATCATTTCAAACCTTCCTATAGGATTATTAGTCTATAATTTTTCCTCTAATCATAAGATTATTAGCAACAGCCATGCGGAAAAATTACTGCCTCATATCGATTTATCTAAGATCCGCCAAATGGCAGTTGAGCACAATGGTTTAATCCAAACGGCTATCAACAACGAAATTTATGAAATAAGAACAAGTAATAATAACAATATTGACAATACATCATTATTCATATTTCTGAATAAAGATAACGAAGCTCTTATCAACAAAAAATTGCAACTTGCACAACAAGAATATGAGAAAAATACCATCGCTCGACGCAAGATCTTATCTAATATGTCATTAGAATTAATGCGTCCCATTAAAGATATAAATGAGATGGTTTATCAATTCAAAGACTTATTACCCGAAGACACTCATCAACAATTGCTTAGTTTATTATTAGAGAAAACAAATTATATTTCTGAGTGGATAGAAAACATTACATTAATTAATAAGTTAGAAAATCAAGAATGGAAAATACATAAGGATGAATTTGAACTATCAACATTAGTTGAATCTATTCTGATAACAGCATCACCTTTTATGATAAGAAAGGGTCTAACACTTTATTTCCACAATAATATAAGACCGGGCTTACTTTTAATTAACGATGGCCCTGCTTTAAGTAAGATTATTTTATCATTGATTAATTATGCCATTAGTACGACTAATTATGGAAAGATAACCGTTAATCTGAATTTAGTTAAAGATAAAGATAAAAATAAAGAAGAAATACTTATTGATATTATTGACAGTGGAAGCGGGCTTACACCTCAAGATATTGCTAATATAAAATACCCATTCTTAGGCCAAGCAATGGGAGACAAATATTATTCTAATTCAGGTATCATTTTTTATTTATGCCACTTGCTATGTAATAAAATACAAGGAGAATTAACTATTAAGAGCCAAGAAAGTATTGGTTCTCATTTTCGAATTGCCCTCCCATACCAGCATATAGATACAGAAGAACGGACTTTTAACGTATTATTGGAGGGGATAAACGCAAAACTCGCTATAAAAAACCCTGAAATAGAAAAAATCATCTGCCAACAGCTTGATAAATATGGCGCTACATACTTTGATAAAAATAGAGAGAATCTTTATCCTGAATACGATATCATACTTAGGGATACACCGAATGATAATCCTGAATCTCCAACAATATTATTAATGAGCTCTATTGTTGGTTTCGAAAAAATATCAAAAGATTTAATAAAGTGTAACTATAACTTCGGTGACCCTTTAATAGAGGCTATTACTTATTTAATTGAAGAAAATGAGTCATTCTCCCCAGATACAACTAACGAGAGTATTTGGGATGAAAATAATAACCTTGATAAATACGAAGTAATTCTTAATAATTACAGGAAGAAGTTGAATGGTAGTGATTATAAGGAACTATTTATCAGTACTGTTCCTATTGATGTTGAAAAACTACACTTAGAAGCAACAAATAAAGACTTTCATTCTCTAGCCCAGACAACTCATCGTCTAAAAGGTGTTTTTGCCATGTTAGATTTAGAATATCTCAGAGAAAGCTGTGAATATTTAGAGCATGACATAAAAAATCATAATGAATTAGAGATCAAAGAACGTATCACTCAACTGGATAAATGGATTCAACAGTTGCTGCAGCAAGGTAACAATTAAACATGAATAACCTTAATATTATTATTGCCGATGATCACCCAATCGTTTTATTCGGTATTCGTAAATCTTTAGAACAAATTGAATGGGTCAATGTTGTAGGTGAATTTGAGGATTCAACTTCACTTATCAATAACTTACCTAAGTTAAATGTGGATGCTTTAATTACTGACTTATCTATGCCTGGCGATAAGTATGGTGATGGTATTACACTCATTAAGTACATTAAAAGACATTATCCTAATTTGTCGATTATTGTACTAACAATGAATAACAACCCTGCTATTTTGAGCGCAGTCCTTGATCTTGAAATTGAAGGTATTGTGCTTAAGCAAGGCGCTCCAACTGATCTGCCAAAAGCATTGGCTGCGCTACAAAAAGGCAAGAAATTTATGCCTGAAAGCGTTGCGAAGCTACTTGAAAAAGTCAATGCGAATGGTTATGGCGATAAACGTTTATCACCTAAAGAAAGTGAAGTCCTAAGATTATTTGCTGAAGGCTTCCTTGTGACCGAAATCGCCAAAAAACTCAATCGTAGTATTAAAACGATTAGTAGTCAGAAAAAATCAGCCATGATGAAATTAGGTGTCGATAACGATATCGCATTACTTAATTACTTGTCATCAGTGACTATTGATAAGGAAATTAACGGCCCAGATTAATTTCACCGTAGTTACCTTAGTCGAACCGATAAAATCAGGAAGCTCAACCCGTTGTAGGAGCTTCTCTGTTTTTTTTACTCTTTATTCCTCATTCTCTTTGCACTTATCGATCTTTTCTTGCAAATACTTTCCATTCAAAGAGTACCTTATAAGCTGTATAGTTTATATTTTCATACCTTTACTAGGTTTTGAGCTTACAGACTATTACAGAGATGCTCTCACTCTCCTTTTAATCAACTTATATTATTACTACTCTTTGTTTCATTTTATCTATCAAAATGCTTTGTGATTACGTTATTTTACCTTCTAGAAGCTTAAAAAAAGACAAAGACTAATAAATTAGTCTTTGTCTGTTTACTTGTTTTATCGTTCACTATCTAGAATTATTCTTTAGAGATATACTTCACCAATACTTCTCTTAAAATAGAGAGCGAAACAGGTTTAGATACACAATCATTCATTCCTGCAGCAATACAGCGTTGCTTCTCTTCGGCTATTGCATTCGCTGTCACACCTATCACAGGCATATTACTGCCCATTTCTCTTATATGTGTTGCCAACTGATAACCATTCATGTTTGGCATATTGACATCCGTCAGAACGATATCAACATGATTTTTAGCTAAATATGTTAATGCATCACAGCCATCTTCTGCTATTGCTGTATTAAAGCCTATTTTTTTCAATTGATCGGTCAACAATAAGCGGTTTATTGGATGATCATCGACAATAAGGATAGTTAAAGTTTGTAAGCGACAATCCGTATCTTGATCTTGCTTCACGATCTCCACACAATTTGCTTCCACTTTACTTTGTGGCAATTGCATTATTATTTTTGTTAAATCGTTTAGCTTATAAGTACTACATACCCATACGTTTTCAGCTGTTTTCTTCAATGGTTCAAAGTAATGCGCATTAATCCTAATAAATTGGCAGTTATCTTTTCTTGGTACATCGTAATCAGTGATAATAAAATCGGTTGGAGATATCACCTCCTCTTCGGTAAGCAATTCACAACTCAAACCAAAGTAACGAAGATATCGACCAATAAAGCCTTCTAAATAAAGATTTTTAATATCAATAAAACAACGAACATTACTTTCTTTATAAATATTCTGTTTAGAATTAGGATCTATTCCATCTAAGGCACCATAAAGAGGTATACGGATCGTAAAGCGACTACCAATATTTTCTTGGGAAACAACGCTGATATCGCCATCCATCAAGTTGATCAACTTTTCACATATGGCTAAACCTAACCCTGTTCCCTCTGATGCACTTTCTGTATTCTGGGACACTTGGAAGAATGGTTCAAAAAGCTCATGCAATGCTTTGTCACTGATCCCTCGTCCTGTATCATGAATATCAAAATAGAGATAATAATCATCTTTATAAAGATGCAAGGTAATACATCCGGTCGTGGTAAATTTAATGCTGTTATTCAATAAATTAGAGATAACTTGTTGTACACGAACAGGATCACTATTTACAATTTTAGGTACATCAGGTTCGATAAAACAGTAAATAGCCAAGCCTTTTTTCGCAATCAAAGGTAAATAGTTAGAGATAACAAAAGAGAGCACTTGGCGACAATTAAATGGCTTAATATCAATTTTTAACTGTTTAGATTCAATTTTCGAAAAATCGAGGATATCACTAATAATTTTTAGTAATAATGATGAAGAGTTATCCATCGTTTTTAGCAATCGAGCGGTATCATCACTTTGTGTAAGAGACTGCAATAACTCTAAATTACCAATAATGCCATAAAGTGGCGTTCGTAATTCATGGCTGACTGTTGCCAAAAACATCGATTTAGCTTGGTTAGCTTGTTCCGCAGCTGTTGCCATATTTTGTAGTGAACGCTCCATTTTAACCCGTGAGCTGATATCCACTAAAACACAGATAGCCACATCTTCATTTTGATAGCGTGAATTAACAAAGCTTATTTGCAAATGATTACGATTGTTGGTCACTACATCGACCATATTGCTACTTTTCTCAGCAATAATAGAGAGAATATTTTGTTTATCGCTATGGCTAAGTAAACGAAAATAGTTATGTGCCAGCTCGTTACTTAAAATGATCATGCCATCACGTATTCTGAGAATACTGATCCCAACCGGCGCTGATGCCACAATCTTATGGTTAAATTGCTCGTGTTCTTCTAGGCGAGAAGCATTATTTTCGGCTGGGGAGAATATTTTTCTCTCAAAAATCCACACAAAAATAAAAATCATAATGGCTGAAATAATATTTAAGATCAGCGCATTAAAAATCGTGAATTTAAATTCATTTAAAATTTGCTTGAGTGGTAATGAATACACCACACTAAAAGACGAAGGCAATAATTTACGCTTAGCAACTAAATCACTAAAGTCTTCATCAAAACCAAAATAAGGAGCGCTGACATCAGGAACTTGTTTAACCGAATGATAAGTATTTTCTGCAGGATAGCTTAAAACCGTAGTATTTCTATTATTAAGAAGATGAATTGAAATCACTCTATCTTTGGTAGGAGAAAAATACTCAAGACGAATAGCTCTTTCAATACCAATCAAACCAATAAATTTACCTGAAGCATAAACGGGAGACATAACATATAAAATGCCACTATCCCCTTTTGCATCTGGCACAATCCAATATTGGTTAACTTCTTTACCTTGTGCTCGTTGATTAATGTAGTTACGGGTATTTTCGTAAACCATCTTTTTCAACATTTCAGTATCAACTGGGGATGCACGCAAAGGGAAGTTAATCATACACATGCTATGGGAACCAACCATAAAGACTTGGTTTATCCCTTGTAAGGCCGGAGTATTATCTTTCCAATAATATAAGATACTATTAAATGAGCGGAAATAGTTGTCTGTTTGCCCTTTAAATAATTCACAATCTGCGGTTTCATTAAGCTTATGAAGTGAAAATGGCCCTTCATAAAATAATGAATTTTTCATACTCGGGTTTAAGTTAATTTGTTCTTGGTGGCGTTCTGCAAGGTATTGTAAATCACGGATAGTGCTGGAGGTTTGCCTAAAGAAGCCAAGAAGATTAGTGTAGTTATTACTATATTCTTGCCGAATATCAGATTTAGTATCATTGAAGATGTTGATAAGGTAAAACATCGTTAGCAATGCCCCCATCGCCCACAACATGATACCTAATATACGAAAAAGGTAGCGGGAAATTTTTAACGATGTTTTAAAGGACGAGAGATATCTCAAACAACCACCCTAATCAATATTCC
Organism: Proteus faecis; assembly: GCF_003144395.1. GTDB lineage: Bacteria > Pseudomonadota > Gammaproteobacteria > Enterobacterales > Enterobacteriaceae > Proteus > Proteus faecis. The sequence continues at coordinate 50,831 of NZ_PENZ01000002.1, read as the reverse complement.
TACCGCTCAAGAAACTTATTCTATTCTAGCAGAAGTTACTGTATGTCTGAATGATATGATCTTTATCATCAGGATAATTTTTTCTGATGATAAACGGATCTCACCACATAAAAAAAGCAGGCAATTATGCCTGCTTTCTTTTATTTATACATCACAATAATGATAAATACTATTCTTCGTCCGCATCATCTGCTAAATCTGAATCAGGTGCCTCTGATAACTCTTCGTTAATAACTTCATTAACTTCATCGTCATCTAGTGCATCATCTTCATCTTCGACACGTTGCAAACCAACAACTAACTCACCTTCTGTTGTACGAATTAGGGTAACACCTTGTGTATTACGTCCAACAATGCTGACTTCAGAAACACGTGTACGAACTAATGTACCCGCATTGGTGATCATCATGATTTGGTCAGTTTCTTCAACTTGAATTGCACCAACAACTTTACCGTTACGCTCACTCACTTTAATAGAGATAACGCCTTGTGTTGCACGATTTTTCGTTGGGTATTCACTTTGAGCAGTACGTTTACCATAACCATTCTCAGTTACGGTTAAGATATCACCTTCACCACGAGGAATGATCAGTGACACCACTTTATCGTCATCGCTCAGCTTCATACCACGAACACCTGTCGCAGTACGACCCATTGGGCGAACACAATCTTCTGCAAAGCGAACCACTTTACCTTCCGCAGAGAACAGCATAACTTCATTAGTGCTATCGGTTAAATCAACACCGATTAACTCATCGCCTTCATTTAAATTAACAGCAATGATACCTGCACTACGAGGGCGGCTGAAATCTTGCAAAGGTGTTTTCTTCACCGTTCCGCTTGCCGTCGCCATAAAGACAAACTTACCTTCTTCATACTCTCTTACTGGCAAAATAGCGGTAATACGCTCATTTTGTTCAAGAGGTAACAAATTGATAATTGGACGACCACGAGCACCGCGACTTGCTTCTGGTAACTGGTAAACTTTCATCCAGTAGAGACGACCACGGCTTGAGAAGCATAAAATCGTATCATGGGTGTTAGCTACCAGTAGGCGATCGATAAAGTCTTCTTCTTTAATTCTGGCTGCTGATTTACCTTTACCGCCACGACGTTGTGCTTCGTAATCGGTAAGCGGTTGATATTTAACGTAACCTTGATGAGAAAGTGTCACAACAACATTTTCTTCATTGATCAAGTCTTCAATATTAATATCAGCCGTATTTTCAGTGATCTCAGTACGACGAGGATCGTTATATTGATCTTTAATCGCATTTAGCTCTTCACGAATGACTTCCATCAAACGCTCTGGGCTTCTTAAGATATGTAACAACTCAGCAATTTGGAGTAATAAATCACGATATTCATCTAACAGTTTTTCATGTTCAAGACCTGTCAGTTTCTGCAAACGCAGATCCAAAATAGCTTGAGCCTGTTGCTCTGTTAGATAGTATTTACCGTCATGCACACCATACTGTGGCTCTAACCATTCAGGGCGAGCAACGTTGCTATCGCCAGCACGCTCTAGCATGGTAGAAACGCTACCTAAATCCCATGGTTGTGCAATTAATGCCGCTTTCGCTTCTGCTGGATTTGGTGCTTGACGGATCATTTCAATAACTGGGTCAATGTTCGCCAAAGCGACAGCAAGTGCTTCTAAGATATGAGCACGGTCACGCGCTTTACGTAATTCGTAAATAGTACGACGAGTAACAACTTCACGACGGTGACGAATAAAAGCAGAAATAATTTCTTTTAAATTTAATAATTTTGGCTGGCCTTGGTGAAGCGCAACCATATTAATACCGAAAGAAACCTGCATTTGTGTTTGTGAGAATAAGTGATTTAATACCACTTCCCCCACAGCATCACGTTTGATTTCAACGACAATACGCATACCGTCTTTATCAGACTCGTCACGTAATCCGCTAATACCTTCAATACGCTTATCTTTAACAAGCTCTGCAATTTTTTCAATTAAGCGAGCTTTATTCACCTGATAAGGAATTTCTGTCACGATAATCGTTTCGCGACCTGTTTTCTCATCAGTTTCGATATCAGCCTGAGCGCGGATATAAATTTTTCCGCGACCAGTACGGTAAGCATCTAAAATTCCTCTGCGGCCATTAATAATAGCGGCAGTCGGGAAATCAGGCCCCGTAATATGTTCCATCAACTCTTCAATCGTGATGTCTTCGTTATCAACGAAAGCAAGGCAACCGTCGATAACTTCGCCTAGGTTATGTGGAGGAATGTTTGTTGCCATCCCTACCGCAATCCCTGAAGAACCATTGACTAACAAGTTTGGAATACGGGTTGGCATTACTGCCGGGATATGTTCTGTTCCATCATAGTTAGGAACAAAATCAACCGTTTCTTTTTCCAAATCCGCCAGCAGTTCATGGGCGATTTTCGCCATACGAACTTCGGTATAACGCATTGCAGCCGCCGAGTCACCATCAACTGACCCGAAGTTACCCTGCCCGTCAACCAACATGTAACGCATAGAAAAAGGCTGTGCTAAACGAACAATCGTTTCATAAACAGCACTGTCACCGTGCGGGTGATATTTACCGATAACATCCCCAACAACACGGGCTGATTTTTTATAAGGTTTATTCCAATCGTTTCCTAGTACATTCATCGCGAAAAGTACTCGACGGTGTACTGGCTTCAGTCCGTCTCGAACATCGGGTAATGCGCGTCCTACAATAACAGACATCGCATAATCCAAATATGAGCTTTTCAGCTCTTCTTCGATATTAACTGGTGTGATTTCTCTGGCAATGTCGCTCATGGAGCCACTGTCCCTCATACTACGGATTCAAAGGTTTAGAACTATACCACAAATCGCCAATTTTTGGAAAAAGGAAACAACTAAATTAATACTCCTTTCGCTATTCTCTTCGATTTCACCGTCTAACGTTGGTAGAATCATGACAATATGAAAATAGGAGTAATACTTTCTGATGAATGATAAAACAACCTCTTTACATGCTAACGTGGATCAGCATGAAATCGACAAGTTTGAAAGCGTCGCATCACGGTGGTGGGATCTTGAAGGTGAATTTAAGCCATTACACCGCATCAACCCACTAAGACTCAACTATATTCAAGAACGCGCAGACGGCCTATTTGGAAAAAAAGTCCTAGATGTCGGTTGTGGTGGCGGTATTTTGTCTGAGAGTATGGCATGTGTTGGCGCTGAAGTGACTGGTCTTGATATGGGAACAGAACCGTTACAAGTCGCACGGTTGCACTCACTAGAATCCGGTATTCCCGTCACTTACATTCAAGATACCGTTGAAAACCACGCGAATGAAAATCCACAAACTTACGATGTCGTTACTTGTATGGAGATGTTAGAGCACGTTCCTGACCCATCTTCTGTTGTCAGAGCCTGTGCAAAACTGGTAAAACCAGGTGGACATGTTTTCTTCTCAACCATCAATCGTAATAAAAAAGCGTGGCTAATGCTGGTGGTAGGTGCGGAATATATTCTGAATATGGTACCTAAAGGCACACATGATGCTAATAAGTTTATTCGCCCGTCAGAATTACTTAGCTGGGTCGATGAAACCGATTTACGTAGCAAAAATATGATTGGTTTACATTATAACCCGATCACTGACAAATTCAGATTAGCGCCGAATGTCGATGTGAATTATATGGTGCACACACAATCGACATATAACTCGAATTCGTGAAACTGAAAGTTTGATTTGGTCTAATAAAACATCAAACGATCACATTTTTTAAAATTGACTTTACATCGTTGCCACTTGAATTTGTGTTTCTTACTGCCTGTATTTATGCAGGGTACGGGCAGTTGTTAAAAAATTTATCCCCTATTTATCCACAGAAACAATCAGATTTGTACACTTGATCAATCTCTCAATTACCTTTATCTTGTTATCACCATTTGAACCAACCCCTATATATTGTGTTTCCTTAAATTTCACACCACAAGACTCCTTGACATAGTTTGTCATCGGGAGCGTTTTTTTGCGGTATAAAATTTCAGGTAACACTAATGCAAGATAAGGTGCATCGCTCATGAATCATAGCCTGCTCGTCACAAAACGTGATGGTCATAAAGAACGCATTGACTTAGACAAAATTCACCGTGTTATCGCCTGGGCCGCTGAAGGTCTAGAAAATGTCTCAGTATCTCAAGTTGAATTACGTTCTCAGATTCAGTTTTATGATGGTATCAAAACTGCTGATATCCATGAAACGCTGGTAAAAGCTGCTGCAGACTTAATCTCTGGTGAAACACCTGATTATCAGTATCTCGCTGCCCGTCTTGCCGTATTTAATTTACGTAAAAAAGCGTATGGCCAATTTGAGCCACCAAAACTGTATGATCACGTTAAAAAATTAGTCGATTTAGGCAAATACGATCGCCATCTTCTAGAAGATTACACACAAGAAGAGTTCGAACAGATGAATAATTTTATTGTTCATCAACGTGATATGAATTTCTCCTACGCGGCAGTTAAACAGTTAGAAGGTAAATACTTCGTTCAAAACCGTATTACAGGTGAAATTTACGAAAGCGCACAGTTCTTATATGTTTTAGTTGCAGCTTGCTTGTTCTCTCGTTATCCACAAGCAACACGTATGGACTATATCGAACGTTTCTATAATGCGATTTCAACCTTTAAAATCTCATTACCAACACCAATCATGGCTGGAGTAAGAACCCCAACTCGTCAATTTAGCTCTTGTGTTTTAATTGAGTGCGACGATAGCCTTGATTCTATCAATGCAACATCAAGTGCCATTGTGAAATATGTTTCTCAACGTGCGGGTATTGGTATTAATGCAGGTCGTATTCGTGCCTTAGGTAGTGCTATTCGTAATGGTGAAGCATTCCACACAGGTTGTATTCCGTTCTATAAACACTTCCAAACTGCGGTAAAATCTTGTTCGCAAGGCGGTGTCCGTGGTGGTGCGGCAACCTTATTCTACCCATTATGGCATTTAGAAGTTGAAAGCCTGCTGGTACTGAAAAATAACCGTGGGGTTGAAGATAATCGTGTTCGCCATTTAGATTACGGTGTTCAGTTAAATAAATTAATGTACGAACGTTTAATCAAAGGTCAGGAGATTACTTTATTCAGTCCTTCTGATGTTCCTGGTTTATATGATGCATTCTTTGCTGATCAAAATGAATTTGAACGTTTATATGTACAATATGAGAAAGATAAGAGCATCCGCCAAAAACAAGTTAAAGCGGTTGAGTTATTCTCATTAATGATGCAAGAACGCGCTTCAACTGGTCGTATTTATATTCAAAATGTTGACCATTGTAATACACATAGCCCATTTGATCCGGCTGTTGCACCCATTCGCCAATCAAACTTATGCTTAGAAATTGCACTGCCAACTAAACCATTAAATGATATTAAAGATCCTAATGGTGAAATTGCACTGTGTACATTATCTGCCTTTAACTTAGGCGCAATTGAAAACCTTGATGACTTAGAAGAACTGGCTCGTTTAGCTGTTCGTTCATTGGATGCACTGTTAGATTACCAAGATTATCCAATCTTAGCGGCTAAACAAGGTGCAATGGGGCGTCGCACCTTAGGTATTGGTGTTATTAACTTTGCTTATTATTTAGCAAAACACGGTGTTCGCTACTCTGATGGTAGCGCAAATAACTTAACTCATCGTGCATTTGAAGCAATTCAATACTATTTATTAAAAGCATCTAATGAATTAGCGAAAGAACAAGGCGCATGCCCATGGTTTAATGAAACGACTTACGCTGAAGGTATTCTACCTATTGATACCTATAAAAAATCATTGGATGTATTGACAAAAGAGCCACTGCATTACGATTGGGAAAGTTTACGCAAAGACATTAAAGAGCACGGTTTACGTAACTCAACTCTGTCTGCGCTGATGCCATCAGAAACCTCTTCACAGATTTCGAATGCAACAAATGGTATCGAACCACCACGTGGTTATATCAGTATTAAAGCCTCTAAAGACGGTATCTTACGTCAAGTGGTTCCTGAGTATGAGCGTTTGAAAGGCGCTTATGAATTACTGTGGCAAATGCCAAGTATTGAAGGTTACTTGCAGTTAGTGGGTATCATGCAAAAATTCGTTGACCAAGCAATTTCAGCAAACACTAACTACGATCCTACTCGTTTCCCTAGCGGTAAAGTTCCAATGAACCAGCTGCTGAAAGATTTGCTGCTCGCTTACAAATATGGTGTGAAAACACTTTATTATCACAATACCCGCGACGGTGCAGACGATGTACAGGGTGATCTGGAAGAAGTCGTTGAGGCGGAAGATTCAGATTGTGAAGGCGGCGCGTGTAAAATTTAATTGAGGAAGCTATGTCTTATACTACTTTTTCACAAGTTAAAAATGATCAACTTCAGGAGCCCATGTTTTTTGGGCAGCCTGTTAACGTAGCGCGTTATGATCAACAAAAATATCCTATTTTTGAAAAGCTAATTGAAAAACAGCTCTCCTTCTTCTGGCGCCCAGAAGAAGTGGACGTTTCTCGTGATCGTATTGACTACAATGCGTTACCTGATCATGAAAAACATATTTTTATTAGCAATTTAAAATATCAAACACTGTTGGATTCAATTCAAGGAAGAAGCCCTAACGTGGCATTCTTACCTTTAATCTCAATCCCAGAGTTAGAAACATGGGTTGAAACATGGTCATTCTCTGAAACCATTCACTCACGCTCTTATACTCATATTATTCGTAATATTGTTAACGATCCGTCAGTTGTGTTTGATGATATCGTTGAAAATGAAGAAATTTTAAAACGTGCGCGTGATATTTCTTCTTATTATGATGAATTAATCAATCTGACAAACCTTTATCACATGTATGGTGAAGGCGACCATCAGGTTAAAGGCAAAACCGTTCATGTCACATTACGCAAATTAAAGAAACAGCTTTATTTGTGTTTAATGAGCGTTAACGCACTAGAAGCGATTCGTTTCTACGTTAGCTTTGCCTGTTCATTTGCCTTTGCTGAGCGTGAACTGATGGAAGGTAATGCGAAAATCATTAGACTTATTGCTCGTGACGAAGCGCTACACTTAACAGGCACACAGCACATGCTGAATTTACTGCGTTCAGGTCAAGATGATCCTGAAATGGCAGAAATTGCAGAAGAATGTGAGCAAGAGTGTTATGACCTGTTCGTTGAAGCTGCCGAGCAAGAAAAAGAGTGGGCTGAATACCTATTCTCTGAAGGCTCAATGATTGGTTTAAATAAAGATATCCTTTGTCAATATGTTGAATATATTACTAATATTCGCATGCAAGCAGTGGGTCTTAAATTACCATTTAAAGCACGCTCTAACCCTATTCCATGGATCAATGCATGGTTAGTGTCTGACAACGTTCAAGTTGCGCCTCAAGAAGTTGAAGTCAGTTCTTACCTCGTGGGTCAAATCGATTCACAAGTTGATACTGATGACTTAAGTAACTTTGAATTGTAATACTGAGAAATAACATCGATACGTTATGGCATCTCATAAAGTGACCCTGCATCAGCAGGGTCTTTCAAAACCTTTAGAATTTCATACTGACACCCATCCTTCTTTGCTTGATGCATTAGAACATGGGAAAGTCCAAGTCGAATACCAATGTCGTGAAGGCTATTGTGGCTCTTGTCGTCTACGTTTAGTAAAAGGCAAAGTTTGTTATCGCAACGAGCCTTTAGCATTTATCCAGCCTGATGAAATCTTACCTTGTAGTTGTCATCCCATCAGTGATATTGAAATAGAAATTTACTCTGAATAATTTGAATTATCTTAATTTAAGCTTTTTTCTAACACTCTTGTTCAACTTTTACTAAGGTTAAGTTAACACAATAAAAAAAGGAAAAGCATTATGAAATTAAAGTCTCTTTTCTCAGTCATTGCAATTTCTACATCAATTTTGCTCGTTGCAGGCTGTTCCAGCCCACAAAAAATTGAAACAGTAAATGGGGAAACAATTTTAACGACAGATAAACCCCAAGAAGATGAAGCAACTGGATTAATTACCTACAAAGATGCAGAAACAGGACAGCTCAAACAAATTAATCGTGATCAAATAAGACGAATGGTAGAACTTGACGATTAACGCCCTGATAAATCTTTCTCTTAAAGCGCCAATTCATATTTATGATTGGCGTTTTTTTATTCACAACACCTTACATGTAAACAAATCATTACACTCTACGTAATTAAAATTTGACAGAAATTTACCATTCTTATACTCTGCATTTCTAAGTAAATAAATAGTCTAGTGAATAGAGGAACTTGTGAAGAATCGCACTATAGGCAGTGTTTTTATTGTTGCAGGAACAACAATTGGGGCAGGTATGCTGGCAATGCCACTGGCTGCTGTGGGTATTGGCTTTAGCACAATGATGCTATTGCTTGTTGGTTTATGGTTATTGATGAGTTATACCGCATTACTTCTGGTGGAAGTTTATCAATACAACGACCCTCATACTGGCCTTGGTTCTATCGCAAAACGCTATCTCGGTATAGGCGGTCAAGTCATCACAGGCCTTGCACTATTGTTATTAATGTATGCGCTAACCACCGCTTATATTAGTGGTGCGGGTGAACTCCTTTCTGCTACTCTTTCATCTTGGATTGGTCATGAGCTCTCTGTCACACAAGGTATTATTATCTTTACAGTGATTGGCGGAGCTGTAGTCGGGATTGGCACAACATCGGTTGATATGATTAACCGTCTATTGTTTACCGCAAAAGTTTTCTTCCTCATATTTATGCTAATTGTGATGTTACCTCACGTTGAATCAGTAAACTTAACCTCAATGCCTGTGGCGTATGGGCTTATTCTTTCTGCTATTCCTGTTATTTTCACCTCTTTTGGTTTCCACGGTAGTGTGCCAAGTATCGTCAGCTATATGAATGGCGATATTAAAAAGCTACGTATTATCTTTATTACTGGTAGTGCTATTCCGCTCATTGCTTATATTTTATGGCAAATGGCCACATTAGGCGCCATCCCAACAAATACTTTTATGGGAATTATGGCACAACAATCTGGATTAAATGGTTTACTAACAGCGATTCGTGATGTTGTTGCTACACCTCGCGTAAATATTGCTGTTAACCTATTTGCTGCATTGGCTTTGGCTACATCATTCCTGGGTGTTGCATTAGGTCTATTTGATTATCTTGCGGATTTATTTAAGCGCAGTAATCGTGCGACTGGACGTATGCAATCCAGCCTATTAACCTTTATTCCCCCTTTATTATGTGCACTATATTTTCCTAACTTTGTACAAGCTTTAGCTTATGCCGCTATTGCACTGTCAATTTTAGCGTTACTTCTACCCGCTTTATTAGTATGGAAAGTCAGACAAGAACAAAATAGTGCAGATAAATACAAAGTTAAAGGTGGGAATGGTGCATTAGGTATTGTATTTGTTTGTGGTCTGGTGGTTATTGGTATTCAAATCGCCATCACTTTTGATGTATTACCTCAAGTTGGCTAATATCCTTTCTAATACAGCTGTATTATAGACAATAAAAAGCAGGTGCTGATTTAGACACCTGCTTTTTTTGATTCAGATATAGCGTCTAGATTAGAAACTTAAACCTGCCCCCACATAGAAACCATCAGCTAATTTATTATTGCTTCTATTATGTGAGTTTTCGATTTCAATCACACGATAACCAGCATTAACATGCAATGGTTTAAAGACGGTTAATTGTGCACCCACATCAGCTTCATAATAAGATTTGCTACCAGAGGTTAATCCTTCAGGAGATGCATAAGCCTCACCATATAAGCTTAAAGCCGGCAGAACATTCCAGTTAAGTCCCACACCACCCGCTAAAGCGGCACCATCATCACCATTTTTTGGCGCTAAATAGAGTGCTTTACCACCAACACTTGCTGAAAAAGGCCCTAAAGGTAGCGCAAATTTTGCACCTAAGCTTCCTACTTGACCATCATGATCACTACGTGCCCAGTTTCCATTAAAAGAAAGGCCTGCATTAGGATCACCTAAACCGGCGCGAACATCCGTATAATGTTTCCCTGCTTGAATATTCATTGATACTGCATTGGCATTTCCAGCCACAAACAACGCACTTATCGCACCGACCAATAAATATTTTTTCATTGTAATTACCCCAGCAAATAATTGTCCTAATATATAATTATACAATAAATTTATTAAACAACTTGAGTCAAAATTGAAAGATAATCTGTAGAATTATCAATCTATGTAAATAAGTTACGTCTATCAATGTTATTGGTCTAATTGGTTTTATTAATGAGTTCAATATTGTTAAAGTGGAAATACAGTCAATATTAACCATAATAAGTATAAGGCTGTTCGCTTCGTTTTATTCACACGTGCTGTTTTTTTAGAACGTTTACTATTTCATAAACTGGAGATATGTGATGGAAAAGAAAAAGCTAACAACGGCGTCAGGCGCACCTGTCGTAGACAATAATAACTCGATGACAGCAGGCCCTCGTGGTCCGATGTTACTTCAAGATGTCTGGTTTTTAGAAAAACTAGCTCACTTTGATCGTGAAGTTATCCCAGAAAGACGTATGCACGCAAAAGGCTCTGGTGCTTTTGGTACATTTAAAGTCACTCACGATATTACAAAATATACTCGTGCTAAAATTTTCTCTAAAGTGGGTAAAAAAACAGAAATGTTTGCCCGCTTCTCAACAGTGGCTGGTGAAAGAGGTGCCGCAGACGCCGAACGTGATATTCGTGGTTTTGCGTTAAAATTTTATACTGAAGAAGGTAACTGGGATATGGTGGGTAACAACACCCCTGTTTTCTACCTTCGTGATGCTCTAAAATTTCCAGATTTAAACCACATTGTAAAACGTGATCCTAAAACTAACCTACGCAATATGGCATACAAATGGGATTTCTTTTCTCATTTACCAGAATCATTACACCAATTAACCATTGATATGAGCGATCGTGGTTTACCACAAAGCTATCGTTTTATTCACGGTTTTGGTAGCCATACTTATAGCTTTATTAATAAAGATAATGAGCGTTTTTGGGTTAAATTTCACTTTCGTTGCCAGCAGGGCATTAAAAACCTGATGGATGATGAAGCAGAAGCGTTAGTCGGTAAAGATAGAGAAAGCTCACAACGTGATTTATTTGATGCGATTGAACGTGGTGATTTCCCTCGCTGGAATTTACAAATCCAAGTAATGCCAGAAAAAGAAGCGTCAAAAGTCCCTTATAATCCTTTTGATTTAACTAAAGTTTGGCCTCATGCTGATTACCCATTAATCGATGTAGGCTATTTCGAATTAAATCGTAACCCTGAAAACTATTTCTCTGATGTAGAGCAAGCGGCATTTAGCCCCGCTAACATTGTTCCTGGTATTGGTTTCTCACCAGATAAGATGTTACAAGGTCGCCTATTCTCTTATGGTGATGCACACCGTTATCGTTTAGGTGTTAATCATCACCAAATCCCAGTGAATGCGCCGAAATGCCCATTCCATAATTATCATCGTGATGGTGCAATGCGCGTTGATGGTAATAGTGGTAGTGGTATTACTTACGAGCCAAATAATGGCGGCATGTTCCAAGAACAACCTAACTTTAAAGAACCACCATTATCTATTGAAGGTGCAGCAGATCACTGGAATCATCGTGAAGATGAAGATTATTTCAGTCAGCCTCGTGCACTTTATGAATTACTGAGTGATGAAGAGCATCAACGTATGTTTGCTCGTATCGCAGGTGAATTAGTACAGGCAAGTAAAGATACACAAAAACGTCAAATTGCCCTATTTAAGAAAGTCCATCCTGAATATGGCGCAGGCGTTGAAAAAGCAATAAAAGCGTTAGCAAAAAAAGACACTAAGTAACAAATAATAAAAAGCCTTGTGAGCAACTCGGCAAAACAAACCTCCTAGTTATTAATAAATTGGTAATTAGGAGGTTTTCTTTATCATTAAATTAATTTTTTTATTATTAACAAAGAAGCTCTTCGTAACTAAATTGGCCTGAAATATTAATCACCAAGCTAGGCGTATTTGAATTTTTTGTAGTTACCATCTTAATAATTGTTTTATTATTTTCATAACCCAACGTTAACTCATTCTTACTCCTCGCAAACGACTGAACTAATTTTGGATTAATAATATTTAAAAAAACACAAATATAAATAATTCAACTACTTTATCTAATAAATGGTATTGTTGATTAGACTAACAATATTATCTATAAAATGTTACTGATAAGAATAATATCTTACCCTAATTGTGTTTTCACCCACTCTTGCACTTGCTTGCGAGAGATTTTAATTCCGCCATTTTTAAGACTTTCTGGGAGTTGTAAACAAGCAACAGGACGTTGAAATCCGGCTAATTGAGAGTGATACCATTGTGGTAACTGATTAATTGTTTCAAGATCGGTATCTACAACCGCAACAGGCCGTTGTCCAAACTCCATATCATCGATAGGAACAACAAAAGATTGGCTTACATTAGGGTGTGTATTGAGTATTTTCTCAATATCTTCTGGCTGAATACCTTCACCTGCACTAAAAAAAAGATTATCTAATCGCCCTAAAACACACCATTCATCAGCAATAAAACCGCCTTTGTCTCGCGTTGAATACCATCCATCAGCTGTAAGTGATAACGGTTTTAATTTACCATCAAACCAATAACCTAAAGCAACGCTATCAGACATTATCTGAAGTTCATCATTGACTAACCTAACATTTTTGCCTTTTAGCGGAAGCCCTACCCCTGCTTTACCATCAGCACGCTTTGCACAAACCGTCGATGCCATTTCCGTCATGCCATAACCACACCAGCATTGAATACCCCAATGTTCTGCTTCTTGCGTTAGCTCAATAGGGATCATCGCTCCCCCTAATAAAACAGATTTTAAGGTAATAGATTGTTGATTATCTTGCTGCGCTCTATTTTGTAAGAAGCGCCATAGTTGTGTGGGCACTAAAGAGGCATGAGTACAACCTTGCAATGCATCCACAAATGGGTGCATTTCACGTACCACCAGCGTTGCTCCGCGTAATAACCAGCGCCAAAGTATACCTTGCCCTGATACATGAAAAAGAGGCAAAGAAAGTAACCAGCTATCACCTTTTTCCAAAGGCATTAACGACAAAACACCCATTGCACTACAAAGATGAGCATCAAAGGTGTGTACCGCCGCTTTGGGTAAACCTGATGATCCCGATGTCAAAATAAGTGTTGCCATACGAGATGGTTCCCATAAGACATCATTTACTCTTTGAGTTTTATATTGATGTGGCGTGTTATCTAGCTCAATACCGCTAAGATCAAGCAATGTCACTTTCAAATCTAGCGGTGAGCCACTCAAATCGGCATAAAAATCAATACATAAGTGAGGTAATAATTCATCAAGTAAAGATTTTGGAAGCTGTGGATTTAAAGGTAAAACCTTAGCACCACATTGAAAAGCTGCGAGTAATGCAAAAACAAGATTGAGGTGATTTTTTCCACGTAGCAACACGGTGCTTTGTGTATCAACCCCTTGTTTCATAAAATTATCAGCTAAGTGATTAATATGACAACTTAGTTGTTGCCATGTAATTGATGAAACACCTGAAATGATGGCCGTTTCATTTGGGTATAATTGTGCCCAGTGATGCCACGGCCATTGTTTAAATGGAACTACTGTTGCCATACTGTCTCTAGCTGTTCAAGAGAGATAAGTGGAATATCCACATTTGGCCAAGGACGAATAAGTTGTTGTTTAATTAAATCAACAGTATCGAGTCCTGGAATGCTATTAGGTGTTAACCATTGTGCAATTCTTGCTAATTGAGTGAGCCCAAAACTACTTTCAATGCTTGAACTAATAATGGCATCTAGTCCTAACGCATGCGCTTGTTCAACAAGCATTTGACAGCGTTCAAGACTCCCCACTAGCGTAGGTTTGATAACAATCGTTGTCACACCAGATTGTGGTTTTACTTCAAAACCGTCATCACGCACAGTTTCATCCCAAGCAATATTAATTCCTGTTGCTTGAGAAAAAGCCAGTGACTCTTCTGGGGTTTTACAAGGCTCTTCTAAGAATGCAATGCGATCTCGCCACGCAGGATTTACATACTTCGCAAAGCCTTCTGCTTTTGCCGGCGTCCAACTTCGATTGGCATCGAGTCTGAGTTTTAAGTCAGGAATAGCTTCTAATAACAGATTAACGACGATCCCATCACGCACAGCTTCATATAAGCCCACTTTGATTTTAGCGACCTTTTCACCTTCCATATCATTAAGGCTTAAAATCAAATCATCAGGATCGCCATTACACAAAGGTGCAGCACGATAATTCGCGTCTTGGGGCAACGTCTCATCAAGCTCTGCTAATGCACAGCTAATACCAAAAGCCACACTTGGTAGTTCACTATGAACTGGGTTTTCACCCGCACACCAAGCTGTTAACCAAGATTGTGCAGCTTCTTGTGCTTGTTCTAAAGTTTCACGGCTAAACTCAGGAAGAGGTGAAATTTCACCCCATCCTTGCTTGCCATTTTGCTCTAAACAGACAAGAAAACCATCACGCGTTTTTAACCTTTGATAGCGCAGAACAACGCCTGCATCTACAGGTAGGCTGAATGAATAGAGTTTGGCGTTTCGCATTATGGATTACGTTTAAATCGAGTGAAATCAGGTTGACGTTTTTCATTAAAGGCATTGCGGCCTTCTTGACCTTCATCAGTCATATAGAACAGCATAGTTGCATTACCCGCTAATTCTTGAAGACCCGCTTGACCATCGCAGTCTGCGTTTAATGCGGCTTTCAAACAACGTAATGCCATTGGACTGTTTTCCAACATTTCACGACACCAGCGCACGGTTTCTTTTTCAAGATCTGCATAAGGGACAACGGTATTAACTAAACCCATTTCTAATGCTTCTTTTGCATCATATTGACGACATAAGAACCAAATTTCGCGTGCTTTCTTTTGACCAACAATACGCGCCATATAAGATGCGCCCCAACCACCATCGAAAGAACCTACTTTAGGGCCAGTTTGACCAAAAATAGCGTTTTCAGCAGCGATAGTTAAGTCACACATCATATGAAGTACATGACCGCCACCGATAGAATAACCCGCTACCATTGCTACAACAGGTTTCGGACAAGTACGGATTTGACGTTGGAAATCCAACACGTTTAGATGATGTGTACCGCTCTCATCACGATATCCGCCGTAGTCACCACGAATTTTTTGGTCACCACCAGCGCAGAATGCTTTCTCACCCGCACCTGTTAAAATGATCGTACCAATAGTGTCATCATAGCGTGCATCAGCTAATGCTTGGATCATCTCTTTCACTGTCAAAGGACGGAAAGCATTACGCACTTGCGGGCGGTTAATCGTAATTTTTGCAATGCCATCGACTGATTTATGATAGAGGATATCTTCAAAACCTTCAGAGCAATCCTGCCATTCAATCGGTGCATATAATTTTTCTTCGCTCGGGTAAAGCATAATTAGGTTCCTTTAACCAAAGAGGGATAAAACATGATTTATCACCGCAGCATAAGCAACAGGCTGTGCCTGATGGGCATTATGACCAGCATGCGGGATAGTCGTTAATGGCAGCGAATACTGCTGCGCAATAGATTGAAATTTATTATCTTTTTCACCACAAAGCCAAATAAACGGCAATGTAAGTTGCTGTAATTCAGTCACCAACCACGGTTGATAACCCAAAGAAAGCGTCTCAAGGCTTTCTGCAATGCACAACCCGCTATTACCGCGACGCTTCTCAATCAGTAATTGACGTTTTTCATCACTTAAATCAGCAAAGACGGGTTGTTGGTACCATAGTGCTAAAACATCACTAATAGGTTCATTACGAAAACGTTCAGCCCAGCGTTTATCATGCGCAATGCGATTTTGTCTTTCTGTTGCATCAGATAACCCCGGATTTCCACCTTCTACAATCAACCCCATTAATCCCGTAGTATTACCAAAACACGCATGGTACATCGAAATTCTGCCGCCTAACGAATAGCCAATTAACCAATAGTGGTCAATACCTTGCTCTTTAAGTGTCTCCGTCAGTAATGTACTCACTTCAACAAAATTTTTCACGCTGATAGCAGCAGAACCACCATGACGAGGCAAATCAATCACCAGTGATGGATACTCATGACAAGCCTGAATGACAGGCTCCCATTCACGCCCCTCACCTAATAGCCCATGCAACCAAACTAACCAAGGCCCTTCATTATGGGTATTATATCGCTGACATGCTAAAGTCATGAGATGTTACCTGTTTTACCAGCTGATTTAATGTTTTTGCACCATCAGTATCATCAACAATTAACTCAATTAATGTCGTTGTTGGCGCCCCTGCCCAGCATTTCTGAACAGTCGTTAACAGTGCATCCCAACTTGTTGGTGAGACATAATGCAAACCAAACATTGCTGCCGCGTGTTTAAAATTTAGTGAATGAGGCATACAGTAAAAGCGTTCTCGCTCTGCCTCTGGCGTGGGTAGCATTGAAAATATTTGCCCGCCATTATTATTCACTACAATAATAACATTAGGTGCATAAACTTGTTGATGTAACGCTAAACTATTTAAATCATACAGCGCAGATAAATCACCTATTATTGTTAACGTTGGCTTTTCTGTCGCACGATGAACACCTGCAGATGTTGAAATTAAGCCATCAATACCACTTGCGCCTCGATTGCTCATCACAGGATACCCTTGTGGTAACTGAGCAAATGCATCGATTAATCGTACTATTAGGCTATTGCCAACAAATAATTGCCCATCATTAGGCAGTAATTTATCTAATTGGTGAGCAACCTGTGCTTCACCAAAATAATCGGTTACTTCACTGACTTTCTGATAAGTTTGTTTGGCTATATGAGTTAATACATTAGTCCAAGGTGAATTATCGACCGCTGGATGTGCCGTTAACCATTGCATTGGTGGTAATGTAAATTTCTCACCTTGATGATGACCAGGATCTAAACGTCCCGGAATAGGATCAATAATCCAATACGTTTTTGGTGCACATCCTACTTGCCATTGTAATAAGCGTTTACCGGTTAAGCTTGAACCAAATTGAATAACTATCTCAGCTTGATTTAATTCTGATGTTATTTGAGGGTTATTCAACCATAAATCGGCACAAGGTAGTGGTTGCCCTGTTTGAGATAACACATCCCCCAATAAAGGCCAACCTAGTTGCGAAGCCCATTTTGCAACTTCCCTCCCTTCTTCTGACGTAATGCGCCCTGCAACAACCACCCCTTTTTTCTGACGTAATATATTCCACAGTGGATGCATTGCAGCAGATGTAACAAGTGTTTCTTGTAACCACGGTTTATCACTTTGCCACCAATCTCCTAAAGCATCCGTCCATGGTGTCGATGTTTCAATATCATTACCATATAAAGGTTCTGCAAAAGGACAATTGATATGTAATGCACCATGAACCAACGTATTCATGGCATTATCAAGAGTAGAAACTAACCAACTCGCGGAAATATCAGCTGTTGGTCTTGGTAAAGAGAGGGTTTGTGAAGGGTGCGTTGCAAAAATACCTTGCTGTCGGATAGCTTGGTTTGCACCACAATCAATCAATTCAGGTGGCCTATCTGCGGTTAAAAAGATAACTCGTTCACCCGTTAATCCCGCTTCAATCAAGGCTGGGTATAAATTCGCAACGGCTGTTCCCGAAGTGACAATCACCGCAACGGGTTCTTTGGTTGCTTTTGCTAACCCTAAAGCTAAATGCCCAAGTCCACGCTCATCAAAATGCGTATGGCAAACTAATTTTTGATTAGCTGCCGCCGCAAGTGTTAAAGGGGTCGAACGAGATCCGGGAGCAATACAGATATGGCGCAAGCCATGACGAGTCAAAGTTTCGAGTATAACTTTAGCCCATTGGCGATTAAACGAACTATTAGACATTGATTATCCCAACAACGAAAACCTGCAATTGCTATTATAATATCTGTTACTAAATACTTTTCCTTAGCCTAGTTCAATGAACAGAAGTTTTCGTTAAATAAATCGTTAAAAAAACACTCAAAAAGTGCATTATTTAGGCTAATCATCCACTCTATTTTCAATGAGCTCTTTTTTATCGTTAAGAATAGGAATAAATAGCGTTAGTACTCTAAAGGATAGCATCAATTAATTAACAATTAGCAATGGTTATTTAAAGAGTAGCACTAAATAATTGACATAAAAAACTACTCATCAAATTTGATGACTACACTAATGTTATTTAAACTGAGATTATCTGTAAGAATTAACTCTCTTTTTCCAACAATGTTCGTAGACCTGCTGCTTTATTTTCGATTTCAGTCCACTCTTGCAGGGGATCAGATCCTGCGACAACACCAGCACCAGCATATAAAGTTAAGGCATCATCATGCAACTCACCGCAACGTAAACTAACAGCAAATTCCGCATGGGGAAGAGATAAATATCCCGCAGATCCCGCATACCAACGACGCTCGAAAGGTTCATGTTTACGAATAAAAGCACGAGCAACACTTCTTGGTAATCCACATACAGCGGCCGTTGGCTGTAATCGTTTTAAGCAATCGATATCATCAGCGTGAATTAATTTACCATGTATATAACGACGAAGATGTTGCACTTTACGCAACCGGATAACATCTGCGGGTGAAACATCAATACCTTCGACACCGCCTTGTAATCGTTGACAAATATCATCTACTACAACAAGGTTTTCATGCTGATTCTTTTTATCATTCATCAGCCAGTCTGCAAATTTAGTGGCTTGTTGTTCGTTATCAGAACTCGCCACAGTACCAGCCAACGCTTCTGTATAAAGCATCAACTCATCACGTTTATATAATCTTTCAGGTGTTGATCCCATAAATGCATCTGAAGGTGAAAATGCCAGCATATAGTGATAACAATGATGATTAACATCACGACTCGCCTTCATAAATTGGATCGCTTTAAGCGGATTATCCAATGTTAAGCACGTTGCTCTTGCAGGGACAACTTTTTCAAATAAACCTTGGCTAATTTCATCTAAGGCGATATTGAGATAGTGAGTCCACTGTGCTTGTGTTAAAGAGTGATTGACATGAGTAACAGAAACAGAAAGCGGTTCAATTTCTACGGCTTGGTTTAATGTTTGCAGAAAATCTAATGTATTTTGTTTATCCCCCTCATCCAACATATTTAGATGAACAGAAAGCTGTTGTTGATGGCGTCTAATCTCAATGTGAGGCAAAAAAAGGTAGGCATTATCGCCTTTTATTTTGTCAATACGACCAGGAATAATGGTATCCCATGCATTTAAGCCCCAAATACGCACATCATCACTATTTACATCACTCTGGTGTAAATCTAAAAATTGGCAAGCATCTTCAATATGATTAAAACAACGCAACTGCCCACAAGCAGCAACTTCTTCATGCTCATCACGATGTTGCCAATAAAATTGAGGATAATACGACTGTGCCGCGAGCCAAGAGAGCAATGAAAATGAAACCTCTGATGGCAAGGTGACTTTCAAATGTAAAAGATTACCTTGTGCTATCAGATTTATATTTTTCACTTTTTCGTACAGTGCCAAAAACACAGGATTAATCTTTTCCACTACCAATACCCACAACAAAATTAAAAAGGTGATTATACGTCTCTATACAAATTATCAAAGGACTGATTAATTATAACCTTTGTCATTTATCAAAGTTTTGTATTTTTTATGTTACAAAGTAGATGCATTAACTCGCACTTCTAAAACAATCAACAAATCTTGATTAGATAAAGTGGTAAAGATAAAAATTTTTTATACATAAGTGAGGTTATATGGATACAACCACCTTTGAGCACGTCGATAAAATAATTGAGACGTCCGATATTCCTAAGGTTGCTTTGGGATTAATATTAGGTATAGATATTGAAGATGGACGATTACCGGGTATTGTTACTTCTCATGATTTAATAAAAATAAAGTCTTATATTAATAAAGCACTTTCTCTTCCTTACAAAATAGATGATATCATCAAATTTATTCATTACAATGAAATAAATGAACCACAACTCTCGCCTGATAATATCCTCTCTCTTTTTATTAAAATACGAGAGCACGCTTTTGATTGGAATAAAATAGAATATAGTATCAAGCAACAAGCAATTGATTTAGAAATAATGGGCAGAGAAATTACTTCTACAGGTGAAAATATCATTGCATTTATTAATCAAATGCCTTTATTAACAAAAATATCTTCTGTTATTGAAGATCTCTCCGAACAAGAGTTAAAAAGAATCCAATATAAATCTCAAGATAAAGAAGTTGCAACACAACTTATTCATATTTTAGAAAGCATGAAAGAAGATATTGAGAATGAACGTAATAAAACGATTAAAATAAAAGATAGCTTATCGACATTTAGAAGTAAAATAATAGGTGGAAAAGATAGTCAAAATGTCACTCACTCTTCTATCTATCATGAAATATTGAATAAAAAACGATTTATTAATGAATTTTATACAGACAATAGCAATTCTCTTATAGAAGAGCGGGATTTATTAATTGAGGAAATTACACGATTAAAAGATGAATATAAACACTATGTTAGTCTTGCTTTTACAGGACTCGCCATAGGTATTATTGGTGTTATTATTACGGGAGGAATATTTGGTGCAAAAGCTGAAGCTATTCGTAAAAAGAAAAATGAACTTGTTGAAAAAGTAAAGAAAATCAATGTGAAAATTGATATCTACACGGGTTTATCTTTGCATTTAAATACACTTTATATTGAATTATCAGAAATTGAGCAGTTTATTGAAGATACAAATATGGCCTTAGAGCATATTGAATATGTATGGCAGGCTATATTAACAGAAATAGAAGCATCAATAACTAACTTTAATAAAATTAACAATGCATTAGAGTTGATAAAATTTAGTATTTATCTTGAGAAAATCATCACACCTTGGTACATGGTCATTGGTTACTCAAAAGAGATCCTGCTCTCTTTTGATAGTGCACTTTCTACATTTTACTCATCAAATAACTAACAAAAGGATATTGTTATGAACAACCCTGAAAATCCTATTAAATTAGATCATCTCTTTGAACATAGTAAATTATTTCATGCATACAGAAATATTCTTTATTTAAGCAGTAGTAAATGCTATATGGATAGTGCACTAGAAGAAGAAACAACACAACTTTTAGAAAGAAACAATAAAAACATTGAAAATATTATTTATTTTTCTCTCAATCTAAAAAATAAACTAAGGCAAATTTTATTCAATGATATCTTAGAAACGATTAATGAAATTGATAAAGAAATACAGGTAGAAACAATTAACAATGAATTAAAGAATAAATTAAAAGAAGAAAAAAATGAAATATTAAAAATACTTTTTGATGAAATAGATGAAACAATAAATGCTATTAATCAACACAATCAATACCTTTCATTTGAAATTAAAGAATTAAAAAATAAATTTATCACAAATAAAATAACTCCTTTTATTCATGATAAAGAAAACAGCATGAAAAAAATCACAAATGAAATTGTTACTTTAGAACATCAATCAGGGGAAACAAAAAAAGAACTTGATATTATACGTGACAGTGAAGACATTTTACATAGAAAAAACTTTTTCGACCTTTTTAAAAACTCTATACCTCAACAATCAGAAATCAATAACCTCAACATTGAAACACAAGAAAAAAACATTTTATCTTCCCTAGTAAAAATATTAAATAATTTATTCTCTACATTAAATCATGGTTTTTCTTATACTAAAATAGTTGAAACTCGACACCAGCTTACTACACTTTATTTAGCACAAATAAAAAAAGTGCATCAGTTAAAAAAAGAACAACAAAATACACTATTAAACTTAAAACACCATTACAAACTCGTAGATATTGATTATTTTCTTCATATATTTATTAAGCAATTAGAGTTTTTATCTGAATATTGGAGAGAATTTATTTTGCAGATGTTTACACTAAAAAATAATAATTTATTAAATAAAGATATTATTATCCCTATGTTTTCATTCTTAGATGATTTTTCTTTATATTATGAAGATGTTGAAAAATAAAAAACCATTAATAATAACGAAAAAAACGGCTCTATAAAAGAGCCGCTCCTAATTTGAATATCTAACTATTACGATTAATTTGCTACAGGCGCAATAACCGCAAAATTAGTTAGTTCAATTAATGGTTGTGGCCATACACCTAAGGCAATCACAACGATAACACAGATTAATGCAACAAATGTTGCCATATTTTGTGATGTTGTTGAAATAGCAGGGGTGTTGTCATTGTCTGGTTTGCGTAAGAAGACAATCGCCGCAGCACGTAGATAATAGAATAAACCAATCGCACTGCCTAACACAACCATACCTGTTAACCACCATAAGCTTGAGCTAATGCCCGCAATGATGACATACAGTTTACCAATGAAGCCTAATGTAATTGGAACACCTGCCAGCGATAACATCATCAGTGACATCACCACAGCAACGACAGGACGGCGCCAGAATAATCCACGGTAATCTTCCAGTGAATCCATTTCGTTTTCACGATAAGGACTTGAAGCTACTGCAATAGCACCAAATGCCCCTAAACTTGCAAACAAGTAACCAGCTAAATAAATTTCTGCTGTTTCTTGTGCTAATACAGGGCTGTATTGCAACACGATTAATGCCACTAACAGATAACCAAGGTGTGATACCGAAGAGTAACCCAATAAGCGCTTCACGCTCTTTTGCGTTAACGCCATAATGTTACCAAACAAGATAGAGGCAATTGCCATGAAACCTAAGATCATTCGTAAGGTTTCACTATCTGCCGCTGGCGCTTCAAGGAATAAACGCATAACAACAGCAAAAATACCAATTTTGCTTGCTGTCGCTAAGAACGCGCCAGTAGGTGCTGGTGCGCCTTGATAAACATCTGGTGTCCACAGTTGGAATGGGAATAAAGATAATTTAAATCCAATTCCCACTAACATCATACCTAAACCTGCGAGTACTAATGGTTTATGGATATTGCTATCACTTAAACTTTGCCCCATTGCGGTAAAGGAGAGATCCCCAGCTTCTGCATAGAGAAGAGCCATACCAAACAGTAAGAAAGAAGATGCTGCTGCCGAAAGCAGCATATATTTGATACCCGCTTCCAAAGAGGGACGTTGTTGGAATGCATAACCGATAAGACCAAATAGCGGTAATGTCAGCAATTCAATACCAATAAACATCGATGCGAAGTGGTGAGCTGAAGAGAGTAAAATCCCTCCAATCACTGCAATCGCTATCAGCAAGTAAAACTCTTCTTTGTTATCTTGATAGCCTTCTAACCAAGGATAAGCAAATGCGATAGTTCCAATACCAGAAAGGATAACTAATGCAGTAAAGAAACTAGAATATCCATCAACATGATAAAGCGTGGTAACGTCTACTACGCCTAATGCATTAACGTAATAGAGCGATCCCAGCGCAAGGATGAAACCTGTTGCTGTCAAAGTGGCAATAATAAAATGATCGCGT
The DNA here is from genome assembly GCF_003144395.1 of Proteus faecis. GTDB lineage: Bacteria > Pseudomonadota > Gammaproteobacteria > Enterobacterales > Enterobacteriaceae > Proteus > Proteus faecis. Next base: position 27,272 of record NZ_PENZ01000002.1, on the reverse strand, counting down.
CGCCACGCAATGGACAGCATCACAACCACCACCGTCAATCCGACGATCAATAGCGGTAGCATTGCGATCAATTGTTCAGGAGTTATTGTCATGGCGAATTACGGCCTTACTGTTGAAATAGAAGCGGAATACCAAGTCTGGAGATTTTCCATCGTTGCTGCAGAGGTGTCTAACACTGGTTGTGGGAAGAAACCCAAGATAACCAGTAAAATAACCAATGTGATCAGGATAAAGAACTCTCTCAGATCTAACCCTTTGTAGGTTCTTTCAGCTGTTTTCGGTGAACCATAGTAAGCTTGTTGCATCATCCACAATGCGTAGACAGAAGCAAAAACTAAACCAAAGACCGAAATAATCGTAATCAGCTTAAAGTTGCCATAAGTACCAAACAGGATCATAAACTCACCAACGAAGTTACCTGTTCCTGGCATACCTAACGAGGCAACCGCAAAAAACAGTGAAAACGCAGGTAAGAAACGGATGCTTTTCCACAATCCACCCATTTGGTTCATATCACGCGTACCTAAACGCTCATACAGCATGCCACACATGATAAACAGACCTGCTGCTGACAAACCATTGGTGATCATTTGAATAATCGCACCTTGATAAGCCAATATAGAGCCAGCATAAATCGCAATTACGATAAAGCCCATGTGAGAAATACTACTGTAAGCCGCAAGACGTTTGATATCTGTCTGACGGAATGCCAGTAATGCTGCATAAAATACAGTAATTAAACCTAACCACATCGCCACTGGTGCCAGTAAAGCAGAGGCTTCAGGGAAGAGCGGTAAGTTAAAACGTAATAGGCCGTAAGCCGCTGTTTTTAGCAAAATACCTGATAAATCAACAGAACCAGCTGTTGGTGCTTCTGCATGAGCATCCGCTAACCAGCCATGTACAGGAACAATTGGCATTTTCACTGCAAATGCAGCGAAGAAACCTAACATCAGGATAAATTGCAGTTCAGCGCTTAAAACAGTATGTGCTTGTAATAAGGTATCGTAGTTAAACGTCCAAATACCTGTTTCACGGTAGAAAGCTACCGCAAGACCAATAATAGCCAGCAACATTAACAGGCCACTAGCCTGTGTATAGATAAAGAATTTTGTTGCTGCACTAACGTGTTTTTTATCACTACTTCCTTTGTGTCCCCATAAAGAAATCAGGAAATACATTGGGATCAACATCATTTCCCAGAAGAAGAAAAATAAAAACAGGTCTGTCGCTAAAAATACCCCCATCACACCTGCTAAGATCCAGAGCAGGTTAAAATGGAAAGCGCCTTGTGATGGCTGATTTTCATTCCACGATGAAAGTACCGCTAAGATACCTAAAATCGCAGTTAATACAGTCATCAGCAATGACATACCATCAAGTGCAAATTGGATATTAATCCCTAAAGCAGGGATCCACGGCACAAAGTAATACTCTGTCCAGCGTGGTGCTCCATCAGCACTAAGTAGTTGATAATCGCCCTGCAACCAAAGTTGCACAGAAATAACGAGTGTTAATCCCATCGTCAGCAACGCAACCCAGCGAGGAACTTGCGAGCCGATTCGTTCAGCCTGCCAACTTAGCAGGCCACCGATGAAGGGAATAAGTATTAGCCAGGGTAATAACATGGCGCAATGTGTCCCTTAATTAAACCAGAAGCAGCAGAGCGATAACCAGCACTGCACCTAAACCGAGAGAAGCCGCATACCAACGAGCTAATCCATTCTCACTGAAACTTAATCCTTTATTGGTACCTTTAAGCAGGCAACCGAATAGATTAAAGAATTGGTTAACAGGATCATTTTGGATAAGCCACGCTGCCCCTTTATAAGGTTTGACAAACAGCACTTCATACAAGGCATCAAATCCCCAAGCATGGAACCACCATGTTGAGAAAAAACGACCTGTACAAGTATTAGCAACCTTAGAAACACATTGACGCTGTTTCAGGTATAACCATGCTGCAATGGCAACACCTACTATCGCTACCACACCAGAAAGAATTTCTAATACATATTTACCATCGTGCGATGCATTTCCTTCAGGGAAAACAGCACCTAACGGTTGAGTAATTAATGCACCGATAAATGTTGATAACAGTGCCAATACTGCTAATGGGAAAGTATGAGTAAACCCTTTAACTTGGTGTGCTTCGGTTTTGGTTTCACCATGGAATACGATGAAAATCAAACGGAAGGTATAAAGTGACGTAAATAATGCGCCAACTAAACCTGCAAGCATTAAGTTAAAATGCCCGTTTGAATACGCACCCCATAAGATTTCATCTTTACTGAAGAACCCTGCTGTTAACAGTGGTAATGCCGCTAATGCGCCACCACCAATTAGGAAACAGGCATAAACAAATGGGATCTTCTTACGTAACCCGCCCATCTTAAAGATATTTTGTTCGTGGTGGCAGGCAATAATCACAGAGCCTGCGGATAAGAACAGTAATGCTTTAAAGAAAGCGTGGGTCATTAAGTGGAAAATTGCCGCATCCCATGCTTGAGCGCCTAAAGCCAAGAACATATAACCAATTTGGCTCATGGTTGAATAAGCAAGAATACGTTTGATATCTGTTTGTACTAAAGCTGCAAAACCTGCTAGCACTAATGTCATAGCACCGATAATACCGACTAATTCAAGTACTTCTGGTGCCATTAAGAATAGCGCATTGCTACGTGCAACTAAGTATACACCCGCCGTGACCATGGTTGCGGCGTGAATTAATGCAGATACAGGTGTTGGACCTGCCATTGCATCGGCTAACCAAGTTTGTAATGGAAGCTGTGCTGATTTACCTACCGCACCGCCTAATACCATTAACATTGCCCAGTTAATGACACTTGAACCTACTGCTAATTGTTCAGGAGCAAGCACTGCCATTTCACGGAAGCTCAATGTACCCAATTGGTCAAACAGGATAAACATACCGATAGCTAAGAACACATCACCGATACGCGTTACAATAAACGCTTTCATCGCAGCTGCGCCATTAGCAGGGTTGCTATAATAGAAACCAATTAACAGATAACTACATAGACCAACCCCTTCCCACCCCATATACATCAACATCATATTATCGGCCAGTACTAAAACAACCATACTTGCGATAAATAAGTTGGTATAAGCAAAGAAGCGAGAATACCCTTCTTCGCCACGCATATACCAAGATGCGTACATATGAATAAGGAAGCCAACACCGGTAATCACACCCAGCATGGTTAATGAAAGACCATCAAGAACCAGCGTAAATGGAATATTAAAATTCCCAGCTGACATCCAGTTCCATAAAGTCAGAACTTGAGTTTCTTGCCCATTGGCAAAGAAATCCATACCAACCCAAAGTGCCACTAAAGCTGATAGCCCGACCGAACCAGTACCAATCCATGCTGATACATTTTCAGACCAACGACCACGCGAGAAAGCGAGCAATAAAAATCCCAGCAGTGGTAGCAGAATGGTTAAATAGAGTATATTCATCCGCGCATCTCACTGACTGTATCGATATTGATATTTTGGCGATGTCTATGAAGCTGTAACAACAATGCCAGACCAATACTTGCCTCTGCCGCTGCCAAGCTGATTGCCAGAATATACATTATCTGACCATCTGTTTGACCCCAAAAGCTACCACCGACAACAAATGCCAGTGCAGCCGCATTAATCATAATTTCTAGTCCGATCAACATAAACAACAGGTTGCGGCGAAGTACTAAGCAGGTAAAACCTAACACAAACAGTACCGCAGCCAAGATCAAACCATGTTGAAGAGGTATCATTTTTGCTCCCCTGCGTTTTCGTTTTCGACGAGATCGTCATGGCTCTGATCACGACCAATGTGATAAGCAACTATTAATCCAGACAATAAGAGAACAGATGCTAACTCAACAGCCAAAATATAAGGTCCAAACAAGCTAATACCGACCTCTTTCGCGCCAATCACTTCTCCAGCTATTTCGCCGTGAGTCACACTACTAATGGCATACACCAACACCACAAGCAAAATAAGAGATAAAAGTGCTGGCCCAATCCAAAACTTCGGTTGTAGCCACTTTTTCTCTTGATCGACGACAGATTTACCTAAATTGAGCATCATCACCACGAAAACGAATAACACCATAATGGCGCCAGCGTAAACAATGATTTCTAATGCCCCAGCAAAATAGGCTCCTAACGAGAAGAAAACCACAGAGAGTGCAATCAATGAAATCACCAAGTACAGCAGTGCGTGTACCGGATTGGTATGAGTGATAACTCTCAATGTTGCAAGGATGGCAATCAGCCCCGCGATGTAAAATGCAAATTCCATGAATATCGCTCCTTACGGTAACAGGCTTTTGACATCAATAGGTTTAGCTTCATCATCCGCCTCGCCTTTGTCTTTGCCGTTAATCGCCATACCTGTTTTACGGTAAAAGTTATATTCAGGATATTTGCCGGGTCCAGAAATCAACAGATCGTCTTTTTCATAAACCAGATCCTGACGCTTAAACTCACCCATTTCGAAATCAGGCGTTAATTGCAGTGCCGTTGTTGGACAAGCTTCTTCACATAAACCGCAGAAGATACAACGAGAAAAGTTGATACGGAAAAACTCCGGATACCAACGACCATCTTCATGTTCTGCTTTCTGTAATGAAATACAGCCTACTGGACAGACTGCTGCACACAAGTTACAAGCAACACAGCGCTCTTCACCATCGGGATCACGCGTCAACACAATACGTCCACGATAGCGTGGTGCTACATTGACAGGTTCTTCCGGGTACATCTGTGTTTCACGTTTGGCGAAGGCATGTAAACCAATCATCCAAATGCTTCGTACCTGGGTGCCGAAACCAGTCAATAACTCTTTTAAAGTCATGGTTCAATCACCCCTTATTGAGCGTTGTAAAGTATCACTGCAGCAGTTACCAGCAGATTAATAAGTGTTAACGGTAAGCAAATTTTCCAACCGAAAGACATCACTTGGTCATACCGCGGACGCGGTAACGAAGCACGAATAAGGATAAACATCATCATGAAGAATCCTGTTTTCAGTGCAAACCAAACGAATGACGGTAAGAAAGGACCTTGCCAACCACCAAAGAATAACGTCACGATAAGACCCGATACCGCAACGATCCCGATATATTCACCAACAAAGAATAAACCGAATTTCATACCAGAATATTCAATGTGATAACCATCAGCTAGCTCTTGCTCTGCTTCTGGTTGGTCAAATGGGTGACGGTGACAAACAGCAACCCCAGCAATGGCAAACGTAATAAAACCAAAGAATTGTGGGATAATATTCCACATATTTGCTTGTGAGTTTACGATGTCAGTCAGGTTAAAAGAGCCCGCTTGTGCAACAACACCTAAGATTGAAAGTCCTAAGAACACTTCATAACTTACGGTTTGTGCTGATGCACGCATTGCACCTAACAATGAATATTTGTTATTACTTGACCAACCTGCAAATAACACGGCATACACCGCAATACCGGCAACCATCAAGAAGAACAAAATACCAATGTTTAAGTCAGCAACAACCCATGTCGAGCTAACCGGTACAATCGCAAATGACAATAGTAAAGATGAAAACGCAATCACTGGCGCAATGGTAAAGATAAAGCGGTCAGCAAATTTCGGGATCCAGTCCTCTTTAAAGAACATTTTGATCATATCCGCAATTAGCTGTGCTGAACCAGCATAACCTACACGGTTAGGCCCATAACGGTTTTGAAATAACCCCAGTAAACGGCGTTCCCCCATACTCATAAAAGCACCACAAGTAACCACGACAAGCAAGATCACGACGGCTTTTAAAACAGTGAGTAAAATCTCTGTAACTTCAGGAGATAACCAGCTCATTATGCAATACCCCGCAGTTGACGAACCGATACACCCACCAGCGATGGAGAAATACCAGCCATACCTAACGGCAAGCCAATTTGACCTTGAGTCAGGTGAGCACTGATTTTCACAGGTAAGGTGAATTCACGGCCTTCGTAAATAAACATAGCTTGTTGACCTTGAGTTAACGCTAATGCTTGGGCATCAGATTCACTCAATGTTAAATAAGCAGTTTCCATACGAGATTGGATAACTTCAGCGCGTTGTGATAACTCTTCACTACCAAATAAACGGTAGCAAGGTGCGACAGTCCATTGATTTTTCTGAGCATTAAATGGCGCAGGAATATCAGTGAAGTAGCCAAGTGTATTATCACCACATTCAATTAAACGCACGCCCGGATCGCCAAAACGTAAGCTCCCCCCCACTTCTGCTTGGAATTTATTCCATGCTTGAGGTGAGTTCCAACCCGGTGCCCATGCAAATGGAATTTGCTGACGAGGGGCTGTTGGGCTGTTATTACCTTCCATTGAGAATGCAAATGGGGTGTCGATATCTTTTGGTTGACGCTGTTCATGAACAGACACATTCGCCAGCATAGAAGTACGACCACTATAACGATGTGGTTCACGAGCTAGTTTCTGTCCACGAATACGGAATGATGCATTCGGTGCAGCATCAACAATGCCAGCAAACTGAGGAAGACTGGTTGCACAATGCGCAATAACATTGTCTAACTGTGTCCAATCCAGTGTTCTTTCATGCCATTGTGAATCAACAGCGCTCAACCAACGCCAGCTTTCATGCATCACCACGTCTTTGTTATAGAAAGAAGGCTCAAAAACTTGGAAGTAACGTTGTGCTCTGCCCTCTTGACTCACCATTGTTCCATCGCTTTCAGCGAATGAAGATGCAGGTAGAACAAGATGTGCTTTCGCCATAATGTCTGTTTGCTGGTGATCGATAACAATCACGTTATCGACTTTAGCAATCGCTTCATCAATAACGTCAGCATCGTAATGGCGATATAAATCATTTTCCATGACAACAACTGTGTTAACTTGACCACTGCGCATCATTTTTAATGCATCATCAAGTGGCTGTGCATTCATCATGGCAAGACCCATGCTGTTTGCATCATCAGCAACGAAAGAAAGTCCGACTTCATTACCATTTGCTTTTAATGCAAAAGCAATGTTAGCTGCTGCTTTAATAACCTCTTCACTACCGGCGTGACTACCACTGATAATTAATGGTTTCTTCGCTTGAGAAAGTGCTTGAACAATCATTTCAATATGTTTATTCAGCGCTTCATCAATACCATCAACAGCAGGTGCTTCACCATTAATATTATTTGCAATCGCAAAGCCTAAACGCGCTTGATCAACAACCGGTGCGCGATAACTCCATGCGGCAACATCATCAAGGCGAGTCTCATCAACATGAGTGACAAATAGTGGATATTTTGCACGTTGTCCGATATTCATAATCGCAGCAATTTGCCAGTCAGCCACTTTTTGAGCTGCTGCCATTTCTCGTGCTTTACCTTTTACTGCTTGACGTACAGACAGTGCCATACGAGCACCTGTTTGTGTTAAATCTTCACCTAACACTAAAACAGCATCGTAATCTTCAATTTCACGTAGAGATGGAGTATGAACACCACCTTTTTGTAAAATATCTAACATTAAAGTCAGTCGTTTTTGCTCTGATGCAGAGATACCGCTATAGAAATTTTCAGTGCCAACAACTTCACGTAATGCAAAGTTGCTTTCAATGCTTGCACGAGGCGAACCAATACCCACAATACGCTGACTTTTCTTCAGCATATCCGCAGCAGCTTGAGTCGCTTGAACTGCACTAATTTCTAACCAGTTACTGCCTAAACGTTTTTTAGGCTGACGAGGTCTGCTTGCTAAATTCACATAGCCATAGCCAAAACGACCACGGTCACAAAGGAAATAGCGGTTTACCGTCCCGTTATAACGGTTTTCAATACGACGTAATTCACCATAACGTTCACCTGGGCTTGTGTTACAACCCATGCTACAGCCTTGACAAATACTTGGTGCAAACTGCATATCCCACTTACGGTTATAACGCGATGAGTGAGTTTTATCAGTAAATACACCTGTTGGACAAATTTCAACCAAGTTACCCGAGAATTCGCTCTCTAATGTGCCATCTTCAACGCGCCCAAAGAATACGTTGTTATGTGCACCAAAGACGCCAAGATCAGTACCATCAGCATAGTCTTTGTAGTAACGAACACAGCGGTAACAAGCAATACAACGGTTCATTTCATGAGAAATAAACGGTCCCAGATCTTGGTTTCTATGTGTACGCTTCGTAAAGCGATAGCGACGCATAGTATGACCTGTCATTACCGTCATATCTTGAAGGTGACAGTTACCACCTTCTTCACAAACTGGACAGTCATGAGGATGGTTTGTCATATACCATTCAACAACGCTTTCACGAAATTTCTTCGCTTCTTCGTCGTCAATAGAGATAAACGTGCCATCAGTCGCTGGTGTCATACAAGACATCACTAAACGACCGCGGGTATCCTCAGCATTTTGATACTGCTTCACCGCACACTGGCGGCAAGCGCCAACGCTTCCCAGCGCTGGGTGCCAGCAAAAATAAGGAATATCTAAGCCTAAATTAAGACAGGCTTCTAACAGGTTATCAGCCCCGTTAACTTCATATTCTTTGCCGTCTACATGAATCGTAGCCATAGTCAGCATGCTTCCCAAAGGCCTGCACAGCAGGCGTTAAACCTAAAATGTGTCGTGAAAAATTACCAACGGCTTTTCAGCAAGTTAGGCTGAATACCTCGGATCAAGTTGGCATTGGTATAATCTTCTTGAATAATGCCAGCCTCAAATTCTTCACGGAAATATTTAATGGCGCTTTGTAAAGGTTCTACTGCACCCGGTGCGTGAGCACAGAATGTGTGTCCTGGACTTAAAGAACGACATAAATGCTCAAGAGTTTCGATATCACCAGGGCGACCTTTACCGTTTTCTATCGCACGTAAGATTTCGACACTCCATGGCAAACCATCACGACAAGGTGTACACCAGCCACAAGATTCACGCGCAAAGAACTCTTCTAAGTTACGGGTTAATGAAACCATATTAATTTCATTATCTACCGCCATCGCAAGTGCTGTACCTAAACGACTACCAGCTTTTGCTATCGTGCCAAAATCCATTGGAAGATCGAGGTGATCTTCTGTTAAGAAGTCAGTACCTGCACCACCCGGTTGCCATGCTTTCAGCTTAAGACCATCACGCATACCACCCGCGTAATCTTCAAGGATCTCACGCGCTGTTGTACCAAATGGTAATTCCCATAAGCCCGGATATTTCACGCGACCTGAGAACCCCATTAACTTAGTACCCGCATCTGGGCTTTTGCCTTCACTTAAGCCGATATACCAATCTTTGCCGTGTTCAATAATTGCAGGTACGTTACACAGTGTTTCTACGTTATTGACGCACGTTGGTTTGCCCCATGCACCTGATGTTGCAGGGAATGGAGGTTTAGAACGCGGGTTGGCACGACGACCTTCTAATGAGTTGATTAATGCGGTCTCTTCACCACAGATGTAACGACCTGCACCTGTGTGAACAAACAGTTCAAAATCAATTCCTGAACCAAAGATATTTTTACCAAGAAAGCCTGCTGCTTTTGCTTCCTCAATGGCATGGCGTAAATTCTTAGCCGCTTCGATATATTCTCCGCGAAGGAAAATATAACCACGGTAAGCTTTGAGTGCGTGAGCACCGATGATCATCCCTTCAATTAACAGATGTGGAAGTTCTTCCATTAAGAGACGGTCTTTATAAGTACCCGGCTCCATTTCATCCGCGTTACAAAGGATGTAACGGATATTCATGCTTTCATCTTTTGGCATCAGGCTCCATTTCAAGCCTGTTGAGAATCCAGCACCACCACGACCTTTTAGACCAGCATCTTTAACTTCAGTGGTCACCTCAGTCGGGGACATACCTTTTAATGCTTTTTCTGCCGCTTTATAACCGTTTGTAGCACGGTATTCATCCAGCCATACAGGCTGACGATCATCACGTAAGCGCCACGTTAGCGGATGCGTTTCCGCGCTACGAATAATCGGTTTTGCTCCTGAAATTGCTGTCATGGATACTGCTCCAGTAACGTTTCAATCTCTTCAGGTTTAACAAAGCTGTGAGTATCGTCATCTACCATCATAGTAGGACCTTTATCACAATTACCTAAACAGCAGGTTGGCAGTAATGTAAAGCGACCATCTGGTGTAGTTTGACCAGGAATGATATTAAGATGCTTTTCAATTGCTGCCTGAATGCCTTGATAACCTGTAATATGACAAACCACGCTGTCACAAAAACGAATGATGTGACGGCCAACGGGTTGACGGAAAATTTGGCTATAGAACGTAGCAACGCCTTCAACATCGCTTGCAGGGATCCCAAGAACATCCGCAATCGCATAAATCGCGCCGTCTTCAACCCAACCTCGGTTCTTTTGCACAATTTTCAGTGCTTCAATAGAAGCTGCACGAGGATCTTCGTAATGATGTTTTTCTTGTTCAATTTCAGCACGTTCTTCTTCAGTTAAAACAAACGTTGCTTTCTTTGAATGTGTTACATCAACGATTTCGATCTGCACGGCATCATCTTTTTGGTTTAATTCATTTTGCATGATTAACGATCCACATCCGACATTACAAAATCAATACTTCCCAGATACACAATCAAGTCAGAAACCAGACTACCGCGGATAACCGCAGGGATTTGTTGCAAGTGAGCAAAACTTGGCGTACGAATACGCGTACGGTAACTCATCGTGCTACCATCACTAGTCAAGTAATAGCTGTTGATCCCTTTCGTGGCTTCAACCATCTGGAATGATTCATTAGCAGGCATAACTGGACCCCATGAAACCTGTAAGAAATGGTTAATCATGGTTTCAATATGCTGTAATGTGCGCTCTTTTGGTGGAGGCGTTGTCAGTGGATGGTCTGCTTTAAATGGCCCTTCTGGCATGTTTTTATAGCACTGTTCCAGAATACGTAAGCTTTGGCGTAGTTCTTCTACTTTCAGCATTACGCGATCATAACAGTCACCATTGCTTGCGACAGGGATTTCAAATTCAAAGTTTTCATAACCTGAATATGGACGCCATTTACGGACATCAAACTCAACGCCTGTTGCGCGAAGACCTGCACCTGTCACACCCCAATCTAATGCTTCTTTAGCATTATATGAGGCAACACCAATAGTACGACCTTTCAAGATACTGTTTTGCAGTGCTGCTTTTACGTAAGAATCTAGACGTTTTGGCATCCAATCTAAGAATTCACGTAATAAGCGTTCCCAACCGCGAGGTAAATCATGAGCAACACCACCGATACGGAACCATGCAGGATGCATACGGAATCCAGTAATCGCTTCCACGATGTTGTAAACTTTCTGACGGTCAGTAAAGGCAAAGAACACCGGTGTCATTGCACCAACGTCTTGAATAAAGGTACTGATATACAGTAAGTGACTATTAATACGGAATAGCTCTGACAGCATGACACGAATAACTTTAACGCGTTCAGGTACTTCAATACCGGCAAGTTTTTCTACCGCAAGTACATAAGGCATTTCGTTAACGCATCCGCCGAGGTATTCAATTCGGTCTGTGTATGGAATATAGCTATGCCAAGATTGGCGCTCACCCATTTTTTCAGCACCACGGTGGTGATAACCCACGTCTGGCACACAGTCGACTATCTCCTCGCCATCAAGCTGAAGAATAATACGGAATGCACCGTGAGATGATGGATGGTTTGGACCGAGGTTTAAGAACATAAAGTCCTCATTCTCAGTACCGCGTTTCATCCCCCACTCTTCAGGTTTGAATGTCAGCGATTCCATTTCCAGATCCTGTTTCTGCTTTGTCAGCACATAAGGATCGAACTCTGTCGCACGAGCAGGATAATCTTTACGCAGTGGATGACCTTCCCAATCAGGAAGCATCATAATACGGCGTAAATTTGGATGCCCATTAAAGACAATTCCAAACATATCCCACACTTCACGCTCATACCAATTCGAGTTAGGAAAGATAGATGTGATAGTCGGAACATTAAGATCATTTTCACTTAATGCAACTTTCAGCATAATATCTTTATTACGATCGATTGATATCAGATGATAGAAAACGGAAAAGTCCGCTGCGGGCAAGCCTTGACGATGCGTACGAAGACGCTCATCAAAACCATGCATATCAAACAGCATGACATAAGGTTTTGGTAAAGATTTGAGGTATAACATTACCTCAATGAGTTGTTCCCGTTTTACCCAAACAACTGGCATGCCAGTACGAGTAGGCTGGAACGTAAAGGCATCTGGACCAAATTTCTGACGCAGTTCATTCACCACCTGATCATCAATATGATCGGTCGTTTCCCACGCTGGCCGAGCGCCTTTTTGCGCTATCTGATCGGTCATTTCTATTCACCACAACTTTGATCAGGGTTACTATGATCGCAACACATTGCTCTGGTTACGTCTTAGGCAAAAGCCTTTAAATTTCATCAGGAGTACGCAGATTTTTCACTGCGATACGTTCACCGTGTTTTCTTTCTCGTTCTGATTGCATATTGGCACGGTAAACGCCTTGGTCGCCGACAACCCATGATAATGGGCGACGTTCTTTACCAATGGACTCTTGTAATAACATCAGTGCCTGCATATAAGCTTCCGGGCGTGGAGGGCATCCAGGAATATACACATCAACTGGAATGAACTTATCAACACCTTGCACCACTGAGTAGATGTCGTACATACCACCAGAGTTGGCACATGCCCCCATAGAGATAACCCATTTAGGCTCTAACATCTGATCGTATAAACGCTGAATAACGGGTGCCATCTTAGTAAAGCAAGTACCTGCAACCACCATAAAGTCAGCTTGACGAGGAGATGCACGTAATACTTCTGAACCAAAACGAGCTACGTCATGTACAGCCGTAAATGATGTCACCATTTCAACGTAACAACAGGAAAGACCAAAGTTATATGGCCATAAAGAGTTTTTCCGTCCCCAGTTCACAACGTCATGCAACGCATGTTCCAGTTTTCCCATATACACACTGCGATGAACGTGAGCATCTAATGGGTCACTGACAATTTCCTGTGATTGCAGGGGATAACGGTCATTCTCACCGTTCGGATCTATGCGGGTGAGCGTATAATCCATTTCTAATGCCTCGCTTATTACTGCTGCGGATGTTTGCCGCTGGTTAATCGAACATGGCTTTTACTCGCAGTTTCACGGCGAGAGCGAACAGGCGTCCAATCTAATGCGCCTATACGAACCAAATAGAATAATCCAGCTAATAAAATAGCGATGAAGACTGACGCTTCAATAAAGCCTAACCAGCCAACTTCACGAACGGAAACAGCCCAGGCATAAAGAAACAGTGCTTCAACATCGAAAATAACGAAAAACATGGCAACTAAATAGAATTTAGCTGACATGCGCAGACGAGCGCTGCCAACAGAATCAAGACCAGATTCATAAGGAACATGCTTTGCCCTTGCCTGTGCGCGTCCACCTAAATAGCGGGCACCCAACAACATGAGCGAACATAATCCCAATGCGCCTATGAGGAAGACAGCAAATGCCCAATGATGGGCGATAACTTCAGTGGTTGTAGACATACTCATTGCTTACTCATCAAAGGTGGTGTCAATTAACCAACTCTTATCCGGCGGTTTACACCACATTTCTAATTACGAAAAAAAGGCGAATTAAACAGACTTGCTAATTAAAGAAATAATAACAGTCTATTTATACCTTTTTTCTTTTTTAGAAAACTTTGCGACAAATCACTCAGTTTTCTATCGCGATTTAACAAAATCAACACTCATTTTTAACACTAGATTATGGGTTAATGCTAAAACGTGTCAGTCAACCGACAAACTTTATGCTAACACGCTTAGTCTAACCGATAATTCGATTTTACTACACCAGTATCTCAGGAAAAACCTGACTAAACACAGGCAAATGTGCCTTATTTTTTTGATCAAACTCACAAAATAGTCGAAAAAACACCTAATCAGTTTAAAATTTATCCAAATTTTAACAAATTAACTTTCTAATATTGTGGAGAAGGTCAAATATCCGCTTAGATTTACTTTTTTATTCTCTTAAAACCTAGACAAACTTTTTATTTGTTAACAAATCCTACAAGTGATTAACCAAGGGGGAAGGTAAACATTTTTTTAACAAACAGTTAAGGTAGTTATGGAATGAAATGTCACAAAGATAAATACATAAAACAACATAATTATTAACATAATGTTACTATTTCAAAAAGAAGCAATAAAAAAACGGGAATAAATGCACTTCATTGCATCTATTCCCGTTTATTATTATTCATCACTATCCAGTTCTATTTGACTCTATTTTAATCTTTAATTTTTGTGTTTTAACGCTAAAAATTCACACAATGATTAATGTGATTATTCAAGTTCAGTAGAGCTAATATCTTCAGATGCAGTAACGGTATAAGGTGTTTTCTTGTTTTCAATTGCATTGAATACCGTTAACACTGCTTCATTTTGTTCATCAGAGTTACGATATAACCAATATTGTGTTTCAGGTAAGCGAGGTAACCCTTCACTTTCACCTAAAATACGCAAATCGGCATTTTGCATTTCCAGTGGACGAGCAGTAATACCCACTTCGGCATTAACTGCCGCACGAACAGCGGATAAAGAAGCCGCTTCATAAGCAACACGCCATTGAATTCCAGCGTCATCTAACGTGTTTATCGCTAATTGACGGAATGGATTCGTTTCATCCATAACAACTAAAGGAATAGGTTCATTCATTTGTAATTGGAAATCTGGCGCACAATGCCATAACACGGGTGCAGTACGTAACGCTGTACGTGGGTGATGACCTATACGTGCTGTTGTTAACGCTAAATCAATTTCATGATTATCTAGCATTGTCTCAATATATTGAGAACGCTTAATACGTACATCAACAGCTAAGCGAGGATACACTGACGCGATACGATTTAACAAAAACGGTAATAAAGTATCGACAGAGTCATCAGAAGCACCAATACGTAGCTCCCCTTCTGCATCGCTATACGTTAATGATGCCGTTGCATCATCATTTGCACGCAGAATTTGACGCGCATAACCTAACAGTTGTAGACCATGCTCTGTTAAAAGTTTATTACGACCATGACGGGCGAAAAGCTCTCTGCCCACCAATTGCTCTAAACGTTGCATCTGCTGACTCACAGCAGATTGGGTTCGACATACAGCAGCAGCGGCGGCTGCAAAAGTGTTCAAATCTGCTACAGCTACAAACGTTCTAAGCAGATCGAGGTCGAGATTCATTATCGGACGATTTGCATTAATCATTGTTTATTCTTCACTTATTTTTGATTTTTAAATTACATATACCTGGTGTTTTATATCAAAAGTCTAAAAAAGACTTCCGATTCAGACTGTACTTTACTCTGAAAAGGAGAGCAAAGACATACTGAATACTTTACATTTGTTTCTTATCGTTTACACCTCCTAGATAGAAAGGAATTGCATCTTTTTGTAACAAATTAAATTTTATTATCATTTCAGGCATTCACAAGAAAGAACTCTATACCGTCATCACAAGTTAGACTTAGATCATACTATGTTGCTTTCTCATTCATAAATTTTAACATTTTGAAAATAATTTAAATTATCTTAACTATGCATTCGGATTTAAGTATTTCCCCCTATAAACTAAATTTAAGATTTAAATTTAATTTATACTTAAACTAATTGATTGCTATAGAATAAAGTAGATTTAACCATATTATTTGAAAATTTAATATATTAAGTCAGATAATACAAATCCGATAAAATTATTCAATAATTGATTATGCAACATTTCACCTACCAATCTATCACATCAACTTATTTCTAATCGACACACTAAAAAGCCCCTTTCCAGTAGAATAATAATCCAGATTATTCATCAAAACCAAAATATAAATCCACAATAAGCAATACAATCAGTCATCAAAATAACATTCTAAGAATAAAATGACCTTTTACACCAAAAATTACCTAGCATCTTCAAAAGTTTGTAACGTAAGAGTAGAGTGATAGAACAGTTATTTGCTGGGATAACCTTTTCATTTGTATCTTTCTATATGAATAGCAACCGGCGATAAATGTCGCTACGTCGCCATAATCACAATAAAGATACGAGTCAGACCCTATTAGGTAAACGCGCTATGAATCAGATTAAAAAATCAAACAAACTCGAACATGTCTGTTACGACATTAGAGGTCCGGTTTTGCAAGAAGCAAAACGTCTGGAAGAAGAAGGTAACAAAGTTTTAAAACTCAATATTGGTAACCCGGCACCTTTTGGCTTTGAAGCACCAGATGAAATTTTAGTAGATGTGATCCGCAACTTACCAAGCTCTCAAGGTTATAGCGACTCTAAAGGTCTATTTTCTGCGCGTAAAGCTATCATGCAGCATTATCAAGCTCGTGATATGAGAGATATCACTGTTGAAGACATTTATATTGGTAATGGTGTTTCTGAATTAATCGTACAAGCGATGCAAGCCTTATTGAATAACGGCGATGAAATGCTCGTACCTGCGCCTGATTATCCATTATGGACAGCCGCAGTTTCTCTTTCAGGAGGAAATGCTGTTCACTATATGTGTGACGAGCAACAAGGTTGGTTCCCAGATTTAGATGATATCCGCAGTAAAATTACAAAAAATACCCGTGGTATTGTTATTATCAACCCAAATAACCCAACAGGTGCGGTGTATAGCAAAGATATTCTGATGGAAATCGTTGAAATAGCACGTCAACACAACCTGATTATCTTCGCTGACGAGATCTACGATAAAATTCTGTATGACGATGCACAACATCATTCTATCGCTGCCATGGCCCCCGATTTATTAACCGTCACATTTAATGGTTTATCAAAAACTTACCGTGTTGCAGGTTTCCGTCAAGGTTGGATGGTATTAAATGGCCCTAAAAAGCAGGCTAAAAGCTATATTGAAGGCTTAGATATGCTGGCATCGATGCGTTTATGCGCCAACGTACCAATGCAACATGCTATTCAAACGGCATTGGGAGGCTATCAAAGTATTAGTGAATTTATCCTGCCGGGTGGTCGTTTATACGAACAACGCAATCGCGCTTGGGAGCTCATTAATCAAATTCCAGGGGTTTCTTGTGTTAAACCTATGGGGGCATTGTATATGTTCCCTAAAATAGACCTTAACCGCTACAGTATTAAAAACGATCAGAAAATGATCCTTGATTTGTTACTGCAAGAAAAAGTCTTATTAGTGCAAGGTACTGCCTTTAATTGGCCATACCCTGACCATTTCCGTATCGTTACTCTTCCGCGCGAAGATGATTTAGATATGGCAATTCAAAAATTTGGTCGTTTTATTGTGGGTTATCATCAATAAAATTGTCTACACCTAAAATAAAACGCAATATTACAATACGTTATATTGCGTTTTTTATTTTCTTTTTTATTAATGTTTACATCTATCTATTATCCACTCACAATAATGTCTTCAGTCACGCAATTGGGAGATATTATGAGTTATTTTTTTGCCCACCTTTCTCGCTTAAAACTCATTACTCGTTGGCCTTTAATGCGTAACATTCGCCAAGAAAATGTTTCTGAGCACAGTTTACAAGTGGCTTTTGTTGCTCATGCACTCGCTGTAATTAAAAATCGGATGTTTAATGGTAATGTTAATGCTGAACGTATTGCATTACAGGCGATGTATCATGACGCCAGTGAAGTCATTACTGGTGATATGCCAACTCCCATAAAATATCACAATCCACAAATTGCTCATGAATATAAAAAAATAGAAAAATACGCACAGCAAAAACTAATTGAAATGTTACCCGAAGAATTACAAGATGATTTTCGCCCTCTTATTGATGAGCAATTACATAGCGAGGAGGAAACATTTATTGTAAAACAAGCCGACAGTCTGTGTGCTTATTTAAAATGCCTTGAAGAGTTAGCAGCCGGTAATAGCGAATTTAATTTAGCGAAAAATCGGTTAGAAAAAACCTTAGCTGAGAGAAATAGCCCAGAAATGGACTATTTTATAAAAGTGTTTGTCCCGGGGTTTAGTTTATCGCTGGATGAAATTAGTGAGTGATAATAATCACTCACTTTAACGTTGAGACTATAATTTACTGATATACATCACTCTTCATTTTTTATATTGTTTTTATCAGAATTAATATCCTTATCATCCATACTTTTTATTTGTTTTATATTTTCCATTTCCTTTATATTTTCTGCTAAAAACTTCAATGTATTGGATTCAAAACTTACGATCAAACCTTCTGTTAATTTATTTAGTCTATCAATTTTGCTATTATCTTTACCAATAACTAAATTTCTTATTCCTTTCATACCTCTAATAAACACATTACTTCTATTGATACTTTTTGTTTTTCCCATAGCAAGCATTATTATATCATTTTTATTTTCATCAAGTTTTAGTGCTTTTATATAATCTAATGTTTGGTCAATTGCTGAATTAACTGTCTCTAATCGTTTTTCTGAGTTTAATGTAGCAGCAAACTCTAGACCTTTATCTTTGATCATTTTTTCAATAATATTTTCGGCTTGTTCTAAATTAACATGAATATTTTTATCATTAAGATAGTGTTCAGCAATTCCTTGAAAAATATCATGTGTATTTAATTTACTTTCATTTCTAACAATATTTTTATTTTTAAAATCATTAACAAGTTCAAAAAGATCTTCTATTTTTTTATCAAATTTATTTGACTCCATCGTTTTTAATATACTTTTCGCTCTATTAGTAATATTCAATTTATTTTTTCTAGCGTCTATATATCCTTGGTATTTCTCATTTAAATATTCCTTTACATACTCAACAGAATCATTCTTATTATTATTTTCTAATATAGAAAAAATTATTGCCTCATCTGCGTTTTTTAACTCTAATGAAATAGAAAAATTAGTCATTGCTTTTGATGCTTTATCATGAAACTCAGGTGCCAATGAAGTAAAATTATTATACTTTGATAATATCTCATTCCCCACACTTTCTTTATTATTAATCAAACTATTCGCGATTAATCCTTTAAAAACAGTACGACGTGCAGAAATAGCCTGTTTTATCTGTTTTAGATCATCGCTAACACTTTGAGTCAAATTTTTATTATGTTCGCTAGAAAAAACAATATTTTTATTACTCACTCTTGCTGTTGATTTACCTTGACTATTTTTTTCTATTATTATTTCTTTTATTTTACCACTTAATACTTTGTTACTTTCTTTTGATGTATGATTATTACCATTAGTTTTAAATTCTCTACTGCTGTTTGATAGAGCGCTTATTCCTTTGTCATCTTGACTATTTTTATCATTCTGAATCGAAATGGTTTTTTGGGGGCTTATATTTCTTATATCCATTATATATCTCTCTTATTAAATTATTTTCAACTCAATAATATGACTATACTTTTTTTTCTAAGAAAGATTTTAAAAAAACACACATTCATAGATGTGTCGCATACATCAAATAAAAAACCACCGCCCAATAAATAAAAAACGCTGTTTATTAATTAACAAACAGCGTTTCAGCAAAACAAAAGTATTGATATTTAGAATGGGAATAATAGCGGGATCAGGAAGACACTAATCAACATCACAATAACTGTAAATGGCACACCAATCTTAATAAAATCGGCAAACTTATATCCCCCGGGCTCAAGAATAAGCGTATTAACAGGTGATGAAACCGGAGTCATAAAGGCTGCCGATGCAGCAACACCAATCACCATGGCAAACGGTAATGGTGACACATTCATTTGGTTTGCAGCGGCAATAGCAATTGGTGCCATTAATACTGCGGTTGCCGTATTTGAGATAAACAGCCCAATTGATGCACAAAGTATAAATAAACACACCAACATCACTTGAGGACCTGCACTACCTGCAACATCCATTAAGCCATTTACAATAAGCTCGATACCGCCTGTTTTTTGCAATGCCGCAGCAAAAGGCATCATACCAACAATTAAAATAATGCTTGGCCAATGAATAGAACGATAAGCACTTTCCATATCAATACAGCGGAATTTCCCCATTAATAAACAAGCAATAAGTGCCGCAATAAAGTTAGGGACTTCATTTGTCACCATTAATGCCACCATTAATGCTAACGAAAACAGTGCATGAGGTGCTTGAGATGAAGCTGGTGCAACAGTTTCAATTTCTGCTGCTAAATTTAACACAATAAAATTACGTGGTTTCGTCGAAAGAATACGAATAAGTTTCCAATCACCAATCACCAATAACACATCACCAAGGCGTAATGGCTCATCGACAATTTTACCCGGTAAGGCACTTCCTTCACGACGAATAGCAACGACGTTTAGGCCATAACGAGTACGAAATTTGATTTCTCTTAATGATTTACCTAATAATTCTGAATCTGGATTCATGGATACTTCAGCAAGCCCTACATCACGAGATTGTTCAGAAAAATATTCACCTCGCAATACCATAGGCTCTAACAGCTGTTCACGGCAAAACTCACGTAAATCGACATCACTGGCTGACATATCAACTAATAACACATCACGCTCTCTTAATTCAGTGCCACCAGTTGCACTAACCATAACACGCCGAAACCGCCTCCAGCGTTCAATACCGACAACGTTTGCACCATAACGAGAGCGTAAGTGCAATTCATCAAGTGAATGACCTACTAGCGGAGAACCTTTACGAATGGCTAAACGACGAGCGCGTCCCGCTAACTGATAATCACGAATAAGATCACGGAAAGTACGACGATAAGCTTCTTTTTGTTTACCATTATCGTTATTTCCTAGCCAGCGACGTACTACCAACATATAAAGAATGCCTGCGAATAATACCGCTATACCAATAGGCGTAATAGAGAAAAACTGAAAACTCGGTAACCCCTCTCTGACTAATTCACTGTTAACAACCATATTAGGTGGCGTTGCCACTAAGGTCATTAATCCGCTAATCAGCCCTGCAAAACCTAACGGCATCATTAAACGACCTGGCGATGTTTTCATTCGAGCAGCAACACTCAATACAACAGGAATAAATATGGCGACAACGCCCGTTGAACTCATGAAAGCACCTAGGCTTGCAACGCATATCATTAATAGCACAAGCATTTTAACTTCACTGCTACCCGCGACACGAACTAGCCAGTCACCCATTTGATAAGCCACACCAGTTCTCACTAACCCTTCACCAATAACAAAAAGGGCAGCAATAAGTAATACGTTCGGATCGCTAAATCCTACCGTAGCTTCATTTAAGGTTAGTGTACCGCTAAGAACGAATGCGATGATGACAAGTAAAGCGACCACATCCATGCGGATTTTGTTGGTCGTAAAAAGGACAATAGCTATCAATAGCAGGCTTAAAACCCATAATAATTCGCTATTCAAAATGGCCTCAATCAGCAATAAGTGAAAACAGTTTAAGACATCAATTCACTACATTGATAAGTAGACCATTTTTACAACTATAAATCTTCTAATATGATCAAAGAAAAGACTATCTTTTGTGTGTTATTATCACTTTTTCAGCTTGCTTCTCGATTTGAATATCATTTAAAGAATCAATAATTAAATGAATTTCATTACGACGAGGAAGGGAAAGAGGTGCATGAACAGCAACGACTTGGCATCCCGCATCTAAGCCAGAGTAAATACCCGCCGCAGCATCTTCAAAAACCACACAATCTTCTGGTAATAACCCCAATTTTTTGGCACCTAAAAGATAAGGCTCAGGATTAGGTTTACCTTTACTAATACATTCCGCGGTAACCCAATGTTTAGGTTCAGGGATCCCCGTGACAGATTGGCGCGTTGTGGCAATAGGAACTGTACCTGATGTGACAATCGCCCATGGAATATTTAAGCTATTAAGACGATTAATCAACGCAATAGAACCTGGAAGCGGTGCTAAGCCTTCTGTTTGTGTTGACTCTAATTTTTCTAGCCAACGAAAAGTTTCCGTTATCTCTTGTTCTGTTGCATTAGGCATAAAATGGCGAATCGACTCAATAGCCGGCTTTCCGTGGATATAGTCATTAATCTCTTGTGTTGAAACACCAACACGCTCACCAAATAACGCCCAGCAATGTTCAACAACAGGTAATGAATCAACCAATGTTCCATCGAGATCAAACAGAAAACCTTTACATGTGATTGCCATATTTTATGCCTACCTTAACCTTACAGTGATGCGTCAACTATTATCTACTGCAATTACGCATTGAGTATTTGCTGAATTTCAACGACGCTAAGGTGATATTGACGAGGGCACGCTAACCAAACAGCAAGCATTCTTTGGTATTTTTCCCACATTGGTGTTTGAGAGTTAAAACCATGACTGCCACTATCAAAATGTGTGTAACGCCCTTCTGTATTCACCATAAAACGCACATAACTAAGATAGCGAGATTCTGTCGCCGCATCAAAGCCTATAAATGCGACGCGACGAGCATCTGGCATCTCTTGTTCTTTTAAGTTATCACGAGAAACTTGCAGTGCATGGTACATTTCCATGACGTTAATAATGGTACGGCAAGTCTCTTCTGACATTTCATCGAAGTCTCGATCAAGTTCACGTAATTGTAATCCATAACCGCGTTCAATAATTGTCTGATAGCGACGATAACGTTCAGCGTTATCAGGATCCATCATAGTCATCATTTTATACTGATTAGAGAGGATCAAGCGTTGTGCGTGTGTCATTTCCATCATTAATTCTCCAAAGAAATTATTGGAAGGATCATGTCATTAATCAAAAGTATTGAGTAGTGCTAACTACGCGTTTTTTGATCTCAACGGGGTAATTCAGATGACAATCATGACAAACGAAGAAGGTAGAACAAATGTTCTACACATCATCAAGAAAAGAGCGATCAAGTTGCTTAAAAGCACGTTTTAATAAATGAGCTAAAGAAAGGTAAGTTGGTGTTTGCTCAACAGGTGCTAAAGCGATGCCAGCTTCTTCAAATTTTTCTCGAATTTCATAAAACCAACGTAATAACGCAGCTGGAAGTGGTGTTGCTGCACGCTTACCTAACCACCATAACCCCTGCATTGGCAAGCTACAAGCAAAGAGCGCTGTCGTCATTGCAGGCCCTAAATTACCACTTAATGCGATTTGCCATGTCATTGTAAAAATGGCAATAGGTGGCATATAACGAATACCAAAACGTGTAGCTTTGATAATACGATTCTCAGGAAAAACAGGTGCTAATTGCTTTTCAACCGGCCAGGTTTTTAAATACTCGTTACCCAAACGAAGCTTTTTAAAAAAGCCAGGGGGAGTCACTGTCGGTTCGCTCATAATGACCTCAATCAATTTCTTCTGTAACTTTTAAAAAATACCTATAAAGAATAAAAATCTTTTAGTAGAATTAAGTATATTTTGTCTTTGTTGCCTTTACTCTGTATCCTGTGCCCATTCTAAAGGTTTGTGGCAATAAAGCGCTATATTTTGTTTGCCGGCGTGATTTTCAACCCTTTTCGCCGATTTTAACGCGAAAAGCTAATGGGTGAATAAAAATCGTCCAATTAATGATTGGCAACTATAATTAGCATCAAGTTTTTTACTTTAAGCATGATGCGCGTCATTAATGTCATCATAGTAATGCGATAGGCTTTTATGATTGACGTTTTATTAACCACCGTCTTTATAATATAAAAGACACTACGACAACAAGATAAATAGGTAATTCCATGTCAAGTAAGCTGGTGCTGGTACTGAACTGCGGTAGTTCTTCTCTTAAATTTGCAATTATCAACCCAGAAAATGGTGAAGAATTCCTGTCAGGTTTGGCTGAATGCTTCAACCTTCCTGAAGCCCGCCTGAAGTGGAAAATGGATGGCCAGAAACACGAAGCTGCGTTAGGCGCAGGCGCTGCTCATAGCGAAGCATTAAACTTCATCGTAAATACTATTCTGGCAGAAAAACCAGAACTTTCTGCACAAATCGCCTCTATTGGCCACCGTATTGTTCATGGTGGTGAGAAATTCACTAAATCTGTCGTGATCACTGACGAAGTTATCAAAGGCATTGAAGCTGCTATCCCATTTGCACCATTGCATAACCCAGCTCACCTTATTGGTATTGAAGAAGCGCGTAAAGCATTCCCTCATTTAATTGAAAAAATGGTTGCAGTATTTGATACCGCTTTCCATCAAACAATGCCACAAGAAGCTTATTTATATGCTCTGCCATATAGCTTATATAAAGATCACAGCATCCGTCGTTACGGTGCTCACGGAACTAGCCATTTCTATGTTTCTCGTGAAGCCGCTAAAATGTTAAACAAACCTGTTGATGAACTGAACGTAATCACTTGCCACTTAGGTAATGGTGGTTCTGTTTCTGCAGTTGTTAACGGTAAATGTGTTGATACCTCAATGGGTCTAACTCCATTAGAAGGTTTAGTAATGGGTACTCGTAGTGGTGATATCGACCCTGCTATCGTGTTCCATTTACACGACACTTTAGGTATGAGCGTTGAAGATATCAACAAACTACTGACTAAAGAATCTGGCCTGTTAGGTTTAACAGAAGTTACTAGTGACTGCCGTTATGTTGAAGATAACTACGATACTAAAGAAGATGCTAAACGTGCAATGGACGTTTACTGCCATCGTTTAGCGAAATACATTGGTTCTTACTGTGCACTGATGGAAGGCCGTTTAGATGCTATTATCTTTACTGGTGGTATCGGTGAAAACGCAGCAATGGTACGTGAATTATCTCTGAAAAAACTGTCTCTGTTAGGCTTCGAAGTTGATCATCAACGTAACTTAGATGCACGTTTTGGTAAATCAGGCATTATCACTACCGATAACAGCCGTCTTGCTGTTGTTATCCCAACTAACGAAGAGTTAGTTATCGCTCAGGACGCAAGTCGCCTGACCGCTTAAGTTCTTTGATGTACTGCCAGTGTCATGCTGGCAGTACTGTTTTACATAACGAGCAACCGATATTTAAAGAGGTTTCCGTGTCCCGTACAATTATGCTAGTCCCAACTGATACACGCGTAGGTTTAACCAGCGTCAGCTTGGGTGTTATCCGTTCTATGGAACAAAAAGGCGTTCGCCTTAGCGTGTTCAAACCAATTGCACAACCTCGTGTAAAAGGCGCTTTAGATCAGACAACTGCGATTATCCGCTCTCACTCCACTATTCAATCATCAGAACCTTTAAATATGGATTATGTTGAGTCTCTACTCAGCTCAAACCAAAAAGATGTTCTGATGGAAGAAATTGTTGCTAGATACCATGAAAACACAGCTGATGCAGAAGTTGTTCTCATCGAAGGTCTAGTGCCTATGCGTAAGCACCCTTTTGCACAATCATTAAATTATGAAATTGCAAAAACATTAGGTGCAGAAATTGTTTTCGTTACTGCATTAGGTAACAACACTGTTGAACAGCTAAAAGAGCGTATCGAATTTGCGCGTGCTGAATTCGGCGGTGTAAAAAACCAAAATATTACAGGCGTTATTGTTAACAAGCTAAATGCACCTGTTGATGATCAAGGTCGTACTCGCCCTGACTTATCTGAAATCTTTGATGATTCAAGTAAAGCGATTATCTCTAATGTCGATTTAAAAACCATCGAAAAAAATAGCCCACTACCTTTACTGGGTTGCATTCCATGGAACTTCGATTTAATCGCCACTCGTGCAACAGATATGGCAAAACACTTAAATGCGACTATCGTCAATAAAGGCGATATTGAAACTCGTCGTATTAAATCTGTGACTTTCTGTGCCCGCAGTATTCCACACATGTTAGAACATTTCCGTCCAGGTTCACTGTTAGTGACTTCAGCGGATCGCCCTGATGTATTAGTTTCAGCATGCCTTGCAGCAATGAATGGCGTTGAAATTGGTGCAATCCTACTAACAGGTGGCTACCAAATCGATGCACCAATCAAACAACTTTGTGAACGTGCATTCGAAACTGGCTTACCAATTTTTATGGTTAATGCAAACACTTGGCAGACCTCTCTAAATCTGCAAAGCTTTAGCTTAGAAGTGCCTGCTGATGACCATGAACGTATTGAAAAAATTCAGAACTACGTTGCTCAACATATCAATACACAATGGATTGATTCTCTGACCGCTAATTCTGAACGCCCTAACCGTTTATCACCACCAGCATTCCGTTATCAATTAACAGAATTAGCACGTAAAGCGAAAAAACGTATCGTTTTACCAGAAGGTGATGAGCCACGTACTGTTAAAGCCGCAGCAATTTGTGCTGATCGCGGCATAGCAACTTGCGTACTGTTAGGCGATCCTGAAGAAATTCGTCGCGTAGCAACCGCACAAGGCGTTGAATTAGGTACAGGTATTGAGTTAGTCAATCCTAAAGAAGTCCGTGAAATCTATGTACCTCGCTTAGTTGAACTACGTAAAAACAAAGGCATGACAGAAGTTGTTGCTCGTGAACAGTTAGAAGATAACGTTGTTCTTGGCACATTAATGCTGGAAAAAGGCGAAGTAGATGGCCTAGTTTCTGGTGCTGTTCATACAACTGCTAACACTATTCGCCCACCATTACAGTTAATCAAAACTGCTCCAGGTAGCTCATTAGTGTCTTCTGTGTTCTTTATGCTGTTACCTGAACAAGTTTATGTTTATGGTGACTGTGCAATTAACCCAGATCCAACAGCAGAACAACTGGCTGAAATCGCAATTCAATCTGCAGACTCTGCAATTGCATTCGGTATCGACCCTCGCGTTGCGATGATCTCTTATTCTACTGGTAACTCAGGTGCAGGTAGCGATGTAGAGAAAGTTCGTGAAGCGACACGTTTAGCACAAGAAAAACGCCCAGACCTGATGATTGATGGTCCTTTACAATACGACGCAGCAGTTATGGCTGACGTTGCTAAATCTAAAGCGCCAAATTCACCCGTTGCAGGTAAAGCGACTGTGTTTATCTTCCCTGATCTGAACACCGGTAACACCACTTATAAAGCGGTACAACGTTCAGCTGACTTGGTTTCAATCGGACCAATGTTACAAGGTATGCGTAAGCCAGTAAATGACCTTTCTCGTGGTGCATTAGTAGATGATATCGTCTACACCGTTGCGTTGACAGCAATTCAAGCAAGCCAACAAGAAAACGCATAATTATTGAAGTTCGCTTCAATTAGAACCACGCCAGATGATTAATTTTATCTGGCGTTTTTTATTCTACGGATTTTCTATTTAAGTGACTGCTCCCCGCCCTGTCGGGCGAGGCTTCCCACTTCTTAGACCGCAACCGTCTGTGTGACGG
>NZ_PENZ01000035.1 GCF_003144395.1 Proteus faecis | reverse complement strand
TAGCGCCGATGGTAGTGTGGGGTCTCCCCATGTGAGAGTAGGGAACTGCCAGGCATTAAATAAGACGAGAAAGCCAACCCAGTGGGTTGGCTTTTTTGCGTTTGGGGTTTTTAAAAGATCAAAGTGAGTAAATTCTGAATATAAAATGCCCTTATTGAGGGCATTTTTATGATCTTTTAGCAAAAGTTATGACGAGAAAACGCAGCGAGTACGGTTCTTTCTGAAATTTCTAAATAGCTTTCCATTGCTATTGCTGCTTCTTGAGCTTTTCCATCTATTAAAAGCGTTAAAATGTGCTCATTTTTCTCAATATATGGTGCATGTAGTAATTGAGGATCGTTTAATAAACCGAAGGCTAAACGTAATTCTGCTAGAATAAGTTGGTACTGTTTAAACAATCTAGGACTATCTGAAAGTTCAACAATTGCGGTATGAAAATGCATATTACAGGTTCCTACACCGCTCCAATCTTGTTGTTTTTGAAAAACTTTTGCTTGATTAACACTATCTTGCATTCTAACAATAGCGGGATGCATAGGATAAGAATGTCGTAGAGCATCACATTCAATTAATCGCCTTACACGATAAATATCCATGATACTTGCCATATCTGGTACAGAAACAAAAACACCGCGATTAGGCTTATAAGTTAAAAGCCCTTCTTGGGTAAGAACACGAAAAACCTCTCTTAAAGTATTACGTGATATCTCTAGCGTTTCACTTAATGCAGTTTCTGATAATCTTTCACCAGGAGGTAATTCTCCAATAGTGATTTTTTGCCGAATAATATTTGCGACTTTTTGAGAAAGAATTTGTGGAGATGTTTTTTTCTGCATTATCTTCTGCTTTATCTTAATAGAAGCGTCTATTCTATCAGTGTGTTTTGTAATATATAACCTCTATTATGTCACTCTGTCGTACTTCTCACTGTATGAGTATGACTGTCTATTTATTTTTATCAAAAAAACTTAATTTTTTCTCACAATAATTTAGTGATTAAACTTATTTTTCCTTTAATTTAGTGCACTATTTTTGTGCAACTGATCTTTCTATGCCTTATTTAAGTGCATATTCATGACTAACTAACGAGTTATTATTGTCAATAAAATGTTAAAAGTGAGATCTTCTTTGCACTTTTATCATCCCATATTTAAATCCATTTGCTTATTTATTCATCTATTATTATTAATTGTTCAACAATCTAATATCAGATGGTTAACAATTATGTAGTCATGCTCAACAATGGCATGTTAATTGCCTTAGTAATAATAATTAAAATAATGATGATAAAGGGGGTAGCTTATGGCTACACAAGATTCTGCAAATACAACATCAACTTCTTTTATAAAAAGTCGGCGTTCTTCATTAATAGCTGCCATTTTTTTAATGGCGACATCAGCAATTGGACCCGGTTTTATTACTCAAACTGCAACCTTTACTGCCACTATGGGAGCTGCATTTGCATTTGGTATTTTGGCATCAATCATTATTGACTATGTTGTTCAGCAAAGTATTTGGCGAGTGATCACCGTTACCAATATGCGTGCTTCAGATATTGCTAACAAAGCAATACCAGGTAGTGGCTATTTACTTGCTGTGTTAGTTATTTTTGGTGGCTTAGTGTTTAACGTGGGTAATATTGCAGGTGCTGGCTTAGGGCTTAATGCAATGGTTGGTCTCGACCCTAAATGGGGTGGAATGTTAAGTGCTTTACTTGCGATTTATATTTTCTCATCACGTAAAGCTAGTAATTTTATTGATCGTATGATTATCGTACTTGGTATTGTCATGATCTTGCTGACAGTTTTTGTAATGTTTGCTTCTAATCCTCCAATTGGTGAAGCATTAAGACAAACTGTTTTACCTGATGCGATTAACTTCGCTACGATCACTACAATTGTTGGTGGTACGGTGGGGGGCTATATCTGTTATGCGGGGGCTCACCGTCTTCTTGATAAAGGAACAACGGGTATTGAGAATATTGACGCCGTATCAAGTGCTGCAACCAAAGGAATTTTAGTTGTTGGATTAATGCGCTATATCTTGTTCCTTGCTATTTTAGGTGTGGTTGCCAGTGGCGTAACATTAGATATTTCTAGCCATGCGGCCAATCCAGCTTCTCAAGCATTTCAACATGCGGCGGGGTTAACTGGATTACGCATCTTCGGTCTTATTTTATGGGCAGCTGCATTAACAAGTGTGATTGGTGCTGCTTATACCTCAATGTCATTTATTACTGTATTTAAAAGAGGTATTACTGAGCGTCAACGTAATATCGCAACCATTATATTCATCGCTATTTCACTCGCCATTTATATGGTTATGGGAACTGCACCGGCTGCATTATTAGTCTTTGCCGGTGGTTTTAATGGCCTAATTTTACCTATTGGTATGACACTATTTATTTTTGTTGCATGGCGTCGCCAAGATCTTATGAATGGTTATAAATATCCAGCATGGTTACTGTGGTCAGGTATTTTTGTCTGTGCGCTGACTTGGTATATGGGCATTATGTCCGTGGGGGCTATTTTCAATTACCTCAACATTGCTTAAGAGAATAATGACGATGATAAAAGTTATCGATTTAAATAGTGACTTAGGCGAAAGCTTTGGTCAATGGACAATGGGCAATGATGATGCAGTGCTGGAAATTGTCAGTAGTGCCAATATTGCTTGCGGATTTCATGCCGGTTCACCAGATGGAATTTTAAAAACATTAAAAGCAGCAAAACAACACAATGTCGCAATAGGGGCACATGTCTCTTATCCTGATTTAGTGGGTTTTGGTCGTCGGAATATGGATATCGCCAGTGATGAATTAACCGCAGATGTGATTTATCAAATAGGAGCTTTGCAAGGATTGGCTAAAGCAGTGGGGTTGAGCGTGACTTATGTTAAGCCTCATGGCGCGTTGTATAACACAATTGCTCATGATAAACGTCAAGCACTTGCGGTTATTGAGGCGATACTTGCTGTAGATCCTCAATTGGTATTAGTTGCTTTAGCGGGCTCCCCCTTAATTACACTTGCAAAGGAAAAAGGGCTTCGTGTTATTGCCGAAGCCTTTGCAGATAGAGCTTATCACGCGGATGGTTCGCTGGTTTCTCGTAAAAAAGAGGGCGCAGTTTTACATGATCCTAAACATGTAGCACAGCGCATGTTACAGCTTGTGCAAGAAGGTGGCGTTGAGTCTATAGAAGGTATTTTTACTGCGATAGAAGCTGATTCTATTTGTGTTCATGGTGATGGTCCTGATGCTGTAACGCTTGCTCAAAGTGTAAAAGAAATTTTGATTAATCATGGTGTTAGCATTAAACCTTTTGCACCTCTGTCACTTAAAAATGAGGTACAAAAATGAGTAATTTAATGCAAGCTACTGCGGATGCCATTGCTAAAGCACAAGAAGCTCGATTAGCTATTCGTAATGGTTTAGTAAAACCAACAGCAGGTATGGCGAAGGGAATGACTCAAGCTAATATGATTAGTTTGCCTCGTGATTGGGCATTTGATTTTCTGCTTTATGCTCAACGTAATCCAAAAAGTTGTCCAATATTAGATGTTTGTGAGGCTGGAAGCTATCATACAGTTTTGGCGGAACACGCTGATTTACGTACTGATATTCCTTTGTATCGAGTTTGGAAAAATGGAAAATTGGCGGATGAAATCACGGATGCGACTAAAGTCTGGGAGCAACATCCTGATTTAGTCACTTTCCTTATTGGTTGTAGTTTTACATTTGAAACACCGATGTTAGAAGCGGGCATTGAGATCCGCCATATCACAGATAACTGCAATGTTCCGATGTATAAAACGAATCGCTTGTGTCGTCCTGCTGGACGATTAGAAGGTGAGTTAGTGGTTTCAATGCGTCCTATTCCAGCTGATAAAGTCGCGGATGCTGTGATGATTAGCGGACGTTTTCCTTCGGTACATGGTGCTCCTGTACATATTGGCTCACCTGATGCTCTAGGTATTAAAGATATTATGTCGCCAGACTTTGGTTCTCCAGTGAGGATTGAAGATGGTGAGATCCCTGTATTTTGGGCTTGTGGTGTGACTCCACAAGCGGCAGTGATGCGTTCAGGTGTTCCTTTCGCACTCAGCCATGCTCCGGGACATATGTTTATCACCGATGTACCTGATGCAGCTTATCATGTATAAGGGAGGATGATACTTTGCGCTTTTTACCTGTTAACTTATCTCATTTACTTGTCGAGCTTTCCTCTTTAAAAGAGACACTCGCATTGTATGAATCTGTTAAACAAGCGGATATTGCTGCTATTCAAGATATTGTGCCTGCTGCAAAAACACTTTTAATTCACTATACACCGTGGCTGATCACGGCTGAAGAGCTTGTGTTTCAGCTTCGACAATTAGAAGTCAAAGCGGTATCAGCACATCAAACACAATCATTAACGATCCCTGTTCATTATCAAGGTGAAGATCTCAATGAGGTCGCTGAATTATTAGGGATCACAACCAGTGAAGTGATCCGCAGACACACAGAACAAACCTATCAAGTTGCATTTACTGGTTTTGCCCCAGGTTTTGCTTATTTGATCGCCGATGAAAGCCAGCTCTATGTACCTCGTCGTAAAACTCCTCGTACACGGATCCCTGCAGGCTCTGTCGGATTAGCCGGTGAATTTAGTGGGGTTTATCCACAACAAAGCCCTGGTGGTTGGCAACTTATTGGTACCACAGAGATAAAAATGTGGGATCTCTCTCGTGAACAGCCCGCCTTTCTATTACCCGGTAATGAAGTGCATTTTGTCGATGCACAAAAGACATCAATAACTGTTTCACTCCCTGAGAAAAAATCAGCCATCACTTCCTCGCTCTCGTTAAATGATAAAGGGTTATATGTTATTTCAGCGGGGCTACAAACTTTATTTCAAGATGAAGGGCGTATTGGTGCGGCATCAATGGGCGTTTCAGCTTCAGGTGCACTTGATAAACCGGCTTTACATGCAGCTAATCGTTTAGTGGGTAATCCCACAACTTTTGTTGCACTTGAGATAACACAAGGTGGACTGACTCTTAAAGCAAGACAAGATTGTGTGATTGCTTTAACAGGGGCTGATTGCGCTATTACGCTAAAACATGAGTCGGGAGAGAATGAATCTTTATCTGGTTATCAACCTATAGATGTTCGTTGTGGTGATGAAATTATTTTAGGTATACCAAAAGCAGGTGTGCGTAGCTATCTTGCCGTGAGAGGCGGGTTTAAATTACCAAAAGTGTTAGGTAGTTATGCGTTTGATACTTTGGCACAAATCGGCCCTAATGCTTTACAAGAAGGGGATGTTCTTCATCTGAATAATGAGAGTATCTCAAACGGTATTGTTGCCGATGAACAGCCAATATCTGCACTGCCAAAACAAGGTGATATCGTCACACTTGATATCGTTTTAGGCCCTCGTACTGACTGGTTTACAACTGAAGCGATAAAGACATTAACGTCTCAATTATGGCAAGTGACGCCACAGTCTAATCGTATTGGTTTACGTTTATTGGGTGAAATACCTTTGGCACGAGAACAACAACAAGAACTATCGAGTGAAGGTACTTGCATTGGTGCAATACAAGTGCCGATTAATGGGCAACCTGTTTTGTTTCTTAACGAC
This sequence comes from Proteus faecis, assembly GCF_003144395.1. Lineage (GTDB taxonomy): Bacteria > Pseudomonadota > Gammaproteobacteria > Enterobacterales > Enterobacteriaceae > Proteus > Proteus faecis. Next base: position 49,493 of record NZ_PENZ01000035.1, on the reverse strand, counting down.
CATCCTTTAACAGGAGGATACCCTGTTATTGGCGCTGTTGCTGAATATCACTTACCACTCGCAGGGCAGATCCCTGTTAACGCTAAAATTCGTTTTAACCCAATTACCGAATTTCAAGAATATTGATAGGAGAATGCCACTCATGACAACAATTAACCAAAAACAACGAGTGAAGCATAGAGTATTGATTGCCAATAGAGGCGAAATTGCTGTTCGTATTATTCGTGCTTGCCAGGATTATGGTGCTACTTCAATTGCCATTTATGCTAATGATGATATTGATGCACTGCATGTTCGTCTTGCTGATGAAGCTTATGGACTCAAGGGTAATTTGCCGAAAGAAAGCTATCTAGATATTAATAAAATTATTGATATTGCTCATAAAGCTAAAGCAACGATGATCCATCCCGGTTATGGTTTTCTTTCTGAACGAGCTGATTTTGCAAAAGCAGTACAGGATGCTGGATTTATTTGGATAGGTCCTAGCCCAGAAACGATTGAAGTGCTTGGCGACAAAGTGAAAGCTCGCAAAATTGCACAATCTGTCGGTGCTCCTCTTGTAAATGGCACCGCAGATCCCGTTAATGATGCTAAAGAGGTTCTAGATTTTGCCAAGCAATATGGCCTACCTGTTGCTATTAAAGCCGCTTTTGGTGGTGGTGGACGGGGTTTAAAGATCGCTCATAAAATGGAAGAGATTGAAGAGCTCTATCATTCTGCTGTACGAGAAGCTGTAACTGCATTTGGTCGCGGTGAATGTTATGTTGAGCAATTCTTAGATAAACCTCGTCATATTGAAGCGCAAATTATCGCCGATAAATTAGGTAATGTTGTTGTTGTCGGAACGCGAGATTGTTCGTTACAACGCCGTAATCAAAAGCTTATTGAAGAAGCCCCAGCACCTTATTTAACAGATGAACAACGTGAACGTATTCATCAATCAGCTAAAGATATTTGTGCTAAAGCGGGTTATGTCGGAGCCGGTACAGTTGAGTTTTTATTAAGTGCAAATGGTATTATCTCATTTCTAGAAGTGAATACACGTTTACAAGTAGAGCATCCGGTTACAGAAGAAACAGCGGGTATCGATTTAGTGATAGAGCAGTTACGTATTGCTGACGGGTTGCCACTCAGTATTGATAAAACCCCTGTTCCACGAGGTCACTCTTTTGAATTTAGGATCAATGCGGAAGATCCGGCGAAAGGCTTTTTACCTACGCCGGGTTTAATTACACACTTCTCTCAGCCTTCTGGTCCTGGTGTTCGTGTAGATAGTGGTGTTGCGGAAAATAATCAGGTTTCACGTCAATTCGATTCGATGATGGCAAAACTGATAGTGACAGGTGCAACACGTGAACAAGCCATTGCACGGGCTCGACGAGCGTTATCTGAATTTAAAATCGAAGGTGTGGCAAGCGTATTGCCTTTCCATTGTGAAATGATGGCGCATTCCGATTTTACAGAAGATTTTAAAGTGCATACCCGTTGGATTGAAACTGATTTTCAGGCGAAAAATAGCTATTTTCCTCGAAGCACTCCGGCAAAAAATGAAGAGCTCGTTCGTACTTTTATTGAAATTGATGGTCGTCGACATGAACTCGCTTTGCCTGCTCAATTATTATCACTCTCTGCGGTAGTACCAACAGCAATTAATGCCAGTCATGAGAAAGAAGAGAATGAAAAAGCAGTTACTGCACCAATCTCTGGTGTATTACACAGCTGGATCTTATCTGATGGTGACAAAGTCAAAGAAGGTGATGTTATTGCCATTATGGAAGCAATGAAAATGGAGGTTCAGGTGGTCGCTTCTCGTGATGGTGTACTTGTTCAAAAAGCCAAAACAGGTGATTACTTTTCAGCAGAAATGGTGTTAGCAGAAATAAACTAAAAACATTAAAAAATAAGCTACTGATTAATAAAATATTATCTGTTTATAATATCAGCCCCTTAGACAGACGGTTGCGGTCTAAGAAGTGGGAAGCTCGCCCGACAGGGCGGGGAGCAGTCACTATGAGGTCATTTCATATTAAGGGGCTTTTTTATAATAACTTTATTTATATTCCTATTTGTTATATCTAATTCCTTTTGGTTATAAGTCATTTTGCCTATAATCGAAGTTTGTTAAATTTTAACCAAAAAGGAAATTGGATGTTGCTTGTAACTCAACTGATTATTGGTGCTGCAATAGGGTTAGTTATTACAACGACCGGTGTAGGTGGTGGTGTTATTCTATTACCTGTTCTTATTTATCTTTTTGGTATGAATGCATTAGCAGCGGTTGCAACAGCAAATTTACTCTCGATGCTAATGAAGCTCTCATCTTCTTATATCCATTTTCGGTTAGGTAATATTCCATTAAAACCTGCACTATTGATCTTAGGGATAATGTTTCCAGCAACATTCTTAGCAAGTTACGGTGTGACATGGCTGGGATCACAACCTCAATATTACGATCGTGTTGAATCGGGTATTAATATTTTAATGATCGTTGCCATTGTGTTTTCATTGATTTTATTTTTACAGCGAATGTTAAGAAGATCAGCAAGTTCAAATCCTTTAATTGTTTTACCGCCACCTTCTTCAGTGACTTTTTCTTCCTTATTTGTGCCAGGAGTCAGTGCTGGGTTTGTTCTTGGTGCAACTGGTGTCGGAGGGGGATTAGTGGTGTTGCCTGTGTTAATGCGTTTTGCACAAATGGGCATTAAAGAGGCAATCGGTACTTCTATTTTTATTACCACGATCCTTTCAGGTGGATCAGCGATTGCTTATAGTGCTGGTGGTTATACTGATGTCCACACGGCACTTATTCTTTGTTTAGGCTCATTACTCTCCATTCCATTAGCACGCTATTTACTTGTCTATTTATCAGAGCGTTTTTTCCAATATTTAACACTGTCTTTTATTCTGATCAGCATCATTATGATGAGCTGGAAGTTAATAAATTAACTTAATGTAATATCGAGTGAGTCAATCTTTCTCTTATTGCCTTTAGTTAGACTAAACTTATTCTATCATCATTAGATTAACTACTAAGAGTAAGTAAAAACGAGATGAACATTAAAATAGGTGATGAGTTTTTAGTTTATATGGCGCTAGGTGAAGAGAGCTATATGAAAGAGTATTATCGTGTGATTGAAATTGATCCAACGCTTTCTCAAGTAACAGGTAAATTACTAAGAAGAACGACCGCTGATGATAAAAATATTGGTTTAGGTCGTTGCGAATTAGAAGGTGGCATTGAACAATTTGCGTTGGAAGATATCTATCCTATTAAAGTGTGATCCAAATTACGGATCACACCCTTCAATTTACTTGTCATCTACGCTACAGGTGCATTCTCAGGTAATGCGGATTTTGGTAAGCCAAAGACTTTGTCAAATATCCAGTTATAAATGAAGGTATAACAAGGGATGATGATGATCAGCGCAAAGTCCATAACTAGCGCTTGCCATAACGAAACATTAAGCCACCACGCAATTAATGGAATTAAATAGAGCACTAGTGTTAGCTGAAATCCAATGGCATGTACTAAACGGCGTCTAAAAGTTCGGATCCTCGAAACTTGTCGACTCTCCCAAAATTCAAATAGACAGTTATAAATAAAATTCCAACTCACCGCGATTGTGGTGATCACAAGCGCTAATGGGCCGGTTACTGCGGTTGAACTATCAGCCAAAAGTGCAAGCCCGACTGATGAAATAACCCACCCAAAAACCTCATATGCTGTTACGTAGATAATTTTTCGTTTAATACCTTGCATTGTGCTCTCTTTTTCTGTGGATCCGTGCCATTAAGCGTCGTAAGATAAATCAGTAAGAGTGATAGGAAAAGTCAGCTAGTATCAATTTAACTGAAACATCAGGAGTGAACATGCAGTTCTCAAGTGAACATATTGCGATATTTTTAGCCGTGATGGATAAGGGATCTTTCTCAGCGGCTGCACGTTCATTAAAACGCGTTCCATCAGCAGTTAGTATGGCGATTGCTAATATGGAAGCTGAATTAGGTTATGCACTTTTTGAGCGATCATCTCGAGAGCCTCAACCAACTGAAAAAGCAAAAGCACTTGAGCCTCATGCCAGAATGATCGCAGAGCAATTAAAATTATTACAAGTGCACGCACAAGAGCTTTCCATGGATCTCGAAAGTGTTTTAAATATTGGTGTTGCGGCTGATATTAATCCTGATTATTTATTACCTGCATTATCTGAATTAACCCAACGTTATCCATTACTTAATGTGAATGTGATAACTGCGGCACAAGACGATATTATTGAGATGCTACATTCGCATAAAATTCAATTAAGCTTAGTTTATGGGGGCTTGTATGTGAATGGTGATGAGCAATTTCAATATCTTGGTTCTGAGTCATTGGTGGCAACAATATCTGCAAGTCATATTGCATTAGCACACCCTGCAAGTGTGTTTATTGAAGATCTGGTCAATGTGCGCCAAATTATGATCGCAAGTCATACCAAAGAGTTAAGAGATGAGCGCTCATTAGTGGCAACGAATTATTGGCAAACCGATAGTTTTCAAATGGCTTTGGGTATGGTTGAAGCGGGAATGGGATGGGGGAATTTACCCTATTCGCTGATTTATGCTCAATTGCAAAAAGGTAAATTAAAACAGCTGCAGTTCAAGAATACGAAAAATGAGTTGCGATTGCCTATTCATGCCATGTGGCTAAAAGGGGAGTCGTTACAAAAAGGGGCAAAAGAGTTAGTTGAGCTGATGAGTACTCACCAGCCCATTGTACCTAACTTTAATTAATCGACGCGTTGTTGATGAACCCAAACAGCAACTTCAACACGAGATTTTAGCTTCATCTTTTTCAGTAGATGTTTTACATGCACTTTGACCGTACTTTCTGTGATATCAAGCTTACGTGCGATCATTTTATTTGATAATCCTTGTGCTATCAGTTTTAAAATATCGCGTTCACGCGGGGTGAGTTGCTCAATATCACGCTCACCCTCAGAACGATCTTCACGTAATGATTCGGCTAAAATAGGGGTTAACGTAGGGCTGACAACCATTTTTCCGGCGGCTGCTTGTTTTAGCGCTGCAAGTAATTCTTCAGGCTCCATATCTTTTAAAAGATAGCCATCTGCACCACGTTTTAACGCTGTGATTAAATCATCGCTATAATTTGATACGCTAAAAACAACGATCCGGCCTGATAACGACTTTAATCGAAGTTGATCAAGTGTTTCAAAACCATTCATTCCTGGCATATTCAGATCGAGTAAGATTAAATCAGGATCTAACTCTTCAGCGAGTTTCACACCTTGAATACCATCTCCAGCTTCCCCAACGACTGTGAGTGTTGTATCGAGGCTTAAAAGTTGTTTTACACCATTGCGTAGCATCGGATGATCATCAATGAGTAAAATTGTCGCTTTTTCTGTGGGGGATCCCATATTATTCATTACGACTTGCTCCAATTTAGACAGGGTCTTTATGAGTAGTTATTAATGGAAATTTAACAAATACTTGAGTACCGCCCTGTTCACGTACTTTTATAGTATAAGAACCATTTAAGCTATTTGCGCGTTCACGCATAATAATAAGACCATAATGATTTAATTTTTCAGGTTCTGGGCTAATTCCTTCACCGTTATCATTAATTTTTAGTTCAACCATGCCATTATTTAGAGATAAAGAGACTTCAGCCCAATTGGCATTGGCATGTTGTAAAATATTATTTAATGCTTCCCGGACGATTTGTACAACGTGAATACTTTGATGTGAATTCACACATTTTGCGGGTAATTGATAGTCAAAATTAATAGGGAAACCAAGGCGCTGATTAAATTCAGTCAATGTACTTTCTAATGCAGCAAGTAATCCTGGCTCGGTGAGTTTTAAACGAAACGTGGTTAACAGTTCTCTTAATTGACGATAAGCCACATTAAGCTCTTCTCGCATCTCTTTAAGGAGTTTTTGACAATTATCGGGTAAGGTTTCTGACTGCATCTGCAAATAGCTAACTTGCATTTTTAAACAAGAAAGCGATTGAGCAATAGAGTCATGTAATTCACGAGCAATAGCCGAACGTTCATCCATTAATAAAAGCTGCTGTTGTTGCTCGTTTTGTTGTTCCATTGCCAGCATCGCCGAGATCTGTTTTGTCAGCAATAACATTAAATTATTCTGTTCATCTGTTAGCGTGGTATGTTCTGGTAGTTGCATGACAAATAATCCATAACGATGAATTTGATCAGCAAGTTCCCAATGCAATAATTCACTATGTAATGGAATGGTATCAGAAGAGGTATCATCACAACGTTCACATTGTGGATCAGGACAATGTTCGGCGCGTGGTTTAAGTTCTAAACTGATTTCATTAAACAGTGTGTGATGATTATCTTCATATAAACGTATCTGAAAATAAGTATCGGGAATGATTTGTTGAAGCTCAAATAATATCTGTCTTAATCGGGCACAAAGTGGTGCCGGAGAGTGTAATTGTTGGCTTGAATGATAGAGATAAGAGAGCACTTTATTTTTCTGTTGTAAGTCGTGAGTTTTTTCAACCACTCTTTTTTCTAATTCGCTATACAGCGTAGACAGCTCTTCTGACATGGTGTTGAGTGCAATACCCAATGTGGCAATTTCATCATGGTGTGTACGCTGGTGGAAACGTGCTGAAAAATCACCATGACCAATGGAATTAGCCATCGCCATAAGTTGTTGCCAAGGATGTAATAAACGGCGACGGAAATGCCAAACAGAGCCAAACAGTAATAACAGTGTGAGTGCCGTGAAAATAAGCTGGGTATAAGCCACCAGCCTGATTTTTTGTTCTGTAAGTTGGTCGATACTTAATACTAGTTTATCTAGCTGTGAAACAAACAAGGCAACTTCTTGTTTAGCTTCATCGCGTTGCTGAGCATAAAGTAAGGTTGGTTTTAAGGTATCTTTCCAGTATGTATTTAATTGAGCATATTGTGATTGTAGCGATTTATTGCTTAAGACTTGACGTAATTCACCACTGTCTAAGTCGGTTTCTAATTCGTGAAGATAATAACGATGTTGTTCATCTAGAGGTAAAGCAGATAGCAAGCGATAGCTTTGCATTCGCAACGATCCTGATTTATTAATGGCATGAGCATTACCTTGCACACTCAAAATAATATGGTTAGAAATCGCCATTCCTACCACACCCAATAGCGTGAAAAGTAACATTAATATCGCTATCTGATTAATAATTGAAAAACGGTAGTGCCATTGGATTTTATGTGTACTCATCGTTATTTTTCCAAGTTTATTCTGGCGCTATATTGCCTTAAAAAGACACCAAATGTCATATACTACTAAAGTATTACTCCTAAATATCCAATGGGGATAATTTCACTTCTAAATTATAGTGTTTTTAATTTAACTAATTAATTTAAAATGAAAAATTAAGGGTTATGTTATTAATACTTAGGTGTAAACAATGATTTTAGTTCAAAAAACAAACAAATGTTTGCTTGATGCAGATCATGACTAATTAACAATTCTAATCGTACAAAGATGCCAATCTAACCGTTAATCGAGGTTGTTATGGCACTCACTCAACACCCAGAAAAAATGAGAAAAGGGGTGATCGAAGATTGGCACCCTGAAGATAAAGCTTTTTGGGAAAAGACTGGTCAAAAGATCGCTTCACGCAATTTATGGATTTCTGTTCCTTGTTTACTTTTATCATTCTGCGTATGGATGCTTTTTAGTGCCGTTGCAGTAAATTTGAACAAAGTTGGTTTTAACTTTACCACAGATCAGCTGTTTATGCTGACTGCTCTGCCTTCAGTATCGGGTGCTATTTTACGCGTTCCTTACTCTTTCGTTATTCCTATTTTTGGTGGTCGTCGTTGGACTGCTATGAGTACTGTATTTCTAATCATTCCTTGTATTTGGCTTGGTTTTGCAGTGCAAGACACCACAACGTCTTACTCAACTTTTATTGTGATTTCACTGCTATGTGGTTTTGCAGGTGCAAACTTTGCATCCAGTATGGCAAACATTAGCTTTTTCTTCCCTAAAGCACGCCAAGGCGGTGCATTAGGATTAAATGGCGGATTAGGCAATTTGGGTGTCAGCGTCATGCAATTAGTTGCACCATTAGTTATTGGTGTGGGTGTGTTTGCTATGTTTAGTGGCCCTGGTGTTGTTCAGCCTGATGGTTCACGTTTATGGCTAGAAAATGCCGCATGGATTTGGGTTCCTTTCTTACTTATTCTGACGTTTGCGGCTTGGTTTGGTATGAATGACCTTGCGGCTAACAAAGCTTCTTTAAGCCAGCAATTACCTGTTTTAAAACGGGGGCACCTCTGGTTGTTAAGTATTTTATACCTATGTTCTTTTGGTTCATTTATAGGCTTCTCTGCGGGTTTTGCCATGCTTTCTAAAACCCAATTCCCCGATATCGTTATTTTGCATTATGCCTTCTTTGGGCCTTTATTAGGTGCATTAGCTCGCCCTGTGGGTGGGGCTTTGTCTGATAAATTTGGCGGCATTAGAGTCACGCTGATTAATTTTATCATTATGGCAATTTTCTCCGCTTTACTTTTCTTAACACTGCCTGTCAATGGCGCGGGTGGTTCATTTATCGCCTTCTTCAGTGTTTTTATGGTGCTGTTTTTAACTGCGGGGTTAGGTAGCGGCTCCACATTCCAAATGATTGCAGTGGTGTTTAGAAAAATCACGATTGATCGCATGAAAGCACAAGGTGCTACAGACGAAGATGCTCAAAAAGAAGCGGTAACAGAAAGTGCGGCTGCACTTGGTTTTATCTCCGCGATTGGTGCAATTGGTGGCTTTTTTATTCCGAAAGCCTTTGGTACATCACTGGCTATGACTGGTTCACCTGCCGGTGCAATGAAAATCTTTGTTCTATTTTATATTGCCTGCGTCTTGATCACTTGGTTGGTCTATGGGCGTAAACACAATAAACAATAATGACGAATTATACGCAATGTGAGAGCGCTCGCGCGCATTGGGAGAGTATCTGATGAGTAAGTTTCTCGATAGATTCCGCTATTTTAAGCAGCTTGGTGATACCTTTTCACAGGATCATGGCCAAGCGCTAAATGTTAACCGCGATTGGGAAGATGGTTACCGTAGTCGCTGGCAACACGACAAAATCGTTCGTTCTACTCATGGTGTAAACTGTACCGGTTCTTGTAGCTGGAAAATTTACGTCAAAAATGGGTTAGTCACATGGGAAACCCAACAAACGGACTACCCGCGCACACGTCCTGATTTACCGGATCATGAGCCTCGTGGTTGTCCTCGTGGTGCAAGCTATTCATGGTATTTATATAGCGCGAATCGCGTTAAATACCCAATGGTACGTAAACGTCTCATTAAATTATGGCGTGAAGCAAAAGTACAGCATAGTGATCCTGTTGATGCATGGGCTTCTATTGTTCGCTCGCCAGAAAAAACCAAAAGCTATAAACAAGCGCGTGGACGTGGTGGTTTTGTGCGTTCTTCATGGTCAGAAGTGAATGAAATCATTGCCGCTTCTAACGTGTTTACAGCGAAAGAGTTTGGGCCCGATCGTATTATCGGTTTCTCGCCAATTCCAGCTATGTCGATGGTCTCATATGCTGCAGGAGCGCGTTATTTGTCTCTGATAGGTGGCGCATGCTTAAGTTTCTATGACTGGTATTGTGACTTACCACCCGCATCACCCATGACTTGGGGTGAGCAAACCGATGTTCCTGAATCAGCAGATTGGTATAACTCTTCTTACCTGATTGCATGGGGCTCTAACGTACCACAAACACGTACACCAGATGCCCACTTCTTTACCGAAGTTCGCTACAAAGGAACTAAAACCGTTGCAGTAACACCTGATTACGCTGAAATCGCGAAACTTTGTGACCAATGGTTAAATCCAAAGCAAGGTACTGATAGTGCAATGGCAATGGCGATGGGACACGTTATTCTTAACGAGTTCCACGTTAAACGCCAAACTGAATATTTTAGTAACTATGTACGCACTTACACTGATATGCCGATGTTGGTGATGTTAGATAAGCACGATTCAGGCAAGCTAGTTGCAGGTCGTATGTTGCGTGCTTCTGATTTAGTGAACAATCTGGATCAGGAGAAAAATCCAGAGTGGAAAACCATTGCCATTGATGAGAAAACACAGCAATTGGTTGCTCCTCAAGGGTCAATGGGCTTTCGTTGGGAAGGTGTTGCTAAATGGAACCTAGAGCCTAAAGATGGCAAAAGTGGCGAAGATATCACTTTACAATTAGGCCTTTTAGATAATCACGATGATATTGTTGATGTGGCATTCCCTTACTTTGGCGGGCTCAAGAGTGAATACTTTGAAGGTGTTACCCTTGATGATGTGATTATTCATAAACTGCCGGCTAAGCGTATTACACTTGCGAACGGTGAAGAGAAATACATCACAACAGTCTATGATTTATTGTTAGCCAACTACGGTGTTGATCGTGGTTTAAATGATGAAAACTGTGCATCAAACTACGATGAAATTAAGGCATATTCACCGGCATGGGCTGAAAAAGTGACGGGTGTAAGCCGTCAAGATATCACTCGTATTGCACGTGAGTTTGCAGATAACGCAGAAAAAACACATGGTCGTTCTATGGTGATTGTGGGAGCCGGTATTAACCACTGGTATCACATGGATATGACTTATCGCGGCATTATTAATATGCTGATTTTCTGTGGTTGTGTCGGTCAAAGTGGTGGGGGTTGGGCTCACTATGTTGGACAAGAAAAACTGCGTCCACAAACGGGTTGGTTACCATTAGCCTTTGGCCTTGACTGGCAGCGCCCGCCTCGCCATATGAACAGTACGTCATTTTTCTATAACCACTCGAGTCAGTGGCGTTATGAAACCGTATCACCAACAGAGTTGTTATCGCCATTAGCGGATAAATCTCGTTTTAGCGGTAGTTTGGTTGATATGAACGTACGTTCAGAACGTATGGGATGGTTGCCTTCCGCGCCTCAATTAAATTTAAACCCTCTGTCTATTGCGAAAAAAGCACAACAAGCGGGTGTTAGTGCTACTGATTACACCGTTAATGCATTGAAATCAGGTGAGATCCGCTTTGCTTCAGAGCAACCTGATAATCCACAAAACTTCCCGCGTAATTTATTTATCTGGCGTTCTAACTTGTTAGGTTCGGCGGGTAAAGGGCATGAGTATTTACTGAAATATTTGCTGGGAACTGAAAACGGATTACAAGGTAAAGATTTAGGCGAACAAGGCCAAGTTAAACCACAAGAAGTGGAATGGCAAGATAAAGGCGGTGAAGGTAAAGTTGATTTAGTCGTGACGTTAGACTTCCGTATGTCGAGCACTTGCCTGTTTTCCGATATCGTTTTACCCACCGCTACATGGTATGAAAAAGATGATATGAATACGTCGGATATGCATCCATTTATTCATCCATTAACCGCTGCGGTTGATCCTGCTTGGGAGTCGAAAACAGATTGGGAAATCTATAAAGGTATCGCTAAAACCTTCTCTAAATTGTGTGTAGGTCATTTAGGTGTCGAAACGGATTTAGTGACATTACCTATTCAGCATGACTCTGCCGCTGAAATGGCACAGCCTTTTGATGTAAAAGATTGGAAAAAAGGTGAATGTGACCTAATTCCGGGTAAAACAGCCCCACACCTTATTCCTGTTGAGCGTGATTATCCAAATACCTATGCTCGCTTTACCTCACTTGGGCCGTTAATGGATAAACTAGGTAATGGCGGTAAAGGGATCAGTTGGAATACTCAGACAGAAGTCGATTTTCTGAAGAAACTCAATCGTGTTCGTCATGAAGGTGTGGCAAAAGGGCGTCCAGCGATTGAAACGGCGATTGATGCCGCCGAAGTTATCCTCTCTTTAGCACCTGAAACTAATGGTCAAGTGGCTGTAAAAGCGTGGGATGCGCTAAGTAAAGTGACAGGACGCGATCACACTCATTTAGCTAAAGTAAAAGAAGACGAAAAAATTCGTTTCCGCGATATTGTTGCTCAACCTCGTAAGATCATCTCAAGCCCTACATGGTCTGGTCTTGAAGATGAGCACGTCTCTTATAACGCTTGTTATACCAATGTTCACGAGATGATCCCTTGGCGTACTTTAAGCGGTCGTCAGCAGTTGTATCAAGATCACGAGTGGATGCGTGCTTATGGTGAAAGTTTAGTGGTCTATCGTCCACCAATTGATACTAAGGCGATTGATGCAGTTAAAGGCAAAAAACCAAATGGTTTCCCTGAAAAAGCGCTGAATTTCCTGACGCCTCACCAAAAATGGGGTATTCACTCAACGTATAGCGATAACTTACTGATGTTAACGCTCGGTCGTGGTGGCCCTGTGGTTTGGCTGAGTGAAGATGATGCTAAAGAGATGGGAATTAGTGATAACGATTGGGTTGAAGCATACAACAGTAATGGAGCATTAACTGCAAGAGCGATTGTTAGCCAACGTATTCCTGATGGCATGATTTATATGTATCACGCTCAGGAACGTCAAATAAATCTACCGGGCTCTGAAATAACAGGCATGCGTGGTGGTATTCATAACTCTGTGACGCGTGTTTGTCCTAAACCAACTCATATGATTGGTGGATATGCTCAGTTAGCTTATAGCTTTAACTATTACGGCACTGTGGGCTCTAACCGTGATGAGTTTGTTGTGGTGCGTAAAATGAAACAGATTGATTGGCTTGATGGTGAAGGTGATGCTTATCAACAGACCCTGAATGGACAGGAGAAGGCATAATGAAAATTCGTTCACAAGTCGGTATGGTACTGAACCTCGACAAATGTATCGGTTGCCATACCTGTTCAGTAACCTGTAAAAATGTTTGGACCAGTCGTGAAGGTGTTGAATACGCTTGGTTCAATAACGTTGAGACTAAACCGGGGACAGGGTATCCACAAAATTGGGAGGACCAAGAGAAGTGGAAAGGTGGCTGGATCAAAAATATCAAAGGTAAATTAGTACCAAGAATGGGTAACCGTGTTGGTCTATTATCTAAAATTTTTGCCAACCCAGATGTCCCAGCATTAGACGATTACTATGAGCCATTTGATTATGACTATGAGCATTTAAAAAATGCACCAGAAGGTTCATTACCGACAGCACGTCCTCGCTCGCTGATCACTGGTCAGCGCATGACTAAGATCGAAAAAGGCCCTAACTGGGAAGATGATTTAGGGGGCGAATTTAGCAAACGTGCTGCGGATAAAAACTTCGCCAATATGCAAAAAGAGATGTATGGGCAGTTTGAAAATACATTCATGATGTATTTACCACGTTTATGTGAACACTGCTTAAATCCTGCTTGTGTTGCGACATGCCCAAGTGGTGCGATTTATAAACGCGCTGAAGATGGCATTGTGCTTATTGACCAAGATAAATGCCGTGGATGGCGCATGTGTTTAACTGGATGCCCATACAAAAAAATCTACTTCAACTGGAAAAGCGGTAAGTCAGAAAAATGTATTTTCTGTTATCCACGTATTGAAGCTGGTCAGCCAACATTGTGCTCAGAAACCTGTGTCGGACGTATTCGTTATCTTGGGGTGATGCTGTATGACGCAGATAAAATCTCACAAGCTGCCAGTGCGGATAATGAAAAAGATTTATACCAAAGCCAGTTAGATATCTTCTTAGATCCATTTGATCCTGACGTGATCAAAGCAGCAGAAGAGCAAGGTATACCATTAAGTGTGATTGATGCAGCACAGCGCTCACCTGTTTATAAAATGGCTGTGGATTGGAAGCTGGCATTACCACTGCATCCTGAATATCGCACCTTACCCATGGTTTGGTATGTACCGCCTTTGTCACCGATTCAATCAGCTGCTGACGCGGGTGTCTTACCGCATACTGGTGTGTTGCCTGATGTAGAAAGTTTACGTATTCCAGTTCAGTATTTAGCAAACTTACTGACAGCGGGTGATACGGCACCCGTTTTATTAGCATTAAAACGTATGCTAGCGATGCGCCATTACAAACGTGCTGAAGCCGTAGAAGGCAAAACAGACCTAAGTGCATTAGAGCAAGTAGGTTTGACTGAAGCGCAGGCTCAAGAGATGTATCGTTATCTAGCTATTGCTAATTATGAAGATCGCTTTGTTATTCCATCAAGTCATCGTGAACTTGCAAGAGAAGCTTTCCCAGAACGTAATGGTTGTGGTTTTAGCTTTGGTGACGGTTGTCATGGCAGTGATAGCAAATTTAATTTGTTTAATAGTCATCGTATTGATGCGATTGATATCACACCAAGAACACCACAAGATGAACGTCGTTCAGAGGAGAAAATATAATGATCTCTCTGAAAGTGATTTCTCATCTTTTAGATTATCCCACACAAGAATTGTGGGATAACCGAAATGAACTTATCGATGCATTACAGGAAGCCGATGAGCTTCCTGTGACTCAAGTCGCGAAATTAATGGCATTTATTCATACCTTAACGCAACAATCGTTGTTAGATGCGCAAGCCCATTACAGTGAGCTTTTTGATAGAGGCAGGGCGCGATCACTGCTGTTATTTGAACACGTTCATGGTGAGTCTCGCGATCGTGGTCAGGCAATGGTTGATTTACTCAATCAATATCAACACGTGGGGATCACATTAAGTTGTCGTGAACTTCCTGACTATTTGCCAACGTATCTTGAGTACTTAACGTTTTTACCTACAACCGAGAGTATTGAAGGGCTAAACAATATAGCGCCTATTTTGGCTCTGTTAGGTGAACGTTTAAAACAACGTGGTAGTGACTATCACGCTCTCTTTGATGTGTTACTTTGCCTTTCACAAAGTGAATTGGAAGCATCACAGTTGACGGCTCAAGTAGCAAAAGAGCCTTTAGATGATACACCTGCTGCATTAGATGCTGTGTGGGAAGAAGAACAAGTGACGTTTCTTGGAGAAGGCACGCAATGTGGTAGTGGCAAAATCAGCCAACATCAGCGTCGTTTTGCACAAGAGACTACAGTTCAATATCTCAACGTGGGGAATTCGTTGGATACGGGAGCACAAAAATGAATTACATCAATATGTTATTTTTTGATATCTATCCCTATATTGCTGGTGCCGTTTTTATTATCGGTAGCTGGTTACGTTACGACTATGGTCAATATACATGGCGTGCTGGCTCTAGCCAGATGTTAGACAAGAAAAATATGCGCCTTGCTTCTAACTTATTTCATGTTGGGATCCTTGGTATTTTTGCTGGTCACTTTCTGGGAATGTTAACGCCACATTGGATGTATGAATCTTTCTTACCAATTGAATATAAACAAATTATGGCGATGGTCGGTGGTGGTACTTGTGGTGTGTTAATGCTGGTGGGGGGGATCATGTTATTAAAACGCCGTTTAACCAACCCACGGGTAAGAGCTACATCTTCATTTGGTGACATTATGATTTTAACGCTATTGGTTATTCAAGTCGCGTTAGGTTTGCTAACTATTCCCTTCTCAGCTCAACATATGGATGGTAGCGAAATGATGAAGCTGGTGGCTTGGGCACAATCCATAGTGACTTTCCACGGTGGTGCTTCAGCTCATCTTGAAGGTGTCGCATTCGTATTTAAATTGCACATTTTTTTAGGTATGACGATTTTCTTATTGTTCCCATTCTGTCGATTAGTTCATATTTGGAGCGTGCCAGTTGAGTACTTAACTCGTCGCTATCAAATTGTGCGTAATCGTCATTAATGAATACCCATCTCCTGATAGTAAGTTAGAGATCTTTTAGTTGCGCTTTCTCCCCCCCGCTTGCGGGGGTTTTTTTTATCTTTTATTCCTGAGTTAAAACATCAACAAATTTTTTGAATGGTTAAAGCAATAATCTTTAGATTCATTTAAGAATGGTTACACCTATAATTGTTTTAACGAAATGAATTTATATAAAGTAATAAACAGTTAATTAAATATCGTGATATTTAATTAAATTTAAAGATAGATAATTGATTGGTTATTATTAATAAATAAACTCAAGTGTAAATTTAAATTAATCTGAGTCTTGCCATGTAAATTTGGTGCTATGATTTAATTGAGTCTTACCTCTATTATACTATCGGAGATTATTATGAGCTTTAAATATCATCGTATTGATAAAAATAATGCCGCTGTTCTGCTGGTAGATCATCAAGCTGGATTACTCTCTTTAGTCAGAGATATCGAGCCTGATAAATTCAATAATAATGTATTAGCATTAGCTAATGCCGCTAAATATTTTAATTTACCTACCATTTTAACGACTTCTTTTGAAGATGGTCCTAATGGTCCTCTAATGCCTCAGCTCGTCGAAATGTTCCCAGATGCTCCCTATATCGCTCGCCCTGGTCAAATCAACGCATGGGATAACGAAGATTTCGTTAAAGCCGTTAAAGCAACAGGTAAAAAACAACTGATTATTGCGGGTGTTGTGACTGAAGTTTGTGTTGCATTCCCTGCATTATCTGCACTTGAAGAAGGTTTTGAAGTCTTTGTTGTCACGGATGCTTCAGGAACTTTCAATGCGATTTCTCGTGACTCAGCGTGGGACAGAATGTCAAAAGCAGGGGCACAATTAATTAACTGGTTTGGTTTAGCTTGTGAGTTACACCGTGATTGGCGTAATGATATCGAAGGATTAGGCACGCTGTTTGCTAACCATATCCCAGACTATCGTAATCTTATGACAAGCTATAATACTTTAACAAAAAAGTAAGCGGTTAATTTAAGTTTTATCTAAAAATAGGGCTTATATTATTTTTTGAAAAATATAATTTAATTAAAATTTAGTTTTATTAAATTATAGATATAAGCCCTTAATTAATAAACGGATAGAAAATGAAAAGTAAAATATTAAAAACAACCGCTATTGCGATGGCATTAAGTGTGGGTGTTGCACAGGCGGCTGAATATAAAGCAAGTACTGCTGAAGGTCCAATTAAAATAGTCAACTTAAAAGCCATGGAAGCACAAGTTCAAGCTAATATGGAAAAAGGCGCTTTTGGTTATATTCGTGGTGGCGCTGAAGACGAAAATAATTTACGTTCAAATACAACTGCATTTGATAAAAAATATATTATGCCTCGTTCATTACAAGGCATCGAATTTTCTGACTTAAATTTAAAAACAGAATTTTTAGGTATTAAATTAGATACGCCTATTATTCAGGCACCGATGGCAGCTCAAGGGCTTGCACATCAACAAGGCGAAGTTGCCACAGCAAAAGGTATGGCAAAAGCAGGTTCTATATTTTCATTAAGTACTTATGGTAATAAAACCATTAAAGAAGTGGCAGATGCTCAACCGGGTTATCCTTTCTTCTTTCAATTGTATATGAGTAAAAATGATGCCTTTAACGAGTATATTTTATCTCAAGCAAAACAGTATGGCGCTAAAGGTATCATTATGACTATCGACTCTTCTGTTGGTGGTTATCGTGAAGATGACGTGAAAAATAATTTCCAATTTCCATTAGGCTTTGCCAACTTGGAAGCATTTGCAAAAATCAGTGATGATAAATCGAAAACAGGTAAAGGTGCGGGGATTAGTGAAATTTATGCACAAGCTAAACAAGCCTTCACACCAGCAGATATTCAGTATGTGAAAAAAATGTCTGGTTTACCTGTGATTGTAAAAGGTATTGAATCGCCTGAAGATGCAGATACCGCCATTAAAGCTGGTGCAGATGCGATTTGGGTTTCTAATCACGGTGGCCGTCAATTAGATAGTGCACCAGCAACCATTGATGTATTACCGGCGATTGCTAAAGTGGTGAACAAACGTGTACCTATTGTTTTCGATAGTGGTGTACGTCGTGGTTCACATGTCTTTAAAGCGTTAGCTAGTGGTGCAGATGTTGTGGCTATTGGTCGCCCGATTCTTTATGGATTAAATTTAGGCGGGGCTGAAGGTGTAAATTCAGTTATCCAACATTTAAATAAAGAATTAAAAATTAATATGATGTTAGGTGGCGCAAAAACAGTAAAAGATATTCAAGCGACACATCTTTATACCGATGCTAGTTTTAATCAATAATTAGCTTATTTAGTTAAGAATAATAAAAACCCCACGCTTAATTTGAGTGTGGGGTTTTGTCTAATAACTGATTAAAGATCTATTTTTCGGTTGATGGTGTCTCACCAAAACAGAGATTATTTTGATTATTAATGCCACCATCAGGGGATGAATAACCCAAGCAACCTAACATCGAGTCAAAAATATTGTGATGATAGAATGTGCGCTCCGCATCTTGATTACGTTTTAGGTTATCAAATAACTGCTTATTTTCAGGTTCGGCTAAATAGCTATCTGACATCCAAACTAAGAAAGGTATTTTAAATTGTTCTGGTGGTGCGATTTCTTTTGGTGTGCCGTGTAAGCCACCTTTTTCTGAAATAGATTCACCGTGATCGGAGGTATAAAATACAATGGCTTTTTTATCGCGTAATGTATCGAGGATGCCATCAATAAAATAGTCAGTATAAAGAATAGAGTTATCATAAGCATTGACTAACTGCTCTTTAGTACACTCATCATCCACATTTAAACATTCAGGCTGGTATTTTTTGAATGACTCAGGGTAACGTTGCGAATACATAAAGTGAGAGCCTTTAGTATGTAAAATCACTAAATGATTCCCCTTTGGATGCTGAGAAACTGCATTTGCCGTTTCAGCAATTAATAAGGTGTCATCAAGCTCTTTACCAAAATTACTATTTTTTGCTGTCATCATCTCTTTCATTGCGTAGTTATTTAAATCAAGTTTATTGTAAAACCACAACTCGCTTTGCATTGAGAACAGCTCTGATGACATACCTAGTTGACTTAATACTGAGAAAATATTGTTCTCTTTTAATGTTCGCTGATCGTTACTTTCTGTTCCGTTTTCTCGCACAAACATACATTTTAAAGAGAGCTTTGTTGCGGTATCACAAGAAACACCTTTAAAGGCAACAAGATTTTTCTCTTGGCTTAATAGAGGATTCGTTTGACGTTCATATCCTAACAACCCCATATGATCCCATCTTGCTGTTTCACCGATAATAAAGACAACATACACATCTTCATTCGCTTTTGAGGGTTGGTAAGTGAAGTGATCAGCGGGATCAAAAATATTTTGGTTATTAAATGTATCGTCATACTGTGTTATTGCATATTGGAACAATGGAATGATCCAGTTTGTGGGCAAGTATGCGTAACTTAAACCACCACTGTAGCTGGGTAAATCTAAGTTATTTTTGATTTCGTAGGCTTTCTGTTTTGAATCTAAGGTCTTTAGATAAGCAAATACAGCGACGGCAATCACAAGCATTTTGGCTGTGTTTTTTATCCAGATTTTTTTCTTTTGCTCTGTAGTGAGATTTTTTTCTGGTTTTTTACATAGCCAAATAAGTGTTAATGGCAAAATAGATAAGCCAATAATCCAAATAATGACATTAGGACTAACCAGCTCTTTTGATAAATCGGTATCTGTGGTTAGGGTAGAAATAATAATACCGTAACCAATGACAACATCGTAAAACGAAATATAGTAGCTAGCACAAACGCTGACGATAAGAATAAAAGAGGCGACTATTTTAAAAAAGAGGGAACCAAAAAAGGAAAGTAAACGCAGTAAAAAGAAGGTAAAGGCAATATTAACGACAACTTCACCTAGAATATATAATACATCAATGAGGGGGTTGTTTGTATTCTGTGTGCCGTATCGGCCAATGTAAACGGAAATATTTAGAAAAAAACCAAGATAGATAGCTAAAAAAAGGACAATATTTTCTTTCGAAAACCTTAAAAACTTTAATTTTTGCATGTTCAGTTATTATCAATGTATATGGTGTAGAGGTCTTTAAGACCACAAAGTTGTTTTCAGGTTCAGTATTATGTTCTTTTTTTTATTGAAGTTTAAAAATTTTTTCTTTGAATTACATTGATATCAAAATTATTAATTTTGAATAGTTCTAATAAATAGACGTATTGATAGCGATATTAGAAGGTTGTCATCATTATATATGGCAAGATCCTGATAGAGGCAGATAAGAACGTGTATTTGCATCATCGTTATTTTCGCTAAATAAAGAACGTTCTTTTGCTATAAAGCCTTATGTATAACGTGTTTTTATAGATATCTAATCGACATAAATATCGTCATTAGTGTCGAACATCGCTTGCTATTTTAATCTTTATTATTTTCTTACTGATTTTTTTATTTTATTTTTCTTTATTTTTCATTGCATTGCAGAAATATAAAAAAGCGTGCTTCTTTGGCACACTCTCTGCATAGATAGAGGAGAGAATCAGGTAATAGCCTGAAAGTTGATGAACACAGGAGCAATGTTGATGAAAAAAGTCATCACGGTCTGTCCGTATTGCGCCTCAGGATGCAAAATCTACCTGAAGGTGGAAAACGGTAAAATCATTGGCGCTGAAGGAGCCAATGGTTTAACAAACCAAGGTGAGCTGTGTCTGAAAGGGTATTATGGATGGGATTTTATCCATGATACTAAGATACTGACTCCACGTCTTAAAACACCAATGATCCGTCGTGAAAGAGGCGGAAAATTAGAAGCGGTTTCTTGGGAAGAAGCGATTGAGTTTGCCAGTAGCAAGCTTCTTGCTATCAAAGAGAAATACGGTGCTAAATCTATTATGACAACCGGCTCTTCACGAGGCCCTGGTAACGAAGCTAACTTCGTTATGCAGAAATTCGCTCGTGCGGTTATCGGAAATAATAATATAGACTGCTGTGCTCGTGTCTGACACGGCCCTTCGGTTGCAGGTCTGCAGCGTTCGGTCGGTAATGGTGCTATGAGCAACTCAATCGTTGAGATTGAGGATACCAAATGTCTATTTGTCTTCGGTTATAATGCCGCAGACTCGCATCCTATTGTTGCTCGCCGTATTGTTAAGGCGAAAGAAAAGGGTGCCAAAATTATTGTATGTGACCCTCGTTACATCGAAACAGCACGTTTAGCTGATTTACACTTAGGCTTGAAAAATGGCTCTAACATTGCGCTATTAAATGCGATTGCGCATGTGATTATTGAAGAAGGATTGCATGATAAATCCTTTATCGAAAATCACACCGAGCAATTTGAAGAGTATTGTAAATTAGTTGAAAGCTATACACCTGAATCAGTTGAAGAAATAACAGGTTTAAGTGCTCAAATTATTCGTGAAGCTGCACGTATGTACGCGAAAGCAGAAACAGCAACAATTCTTTGGGGAATGGGGGTAACTCAATTCTACCAAGGCGTTGAAACGGTTCGTTCACTGACTAGTTTGGCCTTATTAACGGGTAATTTAGGTAAAAAATACGTCGGAGTTGGCCCTGTTCGTGGTCAAAATAACGTACAAGGTGCGTGTGATATGGGGGCATTACCTAACACACTACCCGGTTATCAATACGTTACTGACGAAAAAGCGCGGGAGAAATTCGCTAAATTCTGGGGCATTGAATCTATGCCTGATGAAATAGGCTATGCGTTAAGTGAAGTTCCTCATAATATCGATCACGGCTTATTAAAAGCGCACTATATTATGGGTGAAGATCCACTGCAAACGGAGCCTGATTTAGCGACAATCCGTAGAACGTTTGAAAAACTGGATCTATTGATAGTACAAGATATCTTTATGACTAAAACAGCGTCTATTGCTGACGTTATTTTCCCTGCAACATCATGGGGTGAGCATGAAGGTGTTTATACTGCAGCAGACCGTGGCTTCCAACGTTTCTATAAAGCTGTTGAACCTGTTGGCGATGTAAAAACAGACTGGCAAATTATCAGTCTGATGGCAACAGCAATGGGTTATCCAATGCATTACAACAATACCAAAGAAATTTGGGATGAGTTGCGTGAGTTATGCCCAATTTATTACGGTGCGACTTACGAAAAAATGGCGGACTTGGCTTACATTCAATGGCCTTGCCCAACAGAAGATAGCCCAGGTACACAATATCTGTACGAAGGCGGTAAATTTGATACCCCTAATGGTAAAGGTCAATTCTTTACTTGTGAGTGGGCGCCACCAATTGACAAACTGTCTGATGAATTCCCAATGGTACTGGCAACAGTTCGTGAAGTTGGGCACTACTCTTGCCGTTCAATGACAGGTAACTGTAAGGCATTGGCTGCATTAGCAGATGAGCCTGGCTATGTTCAGTTAAATACTGAAGATGCCAAACAATTGGGTATTAAAGATCAAGAGTTAGTTTGGATACGCTCTCGTCAAGGTAAAGTTATTACGCGCGCTGCAGTCAGTGATAGACCGAATAAAGGTGCGGTATATATGACTTACCAGTGGTGGATTGGTGCTTGTAACGAACTCGTTGCAGAAAACTTAAGTCCAATTACCAAAACTCCTGAGTATAAATATTGTGCAGTATGTGTTGAGCCAATCAAGGAACAGGCTCAGGCAGAACACTATGTGAAAACGGAGTACAGCAATATTAAACGTCGTTTAAGAGAAGCCGCCGAGGGCTAATCTGACCTCATTAGTATTGTTTTTCTGCCTTAAGACCGAGTTTATTGACCTTATGTTAATAAACTCGGTTTTTTTATGGTTTTTTATTACTGTCGGAGCTTGTTCTTTTCTGTTTATCGCAGAAAAATCACTTAACTTTTGTTTGAATGTTCACCATGCGTTGGCTCACAATAAAAAAGTAAAATGTTACTTTCAATATAATCTTTTTCTAAATCAAGTCGATAAGTTGCTTTTTAATTTATGCGATAACGTGCTATGACTAAGAGGCTTGCTGATTTAAATAAAGTGTTAAAGGCAAGTCAGGATGTGAATTCATCGAATCAAATTTATGTGATGGATGAGAATCAACCGTTGGATAGCGAGAGAGTAAAACGATAAAATCTTGGTAAGCCTGATTTTTATTATCATGAGTAAAAATAGGTGTGCCACTATGATTTAATTCATTATCTGCAATTAATAAAATATCAAGATATTGTGCATTATTGTGCTCATAAAGCACATTTTCAGGGGTAATCTTTTGCCAAGGTGTTCCTATGGCTTCCTTCGGTGAATGAACCCGCAAGGCGCCTGTATTATCCTTAACGTTATTCTTATTCATCATCACGATCATCGTGTGATCAACACCATCTTTATGAACACCTTCAATGGAAAGTTCACTTAAAGAATCGGGTTGGGCAATTAATCTTAAATGAAAAACAGTTGATATTGACTTAGGTGAATTTTGATCTGTTAAGTGACGAGGAGTAAATGTATTCCCTTGAATTAATAGCATTTTTAATTTTAATAAGGCTTGATAGGCTGTATTGCTCTGCCAGCGATCATCCAGCGCTCTGAAATGCCTTTGTGCACCACTGTCTTCTCGAATAAATCCATCTTCTTCGGTGAGAACAAAAGGTTGATACTCTAGTCTGGAGATTGTTTCGATATCATTATCAAAAAGGTAGCGTCCTGTTCGAGTATGGCGAAATGAAAGCGTTGGATCTTGTGCCAAATAGTCGCCATATTCCATTAATGTATTAATATCTTTTTCTTTAGCACCTAATTGCTTTATTAAATCAATAACTATATTTTGGGGAATAAAAACATATTTATTATTTTTGTACTCTTTTCTTATTTCACTGATTTTATCTATAAGCAGGCTATTCATATATAATATGCTCCATTGATGGTTTATATTATTAATAATTAATTAGAGGATTATCTAATGAAATGCGATCAATTAAATTATAGATAGAGATTAATAAGTTTCAAATAAATGAAATAAAAGAGTGTAATAAATTAATTACACTCTAATTAAATAAGTAATTATTTCAGAATTAAAGTATTTCTGGAATTGAAATACCTAAACGTTGCATCCGTGATAATAACGTTGTTCTTTTTAATCCTAATTTTAAAGCAGCACCTCTAGCACCAGCAACTACACCGTTGGTTTCTCTTAATGCTTGAATGATCCTTTCTCGCTCCTCATCATCACTTTCTGGCGCATTAGTTTGCATACGCTTTTCAATAGATGAAGGTTGAGATAGCACCTGTTTTAAACGAGAGGGCTTATTAATATGTAACTCTTTTAATTGAAGGTTTAATGTTGAACCACGCGTTAAAATAACCGCGCGCTCAATAATATTTTCAAGTTCACGAACATTACCCGGCCATGGGTAATGTGTTAATTGTTCCAATGCGTTAGCTGGAATACAATCTATTTTTCTATCCATTCTTCGCGCAATTTTTTGCGTAAAATGTTTTGCTAAAAGCGGAATATCTTCAGGTCGCTCTCTTAATGGCGGAATAATAATAGGAAAAACATTAAGCCGATAATAAAGATCTTCTCTAAACTCACCTTCATCCGTTAAATCATGAAGATCTTTATTCGTTGCCGCAATCAGTCTGACATCCACAGGGATCACTTTATTACCACCTAATCTTTCTATTTCTCGTTCTTGGAGAACACGTAGCAGTTTAGGTTGTAATTCAATAGGCATATCACCAATTTCATCTAGAAATAGGGTACTTTTATCCGCCATTTCAAATCGGCCAATATGTGTATTTGTTGCACCGGTGAATGCACCTTTATCGTGACCAAAGAGATCGCTTTCTAAAAGGCCAGAAGGTACGGCTGCGCAGTTCATCTTTATCATCGTCTTACTTTTTCGTTGACTAAGACGATGGATAGCGCGTGCAATTAATTCTTTACCAGTTCCTGTTTCACCTAATATAAGAACGGTACTATCACTTTGTGCCACTAATTCAATCTGTTCGAGCACATTATGCATAGCATCGCTTTGATAAATAATCTCACTAAAACCTGCACTATTATCTATCTGTTCATTAAGCCAAATATTCTCATTCTTTAAACTATCTTTTAAATGCGTTATCTCTTCATAAGCGGCTGCATTTTCAATGGCAATACCAATACGAGCCGCAATTTGTTGAAGCAATTGGCAAGTATCGTTAGTAAAAACGCTTCCTATTTCATGCGCTAAAATTAATAAGCCAAGAGGTTTGTGATTAAAAGCCAGTGGCAATAACAAAGCCGTCTGCATATTTTGCTTAACTAGACGCTTAATCAAAACATCTTCCTGATCTTCTTTATTAATATCAATTAAGACAGGTTTATTCTGATTAATAATTTCTTCGGCTTTGTTATTCGCGCTACTAAATTTACGTTGTTGGCGAATGACAGATTTCCCAGTCTGATAACGACTAGAATAAAGAATACCTTCACCACTATTTTGTGATGAGGTACGGCATAACATAAGACTAATATGGTTCAGTCCAAAAAAACGATGTATTTCTTTAGAGACTTCAGAAATAAGACCATCCATGTCTAGATGAGCTAATACAGAATTTGTGATATCAACCAAAATGCGATATTGGTTGCGCTCATTACGAAGGCTCTCCATAGTTTCAGCATTGTTACTGCTTAATTTCATGACACCACCGATTGCCCTAAAAAATTAGCTATATTGTAGTAGGTTTATAATAAATTTATATCAATGACTGAATCATTTTTGATCCAACCCGCTATTTTTGTATATGTAATGAAACTGAAAATATAAATGCATTAAATCATTATATAATAAAATATGTAGCGTTTTATTTTATCGTCAAAAATGTCGAATAATTTGACGAAGTGACTTATTTATTAATCAATAATCATTTTTATTTGAAAATTATTTAATTGAAAAATAAGGAATAGTTATACCAAAAATATATTGGCATGAACCGTGCTAGATTCATTCTATTGATACTCTAATTATTACTCTTAATTAGAATAGCTCGTTGCATTTATCGCCATATATAACGGCTATATATAACAAAGATAACAAAGATCAGGAGAATATGATGAACCGTTTCATCATTGCAGACCCTAAAAAATGTATTGGTTGCCATACTTGTGAAGTGGCTTGTGTTGTGTCACATCAGCAAGCAGACCAAGATAATTTAGCCATTGACCAAATTAGTGAGCAGAATTTCCAACCGCGTATTCATGTGATCAAGGGGTTTTCAATCAGTACAGCAGTTGTTTGTCATCAATGTGAAGATGCCCCTTGTGCCAATGTGTGTCCGAATGGCGCTATCATTCATAACAAAGATTATTACTATGTCGATCAGGAAAAATGTATCGGCTGTAAAACCTGTGTATTGGCTTGTCCTTATGGCACGATGGAAGTGGTTTCTCGTCCAATTATGCGCAAATCAACTGCGCTTAATGCGATTGAGGCATTTAAAGCGGAAGCAAACAAATGCGATTTATGTCACCACCGTGAAGCGGGTCCTGCATGTATTGAAGTCTGTCCAACACATGCTTTAGTGTGTATTGATAGAGATGCGCTTGAAGAAATGGTCAAAGAGCGTCGTCGTAAAGCTGCTTTTGAGACCGGTGCTGAATTGTTGTTCTAAGATCAATAATAAAGCAACTATGTGCTGATACTATAGTTGCTATTATTTATCCTGCTTCAATAAGGTATCGACATGCATGAAATCACGCTTTGCCAGAGCGCATTTGAGATAATAGATTCTCAAGCTAAATTAAATAATGCCAAAAAAGTAAAAAGCGTATGGATGGAAATTGGCGCATTATCTTGTGTTGAAGTTAGTGCACTTGAATTTTGCTTTGATATTGTTTGCAGAGACACCCTTGCTCAAGGCTGTGAATTACATATTGAGGTTATCCCCGCGAAAGCATGGTGTTGGGATTGTCACCAAGTTGTTACTGTTTCAACATTTAATGCAGGTTGCCCATCTTGTGGTAGCCAGAATCTGCGCGTTGAAAATGACGATGCAATGCGAATAAAGCAAATAGAGATCGAATAGGGGTTGTTATGTGTCTTGGTATTCCAGGTCAGGTTGTTGAAGTTGGAAAAACAATCACTGAAAATGCAATGGTCGATGTTTGTGGCGTTAAACGAGAAGTTAATATTGCGCTAGTCTGTGAAGGTGAGCCTCATACGATGATTGGTAAATGGGTGTTAGTGCATGTTGGTTTTGCTATGAGTATCGTCAATGAAGAAGAAGCAAAAGAGACGCTGGATGCTTTAATGGCAATGGGAGAAGTGGAAGATGATGTTTCTGCTTTTCTTTATGGTGAGGAAGGCGCACCTAAGAAAAACTGAGTTAGTTTTGTACTATTGCATGATTAATTTCTTTTTCTTATACTTGGACTTCATCTTTCTAAAGCTGGGACGACCCAGCTTTTTATCTTTGTATTCAGGGGACGACCCCAACTTATTGAGTAGGGGACGTTATGTCTTGGATTATTCTTCTTATCGCGGGTTTATTAGAAATCGTTTGGGCCGTCGGCCTTAAATACACACACGGTTTTACGCGTTTAACACCAAGTATTATTACCATTAGCGCCATGGTTGTGAGCATGGGAATGTTGTCTTATGCTATGAAAGGTTTGCCTGCGGGTACGGCTTATGCAATTTGGACGGGTATTGGCGCAGTGGGTACCGCAATCTTCGGTATTTTGGTTTTTGGTGAGTCCGCGAATATCTATCGCTTACTGAGTTTAGCAATGATTATTTTTGGTATTATTGGGCTGAAATTAGCGAGTTAAAACCCGAATATTTGGGATAAGTGATTCCGAATTCTGTTTTATTAAAGCGTATTTTAATCAGCTAAATGTAATTAAAAAATTTTAATAAAAAAAGCCACTCATAGAGTGGCTTTTAATCGTTACGTATTAATCAATTATAGTGTAAATACACCAATGATAGCGATAACGCTGATAATTGCTGCACCACCATAGAATACCCATTTGCTTGCAGGTACATGCACTTTAAAATCGTGCAGAGTATGGTGAATACGGTGTAATGCACACCATACTGGCAGAATGATCATTAGCAGTAAGAACAGACGACCAATGATGCTTTGGCTAAATGCCATAATACGTTCATAAGTAAATGCTTCTGGCGCAACACCCATTGGGATTAGGATACCGAGCAGGATGATGATTGCTGGAGAAACAATCGCACTCCACATACCACCTGCACCAAATAATCCCCAGAAAATAGGTTCATCAGAGCGCTTAGGAAGTTGATTCTGATTCATTATTTCCTCCTGGGTTAAATTAACGCCACTGCCAGAATAACGGCAGTAACAACGATAGTGACAGCCCAAAAACCACGTACGATAGGTTCTTGAGGCATTTTTTCATCTTTTACAACAATAACCACTGCTTTTGGTGCAAGTTTAAACCAAGTCGCGGTGTGAAATAACGTTGCAATAAGAGTCACAATGTTAATCAGCATTACAATTGGGTTACTTAGGAATCCAACGAAACCTGCCCAACTTTCGGGTCCATTTTTCAGTGCGAATACACCAAACAGTACAACCAGACTGAACCAAAGTTGTGGAAGACAAGTCCCTTCACGGGTGATATAGAAACGATAGAATCCAAGTTTCGTCCACCAGTTTGGTTGCATGCCACGAACATAAGGCTTACGTTTTGTTGTCATGTCTTGTTTCCTCCTTAACGTGGTTTCAGCATCGCAATGACAAAGTCTTGCGCACTGGCTGCTTTACCTTGCTGAATAGCGGCAGCAGGATCCACATGTTTTGGACAGACTTCAGAGCAGTAGCCAACAAAGGTACAAGACCAGACACCGTTCTCACCATTTAACTGAGGCATACGCTCTTTTGCCCCATGGTCACGACTATCTGTGTTGTAACGTTGAGCTAATGTAATTGCTGCTGGGCCAATAAATTCTGGGTTTAGACCAAACTGAGGACATGCTGCATAGCAAAGACCACAGTTGATACAACCAGAGAATTGATGGTATTTCGCCATTTGAGCAGGAGTCTGTTTATTCGTCCCTTCTGAAGGCTTACGATCATTACCGATGATATAAGGTTTAATCGCTTCTAAGCTTTCGATAAAGTGAGTCATATCGACAACAAGGTCACGCTCAACAGGGAAGTTACCCAACGCTTCAACTCTTAAACCGTCTGGATATTCACGTATAAACGTTTTACAGGCCAATTTAGGCACTTTGTTGACCATCATGCCGCAAGAGCCACAAATCGCCATACGACAAGACCAACGGTAAGAGAGATCAGGCGCTAAATTGTCTTTAATATAACCCAATGCGTCCAATAATGACGTTTGCTCATCATAAGGAACATCATAAGTGACGAAATGAGGCGCTTTGTCCGTTTCTGGGTTATAGCGCATGACTTCCATTTTAATGTGCTTCATGTCATCAGCCATTCGCTTTCTCCTTATTCTGCTTGTCTTGTGCAGTCGCTTCACCACCATAGACACGTTTAGCAGGAGCAGACTTCGTGATCTTCACATCGCTATATTCTAAGCGAGGGGCACCTTCTGGGTTATAGAACGCCAGAGTATGTTTCAGGAAGTTCACGTCATCACGCTCAGTACAACCTTCGTCAAGACGTTGGTGTGCACCACGAGACTCTTTACGATTAATTGCGGAATGAGCCATACATTCAGCGACATCTAAACCAAAACCAAGCTCGATTTTGTACAGTAAATCTGTATTAAAGACGCTACTGGTGTCTTTAATTTCAACGCGTTTGAAACGTTCTTTCAATTCAGCCAGTTTATCAATGGTTTTTTGCATTAACTCAGGTGTACGATAGATACCGCAACCTTCTTCCATTGATTCACCCATTTCATCACGAATTTGTGACCAGCTTTCTGAACCTTTTTGGTTCATCAGCTTTTTCAGGCCATCTTCGATATCACGAGTACGAGCATCTAATGCTGATGCGTTAGCTGGTGCTGCTTCTTGTGCACAACGAACGGCTTCTTCACCTGCAAGACGACCGAATACAACCAGCTCAGCCAGTGAGTTAGAACCTAAACGGTTAGCACCGTGTAAGCCGACCGATGAACATTCACCCACCGCAAACAGACCTTTAATACGAGTCTCAGTTTGTTGGTTAGTTTCGATACCACCCATAGTGTAGTGAGCAGTAGGACGAACAGGGATTGGTTCATTAACTGGGTCAACACCCACATACGCTTTTGCCAGTTCACAAATAAATGGCAGACGTTCATGAAGTTTTTTCGCACCCAGATGACGTAAATCAAGATGAACAACATCACCACGGTGAGTTTTGATGGTACGGCCTGCACGCCACTCATGCCAGAAAGCTTGAGAAACTTTATCGCGAGGACCTAATTCCATGTATTTATTTTCTGGTTTACCTAATGGTGTTTCTGGTCCTAGACCGTAATCTTGCAGATAACGATAGCCATCTTTATTGACCAGAATACCACCTTCACCACGACAACCTTCGGTCATCAGGATACCTGAACCAGGTAGTCCAGTTGGGTGATATTGAACAAATTCCATATCACGCAGTGGAACGCCATGACGTAAAGCGATACCCATACCATCACCAGTAACAATACCGCCATTGGTATTGAAACGATAAACACGTCCAGCACCACCCGTTGCCATAATGACAGCATTAGCACGGATCTGAACTTTCGTACCTTCCATCATATTAATAGCAACAAGACCACGAGCGTGACCTTCATCAACGAGGATATCGAGAACAAAGTGTTCGTCGAAACGTTGAATTTGTGGATATTTTAAGGATGTTTGGAACAGGGTATGTAGCATATGGAAGCCGGTTTTATCGGCTGCGAACCAGGTCCGTTCGATCTTCATCCCACCAAAACGTCGGACGTTGACTGACCCGTCTTCTTTACGGCTCCAAGGACAGCCCCAGAGTTCTAGTTGAGTCATCTCTGTTGGACAATGCTCAACGAAGTAATCTACGACATCCTGTTCACACAACCAGTCACCGCCTGAAACGGTATCATTGAAGTGGAAATCATAGGAGTCGTGAGCCTGAGTCACTGCTGCTGATCCGCCTTCTGCTGCCACGGTGTGGCTACGCATTGGGTAAACTTTTGAGATCAGAGCAATTTTCAGTTGAGGATTCGCTTCCGCTGCAGCTATTGCTGCTCGTAAGCCTGCGCCCCCGGCTCCGATTATCGCTATATCGGCATTAAAGGTTTGCACTGCGCTTCTCCATTGTTCAAGTGAAAATTGGAATAATTGTCTAGAATTCAATTCACTGACATTATTAATTTGTAATGCTATTTTTTTAAGCTATCCGTAACTAAATTGTTTCACTGCCTTGTGACTGCGCTTGATAACATCTTTATTATCATTGACTGTAATTTTAGTATAACGAAATGTAGGGCACCGAAATTTGATATGAATGATGGTTTTCCCGTATTTCGCAAAAAAAGTGTGATCCACACCAAGAATTCTGGGTTTTGATAATAAGCCACCAGAGAAACTTGAAGATCAAATAGAATATATTTTTCTAAATTGGAAATTATAAATAGTAATGAATAATCTGTTTTGAAAGTATAGATAACTTTAATTGAAAATGACAATGGTTTTTTGTTACATCTTGATTTTAAAAGGTAAATTTTTTTATCTTTCTTAAGTCTAATTTAAATAAATAAAATTCCATTCTAAAAGTTAAAATAAATTTTTTACTATTTATCTAAAACAAATCGGTTTGTCTTGTTAATTGTTAATAAAATATTAATAATATTTCTAAAGGTTTTTAATTCTAATCAAAATACGTAGATTTAAATAGAAAGTTAACTTTGAAGTTTAGATGAGCTTGGCTATTTAAATATAAGAATAGTGTTAGTTTATTGTTATTTCTAATTGAGAAAAAGAATTATTCTAATTAACTCTTATTATAAAAATAGCGAAAAATCATGGTGTTTTTGACGCTAGGTTGGTGTTTATTTAAACGATAAAAAGTGCCCAAAAGTAGATGTTTTGTAGAATTATATTTATTTGTCTTATGTGTTTTTACTTAAAAAAGAAAAGAACGGTGAAAAAATATAAAATGAACCCTCTTTATTAGCAGAAATTTGTCTGTTGAAGAGGATGCGAGTAAACTGCACGCTCTGTTTTCTGTTGGAGTTTTTCGTTTATGAGTGAAATCGCGGATTGGCAGCCAAGCGCCTCAATCGCCAACTTACTAAAAAAGGCGAAAATAATCAGTAATATTAGGCGTTTTTTCACTGATCGTGGCGTGTTAGAAGTTGAAACACCGATGATGAGTCAGGCTACCGTTACCGATGTTCATCTTTACCCATTTGAAACCCAATTTGTGGGGCCAGGTGCTTCTCAAGGGCTAAAACTTTATTTGATGACAAGCCCAGAATATCATATGAAGCGTTTATTAGCCGCAAACAGTGGGCCGATTTATCAAATGGGGCGTTGCTTCCGTAATGAGGAAGCCGGTAGATATCACAATCCGGAATTTACGATGCTAGAGTGGTATCGCCCTTGTTTTGATATGTACCGGTTGATGAATGAAGTCGATGATTTACTGCAAGAAGTGTTAGATTGTGAAGCATCGGAGTCACTCTCTTATCAACAAGCATTTTTGCGTTATCTCGATATTGACCCTTTATCTGTTGATAAAGAAAAATTGCGTGAAGTGGCGGCAAAACTGGATTTATCAAATATTGCAGATACGGAAGAAGATAAAGATACGCTACTTCAGTTGCTATTTGTTTCTGGTGTTGAACCTCATATCGGTTTAGAAAAGCCAACCTTTATCTATCATTTCCCTGCGTCACAAGCCTCATTAGCTGAAATTAGCTCTGAAGATCATCGTGTCGCAGAGCGTTTTGAAGTCTATTTTAAAGGTGTTGAATTAGCGAACGGATTTCGTGAACTGACGGATGCACAGGAACAACGACATCGTTTTGAACGTGACAATCGTCAGCGAGTAGCAATGGGATTACCAGAGCAACCTATTGATGAGCGCTTTTTAGCTGCTCTTGAAGCCGGATTACCGGAGTGTTCAGGTGTGGCTTTAGGGGTTGATCGCCTTATTATGCTGGCACTGGGGGTAGAACGCCTTAGTGATGTTATTGCATTCCCCGTTTACAGAGCATAAATACAATATCGATAATGCTAAAAAGAGAGCCTTGGCTCTCTTTTATTTTTTAGATTTTCGATTTTGTCTTCGTTTTTCCTCTGCTTCAAGGGCTTTTTCTTGAAACTTCGCAAACTTATCCCCTGTTACGTCTTTCATATAGCGATAGTTAATAAACCAAAACGTAATACACGAAAATAAAATAACCCACCAAATTAAGAGTAGCTTTAATGAAGAATTAACACCCAGCATTAAATGAAAACTAATTAAGACCATTAAGCTGACAAATATCGAACTAAATAATCCTCCTGCAATTTGTGACATATATTTTTTTAAAGGAGTGATACTGATTAATGGCAAAATAATAGCCATAGAGAACAGTACGCCAAATGTGGCAAACATAATAATCGAGATAGGTTCATTAAAGCTTAGAAACCAATCCGTTATACCAAAAAAAGAAAAGGGAATTTCTATCATAAAGTGGCCTCCTTACTAGGATAGAAAAGAGGGATATCTTTAAAATTAAAAATAAGCTTAAACAATACATTAGGAAAAATGTGTATTTCAGTATTATAGAGTGTGACAGATTGATTAAAAAATTCACGTCTATCTGCAATACACTCTTCTAATTCTTTCGCTTGTGTCTGTAATAGGCGTAAATTTTTCCCACTGATAAGCTCAGGGTATTTTTCAGCAATAATTAGTGATGTTTTTAATTGTGGGAATAGCTGATTAGCTAGTTTAATTTTTTCATCCAATGCCATAGCTTGTAAATAGCTATTTCTATTTTCAGTAAGCTGGTTAAATAATGCTTTTTCGTGTTCCATTGCTTTTTGTGTTATTGCTGTCAGCATTGGGAGCAGATCAACTTGTTTTTTTAATAAAACATCAATATTTGCAAAGGCTTTATAGCAATTATTTTTTAGCATCACCATATTGTTATAAATCATCACTAATTGGCGTATTAAAAAATAAACCAAGGCGAGAATAAAAATGATGAAAATAAGCCATTCCATATAATCAATTACCAAGATGAAGAGGTGTTATTAAAATAAAGTGTTAGGATGCCGTCTTGATATTCCATCGGTATTGCTAGAATGGAAAAGATAACAAAAAGGGCAATGATAACGATGATAGTCGCGTTACGACGAAAAGGACGCGCTTTGTTCCAACGAACAACATAGTCTTGTGGTGATAAACCTAATAGATAGTGAGGAGCACTGTGTGTGATCACTATTTTATCATTGATAGGTTCTGCACTACCTATTAGTAAATAAGTAGCATCAGCCTCTAAGATATACTCCTTAAAACGTTTATTGTTATATTCCAGATCTTGATGAGGATTGATACCAAGATGAACTAAAGGTTTATCAGCCGCAAGAATTTGAATTGATCCGCTATCATCTGTCATCGTGAAATTATTGATCTTTTTTTCACAGAGTGTTTGATGATAGCTTTTTTTGCCTTCTTTATTTGTGGATACGTTATATTCATAATAGATGTAGCCATAACACTCTTTTTTACCTAGGCGACTTATTAGTTTTTCACCCGCAGTTATCTTGCCTTCAATTTCAACAAGCCCAATGGCTAAAGAGCGGATTTTCGATGTTGCTAGAATTTTTTGAAAGCGTAAAAAACGTTTTTCAGGTGTTCTTTTGGCGATTTGGTAAACAAACATTAAAACGAAACTTAAAAAGAACAATCTTTGATCAATAAACAAACTGAAGCTTAAACTTAATAATAAGAGGCTAATAAATATGGTGTTGATAAGTGCCGAAAATTTAGAGGTTCCTTCATTTTGTAATTGGTGGTAATTTTTTATCGCTTTTTCACCAATATTAGCAATATGGTTTGAAATACCATATGCAAATAGCAAAATAACAGCGAATGCAATACAGGAGATCAGATTAACAACAGAGTTTTCGCCACTAGGATAAACGTTAGTTTCTTGTGAGAAAAAAAGGTAATTCCCTGCGGCAAATGCGATCCCTAAAAAGGGAATAATACTCAAGTTGTTTTTCTTTTTCTTCGAGCGTTTACTACGTAAAAAATAGATTAATACGCCCACAGCACAGCCGATAAAAAAATAAATTAACACTGCAATTTATCCTTAATGCGGTTATTTAACTTACTTAAAATGAATCCCTTCAAACTTCATCTCTTCTTTTGGTATTTCTAGTAATTGCATACGTTCAAAGCGAAAAAGGCCGGCAATTAAGCTATCAGGAAACATCTCTATTGCGGTGTTGTAGTGAGTCGTTGCATCATTAAATCCTTCACGACGTTGAGCAATTTTATTTTCTACATCGCTAACTCCGGTTTGAAGTAGTGCTAATTGTTCACCTGAAATTAATGTTGGATAATTTTCAGCGAGTGCAATCATACCCCGTAAAGCGGTATTCATTTCATTTGATGCACTGATTTTTTCATTAATATTTTGTGCTTTAAAATAGCGTTGTCTTGCGTCACTTAATGCAATAAATACACTTTTTTCGTGTTCCATTGCTTTTTCAGCTATTGCCATTAATTGAGGAATTTGGTCAGCTCTTTGTTTTAAAATAACGTCAATATTCGCAAACTGATTACTTACTTGATTGCGTGCCGCAATGAGTCGATTGTAAGTTGAAATTCCCCAACCAATAAATAGAACGATAAGAACAAGTAAAATAATAGCCATTATTGTCATTGTGATCCCTTCCTCTAAATATTTAATAAATAATGATAGTTAAATCAAAAAGTGATTATGATTTTTTAATAAAATTATGAGAACAAGTTAGAGAAAGATGAAGAAATATACAATCAGAATGGACGCAAAGATCCTACCCTTTTAAAAAAGGGTAGGATACTCGTTATACTTCAAGCTGTATTTTGAATTATTTAGCTTGTTTTTGTAGGAACTTAACGCCTAAATCAGGGAAGTCCGTAAAGACACCTTCTGCACCAGCTTGGTTATAAATAATGTCGTATAGCTGATCACCATCTTTTGCGTATTTAGGCAGTTTATCAATACGAACAGTAAATGGATGAATGGTGAGTTTGTTGGCGTGGGCATCAGCCGCCATACCCGTTAATGTGACTTTTTCTGGTGTTGAGTTCTCTTCAACTAACATGTGGTAGTCAGGACCAATTCCATCTGCATAAGTTGCAATTTCTTTCATTGCTCCTGGCTTGAACATCCACTCATAGCTGTAATTTGTCCATGTACCATCAGGCTGTTTTTCATAGGTTTCATTCCAGTCAGTGTATGCAATTAACTGAACAAGTTTTAGATCCATGCCCATTTTTGGCATCAACTCTGTTTTGATGCGTTTTAGGTCGTTAGCATCGAATGATTGCAGATAAACATTGTCGGTTTTTTTTGTATAACCGTACTGTTTAAGGACTTCCAATACTTTGGTGGTAATGTCTTTGCCTTCTTGTTCATGGAACCAAGGCGCTTTAATTTCAGGGTAAATACCAATATCTTGGCCTGTAGATTTGTTTAGACCTTGGATAAATTCAATTTCTTCTTGGAAAGTATGTATACGAAAATCTGATTTACCCATAGGGAAACGATTTGGGTAACTTTGGACTTTTTTACCGTCAACAATGTCGAAGCCTTCAGTAAATTTCAGACCTTTAATTTCCTCAAGCGTAAAGTCGATGGCGTAATAACGACCATCTTTTCTTGCTCTATTAGGATAACGGTCAGCCACATCTGTTACACGATCAAGATAGTGGTCATGTAAAACAACTAATTCGTTGTCTTTGGTCATCACTAAGTCTTGCTCAAGATAATCTGCGCCTTGGGCATAAGCTAATGCTTTGGCTGGTAGCGTATGTTCAGGCAAATAACCACTTGCACCACGGTGAGCGATAACGACCTTATCACTTGCCGTTTGTGCGATTGCACTTAAAGATAGAGTTAAAAGAACGCCTGCAACTAACGGTTTTATTCTAAAAGATGTACTCATAAAGCAGCTCCATTTTAATTCTACGTACAATAAAGTTATGTACAGTTGGCAATAAAAAAAGCCACATCAAAATAGTTGATGTGGCTTGGTTTTTAGAGATGAGATTTAACTAATTTCATAAATAATCAGTTAGCGATTATTCGTACTTCTGAAGCATTTCACGTTTGTGTTTGGTTTCTGTAACCATCACGATAAGTAATAATACAACAGACAGTGCACTACCGCCGATCATGACCATAAAGCCACCATCCCAGCCGAAGTAGTCAACGGTGTAACCTACGATAGCACTTGCCGCAACAGAACCACCTAAGTAGCCGAATAGACCAGTAAAGCCTGCTGCTGTACCTGCTGCTTTTTTCGGTGCAAGCTCAAGCGCATGCAGACCAATCAACATAACAGGACCGTAGATTAAGAAACCGATGATTAACATACACGCCATATCAACATTCGGGTTACCCGCTGGGTTCATCCAGAATACGATAGTTGCGATAGTAACTAAGGTCATAAAGAACACACCTGTTGCACCACGGTTACCTTTGAACACTTTATCCGACATCCAACCACACAGCAGTGTGCCCGGAATACCTGCGTATTCGTATAAGAAGTAAGCCCATGATGATTTATCCATTGCGAAGTGTTTTACTTCACGCAGATATGTTGGTGACCAGTCCAGTACGCCGTAACGCAATAAGTAAACAAACACGTTTGCGATTGCAATCATCCACAGAAGTTTGTTAGGGAACACATACTTCATAAAGATTTCTTTTGCAGTCAGTTCTTGCTCGTCTGTTTCTTTATAATCAGGTGGGTAGTCATTTTTGTACTCTTCAATCGAAGGAAGACCACAAGATTGAGGAGTATCGCGCATTAATGCGAATGCAATCATTGCAACTAAAATTGCTGCAAATGCTGGCATATATAACGCTGCTTTCCAGTCGTTAAACCATGCCATACCTAATAAGAATAGTAATGGAGGTAAGCCACCACCAACGTTATGCGCACAGTTCCAGATAGAAACGATACCGCCACGTTCTTTCTGTGACCACCAGTGCACCATAGTACGTCCACAAGGAGGCCAACCCATACCTTGGAACCAACCACAAAGGAACAACAGAACGAACATAATCATAATGCTCGAAGTTGCCCATGGTACAAAGCCCATAATTAGCATCACTGCGGATGCTAAAATAAGACCTGCAGGTAAGAAATAACGAGGGTTTGCACGGTCAGAGAATGAACCCATGATAAACTTAGAGAAGCCGTAAGCAATCGAGATCCCTGATAAAGCAAAACCTAGGTCACCTTTAGAAAAACCTTCTTCTACAAGATAAGGCATTGCTAACGCAAAGTTTTTTCTTACTAAATAATAAGCAGCGTAACCGAAGAAAATTCCCATAAAGATCTGCCAACGCAGACGACGATAGACGGGATCTATCTGCTCTTTTGGCAAACGCGCTTTATGTGGCGCAGGTCTAAACAGACTTAACATATTAGCCTCCGATGGCTTTTATTTTAATATGTTGATATTAAATAATGACAAAACGAACAACGAAGTTATCAAAAAATTTTCTTTAACGAACTTAATAGTAAACTTATACAATCAAATTTACTGTGAGGTATTACTCAGTTGTCGAATAATTTTTCAAGATGTGCAATTTTGAGTGATATGTTAACTTTATCAAATACTTTTTGTTAAATAATTTGTGATTAGTATCACATATGTGGTTTTAATTTTTCACTCGTGAGCGTTTCTCTTTCGTTTTTGCTCATTATCAAACATTAACCACATTTTTTGTGTATCTTATACACTATAATTAACGCTAAAGAATAAATAAGCGTTTGCTGAATGTAATGTGAGAGGGCATCTCTATGATGAGCGGTTCACCAGTGACAGAAACTGATGTCATTATTATTGGCGGGGGAGCAACCGGTGCAGGCATGGCAAGAGACTGTGCACGCCGTGGATTACGTTGCGTCCTGCTAGAAAGACATGATATTGCAACCGGTGCAACCGGTCGAAATCATGGATTGTTACACAGTGGTGCGCGTTATGCAGTAACAGACCCAGAGTCAGCGCGTGAGTGTATTGAAGAAAACATGATTTTGAAACGGGTCGCTCGTCACTGTGTTGAAAAAACGGATGGCCTTTTTATTACCCTTCCTGAAGATTCTTTAGAGTTTCAACAGACCTTTATTCAATCTTGCCAAGCTGCAGGTATTGATGCTCAAGCGATTTCACCTGAAGAAGCTATTCGCTTAGAGCCATCTGTTAACCCGAATTTAATCGGTGCAGTTAAAGTACCTGATGGTACTGTCGATCCTTTCCGTTTAACTGCAGCAAATATGTTAGATGCCCGTGAACATGGTGCACAAGTCCTGACTTATCATGAAGTTGTTGGGCTTATTCGTGAAGGTGATCGTGTTAAAGGTGTGAAAGTTTACGATCATCAAGCGAAAAAACTGTATGAAATTCGTGCGCAAATAGTGGCAAATGCTGGTGGAATTTGGGGGCAAAAAATTGCGGAATATGGCGAGTTAAAAGTGCGTATGTTCCCAGCCAAAGGCGCATTATTGATTTTGGGTCATCGTATTAACAATATGGTGATCAATCGCTGTCGTAAGCCTGCTGATGCCGATATTTTAGTTCCTGGCGATACCATTTCATTGATTGGTACAACATCAACACGCGTACCTTACGATGAAATTGACAATATGTATGTCACTCCTGAAGAAGTCGATATTCTTATTCGTGAAGGTTCAATGTTGGCGCCAAAACTGGCTCAAACTCGAATTTTGCGTGCTTATGCAGGTGTGCGTCCTTTAGTTGCAAGTGATGATGATCCATCCGGTCGTAATGTGAGCCGTGGTATTGTTTTACTCGACCATGCTCAACGTGATGGATTAGAAGGTTTCATTACAATTACTGGCGGTAAATTAATGACTTACCGTTTAATGGCTGAATGGGCAACAGATAAAATCTGCGAAAAATTAAATGTCTCTGCTAAATGTACAACAGCAGAGGAAGCCTTACCGGGCTCCCGTCAATCTGCAGAGCAAGCATTACGTAGTGTTGTTTCATTACCCGCACCAATTCGAGGCTCTGCGGTTTATCGCCACGGTGATTTAGCCAATAAATTATTGAGCAATGAGCGTAGCGATAAGAGTTTAGTCTGTGAATGTGAAGCCGTTACTGCGGGGGAAGTTCGCTATGCTGTTAACTCTTTAACTGTCAATAACTTACTTGATTTACGTCGCCGTACTCGGGTAGGAATGGGAACATGTCAAGGTGAGCTTTGTGCGTGTCGTGCCGCAGGTTTATTAAACCGTTTACAAGTCACTACTCCTCACGAGTCAGAGCAACAGCTTGCTCATTTCTTAAATGAGCGTTGGAAAGGTATTCGACCAATTGCTTGGGGTAATGCATTACGTGAGAGTGAATTCACCAGTTGGGTTTACCAAGGTTTATGTGGTTTAGATGCTGATATGATTGATAAAGCAACTTCAGCGGAGGCAGATAATGAAATTTGACGTCATCATTATAGGTAGCGGACTTGCCGGTTTAACCGCAGGTATTCGTCTTGCTGAAGCGGGTAAGTCTTGCGCAATTATCAGTAATGGCCAAAGTGCACTACATTTTTCATCAGGTTCACTAGATCTATTAACTCACCTTCCTGATGGTTCGTTAGTGACTCAACCTAAAAAAGCGTTGGCAACATTGGCTGAGCTTGCCCCGAAACATCCTTATAGTCGTATGGGACAATCGCAAGTTTCAACTTTAATTGAACAGGCTGAAGCATTATTATCAAGTACAGAATATCTTGAATATCAAGGTAATGGTGATGAAAACCATTATCGTATTACCCCTGTTGGGCGCTCACGTATGAGTTGGATGAGTCCAAAACGTGTACCAACTCATGGTATTGATCAAGCGTTGCCATGGAAAAAGTTAGCTGTTGTTGGAATTGAAGGCTTTTTAGATTTTCAGCCACAATTTGCAAGCAATACGCTGAATGAGCAAGGTGTTGAGTCTATTCCTTATCATATTCACTTACCGCTATTAGATAGATTACGTGATAATCCAAGTGAATTTAGGGCAGTCAATATTGCGCGCTATTTAGATAAGCCTGAAAACACTAAAGCGTTAGCGGAAGAGTTGAAAAAGCATATCGATGATAGTGTTGAAGCGATTATTTTACCTGCATGTATTGGGCTGGATGCTGAAGAACCCGTGACGCTACTTCAACAACTGGTAGGTAAACCTATCTGTTTACTACCGACATTGCCACCATCACTATTAGGCATTCGTTTACATCAAGCATTAAAACTGCGTTTCCAAAAAGCGGGCGGTTTAATTATGCCAGGTGATCGTGCAGAACAAGTTGATTTAATTGGTAATAAAGTTACAGGTATTCATACTCGAAACCATACTGATATTCCTATTCGTAGTGAACACGTTGTATTGGCAACGGGCAGTTTCTTCAATAATGGATTAATTGCAGAGTTTGATCGTGTCTATGAACCTTTGATGGAACTTGATTTGCTAGAGACATTACCACGCAATGAGTGGACACAAGTGAATGTCTTTGCAAAACAGCCTTATATGCGATTTGGTGTGGATACAGATAGTCAATTAAGACCGATGAAATATGGTGAAGTCTTAGAGAATGTTTACGCTGTAGGTGCTGTATTAGGTGGGTTTGACCCTCTTAATGAAGGTTGTGGCGCAGGTGTTTCAATGATCAGCGCACTTTATGCAGCGCAACAAATTTTACAGCACAATAAATCAGAACAGACCACATCTGCGGTTGTGGAGGCAGCACAATGAGTTTACATGATAACAGCTTTGAAGCGTGCATTAAGTGTACTGTTTGTACTACTTATTGCCCAGTTGCAAAAGTAAATCCACTTTATCCAGGTCCTAAACAAGCCGGCCCAGATGGTGAGCGTTTACGTTTAAAAGATCCAATGCTTTATGATGAAGCATTGAAATATTGCACTAACTGTAAGCGTTGTGAAGTTGCTTGTCCGTCAGATGTGAAGATTGGTGACATCATTTCGCGTGCAAAATTGAAGTACAATACAAAAACGCCAAAACTTCGTGATGCTATTTTAAGTCATACGGATTTAATGGGAACATTATCAACGCCAATGGCGCCGATAGTAAATACGATTACAGGATTAAAACCTGTACGTAAGATCTTAGATAAAACACTTAAAATAGACCATCGTCGCGAATTACCAAAATACTCTTTTGGTACATTTAGAACCTGGATGAAAAAGCAAGTTGAAGAGCAAGCGCGTTTTAAAGATCAAGTTGCTTTCTTCCATGGTTGTTACGCTAACTATAACCACCCACAATTAGGGAAAGATTTAGTTAAAGTATTTAACAAAATGGATATTGGTGTTCAGCTATTAAAACGCGAAAAATGCTGTGGTGTTGCATTAATTGCGAATGGTTTTGTTAAGCAAGCTAAAAAACAAGCGGCTGTCAACCTTGAATCACTAACAGAAAAAATTGTTGAAAACAATATTCCTGTTGTTGCAACATCATCAACTTGTACTTTCACTATTCGTGATGAGTATGAACATATTCTTGATGTTGATACATCAAAAGTACGTGAAAATATTGAATTAGCGACACGTTATATTTATCGCTTATTAGAAGAAGGGCGTGAATTACCACTGAAACACACCCCACTAAAAGTGGTGTATCACACACCTTGTCATATGGAAAAAATGGGATGGACAGCCTATTCCATTGATTTAATTAAACGTATCCCTGGTGTTGAGGTGATTGTTTTAGATTCTC
Source organism: Proteus faecis (assembly GCF_003144395.1). Taxonomy (GTDB): domain Bacteria; phylum Pseudomonadota; class Gammaproteobacteria; order Enterobacterales; family Enterobacteriaceae; genus Proteus; species Proteus faecis. The sequence continues at coordinate 6,862 of NZ_PENZ01000035.1, read as the reverse complement.
AATGCTGTGGTATTGCTGGAACTTACGGTTTTAAATCTGAAAACTACGATGTTGCTCAAGGCATTGGTGCGGGCTTATTCCGCCAAATTGAAGAGAGTGGCTGTGATTTGGTAATAACAGATTGTGAAACTTGTAAATGGCAAATTGAGATGTCAACAACGAAAAAATGTGAACACCCCATTAGTTTATTGGCAAGAGCATTATAAGTATTGCCTATTAGATAATAAAAAAGTAATTGATTACTAAGATAACAAGTAGCTAGGGAATAAAAGAGGATCTTTTATTCCCTTTTTTTACTAAAAATAAAAAAGATGTGAAACATAAGATCATCAGGAAATTAAATAACCTGATACTGTGGATCACCAGTGATTTAAATACTTTTATTTTTGATGAGAGATATAGGTGTTTTGATAAAACCAAATATTTTGGACTTTTTTAAGTGTAATATTTTGCCCATCAGTCAATGAAAGCACTTGTTTTCCCGCCTCGTTAATAATTGGAATATCTAATGCTTTGGCTAATACAGTTGTATTAGACAGTGGATTGCCATGACTTAATAAAATGCCTTTAATCTTATTGGTATCAAGAGCCATCAACGTGGAGGGAGAAAGCTGTTTTGTCACCAGAATTGTGTTTGTATAAGGAGGATCCGAGATTGGAGGAGGAGCAGAGGTTAAATAGCGTAGTAATCGAGATAAAATATCATCTAAATCACTTTCACGAGCACGCATATTATCATCATCCATTTGTGCATAAGTATCTATTAAATCAATGAATGTTTGCTGTAAGGCAAATTCAGCATTGCAGTGATGTTTACTTATCATACTGCATACAGTCAGTTGTAATTCGGTATTTTCTAATAAGAAGCGGTGACTAGAAAAAATATGGGCATATTGTTCACCAATTTTGCTATGCGCTTCTTCAGTTAACCAGTCTATATCCTTTTTAGATCGCTCAATTGCTTTTACGAGGCGTTTTTGCTCCTCAAGTAATAAATGGGAGGATATTTTTTTACGAGGGATCACGAAACGATGATAAGGGTATAGCCAAACCGGTGCAGTGAGTGTTTTGACTGGTTCGTAATTTGTGTTTTTAGGGAGAATATTAAAATTAAGAAGATTTTCGCCTAATTGCAGTTTTTTAATTGTAATGGTTTTATGTGCTGCCTTTTCTGCCTCCTCAAGCGAGGCTCCTAGCGCAATACTATTGGCAGCAGCCAAGGTACCTTCAACAATCGGCGCCGAACTTAATGTGACGTTAATGGCAATGTTATGCTCAAGATTAGCGATGGCGAGTGCGGCATTTTGTGCTGAATGATAAGTATCGAGTAAAACCAGTACACCTTGTTTGCTATAACACTTTTTAATCGTGGAAAGTATAGTTTCTGGTGACACTTCATTAGCAAGATCAGAAGGTGTTTGATAGTTGGTCGCAATGGCAATTTTTACTTGGTGATTTACAGTTTGATTAACGAGCTCTTTAATACCATTAGCGAGTGTAAGGCTCTTTGAAACTAATACGATACTGACCATAAAGCCCCCTTTTTTTGTAAATATAAACAGGGAGATAAACACTCCCTGTTTACTCAGGCTTTAATAAAGCCATTCTCGTCCTAATTGGTCTGCGGTTAAAATCGCGGCATAAACTTTATCGGAATCGATATCAAATGGCATGTTGTAAATTGTCTCACCTTCAGCACAACTTAGTTCAGCAACCGCCATGATTTTTTCATTTAATTCATCACCTGTTGCATTGATACCCAGCTCTTCTAAAGTGACAGGTAATCCGACCAAAATACAGAAATCAAGGAACTCCTCTAATTCTTCTAATGGACTGTTTTCTAAAACTAATTGAACTAATGTACCAAAGGCAACTTTTTCACCATGATACATGTTGTGACACTCTTCTAATGCTGTAAATCCATTATGAATGGCATGGGCGGCCGCCAGACCCGCACTTTCAAAACCGATACCACTTAAGAAGGTATTAGCTTCAATAATATTTTCTACCGCGGCTGTACAAACACCACGGCTTACGGCGAGTTTTGCTTTATAACCATCTTCTAAAAGAGTGTTATAGCAAAGTTCAGCTAAAGCTAGGGCTGCTAGTGTTGATTTACCCCCTGCCATAGTCTGCTTTTGAGCATGACTACAGGCTCTTGCTTCGAAGTAGGTTGCTAAAGCATCTCCCATTCCAGCTACTAATAAACGCGCAGGCGCAGAAGCGATGATATTTGTGTCCATCACGACCACATCAGGATTGGTTGGATAGAAAAGGTAACTATCAAATGCGCCTAATTCAGTATAAATTACAGAAAGTGCACTTGTGGGGGCATCAGTAGAAGCAATGGTTGGGGAGATAACAACAGGAAGCTGGCATTTATAGGCAACAGCTTTGGCTGTATCTAATGTTTTTCCACCACCAACGCCAATAATCACAAGAGAGGCTTGTTCTTTTGCAAGTTCAGATAGTCGATTGATTTCGTTGTGTGTGCATTCACCATTAAACAGTTCAAAGTGCCCATTCACTTCATATTGAGACATACTGTCTTTGACGGTACTTCCGACGAGATCCATAACAAATTTATCGGCAATAATCAGAGCTCTATCGCCAAAAGGTTTTGCGTATTTGCCAATATGGTATAGCGCATCTGGCCCTTGAATATATTTAGCGGGGGATTGAATAACTTTTAACATAATAGACTCCTACTATTCGCAAAAGAGAGTAAAAAATCCTTATGGTGGGGCTTGTCATCCCAATTGACATTGAATTTTATGGAGATGAACTTAAATACATTAACAGTCTAATAGATGAATAAAATATTTCATTGAAAATAATTAATCGTTTTTATATTAGCATGCAAAAAACATCCTAATATTGATATTTAAGTAATATTTTGTGAGTTATTTAACTAATCATGCTAATTAATTACAATACGAAATATTTATGTAAAATAATAAATTATTGCATTTAGAATAAAGCTCCATAAAATTAGCTTATGAAGCTTTATTGTTTGGAATTATGACATTAAAATCATTATTTTTTTGCGAGGTGAGGCAGATTATGAGCGAATTTCAGCATAATCTTGTTTTTGATTTTCTTGTGCGAAAAAGTAACGCAAAATAAAATTCAATAAAACACCATAAGCAGGCAAGAAAAATAGCATACAAATGGTCAATTTAAACACGTAGTCAACTAATGCAATTTCAATCCAATTCTCTGCCATAAATACGTCAGTACTACGATAAAAAGCAATAAAGAAGAATGCGAGTGTGTCGAGTAAATTACCAAAGAACATTGCTGCACTAGGTGCTACCCACCATTTTTGTTGTTGTCTTAAACGATTAAAGACAGAGACATCCATGATTTGACCTAACACATAAGCCATAAAGCTTGCTGTCGCAATTCTTGCTACCATGATATTAAAATCAGCTAATGAGGCAAAACCCTGCCAACTTCCTTGGAAAAAGAGCGTTGAGATCAGGTATGAAATCGCTAATGCGGGTAGCATAACGGCAGTAATAATGCGTCTGGCAAGTGGTGCACCATAAATACGAACCGTTAAATCTGTTGCCAGAAAAATAAACGGAAAGGTAAAGGCACCCCAAGTGGTATGGAAACCAAAAATAGAAATAGGCAATTGCACAAGATAGTTACTAGAAGTAATTATCAGGATATGAAATAAAGAAAGCCATAACAGTGCCACCGCTTTTTGGCGGGGAGTAAACGTATACATAAATTGTACCTTTTTAGTGATTGGGGTGAGGGAACCCAATAAAACAGTGATTTCTCTCTTAAATGAGAGGATGCGCATAATACGCCTGTTGCGCAACAAAAGCAAAGATCAGGAAGAAATACCTTTGTGTTTAATGTGTCGTGATGTGAACATGAAAGCGAGATATGCGATATAATGACACAATCTGTCAGTGCAATAAGAATGGTTAATAGAATGAATGCTCAATTTGATGATGCAACTAAGACATTAGATACGCTAGGACTACGTTGCCCTGAGCCTGTGATGTTAGTACGTAAGACCATAAGAAATATGGCATTAGGTGAGATATTATTAGTGATAGCTGATGATCCTGCCACAGTGCGGGATATTCCCGGCTTTTGCCGTTTTATGGAACATGATTTATTAAATCAAGAGACGCAATCTGCACCTTATCGTTATCTTATCCGTAAAAAAGAGAGTAATTTGTAATTTAGGCTGTAAATATTGCTTAGCTTCGCGCTAAAAAAGAACCCAAACTCCAGATTAACTGAGGTTTGGGTTTTGTTATTTTAGCGTGCTTACTCTTTATTTATTTGAGGCATTAATTTTTACTCTTAACAGCCTGACCGCATTGGCTGTAACCAGTGCTGTTGCGCCGGAATCAGCAAGAACTGCAACCCAAAGCCCAGTTATACCTAATAAGCTTGTTACTAAGAATATCGCTTTTAAGCCCAATGCTATTGTGATGTTTTCACGGATAATTTTACGTGTCGCACGAGATAACTTAATAATTTCAGGTAAGCCTGTTAAACGGTTATGTGTTAATGCCGCATCAGCTGTTTCAAGCGCAACGTCCGTACCACTTCCCATTGCGACACCAATAGTGGCAGCCTTCATTGCTGGCGCATCATTGATACCGTCACCCACCATCATTGTGTTATGCTTTTTGCTGATTTCCATTACTGAAGTCACTTTATCTTCAGGCAGTAATCCTGCTCGGAAATCCATACCGAGTTTTTTCGCAATCGCCGCAGCTGCTCTTGGATTATCACCCGTTAGCATAACGGCATTGATGTTCATCTCTTTCAATAATTTCATTGATTCAACAGCATCATTGCGTAAGGTATCTTGCATAGCAATAATACCGACAAGTTGGCTCTCTTTTAATACGATAACCACGGTTTTGCCTTCATCTTCAAGACGTGCAACTTCTTGTTGCCACTGAGAAGAGAGCGATGTGGCTTCTGATAATTGAGAAGGTGCACTTACTAGAATATGTTGGCTATTTAAATAACCTTCAATGCCTTTACCTGCTAGCGCTTTACGATCTTCTGCTTCAACAACAAGCACACCTTCATCTTGTGCTTTATTGATAATGGCTTTTGCCAATGGGTGATGAGAGCCTATTTCTACGGATGAAGCAAAAGTCAGTACTTCTTTTTCATTAAATCCAGCTTCAGCGACAACATCAGTAACTTGAGGTTTCCCTTCAGTTAAGGTACCTGTTTTATCTAATGCGATAGTATTAACAGTGCCTAATTGTTCTAATGCTGCTCCGCCTTTGATTAGCGCTCCACGTTTAGTGGCTGCTGCTAATGCTGAAGTAATTGCGGCGGGTGTGGAGATAACCAAAGCACAAGGACAACCAATAAGTAATAGGGTTAAACCGCGATAAATCCATGTTTCCCACGGCTGTGAGAACAACAGTGGTGGAACAATGATAACTAGCGCAGAGAACAGCATAATTGCAGGTGTATAGTAACGGCTAAAGCGGTCAATAAAGCGCTCAATAGGGGCTCTACGCTCTTCAGCTTCTTCAATTAATTGCAAAATACGGTCGATAGCATTTTGCCCTTGTTCTGAGACTACTTTCATTTGCACAGATCTATCTACAGATAAACAACCTGCAGCTACTTTTTCGCCTTGTAGGCGTTCTACAGGTACAGATTCACCCGTCAATGCGCTTTCATCAAAGCTTGCAAATGCACTAATTAATTCCGCATCTGTTGGCAAACGTGAACCTGGTGCAATTTCAATAATGTCGCCGGGACGTAATTGTGCAACAGGGATCGTCTGTTTTTTCCCCTCTTTGATTAATGTCGCTTCTTCTGGCACTAAAGCCATTAATGCACTCACGCCACGACGAGCACGTCCTGCAGCATAAGACTCCAGCATTTCACCAATCATAAACAGCAAAATAACCATCGCTGCTTCTTCGGTAGCATTAATAAATAGTGCACCAATTGCGGCAACACTCATCAATGTTTCTATAGCGAAGGGGGTACCATTGCGAATAAGTTGTAGTGCCTTTTTCACAATGGGGAATAAACCAATTAACGTTGTTGCAATAAAGGCAGTACGACCTGCTTGAGGATCAATAAACTCTACGCCCCAGCTAATTGCCATTAAAAGTGCCAAGACAATAACAAATGAGCTCTCTTTTAAAAGACTCTGCTTAGTGCTTTTTTTAGATTGAGGTGATGAGAGATCAAAAAGTTCAAAACCAGCGCTGTTAATTGCAGCAATCACATCCGCGCGTAGATCACTATCAGCATCAACGACCAATTTTTCGGTGGCAAAAAGCACTTTTGCTTGTTTTACGCCTGTGACTTTGAGCGCTGCTGTTTCGATCTTTTGAGCGCAACTCGGGCAATCCATTCCTTGCACTTTCCAACTAAAGCGTTGCTGTGCTACTTTTTCAGGCTCAACGTTAGAAACAGGGGCGTTGATATCACAGCTTTCATGAGCATGTTCGTGGGAGTGTCCGTGGTGATGCTCATCCTCGCATTCAGGATCACTTTTATCTATTTTGGTGTGTGAATGTCCACTTTTAGTATGTGAGTGCGTACTATTCTCTGTGTGACCTGAACAACATTGAGAGCTTGAGCAGCAAGCATCGGTATGTTTATTGTGTTGATGAGCATGTTTAGTCATAACTGGCTCTCCTTGTTTAACAAAGTAAAGTCTAAATTCATTTATCTGATAAGTACTTTACAGCTTGGAGTAGAGTCCAGAGTCAAGATATCAAAGGTACATTCATTGGCAAAAAGTGCGAATTAGGTTAGCAAAAACGCCGTAAACCCTCGCCCAATGCGGGCGAGGATATAAGGCGAAAAGCCCGCAGGGCTTTAAAGATCAATCAGGCGT
>NZ_PENZ01000011.1 GCF_003144395.1 Proteus faecis | reverse complement strand
GGAGATTTTCTTTTTTCGATCGAGTTTTTAAAGAAAATTATTAAAGCAAGTCTATGGGCTGGGTTAGTCGTTGGAATAGGGACTTGGTTTGCAGAATATAAGTTACGTAGATGATATTAAGATCCGACCCTGTAAATAATTCTGTGTATTTAGCTTACAGTGTCACTGACAACCAGATAATCAACTATCCAGTTTAACCATGTTGGAAAACCGTATTCCCACATGGTTTTGTATTAAATTGTTATTTCATCAGGCTTATTTGCAGGTAATCAAGGTTTTGATCTGTTTAAGAATGTTTTTATTTTGCTTTAATAACAATGCGTAATCATTTAAATGCAATGTGAGCAATATAATGATAAAAAATGACATGGTCTGTATATTTAAAATAAAAATCAGACCATGCCCAATATTTAAGTCATGGCAAACTTAATAAATAAAAAAAGCTAAGATTTTATCTATTTTATTCTGCTTAAAGACTTTATTTATCACTTCATCCATTTATTTTAGAATGAATATAGCGAACTCTTCGATTCTTTTAATTTTTGTGCTAATTCAGATGCTTCATATCGTGCGGTTACTATTTCGATATAAGAGGCACTCTCTGTTGATCCGGCTACTTCAAGGGCTTTATTTAATTCATCTATGGTTGTGACTTTCTCACAATGCCAATCTGTTGCGCCAAAAGCTTTAGGTAATTGGTGATAATTCCATTGAGCAAGATCGTTATAATAAGCTTCGGGATAATCACATAATAATCGTTCAATTAAGTAACCATCATTATTTAAAATAAGGATGATCGGTTTTAATCCAAAGCGAACAAATTGGCTAATCTCTTGTACGGTTAATTGATGTGAACCTTCACCAGTAATTAAAATAACGCGTTTGTTAGGCGCTGCAAGTGCGGCACCAAATGATGCTGGTGTCGCCCAGCCAATAGAGCCCCATAATGTTTGGTTATGAAATTGTGCACCTTCTGGTAATAGGGCAAAACCTAATCCCATTGATGACGTACCAGTCTCTGCAATAATAATATCATTAGGTTTAAAAAACCGCTCTAATCGTGGATAGAGATATTGCGCTGTAATTTTACCATTATCTGATATAACAGGTTTACCTAATCCTCTGGCTTTTATCTGATGATAAGCTTTATTTGGTAGACGTTTTGTTAATTCAGAAAGAATATCTTCCATATAAACGGAAGGGTAGATAACAGAATCAATCTCAACATAGTCTGACATAATGTTGATAAATTGTTTTGGTTTAATATTTGCAGTGAAACTTCCTGTATTGAAGTCGGTCATCATTGCACCAATTCCTAATATGTACTCACTCTTTTCCACAAATTCTCTGACTTCAGGTGTCATTAATTTGCCATCATACATACCAACATATTGGGGATTAGATTCACTCAAAATACTTTTATCCATAAACATAGTGGCATAAGGCAAGCCAGTTTTATTAATAAGAGCTTGAACATTATCTGATAACCCTAAGCGTGTGGATAAAATACCAGGTAATACACAGACATTATTGCTGTGAGTTAGTCTCTCTATTATTGTTGATACTGCCTTTTCTAATGTTTTTTTATCACTTGTTGATTTTTTCGGTGTGGTAACAGGTAATGGCTCCGTCACTTGCATTACGGCATAATCAGCGGGTAAGCCAATATAAACAGGGCGGCGCTCTTTTAATGCAATGGCAATTAAACGTTCCATTTCAGAAATACAGTTTTCTGGTGTTAATATTGAATGAGCGCAAGCAAGACGTTGGCCTAATTGATAAAAAATATCAAAATCACCATTACCTAATGTGTGATGAACAAGGCGCTTACTTTTTTGTACACCGCTTGCAGGCATACCAACTAAATGGAAAATAGGTAGATTTTCTGCATAAGAGCCAGCAATAGCATTAATTGCACTTAATTCCCCAACACCAAATGTTGTTGATAATGCGGCCATACCTTTAATCCGGGCATAACCATCAGCAGCGTAAGCTGCATTGAGTTCGTTGCAACTCCCAATCCAACGCATGTGGTTACTATTACAAATGGTGTCTTCTATAGGAAATGCATAATCGCCAGCAACACCAAAGACATCACTTATTCCTAAGTCATATAAGCGGTTTAAAGTATATTCAACGACAGTTTTATTCATTGTATCTCCAAAAAAATAGAATAATAATCTGTAAAAGTATAGTAATACTTTTACATTATGCTTAATGTTTTATCTCGGATATTAACTAATATGAAATGGTTTATTATCATTGGGGGTATAACTAAAAGTAATAAGGTGAAAATAATTTATGGATATTCGTGTATTGCGCTATTTCGTTGAGGTTGTTCAATTAAATGGCTTTAGCCGAGCTGCGGATGTGTTATGTATTACTCAGCCTGCAATTAGTCGTAGCATTAAAAAATTAGAAGATGAATTAGGTGTTATTTTATTAGTAAGGGAAGTTAATGGTGTAAGGTTAACAGATGATGGTGCAATACTTTTTGAGTATGCAAAACAGATACTTGCACAATTTAATGATATGAATAAAGCATTACAGGACAAATCTGGACCATTAACAGGAACATTAAATGTGGGATTACCACCTGTAATAGCTTCGACGTATTTTGCTGACATTATTATGGCTTTTAGTTCTCGTCATCCTCAGGTTGAACTAAAAATATTTGAATTGGGCACTAAGCAAATGGCTGATGCTATGAGAGAAGGAATAGTTGAAACTGCAGCAGTTGTATTACCTTTTAATGAAGATACTGTTGAATTAACACCTTTTTCAGAAGATCACTTAATGCTATTAATGTCGCCATCCCATCCTTTAGCCATAAAAAAAGAAGTTCATTTTAATGAGTTGATTAATGAACCTTTTATCTTATTTTCTGAAAAATTTCGTATTAATGATTTAATTTATAGTGCTTGTGGTATTTACAATAAAGAGCCTATTATTGCAGGGCGTAGTAACCATTTAGATTTAATAATTGCAATGGTCAAAGCAGGGGTAGGAGTAACGCTTTTACCAAATAGTATGTGTAATAAAAATCCTATTGATGATTTGATTGTTCTTCCCGTTGTGGAGCCTACATTGTCATACCAAATAGCACTAGCCAATAATAAAGATGGCTATAAAAGCCGAAGTTGCCAAGCATGGGATCAGTTAGCAAGAGAAAAGCTAGTTATAGAATAAAATATTAAGCTAGTGATTATTTATATTTTATTTAAGAAATAAATATTGAAATTATCTTTAAATAATAAAAGTGATTAAAAATAAATATTATTTTTCAAGAAGTGCAGATAGAAGTATAAAAGTAGTTATATAAATGATAAGTTTATATTTTGCACATAGTCTTATGAGTAATAATAAAAATAGGTAAATAAAAGATTAATCTGAGAGTACAGGAATAGGATAGGGAAAATAATGAATGAGAGTAATAGTTCTGCAAATCAACATTTTATTCGCAAACTTGAAGGTATCGTAGGTAAAAAACAAGTATTAACTCAAGCACATAAAACAGAACGTTATCGAAAAGGTTTTCGTTCAGGGCAAGGCAAGGCACTAGCTGTTGTCTTTCCCGCTAATTTATTAGAACAATGGCGAGTTTTTAAAACCTGTGTTGAAGCTGATAAAATTATTATTATGCAAGCGGCGAATACGGGATTAACAGAGGGGTCGACACCTAATGGTGATGATTATGATAGAGATATCGTGATTATTAGTACATTACGTCAAGATAAAATACAGGTTCTCTCAGAACATAATCAAGTCATTGCTTTTCCCGGCAGTACGTTGTGGCACTTAGAAAAAGTATTAAAGCCCTTAGGGCGTGAACCACACTCTGTTATTGGCTCATCTTGTATTGGTGCTTCTGTTATTGGTGGAATTTGTAATAACTCTGGTGGTGCTTTAGTTCGCCGTGGACCTGCATATACTGAATTATCACTTTATGCTCGTGTTAATGAAAAAGGTGAGGCTGAATTAGTTAACCATTTAGGCATTGATTTAGGTGAAACGCCAGAAGAAATATTAACCAATTTAGATAATCGTCATTATCATGAGAAACAGATACAAACGACAGAAAAATTAGCCTCTGACCATGAATATCATGAGCGTATACGTGATGTTGATGCTAATACTCCTTCTCGTTTTAACAATGATGAACGACGTTTATATGAAGCTGCTGGGAGTGCAGGGAAATTATCTGTATTTGCTGTGAGATTAGATACTTTTCCCGCAGATCATCGTACTCAGGTTTTTTATATTGGTACTAATAATCCTGACGAGCTTGAAGAAATTCGTCGTCATATTTTAAGCCATTTTAAAAAGTTGCCTGTTGCTGGTGAATATATGCATAGAAGCTATTATAAAATGGCTGAAGTGTATGGAAAAGATACGTTTTTGGTGATTGATAAATTAGGCACAGATAAAATGCCAATATTATTTGCCGTAAAAGGGCGAGTAGATGCGGTATTAAATAAAGTGCCTTTTTTGCCTAAAAATATGGTGGATAGAACCATGCAGTTTATGAGCAAACTATGGCCAGCTCATTTACCAGCACGTATGACAGATTTTCGTGATAAATATGAACATCATCTCATGTTAAGAATGGCAGATGATGGAATTGAAGAAGCGGCAACTTATTTAAAAGAATACTTTAAGTTAGCATCAGGCGATTATTTCGAATGTACTGAAGAAGAGGGAAATAAAGCCTTTTTGCATCGTTTTGCCGCTGCAGGTGCAGCTGTGCGTTATCATGCCGTTCATGTTAATGACGTAGAAGATGTATTGCCATTAGATATTGCATTGCGCCGTAATGACAAAGATTGGTTTGAAAAATTACCACCTGAAATAGAGAGTAAATTACTTTATAAACTCTATTGTGGACATTTTATGTGTCATGTTATGCACCAAGATTATATTATTAAAAAAGGTGTTGATGCTAAGGCATTAAAAGCAGAAATGCTGGCATTATTAGATCAACGTGGTGCGGAATATCCCGCAGAGCATAATGTAGGTCATATGTATTATGCTAAGCCTCAATTAAAAGCATTTTATAAACATAACGATCCAACCAATAGTATGAACCCAGGTATTGGTAAAACCTCAAAACTAAAATATTGGGGAGAAGAGTGTGGTTGTGGACGTACACATAATGACACGAATACAGAGAATAAAGAATAACTGTTGTATATTGTGTGTATTAAAAGGCAGGATAAAACCTGCCTTTATTTTGTCAATTAACTCGCAATCTCTTGAGCATATAAATAAAGCGATTGTAGCTGTTTTAATTTTTCCTCGTTATCGGCATGTTCTTCAGCTAATAACTGAATGGTATTAATATATTCGGTTAGTTTTTCTGGCGATAATATCTCTTTTCTATGTGCCAACCAGCGTTGTTGTTCGTCATAGGTAAGTGTTGAAGGATAATTTCTTGCTCGATAACGGAAAAACAGCGGTTCCATTCTTGCATCTTCAAACGTTAAATCTAAAGCGGGTAAATTCTGTGGTTGTGTTGAGCGAATAATCTCCATCGCACTACGATCATTTTCACTAAAGAAACCATTATAAATTTGCGAATCAACATTATCAGAGACAATAAAAGGCGTTTGTTGTCCAAATATTTCCACGACTTTATTGCGTATTTCAGGATGAGAAAACAAGATTGCTTGGTTTTTTAAACAACTATCAACATCTAAACCAATTCTATCTGCATCTTGCTGTCTTAATGTATTTTGCGGTGCCACAATGGGACATTTATTAATATGCAGTAATTTAATTGGAACAGGTGGCTCATCAACGGATAATTCACTACGTGGTGTATATAAACGCTCACGCAATTGCTCTGAGTTAAGTGTTAATAAAGGAGAGATATCTGCGGCTAAGTCGCAGACAATCACTGCATTGCGATTATCAGGATGCCACGCTAATGGAGCAACAAGGCTTAAATTAGAACGCGCAGCACCAAACATACCTGAAACATGCACAATCGGTGTCATTGCCGGAATATCAATTAGTGCCTGAACTTTACGTTTATCGCGTAAATTAAAGAAATAATCAAACATACGCGGTTGAACTTGCTTTAATTTTTTTGCCATCGCAATGGTGGCATAAACATCAGACATTGCATCATGCGCGTTTTCATGAGAAATGCCATTTGCTTTAGTCAATAACTCTAAACGAAAGCTTGGAAAACCGTCTTCATTTTCAGGCCAAACAATACCTTCAGGGCGCAGTGCATAGCAGGCACGCAACACATCAAGTAAATCCCAACGTGAATTTCCTTTTTGCCAGCTATAAGCATAAGGATCATAAAAATTACGATAAAGGATATTACGAGTGACTTCATCATCAAATCGAAGGTTGTTATAGCCCATAATACAACTATTGGGTTGGCTGAAAGCGTGATGAATTTGACGAGTAAATTCCGCTTCAATCACCCCATTTTTTGCCGCAATTTGTGGTGTTATTCCTGTGATCATTACCGCTTCAGGGTGAGGTAGATAATCATCACTAGGCTTACAATAAATAACGAGAGGATCTTCAATAATATTGAAATCCATGTCAGTTCTTATGCCTGCAAATTGAGCAGGGCGATCTAAGGCTGGGTTTGTGCCAAAGGTTTCGTAGTCATGAACGTAAAATGTGGGCGTTTTTGCTGAATTAGACAAGGTTTTCTACCATAAATTTATTGATGATTTTTTCAATCATTACTCAATGAGTTGTATTGGATTTAATTAAGACCATGGTAAACCATAATGCAGTAAACGTGAAATATCCTATGCAAATGGTTTTATTTGAAAGTAATAGAATGTTATTTAAAATAAATGTAGGCCTTTTTCTAAAAGAGTACTTATTTGTATTTTTAGCACTAAGCCACTACGATAAAAGGAAAGTAGATCCAGAACACATAACTCAAATTGTTAACGTTAACTTGTGTGCTTTATATCACATTAAAGCAACATTATTGTTTGTGAATCTAAAAGTTAACGTTAACATTTAGAGGTGAAATGACTTTATAAGGCGCTCAACCAATGAACAAAGACTCAAAAAAATACTATGCGATTTTAAGTGCGCTACTATTTTTCTTCTTTTTTACCTGGTCTTCATCATTTTCATTAGTTTCTATTTGGTTAAATCAGTATGTAGGATTAAAAGCGACTGACACAGGATTAATATTCTCGGCAATTTCTTTGATTGCATTATGTGCCCAACCTTTATATGGCTTTATTCAAGATAAACTCGGGTTAAGAAAGAATTTATTATTAGTAATTGCAGTATTACTTATTCTTTCTGGCCCCTTTTTTCTAGGTTTCGCATCAATATTACGTTGGAATATTTTTGTAGGTTCCATTCTAGGGGGCTTATATGTTGGTATGACATTTAATGCGGGGATTGGCGTATTAGAATCATATACAGAGCGTGTTAGCCGTATTCGTGGTTTTGAATATGGTAGGGCAAGAATGTGGGGATCATTGGGTTGGGCTTCCGCAACATTTATTGCCGGACACAATATAAATATCGATCCTAATTACAATTTTGTGATGGCTTCTATTTCTGGTGTTGTGTTCTTAATTCTTTTAGCACTGTTAAAAACGGATAAATCAGACGCGTTTAATCAATTAGAGCATGGAAAAACATCAGCTATTACTATCAAAGATGCGTTGAATTTGCTTTCATTGCCTCGTTTTTGGGCACTTATTTTGTTTGTTATTGGCACTTGTGTTTATGGGGTTTATGACCAACAATTTCCCGTCTTTTTCTCATCGCAATTTGCGACCTTACAGCAGGGTAATGAGATGTACGGATATCTGAATTCATTGCAGGTATTCTTAGAAGCTGGTGGTATGTTTATTGCACCTTTCCTTGTAAATAAAATTGGTGCTAAAAACGGCTTATTACTGGCAAGTAGTGTTATGGCAGCTCGTATTATTGGTTCAGGATTAGTCGAAGGGCCTGTCTTGATCTCTTGTATGAAATTATTACATGCTGTTGAACTGCCTATTTTATTAATTTCAATTTTTAAATATAACAGTCAACACTTTGATAAACGTTTATCTTCAACGCTTTATTTGGTCGGTTTCCAATGTGTGAGTTCTATTGTCGCGACATTATTATCTCCATTGGCTGGTTATGGTTATGATCATTATGGTTTTGCACCAACTTATATGGTGATGGGATGTATTGTGATAGGAACGACACTTCTTTCAGCTGTGTTTTTACGTTCAGATGCGAAAGCATTACAGCCACTTGATGGCTTACAACATGAAGATAAAAATAAAGCACAACCTATTTAGTCGCTCATTAATTTATCCTTTGTAGTGTCGATTAGGCTACCAGTAAAAATGTGTAGCCATTTTTTATCATTAAATTAAGTGAACATTTACGAGTTAAAGAATGTTGACTATATTTATTAATATATATCATCCTAATTAATTGTTAATTAAGCAAAATCAATTAAATTTGTAAACTTTGCTTGTTTATTGACACGATTAAGCGATAATCTTAAACAGAACTATTTATCTTAAATATCAATTGTAAAGGTGTAGGAAATGGATAACGCAAACAAGCCGTCTTTCCAAAACGTACTGGAGTTTGTGCGTATGTATCGTCGTAAAAACAAAATCCGTCGTGAGATCACTGACAATGAGAAAAAGATCCGTGATAATCAAAAACGTGTTCTTTTGTTAGACAACTTAAGTGAATACATTAAACCAGGTATGTCGATTGAAGATGTACTGGGTATTATTGCTAATATGCGTAGTGACTATGACGATCGTGTTGATGATTACATTATTAAAAATGCCGATCTGTCTAAAGAGCGCCGTGAATTATCTAAGCAGTTAAAAGCGATGGGTGAAATTAAAAACATTCCTGATCTAAAAGACTGATTACTTTACTAAAAACAAGAAATTGAAGGCCTCTGAATCGAAAGTTCAGGGGCTTTTTTTATTTTATTAATTACTAAGTTAATTTGCTAATAGCTACCTAAAAAAAGAACCCACTAAAAAGTGGGTTCTCAGTTTAGTCGTATTATCAAGATATTCTTAATAATACCTTATTATCAGTTTTGACTTTCAGCTTTAGTCATTTTTGAAGAAGCGTGATTAGTAGAACAATGTCCACCTGCACCAGTTCGGCCTTTCTTATCAAAAGCTGGACGTGCTTCCCATGCTTTGATTTCAATTGCCACAGGCGCTTCATCAGAAGCAGGTGCTTTTGTCATTGGCGAGCTTGCATGCAGTTGGCGTGCAATTGCAACAGGCTCTTGACGAATAACGACTTCAGTTGGTTTGCTTTCAGTTACCGCTTCAATTTCCACAGCAGGGATTGCGTTTTCTTCTGCTTGACTTTCAACGATAGGATCAGCAACAGTTTCAACAGCAACTTCTTTGTGTGGTTCAATTGTTTCTTCAGTTGTTATTACAGCTTCAACAGGTTGAGGTTCAGGTGTTGATATTTTATTCTCTACTGTTGCAAGCGTATCTTGTACAACTTCTTCTGACTCAATGTTAGTTTCTGCTTGTTGTGAAGCTTCATGCATATAAGCTTCAGTGGTATTTAATACCGCTGAAATATTCTCTTTACGAGTAACGTGCTCTTCTGCATTTACTTCATTAATTACATCACTGATAACATTGTTTTCAATGCTGTTGTTTGTTTCAGCAGGCACAGCCTGAGGTTCTACCGCAATAATTTCAGCAACAGCCTCTGTGGTTGATTCAGTACTCACTGTGACAGAATAAGTTGATTCAGTAGATCCTGCCTGTGCTATATCAGTAGCAATGGCTTCTGAAACCGCTGGTGTGATAGCTACCATTTGTGGATCTTTATGAGTAATAATGTGGTTTCCAACAGAAACATCATTGTTGTTTTCAACATTATTTTCAATAAATGGCGCATCACTTACCGGTGTAATTGGGTAGTGAATGAAGACTTTACCTGAAGCAAGTTCAGGAGAAGCGACCGCCATTGCCAGAGGCATTGGTGATACTGTTAAAGTTCGTTCATCACGATAGCGACGACGACGTTGACCACTTACACGTAAATGACGAGGTGAGCGACGAGAACGGCGAGGCATAACATTATCTTGCCCGTTATTATCTTCGTTCTTATTGTCATCTTGTGATTTAGTTGCATCAGGTAATGCTTTTACAGCTTGAACTTCATTAGTTTCAACTTTTGCAACAGTGGCTGCTTTAGGTGCTGATTTTTCAGTTGGTGCAACTTTAGTTTGTGTTGTTGCAACTGGTGGTTCAGAAACTGCTTTTTCGGTCGCAGTTGGTACAACTGTTGATGCATTATCATTGTCAGTCACACGTACAGATTGTGTTAATTGACGACGATTACGGCGTTGCATAACAGGGCGACGAGGTTCTTCTTTCTTCTCATTAGCACTGTCTTTTGCAACGCTGTCATTTTCAGCAAGGGCAGCTTGAGCTTTAGCCGCTTCTTGTTGTTGACGTTTTTCTTCTTGACGGCGACGTTGTTCAGCACGCTGTTCACGACGTTGCTGACGACGAGCTTCGCGTTCTGCAATCTCTTGTTCACTGCTAACTTCAGTTGTTGGCGTTGTTTGTGGTTTTTGATTGCGATTTTTGCGATTGTCTTCGCTATTTGCGTTATCACGATTACGATCGTTATCACGGTCACGGCGATTATTGTTGTTACGTCGATTATTGTTATTACGACGTTCACGACGATTTTCGTTATTCTCTTTCTTATTTTCCTGCGGTTTCTCTTGTGTTACTACAGGCTCTGGTTCGCTACTAAATAAGTTAGAGAAGAATTTGGCAATAGAGCTAAAGAAACCTGTACCTTGAGCTTGTTCTGTTTTAACTGGTTTAGCTTGGGGCTGAGGTGCTTTTTTGCTTTTTGTTGCTTCAATCGTCTCTTCTTCTTGCAATCCAAAGGCTGAAATAGCGGGTTGTTCTGGGGTTTTACGCTCTGTAACAACATCGTCCTCAGCTTCATTTAGCTGACTTTCATGGAATTGCGCTAAGTTGTAGCTTAGAGAGGTAATTTCTTCACCCTTACGCACACGAATAACAGAGAAATGAGGCGTTTGCATTTGGTCATTAGGAACAATAACCACTTTGACATTAGATTGACGTAATTCAATATCAGTTACAGCTTTTCGTTTTTCGTTAAGCAAATAAGATGCGATTTGAACAGGCACAATCGCATGTACTTCATGTGTATTTTCTTTAAGTGCTTCTTCTTCGATAAGACGTAACACAGAAAGTGACAGTGATTCGTTATCACGAATAGTGCCGGTGCCTAAGCAACGTGGACAAACGTGATGGCTAGATTCACCTAATGAAGGGCTTAAACGTTGGCGAGACATCTCTAATAAGCCAAAGCGCGAGATACGTCCAATTTGAATGCGAGCACGATCTTGGCGAACCGCTTCACGCATTCTGTTTTCAACTTCACGTTGATGGCGTACAGGTGTCATGTCGATAAAGTCGATAACAATTAAACCACCCAAGTCGCGTAAACGTAATTGGCGTGCAATTTCGTCAGCTGCTTCTAAGTTAGTATTAAATGCAGTTTCTTCAATATCACCACCACGAGTTGAGCGTGAGGAGTTGATATCAATCGCCGTTAATGCTTCAGTTGTATCAATAACTAAAGCACCGCCAGAAGGAAGGCGAACTTCACGCTGAAATGCAGATTCAATCTGTGATTCAATTTGATAATGGCTGAATAGAGGTACTGCACCAGTGTAATGGCGAATTTTGCTAGCAAAATCACCACGACCAATCGCTTCAATATGGCTACGAGCCATTTCAACGACTTTTGCGTTATCAATTAAAATCTCACCAATATCAGGACGTAAATAGTCGCGGAATGCGCGAACAATTACATTACTTTCCTGATGGATTAAGAATGGAGCAGGGCGATTCTCAGCTGCTTTCTTAATAGCATCCCAGTGTCTTAGACGATAACTTAAGTCTTGTTGTAGCGCTTCGGCAGATTTGCCAACACCAGCTGTACGTACAATCAGACCCATACCATCAGGGATTTCAAGGCTTGATAAAGCTTCTTTGAGTTCAGTACGGTCTTCACCTTCAATACGGCGAGAAATACCACCTGCACGAGGATTATTTGGCATTAAGACCAAATAACTTCCTGCAAGGCTGATAAAAGTGGTTAATGCTGCACCTTTATTACCACGCTCCTCTTTATCAACTTGAACAATAACTTCTTGGCCTTCTTTTAAGACATCTTTGATGTTAGGACGACCATGAGAGTGATAATTACTAGGAAAGTATTCGCGGGCTATTTCTTTGATAGGAAGGAAACCGTGGCGTTCCGCACCATAATCAACAAAAGCGGCTTCTAGGCTGGGTTCAATTCTAGTAATTTTACCTTTATAGATATTCGCTTTTTTCTGTTCATGACCGGGGCTTTCGATATCCAGATCGTACAAACGTTGCCCATCGACAAGGGCAACACGCAACTCTTCCTGCTGAGTTGCGTTAATTAACATTCTTTTCATATTGTGACTTACTCGTTATTTTCACGTTTTATAATGTGCCACTAACATACGTAATTACACTATTGATAACCGATGACCTCGTGTCTTTTACAAATGCGTCAACCTCACGGTTGTCGATTGTATAGAGATGCAATATGTCGGTGAGTCTGATTTTTAGTTCAAAAATTCAGCACTGTTTAATTGAAAACGATGTTTCAACTCAATAAGCGATGTATTTATGGCATACTAAATTGTTTGATTTTCGACTATGTCTTACGCCATTGCTGCATTTTGAAAATCAAACAAACAAAATTTTCATAAATATACCTGATAAACATAATCAGGAGAGTCTGCATTATTCCATTGGTGTTAGGGTTATAGCAAGATGACTTTTCTGCTTTGGTGACTTTTTCTGTATAAATATGAGAGATTAGCTAATGTTTCGTCTTTTTCCCATTATTCAGGTTAAAATAGACGACAGATTTGATGTTATTTTGTACACCACAAAGTAGTTTGTTATTTTTATTTTAAGAGAGCCAAAGAATCGCCACTATGAAATCATTTAATCAAGTTCAGTTCGTCACCATTGATGGCGATGAAGCAGGCCAGCGTATCGACAATTTTTTACTGGCACGCTTAAAAGGTGTACCAAAAAGTATGATTTACCGAATTATCCGTAAAGGGGAAGTTAGAGTTAACAAAGGGCGAATTAAACCTGAATACAAACTCAATGCGGGTGATAGTATCCGTATTCCTCCTGTGCGAGTATCGGAAAAAGAAGAAATCGCTGTATCACCAAAACTTGATAAAGTCTCAGCGTTGGCAAATTGTATTCTATATGAAGATGACCACTTAATGCTTATTAATAAGCCGTCTGGTACGGCTGTACATGGGGGTAGTGGGTTAAGTTTTGGTGTGATTGAAGGCTTACGAGCATTGCGTCCAGAAGCCCGTTTTTTAGAGCTTGTACATCGTCTTGATAGAGATACATCAGGTGTGTTGTTAATTGCAAAAAAACGTTCAGCATTGCGTGCTTTGCATGAGCAATTACGCTTAAAACAGATGCAAAAAGATTATTTAGCCTTAGTTCGTGGCCAATGGCAATCTCACACTAAAGTTGTTCAGGCTCCGTTATTGAAAAATATTCTTCAAAGTGGTGAGCGAGTGGTTAAAGTGAGCAATGAAGGAAAACCTTCAGAGACACGTTTTAAGGTTGAAGAGCGTTTTGAATTTGCCACACTTGTGAAAGCAAGTCCTGTAACAGGCAGAACTCACCAAATTCGTGTGCATACATTACATGCAGGTCATCCTATTGCATTTGATGATCGTTATGGTGATCGTGATTTTGATTCACAACTGGCAGGAACAAAACTTAATCGTCTATTTTTACATGCAAGTTCTTTGACATTTACGCATCCTTCAACAGGTGAACAGATGCGTATTGAAGCACCGATGGATAATCAGTTACGCCATTGTTTGCAAGTATTACGTAGTCAAAAATCTTAAGTCTAAAATTTTTATTTTTACAAAAAATCCGGATACCCAATGCGCCCAGTTTTCTGGGCGTATTGCTTTTCTTAACTTACTAAAAAATGAATAGAAATAAGAGTTAACTTTCCACTTTTGTCATACATTGCTCAACAATTTTATCAATGTTCCACTCTTTAGGCATTGAGGTTGAACCGTTTTTACGCATTTCCATATCTACACGGATAAATTCTGTAATTCCATAATTTTTAATAATACCGTCGTAAGTGCATTCACACACTTCGGCAATTTGAGCAATTAGCGCATCATCAGTAATACCAGAACCTAAGATGCAGCTACTGACAAAATTCTTTTTAAATAAGGATGCGTTGTCATCTTTTTTGTCTGAAGTCACACTGTCTTGGATAGTATTTGTAGTGTTAGTTGTTTTTGTTGTTGAAATTTCAGTGTCTTTTTCATCAGAACAACCCACTAATGCTATTGCCACCACTAAAGCTGTTAAGACTGATGCTAATTTATTCATAATACGCTTTATCGCTACATAAGATTAAAAATGAAGATGATCAGGTTTATTTTTGATCATCAGAGAAAAATAATGGGTTTATTCTTTGTGAGAGTAACATTTTATTCAATCGGATAAGTGGTAAACCAATTAAAGAATTTGGATCATCACCGACAAACTTATCAAATAGAGTAATACCTAGCCCTTCAGATTTAAAACTTCCAGCACAATTGAAAGGCATTTCTTTATTTAAATAGCTAATAATTTCTTCGTCAGTTAAATGGCGAAAATAAACTTGAAATAATTCACAATGCGTTTGATGTTCTAAAGTTAAGCTATTATATACAGTTAATCCTGTGTAGAACGAGATACACTGTCCTGAAGCTTGCTTTAGTTGTGCAAAGGCATTATCAAAATTATGGGGTTTTCCCGTGATCTTTTCATTCAGCACACAAACTTGATCAGAACCAATTATAAGGTGTTGTGGAAATTTTGCTTGTAAAGCGCTAGCTTTTTCATAGGATAAGCGACTGACAAGATCTTGAGCGCACTCTGTGGGCATTGGGGTTTCGTCAATCTCTGGAGATGCCTGTATAAAGGGCATCCCAAGCTTTTTCAGCAACTGAGCTCGAAAGGGTGAAGTAGACGCAAGAACGAGTGGCAACATATTTTTTTTAAAATCCGTAGCAAAATGATGCCTGACATTCTAAACTATGCGCCGCTGATAAAGCGAATTTTGGTGGAAAGGTGTAGATAACCCGCCTTTTTCTTTGACTATATTCCATTACAAAGATAATATGCGCGCCTTATGCAAAAGGTAAAATTACCCCTGACCATTGATGCGCTGCGAGCAGCTCAAAAGAATTTAGACTATGACGGTCATTATTCTCCAGAGCAAGTAAGCCGCTTAGCTGAATCGGTGGTCAGTGTGGACAGTGATATTGATGTGGTTTTATCATTTGATATTGACCATCAACGTCTTGCCGTGATTAAAGGACATTCCGATGTGGATGTGACTTTAGAATGTCAACGTTGTGGTGGCCATTTTCCGTATCATGTTCACGCAACATATTGTTTTAGCCCTGTTGTCAGTGATGAACGGGCCGAGGCATTACCGGAAGAATATGAACCAGTCGATGTAAACGAATTTGGTGAAATAGATTTACTAGCGATGATTGAAGATGAAATAATCCTCAACTTGCCAGTAGTTCCGGTACATGATTTTGAACACTGTGAAGTGTCCGACGCGGATATGGTGTTTGGTGAACTCCCTGAAGAATTATCAGAGAAACCAAATCCATTTGCCGTATTAGCCAGTTTAAAGAAAAGTACTAAGGAGTAAGGTCAATGGCCGTACAACAAAACAAACCAACTCGTTCTAAACGTGGTATGCGTCGCTCTCATGACGCACTGACAGTAACTCAGGTTTCTGTTGACAAAACTTCTGGTGAAACTCACCTGCGTCACCATGTAACTGCTGACGGTTACTACCGTGGCCGCAAGGTTATCAACAAGTAATTAGCTTTATAGCTCGTTGATACCTTGACAAATCTAACCATAGCGTTAGATGCGATGGGCGGGGACTTCGGTCCTCGCATCACAGTGCCTGCTTGTTTGCGGGCGCTGGCATCTAATCCTCATTTAAAAATATTGCTGGTAGGTCAACCAGACTCTATTACTCCTCTGCTTGCAAATCAAAATGCCGAGCTAATCACCCGTTTACACGTTATACCCGCAGAACATATTGTCGCCAATGATGCCAAACCTTCACAAGCTATCAGAGCAAGTAAAGGTACATCAATGCGAGTGGCACTTGATCTGGTGAAAACAGGGGAAGCACAGGCTTGTGTCAGTGCAGGGAATACTGGCGTATTGATGGGATTAGCAAAACTTCGACTTAATGCTATCGATGGAATTGAACGTCCTGCACTGGTTTCGGTATTACCCAACCAGAAAAAAGGCAAGACGGTTGTTCTGGATTTAGGCGCTAACGTAAATTGTGATAGCAAAATGCTAGTGCAGTTTGCGGTAATGGGCGCAGTTATGGCCGAAGAGATAGCAGGGATTGATTCACCGAAAGTGGCGCTTTTAAATATTGGTGAAGAAGAGAGTAAGGGATTAGATAATATCCGCGAAGCTGCTACGGTATTAAAATCGACGCCGAATATTAATTATATTGGTTATGTTGAAGGTAATGAATTACTGACAGGCAAAACTGATGTATTGGTGTGTGACGGCTTCGCAGGTAATGTCTCTCTTAAAACGATGGAAGGGGTTATCAGAGTTTTTCTTTCATTGATTAAATCTTCTACTACCGAAAATAAAAAAACGCCGTGGTGGATGAAAATATTGAAGAAGTGGTTGCAAAAACGGCTAATTAAGCGTTTTGGACATATGAACCCCGACCAGTATAACGGTGCTTCTCTGTTAGGATTACGCGGTATCGTCATTAAAAGCCATGGTGGCGCAAATGAAAGCGCGTTTACAGCAGCAATAGAACAGGCTGTTCATGCCGTTGAGCGAAAAATTCCAGAGCGAATTGCTTCACGACTGGCAACAGTATTACCCAAGAGCGATTGATAGAATGTATACAAAAATCTTAGGTACTGGTAGTTACTTGCCTGTACAAGTGCGAACTAATGCCGATTTAGAAAAAATGGTTGAAACATCTGACGAGTGGATTGTTACCAGAACGGGTATTCATGAACGTCGAATTGCAACGGAAGAAGAAACGGTTGCCGTAATGGGGGCAGGTGCTGGCAAAAAAGCACTAGAAATGTCAGGTATTGATAAACAAGATATTGGGTTGATTATCGTTGCAACTACATCTGGCTCACATGCATTTCCAAGTGCGGCTTGCCAAATTCAAAATGCATTAGGTATTAATGACTGTATTGCTTTTGATGTTGCGGCAGCATGTTCAGGTTTTGTTTATGCATTAAGTATTGCGGATCAATTTATTAAAGCGGGTTCTGTTAAAAAAGCGTTGGTTATTGGTGCTGACAGATTATCTCACGCTTTAGATCCAGAAGATCGTGGCACAATTATTCTGTTTGGTGATGCGGCAGGTGCTGTGGTTGTTGGCGCATCAGAAGAAGAAGGTATTATCTCTACCCATTTACATTCTGATGGACGTTTTGGTGATCTCTTAGCATTACCTTATCAGAGTAGAGAAAATGACGATTTATCTGCTTACGTTACTATGGCAGGAAATGAAGTCTTTAAAGTCGCAGTTCGTGAGCTTGCCCACATTGTGGATGAGACTCTTGAAGCTAACAAAATTGATAAATCTGAACTGGACTGGCTTGTGCCTCATCAGGCAAATTTAAGAATTATTTCAGCGACAGCGAAAAAGCTGGATATGACAATGGATAAAGTAGTGGTGACATTAGATCGCCACGGCAATACGTCAGCAGCATCAGTCCCAACAGCATTAGATGAAGCTGTAAGAGATAATCGCATTAAACGTGGTCAGTTAATCTTACTGGAAGCGTTTGGCGGCGGTTTTACTTGGGGTTCTGCACTTATCCGTTTTTAATATTATCAGGAAAATAAACATGACTGATTTTGCAATGGTTTTTCCCGGACAGGGATCACAATCTATTGGAATGCTTGCAGAACTTGCAGAGCAATATCCAATTGTGACTGAAACATTCGCTCAAGCATCTGATGTATTGGGTTACTCTCTTTGGGACTTAGTTCAAAATGGTCCAGAAGAAGAGTTAAACAAAACATGGAAAACACAGCCAGCATTATTAGCTGCTTCTGTCGCTATCTGGCGTGTATGGCAAGAAAAACAAGGCAAAATGCCACAAATGATGGCAGGTCATAGTCTTGGCGAGTATTCTGCTTTAGTGTGTGCGGGCGTTATTGATTTCGCTGCTGCAATTAAATTAGTAGAATTACGTGGTCAATTGATGCAAGAAGCCGTGCCAGCAGGTACTGGTGCAATGTATGCGATTATCGGTTTAGATAATGACGCTATTGCAAAAGCTTGTGAAGAAGCAGCGCAAGGACAAGTTGTCTCGCCTGTAAACTTTAATTCACCAGGGCAAGTCGTTATTGCGGGTAACAAAGAAGCCGTAGAACGTGCTGGTGTGTTATGTAAAGAAGCTGGTGCTAAACGAGCTTTACCATTAGCAGTAAGTGTGCCTTCACACTGTGCTTTAATGAAACCTGCCGCTGATAAGCTTGCGGTTGCATTACAAGAAATCGAATTTAAACAACCTAAAATTCAGGTTGTTAATAACGTTGATGTGATAGCGCAAACTGATGCAAATGCAATCCGTGATGCGTTAGTTCGCCAGCTTTATAATCCAGTTCGCTGGACCGAAACGGTTGAACTTATTGCCGAAAAAGGTATTACACAACTGTTAGAAATCGGGCCAGGAAAAGTATTAACTGGCTTAACTAAACGTATTTCTAAAGAAATGAACGCAGCAGCAGTTAATGATATTGCATCATTAGATGTTGCATTAGGAAATGACTGAGGGATCTCATGGGATTTGACGGAAAAATAGCGCTAGTTACTGGTGCAAGCCGTGGTATTGGCCGTGCGATTGCAGAAGATTTAGTTGCACGCGGTGCAACAGTAATTGGTACAGCAACGAGTGAAAACGGTGCACAAGCTATTAGCGAATATTTAGACGGTAAGGGTAAGGGTTTTGTGTTAAACGTCACAGAAAACGACTCTATCGAAAAATTTTTAGCAGATGTGCGTGCTGAATTTGGCGAAATTGATATTTTGGTCAATAATGCAGGTATTACTCGTGATAACCTGTTGATGCGCATGAAAGATGATGAATGGCAAGATATCATTGACACTAATCTTTCATCAGTCTTCCGTCTGTCTAAAGCAGTTATGCGTGCTATGATGAAAAAACGTCATGGTCGTATAATTACCATTGGTTCTGTTGTTGGAACCATGGGTAACGCAGGACAGGCAAACTACGCGGCGGCAAAAGCGGGTGTGATTGGTTTTAGTAAATCATTAGCACGCGAAGTTGCTTCCCGTGGCATTACGGTGAATGTTGTTGCTCCAGGTTTTATTGAAACTGATATGACTAGAGCATTAACAGACGACCAAAGAGCAGGTATTTTATCTCAAGTCCCTGCTAACCGTTTAGGTGATGCCAAAGAGATTGCCAGTGCTGTAGCTTTCTTAGCTTCTGATGAAGCGAGCTATATCACGGGTGAAACATTGCATGTCAATGGTGGCATGTACATGATCTAATTATGGGGACGTCTTTATATTTGCTTTTTGCGTACAATATAATGCAAAATATAGCGAATAAAGTAGTCCACACAGTCGGGATTGGTTAGATCTTTTCCTGTATTTATAAACTAAGAAAATCATCGCGCAAGCGAGTTTTGATAGGAAATTTAATAGTATGAGCACTATCGACGAACGCGTTAAGAAAATCATTGTTGAACAACTGGGTGTTAAAGAGGAAGAAGTTGTAAATTCAGCTTCATTTGTTGATGACTTAGGCGCTGATTCTCTTGACACAGTTGAGCTGGTAATGGCTCTGGAAGAAGAATTCGATATCGAAATCCCAGACGAAGAAGCAGAAAAAATTACTACAGTTCAAGCTGCTATTGATTACGTTGAAAACGCAGGTAAATAAGCTTGCTAATCTAGGCGGTCACTCGACCGCCTATATTTTTAATCCTAAACTTTTTCCCTCCTTGGAGGATAAGCGTGTCTAAGCGTCGTGTAGTTGTGACCGGACTAGGCATGTTATCTCCTGTCGGTAATAACGCAGAAGCTTCTTGGAAAGCTGTGTGTGCCGGACAGAGTGGTATCGGCCTTATCGAAGATTTTGACACCAGTCATCATGCGACTAAATTCGCTGGATTGGTAAAAGATTTCAATCATGAAGATTATAATCTTTCGCGTAAAGATGCGCGTAAGATGGATCTTTTCATCCAATATGGTATTGCAGCTGGTGTGCAGGCCATTGCGGACTCAGGTCTTGAAGTAACAGAAGCCAATGCAAGTCGTATCGGAGCTGCTATTGGTTCTGGTATTGGTGGCTTAGGCCTTATCGAAGAAAACCATACATCTATGATGAATGGTGGTCCTCGTAAAATTAGCCCATTCTTTGTACCTTCAACCATTATTAATATGGTTGCAGGGCATTTAAGCATTATGTATGGTCTTCGTGGCCCTACAATCTCTATCGCAACAGCGTGTACTTCAGGTGTTCATAATATTGGACATGCTGCACGTATTATCGCTTATGGTGATGCAGATGCAATGCTGGCAGGCGGTGCTGAAAAAGCTACCACACCATTAGGTTTAGGTGGCTTTGGTGCTGTTCGTGCATTATCAACACGTAACGACAATCCTCAAGCGGCTAGCCGCCCATGGGATAAAGATCGTGATGGTTTTGTATTAGGTGATGGTGCGGGTGTTCTTGTTCTTGAAGAGTACGAACACGCTAAAAACCGTGGCGCTAAAATTTATGCTGAAGTGGTTGGTTTTGGTATGAGCAGCGATGCTTATCACATGACTTCACCAGCAGAAAATGGCGAAGGTGGCGCGCTAGCAATGACAAATGCACTGAAAGATGCAGGTATTGCCTCATCAGAAGTGGGTTATATCAACGCACACGGTACATCAACGAATGCAGGCGATGTTGCTGAAGCACAAGCGGTAGAAAACGTATTTGGTAAAGGCACTGATGTATTAGTTAGCTCAACAAAATCTATGACAGGTCACTTATTAGGTGCTGCGGGTGCTATTGAGTCTATCTTTACTATCCTTTCATTACGTGATCAAATTGTACCTCCAACAATTAACCTAGATAATCAAGACGAAAATTGTCATCTTGATTTTGTTCCTCATAAAGCCCGTAAAGTTGAGAACATGGAGTATGCTCTGTGTAACTCATTTGGCTTTGGTGGTACTAACGGTTCAATTCTCTTTAAACGCGTATAAGCCGTTTTTGTAGAAAGCTGAAAAATACCTAAAGACCCAGGATTATTCTGGGTCTTTTATTTTGTCCTTTTACTGCCAGTTGTTTTATCATGTGCAGATTGATATCAATAACATAGATGTAAGGTGTGTTAGATGTATTGGGTAAATGGACAACAGCAACAAAATGTAGATGCCAGTGATCGAGCGGTACAGTTTGGCGATGGCTGTTTCACAACACTTGCTGTTGAGCAAGGTGATCCCATTTTATTATCTGCACATATAAATCGCTTAAAACAAGGCTGTAACGCTCTCTTTATACCGCATCCAAATTGGTTTGAACTTAAACAGCAGATCATAGATATCGCTTCACGAGTTCAAATAAAAAGTGTGATTAAAATTATTATTAGTCGTGGTTATGGTGGACGCGGATACTCTTCCAATGGATTTGTAACACCGACGGTAATCATATCTCTGTCATCTTATCCTACTCATTATCTCCACCAGCAAAGTGAAGGTGTATCGCTTGGTATAAGTCCTGTTGCCTTAGGGCAAAATCCTTTATTGGCTGGGATCAAACATCTCAATCGTCTAGAACAAGTCCTTATTAAATATCATTTAGAAAAAACAGAATTTGATGATGTTTTAGTGTGTGATAATGAAGGATATTTAGTTGAAGCTAATGCGGCGAATCTTTTTTGGCGTAAAGGAGATAGGCTTTTTACACCAGATCTGACTAATTCAGGAGTAAATGGCATTATGCGTCAATCCATTTTTCAATTAGCTCAGAAAAATCGTTGGCAAATTGATATTGTGAGAGAAAAAACAGAAACACTTTATCAGGCTGATGAAATATGGTTAACAAATGCGTTGATGCCAGTGATCCCCGTTTCACAAATCACTTTTTCAGATGATAAGTGCTATCAATATCCTAGTAGGGATTATTATCATGTTGTTTTGCAACACAGTTTGTCACTTAAATAGAATTTAATGAGTCATAAATGAAGATAAAAAAAATAGTATGGATAGTTTTTTTTGCCTTATTAATTAGCCTTGGTGCAGTTGCATTGTATATGATGCAACATATTCGAGGCCTAGAGGAAAACATTGTTGTAAAACAAGATGAAATGTTACTGACTGTGCCAGCAGGAACAGGGCGTGTTGCCATGGAGCAACTATTAATAAAAAATAATCTGCTTAATGAAGGGGATTATTTTCAGGTTTTATTAAAAGTCAAACCAGAACTAAGTCAATTTAAAGCAGGAACTTATCGCTTAACAAAAGGAATGACACTGCGAGATGTTTTACTGCTTATTAAAAGTGGTAAAGAAGCTCAGTTTTCTATCCGCTTTATTGAGGGTAGTCGTTTAAAAGATTGGCAGGCGATTTTTGAGCAAGCGCCTCAGCTTACTGCTATCGCACACACGATGGATAGCGATAAATTACGTCAAGAAATAGGAATAAAACCGGAGATCAGCAATCTGGAAGGTTGGTTTGCACCAGATACATACCATTACACGGCGGGGACGACCGACGTCGCAATTTTAAAACGCGCCTACCAGCAAATGGAAAAAACATTAGAAGAAGAATGGATTAAACGCGATAGTGATCTACCGTATAAATCGGCTTATGAAATGCTGATTATGGCATCCATTATTGAAAAAGAGACAGGTATTGATGCTGAAAGAACAAAAGTGGCGTCTGTGTTTGTCAATCGATTAAAAACTAATATGCGATTACAGACTGATCCAACGGTTATTTATGGTTTAGGTGATAAATATAGAGGCACGATTTATCGTAGTGATTTAAATGGCTATACGCCTTATAACACGTATCAAATTGATGGCCTACCACCTACACCAATAGCAATGCCAAGTGTTGCTTCAATTAGAGCAGCTGCACATCCAGCAGATACTCGTTATTTCTATTTTGTTGCGGATGGAACGGGTGGCCATAAGTTTTCAACCACACTCAATGAACATAATAAAGCCGTCGCGCAATATCGACGCTTACAACAAAGATAATTATGAACAACAGTAAATTTATTGTAATTGAAGGACTTGAAGGTGCTGGAAAAACCAGCGCGATCCAAACGGTTATCGATACACTTAAAGATAAAGGTATCACCAATCTGGCATTTACTCGAGAACCCGGTGGCACCCCCCTTGCCGAAAAATTACGTGAGCTTATCAAGCAAGGTATTGAAGGTGAAAAAGTTACGGATAAAGCCGAATTGTTGATGCTATATGCAGCGCGTGTTCAGCTGATAGAAAATGTGATAAAACCTGCACTTGCTGAAGGTAAATGGGTTATTGGGGATAGACATGATCTCTCTTCACAAGCTTATCAAGGTGGCGGGCGTGGCTTAGATAAAGATCTTATGTTGTCACTTCGTAATACGGTGCTTGGTAATTTTCGCCCTGATTTAACTTTATATCTTGATTTAGATCCGGTTATTGGGCTTACCAGAGCGCGTGCTAGAGGCGAGTTAGACCGGATTGAAAAAGAATCAATGGATTTCTTTTATCGTACTCGTGAACGTTATCAAGCATTGGCTAAAGAGGATGATTCTATTATCACGATAGATGCATCTCAAACCATGGATAAAGTACAAGCAGATATCCGTCAAATCTTAACAGCGTGGCTAGCTCAGCAGGAAAATAAATCACTATGAATTGGTATCCTTGGCTAAATCAGGCATATCGACAACTTATTAGCATGTATCAAGAAGGGCGAGGTCATCATGCTTTGCTTTTGCATGCGATAGATGGCATGGGAGGAGAAGCGCTCTCTTATGGGCTAAGTCGTTGGTTAATGTGCCAGAATAAACAGGGATTAAAAAGTTGTAATGAATGCCATAGTTGTCGTTTGATGCTTGCTGAAACACACCCCGATTGGCATATTTTGCAGAGTGAAAAGGGGAAATCCACAATTGGTATTGAAGCAGTAAGAAAAATCACTGAAAAGCTGGAGCATCATGCTCAGCAAAGTGGTTTTAGAGTTGTTTGGATAAAAGACGTTGAAGCATTAACAGAAGCAGCGGCAAATGCATTGCTTAAAACGTTAGAAGAACCGCCTAAAAATACCTATTTTTTACTGAATTGTCAGCATCCAGAGGTTTTATTAGCGACATTGCGTAGTCGTTGTTTTTATTACCATTTAGCAACGCCTGATCTTCAACACGCAACGCACTGGTTACAGCAACAATTACCAAACATACCTTATGCAAATAGTGTAACGGCATTAAATTTATCGCAGAACGCTCCAGTTTTAGCGCTTTCCTTATTGAAAGATGAGTGGAAAGAAAGAGAGATTTTTTGCCAAGCTTTATATGCAAGTATACAACAACATGATTTATATGCATTTTTGCCACAATTAAATCAAGATAATGCCGAGCGTCGCTTATACTGGTTATTATCATTACTGCTTGATGCATTAAAATACCAAACCAATGCACAAGTGTATTGTGTGAATCAAGACCAGCAAGCATTGATTATGGCGTTATCACAATGGCCTTCGGATATTTTATTATCCACTATTGATGGATGGAAACAGTGTCGTTATCAGTTAATGACCATCCCAGCATTAAATAGAGAATTATTACTAGTAGAACAGCTACTAGATTGGGAAAATCAGCTAACCACAAAAAATTAATTAGCTATACATTAATTATGATTTAGCTGTAATAAAAAACACCTATACTCTAACTCATTCGAGTTGCAGGTAGGTGGCAAGCAAAGTTATCCGGATGAGCATACTCATGTATGTGATCCGGGTAGCTGAGCGTAGCCAACACCCCCTGTAACTTGAAGGATGATGAGTATATAAGTCGTACCAGATAAATGAGAGTAAGTTATGTTTTTAGTTGATTCACACTGCCATCTCGACTGCTTAGATTATGAAAAATTACATGAAAATATTGATGATGTTGTCGAAAAAGCACAGCAGCGTGATGTTCAATATATGTTAGCAGTGGCAACCACATTACCGGGTTTTAATAGAATGCGTGAGTTAATCGGTAAACGTGACAACATCGCCTTTTCTTGTGGGATCCATCCTTTAAATTTAGATGAAGGTCATGATGTTGAAGCGTTAGCACGTTTAGCTACCGCACCTGATGTTGTGGCTTTAGGTGAAACAGGGCTAGATTACTATTACCAACAAGAAAATGCGGCTCTGCAACGTGAAATTTTTCGTGAGCATATACGCATTGGACGCCAAGTTAATAAACCCGTTATTGTGCATACACGCAGTGCTCGCGAAGATACATTATCTATTTTAAAAGAAGAGAAAGTTCAAGATTGTGGTGGTGTTCTGCATTGCTTTACTGAAGATAAAGAGACAGCAACAACACTACTTGATCTTGGAATGTATATCTCTTTTTCTGGTATTGTGACATTTAGAAATGCCGAACAAATTAGAGAGGCCGCTCGTATTGTTCCTCTTGATCGAATTTTAATTGAAACAGACTCCCCTTATCTAGCGCCAGTACCTCATCGCGGAAAAGAAAACCAACCAGCTTATGTCCGTGATGTTGCAGAGTATATGGCTGTCTTAAAAGGGGTGAGTGTTGAAGAGCTAGCGCAACAAACAACACGTAATTTTGCTAAGCTTTTTCATATTCAAAACTTGCCTGCTTAATAGAATTAATCAGGAATTAAAATAAATAATAAGGTGATGGAAATGGCAGAAGAAACAATTTTCAGTAAAATTATTCGTGGTGAAATTCCAGCCAATATCGTTTTTCAAGATGATTTAGTGACGGCATTTCGTGATATTTCACCTCAAGCACCCACTCATATCTTGATTATTCCTAATAAACTTATTCCTACTGTAAATGATGTTACTGCAGAAGATGAGCAAGTATTAGGACACCTTTTTGTTGTTGCGGCAAAAATTGCACAACAAGAAGGTATTGCTGAAGATGGCTATCGCTTAGTGATGAACTGTAATAAACATGGAGGACAAGAAGTTTTCCATATTCATATGCATTTGCTTGGCGGAAAACCATTAGGGCCATTATTAAGCCTGTAATGGATATGATGCTAACAGCAGGATAATAGGAAATAATAGATGATAAGACAAGGTAAGGCGGTTTGTTCATTACTTATTGCTGTATTTATGACGATATTACTCTCAGGATGTTTTTCATCTCATTCAGATAATAAACTCTATTTCAATCGTCAGCAGGCTATTATTATGGAGCCTTCGGTATTAGCTGTAGGTGTTGTTGCTGGTCAGCCAGCCATTGAACATTATGTTAATGGCACAAAAGCGACAGTTATGTTATCAAATACACAATCTTACCCTGTCTCTATTCGCTATCGTTTTTATTGGTATAACGAACAAGGACTTGAAGTTTCTCCTGCTGGGAATGTACATGATGTGACTATTCTTGGTGATGGTGATATCGAAATTAGCGGTGATATACCAGATAAAACCATTAGTTATGTCAGAGTTTATCTCTTTACTTAGGATAAGGTAACACGAGCATGAAAAGAGTTTTATTTGTGGCGATGTCTGTGTTTTTATTAGCAGGTTGTCCATCAATGTTGCCACAACAACCGCCTGTGCCTGTAGAGCCAGTGACACCTACAGAGCCAGTAGAGCCGCCTAAACCGATAGAGCCACCAATTGAAATTGTGCCGACGCCACCTAAAATTACAAGCATTAATTGGAATGCGGCCGTCACCCCTTTAATTAGAGAAATGGCAGTGACTGGTGATTTAGAAGTGGGTAAGCTTATCGTTGTTGATAATGTTAAAAATAATTCAGGTGGGAATATCCAAGCAGTAAATGCAACCAATACTATCATCGAATCAGTTAATAGTATTAGTGCATTGCAAACTGTGCCTTATACGCAAATGATGTCTGCACGAAAAGCCCTTGGTTTATCTGGTGAAGATAGCTTAGGGCTTCGTAGTGCCGCGATTGGCTTAGCTCGCTATTTGAAAGCCGATTATATTTTATTCTCAACTGTTGATGGTAAAAAAGATAATCGTGTGATCAGTATGCAGTTAATGTCGGTTTCTTCTGGTGAAATTCTTTGGAATGGGCGCCATAAGGTTGAGTGATCCGCATTACTCAAGTTTGCTTAATGCCTTGCAAGCACTTTTCCCTGCAACGGCATTAAGCAAATGGAATATTATTGCATTAGAAGGATCGGGCGGTGGTGCTTTTCGCGTGCAATGTGCAGATATTGACTGGGTTGCTCGCTATTATGGTGATGAAAAAAAAGCGCTTTATGTACATGGAAGAAAAGAATACGCCATTTTAAAACAGTTATCAGGCTCTAATTTATCGCCAAAAGTTGCTACACGTTATAAAGAGTGGTTTTTTCTTTATTGGTTACAGGGTGAACATCTTACTCATCAATCACTTTTTAGTACTTATTTAAAGCCATTGGCTGAAAAAATAGCAATACTTCATCAATACACACCGTTAGGGTTCCCTCTTAACTTAAATCATGAATTATTAATCTATTGGCAGTGTATTGATAGAAAACGTTTATCTGCTAAATGGTTACGTTTACAACAACATTTTTTACGCCAACCGCGATGCAATCTCATAAAATACGCGCCTGCTCACATGGATTTACATGTTGAGAATATTCTTCTTAGTGATTCCGGTATAAAATTTATTGATTGGGAATATGCGGCCGATATCGATACAGCGGATTCGTTGATGACGTTTTTTGCGACAAACCAACTTAATGAAGCGCAACAAAATATGTTTTTGGATTATTACTGTTCGTATCATAGTCATTATACTCAATCCAAAGAGACAGACATTTATTCAGTGAAGGAGTTGAGAGAGCGTATTTTTTCAAGAGAGCCATTCATTTTTTATATGATGCTAATGTGGTATGAAGTCCGTTGGCAACAAACAAAAGATGGATCATTTTTAGTAATGTCTGAACCTTTACGTCACTATTTTAGTCTGACGAATTAAAGATATTATCTTGTCACAATTACAAAGAGAGGAATGTTATGGGTCCGGTAATGCTTGATGTTGAAGGATATGAACTCGATAGTGAAGAACGTGAAATTTTAAAACATCCTCTTGTCGGTGGATTAATCCTTTTTACCCGCAACTTCCACGATGCTGAACAATTAAATGAATTAGTTCGCCAAATTCGTGATGCATCTCATGAGCGCCTTGTGATTGCAGTAGACCAAGAAGGGGGACGAGTACAGCGTTTCCATAATGGCTTTACACGCATACCGGCAGCTCAATCTTATGCGGCATTAAATGAAGGTTATCAAGCGAGCCATTTAGCACAAGAAGCTGGATGGTTAATGGCATCAGAAATGATTGCTATGGATATTGATATCAGTTTTGCACCTGTCCTCGACTTAGGTCATAACTGTATTGCCATTGGTGAGCGTTCTTTCCATGATTCGCCAGAGATTGCCATGGCAATGGCAGAGAGCTTTATTAAAGGTATGCGCTCTGCGGGTATGAAAACAACAGGTAAACACTTCCCAGGACATGGTGCTGTTAGGACTGACTCTCATAAAGAAACACCTCGTGATGACCGCTCTTTAAATGATATTCGCCAACGTGATATGTCTATTTTTAAAGATTTTATTCAACGTCAGCTATTAGATGCCATTATGCCAGCTCATGTTATTTATTCTCAGGTTGATGAGCGTCCGGCAAGTGGTTCATCATATTGGCTGAAATCGATCTTACGTGAACAACTAGGCTTCCAAGGTGTTATCTTTTCTGATGATTTATCGATGGAAGGTGCTGCCATTATGGGAAGTTATGCAGAAAGAGCACAACGTTCACTAGATGCTGGTTGTGATATGATTTTAGTGTGTAATAACCGAAAAGGGGCAGTGAGTGTGTTAGATAACCTGTCCTCTGTCAAAGCAGAACGCATTTCCGCATTGTACCATCACCGAGGTCGTTATACATTGAGTGAGCTACAAACCTCTGATCGTTGGAAAAAAGCGAATCAGTTGCTGACTCAATTACAGGAGCAATGGCAGGAGCGAGCATGATTATATATTTACATGGTTTTGATTCCACAAGTCCTGGAAATCATGAGAAAGTTTTACAGCTACAGTTTATTGATCCTGATGTCCGTTTTTTAAGCTACAGTACGTTGCATCCTCGTCATGACATGCAACACTTACTGAAAGAAACGGATAAAGTGATTAAATCCACGAAAGAGCCCGTATTAATTTGTGGTGTAGGATTAGGTGGATATTGGGCAGAGCGTATTGGTTTCTTATGTAATATTCGTCAGGTAATGATTAATCCTAATCTTTTCCCTTACGAAAACATGACAGACAAAATCGACAGACCTGAAGAATATTTAGATATTGCAACGAAATGTATTAAAGATTTTCGTTCTAAAAACAAAGATAACGCTTTAGTGATTTTATCTCGTAATGATGAGGCTTTAGATAACCAGCGTTCTGCTGATGAGTTATCGCCTTATTACTCTGTCATTTGGGATGAAGTGCAAACGCATAAATTTAAGAGCCTGTCTGAGCATCTATTTAAAATTAAAGCGTTTTATAGTAAAGATTAAGACTAAAGTAATGTGTTTAAAATGGATGGTGTTTGTTCCATCCATTTTTCTATCTAACATAGCGAAAATGCGTATACTCTTCTGCTATCTATCTCTTTTCAACATTTGTTTTGCTCCTTTATTTTTTATCATCTCAATTATCACGACTGATTTTAATCATTCTCTATATGCTTGTTTTCTAGTTCGTTGTATTAATTGATAAAAAAATATCCTTATGTTTTTTAATGGTGATTGATTTATCACTGAATGGCAAAAAACGACTATTTTCTTCAAAAAATAGATATGAATATTCAAATATTTTTGATATAAATCAACTTTGGTATGACCATCTTCCCAGCTAACTTGTTTAAGAACAAAAATAACAGCCGAAACGATTTAACTGTCGTTATTTAAGTAGATTTCACTAAGGTTATTTAAATAACAACAGTAAATATCTTTATGGAGTGACGTTAAATGTCATTAAAAAAAATTGTTATTGTCGGTGGTGGCGCTGGTGGATTAGAACTGGCGACTAAGTTAGGCAATAAATTAGGGCGCAGCAAAAAAGCAGAAATCACCTTAGTGGATCGCAACAATAGTCATCTTTGGAAGCCCCTTCTACATGAAGTGGCAACAGGCTCTTTAGATGACGGTGTTGATGCTTTAAGTTATCTCGCACATGGTTATAACCATCACTTCAATTTCCAATTAGGTTCATTAATAGGGCTTGATCGTGAGCAAAAAAATATCACACTGGCTGCTATTTATAATGAAGAGCAAGAACTACTCGTACCTGAACGCATATTAGACTACGACATTTTAGTGATGGCGTTAGGCAGTAAATCAAACGATTTTGGCACACCGGGTATTAAAGAGAACTGTATTTTCTTGGACAGTCCTCAACAAGCACATCGTTTCCATAATGAAATGTTGAATTTATTTTTAAAATATTCAGCAGATACCAATGCACAAGAAGAAAATCGTAAGGTAAATATTGCGATTGTAGGTGGGGGAGCGACAGGCGTTGAACTTTCCGCTGAATTGCATAATGCAGTACGTCAGCTTAATAGTTATGGATTAAAAAAATTAGCACCTTCAGCATTAAATATCACTTTGGTTGAAGCTGGAGAACGCATTTTACCTGCATTACCGGTACGAATTTCGAGTGCAGCACATCAAGAATTAACAAAATTAGGTGTGCGAGTAATGACTAAAACTATGGTCACAAGCGCAGATGAAGGTGGATTAAACACCAAAGAAGGCGAGCATATTGATGCCGACTTAATGGTGTGGGCCGCAGGTATTAAAGCACCTGATTTTATGAAAGAGATTGCTGGCCTGGAGACGAACCGTATTAATCAGCTGGTTGTTAAACCTACCTTACAAACAACCTTAGATGAATCTATCTTTGCGATTGGTGACTGTTCTTCTTGCCCAAGAAAAGATGGCGGTTTTGTTCCACCAAGAGCACAATCTGCACATCAAATGGCAAGTCGTTGTTATGGCAATATTTTAGCCATGTTAAAAGACAAACCGCTTAAAGATTATGTGTTTACCGATCATGGCTCATTAGTTTCACTCTCAAAATTTAGTACTGTGGGGAGTTTGATGGGGAATTTAATGAAGGGGGATATGATGATCGAAGGGCGTATAGCGCGGATTGTTTATATCTCTTTATATCGAATGCACCAAATAGCTTTGCATGGTTATATCAAAACAGGGCTTATGATGTTAGTCGGATCAATCAACCGAGTGATTAGACCAAAACTAAAACTCCATTAATTTATCTTTTGCTTTACCGAGAAGACAAAAGTCACCTTTTAAAACCCTCATATTGTATGAGGGTTTTTTATCTATTTTTTCTTTTAAATTAAATAATTAAATGAGAATATCTAAATAAGATAAATAATCTCAGCATAAAGCACTAGGCGATTTATCTGTCGATATCAAAAATAACCAATAACTCTAAAACTAAATATCACAATGATAAATATAATTTTATTATTAAGGTCAAGCTGTAATATCAAAGATAACGTTAACTTTATTTATTACGCTAAATTATTTAAGACTTTTCTTAAATAAAAAATGATGTTTAATTCATTAATTCATCAAATAAAATGTTATGGTATTTCATAAATTTGTATTAGAAAAATAATAAGTGAAAATTATTAAAGTTAAGCTTAACTTGTTATTTTTACTCGTATTTAATTAGGTTAAATAGTTTTACAAATCTTAAAAGTAAACTTTATAATATAAGTTAAATATGAAAGAGTCCCTATTTTTAGGCAACATTTGTTAATCTGGTGTTATCATAATGATGTATTATAAATAGCATAACGATTTCTATTTTTTCAGTTTAATAAATTAAGATCTATCTTAATTTAATGTATAAGTATTAAGAATGTCGTCATTATTTATTTAATTAAGTAATTAAAACAGAAATAAGTGGTGTATTTAACATGTCATAAATACGTAGTTTACTTATTATGTTAATCAGCATGGATGTTGAATTAAGCTATCAGATTAGAGAATTCATTTATTGAATACTAAATATATTAGCCAGTTAGAGTGAAACAGTGGCTTTTATTCTATATCTGTAGCAATTAAGGATAAAACGAATAAAAAGGGGTAAAAGTGGGTGTTAATGTCAGAAAGTACACACTAATAGGGCTAATCATAGCATTAGCTATTCTTTCATTTATTGTATGGAGGTGGGTATTTCCCCAACCTCAATATGCTCATGTCGTTTCGGCTACACCTATTAAATCAACCGTTTTTGTGACAGAAGAGTATTGTCATCGAATCGGCTTACCAACACCTTTTACACCAGAAAACTTGTCACGATTTCATCCCGCAGAGCAAGAGTGTCGAGTGTTCTATATGATTGAAGCACTCAATAACAGTAATATTGCTAATTTCCCTTATCCTCAATTTAAAGAGTGTATCCCGATTTATCGTCAAGAGCGTAGAATTGTTGGTTATGATGTGCTTTATACTATTGATGGAACACCAGGCAAAGTACGCACCACGTTTAAACCCGGTGAAGTTATCGCATTAGATTCTGATGGTAGGCTGATTTTAGAACAAGATCCTTATTGTTCTATGAATGAAAAAGTACCTTGTCGCAAAGAGTAAACCTAACAATATACAAGAGAGGCGTAATGAAATTA
This sequence comes from Proteus faecis, assembly GCF_003144395.1. Lineage (GTDB taxonomy): Bacteria > Pseudomonadota > Gammaproteobacteria > Enterobacterales > Enterobacteriaceae > Proteus > Proteus faecis. Next base: position 19,249 of record NZ_PENZ01000011.1, on the reverse strand, counting down.
TTTCAATTACGCCTTTTTGTTGATTCAATAACTGCTAAAGCTCGGTTGTTTTGTGCTCATTAAATGCACTTAACATATCATCGATAAAAGTGAGTCGTTTTTCACGCTCAGCTAAGTCTGTAATAAACTTCAGTTTTGATGGGCCATCTAAACGGAAAATAGCAGGTTGCTCTTGAAGTAAGCTGATTAAATATCCCGGATCAACCTTGTTCTTTTCACCAAACTCAACAAATCCACCTTTGTCATGGGCTTCAATTCGAGTAATGCCCAAGTTTACTGCACTTAAGCGAATAGCTGCATTACGTAGTAGATAACGCCCTGCATCAGGTAATTTACCAAATCTATCGATTAACTCTGCTCTTAGATCATTAAGCTCAGTTAAATCGATTGCACTGGCAATTCGTTTATAGAATGAAAGTCTGACATTTACATCAGGAATGTAATCATCAGGCAATAAGACAGGCATTCTTAATTCAATTTCAGTTTGTTGATTGGTGAGATCTTCAAGTGATGGCTCTCTACCTTCTTTTAGCGCTTCTACTGCACTTTCCAGCAATTCCATATAAAGCGAGAAACCGACGGTATTCATTTGACCGCTCTGTTCTTCACCTAATAATTCACCAGCGCCTCGAATTTCTAGATCATGAGTCGCTAATGCAAAACCTGCACCCAGATCTTCCAGTGAAGCAATCGCTTCTAAACGTTTATGAGCATCCTTTGTCATTGCTTTAGGATGTGGTGTCAACAAATAAGCATAAGCTTGATGATGAGAACGACCGACACGACCGCGTAATTGATGTAATTGGGCTAAACCAAAGTGATCTGCACGTTCAATAATAATGGTGTTTGCGCTCGGTATATCGATACCTGTTTCAATAATTGTGGTGCAAAGTAACACATTAAAACGTTGGTGATGGAAATCATTCATCACACGCTCAAGTTCACGTTCACGCATTTGTCCGTGACCAATACCAATACGTGCTTCAGGGACGAGTGCGGCCAGTCTCTCACGAGCTTTTTCGATATTCTCAACATCGTTATACAAGTAATAAACTTGTCCACCACGCAATGTTTCACGCAAGATAGCTTCACGCACTACTAAGTCATCATATTCCCGCACAAAAGTTTTTACGGATAAGCGACGTGCTGGTGGTGTTGCAATGATAGAAAGATCACGCATACCACTCATTGCCATATTTAACGTACGAGGAATAGGTGTTGCCGTTAGCGTTAAAATATCGACATTTGCACGCATGGCTTTTATTCGTTCTTTGTGACGAACACCAAAGCGGTGCTCTTCATCGACAATGAGTAGCCCTAAATCTTTCCATTGAATATTAGGCTGAAGGAGTTTATGTGTACCAATGACAATATCAATCGTTCCTTCAGCCAGTTTTTCTGTGATTTGCTGTTGCTCTTTAGTGCTACGAAAGCGCGAGATCATCTCAATGTTAACGGGCCAATTAGCAAAACGATCACGGAAATTATCAAAATGTTGCTGAGCCAATAAGGTGGTCGGCACTAAAATGGCGACTTGCTTATTGTTGTTAACGGCAAGAAATGCAGCGCGCATTGCAACTTCTGTTTTACCAAATCCCACATCACCACAGACGAGTCTATCCATTGAAATGGCTTGGCACATATCGCTAAGGACAGCATTTATCGCCATTTCTTGATCAGGTGTTGTTTCAAAAGGAAAGCTTTGGCGGAATGCTTGGTACTGCTCTTTATCCATTTTAAACGCAAAGCCCGTTTTTACTTCACGTTGAGCATAAACATCTAATAACTCTGCTGCGACATCACGTACTTTTTCGGCGGCTTTTTGGCGCGCTCTTACCCATGCATCGCCACCTAATTTATGCAGTGGGGCATTTTCATCTGCGCCACCAGAATAACGACTGATTAAATGAAGTGATGAAACAGGCACATAAAGTTTGTCATTACCTGCGTAACTTAACATCAAGTATTCAGCTTTAACGCCACCGGCTTCTAGTGTTGTCATTCCTTGATAGCGACCAACACCATGCTGAAGGTGAACAACAGGTTGTCCTATGCTTAATTCAGCAAGGTTGCGAATTAAGGTATCTGTATTGATAGCGCGACGATTGTCTTGGCGACGGCGATTAATGCGTTCACCTAACATATCACTTTCACAGATCATGGCTAATTGACGATGATTATCAATAAATCCATGTTCAGCAGCACCAATAATAAAATAAAAACCTTTCTCTTGAGCGTCAGATAATTCAATGATCTGCTTGGGTGCTATTTTTATCCGTGATAAAAGCTCTTGTACGGTTTCGCGTCGACCTTCACTTTCAACAGAGAAAATAATACTGCCTGAGAATTGTTCTTGGAATCGACGTAAGTTATCTAAAGGTGATTTGCTTTGAGCGTTAATCGATAAATCAGGGAGTGGTTGATAGCCTAAATTGGTCTGCCCAGCTTTTTCTGGTAGCGTTTCTGTTTTAAGTTGAATACGAGGCCACTGTTTTAACTCTTTATTAAATTTATCAACATTTAGCCAAATATCATCAGGTGGTAACAGAGGGCGCATAGGATCAACGCGACGGCTTTCAAAACGTTGATTAATGTCTTGCCAAAACTTTTCTGCAAAATCTTGTAGATCTTGCGTTACTATCAATGTGTTTTTAGGGAAATAAGCAAATAAGTTAGATAAAGGTTGTTCAAAAAACAGGGATTGCCAATATTCAATTCCCGTTGGCAATATGTGTTTACTGACTTGCTGATAAATATGTTCAGGATCACGTCTTACATCAAACCGTTCACGCCATTGACTACGGAAAATTTCTATCGCATTTGCATCGGTTGGAAATTCATGGGCTGGCAGTAAATTAATTTGCTCAACCTCAGCTAGTGTCCGTTGTGTATCGACATCAAAAGTGCGCAGGCTATCTATTTCGTCATCGAAAAAATCAATACGATAAGGAAATTCACTTCCCATAGGAAATAAGTCTAATAATGCACCACGCGTTGCGTATTCCCCATGTTCTAATACTTGTTCTACATGGCGATATCCTGCTTCATCTAATGTTTTACGTAAATTATCACGAGAAAGTACCTCTCCTTTTTGCATTACCAGCGCATGACTTGCGAGATAATCAGTCGGGCAGACTTTCTGCATTAACGTATTGACTGGTAAGATTAAAATTCCCTTGAGAAGTGATGGAATACGGTATAGCGTAGAAAGGCGGTTTGAGATAATTTCTTGGTGAGGTGAAAAACTGTCATATGGCAGAGTTTCCCAATCCGATAATGTCTCTACTGGATAATCACAAAACTGGCGGATTTCATCTTGTAAACGTAATGCATTTTGCATATCGCGAGTAACAAGAACGACTAATCCAGAGTGACGTTTGATGATCTCTGCACATTCTAGAGCACAAGCGGCACCAGTCAGTTGACCTAGCTGACGAGTATCCCCTTGTTTTATAGGAAGTTGATAACGATATTCTGAGGACATAAGCGTGTAATGTGAACTCTTTGTTGTAGTTAACTCCCAACACATCTTTAGCTTAATGGCTAAAGCTTAAACTGGCGGGCAGGTTAAGATAAAAGAAAAAACCACAGTTTGGGAATAGAGTGGTTCCATTCAGTAAGACTACCCTTTATTATCCCTGAACACTTCGCATTAGCAACAGGAACAGCACAGATTTCATGTACAATTCTGTCTCATTTTATATAGGGCTCCGTTATATGCGGGGTCGTGCGGTCGATAAATTCGGTCGCTTCGTCTCATGGCTATCCGCTTTAGGGATTATGTTAGGTGTAGCAGCACTGATCACAGTGACTTCTGTCATGAATGGCTTTGAACGTTCATTGCAAGAAAGCATTCTTGCTTATATTCCACAAGCAATCGTGACATCACCTAACGGACAAGTACCCCGAGATTCAAATATAGCTGAAAGATTACTGACGCGTGAAGGTATCATAAACGTTACCCCTTTAGTAGAAGGCGATGTTGTTTTACAGAGTAAAGACAATATCAGCGTTGGTGTCATGCTAGGTATAGAAAAAGAGCAAGATGAACCTTTAACGAAACATATTCGTTATGGAGATTTTTCTATGCTAAAAGCAGGTGACTATGGTGTGATCCTCGGAAGTGGCCTTGCTAAACAGTTAAAAGCAAAAGAGGGGGATAATATTCGCCTTATTGTGCCAAGTGTAAGCCAATTAACACCAATGGGAAGATTACCTAGTCAACGTTTATTTACAGTTAAAGGTATTTTTCAAAGTGGTGGTGATGCAGATGTCTCACAAATCTTAGTTAATCAGCAAGATGCAGCACGTTTAATGCGTTATCAGCCGGGCAATATCACAGGATGGCGTCTTTTCTTTACTGATCCTCTCAATATCGAAAAATACAGTGAACAATCTTTAGATAAAAATCTTAGTTGGAGAGATTGGCGCGAACGTAAAGGTGAGTTTTTCCAGGCTGTTAAAATGGAAAAAAACATGATGGGCTTATTATTAAGCTTAATTATAGCTGTGGCAGCTTTTAATATTATTACCTCACTTTCTTTGTTGGTGATGGAAAAACAAGGTGAAGTTGCTATTTTGCAAACAATGGGGCTAAAACGCTCTCAGATTATGTCCATCTTTATGCTACAAGGTGCTGGTGCTGGTATTTTAGGTGCGGTAGCGGGAGGTCTATTAGGGGCATTACTCTCAAGTCAATTAAACGTCATTATGCCAGCGGTAGGACTTATTCCTCAAGGTGTCGAATTGCCTGCAACACTTGATTGGGGGCGCGTCTTTATGATTGGTTTCGCCGCTATTATTATTTCTCTTTTATCCACTTTATACCCGTCTTGGCGGGCCGCGGCTATTCAGCCAGCAGAGGCGCTACGTTATGAGTAATTCTTCTTTGAATAAACGAACAATGGCATCAGAAAAACAAATGCAAATTAACAAAGGGGGTTTATTGGATTGTCACGCCCTATGTAAACAATACCAAGATGGTTCTATTTCCACTCAAGTGCTGAAATCCGTCTCTTTTAAAATGGATAAGGGGGATTTTCTTGCCATAGTAGGCAGTTCCGGCTCAGGAAAAAGTACTTTATTACATTTATTGGGGGGATTGGATTCTCCAACTTCAGGTGAAGTCTTTTTTAAAGGTCAATCACTTAATAAATTATCTTCGTCTGAAAAGGCTGACTTACGTAATAGCCAATTGGGATTTATTTATCAATTTCATCATCTATTACCTGATTTTACAGCACTTGAAAATGTTGCTATGCCGCTGATGATTGGTGGTACGACTGCTTCAGTTGCGAAAGAAAAAGCGATGTCTTTACTCGAAGCGGTTGGGCTAAAAGATCGCGCTCATCATCGTCCTTCAGAGCTTTCTGGTGGTGAGAGACAACGTGTTGCGATTGCGAGAGCATTAGTGAACGATCCTTCATTAGTCCTTGCTGATGAACCAACGGGTAATCTTGATCAGAAAAATGCAGAAGGGATTTTCGAATTGTTGATTAAGTTAAACAAAGAAAAACAAACTGCTTTTCTAGTCGTAACGCATGATTTGTCATTAGCTGCTCGTTTTCAGCGCCAACTTGAAATGAAAGATGGTCAACTACAGTCACAAAACGCAATTTCAGGAGTGAAATAATGGCGCAATTGCCACTTGCATTAGTGACCGCATTACGTTTTTCTAGAGGGCGAAAACGTGCGGGAATGGTTTCTTTAATTTCAGTTATTTCAACACTGGGCATTATGCTTGGTGTTGCTGTCTTAATTATTGGTCTAAGTGCCATGAATGGGTTCGAACGTGAATTAAAAAATCGCATTTTATCAGTGGTGCCTCACGGACAAATTTATTCAGTAGAACAGCCATTTGTACAATGGCAATCAGCATTACCTCGTATTGAAAATACCCAAGGTGTTGTCGCCGCGGCTCCTTATATTTTACTCACAGGATTGTTAGAAAAAGGAACAGAATTAAAGGCCGTACAAGTTATGGGGGTTTCACCTGAAAAACAGAGTGAGATCAGTTTATTACCTCGATATGTAGAAAATAATGCATGGCAAGAATTTAAAGCCGGTAAACAACAAATTATTATTGGGCAAGGTGTTGCTGATGCATTAAAGATCAAACAAGGTGATTGGCTCACCGTATTAATTCCTAATAATGATGATCCAACGAAGCTTTTACAGCCTAAGCGTATTCGCTTACAAGTAAGTGGTATTTTTAAACTTAGTGGTATGCTCGATCATCAATTGGCGTTAATTCCTTTAGCTGATGCTCAACAATATATGGATTATGGGCAAGGAATAACGGGGATTGAAGTGAAAACGATAGATCCTTTTTTAGCGAATGAAATTATTCATAATGCAGGTTTAAACAGTAAAGAATATGTTTATGCCAAAAGTTGGATAAGCGATTATGGCTATATGTATAGTGATATTCAGATGATCCGTAGCATTATGTATTTATCGATGATCTTAGTGATTGGTGTCGCTTGTTTTAATATTGTCTCAACGCTGATTATGGCGGTAAGAGATAAAAGTAGTGATATTGCTATCTTACGAACGTTAGGCGCACGAGATAGTCATATTCGCAATATCTTTTTATGGTACGGCTTATTATCAGGCATGATTGGCTGTGTTGCTGGTGTGATATTGGGTGTATTGATTGCTTATAATTTAACGCCATTAGTGTCTGTTATTGAATCATTAACGGGACATAGTGTGTTGTCTGGTGATGTTTATTTCGTCGACTTTCTACCTTCGGAAGTTCATTTAATTGACGTTTTTTCTGTATTTATTACCACTGTGATCTTAAGCCTGATTGCAAGTTGGTATCCTGCACGTCGAGCCACTAAACTAGATCCTGCTAGAATTTTAAGTGGACAATAAGATTATTGACAGACAAAGAAGAAAAAACGCTTAAACTAGTAAAGATAAGAAACGCGCTATTTAAACTTGAAAACCAAGGATTGTCATGATGAAACTTAAACTTCGTCATCGTCGGCTTAGGAAGTTTCGTAAAATTAAGAGTTTACGCAGACAACATTCACGTTGTCGCTATTTTCATCTAACCCATAAAACGGAACATGAAATGAATTTACCCAAAGTTGTCGTATTAACAGGGGCTGGCATTTCGGCTGAATCAGGAATTAAAACATTCCGATCAGAAGATGGATTGTGGGAAGAACATCGTGTTGAAGATGTTGCAACACCTGAAGGTTATCAACGCAATCCCCAGTTAGTTCAGCAGTTTTACAATGAACGCCGCCGCCAATTGCAACATCCCTCTATTCAACCTAATGAAGCGCATTATGCATTAGCAAAACTAGAGCAACGTTTAGGTAAAGAAAATTTTTTACTCGTTACGCAAAATATTGATAACTTGCATGAAAAAGCAGGTAGTAAACATATTTTGCATATGCATGGTGAATTGCTAAAAGTGCGTTGCCCTCAATCTCGTCAAGTATTTGAGTGGAAAGGGGACTTAGAAACAACTGATCGTTGCCATTGTTGCCAATTCCCATCGCCACTACGACCACATATTGTCTGGTTTGGTGAAATGCCCATTGGTATGGAAGAGATTTATCGCGCTTTGGCTGAGGCTGATATTTTTATCTCTATCGGTACATCTGGAAATGTTTATCCAGCGGCTGGTTTTGTCCATGAAGCTCGGTTAACAGGTGCTCATACTGTCGAGTTAAATCTTGAACCAAGTTTGGTTGAAAGCCAGTTTGAAGAGAAACATTATGGCCCAGCAAGTCAGGTAGTTGATGAATATGTTCATAAATTGTTTGAATTAATTAATGATCCTAAAGCTGATTTGACGCAATAATTATTTTATAGAGTTCCCTATTATTGTTCTTAGAGAGATCTTAGGGGGCAACATGGATAAATTATTAGAACGTTTTTTTGAATATATTAATTTTGATACACAATCAAAACCATCTTCAAAAATGTCACCGAGTAGTGATGGACAATTAAAACTTGCCAAAGCATTGACTCACGAATTAAAAAAACTGGGTTTTTCCGATGTAACACTCAGTGACAAGGGATGTGTAATGGCAAGTTTACCATCCAATGTATCTTGGTCTGTACCTGTTATTGGCTTTATTTCGCATCTTGATACATCTCCTGACTTTTCAGGAAAACATGTAAAACCACAAGTTCTTGAAGATTATCGTGGTGGTGATATTGCGTTGGGTATTGGTGATGAAGTGTTATCGCCGGTTATGTTCCCAATCTTACATTCAATGATTGGTAAAACATTAATCACCACAGACGGTAAAACTTTATTAGGTGCGGATGATAAAGCCGGTATCGCTGAAATCATTACTGCGATGGTGCGCTTAAAAGAAACCAATCGGCCTCATGGGGATATTCGTATTGCTTTCACTCCTGATGAAGAAATCGGGCGTGGCGCACATTATGTCGATTTAAAAGCATTCGGTGCTAGCTGGGCTTATACCGTTGATGGTGGTGGTGTTGGTGAGCTAGAGTATGAAAACTTCAATGCTGCATCTGTAAATATCAAAATTGTCGGTAACAATGTTCACCCAGGTAGTGCAAAAGGGGTGATGGTTAATGCGTTAGGATTAGCAACACGTATTCATCAAGAATTACCTATTGATGAAACACCAGAAAATACCGATGGTTATGAAGGTTTTTACCATCTGCAAAGTATTAAAGGCTCGGTAGAAAGAGCGGAAATGCATTATATTATCCGTGATTTTAATCGTAACCTATTTGAAAAACGCAAACAGAATATGATTGCGATTGCAGAGAAAGTGGGTAAAGGCCTGCATCCTGACTGCTATATTGAGCTAACGATTGATGATAGCTATTACAATATGCATGATAAAGTTGTTCAATTCCCTCATATCATTGAAATAGCCAAACAAGCAATGATTGATTGTGACATTGAGCCAAATATCAAGCCTATTCGTGGTGGTACAGACGGAGCCCAACTTTCTTACCGTGGATTACCTTGCCCTAATATTTTTACAGGGGGATATAATTTCCATGGTAAGCATGAGTTTATCTCTTTAGAAGGTATGGAAGCGGCGGTGAGTGTGATTATGCGTATCGCTGAAATTACGGCTGAAAGAGAGAAGGCTAATGTAATTAGCTAATCACTTAGTGAACTTCTAAAATAAAAATAATAGCCGATATTTCGGCTATTATTTTTTTAGTAAATTTACTTCTGCTAAGAAATTCATGATTTCACTTTTTCTAGCTTTATCTAACATAAAATGATATTCGTTTTGCTGGTGGTGTTTTCACATTTGCTATTTTATTATTTCTGCAAATATCATGGTTGATAAAATAAAAGCAACGATTAAAACAATAAATTTTTTATAGACGACTTTATTGTAAAAAAACAAGTAAAATCTAATTTTCTCCTAAGATAAAATAGGAGAAGCGGTAAGGTATAGAGAGTATTAATAGGGAAGTTTAGTTAATTAAAAATAGAATGATTTTATAATAATTGGCTTACATATTATTTGCAATTAAACTTTTAATATAGGCCTAATATTAATCACTCTTTAATAAATTGAGTTCACTGAATTTATCTTATAATGACAGCAAACTGAATATAATATAAGGATATTAAATGGAAAACATCACAGGGAAATCATTAAAACCTGCAATAGAACAGCAACTAAGCTTTCATAAAAAGAAAGTAATTAAAAAATCTGAGCAACAATCGTTTATTATTATTTTGAGCTATTTTTTGATAACTTATTTTATCTCCTTTTCTCTTTATGCAACAAATAGCAAACATACATTATTGCTTTTTTTCTTACAAAGTACCTTTTTTGTTGTTATTCCTTTTTTCTTTCATAATACGAGAGTGCTCTTAAAAGAATCAATAAATTATTTAATTCGTTAGGTTTTTAAATAATATTTATTAAATATTTAATGATAAAAAGCCCTGCAAATAATATGACAGGGCTTTATAACTAATAATTGAAAATTAGTGATGATTAATCTTCAAAATACCAATAACCTTGGTTAACTAAATGTGTTAATAAACGTATAAACTTTGGATCAGCTAACGCATCACCTAAGTGTTGTTTATCAATATAATCATATTGGCAAAGTGCATCCACAGCTTCTATATGATCAGTATCCATCAACTCACCATTTACAAAACAATTATCGCCGACACGTAGTGCGCGAAGACCATTTAAACGATGGAGTTGCTCGCCTTGTTGTAGCAGATCATGAATTTCTGCATTTTCATATAAAGGTTCAGGAACGGCGAGATCAAGCTCATGACGAGATTGAGAAATAAATTCACCAAACCAGTGTCGGAATACTTCTGGTTGAGCAAGTAAATCCTCCATCATGGCATGAAGTTTATTTAACTCTTGGTGTTGCACTAATGCTGGGTTTTCACGCTGTGTTAGATCAGGATCGCTATAACGATAGCTACCTAAATCATTTGCTAATACATAGTCAGCGAACCCACTGAAAAGTTCACGAGCATTAGGCGATCTGAAACCAACAGAGTAGTTTAGTGATTCTTCAATCGCATAACCTTCATGTGGGAATCCAGGTGGGATATAAAGAATATCGCCCGGCTCTAACTCTTCATCAATAATTGCTTCAAAAGGATCAACTTGAAGCAGATCAGGGTGAGGGCAATGTTGTTTCATTGGGATTTTTTCACCCACACGCCAACGACGACGACCTTGTCCCTGAATGATAAAGACATCATATTGATCAAGATGTGGGCCTACACCACCACCGGGAACAGAATAAGAGATCATTAAATCATCAATGCGCCAATCAGGTAACACACGAAATGGCTTCATTAATGCCGCACTAGGAAAATGCCAGTGATCGACGGCTTGTACAAGTAAAGACCAATCTTTATCACCAAGTCCTTCAAAGTGCTCAAAAGGCCCATGTTTGACTCCCCACTGTCCGTCTTGACAGCTAACAAGACGGCTATCAACTTCATCTTCCATTGCAAGACCAGCAAGTTCGTCAGGAGATAAAGGATCAACAAAACGAGAGAAGCCGTTTTTAATTAATAAAGGGCGTTTTTGCCAATGGCTTTCAAGGAATGATTGCCAATCTAAATTAAGTTTATAGTCCATTGTGTATATCCTGAATTCGGGAAGCCTAGAGCCATAGTATAATGAATTCTAACTTCCTGCTAAACATTCCTTTGAGCAATGTGAGTAACACGATAATAAGTGAACAGATATGATACTTAACATCGTAGATTTGGCGGTAATTTAAAAAAGAAAGAAGTGCCCCTTAATCGACAATGATTATTCACGCTCAGCCGTCAGTTGCTGCTCAGCAAAAATTACGGTAATACGAGCACCACCTAAAGGGCTATCGGTAATAGTAATTTCACCACGGTATTGTTCAATAATATCTACTGCGATAGATAATCCTAAACCTTGTCCTGGACGAAGCGTATCTGCTCTTGTTCCTCGCTGAAAAATAGCTTCTCTTTTTTCCGGGCTGACGCCTGGTCCGTCATCATCAATAATAATAATTACACTACTTTCATTATTGCTAACATTGATTTCAACAAATTCTAAGCAGTATTTGCAGGCGTTATCAATAATATTACCCATCACTTCCATAAAATCATTTTTTTCACCTAACCACATGATTTCAGGTGAAACATTGAGTGTTAGATCAACGCCTTTTGACTGATAAACCTTACTTAATGCACTACAAAGATTATCGAGTAATCCTGACAGTGAATGGAGTTTTCGCGTGGTAATATTGTGATCACCATGGATGGATGCTCTGTGCAGATAATAACCGACTTGCTGTGAAATTCGTTCTATTTGTTCGAGCATGATAGGTTCAGCTTGCTCTATAGTCATTTGTTTACCCGAACGTAAAGAGCGTAATGTCGATTGCAATACAGCAAGTGGTGTTTTTAAGCTATGGGTAAGATCAGATAAACTTGTACGATATTTACTGTAACGACTGCGTTCATTACGCAATAACACATTTAAATTTCGGACTAAGCCTTTTAATTCAGTTGGTGGGTTTTCATCCAAATCATTGCGAGTTCCTTTTTCTAATGCACTGATCTGTTCAATAACTTGTTTTATGGGTCTTAAACTCCAATGTGCAGCCAACCAAATTAAGGGGACAACCAAAAATAGATTTGCAACAATGATATATAAGAACCAATCCCAAACTTGACTGGCTTTTTGCATCCGCTGAGGGATAGGATCGATAACCGCGATCGCCATATAAGGCATATTATCAGCTGCAGGATAATGGTTAATTACAACTGAGTGAGTTAAAAATTCATTACTGGAATATTCCTCAAGGCGTTTGAGATAAACACGATATTGCGGTAATTGCTCTAGCATTAAACGTGTTGTTTTAATATCAACTGAGATCTCGAATAAGCCTTCTTCATGGCGCCATTTATGTTTAATGCTATCTGGAATAGCTTTAGGTAAATCAGGCGTTGTCCATAATACGCTACCTTTATCATCAAAAATGATCACCAAAGAGGTGTTATTATTGAGACTTGTAGGAAATTCAATATTCAGCTTGCCCTTATCCCACTGCGCTAAGCTGTAGTAAAGATTGCTTTGACTACGCATTAGCATAAAAGTGGTTTTATCCACACTGACAATTGAACCGACAATGGCAACTAACCCATAAGAAAGCACAAGCGCTAAAATTATGGCACTAGTTGCAAGTAAAAAACGAGTTCGTAATGAGAGTGGAGAGCGCTGTTTTTTTTGCATATTAAGGTTTCATATCAAAACGATAGCCTTGTCCGCGTACTGTAACTATTAAGTCATTTGGATATCTTTCTAAGATTTTTTTACGCAGCCGGCCCATTAGCACATCAATAGTGTGGCTCTCTTTTAATTCAGCATCTGGATACAACTGACGCATTAATGCATCTTTGCTGACAACTTTATTTTGATTACGCATCAAGGTTTCTAAAATTGTATATTCAAATGCAGTTAACTTAATTTGTTCTCCCGAAATCATGAACTCTTTACGTGACAAATCCAATTCAAAAGGTTCGATTGCGAGGGTTTGCGATGCAATTCCCATGTTTCTTCGCATTAATGCCTGAATACGTGCAACAATTTCTTCGAAATGAAAGGGCTTTGTCACATAGTCATCAGCGCCTGCATTTAACGCTGAAACTTTTTCTTGCCAGCTTTCTCGAGCCGTTAACACCATTATTGGTAAGGTAATATTATTTTCTCGCCATCTACGAATAAGGCTAATGCCATCTTCATCCGGCAATCCTAAGTCTACAATGGCAACATCAGGAGTACCTTCCGCAATGAGACTATCTGCTTCTTTGGCATCTTCTGCAGCATCAACTTGATGTCCTGCGTCACGAAATTGCACAGATAAGTGATGGCGAAGTAAGATATTATCTTCAATAATTAAGATCCGCATTATTCCACCTTGAGTACAATCAGCAAAAATTCACTGTTGCAAAATAAATATAGGAAATGATAGTCAATCTATCAGATAAAATATGGGTTCATCATAGACAATCTATCGCTTAAAAAACACTGTATCCAGCAAAGTGTTTAAGTTACAGATAGTTTTCGTTGTGTTTTGATTATAAAAAAAGGCAGAAATTATCTGCCTTTTTAGAGAGGTAAATTAGTTTAATTTATCAACAAGTTGAGTTGCAAAACCAATATAGCTTTCAGGTTTCATTGCTTTTAAGCGTGTTTTTTCATCTTCTGGTAGTTCTAAACCATCAATGAAAACGACCATATCTTGTTCTGTGATGCGTTTACCACGAGTAAGCTCTTTTAGTCTTTCGTAAGGTTTTTCAATACCATAACGACGCATTACAGTTTGAATTGGTTCAGCTAATACTTCCCAATTACAGTCTAATTCTTCACGAAGGTGATTTTCATTTACTTCAAGTTTATTAAGACCTTTCATGGTTGATTGATAAGCAATCAGCGCATAACCCATACCCACACCTAAATTACGCAGTACAGTTGAGTCTGTTAAATCACGTTGCCAGCGAGAAACAGGTAATTTACTAGAAAGATGTCCCATAACGGCATTTGCTAACCCTAGGTTTCCTTCAGAGTTTTCAAAATCAATAGGGTTTACTTTATGAGGCATGGTTGATGAACCAATTTCACCTGCAATGGTTTTTTGTTTAAAGTGGTTCAGTGCAATGTAACCCCAAATATCACGGTCAAAATCAATCAAGATAGTATTGAATCGACTAATACAATCAAAAAGCTCCGCAATATAATCATGTGGTTCAATTTGAGTTGTGTATGGGTTCCATGTAATACCAAGTGAAGTGACAAATTCTTCACTAAATTGATGCCAGTTTACCTCTGGGTATGCAGCTAAGTGAGCATTGTAGTTACCTACTGCACCATTGATTTTACCTAAGATTTCAACTTGTATTAGTTGACGATATTGGCGCTCCATACGGTAAGCAACGTTAGCAAACTCTTTGCCTATTGTAGATGGTGTTGCAGGTTGACCATGAGTACGAGAAAGCAATGGTAAATCACGGTATTCTTGAGCCATTTTGCTAATGGTATCAATAATTTCACGCCATGCAGGTAATAAGATCTCTTGGCGTGCCGTTTCTAGCATAATGGCATGAGACAGGTTATTAATATCTTCAGAAGTACAAGCAAAGTGAATAAATTCAGAAACCTGATGTAAAGCAGGGATGGTCGCCACTTTTTCTTTTAAGAAATATTCTACGGCTTTTACATCATGGTTAGTGGTGCGTTCGATTGTTTTAATGCGAGCAGCATCTTCTTCATTGAAGTTAGCAACAATTGCATCAAGGTAATCGATTGCGTTTTTTTCAAAGGCTGGAACTTCTTTAATGTCGGCGCAAGATGCCAGCTTTTGTAGCCAGCGAACTTCTACCTGTACACGGAATTTCAGAAGACCGAATTCACTAAAAATAGAACGTAACGACGAAGTTTTACTACCGTAACGACCGTCAATCGGTGAAATCGCTGTCAGCGAAGATAATTCCATTGTTGGCAACTCCCAGGTTGAATTTAAAGTATTAACATTGAGCGAGAAAATCATCAGCTTGTCGCAGGATAGTCTTTTGATGCAGTAAAAAATCAAAACGACGACCACCTACTTGACGCCAGAGCACTGCACTACGAATGCCAGTTAATAATAGCGCTCTAACTTTAGCTTGAATAATAGGATTCTTTAGCAGATCAATTGCGCCGTGAACTTGAATGCGTGGACCAACAGGACTAACCGCATCAACATAAACGCCTGCAAGTGCATTAAATACACCTTCAGACATGGGTTCAAAGTAACTTTTTTGGCGCTCTAATTGAGAAATTTTTTGCGATAAACGAGAACTGTAATCATCATTTCTATTAATAAGACGTTCTAGATTGATTAAGCCTTGTTGGTAAGTCATCAATTCAAGCGTTAATTTTTCTCTTCTTACCGCCTGATGAATGGCTTTCAGTGTTTGAAAGCCTAATTTTAAGTGACCGACTTGATTGCCATAAACATCTAATGTTGAAGTTGGGTTGAGATTAAAAACACTGTTAACCATTACTTCAATATCGCTCTCGTTTGCACTACCTTGGTAAGCTATTTGCTGAACGAGACGACTTGCTTGGCAGATGCCTGCCAATGCAAGTGTTATATCACGAAAATCTTTAGCCACATCTACTCCTGAATTCGGGTTTCAATGATACCGCCACCTAAACAGACTTCGTCTTGATAAAAGACGGCTGATTGTCCCGGAGTCACTGCTGCGACGGGATAATCAAAGCGGACTTCAATTTTGTCTTCACCTAATGGTGTTACTGTACACGCAATATCAGGTTGGCGATATCGTGTTTTAACAGTACAGCGGAAAGCTTCAGTAATAGGTTCTCTTGATACCCAATGTAATTGCTGAGCAATTAGACCGACAGACATTAATCTTGGATGCTCATGGCCTTGAGCAACAACAAGAATATTGTTCTCAACATCTTTATCTACTACATACCAAGGATCTTCTCCGCCATCTTTTGTGCCGCCGATACCTAAGCCTTTACGCTGACCTAATGTGTGATACATCAAGCCTTGGTGTTCACCAATAGTTTCTCCATCAACAGTCACGATGGCACCAGGTTTTGCAGGCAAATAACGCGATAAGAAATCGGTAAATTTACGCTCGCCGATAAAACAAATACCCGTTGAATCTTTTTTCTTGGCTGTTGCTAATTCAAGTTTTTCAGCAATTTTTCTGACTTCAGGTTTTTCCATTTCACCAACAGGGAAAAGGCTTTTTGCAATTTGCTCATGACTTAATGTATATAAGAAATAGCTTTGGTCTTTGTTATTATCAACACCACGAAGTAATTGACTTTTACCATCAATATCACGACGGCGAACATAGTGACCTGTTGCAATGTAATCAGCACCTAAATCTTCAGCTGCATATTCTAAAAATGCTTTAAATTTTATTTCTTTATTGCACAGAATATCTGGGTTTGGCGTGCGGCCTGCTTTATATTCGGATAAAAAGTGTTCAAAAACATTATCCCAATACTCAGCAGCAAAATTGATGGTATAAAGCTCAATGCCAAGTTTATCGCATACAGCTTGCGCATCGGCAAGATCGGTAGAGGCTGAGCAATATTCTGTATCGTCATCTTCTTCCCAGTTCTTCATAAACAGACCAACGACCTGATATCCCTGTTCCTTAAGAAGATAGGCTGAGACGGATGAATCTACGCCACCGGACATTCCTACGATGACTTTTTTTTGGCTGTTATCTGACATGACTGGATCTCACTGCGGAAAAATAAGCGCCATACTTTACCATATCACTGACACAGGTGCATCAAGTCTTACTCTGTTTTTGATGCTTTGTTTTTCCTTTTCTATTATTTAGTTAAAAGGTGTTCCAAAACTACCTAATAAAGAAAGAGGATAGCGTTCACCTTGTTGATAACATAGCAGGCTTTCTCTTACTAATGGTGAGCGTAATTGCTGGCTATGAATAATTTCATCGGCGCTAACCCAGTGACAACAATCAATATCGCTATCTTGAGGCTGAGTTTCAAATTGCTCTTGTGCTTCAATAAGAAAAAGAAAACGTAGAAATGGTGTTTTATCTGGAGCAATCCATTGATGTAATTTAAGAAAATATTGAACGGGAAGTATTAATCCCGTTTCTTCCCATAATTCACGCTGAACAGCCTGAATTAGTGTTTCATTGGCTTCAAGGTGCCCAGCCGGCTGATTCCACGTCGCTTTTCCATTGACCGTTTCTTCAACGACGAGAAACTTATTTTTTGCATGAACGATACACGCGACAGTCACATTAGGTTTAAACAAAATCAATCTCCTTCCATTCACCGGGTAATAAATTATCCAATGTAATATTTCCCATACTAAAGCGGATCAAGCGCAATGTTGGATAACCGATATGAGCCGTCATTCGTCTCACTTGACGGTTTTTACCTTCAAATAACGTTATTTTCAACCAAGTTGTCGGGATAGTTTGACGTTCTCTAATTGGAGGATTTCTCGGCCATAGCCATTCGGGTTGTTCAACTATTTCGACTTGTGCAGGTAATGTTTTGCCATCTTTAAGCTCTAATCCATTGCTAAATTGTTGTAATGAGACAGCGCTTGGGATGCCTTCAACTTGAGCATAGTAGATTTTTCCCGTTTTTTTACTTGGTTGTGTTAATTTTGCTTGTAGCTTGCCATCATTTGTTAAGACTAAAAGTCCTTCACTGTCTCTATCTAAACGTCCAGCTGCATAAATATCACGAATAGGAATAAAGTCTTTTAGTGTTTTTCTGCCATTTTCATCCGTAAATTGCACAAGAACATCAAAGGGTTTATTGAAGATAACGACTTTTCGCTCACCTCTTGGGCGAGCTGATTTTCTTTGTGCTGATGGAGTGTGATGTTTTCTCGATTTAGCGCTATTTTTAAGTTGATTTGCCATAGTGAGTTTTTGTAAAAAATGGGAGATTGATTATACCTTAAAAGAGAAGCGATTGGCGTTAGCTGAATAATCAAGTAGTATTGACAGGTCTCTTACAAAAAATTAACAAAGCGTGCGCTTACATGAAAGGAGAGGTAAATGGAAAGCAAAGTAGTTGTTCCGGCTAATGGCGCTAAAATTACACTAGATGCTAAAGGTAAGCTTGTTGTTCCAAATAATCCGGTTATCCCTTATATCGAAGGGGACGGTATCGGTATTGATGTTACGCCAGCAATGTTAAAAGTTGTTGATGCAGCAGTTGAGAAAGCTTACGGCAAAGAACGTAAGATTGAGTGGATGGAAGTCTACACAGGCGAAAAATCAACGCAGGTTTATGGTAAAGATGTTTGGCTACCAGAAGAAACCTTAGATCTTATCCGTGAATACCGTGTTTCTATTAAAGGTCCTCTTACTACCCCAGTTGGCGGTGGTATCCGTTCATTAAACGTTGCATTACGTCAACAACTAGACCTCTATATTTGCCTACGTCCAGTACGTTATTATAAAGGTACTCCAAGCCCAGTTAAACAACCTGAACTAACTGATATGGTTATCTTCCGTGAAAACTCAGAAGATATCTATGCAGGTATTGAGTGGAAAGCGGGTTCAGCAGAAGCAGATAAAGTAATTAAGTTCTTACAAACTGAAATGGGTGTTACCAAAATCCGCTTCCCACAAGATTGCGGTATTGGTATCAAACCTTGTTCAGAAGAAGGAACTAAACGTTTAGTTCGCGCTGCAATTGAATACGCTATCGATAACGATCGTGATTCAGTTACATTGGTACACAAAGGTAATATTATGAAATTTACCGAAGGTGCCTTTAAAGACTGGGGTTATGAGTTAGCTCGTGAAGAGTTTGGTGGTGAATTATTAGATGGTGGTCCTTGGGTTAAAATCAAGAATCCGAAATCAGGTAAAGAGATCATCGTTAAAGACGTTATCGCCGATGCTTTCTTGCAACAAATCCTGTTACGCCCAGCAGAGTATGATGTAATCGCATGTATGAACCTCAATGGTGACTATATTTCTGATGCATTAGCAGCTCAAGTGGGGGGGATTGGTATCGCTCCTGGCGCAAATATTGGTGATGAGTGTGCTCTATTTGAAGCAACACACGGCACAGCACCAAAATATGCAGGCCAAGATAAAGTTAACCCTGGTTCTATTATTCTTTCTGCGGAGATGATGCTACGCCACATGGGTTGGACAGAAGCTGCTGACTTAATCATTAAAGGTATGGAAGGTGCGATTGCCGCTAAGACCGTA
>NZ_PENZ01000036.1 GCF_003144395.1 Proteus faecis | reverse complement strand
TGTGAGAGTAGGGAACTGCCAGGCATTAAATAAGACGAGAAAGCCAACCCACTGGGTTGGCTTTTTTGCGTTTGGGGTTTTATTTTAAATTTTTTACTTCATTTCTTTTTAATAAATTGTTTTATTTAAAATAATTTATTTCCATCCTATTTCTATATACCTAAATTAATTCTCATATACCGATTCAAATTATAAAAAAACATAGGATTAAACATATATTTAACATCATTTTTGTGCCAACATTAATTGTCATACAAATATAACAATAAATAAATGGCGGTTGGTAAATTATTTTGTGTAATAAATAAGCAATAGGAGCAAATGTATGGATGTTAATTTCTATGTCACATGTATTGGGGATGCTCTAAAATCCCATATGGCAAGAGACAGTGTATTACTGCTAGAAAAATTAGGTTGTCGGGTTCATTTTCTTGAAAAACAAGGTTGTTGTGGCCAACCTGCTATTAATAGTGGTTATATTGAGAATGCAAAACCTGCAATGAAGAAATTCATTGAAACCTTCGAAGTTAATGATTACCCCATTATTTCTCCTGCTGGATCTTGTACTTATGCAATTAAAGGTTATTCCAAATATCTTGCTGATGAACCTAATTGGGCTATACGAGCTGAAAAAATAGCTAACAGAATGTTTGATTTAACCTCTTTTATTGTAAATCAGCTTGGTGTACTTGATGTCGGCGCAAGTCTTAAAGGTAAAGCTGTTTATCACCCATCTTGTAGCCTATTTCGAAAAATGGGCGTTAAAGAAGAACCTATTAAATTATTACAACATGTAAAAGGTCTTGAATTATTACCTTTTCAAGATATGGAAACCTGCTGTGGTTTCGGTGGGACATTCTCAATCAAAATGGCCGAAATTTCAGGAGAAATGGTAAAAGAAAAAGTCCACCATATTATGGATGTTAAGCCTGATTATTTAATTGGTGCGGATGTTAGCTGTCTTCTAAATATTGGCGGTCGTTTAGAGCGAGAAGGACACCCTGTTAAAGTATTACATATTGCACAAGTCTTGATGAGTCATGAGGAGGAATTATGTCGTTAAGAACGAGTACGATTCCTTTTAAAGCGCTTATCGATCGCCAAGTACATGATGAAGTCATGCAAAAAGCCGTTGCTAATGCACAAGAAACTATTGGTAAAAATCGGCAAAAAATGGTTGATGATCTTGGACATTGGGAGGATTGGAGAGATAGAGCGGCTCAAATTCGAGATCATGTGCTTGCTAACTTAGATGCTTATTTATGTCAATTATCTGAAAAAGTAGAAGAACATGGTGGGCACGTTTTCTTTGCTAAAACAAAAGAAGAAGCAGCGCAATATATTCTTAGTGTAGCTAAAGAAAAAAAAGCAAAGAAAGTTGTTAAAGCTAAGTCAATGGTAACTGAAGAAATCGGTATGAATACCGCATTAGAGAATGCTGGGATTAAAGTTATTGAAACCGATTTAGCTGAATTTATACTCCAGCAAGCTAAAGATGCGCCTTCGCATGTTGTTGTACCTGCTATTCATAAAAATAGAGAACAAATTCGTCAAATATTCCATGATAAATTGGGATATAACGGCTCTGATACACCAGAAGAAATGACTCGTTTTGTTCGTCAAACTATTAGAGATGATTTTTTTACTGCTGATATTGGTGTAACGGGTTGTAACTTTGCAGTTGCAGAAACGGGCTCGGTTTGTTTAGTGACTAATGAAGGTAATGCTCGCTTAAGTACTACATTGCCTAAAACACATATAGCAGTGATGGGTATGGAACGTATCGCACCGACATTTAAAGAGGTGGATATTCTTATTACCATGTTAGCACGCAGTGCTGTTGGATTACGTCTAACGGGCTATAACACATGGCTTACAGGGCCTAGAGAAAAAGACAATGTTGATGGCCCTGAAGATTTCCATCTTGTTATTGTTGATAATGGGCGTTCAAAAATTATTGGCTCAGAATTTAAAGATATTTTGCGTTGTATTCGTTGTGGTGCATGTATGAATACTTGCCCTGCTTACCGTCATATTGGTGGACAAGGATATGGCTCTATTTATCCAGGCCCAGTTGGTGCTGTTTTAACCCCTTTATTAGGTGGTTATAAGAATTTTAAAAACCTTCCTTATGTATGTTCATTATGTACTGCTTGTGATTCTGTATGCCCGGTAAAAATACCACTATCCAATTTAATTAAAAAACATAGAAATGTGATGGTTAAAGAAAAAATCACACCAACAACAGAGCGTACGATCACCAATATATTTAACTATGTGAACCGTCATCCAACATTATGGAAAGTTGGTATGAATTGGGGGGCTCATGCTGCAAGGTGGTTTATTAAAGAGGGGAAAGCTCCTTTAAATATAGGCGCATTAAAAGAGTGGACTGAAGCAAGAAACTTGCCACAAGGTGATGGTGAAAGTTTCCGTAGTTGGTTTAAAAAACATCAAAAAGAGGAGAAATAAGAGATGAATAATAAAAACACATTCCTATCTCATTTAGCTTCTCAGTTAGGAAGACCATTAAAAACAATACCAGACTCATTACCAACGCCAATAAATACATATCCGGAAGAAAGATTAACTGAATTATCGGAAGAGGAACGATATCAATATTTTCTTAATACCGCTAAATTAGCCGGAAGCGATTATGAGACAACGACACAAGAAGCTTTACCTCAGTGCTTACTTGCATTATGTAATAAATATGGTTCATCAGTGATATTGACGGGTGATCCTCGTTTAAAAGAAAGTGGTGTTATTGATTTATTATCTGAACATTGTGATGTTAGTGTGTGGGATCACCATGTTGGTGGAGAAAATATTGAGCATGTAAAAAATGCTAAAGTGGGGATTGTTTTTGCTGAATATGGACTTGCTGAATCGGGGGGTGTTGTTTTATTTTCTGGAGCAGATAAAGGACGTAGTGTTAGTTTGATCCCAGAAACAACGCTCTTTGTTATTAAGAGGAGTACCATTTTACCGAGAGTTGCTCAATTAGCGGAAGAACTTCATCAACTAGCAATAAAAGATGTCCGAATGCCTTCTTGTATTAATATTATTAGTGGACCAAGTTGTACCTCTGATATTGAATTAATTAAAGTTGTTGGTGTTCATGGCTCTTTAAATGCCATTTATATAGTGATTGAAGATTGCTAATAATTATGTATAAGGAGCCATATATTATTGTGGCTCTTGTTCTTCAGAACTTAATAAATCATATTTTAAGAGATTTTTATTACCATCAATGACCATGATGGGTGATCTTGGCTGATAACAATCTGCTAAGGGTGAATAGCATTTATTCGGTGAATGATGTTCTATACCAAGCCAACTACTTAATAACCAATAATTATTTGCTGTTGAGTAAGGTTTGTTTAACACCTCATTACTAATGGTTGGTTTTACGGTTGAGGGGCTATACCAAATAAACAACGGGATATCGTAAGCTTCTTTACGTGGTGTATTTACGCCATGATGATAACGAACCTCTCTATTTTTATCGAGACGCTGTAAAGCATGATCGGAAAAGTAGAGAATAGAAGCAGGTTTATCTTTAACTTTTTCAATGATGCCATTAATTAATTTATCTGTATAAGCGATAGAGCTGTCATAGCAATTATCATCATCTTCTTGTGTGAATTTCTTTAGATACTGATTTGGAAATCGATTACAGGCCGGCTCATGGCTACCATATGTATGTAAGATGATTAATTTTTTCTGTGCAGATGATTCATTAAGCGCGCTATCTAAATAAGGAAGTAGCTCTTCATCATAACCGATAAATTCATTCCACTTTTTATTTTGGGCCATATTAGCAATGACAGAAATAACACTGGTTTTTTGATTACCTTCACCTTGGTTACTTAGCCAATATGTTTTAAATCCAGCATGATTGGCAAGAGAAACAATATTATCAGCATAATGATTTTTATCTTGTAACTGTTCTAATCCTATATTTGAGAGCGAAATGGGTACAGAAAGAATGGTCACTGGTGCTGGAGAATAAACTTGATTGAATAAAATAAGATGACTCTTTTCTTTCATTAGATTAGGTGTTGTATCGTGCTGATAGCCATAAATTCCAAGATGATCTCTGCGAACAGATTCTCCAATAATTAGGATGTAAATTTCTGTATTATCACTATTTTTATTATATTGGAACTCAACTTTTTGAGAAGGAATTCTTCTAATTTTGCGATTTTCATGGAGGGTTCGGACAAGTGCAGCTGCATTATAAAAAGGTGTATTCAGAAGAGTATATTCTGCAAGTAATTTACTATTGTTGTCGTTTCTTAATGCTAAGCTTTTATAAAATGGAATAATGGCGATTAATATAACAAAAGCGGTCACACTTTTTTTTGTCGTTTTTAGATCAGAGACTTGAGCCGCTTTATGGATGAAAAAATAGTAAACGGCAAAAGCACATATATAAAATAAGACATAGTACTTATTATAAGAGAGCATACCGACAGTTTCGCTACTGTTAGTATTAATAAAAGTTTCAGCAATGGATGATGAAAAGGCAATATCATGTTCACGATAGAAAAATAGAGAAATAGAAAGATTTAAAGACCATAGCGCACTAATAACAACGGTTATTATTTTTCCAAAAACGTAGCGATAAATACCACTACATATCAGCATAAGTAGCCAGCCAATAAGAACAATATAGATTTTTTGTTCTATATACAGCGTTGAACCACCCAATGTTGCAGGTGCCATAGATAAGAAAAATAAAAGTGCGTAATGAGTTAACCAAGACATAATCTATTTAAAAATACCATCTCTTTTTATATACAATAAAAAGTTAATCATTTACGTTTTGACAATACAAGCCTTGTTTGTCTGAAGTGTGTCTGAAATTGATATTATTATGCATCTTTCTGGTTATTTTGGGCTTTTGGGCTTTATTAATAAGTTATATTATAAATAAATTATGTTTACTTTTTTATTTATAATTAATTGATTTTAAATTAATTTATTTTTCTTTTTATACTGCTAGAGTAGATGATAATAAGTTATATAAATAATCGTATAGATATGTAGTTAAAGCTTAAAAATATTATAAATAAGTAAATGATAGAAATAAGAGCACGGTTTTTATGATAATTGATAAAAACGATTGGAATTGAAGAGCCCCAAAGTTGGAATTCACTTTGAGGCTCTTTTTATTAAGAAAGGTTACATTATTTCTGGCTGTTAGTGCTGTTTACCTTGCTCAATACCCAAGCCAATTTGAGAACGTATAAACTGTGCTTGGAATTTTGCTTTTTCTTGCTCACCTAAAGATGATTTATCTGTAATAGAGAAAAGCCATGAGATAATAAAAGCAATAATGATTGAGAATAATGCTGGATATTCATAAGGGTAGATTGGTTTTTCATGACCTAAAATACTTACCCAAATGGTTGGCCCCAATATCATCAATGTGACAGCTACTAATAAACCAGACCATCCTCCTGCCACGGCTCCTCGTGTTGTAAGCCCTTTCCAATACATAGATAACAATATGATTGGGAAGTTACAGCTTGCTGCAATTGAGAATGCTAGCCCTACCATAAAGGCAATATTTTGCTTTTCAAATAAAATACCTAAACCGATAGCGACGATACCCAAGATAACTACAGTAATTTTGGATACTTTTAGCTCTTGTCTTTCATCTGCATGACCATTTTTAATTACATTAGCGTAGAGATCATGCGATACCGCAGATGCGCCCGCTAAAGTTAGTCCCGCAACAACGGCTAAAATAGTGGCGAAGGCAACAGCTGAAATAAAGCCTAAGAAGAAATTACCGCCAACAGCATCTGCTAAGTGAACGGCCGCCATATTGGTTCCGCCAATCAAAGCACCAGCGGCATCTTTGAACATAGGATTAGGGCTAACGAGTAAGATAGCGCCGAAACCAATAATAAAAGTAAGAATATAGAAATAACCGATAAAACCTGTTGCATAGAAAACACTCTTACGGGCTTCTTTTGCATCGCTAACAGTAAAGAAGCGCATGATGATATGAGGAAGTCCCGCTGTACCAAACATTAAAGCAAGACCTAAAGAGAGAGCAGATATAGGATCAGAAACCAAGCCACCAGGGCTCATGATAGAGAACCCTTTTGAGTGAACACTAACGGCTTCTTTAAATAAGGTATTGAAATTGAAATCGGCAGCTTTCATAACCATAACAGCCATAAAGCTTGCACCTGCAAGTAATAAAATAGCTTTAATGATTTGAACCCAGGTGGTGGCTAACATGCCTCCAAATAAAACATATAGCACCATTAGAATACCAACGAGCACAACAGCAATATGGTAGTTTAAACCGAAAAGGAGTTCGATTAATTTTCCGGCACCGACCATTTGTGCTATTAGATAAAGGGCAACGACAACCAGTGATCCAATCGCGGAGAGTGTTCTTACAGGTTTAGGGCTTAAGCGATACGAGACAACATCTGCAAAGGTATAACGCCCTAAATTACGCAAGCGTTCAGCAATGATAAAAAGAATAATAGGCCAACCAATCAGAAATCCAATTGAATAGATAAGTCCATCATAACCCGAAGTATAAACCAGTGCGGAGATCCCTAAAAAGGATGCGGCAGACATAAAGTCACCAGCAATTGCCATCCCATTTTGAAAGCCAGTAATTTTTCCTCCAGCAGTGTAGTAATCAGCACGAGAGCGAGTACGTTTAGAGGCCCAATAAGTAATGTAAAGTGTTAATCCTACGAATATTAGGAACATTATAATGGCCTGAATATTCATAGGTTGTTTCTCACCTCCTTCTGTTATTGCAGCAGCATAAGCCACCGTTGAAGAAAGGAAAAATAAGCTTATTGCATAAAATAACTTTCTCATTTTTCTACCTCTTCAATAACTTCAGCGGTAAGTTTGTCAAATTCAGTATTAGCTTTGATTACGTAAATACCTGTTAATAGAAATGAGGCAATAATTAAGCCAATACCAATAGGAATGCCTCGTGTAATGTAGCTTCCTTCGTACAGTGGTGTACCTAACCACTGTGGATAGAATGCAATAAGTAAGATAAACGAGACATACATAACGAGCGTAATTATTGAAAGTGTCCATGAAAAACGACTACGTTTATTAACCAGTTCTTTAAAGCGAGGGTTGTTTTCTATCTCTTGATAAATATTGGCATTCATCAGAGTTCTCCTCTATATAATTGTTTGGTTTATCACTTGATTTAGAGGCTTCAATCCCCTGCATTTCATGATTTTTAGGTAAGAGCGCCTAGCAAAGACATTTTCATGTCTTTGCTTTGTCGTATTACGTTTTTTAAATGACAGCTATTTTGTTGTGTATTAAGCGGTGAGTGATAGAGACTGTTTTTCTTCTAACAGTTTCTCTACAACACCCGGATCAGCGAGTGTTGAGGTATCTCCGAGGTTAGTTGTGTCGCCAGAGGCAATTTTACGCAAGATTCGGCGCATAATTTTCCCTGATCGTGTTTTGGGTAGGGAATCTGTCCAATGTAGAATATCTGGTGTAGCTATTGGTCCAATTTCTTTACGTACCCAGTTGCGAACTTCAGTATAAAGTTCAGGGGTTGGTTCTTCACCGTGATTTAAAGTGACATACGCATAAATGGCTTGCCCTTTAATATTGTGAGGAATACCCACTACTGCAGCTTCTGCAATTTTAGGATGTGCAACAAGAGCAGATTCAATCTCTGCTGTTCCTAAACGATGACCTGAAATATTCAAGACATCATCAACACGTCCTGTTATCCAATAGTCGCCATCTTCATCTCGGCGAGCGCCATCACCAGAGAAATACATACCTTTAAAGGTTGAGAAGTAAGTTTGTTCAAAACGTTCGTGATCACCAAAAAGTGTTCTTGCTTGACCCGGCCAAGAATCAGTAATCACTAAGTTACCTTCACAAGCCCCTTGCTGTACTTCTCCCATATTATCGACAATTGCAGGCTGAACGCCGAAGAAAGGGCGTGTTGCTGAGCCTGGTTTTAGATCCATTGCTCCTGGTAATGGCGTTATCATGAAACCACCGGTTTCTGTTTGCCACCATGTATCAACGATAGGACATTGGCTACGCCCCATTTTCTGATAGAACCATTCCCATGCTTCTGGGTTAATTGGTTCACCAACAGAGCCTAGAATGCGCAGAGAAGTACGTTGAGTCCCTTCAATTGCTTTATCACCTTCAGCCATTAATGCACGGATTGCAGTAGGTGCAGTATATAAAATATTGATTTGGTGCTTATCAACAACTTGAGCCATACGGTTAACAGATGGGTAATTAGGAACACCTTCAAACATAACCGTGGTCGCGCCATTTGATAGTGGGCCATACAGTAAGTAGCTATGGCCTGTTACCCAACCCACATCAGCAGTACACCAATAAATGTCGCCTTCATGATAATCAAAGGTGTATTTAAAGGTCATTGAAGCATAAACGAGATAGCCCCCCGTCGTGTGCAGTACACCTTTAGGTTTGCCTGTTGAACCTGATGTATACAGAATAAAGAGAGGATCTTCTGCATCCATAACTTCGACTTCACATTCTGCACTGACACCTTGGATGATTTCATCCCACCAAACATCACGTCCTTCAATCCATTGTTCGGTATGCCCTGTGCGGCGAAATACCACTACATGATTAATAAGAGGGATATCAGCATGATTTAAAGCATCATCAACATTTTTCTTTAAAGGGATAGCGCGACCCGCTCGTAATCCTTCATCAGCTGTAATGACTAATTTAGCTTTTGAGTCTATGATCCGGCCTGCAACCGCTTCAGGGGAGAAACCACCAAAAATAACAGAATGGATAGCACCAATACGAGTACAAGCAAGCATAGCGACTGCGGCTTCTGGCACCATAGGCATATAAATCGCCACAACATCGCCTTTTTTAATACCTAAGTTTTTTAATACGTTGGCGAATTGGCAAACATCGTGGTGAAGTTGTCGGTAAGTGA
This sequence comes from Proteus faecis, assembly GCF_003144395.1. Taxonomy (GTDB): domain Bacteria; phylum Pseudomonadota; class Gammaproteobacteria; order Enterobacterales; family Enterobacteriaceae; genus Proteus; species Proteus faecis. The sequence goes on along the minus strand of NZ_PENZ01000036.1, from coordinate 34,319 downwards.
TTTTTTTTGACTCATTAGGTGAGTCACCTTCCCAAATAATGGCAACTTGATCACCTCGTGTTTTAAGATGGCGATCAAGACAGTTCTGACTGATATTTAGCTGACCATCTTCAAACCAGCGAATGCGTACATGGCCTGGGTCAAAAGATGTATTTTTTACCACAGTATATGGTTTTATCCAGTCAATGATTTTCCCTTTATCTGCCCAAAAGGCCTCAGGGTTTTTGATGGATAATTCATAATCTTTTTGGTATTGCTCTTTATTGATCAGGGTGTGTTCTGCAATGTTTGCAGGAATATGATGTTGGTTTATTTTTGTCATAATAGTTCTCCTCACTGTTGTTAATACTATGTCAAAAAGTCGTTAACAAAAGAGGGTAAATAAAGATTGTTTCTTTTTTGCGCAGAAGATCACGAATTAATGGAAATGCTTTTCATGGAATGTTCAAATAGTGCGAAAGCTAGTGGTGAATGATTAATCTACTATTCTCTTATTTAATAGAATTATCATTTAATAGAAAGCTTTAAAATTAAAATAATATACTGTGAAAATTAATTTAACCATGCTGGATAAAAAAACCACAAAAATAATATGGATATGATAATGATTTTCATTAGCATTTTTTTCACTATAATGAAATGAAAAGATAAATCACATGGTGTGATCGAAGATAAAACAGCACTGGAGATTAATATGAGCTATACATTACCTGCACTGCCTTATGCTTATGATGCATTAGAACCTCATTTTGATGAGCGCACAATGGAAATTCACCATACTAAGCATCATCAAACTTATGTGAATAATACCAACACAGCATTAGAAAAATTACCTGAGCTTGCTGGTTTAGAAATTGATGAATTAGTTAAAAATCTTCATAAAGTACCTGCTGATCAACGTACCTTTTTACGTAATAACGCAGGTGGTCACTCTAATCATTCATTATTCTGGAAAGGGTTGAAGCTAGGTACTCAATTACAAGGTTCTCTAAAAGATGCGATTGAACGCGATTTTGGTAGCGTTGATGCCTTTAAAGAGTTATTTGAAAAAGCAGCAGCTAGCCGTTTCGGTTCTGGTTGGGCTTGGTTGGTATTAAAAGATGATGGCAAACTTGCGGTAGTTTCTACAGCAAACCAAGATAGCCCATTAATGGGTGAAGAGTTAGCTGGCGCATCTGGTTACCCAATTATAGGGTTAGATGTGTGGGAACATGCTTACTACTTGAAATATCAAAATCGTCGCCCTGATTATATTAAAGCGTTTTGGTCTGTTGTTAACTGGGATGAAGCGCAAAAACGTTTTCAGAGTAAAGCATAATTGAGTAAATAGCTTCCTTTCTTTTTATATTTTCAATGCCGACATCTGTCGGCATTGTTTCTTTTGAACACTCTCTTTACTATGAGTTATTCTTTTCTGTTTAGGTAGAGAGCTATGCGTTATTTTCCTAGTGTTTTTATCGGTAATATCACAACAACATCTAATGGATTTACCAGTGCGATCACCAAAAGGCTGGTGGATGGTCATATCAAATTGACATCACTGGGATTAGAAGGTGATGAGCAAGCAGAAAAGAGTTTTCACGGTGGCCCTGATCGCGCACTTTGTCATTATCCTAAAGAACATTATTTTTATTGGGCTGAGCAATTTCCGCAATTGACGGATTTTTTTCATGCTCCTGCATTTGGTGAAAATATCTCAACAACAGGCATGACAGAAGAAAATGTTTTTATTGGTGATATTTATCAATGGGGAACCGCATTAATTCAAGTTACTCAACCTCGCTCTCCTTGCTACAAACTTAACACAGTGACAGATGTCAGTAACTTTTCGCAAATTATGCAAGATAGTGGTTATTGTGGTTGGTTATATCGGGTTGTGAGTGTGGGAGAAACGGGGAGCCATCATCCTCTTGTTTTAGTTTCAAGAAACAGTGATGTCTCTGTTAAAGAAGCGATTTCGATAGCTTTTCATATGCCATTTGATGAAGAGCTTTATCATCGGTTATTAAGTGCCGCAGGATTATCTGCAAGTTGGAGTAAGACTATGCAGTTGAGGCTGCAAAATCAAACTATTGAGAGTTTTAATCGACGGTTGTTTAAGGAATAAATAGTTAATTTGCTCTTTACTAAAAAAACACCTTCCTAAAAATAAACTGGGGTCAGTTCAAAAATAGGTGAGGTGTTTTTCTAGGTATTAACAAAAGATTATGGATGTGCAATAAATCCGATTGCGTCATAAACCTTGTCTAAGGTTGCTTGAGCGCGAGCTTTGGCTTTATCAGCACCTTCTTTCATAATTTTATTAAGTAATACTTCATCATTACGGAATGTGTTAAAACGTTCTTGAATGTTAGTTAGCATTTCAGATACCGCATCAGCAACAGCACCTTTTAGATGGCCATACATTTTGCCTTCAAATTCAGCTTCTAATTCAGGAATAGTTTTGCCTGTAACACCCGCTAAGATATCGAGTAAATTAGATACACCCGCTTTGTTTTCAAGATCGTAAATAACACGAGGTGGCTCTTCTGAGTCTGTCATTGCACGTTTGATCTTTTTAGCTGCTGATTTAGGATCTTCAAGCAATGCGATAACGTTATTACGGTTATCATCAGACTTAGACATTTTTTTAGTCGGATCTTGTAATGCCATCACACGAGCACCGCCTTTTGGAATAAAAGGATCGGGTACGGTGAATATATCGCCATATATAGCGTTAAAGCGCTGGGCAATATCACGGCTTAATTCAAGATGTTGTTTCTGGTCGATACCAACAGGAACTTGGTTTGTTTGATAAATCAGAATATCTGCTGCCATTAATACAGGATAATCGAATAATCCTGCATTGATATTTTCAGCGTGGCGCGCTGACTTATCTTTAAATTGAGTCATTCGGCTCAATTCACCAAAATAGGTATAGCAGTTAAGTGCCCAGCTTAATTGTGCATGTTGTGGAACATGTGACTGAACAAAAATAGTGCTTTTTTCTGGATCGATACCACAAGCAAGGTATAGAGCCAGTGTATCTAAGGTTCTTTTTCTTAGCTCTTTAGGATCTTGACGTACTGTAATAGCGTGTTGGTCAACGATACAGTAAATGCAATCATAATCATCTTGCATTTGTACCCATTGACGCAGTGCACCCATATAGTTTCCGATAGTTAATTCACCAGAAGGTTGTGCACCACTGAATACAATTGGCTTTTGTGCCGTTTTTTCTACTGAAGTCGTCATTTTAATTCTGTTCCACAGTTGTCATTGGCGTGATATCGAGGATAGAGAGCAAATCAGCAAAATTATCGAGAGTAAAATCAGGTTTGCTGTCTGCAATAGATACGCCGTAGTTATAGCCGTAGGTTAAACCTACGCAAGGGCACTCAGCCTCTTGTGCTGCAATAATATCGTTGCGAGAATCCCCAACAAAAAGGAGTTCTTCCTTTTTAACACCAAATGTGCCCATTGTTAAATATAATGGTGCTGGATGCGGTTTTTTTTCTTTCACATCATCGCCACCTAACACCAAGGAAAAGTATTTTTCAATTTCCAATTGTTGTAGTAAAGGTGCAATAAATGGTGTTGGTTTGTTTGTCACGATACCCAGAGGAATATTGTGTGAAGCTAATGCCTCCAGGGTTTCTTTGACGTGAGGGAATAAATCACTGCCTGTTTTGACTGAGGTCGCATAATGTTCATCAAAAAGATCACGCATCTCTTTTAATAAGGTATCAGTCACATCCTCGACGCCAGCATTGTGCAAAGCGCGTGTCAGTAGCATATCCACACCGTTCCCAACCCAAATAGTGACATTATGTTTGCCAGCAGGAGGAAAGCCTTTTGCTTTTAATGCGTAGTCTGTTGCTTCTGTAAGACCAACAGCGCTGTCGGTGAGGGTGCCATCAAGATCAAAGGCGATAGCACGGATACCTTTGAGTTTTTTATCTGTCATTACGATACCTTTTCTAATTCATGGCGCATATTGTCGATAACATGCTTATAGTCTGGCTGATTGAAAATAGCTGAGCCTGCAACAAACATATCAGCGCCAGCTTGCGCAATTTCAGCAATATTATCGACTTTGACACCACCATCAATTTCTAAACGAATGTCATAGCCACCATCATCAATCATTTTACGTACTTGGCGTAATTTATCGAGAGTATTAGGAATAAATGATTGGCCACCAAAGCCTGGGTTAACAGACATCAGTAGAATAAGATCTAATTTATCCATAACATAGTCGAGATAGTTTAATGGGGTTGCTGGATTAAGCACTAAGCCCGCTTTACAACCACAATCTTTAATTAATTGAATAGTGCGATCGACGTGGTCACTGGCTTCAGCGTGAAATGAGATATAAGTTGCGCCCGCGTTTGCAAAGTCAGGAATGATACGGTCAACGGGTTTAACCATTAGGTGAACATCAATGGGGGCGGTAATACCGTAGTTACGCAACGCCTTACAAATTGGCGCACCAAATGTCAGGTTAGGAACATAATGGTTATCCATAACATCAAAGTGGACAACATCAGCGCCCGCAGCGAGTACTTTTTCAGTATCTTCGCCTAGACGAGCAAAATCAGCGGATAAAATAGAAGGGGCAATCAGAAAATCTTTCATCGCATTCTCCTGACAACACTCCCATTGTCGGGAAGTGTTAACGATTATTTATATAAGGCAAGTAATTCGTTCACTTTGCTACGACCAAGTGTGTTGCTACTGATTGTTCTTCGGACTTTCACACTGTGTAGCTCTTTTGCGTTCACATACCACGTTTTTGTTAACGCAGTCTCATGGTTTGATATTAACACGGGTATCTGTCTCTCGTAAGCCAGCATTGAGGCAAGTTGAGCCAGATGTTCTTGCTCTTGAAAACTAAAGCTATTTGTATGGTATGACGTGAAATTTGCAGTCGGTGATAATGGCGCATAAGGCGGATCGCAATAAACGACGGCACCTTTTTTTGCATTAGTCATCGTTGATGAATAGCTTTGGCAAACAAATTCGGCTTTTTGTGCTTTTTCAGAAAACCAAATTAATTCAGTTTCAGGAAAATAAGGTTTTTTATAACGACCAAAAGGGACATTGTATTCACCTTTTGAGTTATAACGGCACAGCCCATTGTAGCAATGACGGTTAAGATAGAGAAATAACACACTACGCTGATAAGCATCTGTTGAACGATTAAACTCTTGTCGTAGTTGATAAAACTCTTCTGCGATATTCATTTGAGGGGTAAATAATAAGCGGGCATCCTTCATAAATTTTTCAGGATGTTGCTTTACCGTGTTATAGAGATGAATTAGATCACTATTTATATCGGCAAGAATATATGAATCGTATTCTGTATTTAGAAAAACAGAACCGGCACCCATAAAAGGTTCAATTAAACAATTACCCTCAGGCAGATGACGTTTAATGTCATCTACCAAAGGATATTTACCACCAGCCCATTTTAGGAATGCGCGTTTTTTTTTCATGCCGTCCAAATTTCTCAATCGTTTCAGAGTCGCCGATTGTACTCTGTTTCAGACAGCATATCAGCGGTGAACTTCGTCTTAATTATTTTTTTAGATCCTGATGAACATGTTTCATCGGTCTAACCCAAGGTTGTTTTGCTTGTACTGGCGCAGGTAAAGAAGAAACGGCCTGCTTGGCTTCGCTTATATTACGATAATTTCCATAGATGAGTACATACCATGGATTACCATTACGCTGTGTTTTGTAAATAGCGTAGTTTCCATTGAGGTTCTTTTTAGCGAAAGCCTCTAAGGTATCTTGGCGACTTGCACCACTTAATTGCAACGTATAGTTAGTAGCAGGAATAGAACTTAAATTACCTGCTGATAATGAACCTGAAACAACAGGTTTAGTTGTTGCAGGTTTAGTTTGCGTTGTTGCTGGAGGTGTCACTGGTTTTGTCGGTGGTGTTTTTACTTCAGCCGGCTTTTGTACAGGTTGTACTGGTTTGGTGACGGGGGCTTGTGTAACCGGTTGTTGCGGTTTTGGTTGTTGTGCGTTTAATTGCTGATTAGCCGCTTGATTGATGCCCGCTTGTTGTTGATTTAAAGAATCAACGATATCTCCAGGGATCTCAACACGTTGACCTTGTGAATCAATCATTGGTGGTAAGTTTTGTGAAGGTGGTGTTGCAGGCTGTATCTCTTGCCCAGAAATAGATTGAGGAGCCGATGGCTGACCATTTTCTGAAGGCGTAACGGATGACGGTTGTTGAGATAGATCGATATTTCTTTCTGTATTGGTTGAAGGTGCTGGTTCAGTTGTTTCTGGTGATTTTAATGCTGAGCTTATTGCGATAATTAGCAGAATAAGGACTAAAACACCAACACCAATCATCATCTGTTGACGGGATACAGAGAATCGTGCATTTTTTAATGGATTGCTACGAGGTCGATTGGCTCGACGTTCAGGCCTATCCGATGTATCAGGTTTGAGTGAATTATTACCCTTGGTTTCATTATCAGGTTTGAACTCGTCCATTATGCCCTCCGTCAGAGCGTCAAAAAGCGAAAAATATTCTATTCAGCTTAGCCATTACCTCATAGTATAAGGATGAAACGTTTTTTCTGAAACGTTGCATTTGACAATATTAACCAGAATTTTCCTTAATTGAATGTTCTGGTTTATTTCTGGTCAGGTAATGGGGTGCTTAATTTGCATTAATGCAAGATGTTATCGCTTTGTGGACTTGTTCGCGAGTAATATCGGCACGTAATTCGGATTGACCGATACCTTTTGGTAAAACAAGGTGTAATTTGCCACCAGATACTTTTTTATCTCTCATCATATGAGGTAAATAGTCATCAGGTGTCATTTCAATAGGACCATTGACGGGGAGGTTGGCTTTCTCAAGCAATTGAATAACACGTTGCGTCTCTTCTTCAGTGAATTGACCCAGTGCTTGAGATGTTCTTGCCGCCATTACCATGCCTGCGGCAACGGCTTCACCATGCAACCAAACACCATATCCCATATGCGCTTCAATAGCGTGTCCATAGGTATGGCCAAGGTTGAGTAGTGCGCGCAAACCACTTGTTTCTTTTTCATCAGCGGCGACAACGTCAGCTTTTAACTCACAGCAACGGCGGATACAAAATGCCATGGCTTTAGGATCAAGAGCTAAGAGTTTATTAATATTATTTTCAAGCCAGATAAAAAAGTCTTTATCTAAAATGATGCCATATTTAATAACTTCAGCTAAACCCGATGAAAGTTCACGAGGCGGTAATGTGGCAAGACAATCGAGATCGATAACAACAGAAGCAGGCTGATAAAACGCACCAATCATGTTTTTGCCAAGAGGATGATTAACCGCGGTTTTTCCACCCACAGAAGAATCGACTTGTGACAATAGTGTTGTTGGTACTTGGATAAAGCGAACACCACGTTGATAGCTTGCTGCGGCAAAACCGGTTAGATCACCAATAACACCACCGCCTAATGCGATAAGTGTTGTATCTCGATTGTGATTTTTTTCTAATAATGCAGTAAAGACATCATTCATGATCTCAAGCGATTTATATTGTTCGCCATCAGGCAAAATTACGCTATCAACCAAAACACCCTGTTTTTTTAAGGTGTTTGTTACCTTTTCTAAATAGAGTGGGGCAAGTGTCACATTTGTGACTATCATAACTTGCTGCCCTGATGTTAATGGTAAAAAGGTATCTTCTTGATGAAAAAGGCCAGAAGCAATGGTAATGGGATAGCTTCTTTCACCTAATGTGACAGTGATTTTTTCCATAACAGTGGCCTTCTTCTTATTGTCTTTACTTAACCTTGTAAATAGCTGAATTTATTAGTTTTTTTCTAATAATTCAATTATTTGATTGGCTACAATTTTTGCACTCTGATCATCAGTATGAATAGTGATGTCAGCAATCTCTTCATAAAGAGGATTACGTTCTTCAGCTAATGTCTCTAAGACATCACGCACAGGTTCAACACCTTGCAATAAAGGACGTTTTTTATCACGTTGGGTACGAGCGAGTTGTTTTTCAATGTTGGTTTCTAAATAAACAACCACACCACGTGCAGATAGTCTGTTACGGGTTTCTCGCGATTTCACCGAACCACCACCGGTTGCAAGTACAATGCCTTGTTTTTCAGTAAGTTCGTTGATTATTTTCTCTTCTCGTTGACGGAAGCCTTCTTCGCCTTCAACATCAAATACCCAACCTACATCCGCACCTGTACGCCGCTCAATTTCCTGATCGGAATCATAAAACTCCATACTAAGTTGTTGAGCTAACTGACGACCAATAGTGCTTTTGCCGGCACCCATAGGCCCAACCAGAAAGATATTACGTTTCTCTGCCATGTTTTTGGTATTACTAAGATATTCGTTAATGATAACCCGCCCCGCCAAATTCATTCAGCGACGGGACCTAAACTGAAATTTATGAGTGTTTATCTAATTCATGCCTGATAACATTTGTTATCCACTCTCATAATAAGACTGAGTTCTTTCAGTAGATCGCTATAAAATAACCACATGCTGTCATAAGTGACAACATAGGATAAAAATCCCTTTGCCCACAGTACATAACGAAAACTACTAAAAAGTAATTATCTTTGTTGGCAATGCGGAGATTCTAACACAATTTAGTCGGAAAACCGCATCTGATAATATTGTCTTTTTCGTCATCAATCGATCAATATTACATATAAAAAGCCCTACCTCCAAGAATAGAGGAAGTGCATAAAATGTATCCGTATTTTTATTGTGATGTTTCAGGCTCACTCAAATTAGCTAACCCTTGTAAGCTAAATCGTCCTCATCGTCAAATCTATAAATACAGATTATAAGAAAAAACAATGAATAACTCTCAATTTAATCTTGGTAAAAAACATATAATTAATTGTATTTTATAATAAAATTACTTTTTACATAAAAAATTAGATTAATTTGGGTGTAATAAAAATAACCAATTCATGGCGACTGTGTTGATCTCTTTTATGACTGAAAAGTACGCCGAGTAAGGGAATAGAGGATAAGAAGGGTATTTTTGCCGTGTGCTCTTGCTGTTTTTGCTGAAATATACCTCCTAACATAATGGTTTCTCCATCACGAATTGCCACTTCTGTGCTGATCTCTTGTTTATCAATTGACAGATGTTCACTTCCACCTTGAACAAGAGCAATGCCCGGTGTGTTTTGACTAATTTTAAGTATTAACCTTATCTTTTTATCTTTTTGAATAATGGGTGTGACTTCCATACCCAAGACAGCTTCTTTAAATTGAACTCGTGTAATTTCATTATCTCGACTGACATAGGGGATCTCCGTTCCTTGTTTGATGGATGCTGTTTTTTCATGAGCGGTTGTTAGTCGTGGACTTGCAATAATAGATAATTGTTTCTCTTGTTCTAACGCGCTTAATTCAAGCTCTAATAGGCGTCCATTGATTCTGGCAATGTTAAATGCAATATAGTGAAGGGGATTTTTGGTGTTTTGATGGAGTGATAGTGCAGAGAGTGAAGGTGTTGATAACGCTGAATTAAGTGAGGAGGTTGTTGAAATCGCATTAGGTATTGTGGATGTTGTTTCGGTTTGTGTTTTTAATGCTTGTAATCCCCATTGAGTGCCTAATTCATTTAAAGCATCCTGACTGCTACTGACAATATGCGCGGTGATATGAACTTGTTGTTGTGGGGTGTCCCGTAGTTTTAGCCAATCTTCTATTTCAGACAGTGTTTTACTATTATCAACAATTGAAAGGCTATTCGCTTCTCTATCAATAATAACCCGCCCTTGCTGACTAAGTAATGGAATAGTGTGATTAGTTAGTTGGTCACCTAATCTCTGTGCATCTGCATAATTTAAAGGAAAAAGTTGGTGATGCAATTCTTCAGGTTGCTCTGTCGTTGATATTCGTTCTTCAATAAAGGTAGAGGATATCGTTTCGTTATCGATATTCTGAGGAAAAAAGGGATCTCGGGTGTGAGCCCAAATGGTGGTTGTTATACATAATATGGCGATTAACATGCCTATCTTTATCATGATATATCACCCTGTATTGCATGAGGATAACTTAGTTCTGTCAGGCTCATTTGTACTGAAATTAGATGGTTTTCTATTGGGAAAATATTCAGAGAAATCAGTGCTAAACTTGTTTGATTGAGACATTCCAATAGTGTTAAAAACTGAGAATAAGACAAAGTAAATGTGAGTTTATGTAACGAGTTGGGCGTGTTTTCCCAAATTTCGGGGATAAATTGATAAATCATCAGTAAGCGTTGTAATTGCTCACTAACCGGTGAGTTATCGAATGGAATGTCATAATCTATCTGTTGTGTGATTAGTGAATTCATTGATGGCATTGTGTTTAATGTGTTTTGATGGTGATTAATTCGCTTTAGTCTTTGTGCTATTTCTAGGTGTTGTTGGGTTATTTCTTGCTGGTAGTCGGTGTAGATAAAGAGGTAATAAGCTAGCAGAGTAATAAAAGGTATCATTAAGCTTAGTAAAGTTAGTTTCCACTTAGGTAAAAACGCAATAAGTAACAGCCATTGTGCATTTTTTTTCATTGTGTTCCCTCATCATCGTCACTCCATCGCTCTTGTTCTTCTAATTTTCCGTTTAAATATACTTCTGTGTAAAACGGATCAATTTTGCTTTGTTGCACATAACTCAGCGCTAAAGAGGCTAAAGCTGGATGACTTTTAAGGTTGGTAATAAAGGTGAGTGATTGTGTTTTGGGGAGCGAGATGTGCAGTGAGCGTTGATTATCTGCCTCATCATAGTGGCTAATCCAACCCGTTGCGGGAAGATGTGTTTCGATAGCTCGAAAGAAGCGAATGTAATGTAAATAACGTAACCAGTTTTGATAATAGAGAGAGTAGTGTTGATAGCGTAAAAGTGTCTGTTTTTTCTGTTTTTGATATATATCGAGTTGTTTTAGTAATAAATCTTCTTGTTGTTGAGTCTGGTGTTGTTGGTCTGTTATAAGTGATTGTTTTTGTGCCAAATGATAGGTGCAATAGCTACATACAACGAAAATGATTATGAGCAATGATAGTGTTTGAGAAAGCCATAACAATGCTTTTTGTTTAAATAAACGGTGGCGCCAAGGTAGATAATTTATTTGATACATAACACCTCTTTAGGGCGTAATGCTAAACCTAATGCAACAAGTGGAATGAGATCTTTATCTGACGTTGTTTCAAATAAGTTGTGGGAACGATTGGGCCAAATAGGCATCAACTGGCTAAAATATTCTTCGTTATCGCCTGTTAAGTAACACTGTTTTAATGACCAATGATATTTTTCTATTAATTGGTAAATACAAGTTTGTTGTTCTTGTTGGTTTTCATAGGTAAGAGTACCGTAATGAGGCATATTTTCATCAGATGATACCCAAAGTAGTGTTTTGTTTTTACAGTATAAAAGTGGATTTTGAGGTGATAGGTTAAGGTAAGTTGCTAAATAACGCAGTGCACATGCTGGGGTATCAATCGCTGTTACTGTTAAGTTTATTCGAGAAAATAAGTCAATATACTTATCTAAAATCGTTTTGTGGCACAGATGAATAGCAAGTTTATCCTTATTCTGTCGATAATCAAAATTAACAGGGATTTTTGTATTTTGTGTGTAAGATGTAGCTCGTAGTTGCGCTAATCGATAACATGCTGCTGATGTAAGGGAAACTGTATGAGGCAGAGGGATAATTTGATAGCTTTCATAATGATCCGGTAGAGAAAGCGTAACATTATTAATAAAGGGTAAGTTTTTACGCCAATCCATTAAGATTTTTCTTAATTTTATATCATTTAAATCGTCATTAAGAGGTAAAGGGAATTGCCAAAATGTACTGATCTTCCATTGTTTATTCTGCTGAAATACCAAAATTGCATTGATATGATGAGTGTTAATTTCAATACCAATCTGATAATTGTGTGTTTCCATAAGTGATATCCATATCTATTGATGAGTAATTGCCTATTTTCAAAGAGGCGTTACCTTTATACTACGCACTGTTTGTTTATAAACCGCCCAATTCACACTACATGGGAAATTTAAGGTGAAGTTCTTAAAATATTTTTTCATCTTCGTTTTTGCTTGCATAATTTTGGGAGCAGCCTCGATATATGGTATGTATAAGTATGTTGAGCCTCAGTTGCCCGATGTCGCGACATTAAAAGATGTTCGTTTACAAACCCCTATGCAGGTATTTAGTGCAGACGGAGAGTTGATCGCGCAATACGGCGAAAAACGTCGTTTACCGCTAACATTGGAGGAGATGCCTCCTCAACTTATTAATGCCTTTATTGCAACAGAAGATACACGTTTTCGTGAACACCACGGTATTGACCCTATTGGGATCTCGCGTGCTGTTGTAGTGGCATTAACATCAGGACAAGCCTCTCAAGGCGCGAGTACCATTACGCAACAATTAGCTCGAAATTTCTTTTTAACACCTGAGAAGAAGTTAATGCGGAAAATAAAAGAAGCCTTTTTGGCGATCCGCATTGAGAAAGAGCTCACTAAAGATGAAATTTTAGCACTGTATTTAAATAAAATTTATCTAGGCAACCGTGCTTATGGTGTGGGTGCTGCGGCTTATGTGTACTTTGGTAAAAGTGTTCATGAACTTAGCTTAAATGAAATGGCAGTAATTGCTGGTTTACCGAAAGCGCCATCTACACTTAACCCACTCTATTCTTATGATCGCGCTTTAAAACGTCGTAATATCGTTTTACAGCGTATGTATGAAGAGAACTATATCACTCGTGCACAATATGAAAGTGCAAAAGCCGAGCCTATTGTTGCGAAATACCATGCACCGCAAATTGATTTTTCTGCACCTTATCTCACAGAAATGGTGAGAATGGAAATGTATGAGCGCTATGGTGAAAATGCTTATACCGATGGCTATAAAATTTACACTACCATTGTTCGTAAAGATCAATTAGCAGCAGAAAAAGCCTTGCGTGACAATGTTATCGACTATGATATGCGTCATGGTTACCGTGGTGCTCAAGAAGTTCTGTGGCGTGAAGGGCAAACGCCATGGGATAACGAAGCTATCAACAAAAAATTAAAAGGGATCCAAACTTATGGTCCTTTAATTCCTGCTGTTGTGTTATCCGCTGATGCGAAAGAAGCCAAAGTTATCTTAAAAACGGGCGACAATATTACGCTAGATTTAAAAGCGGTGCGTTGGGCTCGTAAATTTATTTCTGACACCTCTCAAGGCCCAACACCAACAAAGGTTGATGCCGTTGTGCGTGTTGGTGAGCAAATATGGGTACGTCAAAATAACGAAAACAATTGGGTATTAGCACAGATTCCAGAAGTGAATGCGGCGTTTGTTGCGTTAGATCCTATTAATGGCGGAATTATTGCGCTGGTTGGTGGTTTTGATTTTGAGATCAGTAAATTTAACCGAGTTTCTCAATCTTTACGCCAAGTTGGTTCAAATATCAAACCTTTCTTATATGCAGCTGCATTAGACAAAGGATTGACGTTATCCACATTGCTTAATGATTTACCTATTAGCCGTTGGGATGCGGGCGCAGGCACAGATTGGCGTCCTAAAAACTCCCCACCAACGTATGCTGGCCCTATTCGTTTACGTCAAGGTTTAGGCCAGTCTAAAAACGTGGTGATGGTACGTGCAATGCGTGCAATGGGGGTCGATTATGCTGCTGATTATCTATTACGTTTTGGTTTCCCTAATCAAAATATTGATAGAACAGAATCTTTAGCATTAGGATCACCATCCTTTACACCAATGCAAATGGTGCGAGGATTTGCTGTTATGGCAAACGGCGGATATCTTATCGAACCTTACTATATCCAACGTATTGAAAATGCGGATGGTGAAGAGCTGTTTACTGCAAAACCAAAGCTAGCTTGCCCAGATTGCACTGATATCCCTGTTATTTACGGCGATACCATGCGTTCTATTGCGTTATCTGATGACTATATGGAAAACGTTGCTCAATCTAATAAATCTCAGCCAGCAGTGGCTACGCCTGAAATTGAATTAGAACAAGCACCATTAGCTGAGACTGTAAAAGAAAGCCCTTATGCGCCACATGTTATTAGCACACCTCTGGCTTACTTAATGCATGATGCATTAAGAACAAACCTTGTGGGTGAACCGGGATGGTCTGGTACTGGTTGGCGTGCTGTTCGTGATCTTAAACGTCAAGATATTGGTGGTAAGACAGGAACAACAAACAGTTCTAAAGATGCATGGTTCTCTGGATATGGTGCCAATATTGTTGCTACAGCTTGGATTGGTTTTGATGATAGTAGTCGCAATTTAGGTCGAACTGCCGCGAGTGGTGGTGAAGCGGGGGCGAAAACAGCTCAACCTATTTGGAACGACTTTATGAAAGTGGCTCTAGATGGCGTACCAGTTAATATGATGCCTGTACCACAAGGTGTTGTGGCCGTTCAAATTGATAGAAGAACTGGGAAATTAGCAGGTGATGGCCCTTCAATGAAAGAATATTTTATTGAAGGGACTCAACCGACAGAAAGAGCAAAAAATGAAGTAGGAACAAAGATTTTTGAGGATAATGGCGAATCTAACGAGTTATTCTAATTAATCAAAAATAAAAACCGGATGTTAACGTCCGGTTTTTTATTATCTATTTATTTTGTAATAGATAGCGGTGAGCTAAGAAAAGGGCACTGACATTACGAGCTTCTGTAAAGTCTGGATGATCGAGTAAGTCCATCATTTTTGCAATAGGCCAATGTATTTGGAACAGCGGCTCAGGCTCATCCCCTTCGAGTTGTTCTGGATAAAGGTCACGTGCAATGACAATGTTCATTTTGCTAGAAAAGTAAGATGGCGCCATAGAAAGCTTAGCGAGTTCTATGAATGAGTGGGCACCATAGCCAATTTCTTCTTTTAGTTCACGGTTGGCAGCTTGTAGGGCATTTTCACCAGGATCAATTGCGCCTTTTGGAAAACCAAAATCGTAATTTTCGATACCAACAGCGTATTCACGAATAAGAATAAGATTGTCATCAATGATAGGAACAATCATAACGGCTTCACGATTAGCGGGTTTCATTCGCTCATAAGTGCGTTTTTCTCCGTTACTAAACTCTAGATTAACGGATTGGATCTGAAATAATCGAGAACGGGCGATGTTATCAATGTTTAATATATTGGGTTTTTTTAGTTCTTTCATAACAGCCCCTGACAGAATAGAGATTAACCTGAATTTAACACATTAATGACAAAATAAATCTAACAATTAGATTTAGCTTTTAAAGGAAAATTGAGTACACTCCGCTATTAAACCTAGTTATTTATTGATTTTTTGAGAATATTATTATTTATTGATTCGCTATTTTACCTGAAGATAGCATCGTTAGCGGATATAAACTTGATAATAGATATAAATTATAACGCGACTTCAAAAATATAATCTATTGTATTTAAATAAAAAATAGAACAAAAGAATAGGAATTGCCTTATGTTGGGCAGGGTTTTAAATTTGTTATTGTTACTACGCAGCATCAGTATAAGTATGGGGAAAAAATGAGACTATCAGTCATTATATTGGCTATCTTGATGATAAGCCTATTTATAATGGCCGCCTTTCTATTTTTTAAAAGAAGGCGGCTTGATGGTTCACATCATCTCCCATCTCTTGCAAAACCTACTTATCGCAAGCTCACTTCTGATGACTATGGGCTTATTAGTGATTATTTATCTTATTTTGGCACATCTGACTTCTCTTCTGGCTATTCATTACAAAACTTCCCCGAGATGCCGATTAAAGGTGAAGTCGTTACTACTTTAAGAAATATCGTCAACCGCTTTGCTGGTTCTAGTGAAGGATTAAATCATTGGCGTTATTATATTGATGCTGTAGAAATTCACATTCCCCCGCTACTTGTTCCTTATCTTCAGCAAGAAAACGTCCTCGATGTTGTTTGTACCCCTTCGATCCCTATCGTTGTTGGTGTGAATGGACATTTCTTAAAAGATGAAAAAATTCATTTTTCTGCTTTAAGTTTAAAACAGCTCTCTGAACCTATATTGGCAAATGGTTCCTCAACAATTCAAAAGAATGAAGGTGATGCGGCTCACTTATTACAAATCCGAGAAGAAACCAACGAAGAATATCGATTACATAACTCATCTGGTTTTTGGGATGGCTCTTTTATTTGTATAGGGCTCACGTTGTGTCTAACAGCCTTAATGATGCCTCAAGTTTTTCTGCCGTGGATCCTAGCGACTGGTGGTGCTTTTCTTGCTGTTGGTATTTTTTTGATCCACAACCCTCTGATCAAACCACGTAAACAAGAAATTCACTGTTTTAAAGGGCGTTTAAAGCGCTGGGGGCTTTTTGGCAATTTTGATCATGGGCAGGTAAAAAATGTTTCTTTAGGGGGGATTGATCTTGTTTATCCACCTCATTGGGAGCCTTATATTCAAAGTGATATTGATAAGGTGACTTATTTAGAAATGTATCCAAGTCATCATGTTGTAAAGCAAGGAAACTACCTTTCATTGCATGATGAAGAAAAAAATTATCCATATAAACGCTATATTAAAAATATTATTTTCGTTTTCTGGAGCCTGTTTATTATTGGCATGTTGTATCTTTATCAACCTCTTTCCCTTTCAATGAAACTCAGTTTTTCATGGCTTAAAGATACAGAACCTCATTTAGTCACCAATTTTACTGAACTGGAAACAACTGATTTACATGTCGGGGATATTATCCAAGCAAAAGGGGTTGGGATGTGCTACATGCCACCTAATTTATCCAGTAAGAATAATAAAACGATTTTTGCGCCTTTTGATTGCTCAGGGATTTACTGGAATAACAGTAATCCAATGCCAATGCCTGAATCGAGCACGATAGAAAAAGCTGCCGCTTTATTACATATGGTCGAAGAGCAATTACATCCTGTTTCTAATAACCGAGTTAATCCAAGTTTAGGCCAAGCGATCACTAAATCAGGGATGAATTTGTTAGATAATTTTGATGGTATTGTGTTGAAAACACAGGATTTATGCCCGCGAGAAAATGAATGTATTCGCCTGAAAATGGCGCTAGTTAACTTAAGTAATGTCAATGATTGGGATGCATTGGTTCAACGAGCTGAAAGTGGTAAATTAACCGGAACCAATGTTTTATTACGTGCAGTGAGTGCTGAGGCCTTGGAAAAGCTTATCGACACCACCACATCTTCTTTTATCTACCGAGAAATAGATAAAGCCGCAATACTGTTAAACAGTCCTCCTCCGGGTGGGGTACTGTTAATCAGTGATGAAAGAAAACAGCTTGTTGATTACGCTTCAAGTTCAAACTCCGTGTTTGAACCTACTCCGTTAGAACAGTGGCGAGAACTACAACGTTTATCCGATATTTTATTACATACACCTTTTGATACGGGTGGGGTAATAACAGGCATGGTTGTCGATGCGAATGGTACGTTACAGATATTTTTACATAGCCTGCCAGATTCGATGACAATGTTATATTACATTGGTAATACGTTATTATTGTTTATCGCTATTGGGTTCTTAATATTGAACCTATTTCTTATCATCCGGCGTCGGCGACAAAACAACCAACGCATGAATAAAATCAGTCTCTATTATGAGCACTGTTTTTATCGCCCTCCTCAGTAAGTCCCTTGTTGTGGAAGGCTATGTGTTTACACTATCGCCTTCATAAAGAAGTTGAAGTTAAGGAGAAAGGGATGAATCAACTATCTCAAGAAAGTGGCGTTCGTTTAGATAAATGGCTTTGGGCTGCACGTTTTTATAAAACGCGCGCTATCGCTCGCACAATGATTGAAGGTGGCAAAGTTCACTACAACGGTGTGAGAGGTAAGCCAAGTAAAACCGTTGAAGAAGGCGCTGAAATACGTCTACGACAAGGTAATGATGAACGGACGGTAATCATTCTGATGGTAAGTTCACAGCGACAAGGTGCTACTCAAGCCCAAGCGCTTTATTGTGAAACACCAGAGAGTATTGCTAAAAGAGAAAAAATTGCTCTGGCAAGAAAAATGAATGCGTTAACAATGCCTCATCCTGAGCGTCGCCCTGATAAAAAGGAAAGACGCACCTTACTTCGCTTCAAACAGACAAATTTACAAGAATCGGATTAACCGATTCCCTGAAATGAGAGAAAATCATGTCTAAAAAAGACTCTTTATCACGTTTTTTATTCGAAAAAAACGCGGTACGTGGTGAATTGGTCAATGTGACTGAAACCTATCAATCAATGCTTGAAAATCACCATTATCCTGAGCCAGTTCAACACCTTCTGGGTGATTTGCTGGTGGCGACCAGTTTGTTAACAGCTACGCTTAAATTTGAAGGCGATATTACAGTTCAAATACAAGGTGATGGTCCTGTGCGACTAGCTGTGATCAATGGAAATAACAATCAACAAATGCGTGGTGTTGCACGTATTGGGGATGATGTTAAAGCAGGTAGTACCTTAAAAGAGATGATCGGGAATGGTTTTATGGTCATCACAGTGACACCTGAAAAAGGTGAACGTTATCAAGGTATTGTTGCTCTTGATGGTGAAACTATTGAAGCTTGTATTGATAACTACTTTAAGCAGTCAGAACAGTTACCTACACGGGTATTTATTCGTAGTGGTATGCAAGCGGGCAAGCCAGCTGCAGCGGGTATGCTATTACAAGTATTGCCTGCTTCAGAAGAGTTCACAGCAGAGCATACAGCTGAGCATTTTGAATTGCTTACACAGTTAACACACACAATCAAAGCTGAAGAGCTATTTACGCTAGAGACTAAAGAGATTTTACATCGCTTATATCACGAAGAAGATGTCACTCTTTATGATCCTCAACTTGTTGAATTTCATTGCACTTGTTCGCGTGAACGTTGTGAAAATACATTAGTAACATTGTCGAAAGAAGATGTGAACCACCTGTTGCAAGAACAGGGAAATATTGATATGGAATGCGAATATTGTGGAACACACTACATCTTCACTGAGAGTGATATTAATAATATCAATGCGTTAGATGATTCTGAATTACACTGATTCGATTTAGCAAAGCTGTTTTATCAAAAGGACGCTATTTTGCGTCCTTTTTTATTCAATAATTTTTCTTTAGTTTTGTGCATTAGTTCTCGTTCTTAACATAAAAAAATTATAAATTTTCAAAATATTGATAACAATCGCTGTTAATTACTCGTAACACCTTAATATTATTCGTAGAAAGGTCTATTTATCAGGAGCGAAACTATGAGCGTTAAAGGTCTTACCCCTAAGGATCTCCAGCAGTACGGTATTAAGGACACAAGTGAAATCATTTATAACCCAAGCTATGAGCTGTTATTTAATGAAGAAACCAAACCAGGATTAACAGGTTATGAACGAGGCACACAAACCTCGTTAGGCGCTATTGCCGTTGATACAGGTATATTTACTGGACGTTCTCCGAAAGATAAATACATTGTTCGTGATGATGTTACTCGTGATACCGTATGGTGGGCTGATCAGGGGAAAGGTAAGAATGATAATAAGCCACTTTCACAAGAAGTGTGGAATGACTTAAAATCATTAGTTACCAACCAGCTATCAGGCAAACGTTTGTTTGTTGTTGATGCCTTTTGTGGTGCGAATGCGGATACACGTTTAAAAGTTCGTTTTATCACAGAAGTTGCTTGGCAAGCACATTTTGTTAAAAATATGTTTATTCGCCCTGAACAAGAAGAGCTGGAAAATTTCACACCAGACTTCATTGTGATGAACGGAGCGAAATGTACAAATCCAAATTGGAAGGCGCAAGGTCTGAATTCAGAGAACTTTGTTGCCTTCAATTTAACTGAACGCATTCAGTTAATTGGTGGTACTTGGTATGGTGGCGAAATGAAGAAAGGCATGTTCTCTATGATGAACTACTTTCTTCCTCTTAAAGGTATCGCTTCTATGCACTGTTCCGCAAATGTTGGCGAAAGTGGTGATGTTGCTATTTTCTTTGGTTTATCTGGTACAGGTAAAACAACACTTTCAACCGATCCTAAGCGTAAGCTGATTGGTGATGATGAACATGGTTGGGATGATGACGGCGTGTTTAACTTTGAAGGTGGATGCTATGCGAAAACTATCCACTTATCAAAAGAAGCTGAGCCCGATATCTACGGTGCAATTAAACGTGATGCACTATTAGAAAATGTGGTTGTTTTAGCGGATGGTTCTGTTGATTTTGACGATGGTTCGAAAACAGAAAATACCCGCGTTTCTTACCCTATTTATCATATTGATAATATCGTTAAACCAGTTTCCAAAGCCGGTCATGCTAAGAAAGTTATTTTCTTAACAGCGGATGCGTTTGGTGTGTTACCTCCTGTTTCACGTTTAACACCAGAACAGACACAATACCACTTTTTATCAGGTTTCACTGCTAAACTAGCGGGAACAGAACGTGGTGTGACCGAACCAACGCCAACATTCTCAGCTTGTTTTGGTGCGGCATTTTTATCACTACACCCGACACAATACGCAGAAGTTTTAGTAAAACGTATGCAAGCTTCAGGTGCAAAGGCCTATCTGGTAAATACTGGTTGGAATGGTACAGGCAAGCGTATTTCGATTAAAGATACACGAGCTATTATTGATGCCATCTTAAATGGTGATATTGATAAAGCACCAACGAAAACATTACCTGTGTTTGATTTAGAGATCCCAACAGCATTACCAGGCGTTAACAGCGAAATCTTAGATCCTCGCGATACTTATGCGGATAAAACGCAATGGGATACTAAAGCAGACGATCTTGCCGATCGTTTTGTGAAAAACTTCGATAAATATACGGATACCCCTGCGGGTCAGGCGTTAACTAAAGTTGGGCCAAAACGTTAATTCTTATTAGCATGAATAAAAAACACCAATCTCATAGTATGTGATTTTGGTGTTTTTTTATTTGAGAGTTTTTAGATAAAAAAAATCCCTGAAATGCGAGAAGCTTTCAGGGAATAGAAAAATAAAGTGAATTGTTTATTAGAGAAAAAGTGACTTTAGAGGGTGATAACCCAACTATGCTGTTACTGGAGGTAAATCAAACAGTAAAATTTCACTATCTTCATCACCAACGAAATGGATCATATCCTCATTCGCAATTGCTATTCCATCACTGGTGGTCGCAATAATGTCATTAATCGCTATCTTGCCTTTCACAACTTGTAGCCAAACATGACGACCTGTTTCGGCTTGATATTGTGCTTTTTCACCTTTTTTAAGGTTCCAGCGCCATAACGTCATATCTTGGAAGACTTTTAAAGAGCCATCACGAGCATCAGGCGATAAAATAAGCTGCTTGCTTACTGTCGTATCAAAACGGCGTTGATCGTAACGTGGTGTGATACCGACGGTGTTTGGCATAATCCAAATTTGGTAAAAATGCAGTCCTTTATCATTGTTTGGATTATATTCTGAGTGAGTAATACCTGTACCTGCACTCATTATTTGAAACTCACCTGCGGGAACATTTTCTTTGTTACCCATGCTGTCTTTATGCTCAATATTACCTTCAAGCACATAGGTTAAAATTTCCATGTCTTTATGAGGGTGAGTACCGAAACCTTCACCGGGTATTACGCGATCTTCATTAATAACGCGTAGTGCAGAAAATCCCATAAAATCACGGTCGTAATAATTTGCGAAAGAGAAGGTATGCCAACTATCTAGCCAACCATGATTAGCGTGTCCTCTTTCATTTGCTTTGCGTAGATAAATCATAATGTGTTTCCTTCTCTGAAGTTGTTGAACACAGTTTACTCAATAGCGCAAAGTAAAAAAGCGGAGGAATTTAACCTGAGGA
This sequence comes from Proteus faecis, assembly GCF_003144395.1. Taxonomy (GTDB): domain Bacteria; phylum Pseudomonadota; class Gammaproteobacteria; order Enterobacterales; family Enterobacteriaceae; genus Proteus; species Proteus faecis. The sequence continues at coordinate 12,506 of NZ_PENZ01000036.1, read as the reverse complement.
TCCAAATAATTTGAATAAGAGAAAATAAAAACATCGAATAAGTTCTAGAAAAGAAAAAGCCAGCACCCGGCTGGCTAAAGTAAAACACTGGAAGCAATGTGAGCAATGTCGTTCTTTCATATGACCCTGAAGGAGGTGCATCTGAAAGTGATATTAATGATAATAGTTCTCAGTATCATTTGTAAAGTCTTTTTTTTAATCAAATTAGAAAAAAGAGCCAAAAAAGTCTTAACTCACTGATTAACGAGTTATTTTATTTTAATAATTTTTTAAAATATCAATATAACCAAATAGTTAACAACATTCTTTATGGGGTCATTTATAGAAAAAAGAAGAGAAAACATGGCATAAAACCAGAGAGAAAGAAGGGGTATAAGGCATTTTGAGTCGTTATCGAGAAATACCAGAAGAAAAAGCCATCACTGATTGATGATGGCAGGTTTTCATTATATATGACGTATAAGTTTATAAAATTACAAAACCGATATTTATAACTTTACTATTTACACATTTATTTATTATTACTCAACAAAAGTCGATTTTGGTGTTGAAATAAGACTCTGTGCACAGGCATAAGCTGAGCTCCATGCCCACTGGAAATTATATCCACCTAACCAACCCGTCACATCAACGACTTCTCCAATAAAATAGAGTCCTTTGACTTTCGTGGCTTCCATTGTTTTAGAGGAAAGGGCACGAGTATCTACGCCACCTAGTGTGACTTCTGCGGTGCGATACCCCTCAGTACCATTGGGCTGAACTTGCCATTCTTGTAGTAACGTTGCAACTTGCGTAATACGTTCATTACTAAGTTGAGTCAGAGAAACATCGGGTAACTGTTGATTTTCTATCATTATCTCAATAAACCGCTTTGGTAATAAGCGAGAAAGCGTATTTTTTAATAATTGATTCGGATGTTCTTGACGTTTTTCTTGTAGAAGGTTTTCAAGATCAATATTTGGAAGTAAGTTAATACTTACATACTCACCTGGCTGCCAATAACTAGAGATTTGCAAAATAGCAGGACCAGAAAGGCCACGATGCGTAAAAAGAATGTTTTCTTTAAAACTCGTTCCATTTTTTGCCGTCACAATAGCAGATATAGCTACGCCAGATAGTTGGCTTAATTGTTCAAGTTGGGGTTTATGCAATGTAAAAGGAACTAATCCTGCGCGTGTTGGTAAAACAGAAAGCCCAAATTGCTCTGCAACTTTATAGCCAAAAGGAGTTGCACCTAAACCGGGCATTGAAAGACCACCACTGGCAATAACGACTGAAGATGTTGTGATTGTTTTTCCATCAACAAAAATAGTAAAGCCTACATCTGTTTTCTCGATTTGCGTAACCTCACTACGTAAGCGAACACTTACTTTCCCTTTTTGACATTCAGTGAGTAATAAATCAACAATTTGTTGTGCTGAATCATCACAAAATAGCTGTCCTAACGTTTTTTCATGATAGGCGATGTTATGTTTTTGCACTAATTCAATAAAATCCCATTGTGTATAGCGAGCAAGCGCTGACTTACAGAAATGAGGGTTCTCTGATAAATACGCTGATGGTTCGATATACATATTGGTGAAATTACAGCGTCCGCCACCTGACATTAGAATTTTACGGCCTGCTTTTTTGCCATTATCGAGGACTAAAACAGATAATCCTGCTTGTCCTGCTAAAGATGCACAAAAAAGCCCCGCGGCACCTGCACCTATAATTACTGTATCGTATGATCCCACAATGATGCCTCGTTCTTAGTTTTTACTGACTACTTAATCAATGATTTTCGCGTAAGATCAGCATGTTTTTGTAAAATTATATGGAGAAATCTGTATTTTTCACCTAAATTCGTATTAGCAAGGAAAAAATTTGTCAGAAATTTACTTTTTTTTTATTTTTATTAATTGGATGATATATAAGGAATTATCTTAAAAAGACTCTGATTTTGTTGGTTATCAAATCAAAAAAAGGTTAAATTTCGCTTCCACCGTTCGCATTTGTCGCTGATAATGCGCCGCGTTCATGTCCAACTAACTGGCTTAACGTCTATGCTACATTTGTTTACTGACCTAGAATTTCATACAGGTTTAATGTTAGTTTTAGCACTGCTATTTGTGCTATTTTATGAAGCTATTAACGGCTTCCATGATACCGCAAATGCGGTAGCAACAGTTATCTATACTCGTGCTATGCGTGCGCAATTTGCGGTCGTGATGGCGGGTGTATTTAACTTTCTTGGAGTTTTGCTCGGAGGATTGAGCGTAGCTTATGCTATTGTTCACTTGTTACCGACAGATCTTCTGCTGAATGTGAGCTCAGCTCATGGCCTCGCCATGGTCTTCTCGTTGCTGTTAGCTGCCATTATCTGGAACTTAGGTACATGGTATTTTGGTATCCCAGCATCAAGTTCACATACGCTGATAGGTGCTATCATTGGTATTGGTTTAACAAATGCTATCGTGACAGATTCGTCTATCGTTGATGCGTTAAACGTACCTAAAATGATCAGTATCTTCCTGTCACTCATTCTTTCTCCAATTATCGGCTTGGTTATTGCAGGCGCGATGATTTTCTTACTGCGCCGTTACTGGAGTGGTACGAAAAAACGTCGTCGTATTCACCTGACACCAGCTGAACGTGAGAAGCAAGATGGTAAGCGTAAGCCGCCATTTTGGACCCGTACTGCACTGATTTTATCAGCAGTTGGGGTGAGTTTCTCTCATGGTGCAAATGATGGGCAGAAAGGTATCGGTCTTATCATGCTGGTATTAATTGGCGTAGCGCCTGCGGGCTTTGTCGTCAATATGAGTGCGAGCGGATACGATATCACCAAAACTCATGATGCAGTTGTACACTTACAACAATATTATGAGAAACATCAGCCAGCGCTACAGCATGCTATTGATAATACACCAGTAGTACCAGCACAAGCTGATGCTAGTGATACAGATTTTCACTGTAATAGCGCAAGAACGCCAATTGTTCTGAATCAAACAGAACAGATGCTTGCAAATATTAGCTCTTATGACGAGCTAACAGCAGACCAGCGTGCTCAAATGCGTCGATTACTTATGTGTATCGCTGATACCGCAACAGAAGTGGCTAAATTACCAGAAACTAGCGCCCAAGATGCACGGTTCTTAAAAACATTGAGTCGTGACCTGCTAAACACGGTGGAATATGCTCCGATTTGGATCATTATCGCAGTGGCATTAGCGCTCTCTATCGGGACAATGGTAGGTTGGAAACGCGTTGCAGTAACAATTGGTGAGAAAATTGGTAAAAAAGGTATGACTTACGCACAAGGGGTTTCTGCTCAAGTAACAGCCGCAGTTTCCATTGGTGTAGCAAGTTATACGGGTATGCCTGTATCAACAACTCAAGTTCTGTCATCTGCAGTTGCAGGTACGATGATTGTTGATGGTGGTGGTGTTCAAACTAAGACAGTGAAAAACATTGCGCTGGCTTGGATCTTAACATTACCTGTTAGCATTGGTTTATCAGGCTTACTTTATTGGATATCACTTACATTTATTGTGAATAGCTAATAGTAGCAAATTACCCAAGTTTGTTTATAAACGGTGACTTTTAGTCACCGTTTTTTGTTTTTGTCTCTACCAGAAAAGCATCGCAATTAAACTTGCGACAGCCAAAATACAAAAACGACTAACAAGATAAAATTGCCGATAAATTCGTTCGCAACGCATAATAACTTCAGGATTATGATGATTGATGTATTGGCGTTGGTTGATATAGCGGATCAGCCGTAACTGCTTTGAAAATTGTCCATGCATAGTAAAAAATCCATTGCCATCCACTGATTGGTATAGCAAAGGATCAGATTGACGCAGTATTGTGAGTAATACCCGAATAGATGAAAAATAACGCATCATATTAATCAGGCAAAGAATACATAGCGCCCAAAAGACAACAATGACATTAAACATAATCCCCTCCCTAGAATAATAGATTCTGAGATGAGAAAATCTTTACCAATAAAGGTTACTTTTTCTCTAATTTAAGTTTAGGTGAAATTAAGCAATAAACAAAAGTGACTTTTTCAAGTTGTTTCCTTTTTCAGAAAAAAAAATAAAAAATAACTCTAAAAGGGTGTTTTTGTTGTTTTTTATACTCAATTCTCATTATTATGATGATATTGTCGGTGAATGACATCGTGCTAATCTAAAATGGTGTATATTGTTATTTATCGATAGATGCTTTCTTGATGATTTGACATAAGTTGTGATCAAGACGACATCTAACTTTCATCTTAAAACGTTATATTTAATACATAGGATTTAGGCTTAACCGCCTTTCCAACCGATTAATCAGCTTATGGAAGGAGTTCACGATGGCTTATAAGCATATTCTAGTGGCAGTTGATTTATCCCCTGAGAGTAACGTCTTAGTACAGAAAGCTGTATCTATGGCAAAACCCTATAATGCCAAAGTTTCCTTAATTCACGTTGATGTTAACTACTCTGATCTTTATACCGGTCTAATTGATGTCAACCTCGGTGATATGCAACAACGTATTACTGATGAAACCCGTAACGCGTTAAAAGACCTTTCTGATAAATCGGGTTATGAAATTCAAGAAACCCTGAGCGGTAGCGGTGATTTAGGTCAAGTTCTGGTTGATGCGATTAAAAAATACGATATGGATTTAGTCGTTTGTGGTCATCACCAAGACTTCTGGAGCAAATTGATGTCATCGGCACGCCAACTAATTAATACTGTGCATGTTGATATGCTAATTGTTCCTCTTAAAGATGATGAATAATAATCGATTGCTTGTTTAAGCAAAAAAAATGCCTGCTTATGCAGGTATTTTTTTGCCTAAAATTCCTATTTTTCCGACAGTTAAACTGAGTCAACCTTTTTTATTTGTCTAATTATGAAAAAAATGTCTTGAAGTGTGAATACATTTTAATGATATATTCAAGAAGCAAAACAATATCAACCTCACAAAAACCCAAAAATATTCCGAATAAATGAGGTTATGTCATCATCACATTACACAAAAAAGGAATAGTTGAATGAATATATCTGGCTCATTATCTTCGTTTTTAGAAGGGGTAGAAAAATATAACGCTCATCAACCTGAGTATCATCAGGCGGTTCGTGAAGTTTTTACCACTTTGTGGCCTTTTTTAGAGAAAAACCCACAATATCGTGAACAATCATTACTTGAGCGTTTAGTTGAGCCTGAACGAATTATTCAGTTTCGCGTCTGTTGGTTAGATGACAAAGGGCAAGTACAAGTTAACCGTGCATGGCGCATCCAATTTAACTCAGCCATTGGACCTTACAAAGGTGGTATGCGTTTTCATCCATCAGTCAATCTTTCCATCCTAAAATTCTTAGGTTTTGAGCAAACATTTAAAAATGCATTAACTACATTGCCGATGGGGGGAGCCAAAGGTGGTTCTGATTTTAATCCTAAAGGTAAAAGTCATGGGGAAGTGATGCGTTTTTGTCAGGCACTGATGACTGAACTTTATCGCCATTTAGGCGCCAATACTGATGTTCCTGCGGGTGATATTGGTGTAGGGGCTCGAGAAGTTGGTTTTATGGCCGGTATGATGAAAAAGCTGTCTAATAGTAATGAATGTGTATTTACAGGTAAAGGCCTTTCATTCGGTGGCAGTTTAATCCGTCCAGAAGCCACAGGGTACGGTTTAGTTTACTTTACTGATGCAATGCTTAAACGTCATGGTATGTCTCTTGAGGGAATGCGTGTGGCGGTTTCTGGTGCAGGTAATGTTGCACAGTTCACTATCGAAAAATGTTTAGAATTAGGTGCTAAGGTAATAACTGCATCAGATTCAGGTGGTACTGTGGTTGATGAAGCTGGATTTACGACTGAAAAACTCGCTCGACTCACTGAAATTAAAAATAATTACGGTCGTGTTGAAGAGTATGCAAAAGAATTTGGCTTAACATATCTTGAAGGTCAACAACCTTGGGCAGTTCCTGTTGATATTGCTTTGCCTTGTGCAACACAAAATGAGTTAGATTTAGAAGCAGCTAAAGTGCTTATCAAAAATGGTGTGAAGGCGGTTGCTGAAGGTGCAAATATGCCAACAACAATCGCAGCAACTGATGCCTTTATTGAAGCAGGTGTTCTTTTTGCACCAGGTAAAGCGGCTAATGCCGGTGGTGTTGCAACCTCTGGTTTAGAGATGGCACAGAATGCAGCACGTTTAAGCTGGAAAGCGGAGAAAGTCGATGCTCGCTTACATCACATTATGTTAGATATTCACCATGCTTGTGTGAACTACGGTGGTGAAGGTAAGCAGACTAATTATATTCAAGGCGCGAACATTGCAGGCTTTGTTAAAGTCGCGGATGCAATGTTGGCTCAAGGCGTACTATAAATTTTATCTATTCTGAACGGGTGTTTAACACCCGTCAGATCCCCTTGAATCTGCTACCCTCGTTTACCTATCTTATCTTTTTCAAATTTTTCATCTGCTATCCTTAAAAAAGAGGCACTTTATAAAGTGATTATTTTTGTAGGAGAAATTTATGGCAATGCAGATCGATTTTACTCTACCAAATAAAGTCGCTGTTATTACTGGTGGAGCCGCTGGAATTGGATTATCTATTGCTAAGATGTTTATTCAGAAAGGGGCAAAAGTCGCGTTATTAGATAGATCCGAGAAAGTTGAGCAAGTTGCTCAGCAATTAAATAGTGCAGTTGGTATTCAATGTGATGTCACAAATGAAGAGTCTGTACATCGTGCGGTTTATTCCGTATTTGAAGAATTTGGCCATATTGATATTTTGGTGAATTGCGCAGGTATTGTCGCGTTAGCGCCTGCGGGATCACTTTCTGTTGAGGACTGGAATAAAACGTTATCAGTCAATTTAACGGGGACATTTTTGTTATGCCAAGAAGTGGGAAAATATATGTTACAACAAGGGCAAGGGAAGATTATCAATTTGGCCTCTCAAGCAGGTGTGATAGCTTTGCCCGAACATATTGCTTATTGTGCTACTAAAGCGGGTGTTATCGGTATGACCAAAGTGTTAGCGTCAGAATGGGCACCTAAAGGTTTACAAATCAATGCAATATCTCCCACTATTGTGATGACCGATTTAGGAAAGCAGGCTTGGGAAGGAGAGAAAGGTGAAAAGATGAAAGCTCAAATTCCAGCTAAACGCTTTGCAGAACCAGAAGAGATTGCCGCAGCCGCTGTCTTTTTAGCGAGTAATGCTTCAGATATGATAAATGGTCATAATCTTGTTATTGATGGTGGGTATAGTATTCAATAATCAGAAAATAGAAGAAAAGCTGTGGTGGTGTAATAAAGGGGCTTTTATAGCCCCTTTATAATAAAAGGATAACCTTAAACACAAGGATAAATATCAAAGCGGTGATTTTTGGTTGTTACATTGGCATGTGCAGTCTGATTATTTAATGGTTCTGCGTAGTCGGGTCTTTTTACAACGACACGTTTTTTCGCCAAAGTCATTGCGGGTTCTAATAGCGCATCTGCATCTTCATCAGCACCCACTAAAGACTGAAATACTCGCATCTCTTTTTTTACTAATGCACTTTTCGCCTTATGTGGATACATAGGATCAAGATAAACAACATCAGGAGGGGGGGTGATCTCAGTGAGTGCTTGGGCTGAAGAGGCATGAATTAACGTCATTCTCTCTTGCATCCATTCACCAATATCAGCATCAAGATAAGCACGCTTTAGGCCGTCTTCAAGTAATGCAGCAACGACTGGGTGGCGCTCTACCATTCTGACTTTGCAACCAATAGACGCTAATACAAATGCATCTCGACCAAGTCCTGCTGTCGCATCAACAACATCAGGTAGATAGTCTTTTTTGATCCCAACCGCTTTTGCTACCGCCTCACCTCGACCTCCACCAAATTTACGACGATGTGCCATTGTGCCTTCTACGAAATCCACATAGATGCCACCTAATTTAGGTTCATCTTGTTTGCGTAATTCAAGGTGAGTCGGTGTTAATACTAAAGCCATGATTTGCGTTTCGTCGTGAACTAGTCCCCAACGTTGCGCTAAATCAGATAAGGCGCTGTTATCAGCGCCTTCTTCACAAAGTAAACAGATATTCACATATCATCCTTTAATGCCGTAGCCTTTAAGCATAGCATCAAGTTTCGGTTCACGACCACGGAAGCGCTTGAATAGCTCCATTGGTTCTTCTGAACCACCACGAGTTAAAATATTATCAAGGAATGATTGGCCCGTTTCGCGGTTAAAAATGCCTTCTTCAGAGAAGCGAGAGAAGGCATCAGCTGCCAGTACATCTGCCCATAAATAGCTGTAATAACCGGCTGCATACCCACCTGCAAAGATATGGCTAAAGGCATGAGGGAAACGCGCCCAAGGTGTTGAAGGAACAACAGAAACTTGTTCTTTCACACTGTTTAAGGTTTCCATTATACGAGCTCCCTTCGTTGGGTCGTACTCTGCATGTAAACGGAAATCAAACAAACCAAATTCTAATTGGCGTAATACAAACATAGCGGACTGATAATTTTTTGCTTTAAGCATATTATCAAGCATTGCCTGTGGTAATGGCTCGCCAGTTTCATAATGACCAGAAATAAAGGCTAATGCTTCTGGCTCCCAACACCAGTTTTCCATAAATTGGCTTGGTAATTCAACTGCATCCCAAGGTACGCCATTAATACCGGCAACATCAGCAGTATCAATTTGCGTTAACATATGATGCAAGCCATGCCCAAACTCATGGAACAGTGTGGTGACTTCATTATGAGTAAAGAGTGCTGGTTTATCGCCTACCGGCTTATTGAAGTTACAGGTGAGATAAGCAACGGGGTTTTGTAGCTTGCCATCAGCATGACGCATTCTTCCTATGCAATCATCCATCCAAGCGCCACCACGTTTGTGTTCGCGAGCATATAAATCAAGATAGAAACTACCACGTAAAGTGTTACTTTCATCATAAAGCTCAAAGAAACGGACATCATCATGCCAAGTGTCGATGTCGTTACGTTCTTTGGCTGTTAAACCATAGATACGATGAACAACTTCAAATAAACCACTTAAAGCACGCTGTTCAGGGAAGTAAGGACGTAATTGCTCATCATCGATTGAGAACAGGTGTTGTTTCTGTTTTTCGCTGTAATAAGCCAGATCCCAAGACTCTAATTTATCAACACCATAGTGCTCTTTTGCAAATTGAGTTAACTCAGCCAACTCTTCTTTACCTTGTGGGTGAGCGCGTTGTGCTAAATCAGTTAAAAAATCAAGGACTTGTTTTGGAGACTCCGCCATTTTAGTGGCAAGTGATTTTTCAGCGTAATTTTTAAAACCAAGTAGTTGGGCGAGTTCGTGACGTAATGCGAGGATTTCCGCCATTATTTCACTGTTATCCCACTGACCTGCATTTGGACCTTGATCTGATGCACGCGTGCTATAAGCGATACTCATCTCTTTTCTTAGTTCACGATTATCCGCATAGGTCATCACAGGGAGATAGCTAGGCATATCAAGTGTTAACAGATAGCCGTCTTGCCCTTTGGCTTGCGCGATAGCTTTTGCAGCATCAATCGCACTTTGTGGCATACCAGATAGATCGTCTACATCAGTAATTAATTTAGACCAACCCATTGTGGCATCTAATACGTTATTTCCATATTTAGCGCTTAATTCAGACATACGCGCGCTAATTTCACCAAAACGCTGTTGTTTCTCTTTAGGTAAACCGATACCTGATAATTCAAAGTCACGTAATGCGTTTTCAATCGCTTTTTTCTGTGGTTGAGTTAACGCATTAAAATCAGCACTTTCTTTAATTGATTTATAAGCTTGATATAAGCCTTCATGCTGTCCCATCCATGTACTGAATTCAGATAGCAACGGTAAACTTTGCTCATACGCTTCACGTAGTTCAGCACAGTTTTTAACAGAATTTAAATGGCTAACGGGGGACCAAACACGAGAAAGTTTATCGCCAGCTTCTGCTAAGGGTTGGCAAAGGTTATCCCAGGTAAATTGCGTGTTATCAGCCAGTAATTTTTCGACGGTTTGGCGATAGGTAGTTAAAACTTCTTTTAGTGCAGGAACAACATGTTCTGGTTTGATAAGGGAAAATGCAGGCAATCCCGTTGTGCTAAGTAATGGATTTGACATAAAAAACATCCTGTATTTGGGTTTGCAGTGACGTAAAATACACCACTGAGTTTATTCGTTATAGATAGTAAGATGAGGATGAAACTGTATAAGTTCAATAGTATCGCGGTAATTATCCGAAGTTTTACTCAAAAACGGGATTATTTTATTTGAAAGAGGTTTTATTGATTTGATGCACTTGGGATTAAAAATAATTCAGCGTATAATCATTCCGTTATTTCCTTTTGACCATATTTAAAAATGGAAGATCATCGTCCCCGGTGGGGCGGCTGGACTTCAAATCCAGATGGGGCCGCCAGCGGTCCTTGGCAGGTTCGACTCCTGTGATCTTCCGCCACTCAAGTTCAATGTACTTCCACAAAACTCAAATAATCCCTTAAATATTAGTTAGTAAGATAATTTATGCTCTCCTGATGTCAACCCGACTCACCCTACACTTGTTTTAGTGGTACTTGCTGAAGCGAGTGATCTGCGAAACCAAGCAAAGAAGATACTCACTGCTGGTGGTGATCTCAGAGAAATAGAAAAAAAGAGTAGGCGAATCAAGAACTCAATACGGATAATACCTTTGGAAGGACATCTTTCCTTAAAGATTTTCTGGCTTAAATTGCCCTAAATGGAAAGAAATCGATAGAGGGCAAAGTGGAGTAAAAGTGAATTAATAAATCGTCTATTATAAAGTTCATCGGTTTTATAACAAAATAGGGAGTGAATAGTGAAGAAAATAACGGGTTGTCTCATCTTGGGATTGTTATCAGTAAGTATGTCTGCATCAGCAACAGAAGATAGGTACGCCAGTATTACTCACACTAAAGAAAGTTTTCTTAACCAAGGTTATTGTAGTTATGAATTCTCATTAGATAATGGTGGCAGTCATATGTCACTTGATAATGCAGGATTTGGCGCTTTAGAAATGACTTTGCAGATGAAAGATAAAAAAGGAAGTGTTATCGGTAATGAAGTGCTTGAAGTTGAACCTTTTGGTGAGATGGGGGCTAACCGTTCAATTACAGCATCTTTAGAAGTACTGTGTAACGATATCGGAGAGTTTAAAGTGATTAAGGTCGTTGAAGATAAAAACGGTCGTAAAGTCCAATTACCACTCAGTATTTTTGAGCCAATGAACCCAGAGCTTGCCAAGATGTCTGTGAGTGGCTCTAAATAACACTTTCTGTTTATTATTGTGCTGGTGGTTTGCTAGCACAATAATAACTTTATAAAGTTAATCGTTATATGTGAAGTTAATTTTATTTTTTATAAATTATGAAGTTAGTGCTGAGTTAGTAATTATCTTAATTGTGTGTTTTATTTCATTGTTCGTGTCCGCTTGGTGTTGTGAGTTCAATTAATCAATTCAGCACTATCCTTAAATAAGGATAGGCATTAATGGGGGCACTGCTATTTATCCAACTCAGTAAACTCATTTAATACCATTATCCATTAAATTCGACTCCAGTGATCCCACTCATTGCTATCTACTCCAATTTAATTACAGCTAATCTTAAGATATGTAGCATATTGTTATTTCATAAAATAATGTGGTTTCTTACTATTTACAGATGTCCTTATCTTTTTATTAAACATGATATATTGTTATTCATTGTTTATTTATAGCGCACAGAGCGGAGGTAATTTGATGAGTGATAATCTTCCTGAAGTACCACCGGGCGAATTTGTTTTGTTTCGAAGTGAAGGTGGACAGACACTCGCGTCGAATGCCGTTTTGAGTCGGATACGCTGTGGTTATCTTAGGCTGAAATTGCCAATTTTTATCAGGTAACACCTCAGGCAATAACTCAACATGTTAAAGCTGTTTACGAAGAGGGTGAGCTTGTACAAAATTCAACTTGTAAGTCTTTCTTACAAGTTCGACAAGAAGGTAATCGGCAGGTTAATCGCAACACGCTGCATTACAACCTCTCAATGATCCTCGCGATTGGCTACCGTGTCCGTTCTGTTCGTGGTACACAGTTTCGTCAGTGGGCAACGCAAACTCTGGAGCAGTATCTGGTCAAAGGGTTTGTGATGGATGATGAGCGTCTGAATAACCCGCCTATCGGCCAATCAGTCGTGCTAGATTACTTTGATGAGATGCTCGAACGCATCCGGGATATTCGCGCTAGTGAGAGGCGAGTATATTTACGGGTGAAAGAGATATTCACCATGGCAGCGGACTACGAACCTTCCAATAAAGAAACCAATCGTTTCTTCCAAACCATGTGACTGCTCCCCGCCCTGTCGGGCGAGGCTTCCCACTTCTTAGACCGCAACCGTCTGTGCGACGGATTTACGCTGGCCTCCATGGGCAGAAACGACGAGTCCCGCCGCTTGTAATTCCAGTATGCCCTTGCGTTCGATGTT
>NZ_PENZ01000021.1 GCF_003144395.1 Proteus faecis | reverse complement strand
GGACGACGGTTTACGTTTCGCTATCCGTGAAGGTGGCCGTACAGTAGGTGCGGGCGTTGTTGCTAAAGTATTAGGTTAATTACTCGCGTAATTTCCTAAAAAAGGGCATCAATTGATGCCCTTTTTATGCGTTGTTTGAAAAAGAACCTATCTCATCACTAGTTTTTTGTAAATTATTGGTGAGATAGGCTCTGATACAACGAATCGAGTCCAGTATCTTGCAGATACGAATGTCATAGAGATATGACACTGTGTCAGATGCAATCATAGTTGATTTTATGGTTAGTCTGATTTGTTTTGCTCTTGCGAGGCAAGCTGGCTATTTATTTACATCATAGTGACAGGTTAATTTATGAGTGCGAATAGCGGAGCTCAAGATAGCAAACGCGGTGGTGATATCGCTAAGTGGATCATTACCGTTTTATTGCTGGCAGTAGCAGTGGGTGGCAACTATCTTTACCGTGAATTTAACCTAGCGTTGCGAGCTTTAGCTGTTGTTGCTTTGTTCGTAGCAGCAGGTGGGTTCGCGTTGTGGACAACACAAGGTAAAGCAACGTTAGCATTTGCTCGTGAAGCGCGTATTGAAATGCGTAAAGTAGTATGGCCAACACGTCAAGAAACATTGCAGACAACCCTGATTGTTGCTGCGGTGACGGCTATTGTGTCATTAGTTCTTTGGGGACTGGATGGCATTCTGGTTCGTTTTGTTTCATTTATTACTGGCCTGTGAGGTGTTCATGACTGATTCTCCAAAAAAACGCTGGTATGTCATTCAGGCATTTTCAGGCTTTGAAGGCCGTGTTGCACAGTCTTTGCGTGAACATATCAAATTAAACGAAATGGAAGACTCATTCGGCGAAGTTATGGTTCCAACCGAAGAAGTGGTTGAGATCCGTAGCGGTCAACGTCGCAAAAGTGAGCGTAAATTTTTCCCAGGCTATGTTCTTGTCCAAATGGTCATGAATGATGCGACTTGGCACTTAGTACGTAATGTACCTCGTGTTATGGGATTCATTGGTGGAACGTCAGATAGACCTGCACCAATTAGCGATAAAGAAGTTGATGCGATTATGAATCGCTTACAACAAGTTGGTGATAAACCACGTCCTAAAACACTGTTTGAACCAGGTGAAATGGTTCGTGTTAGCGATGGTCCATTTGCTGACTTTAATGGTGTTGTTGAAGAAGTCGATTACGAAAAAAGCCGCTTAAAAGTCTCTGTATCAATCTTCGGTCGTGCAACACCCGTTGAATTAGACTTTAGTCAGGTTGAAAAAGGTTAAACCTTTTTATCTTGCTTTCTTGCAAAAGGTGGAAAAGTTATCTACAATTTTCCACCTTTCGTTTTGAGTTGTTTTGTCATAAGACAGAACAAAGTAAAATCGGGGAGCCCTAGCCGGGCGATATATACCCAAATTGAGGAATTAATTAATGGCTAAGAAAGTCCAAGCCTATATCAAACTGCAAGTTTCTGCAGGTATGGCTAATCCAAGTCCGCCAGTTGGTCCAGCTCTGGGTCAACAAGGTGTTAACATCATGGAATTCTGTAAAGCATTCAACGCTAAAACTGAAAGCGTAGAAAAAGGTTTACCAATTCCTGTTGTTATTACAGTTTATGCTGACCGTTCTTTCACTTTCGTTACCAAAACTCCTCCAGCAGCGGTTCTGCTGAAGAAAGCTGCGGGCGTGAAATCAGGTTCTGGCAAACCGAACAAAGAGAAAGTAGGTAAAATTACTTCTGCTCAAGTTCGTGAAATCGCAGAAACTAAAGCTGCGGACCTGACTGGTGCTGACGTTGAAGCTATGATGCGTTCAATTGCTGGTACTGCTCGTTCCATGGGCCTGGTAGTGGAGGATTAATCTGATGGCTAAACTAACCAAGCGCATGCGCAATATCCGTGAGAAAGTTGAAGTAACTAAACAGTACGAAATTACTGAAGCTGTTGCTTTACTGAAAGAATTGGCTACTGCTAAATTCGTTGAAAGTGTTGACGTTGCTGTTAACCTTGGCATCGATGCACGTAAATCAGATCAAAACGTTCGTGGTGCAACTGTACTTCCACACGGTACTGGCCGTTCAGTTCGCGTTGCTGTATTCGCACAAGGTGCAAATGCAGAAGCTGCTAAAGAAGCAGGCGCTGAATTAGTCGGTATGGACGACTTAGCTGCTAAAGTTAAAGCTGGTGAAATGGACTTTGACGTTGTTATCGCATCTCCAGATGCAATGCGCGTTGTAGGTCAGTTAGGTCAAATCCTTGGCCCACGTGGCTTAATGCCAAACCCGAAAGTGGGTACTGTAACGCCTAACGTTGCTGAAGCAGTTAAAAATGCTAAAGCTGGTCAAGTTCGTTACCGTAACGACAAAAATGGTATTATCCATACCACTATCGGTAAAGTTGATTTCAACGAAGCTCAGTTGAAAGAAAACTTAGAAGCTCTGTTGGTTGCTCTGAAAAAAGCAAAACCATCAGCAGCGAAAGGCGTTTATATCAAGAAAGTAAGCCTGTCTACCACTATGGGTGCAGGTGTTGCGATTGATCAAGCTAGCTTAAGCGCGACAGTTTAATCTTAGATTAGACTAAAGTCATAAAAGACTTTACCTTGGCGTCAAATTTGTATAGAATTTGACGCCTTGAGTTTAGCTATGTTGTATTTTTTAAGTCGACATAACTAAATTCTCTGAATTTCGGTTGGAGTCTGGCCTATCCAGACCCCGTCCAAGACCGCAGGTGTAAGTGATTACTTAATTTTCCTGCGTAGACGGTGAGAGAGCCAATAAAGAATTATATATTCTGGATTCTACTCACCGTGTTTTAGCGCTTATACCATTGTGGTTATAAGTGATGTGAGTCCCGAGTTTTTACTCGGTTAATCCAGGAGCAAGAAGCTAATGGCACTAAATCTTCAAGACAAACAAGCGATTGTTGCTGAAGTCAGCGAAGTTGCCAAAGGTGCGCTTTCTGCAGTTGTTGCGGATTCCCGTGGCGTTACTGTAGCTAAAATGACCGAACTGCGTAAAGCATGTCGTGAAGCTGGCGTTACTGTACGTGTAGTACGTAACACACTTCTGCGTCGTGCTGTTGAAGGTACTTCTTATGAAGTACTGAAAGATGCATTTGTTGGTCCAACCTTGATTGCATTTTCTGCTGAACATCCGGGCGCTGCTGCTCGTCTGTTCAAAGATTTCGCGAAAGCGAACCCAGCATTCGAGATTAAAGCGGCTGCCTTTGAAGGTGAGTTTATCCCAGGTTCGAACATCGATCGTCTGGCTACACTCCCAACTTACGATGAAGCAATCGCACGCCTGATGGCAACCATGAAAGAAGCCTCTGCAGGCAAATTGGTTCGCACTCTGGCTGCTCTGCGCGATCAGAAAGAAGCTGCTTAATAGCCAATTTCTTCGTTGCTTTATTTACGTATAAACTTTTTCTGAATTTTAGGAACACTTGTTATGTCTATTTCTAAAGACGATATCTTAAACGCAGTTGCTGAAATGTCTGTAATGGACGTTGTTGAACTGATCTCTATGATGGAAGAAAAATTCGGTGTATCTGCTGCTGCAGCTGTTGCTGTTGCTGCGGGTCCAGCAGAAGCTGCTGAAGAGAAAACTGAATTTGATGTTATCCTGAAAGCTATCGGCGGTAACAAAGTAGCAGTAATCAAAGCAGTACGTGGCGCTACCGGTCTTGGCCTGAAAGAAGCTAAAGACTTAGTAGAATCTGCACCAGCAGCTCTGAAAGAAGGCGTAAGCAAAGATGATGCTGAAGCTCTGAAGAAAGCTCTGGAAGAAGCAGGCGCTGAGGTTGAAGTTAAATAATTTAACTTCCCAGAGTGCAGCCTAACGGCTGATGGCTGGTGATTTTTTGGTCACCAGCCTTTTTGCGCTGTAAGGTAAGAGTAGCTTTTTCACACTTTTTGGCTTCCTCTTTACCTCAATATTTTTTGCTATTGACGACTTAATATACTGTGTTAGTCACTGCGATCCACGTTCTCCAAAAGCTCGGTAGTGAGCTCAATGCAATGAAATGATTTAAGAGTAATAGCAATAAGTATTATGGAAAATTACATTTTCCTACCTACAAAAAATAGTGTTAGCAGAATGTCGTGTCGCCCTTAAATAACTAAGGGTAGGCAGAGTGGGTCACTTTTCAGCGAGCTGAGGAACCCTATGGTTTACTCCTATACCGAGAAAAAACGTATTCGTAAGGATTTTGGTAAACGTCCACAAGTTCTGGATGTTCCCTATCTCCTTTCTATCCAACTTGACTCGTTCCAGAAGTTCATCGAGCAAGATCCTGATGGTCAAAACGGTCTGGAAGCAGCTTTCCGTTCCGTATTTCCTATCCAAAGCTACAGTGGTAACGCTGAATTACAATATGTCAGCTACCGCTTAGGCGAGCCTGTTTTTGATGTTAAAGAATGTCAGATCCGCGGTGTAACTTACTCAGCACCTCTGCGTGTAAAACTGCGTCTGGTTATTTATGAACGTGAAGCCCCAGAAGGCACCGTTAAAGACATCAAAGAACAAGAAGTCTATATGGGTGAAATCCCATTAATGACCGATAATGGTACTTTTGTTATCAATGGTACTGAGCGTGTTATCGTTTCCCAGTTACACCGTAGTCCTGGTGTGTTCTTTGATAGTGACAAAGGTAAAACACACTCTTCAGGTAAGGTACTGTATAACGCACGTATTATCCCTTATCGTGGCTCATGGTTAGACTTCGAATTCGACCCTAAAGATAACCTTTTTGTCCGTATTGACCGTCGCCGTAAATTACCAGCGACTATCATTTTACGCGCAATGAACTACAGCACTGAAGAAATCTTAGGTTTATTCTTCGAAAAAACATTGTTTGAAATCAGCAACAACAAGCTGATGATGACATTAGTGCCTGAACGTCTGCGTGGTGAAACTGCTTCATTTGATATTGAAGCAAACGGCAAAGTGTATGTCGAAAAAGGCCGTCGTATTACCGCTCGCC
The DNA here is from genome assembly GCF_003144395.1 of Proteus faecis. Classification (GTDB taxonomy): domain Bacteria; phylum Pseudomonadota; class Gammaproteobacteria; order Enterobacterales; family Enterobacteriaceae; genus Proteus; species Proteus faecis. The sequence goes on along the minus strand of NZ_PENZ01000021.1, from coordinate 24,686 downwards.
ATATTCGTCAATTAGAAAAAGAGCAAATTGACCGCATTGAAGTACCTGTTGAATACATTGCAGGAAAAGTGGTTGCTCGTGACTATATTGATGAAGCGACAGGTGAACTGATTTGTGCTGCTAACATGGAAATCTCTTTAGATGTGTTAGCTCGCTTAAGTCAAGCTGGTCATAAAACGATTGAAACGCTGTTTACCAATGACTTAGATCATGGTGCTTATATTTCAGAAACTGTTCGCGTCGATCCTACAAACGATCGTTTAAGCGCATTAGTTGAAATCTATCGCATGATGCGTCCTGGTGAACCACCTACACGCGAAGCAGCAGAAAACCTATTTGAGAACTTATTCTTCTCTGAAGATCGTTATGATCTGTCTGCTGTTGGTCGTATGAAGTTCAACCGTTCGTTAGGCCGTGACGAAGTTGAAGGTTCTGGCATCCTGAGCCAAGAAGATATCATTGAAGTAATGAAAAAACTGATTGATATCCGTAATGGTAAAGGTGAAGTGGATGATATCGACCACTTAGGTAACCGTCGTATTCGTTCTGTTGGCGAAATGGCTGAAAACCAATTCCGTGTTGGTCTAGTGCGTGTTGAACGTGCAGTTAAAGAACGTCTGTCATTAGGCGATCTTGATGCATTAATGCCACAAGATATGATCAACGCAAAACCGATTTCTGCTGCTGTCAAAGAATTCTTTGGTTCTAGCCAGTTATCTCAGTTTATGGATCAGAATAACCCGCTATCAGAAATTACGCATAAACGTCGTATTTCTGCATTAGGCCCAGGTGGTTTGACCCGTGAACGTGCAGGCTTCGAAGTTCGAGACGTACACCCAACTCACTATGGTCGTGTGTGCCCAATCGAAACACCTGAAGGTCCAAACATCGGTCTTATCAACTCATTATCTGTTTATGCACAGACTAACGAGTACGGTTTCCTAGAAACGCCTTACCGTGTTGTTGAAAACAACGCTGTAACAGATGAGATTCACTATCTGTCTGCAATTGAAGAAGGTAACTTCATCATTGCTCAGGCTAACTCCGTATTAGACGATGATAATCACTTCGTTGAAGAATTAGTTACTTGCCGTCATAAAGGTGAGTCAAGCTTATTTAGTCGTGACCAAGTTCAGTACATGGACGTTTCAACTCAGCAGGTTGTTTCTGTCGGTGCTTCACTGATCCCATTCCTTGAACACGATGACGCCAACCGTGCATTGATGGGGGCGAACATGCAACGTCAGGCTGTTCCTACTCTTCGTGGTGATAAACCACTAGTAGGTACAGGTATGGAACGTGCAGTAGCAGTTGACTCCGGTGTTACTGCAGTTGCTAAACGTGGTGGTGTTGTTCAGTATGTTGATGCTTCTCGTATCGTTATCAAAGTTAACGAAGATGAGACTTACGCTGGTGAAGCGGGCATTGATATCTATAGCTTGACTAAATACACGCGTTCTAACCAGAACACATGTATCAATCAAACTCCTTGCGTATCTTTAGGTGAACCAGTTGATCGTGGTGACGTGTTAGCCGATGGTCCTTCAACAGACCTTGGTGAGTTAGCATTAGGTCAAAACATGCGCGTGGCATTTATGCCATGGAATGGTTATAACTACGAGGACTCCATCCTTGTATCTGAGCGTGTTGTTCAAGAAGATCGTTTCACTACTATCCACATTCAAGAACTCGCTTGTGTCTCTCGTGATACTAAGTTAGGGCCTGAAGAGATCACTGCTGATATCCCGAACGTCGGTGAAGCAGCATTATCTAAACTGGATGAATCAGGTATCGTTTATATCGGTGCTGAAGTGAAAGGCGGCGACATTCTGGTTGGTAAAGTAACACCTAAAGGTGAAACTCAACTGACTCCAGAAGAGAAACTGTTGCGTGCTATCTTCGGTGAGAAAGCGTCTGATGTTAAAGATTCTTCTCTACGTGTTCCTAATGGTGTGTCTGGTACAGTTATCGATGTACAAGTATTCACTCGTGATGGCGTAGAAAAAGATAAACGTGCATTAGAAATCGAAGAATCACAGTTACGCGAAGTTAAGAAAGACTTAACTGAAGAACTGCGTATTTTTGAAGCAGGCTTATTCGCTCGTATCCGTGGTGTTCTGATTGCTGGCGGTATTGAAGCTGAGAAATTAGATAAATTACCTCGCGAACGCTGGTTAGAGCTGGGTATTGCTGATGAAGAGAAGCAAAACCAGTTAGAACAATTAGCAGAACAGTATGATGAACTGAAAGCTGAGTTCGCGAAGAAACTGGAAGCTAAACGTCGTAAAATCACTCAAGGTGATGATTTAGCACCAGGGGTGCTGAAAATCGTTAAGGTTTACCTGGCTGTTAAACGTCAGATCCAACCTGGTGATAAGATGGCGGGTCGTCATGGTAATAAGGGTGTTATCTCTAAGATTAACCCAATTGAAGACATGCCATACGATGAAAACGGTAATCCAGTAGACCTCGTACTGAACCCACTGGGTGTTCCATCACGTATGAACATCGGTCAGATCCTTGAAACTCACTTGGGTATGGCTGCTAAAGGTATCGGTGATAAGATCAATGCGATGCTAAAACAGCAACAAGAAGTTGCTAAATTACGTGAATTTATCCAGAAAGCTTACGATCTGGGTATGGCACCTCGTCAGAAAGTTGATCTGGACACCTTCAGCGATGAAGAAGTATTGCGTCTGGCTGAAAACCTGAAAAAAGGTATGCCAACCGCAACACCGGTGTTCGATGGTGCAGAAGAAATGGAAATTAAAGAGATGCTGAAATTAGCTGATCTTCCAACTTCTGGTCAGATTACACTTTTCGATGGTCGTACAGGTGAACAATTTGAGCGTCCAGTAACTGTTGGTTACATGTACATGCTGAAACTGAACCACTTAGTTGATGACAAGATGCACGCCCGTTCTACCGGTTCGTACAGCTTGGTTACTCAGCAACCTCTTGGTGGTAAAGCACAGTTTGGTGGACAGCGTTTCGGGGAGATGGAAGTGTGGGCACTGGAAGCATACGGTGCAGCTTATACTCTTCAAGAAATGCTTACTGTTAAGTCAGATGACGTTAACGGTCGTACCAAAATGTACAAAAACATCGTTGATGGTAACCATCAGATGGAACCAGGTATGCCAGAGTCGTTCAACGTATTGTTGAAAGAGATCCGTTCACTGGGTATCAACATCGAATTGGAAGACGAATAACGGATTCCATATAGACAGACTGCTAGAAATGGCAGTCTGTCAAACAGTGACTACACTGGTTTAAAGGGGTGAATGACAGGGGTCATTTGCCTGGCAGGTCTAACTCCGACAGGAGCCATTTCGTGAAAGACTTATTAAAGTTTCTGAAAGCGCAAACCAAGACCGAAGAGTTTGATGCGATCAAAATTGCTCTGGCATCACCTGATATGATCCGTTCATGGTCATTTGGTGAAGTTAAAAAGCCAGAAACAATTAACTACCGTACGTTCAAACCAGAACGTGACGGTCTTTTCTGTGCCCGTATTTTCGGACCAGTAAAAGATTACGAATGTTTGTGTGGTAAATACAAACGTTTGAAACACCGTGGTGTTATCTGTGAGAAGTGTGGCGTTGAAGTTACACAAACTAAAGTTCGTCGTGAACGTATGGGTCACATCGAATTAGCTTCTCCAGTTGCTCACATTTGGTTCTTGAAATCACTGCCGTCCCGTATCGGTCTGCTGTTGGATATGCCACTGCGCGATATTGAACGTGTACTGTATTTCGAATCTTATGTTGTTGTTGAAGGCGGGATGACCAGCCTTGAGCGCGGACAAATCTTAACAGAAGAGCAATATCTTGATGCATTAGAAGAGTTCGGTGACGAATTCGATGCGAAGATGGGTGCAGAAGCTGTTCAGAACCTGTTACAGAGCATGGATCTGGAACAAGAGTGTGAAACGCTGCGTGAAGAGTTAAATGAAACTAACTCTGAAACTAAACGTAAAAAACTGACTAAACGTATCAAGTTACTTGAAGCATTCATGCAATCAGGCAATAAACCTGAGTGGATGATCTTAACTGTACTGCCTGTGTTACCACCAGACTTACGTCCATTGGTTCCACTTGATGGTGGTCGTTTTGCGACTTCAGACCTGAACGATTTATATCGTCGTGTGATCAACCGTAACAACCGTTTAAAACGCCTGCTTGATTTAGCAGCGCCAGACATTATCGTACGTAACGAAAAACGTATGTTACAAGAGTCTGTGGATGCGTTATTAGATAACGGTCGTCGTGGTCGTGCGATTACAGGTTCTAACAAACGTCCTCTGAAATCTTTGGCTGATATGATCAAAGGTAAACAAGGTCGTTTCCGTCAAAACCTGTTAGGTAAACGTGTTGACTATTCTGGTCGTTCTGTAATCACCGTTGGTCCATACCTGCGTCTGCATCAGTGTGGTCTACCGAAGAAAATGGCTCTTGAGTTATTCAAACCATTTATTTACGGAAAACTGGAAACCCGTGGTTTAGCGACAACAATCAAAGCCGCTAAAAAAATGGTTGAGCGTGAAGAAGCGGTTGTTTGGGATATCTTAGATGAAGTTATCCGCGAACACCCAGTGATGCTAAACCGTGCACCAACACTTCACCGTTTAGGTATTCAGGCATTTGAACCAATCCTTATCGAAGGTAAAGCTATTCAGTTACACCCACTCGTTTGTGCGGCATATAACGCCGACTTCGATGGTGACCAAATGGCGGTTCACGTACCATTGACATTAGAAGCACAGTTAGAAGCTCGTGCACTGATGATGTCAACAAATAACATTCTGTCTCCAGCAAGTGGTGACCCAATCATCGTTCCTTCACAGGACGTTGTATTAGGTCTTTACTACATGACTCGTGACTGCATCAATGCCAAAGGTGAAGGCATGGTGTTAAGTGGTCCTAAAGAAGCTGAACGCGTTTATCGCGCAGGTTTAGCCTCTTTACACGCACGAGTTAAAGTACGTATCACTGAAGAGATCAAAGATGGCGAAGGTAACATCACCACTGAAACTAGCTTAAAAGATACGACTATCGGCCGAGCTATTTTATGGATGATCGTACCAAAAGGCCTACCTTACGCGCTGGTTAACCAACCATTAGGTAAAAAAGCAATTTCTAAAATGCTCAATACCTGTTATCGCGTAATGGGCTTGAAGCCAACAGTTATTTTTGCTGACCAAATCATGTATACCGGTTTTGCTTACGCAGCACGTTCAGGTGCTTCAGTAGGTATCGATGACATGGTTATCCCGGCTAAAAAAGCAGAGATCATTGCGGAAGCAGAAGCAGAAGTTGCAGAAATTCAGGAACAGTTCCAATCCGGTCTGGTAACAGCGGGCGAACGTTACAACAAAGTTATCGATATTTGGGCCGCGGCGAATGAGCGCGTAGCAAAAGCGATGATGGAAAACCTGTCTACTGAAACCGTTATTAACCGTAATGGTGAAGAAGAGCAACAAGTATCTTTCAACAGCATCTTTATGATGGCTGACTCCGGTGCTCGTGGTTCTGCAGCTCAGATCCGTCAGTTAGCCGGTATGCGTGGTCTGATGGCTAAGCCAGATGGCTCAATCATCGAAACACCAATCACAGCGAACTTCCGTGAAGGTCTGAACGTACTCCAGTACTTCATCTCAACCCACGGTGCTCGTAAAGGTCTTGCGGATACCGCACTGAAAACAGCAAACTCCGGTTACTTGACTCGTCGATTAGTTGACGTTGCACAAGACTTAGTCGTAACAGAAGACGACTGTGGTACAACCGAAGGTGTTATGATGACTCCAGTCATCGAAGGTGGTGATGTTAAAGAACCACTGCGTGAACGTGTATTAGGTCGTGTGGCTGCAGAAGATATTCTGAAACCAGGTACCGCCGATATTCTTGTTCCACGTAACACCCTGTTAAACGAAAAACTGTGTGATGTGTTAGAAGAAAACTCTGTTGACAGTGTGAAAGTACGTTCAGTTGTAACCTGTAACACAGACTTCGGTGTGTGTGCGAAATGTTATGGTCGTGACCTAGCTCGTGGTCATATCATCAACAAAGGTGAAGCTATCGGTGTTATCGCAGCACAGTCAATCGGTGAACCAGGCACACAGTTAACGATGCGTACATTCCACATCGGTGGTGCGGCATCTCGTGCGGCGGCAGAGTCTAGCATTCAAGTACGTAATAAAGGTACTCTGAAGCTGTTCAATGCGAAGTTCATTACTAATACTGCTGGTAAATTAGTTATCACTTCTCGTAACACAGAATTACGTTTAATTGACGAATTCGGTCGTACGAAAGAGAGCTACAAAGTACCTTACGGTGCTCAATTAGCAAAAGGTGATGGCGAAGCGGTTAACGGTGGCGAAACTGTAGCTAACTGGGATCCACATACAATGCCAGTTGTGAGTGAAGTATCTGGTATCATCCGTTTTGCAGATATGGTTGATGGTCAAACTATCACACGTCAAACAGATGAATTAACAGGTCTTTCTTCACTGGTTGTTCTGGATTCAGCAGAGCGTACAGGTAGCGGTAAAGATTTACGTCCAGCATTGCGTATCACTGATGCACAAGGTAATGACGTATTAATCCCGAATACTGATATGCCAGCGCAGTACTTCCTGCCAGGTAAAGCGATTGTTCAGTTAGACGATGGTATTACCATTAACGCAGGTGACACTTTAGCGCGTATTCCACAAGAATCTGGCGGTACTAAAGATATCACCGGTGGTCTGCCACGTGTTGCTGACCTGTTTGAAGCTCGTCGTCCGAAAGAGCCGGCAATCCTTGCTGAAATCAGCGGTATTGTTTCGTTCGGTAAAGAGACTAAAGGTAAACGTCGTCTAGTTATTTCTCCATTAGACGGTAGCGATGCATACGAAGAGATGATCCCTAAATGGCGTCAGCTTAACGTATTCGAGGGTGAGGTTGTGGAACGCGGTGATGTTATCTCCGATGGTCCAGAATCACCACACGACATTCTGCGCTTACGTGGTGTTCATGCGGTTACTCGCTATATTACTAACGAAGTACAGGAAGTTTACCGTTTACAAGGCGTTAAGATTAACGATAAACACATCGAAGTTATCGTTCGTCAGATGCTACGTAAAGTTACCATTGAGAACGCAGGAAGTTCTGAGTTCCTCGAAGGTGAACAGGTTGAATACGCTCGTGTTAAAGTGTCAAACCGTATTCTGGAAGAAGAAGGCAAAGTACCAGCAACGTATGCTCGTGATCTGTTAGGTATTACGAAAGCATCTCTGGCAACGGAATCTTTCATCTCTGCTGCATCGTTCCAAGAAACAACTCGTGTTCTAACGGAAGCTGCGGTAGCAGGTAAACGTGATGAATTACGCGGCTTGAAAGAAAACGTTATTGTTGGTCGCTTGATCCCAGCAGGTACGGGATATGCGTATCACCAAGATCGTATGAAGCGTCGTCAATCACAATTGCCGACAGATGAAACTGAAACAACAATCAGTGCTGATGAAGCATCTGCTAACTTAGCAGAGTTACTGAATGCTGGTTTCGGTGGATTAAAAGACTAAAATCTAATTTAGATTAGATTGAAATGCCCTCCATTGTGAGGGCATTTTTTGTTTTTGTTCTACATTAGTAGGCGAAATGATGAGAATAATAGCTAATATTTTGATTATTCTATGTTTTATCTTTACTGGATTTGTCTCGGCAGTACCTTATGAAAGAGGTATTCCAACAGAAGCTCAATGGGACTTAACAACACCAATCACAACATTGATGCAACTTCGTCAACAAAAAACGCTATATGCGTTTGTGGGAGATAAATTGCGACCCGTTGCCGAGCTTTGTCCTAACCAAGGTTTTTATGTATCGGTGGCAGAGGGTAATTATCACAAGATACAATTTGGGAATGCTCAAGGTTATCTTGAGGCTGGTTATCTAGAAGATGGCTATTTTGAAGATATTGCCTCAATGAAACCTGATAAAAAAATACATTTCTTATCAGATAACACGAAGAAAACAGATTATCCTATTTATGAATATTTAATTACGACAAAAAATACCCCTATCTATAGTGATAAAGATATTGCTAGCCCACAAATAGCGACTCTCTTATCCAATTTACGTTATCCCGTACTCTCTCGCACAATAAAAGAAGAGGCTAATGGAAGTAAGATCAATTGGTTTGAAATATCTTTAGGTGACCGCTTAGGTTATATTTCATCAAGGGATGTAAAGCCTGATTTAGGAATACCAGTACTTACTTATCACCATATTCTCAAAGCAACGGAAAACCATAATTTTCGCCATACATCAACAACTACATCATTAACTGCATTTACAGAGCAGATGAATTATTTAAAAAAAGCTGGATATGAAACGCTTTCACTAAATCAAGTTGCAGGCTATTTAAATAAGAGTGTTAATTTACCAGGAAGAGCTGTTGCATTAACATTTGATGATGGTTTGCAATCCGTTTACCGCTATGCTTATCCTCTTTTAAAAGAAAATGGCCAACGCGCAACACTATTTGTTATCTCATCACGAATAAAATCAAAAATACCTAAGTGGGCACCTAATTCATTACAATTTATGAGTTGGCAATCACTTAAATCGAGTCGTGATGTTTTTGATATTCAATCACATTCCCATTTTTTACATCGTTTAGATAATAATAAAAAACCTATTATCTTTAGTCGTCAGTCCCACACAATTATATTGGATTTACAACGTTCACAACGTGTATTGAGCTTATTAAATCCACATCAATATGCCTTTGCATATCCTTTCGGTGGATATAATCAAAGGGCAATTAATGCAGTCAAGGCCTCAGGTGTGACATTGGCGGTGACAACTCAGCAAGGAAAAGTACGTTTAGGTGACTCACCTTATGCCTTAAAACGGTTATATGCATTAAGTACCGATCCTATTGAAAAGTTTGCCAGAATGGTGGGTAATGACGAATATGAAGTGGTGAACAAAAATATCGTTGTTGATAAATAATTAAAAATAAAATTTATAATCTTAAAAAATACCTTTGATATTTATCGAGGGTATTTTTTATATTGTCATTACAAACTCATTTTAAATTAATAAATAACTTATATTTTTCAGATGATTATGATAATTTTTTAGTAAGGTAAATAGATTTTTTTCTGTAAGCTGGCAGTCCAAATTCGACATGGAGTCAGCTATGAATAAGCCCATATCAATTTCTTCTCATGATTCTGCATTCAAACGTTTTATGATGAATGTCAGTAATGCCAAAGACTTTTTCTTTATCCACTTGTCTGAAGAGTTAAAAAACCAGTGTGATTTTTCGACTTTGCAATTACAGAATTCTTCTTTTATTGATATAAAATTACGTTCTCGTATGTCTGATATTTTATATTTGGTGAAAACCAAAGAGGGTGATGTTCCCATTTATTTACTTATAGAACATCAATCTAGACCTGATCAAATGATAGCTTGGCGTATGATGCACTATGCATTTTGCACCATGAATCAGCATTTACAGCAAGGTTATAAGTCTTTGCCTCTCGTTGTTCCAATCTTGTTTTATCATGGAAAGAAGAAACCTTATCCTTTTCCTGTTAATTGGATGGAATGTTTTCCACTTTCTTCACTTGCTAATCATCTTTATTCTAATGACTTCTCTTTAATTGATTTGACCTCAATTGATGATGATATTTTACTAACACATAAAAAAGCAGCGGTAATGGAAATTGCAATGAAGCATGTTAATAGCTGTCATGATCTTCATAAGATTGCAATGCTGTTATCAAAAGCAATAAATCAGAAAAACTGCAGTGATGAAGACACTGTTGCTGTTGTACAATATTTATTCTCAATCATGGATGCATCAGATTTTGAATTTATTATAAATAAGATAGCTGAACGAGTAGATAACCACAGAGAGACAATTATGAATATAGCGTGGAGATTAGAAAATAAAGGATTTGAAATAGGAAAAAATGAAGGTATTGAATTAGGCAAAATGGCAGGTATTGAATTAGGAAGAAAATCAGTACAATTAGAATTAGCACAAAAATTATTAAAAGAGAACTTTGATCTTCCATTTATCGAACGAATGACGGGTTTAAGTGTACACGAAATTAAATTATTAGTGATAGTATAGTAAATATAATTAATAAAATATCAATAATTTATTAGAGTAACTTTTTATTTTATCTCTTAACGCGTTTATTATAAATAGAATACTCCTTTCTATTATTTAAGAGGAGTATTCATATTTTATGTTCTTGTTTATCTTTACCCGGCGTAAATGAAAAAACACCCACTTCACCGTTTTGCGTGCTTCTATAACACGTGTTGGTACTAGTTTTTCTGTTTTAATAAGATCAATTTGTTTTGCACCATTTATACTTATCTCGACAAAAATAGCCGTTGTTTTAATTGTCCCTGTTCGTTTAGCAATATCATTTAATATATTTCGTTCAGGAATATTCAGTATTTATGCTTCGGGGGTGAGTCTGGCGTTAATATCGACAGGGCGATAAATAGTATTAGGGTAAAAATCACTTCCTTTACCTGCTGATTTCGAATAGAGCACATTGTTGAACATATATTTTTTGCTCTTTCAAAATCGCCAGATCGATAAGCTTCCATCATCTCTTTTCCATATTTATTTTCAGTTAAGAAAGGGCAATCCATTTTTGCACATATAGGACAAACATTTCTTTTAAAAAGATCTTAATACTCATAATTCGGTCGTTTTTTTCACCTATAAAATTATCTTTATTTAATCATAAAGATGTTTAAATACAGTTTAAATCACTGTAATTAACTATCGAATTTGAGTGAAACCTAATAATAAATAGATATGTTTTATTTTTTGTTTGATTGGAATTAAATTATTAAATTTTTATCTAAAATATAATAAAAACCGCCTTTGTTATTGTAATTAAATAAACTAAAGGCGGTTTTATATTATTTAAACTTTAATTAACGACCCAAGTAATTATCCCAGTCTTTCCAAACGGGTTGTAATCCTCGTTCTTTTAATGCGTTAATCACATCATTAACATGGCGATTATCATTAGGCGAGAATTGTTCTAATTCTTCATGGCTATCAGAATATCCACCGGGTTGAGTTTTAGAACCTGCACTAATGTTATTAATGGCTAATGGCACTGTATTATCACGAAAATAAGGAGATTCACGGGTTGAAAGTGAAAGCTCAACATCAGGTGCCAAAATACGAAAAGCACAGATCAATTGCACTAATTCCGCTTCACTCATTACTGATGCGGGGCTTAGTCCACCAGCACAAGGGCGTAAACGAGGAAAAGAGATTGAGTAACGGCTTTTCCAATAGCGTTTTTGTAAAAATAAGAGATGTTCTGCCACCATATAACAATCGCTACGCCATTGGTTTGAAAGACCAATCAATGCACCTAACCCAATTTTATCAATTCCAGCTTGCCCTAATCTATCTGGTGTTTGTAGTCGCCAATGAAAGTCCTGTTTTTTACCTCTTAGATGATGCAATTGATAGGTTGGTTCATGATAGGTTTCTTGATAAACCATCACGCCATCAATACCGAGTGTTTTTAATTCTGCATATTCTTCTGTAGCAAGAGGTTGAACTTCCATCATTAATGAACTGAAATTTTCTCGAATAAGAGGGATATATTGGCGAAAATAATCCATACCCACTTTTCTTTGATGTTCTCCAGTCACTAATAACAAGCTATCAAAACCTAATTGTCTGATGCTATTACATTCGGCAATGATCTCACTTTCATTTAATGTTTTACGTTTAATGGCATTACTCATTGAAAAGCCACAATAAGTACAGTCATTTGCGCATAAATTAGAAAGGTAAAGCGGTACATACAATCCTACGACATTGCCAAAACGCTGACGCGTTAATTGTTGAGCGCGTTGTGCCATTGGCTCTAAATAATGGCGACCCGCGGGTGAAATCAGCGCCATAAAATCATCAAGTGTCAGCGTGTGGCGATTTAATGCGGCTTCAACATCCGCATTGGTTTTACTATTGAGCTTTAATGTAATGTCATCCCAATCAAGCTGTTGCCAATAATCAGAAAAAGTGTCCATTAGAATGCCTCTAAGTATTGAGTTAATGGACTAGAGGCTTGTGCTTGCATATTTACAACGGAAGTGGCTGTAGCAAGCCCTGATTGTCGAGCAAGTTCACCAGCCTCAAGCGCTGTTTTAAATGCTTGTGCCATTAGAATAGGATTTTTTGCAACAGCAATTGCGGTATTAACCAATACGGCATCAGCCCCTAGCTCTAAAGCTTCGAGTGCATGGCTTGGTGCACCAATGCCAGCATCTACAACAACAGGAATTGAGGCTTGTTCAATGATAATTTGTAAAAAATCACGCGTCTGTAAACCTTGATTGGAGCCGATAGGAGAACCTAAAGGCATTACAGCGGCACAGCCAACTTCTTCTAGACGGCGACATAAAACAGGATCAGCACTGCAATAAGGCAAGACAACAAAACCTTCTTTAACGAGGAGCTCCGCAGCTTTAAGTGTTTCAATAGGATCGGGTAGTAAATATTTGGTGTCAGGATGAATTTCTAATTTTACCCAATGGGTGCCAAAGGCTTCTTTGGCTAAACGAGCCGCAAAAATAGCTTCTTGTGCTGTTTTTGCGCCTGAAGTATTAGGTAATAATTTTACTCCTAATGATTTAAGTGGTGCGATTAAATCATCATTACCATTTTTTAAATCTACACGTTTCATGGCCATCGTGACTAATTGGCTACCCGAAACCTTAATAGCTTCTGTCATTAGTGTTGGTGTTGCAAATTTCCCTGTGCCTGTAAATAGTCTAGATGTGAATGTTGTATCAGCAATTTTTAACATATCAGCCCCCTGCAATTGCTTGGAAGAGAAGAATAGTATCGCCATCATTTATAAAATGTGTTTCCCAGTCTTCACGGGGAACAATCGTTTCATTGATAGCAAGCGCCACACCAATTGGTGGCTGCTCTAACTGAATAAGGAGCTGACAGATGGTGACAGGCATATCCAGAGAATATTGTTCGTCATTTACGGTGATGTTCATGCTACCCCTCGACAAACAGGACATGTTTTTGATGGTGTTAAACGCAAAGTACTCCAATTTTGTTTTCTACCATCGAAAAGGCGAAGTTTTCCACTCAGAGAACAGGGTAAACCAGATAGCAATTTAATTGCTTCAAGTGCCTGAAGTGTACCAATTACACCCACAACAGGACCTAGAATTCCGGCTGTTTTGCAGTTTCTTTGTGGTTCAGTTTCATCAGGATACAGGCAGTGATAGCAGCCATAAGTAAAAGGTGGTTCAAACACCATTAGTTGGCCACTAAACCCTACAGCACTGCCACTGATAAGCGAAGTTTGCTGTGCGACACAAGCACGGTTAATCGCTTGGCGTGTGAGCATGTTATCTGTGCAATCTAAAACTAAATCGACCTCTTTAACTAATTTATATAATGAATCATCATTAATACGTTGTTTATAAGAGGTAATTTTTATATCCGGATTTAATGCAAGTAGAGTCTGCTTTGCGACCTCTGATTTTGCATCAGGAATATCTTGAGTACGATAAAGAATTTGACGTTGTAGATTAGAAACATGCAATTCATCATCATCAACTAAAATAAGTTCGCCAACGCCTGCACCTGCAAGATAAAGAGAAGCAGGAGAGCCTAATCCACCCAGACCAACAATCAGTACCTTTGCTTGTTGAAGCTTATTTTGACCTTCTAAGCCAATATCTTCTAACATCACTTGTCGGCTATAACGCATAAAATCATTATCATTTAGCATGCTGGTTTTCCTTCTACTAATTCTAATAATTTACGAGTCACTTGTTGCCAATCTGGTGCTTTTGTTATTGCACTGACTAAGGCTACGCTCCCAACGCCAGTAGCAACAACATCAGGCACTCTTTCTAGTGAGATCCCACCAATAGCAACAGTTGGAAAATCAGGTGTCAGAGCTACTTGATGCTTGAGTGCCTTCAAACCTTGAGGTTTAGATGGCATATCTTTTGTTGTGGTTGGAAATATATGCCCTAATGCAATGTAAGATGGGCGTAATATTTTCGCTCTTTGTAATTCCGCTTCATCGTGAGTGGAAATACCAAGACGTAATCCTGATTGTTTAATGGCATTAAGGTCAGCAATATCAAGATCTTCTTGACCAAGATGAACACCGTAGGCGTGATGTTTAATGGCGAGTTGCCAATAATCATTGATAAACAGTCTTGCCTGATACTGTTTGCCTAGTTTTATTGCTTCAATGATCTTTTGTTCAACATCGTCTGGTTGTTTATCTTTTATACGTAATTGCAGGGTGGTAACGCCTGTTTTTAACAGGCGTTCGATCCACTCAACAGAATCAACAACAGGATAAAGCCCAAGCTTTTTTTCTGTCGGTGCAAAAGGTGTGTTAGAGGATCTGTTCATTTTCAGTCACCTCAATATTGGTGATTTCTGCACTGTGGTATAACTCACTGCCATGCTCTTTAAAGGCTTGAGACATTTGTTCCATACCAGCCGCATAATCGCGTACTTCTTGCGTTATTTTCATTGAACAGAATTTAGGTCCACACATTGAGCAGAAGTGAGCGACTTTTCCTGATGCTTGAGGCAAGGTTTCATCGTGATATTGACGTGCCGTTTCAGGATCAAGCGCTAAATTGAATTGATCTTCCCATCTAAACTCAAATCGCGCTTTTGACATTGCATTATCACGGATTTGAGCGCCAGGATGCCCTTTGGCTAAATCGGCAGCATGAGCGGCGATTTTATAAGTAATAAGACCTTGTTTTACATCTTCTTTATTAGGTAAGCCAAGGTGTTCTTTGGGCGTGACGTAACACAACATCGCACAACCAAACCAGCCAATCATTGCTGCACCAATACCTGAAGTAAAATGGTCATAACCCGGTGCGATATCAGTCGTTAGTGGGCCCAAGGTATAAAAAGGTGCTTCATGACAATGCTCTAATTCTTCTGTCATATTGCGGCGGATCATCTGCATTGGAACGTGGCCAGGGCCTTCTATCATGACTTGAACGTCATATTCCCATGCAATTTTTGTCAGTTCACCTAGCGTATGTAATTCAGAAAATTGGGCTTCATCGTTCGCATCTTGAATTGAACCCGGTCTTAGCCCGTCGCCGAGCGAAAGGGAGACATCATAAGCCGTACAAATTTCGCAGATTTCACGGAAATGTTCGTAGAGGAAATTCTCTTTATGGTGTGATAAACACCATTTCGCCATTATTGAACCGCCACGAGACACAATACCCGTGAGGCGTTTTGCGGTCATTGGCACATAACGTAATAAGACACCAGCATGAATAGTAAAGTAATCAACCCCTTGCTCTGCTTGTTCAAGCAAAGTATCACGGAATATTTCCCAAGAGAGATCTTCAGCAATACCGTTAACTTTCTCAAGTGCTTGATAAATTGGAACTGTACCAATAGGAACAGGGCTATTGCGAATGATCCACTCACGCGTTTCATGAATATAACGGCCGGTTGAGAGATCCATTACGGTATCTGCTCCCCAGCGTGTAGACCAAATTAGTTTTTCAACTTCTTCTTCAATAGAGGAGGTTACCGAAGAGTTTCCGATATTGGCATTCACTTTTACTAAGAAATTTCGCCCAATAATCATTGGCTCTGATTCTGGGTGATTGATATTGGCAGGAATGATTGCTCGACCAGCTGCAACTTCTTGGCGCACAAACTCAGGAGTAATGTTGTCAGGAAGATGAGCACCAAAGCTAAATCCTGCATGCTGTTGGCGTAAAACTTCGCTACGAATTCTCTCACGCCCCATATTTTCACGAATAGCAATAAACTCCATTTCAGGCGTAATAATGCCTTGGCGTGCATAATGTAACTGTGTAACACGTTTGCCATTTAGCGCTTTTTTAGGGCTTGGTTTTAACGGGAAGCGCAGATGTTCTAATCCAGCATCAGAAAGGCGTTGTTGGGTGAAATCTGAACTTAAAAGTGAAAGAGTTTCCGTATCATTGCGCTCATCAATCCATGGTTGGCGTATTTTTTTTAATCCAAGATTAACATCAAGTTGAGACGCGGGATCACCATAAGGGCCTGATGTGTCATATACGGGTACGGGTTCATTCTCTTCAAAAATAGGGGAGTCTTTTGATCCTCCTACTAGCGTTTTATCAAGTTGGATCTCACGCATTGGTACCTTAATGTCAGTACGTGAGCCTTCGAGGTAAATGCGGTTTGAATTTGGAAAACTTACGCCTTGAATGGTGCTGATAAACTC
This sequence comes from Proteus faecis, assembly GCF_003144395.1. GTDB lineage: Bacteria > Pseudomonadota > Gammaproteobacteria > Enterobacterales > Enterobacteriaceae > Proteus > Proteus faecis. The sequence continues at coordinate 8,395 of NZ_PENZ01000021.1, read as the reverse complement.
TTGAGCAGCATCACGCTGTTCTTTTCGTGGGCGCTGTTTGTTGTTTGTTGGTGAAATATCTTTGACGGATATAGTTTGATTTTGGGACATAGCATTTCCTAATAAATATCATGCAGGCGGTAGCCTGTCGGGTGAATATTGAGAAAAATGCTTGTCTGGAGGTCGCAGGGAGTATCGACAGATAGGTGTATATGGGAGTGTAAAAAATATACGTAATAAAGCTATCAAAAGGTCGAATCACTCTTGTTCCCTTCGCGGGTATTAACCCGATCAGGTTCCGCGGATCCCGAATTAACGGTCTCAGCCTGTGTTTATAATAGCCTTATAAACACTAGGCACTCCGACAAGAAGATGTCCAGTATATGAAAGATTTTAAAAACTACAAGTCCGACATGGGTTATTTATTGAAATTCCGCTGTTGGTATTTTCACCTTTTTCTGGGGGGATTTAAATAATGATCACTCTCAGTAACATTAATATAATTTATTGGTTTGAGTGAGAAAATATTAATAGATAAGAGAAGAACGTCATAATTCATTGAGTGGTTCTTGTTAAAGAGAGTATCCTTTATTCTATATCATTATTTTGGATAGAATGGTCGTTATGCATTTATATACATTAACAGGCTTAGAAAAGGGCTGGTGGACAGTCAGTCTTGGTGGGCGAGTGTGGTTACCTAAAGGTGAACTTCCATTTGGCTTAGCTAAAGATTGGGATCTCATTGGTCAGCACGCCAAAATTGTGGGTGAATGGCAGGGTGAAACAGTTTGGCTTATTCATGGAAAAATGGATAACGATATGTGTTCACCAAGGCTTATCGCCTCACAAGATGAAAACTTATTTAAATTAGTCGGCCGTGGTGTCCAACTGGCTGAGTTTTATCGTTCCCACCGTTTTTGTGGTTATTGTGGTTCTAAAATGCGCCATAGCGAGAGTGAATGGGCATGTTTATGCGATAACTGTCATGAACGCTATTATCCGCAAATTGCCCCTTGTATTATTGTGGGTATTCGCCATGAAGATAAAATCTTATTAGCACATCATGTTAGACATAAACATTCACCTCTTTACACTGTACTCGCTGGCTTTGTTGAGGTTGGTGAAACATTAGAAGAAGCTGTGGCCCGTGAAGTGTTTGAAGAGAGCAATATTCGCATTCGCAATATTCGCTATGTATCTTCTCAGCCTTGGCCATTTCCTCATTCTTTAATGATGGGCTTTTTAGCTGATTATGATGGTGGTGAATTACGTCATGATCCTTCGGAATTAATGAGTGCGGGTTGGTATCGCTACGATCAATTACCGCAGATCCCACCGCCAGATACTATCGCCAGACGTTTGATAGAAGATACGATAGCCAATATTCGACAAGATAAAGAGAAGAACTAAATAAAGGCGCTGTCTGCCAACAGTTATTTTTCCAGCATGTTACAATGCATGCTATTTTGCGGCCCTATTACTGTTAATGGAGTTAGTCATGAGTGAGTTGAAAAACGACCGCTATTTACGTGCGCTGTTGCGCCAACCTGTTGATGTCACCCCAGTTTGGATGATGCGTCAGGCAGGCAGATATCTTCCTGAATATAAGGAAACACGGGCACAAGCGGGGGATTTCATCTCATTGTGCAAGAACACAGAATTAGCATGTGAAGTGACATTACAGCCTTTAAGACGGTTTCCTTTAGATGCTGCTATTTTATTTTCTGATATTTTAACTATTCCTGATGCAATGGGATTAGGCCTTTACTTTGAAACCGGTGAAGGTCCTCGTTTTAAATCACCAATAAATAATCTTGATGATATAAAAAAATTGCCTATTCCTGATCCAGAAGATGAATTGGGATATGTGATGAATGCAGTACGTGCTATCCGTCATGCATTGCAAGGCAGTGTGCCATTAATTGGTTTTTCGGGAAGTCCTTGGACATTAGCAACCTATATGGTTGAAGGTGGAAGTAGTAAGGCCTTCACAAAAATAAAAAAAATGATGTATTCAGATCCTCAAGCACTACATCTATTACTGGATAAACTGGCAGATAGCGTTATTCTGTATTTGAATGCTCAAATTAAAGCGGGTGCACAATCTATCATGATCTTTGATACATGGGGTGGTGTGCTGACAGGGCGTGATTACCAACTCTTCTCATTACACTATATGCATAAGATTGTTGATGGTCTTATTCGTGAATATGATGGAAGGAAAGTGCCAGTCACTTTATTTACCAAAGGTGGTGGTCGTTGGCTAGAAGCGATGGCGGCGACAGGTTGCGATGCATTAGGACTTGATTGGACGATTGATATTGAAGATGCACGTCGTCGAGTGGGGGATAAAGTTGCGCTACAAGGTAATATGGATCCTTCTATGCTGTATGCACCGCCAGCAAGAATAGAACAAGAAGTTGAAACTATTCTTGCTGGGTTTGGTAAAGGCAATGGTCATGTCTTTAATCTTGGGCACGGTATTCATCAAGATGTTCCACCTGAACATGCTGGTGCATTTATTGATGCGGTTCACCGTTTATCGAAGCCTTATCATCAGGATAATGATTAATACCCAACAATTACGTCAGGAGCAGACAGAAAAAGCTCAACAGATTATTTTAACAGACCAACTCACAGCACCAATTTACATAGCAGGTGCTGACGTTGGTTTTGAAGACGGTGGCGCAGTGACTCGCGCCGCTATCGTGATAATGCATTACCCTTCTTTTAAAATTCTTGAATACCAGATTGCTCGAATACCTACAACTCTTCCTTACATTCCTGGTTTGCTTTCATTTAGAGAGTGCCCTGCGTTACTGGCAGCTTGGCAATTAATCAAACAAAAGCCTTCTCTTATTTTTGTCGATGGGCAAGGCATTGCTCATCCTAGGAGGCTAGGTGTTGCAAGCCATTTTGGTTTATTAGTGGATACACCAACTATTGGTGTGGCAAAAAGTCGTTTATGTGGCATTGATAAAGCAGTTAATGAAGAGATGGGGAGCCATGAGCCGTTAATGGATAAAAATGAGCAAATAGGGTGGATTTATCGTAGTAAGAAAAAATGTAAACCCCTGTATATTTCTCCGGGTCATAAAGTGAGTATGGAAGGCGCTTTGCAGTGGGTTGAGTTGTGTATGAAAGGATATCGATTGCCAGAACCAACGCGTTGGGCTGATGGTATTGCTTCAAATAGGCGATTATTTGAGCAGTTGAATAAGAATAAGCTCTAAATGTTCGGGAAATATGTGGATATTTTTAATTTTCAGGTAAACTGCGCCTAAGTTAAGAAAATGAGTAATCACGAATGTTGAAGAACCCGATCCATTTACGTTTAGAAAAGCTAGAAGCTTGGCAACACCTGACGTTTATGGCGTGCCTGTGTGAACGAATGTACCCAAATTATCAGGTATTTTGTCGTGAAACAGGTTTTACCGATCCAATGCTTTATCGCCGTATTCTCGATCTGGTTTGGGAAACTTTAACGGTGAAAGATGCAAAGGTTAATTTTGATTCTCAATTAGAGAAATTAGAAGAAGCTATTCCTGATGCATCTCAGTTCGAGATTTATGGTGTTTATCCTGCGATTGACGCCTGTGTTGCACTTAGTGAAATTGTTCACTCTCGTTTAAGTGGTGAATCATTAAGTCACGCTATTGAAGTGAGCAAATTATCAGTAGGGACAGTTGCTTCACTTGAAATGACACAAGCAGAAAGAGAAATGGGTGAAGAAGAGCTTAGATCTCTACCTGCTGTTATTGAAGAGTTCGATATCCAATGGGAAATTTACCGTCTACTTGTAGAATGTGAAGAAAGAGATATTGAACTGATCAAAGGTCTACGAGCAGACCTTCGTGAAGCTGGAATGAGCAATATCGGTATAGAATTAACGCACTAAATCAGAAAAACGTGATTTAGTGCTTGAAAAGCGACGTTTAAAGACTTCACATCACCCCCGTGTATGTTCTACATTGGGTACGAAAAAGAAGTGGCTCAGGTGTTTTACTTAAATTATCCTCTTAAAAAGATAATTTAAGTTTTTTCACCAGATGTTTTTCAAACGATAAAACATACTTTAAGGACTATTTTATGAACAAAGCTGAATTAACCGAATCAGTTGCTGAAAAAGCGGATCTGACAAAAACTCAAGCAAAAGCTGCTATTGAAGCGTTTATCGACTCAGTAACAGGTGCTCTGAAAGAAGGTGATTCTGTACAGTTAGTTGGTTTCGGTACATTCAAGGTGAATCACCGTGCAGAGCGTACTGGCCGTAACCCTCAAACTGGTAAAGAAATTAAAATTGCAGCAGCTAATGTTCCTGCATTTACTGCCGGTAAAGCACTGAAAGACGCAGTAAAATAATTCCTTTGAACGGAATGAACAATAGAGGGGGATTTACTCCCCTTTTGTTGAAACGACAGGGGCTGTTAGCAATAGGATCTGTTTTTTTGCTCAGCGCCTGCTCTTCTTCTGTGCAACTACCTGAATTTTCTGCAACAGGCTATATTGCGGACGAAGGTGTTGTACGTCTATGGCGTTTAAATAATAAAGTGTCAGAACCTCAAGTGATCATGAGTGTTTATAGCTTTTATAAAAAGCCAGAAACTGTCATCACATTCTATGAGTATCGCCAAAATAAGCTTTGGCAAATCCGCTCTGAAGTTATTAATCCTAACGATCCTTCATCTTGGCACCTTCGTTTAAATAAACATGGTGAAGTTATTTTCATGCAACAAGAACGCCAGAAGCAAAAACGTGCATTAACAGAAGATGAACGTTTAAGAATGGTATTTGCTGCAAGCAAAGAGCGTGAAATCAGTGACGCGCTTACTATTGGGAAAGTAAATTTAGTACAGGGTGTTTGGTATCAAAATACAATGACAACATGTGCCGGTGAGAAGGTGAGTGTTTCATTTGAAGCCCCAGAACAACGCTGGTTAAAAACAAGAACACGCAATTCAAGTAAGCCTTCTTATGTTGCTTGGCTTGATTCACCAGAGGGTAAGCAATTACTGATGGTTGCAGAACACGATTTTTGTAAATGGGAACCAACAAAAGAGAGCTTGTGATCACTCCCTTTTGCTGTTTAATTTATTTCTTTAAGCGTGCAATCGCTCGATAGCCGATATCATGGCGATAAAAACTACCATCCCAATGGATACTTTTTGCTAAAGCATAAGCATTTTTTTGAGCTTGCTCGATATCATCACCTAATGCTGTTGCACATAGTACTCGCCCGCCGGCAGTGACCACTTCGCCTTTGTTATTAAGTGTTGTTCCCGCTTGAAATACCTTTGCCGTCGTTGATGATGTTGGTGTTAATCCTTCGATAACATCACCTTGACGATAATTCGCAGGGTAGCCGCCGGCTGCAATCACAACACCTAAAGCTGGACGAGGATCCCAATGGGAATCTTTATCTTTTAAGTTACCTTTTGCTCCAGCTAAACAGAGTTCAACTAAGTCAGATTGCATTCGCATCATAATAGGTTGAGTTTCTGGGTCACCAAAACGACAGTTAAACTCAATGACTTTAGCAATACCTTGTTTATCAATCATCAGTCCTGCATAAAGGAAACCTTGATAACGATGCCCTTCCGAAGCCATCCCTTTTACTGTTGGATAAATGATTTTTTCCATTACTTGCTGGTGGATTTCTGGTGTAACAACAGGCGCAGGTGAATATGCGCCCATTCCCCCAGTGTTAGGGCCAGTATCTCCATCACCAACACGTTTATGATCTTGGCTTGTTGCCATTGGGATCACATGTTCACCGTCAACCATAACAATAAAGCTAGCTTCTTCGCCATCAAGAAATTCTTCGATAACAATACGATGTCCTGCATCACCAAAAACATTACCAGCCAGCATATCTTTAATTGCAGCTTCAGCCTCAGCTTGTGTCATTGCAACAATAACGCCTTTACCTGCGGCTAAACCATCTGCTTTGATAACAATTGGTACGCCCACTTTATTGAGGTACTCAAGTGCAGGTGTTATTTCTGTAAAATTTTGATAATCCGCAGTTGGAATTTTATGACGAGCTAAAAAATCTTTTGTGAAGGCTTTCGACCCCTCTAATTGAGCGGCTCCTTTCGTTGGACCAAAGATGGTTAGCCCCGCTTCTTTAAATGCATCGACAACACCAATAACCAGTGGTGCTTCAGGTCCTACGATAGTTAAATCAATTTGATTTTCGAGCGCAAATGAGACTAATGCAGGAATATCTGTTGCACTAATATCGACATTTTCAACACCATTTTCTAATGCCGAACCCGCATTACCTGGAGCAACAAAAACCTGTGTTGCAAGCGGTGATTGAATTGCTTTCCAAGCTAAAGCATGTTCACGGCCGCCATTACCAATAATCAAAATCTTCATATCAATACCTTATTAATGACGGAAGTGACGCATATTGGTGAAAATCATTGCAATGTTATGTTCATTGGCTGCAGCAATCACTTCATCATCACGAATTGAGCCTCCAGGTTGAATCACACAAGTCACACCAGCAAGGGCTGCTGCATCAATACCATCTCTAAATGGGAAGAACGCATCTGATGCCATTGCACAACCTGCAACTTCTAAACCTTCATCAGCTGCTTTAATACCCGCAATTTTTGCAGAATATACACGGCTCATTTGTCCTGCACCAATACCGACCGTCATATCGTTTTTAGCGTAAACAATGGCATTTGATTTTACAAATTTTGCGACTTTCCAGCAGAAGAGCGCATCTTTAAGCTCTCGTTCACTTGGTTGGCGTTGAGTGACCACTCTTAGGTTCTCTTCTTTTACCATTCCTAAGTCGCGATCTTGAACTAACAGCCCACCATTAACACGTTTGAAATCTAACGCGGGTTTGGCTTCTTGCCATTGGCCACAAGCTAATACACGAACATTGGGTTTCGTTTCTAAAATTGCTAGTGCATCTTCATTAATAGAAGGAGCAATGATTACTTCAACAAACTGACGTTCGATGATTGCACTTGCTGTTTTTGCATCTAATGGACGATTGAATGCGATAATGCCACCAAATGCAGAGGTTGGGTCAGTTTTAAATGCATTGTCATATGCTTGTGTGAGCGTATTCGCAATTGCTACACCACAAGGATTTGCATGTTTCACAATAACACATGCAGGCTCAGAAAATGATTTCACACATTCTAATGCGGCATCAGTATCAGCAATATTGTTATAAGAAAGCGCTTTGCCTTGTAATTGGTTTGCGGTGGCAATAGATGCTTCTTCTATATTCTCTTCTATATAGAAAGCTGCTTGTTGATGAGCATTTTCCCCATAACGCATATCTTGTTTCTTTATATAGTTCAGATTTAAGGTACGAGGGAAAGCACCTGATGGTTGTGAAGTATCACCATAATAAGGTGCAACCTTCTGACCAAAGTAGTTAGCGATCATTCCGTCGTAAGCTGCTGTGTGTTCAAAGGCTTTAATTGCCAAATCAAAGCGTGTATCTAAAGTAAGACTATTTTCGTGATTATCCATTTCTTCAATCACTCTTTCATAATCATTACTATTTACGACAATCGTAACGTCTTTATGATTTTTCGCAGCGGAGCGAACCATAGTTGGTCCACCAATATCGATATTCTCCACAGCATCTGCTAATGAGCAATCTGGGCGGGCTACTGTTTTAGCGAAAGGATAAAGATTGACGACGACCATATCGATAGGGCGAATGTCATGTTCTTTCATAATTGCATCGTCTTGCCCACGGCGACCTAAAATTCCACCATGTACTTTAGGGTGCAGCGTTTTCACTCTGCCATCCATCATTTCTGGGAAACCTGTGTAATCGGAGACTTCAATAACCGGTAAGCCAGCTTCTGCTAATAGACGTGCGGTTCCACCTGTAGATAAGAGTTCTACTTCTCTTTCAACAAGTGCTTTAGCAAATTCTAAAATACCTGCTTTATCAGACACACTTAAAAGCGCACGGCGGATAGGACGAAGATGTTGCATGAGTTTTATCCCTTGGGGTTTGTATAACGGTAGTAATGGAGAAGTTAAATCACATTAATACAGTGAAATTGTGTTTGCTTAACTAACATTTCAGAAGATGAACACAAAATCAATCTTGCTTAATCAACCGCTATAATAACGCAAACGTTTGCGTTTGACATGCTAATTTTATGTAAAAAGATGCTCTGTGGATAAAATTGTTGATAAGTGCGTATAAGTGGGGGTTTTGCTGTGGAATTAAGCAAACGATTTTTTTTCTTAAAAAAACTATTGCCAGCCTCAGAAAACTCCCTATAATGCGTCCTCGTTGTCACGGCAAACCACGCTAAGTGAGTTAGCCGAGAGAACAAAGAAAAAAGTGAAAAGCCTTGAAAATAAACGCTTGACACTGAATGAGGAAGATGTAGAATGCACCTCCTCGCAACAACGCAGA
>NZ_PENZ01000026.1 GCF_003144395.1 Proteus faecis | reverse complement strand
GGACGACGGTTTACGTTTCGCTATCCGTGAAGGTGGCCGTACAGTAGGTGCGGGCGTTGTTGCTAAAGTATTAGGTTAATTCCTGATAGATTTATGCATGAAGAGGGCATCATTAGATGCCCTTTTTTTGTATCTGAAGATTAGATATTTTGAATTTCAATAAAATATTAATGGTTTTTTATTTCATCATCTCTGATGGTATAAACAGATAAATACACTTAACTTAAATAAATAGAAATTGAAATCATAATAATTATCATTTACTATCTTGTGTGTGAGTAGTTAATGAGGTTTTTATTATGTACGTATGTCTTTGCCACGGTGTGAGTGATAAAAAAATTATCTCGACTGTCCATAAACATCAAATCCACACTATTAGTGAATTACGCAAGATCTTACCCGTTGGAAGTTGTTGTGGTAAGTGTGTACGTCAAGCCCGTCAACTTATCGAAAATGAGCAATCTGTTCTTTATCCTCAAATTTCTGAAGTTGCATAACAAATTTTAAGTTTCCTTTCTCTCCTCTTTGTATAAAAGGTCTACACTAAAAAGACTGGAAGCAAAGGAGCATAAAAATGAAAGGTGATAAAAAAATGATAGCCCACCTTAATAAATTATTAGGTGGTGAGCTTGTTGCAATTAATCAGTATTTCCTACATGCCCGAATGTTCAAGAATTGGGGTCTTACACGCCTTAATGAAATGGAATATCATGAATCCATAGATGAGATGAAACACGCCGATAAATATATCGAGCGTATCTTGTTCCTTGAAGGCATTCCAAACTTACAAGATTTAGGCAAACTAAACATCGGTGAAGATGTTGAAGAGATGCTACGTTCTGATTTGGAATTGGAATTAGGTGGTGCCAAAGATTTACGTGAGGCTATTGCTTACGCAGATTCAATTCATGATTATGTCAGTCGTGATCTTATGCTAGAAATTCTAACCGATGAAGAAGGGCATATTGATTGGATTGAAACCCAGCTTGAACTTATCGAGCGAATAGGGCTTCAAAACTATCTACAAGCCCAAATTATTGAAGAATAATCCATCGTTCTTTAATGAATTTTGAGACAGTTTTTTAAAGCAAAGGTGATGAAGGTTACCTTTGCTTTTTTTGTTTGCGAAAAGATAAAATGAATTTTTATCGCTGATTTTTTATTCTTGGCTTGATTTCATCACTCAGGCAAGTATAATGCGCAGGCTCACTGATTTAGTGGGGCTGATTTATCAGCTAATGCAGATTTTTTTATTGCATTAATATAATACTCCCGATTGGGGAGTTATATGCAGAACGATTACACTCTCTCATCAATCGAAATGGGTACGAGTAGTAATCATTTACGTTTATAAAAAATAGTTGGAGCTCTGGTCTCATGCAGAACCAAAGAATCCGTATCCGCCTGAAAGCTTTTGATCATCGTCTGATTGATCAATCAACTGCGGAAATCGTAGAGACTGCTAAGCGCACTGGTGCGCAAGTTCGTGGTCCAATCCCACTGCCGACTCGCAAAGAGCGTTTCACAGTGTTGATTTCTCCGCACGTTAATAAAGATGCGCGTGATCAGTATGAAATTCGCACTCACAAACGTCTGGTTGACATCGTTGAGCCAACCGAGAAAACCGTTGATGCTCTGATGCGTCTGGATCTGGCTGCCGGCGTAGACGTGCAGATCAGCCTAGGTTAATCAGGTCATCAAGCGATTGAGAGGTTGAAACAATGATTGGTTTAGTCGGTAAGAAAGTAGGAATGACTCGTATCTTCACTGAAGATGGCGTTTCAATCCCTGTAACCGTTATCGAAATTGAAAACAACCGTGTTACTCAGGTCAGAGATCTAGAGAAAGACGGTTATCGTGCCATTCAGGTGACTACAGGTAGCAAAAAAGCTAACCGTGTACTGAAACCTGAAGCAGGTCATTTTGCTAAAGCTGGTGTTGAAGCTGGCCGCTTACTACGTGAATTCCGTCTGAATGAAGGCGAAGAATACACTGTAGGTCAAAGCATTAGCGTAGAAATTTTCGCTGACGTTAAAAAAGTCGACGTTACTGGAACATCTAAAGGTAAAGGTTTTGCCGGTACTGTAAAGCGCTGGAACTTCCGTACTCAAGATGCTACCCACGGTAACTCCTTGTCTCACCGTGTTCCGGGTTCTATCGGTCAGAACCAGACTCCGGGTAAGGTGTTCAAAGGCAAGAAAATGGCAGGTCAACTGGGTAACGAACAAGTTACCGTTCAGAGCCTGGAAGTAGTACGTGTTGACGCTGAGCGCAACCTGCTGCTGGTCAAAGGTGCTGTTCCAGGTGCAACTGGCAGTGACCTGATCGTTAAACCAGCTGTCAAGGCGTAACGTCGAGGAGATAGGAATGGAATTGGTAATGAAAGACGCGCAAGGCGCGCTGACTGTTTCCGAAACTACCTTCGGGCGTGACTTTAACGAAGCGCTTGTGCATCAAGTAGTCGTTGCATACGCTGCTGGTGCTCGTCAAGGTACTCGTGCTCAGAAAACCCGTGCTGAAGTTTCTGGTTCAGGCAAAAAGCCTTGGAGACAGAAAGGTACAGGTCGTGCACGTTCAGGTTCAATCAAGAGCCCAATTTGGCGCTCTGGTGGTGTTAGCTTCGCAGCTAAACCACAGGACCACAGTCAAAAAGTAAACAAAAAGATGTACCGTGGTGCTCTGAAGAGCATTCTGTCTGAACTGGTACGTCAAGATCGTCTGATCGTCGTAGAGAAGTTCTCTGTTGAAGCGCCTAAAACTAAGCTTTTAGCACAGAAACTGAAAGATATGGCTCTGGAAGATGTTCTGATCATCACTGCTGATGTAGATGAGAATCTGTATTTAGCAGCACGCAACTTATATAAAGTTGACGTACGTGATGCAGCAACAATCGACCCTGTTAGCTTAATCGCCTTCGACAAAGTCGTCATGACTGCTGACGCTGTGAAGCAAGTTGAGGAGATGCTGGCATGATCCGTGAAGAACGTCTGCTGAAAGTACTGCGCGCGCCGCATGTATCTGAAAAAGCTTCTATCGCGATGGAAAAATCAAACACCATCGTTCTCAAAGTTGCTAAAGACGCGACCAAAGCAGAGATTAAAGCAGCTGTACAAAAACTGTTTGAAGTCGAAGTTGAAAGTGTTAACACTCTGCTGATGAAAGGCAAAGTGAAACGTCACGGTCAGCGTATTGGTCGTCGTAGCGACTGGAAAAAAGCTTACGTCACCCTGAAGGAAGGCCAGAATCTGGACTTCGTCGGCGGCGCTGAGTAAGTCGGAGGAGTAAAGAACAATGGCAATTGTTAAATGTAAACCTACGTCTCCGGGCCGTCGCCACGTAGTTAAAGTGGTAAACCCTGAGCTGCATAAAGGGAAACCTTATGCGCCATTGCTGGAAAAGAACAGCAAGTCCGGTGGTCGTAACAACAATGGTCGTATCACTACCCGTCATATCGGTGGTGGTCACAAGCAGGCTTACCGTATTGTTGACTTTAAACGCAACAAAGATGGTATCCCTGCGACAGTAGAACGTCTGGAATATGATCCAAACCGTTCAGCTAACATCGCTTTAGTGCTGTATGCTGATGGTGAACGTCGCTACATTCTGGCTCCAAAAGGCCTGAAAGCGGGTGATAAAGTTCAGTCTGGCGTTGATGCTGCTATCAAAGCGGGTAACACCTTACCAATGCGTAATATCCCGGTTGGTTCTACCGTTCATAACGTAGAAATGAAACCAGGTAAAGGTGGTCAGTTAGCTCGTTCAGCTGGTACTTACGTTCAGATCGTTGCTCGTGATGGTGCTTATGTCACTATTCGTCTGCGTTCTGGTGAAATGCGTAAAGTTCCTTCTGATTGCCGTGCAACTATCGGTGAAGTTGGCAACTCTGAGCACATGTTACGCGTTCTGGGTAAAGCTGGTGCAAGTCGCTGGCGTGGTATTCGTCCTACCGTTCGCGGTACTGCGATGAACCCAGTCGATCACCCACATGGTGGTGGTGAAGGTCGTAACTTTGGTAAACACCCAGTAACACCTTGGGGCGTTCAAACCAAAGGTAAGAAGACTCGTAAAAACAAACGCACTGAACATTTCATCGTTCATCGTCGTACTAAGAAATAATTAGAGGATAAGCCATGCCACGTTCTCTCAAGAAAGGTCCTTTCATTGACCTGCACTTGCTGAAGAAGGTAGAGAAAGCGGTGGAAAGCGGTGACAAAAAGCCTGTTAAGACTTGGTCCCGTCGTTCAACGATCTTTCCTAACATGATCGGTTTGACCATCGCTGTCCATAATGGTCGTCAGCATGTTCCAGTTTACGTTTCCGACGAAATGGTTGGTCACAAACTGGGTGAATTCGCGCCGACCCGTACTTATCGCGGTCATGCAGCCGATAAAAAGGCTAAGAAAAAATAAGGTAGGAGGAAGAGATGGAAACTATCGCTATGCATCGCCACGCTCGTTCTTCTGCTCAGAAGGTTCGCTTGGTAGCTGACCTGATTCGCGGTAAGAAAGTGTCGCAAGCTCTGGAAATTTTAACCTTTACCAACAAGAAAGCTGCTGGTTTAGTGAAGAAAGTACTGGAGTCTGCTATTGCTAATGCAGAACACAACGATGGCGCTGACATTGATGATCTGAAAGTAGCTAAGATCTTTGTTGACGAAGGTCCTTCTATGAAGCGCATTATGCCTCGTGCAAAAGGCCGTGCAGATCGTATTCTGAAGCGCACCAGCCACATCACTGTGGTTGTGTCTGATCGCTGAGACTCTGGAGACTAGCAATGGGTCAAAAAGTACATCCTAATGGTATCCGCCTTGGCATTGTCAAGCCTTGGAATTCCACATGGTATGCGGGTACCAATGAATTCGCTGACAACCTAGACAGCGATTTTAAAGTACGTCAGTACTTAAATAAAGAACTGGCTAAAGCATCTGTATCTCGTATCGTTATCGAACGTCCTGCGAAAAGCATCCGTGTGACTATTCACACTGCTCGTCCAGGCATCGTTATCGGTAAAAAAGGTGAAGATGTTGAAAAACTGCGCAAAAACGTAGCGGATATCGCTGGCGTTCCTGCGCAAATTAATATCGCCGAAGTACGTAAACCTGAACTGGACGCAAAATTAGTTGCTGACAGCATCACTTCACAGCTGGAACGTCGTGTTATGTTCCGTCGTGCTATGAAGCGTGCGGTACAGAATGCTATGCGTTTAGGCGCTAAAGGTATTAAAGTGGAAGTAAGTGGTCGCTTAGGTGGCGCTGAAATCGCTCGTACTGAATGGTATCGTGAAGGTCGTGTACCTCTGCACACTCTGCGTGCAGATATCGACTACAATACCTCAGAAGCACAAACCACTTATGGTGTGCTCGGCGTTAAGGTATGGATCTTCAAAGGTGAGATCCTGGGTGGTATGGCTGCAGTTGAACAGGCGGAAAAACCGGCTGCTCAACCTAAAAAGCAGCAGCGTAAAGGCCGCAAGTAAGGAGAGTCGCTGATGTTACAACCAAAGCGTACAAAATTCCGTAAAGTGCACAAAGGCCGCAACCGTGGCTTAGCTGCTGGTGCGGATGTAAGCTTCGGGACTTACGGTCTTAAAGCTGTGGGCCGTGGTCGTCTGACTGCACGTCAGATCGAAGCGGCACGTCGTGCAATGACCCGTGCAGTTAAGCGTCAGGGTAAAATCTGGATCCGTGTGTTCCCAGACAAACCAATCACTGAAAAGCCGCTCGAAGTCCGTATGGGTAAAGGTAAAGGTAACGTTGAGTATTGGGTTGCCTTAATCCAGCCAGGTAAAGTCCTGTATGAAATGGATGGTGTGCCTGAAGAACTGGCCCGTGAAGCATTCAAGCTGGCGGCAGCAAAACTGCCTATCAAAACCACCTTTGTAACTAAGACGGTGATGTAATGAAAGCAAAAGAGCTGCGCGAAAAGAGCGTTGAAGAGCTGAACACAGAACTGCTGAACTTACTGCGCGAGCAGTTTAATCTGCGTATGCAGGCAGCAAGTGGTCAGTTACAACAGTCTCATCTGTTGAAACAAGTGCGTCGTAATATCGCACGCGTTAAGACTTTACTGACTGAGAAGGCGGGTGCGTAATGACCGATAAAATCCGTACTCTGCAAGGTCGTGTAGTTAGTGACAAAATGGAAAAATCTATTGTCGTTGCTATCGATCGTATGGTTAAACACCCATTATATGGTAAGTTTATCCGTCGTACGACCAAACTGCATGTACATGACGAGAACAACGAATGTGGAATTGGTGACGTAGTAGAAATTCGTCAAACACGTCCACTATCTAAGACTAAGTCTTGGGCGTTAGTTCGCGTTGTAGAAAAAGCTATTCTGTAATAAAATAGCCTTTTCGTACGAAATAAACGGCTCAAAACTGAACGAGCCGTTTATTTTTTCTGTCCATATCGAGAATGTGGTGTTATAATGCCGCTCCCTCGTATTATGGGATATTGAACGGCCTCTTCTAATGTGGAAGTGGCTCAGTAGTAGTTGACATTTAGCGGAGCACTAAAATGATCCAAGAACAGACTATGCTGAACGTGGCCGACAACTCCGGTGCACGTCGCGTAATGTGTATCAAGGTTCTAGGTGGCTCGCACCGTCGCTACGCAGATGTAGGTGACATCATCAAAATTACCATCAAGGAAGCAATTCCACGTGGTAAAGTTAAGAAAGGTGATGTACTGAAAGCGGTAGTGGTGCGCACCAAGAAGGGTGTTCGTCGCCCTGACGGTTCTGTCATTCGCTTCGATAGCAACGCTTGTGTATTGTTAAACAACAACAGCGAGCAAGTTATTGGTACGCGTATTTTTGGGCCGGTTACTCGTGAACTTCGTAACGAGAAGTTTATGAAAATAATCTCTCTGGCACCTGAAGTACTCTAAGGAGCAGGCAATGGCAGCGAAAATCCGTCGTGAAGACGAAGTTATCGTGCTGACTGGTAAAGATAAAGGTAAGCGCGGTAAAGTAAAACAGGTTCTTTCTTCTGGTAAAGTTATCGTTGAAGGTATCAATCTGGTTAAAAAACATCAGAAGCCAGTTCCGGCTCTGAACCAACCAGGTGGCATCGTTGAAAAAGAAGCTTCTATCCAAGTTTCTAACGTTGCAATCTTCAATGCGGCAACCGGTAAGGCTGACCGTGTAGGTTTTAGATTCGAAGACGGCAAAAAAGTTCGTTTCTTCAAATCTAATAAAGAAACTATCAAGTAATTTGGAGTATACGATGGCGAAACTGCATGATTACTACAAAGACGAGGTAGTCCAAAAACTGATGTCTCAGTTTGGTTACCATTCTGTCATGCAAGTCCCTCGGGTCGAGAAGATCACCCTGAATATGGGTGTTGGTGAAGCTATTGCTGATAAAAAACTGCTGGACAATGCAGCAGCTGATTTAGCAGCAATCTCAGGTCAAAAACCTTTGATCACCAAAGCACGCAAATCTGTTGCAGGCTTCAAAATCCGCCAGGGCTATCCGATCGGCTGTAAAGTGACCCTGCGTGGCGAACGCATGTGGGAGTTCTTTGAACGCCTGATCTCTATTGCTGTACCACGTATCCGTGACTTCCGTGGTTTGTCCGCTAAATCATTTGATGGACGTGGTAACTACAGCATGGGCGTACGTGAGCAAATCATCTTCCCTGAAATCGATTACGATAAAGTGGATCGTGTTCGTGGTTTGGATATTACCATTACTACGACTGCGAAATCAGATGATGAAGGTCGCGCACTGTTAGCAGCGTTTAACTTCCCGTTCCGCAAGTAAGGCAGGGCATTCATGGCTAAGAAATCTATGAAAGCACGTGATGTAAAACGTGCGAATTTAGCTGAGAAATTCTTCGCAAAACGCGCAGAACTGAAAGCTATCGTTTCAGATGTGAACGTGTCTGACGAAGATCGTTGGAATGCTGTTCTGAAACTGCAAACTATGCCACGTGATTCAAGTCCTTCACGTCAGCGTAACCGCTGCCGTCAAACTGGACGTCCGCACGGTTTCCTGCGGAAATTTGGCCTCAGCCGTATTAAAGTCCGTGAAGCCGCTATGCGCGGTGAAATCCCGGGCCTTAGAAAGGCTAGCTGGTAATTACCATAATTGAATCACGGGAGTAAAGACAGATGAGCATGCAAGATCCCATCGCGGATATGCTGACCCGTATCCGTAACGGTCAGGCCGCGAATAAAGTTGCGGTCACAATGCCTTCCTCCAAGCTGAAAGTGGCGATTGCCAACGTGCTTAAGGAAGAAGGTTATATCGAAGATTTTAAAATTGAAGGCGACACTAAGCCAGAACTGGAAATTATTTTAAAATATTTCCAAGGTAAGGCTGTAGTAGAAAGCATTCAGCGCGTAAGCCGTCCAAGTCTGCGCATCTATAAAAGAAAAGATGAGCTGCCACAAGTTATGGCAGGACTGGGCATCGCTGTTGTTTCTACCTCAAAAGGTGTTATGACTGATCGTGCAGCTCGCCAAGCAGGTCTTGGTGGCGAGATTATCTGCTACGTAGCTTAATTCGGGAGGAAAGAATGTCTCGTGTGGCAAAAGCACCCGTCGTCATTCCTGCCGGCGTAGAGGTTAAACTCAACGGTCAGGTAATTACGATTAAGGGTAAAAACGGCGAGCTAACTCGTACTATCCATAATGCAGTTGAAATTCAACATGCTGACAACCAATTAACTTTCGCACCTCGCGATGGTTTTGCTGATGCATGGGCACAGGCGGGTACTACTCGTTCTCTGTTAAATGCAATGGTTGTAGGTGTTACCGAAGGCTTCACTAAGAAACTGCAACTGGTAGGTGTAGGTTATCGTGCGTCTATTAAAGGCAATGCGGTTAACTTATCAGTAGGTTTTTCACATCCAGTGGAACACCAACTGCCAGCAGGCATCACTGCTGAATGTCCAACACAAACTGAAATCGTACTGAAAGGTGCGGATAAGCAAGTGATTGGTCAAGTAGCAGCTGAACTGCGTGCTTACCGTCGCCCTGAACCTTATAAAGGTAAAGGTATTCGTTACGCCGACGAAGTTGTGCGTATCAAAGAGGCTAAGAAGAAGTAAGGTAACACTATGGATAAGAAAGCAGCTCGTATCCGTCGTGCGACCCGCGCACGCCGTAAGCTCCAGGAATTGGGTGCGACTCGCCTGGTGGTACACCGTACCCCTCGCCATATTTATGCGCAGGTTATTGCACCAAACGGTTCTGAAACTTTGGTGGCCGCTTCTACTACAGAAAAAGCTATCATTGAGCAACTGAAAAACACTGGAAACAAAGAAGCAGCAGCGGTAGTTGGTAAAATTGTTGCTGAACGCGCTCTGGAAAAAGGTATCAAAGTAGTATCATTTGACCGTTCCGGTTTCCAATATCATGGTCGAGTCCAGGCACTGGCAGATGCTGCCCGTGAAGCTGGCCTTCAGTTCTAAGGTAGGAGTGTAAGATGGCTCACATCGAGAAACAAGCTGGCGAACTGCAGGAAAAGCTGATCGCGGTAAACCGCGTATCTAAAACCGTTAAAGGTGGTCGTATCTTTAGCTTCACCGCTCTTACAGTAGTTGGTGATGGTAATGGCCGCGTTGGTTTTGGATATGGCAAAGCTCGCGAAGTTCCGGCAGCAATCCAGAAAGCGATGGAAAAAGCCCGTCGCAATATGAAAACCGTCTCTTTAAACAACGGTACTCTGTTCCACCCTGTTAAAGGTACTCACACAGGCTCACGCGTATTTATGCAGCCTGCTCATGAAGGTACCGGTATCATCGCAGGTGGTGCAATGCGTGCAGTTCTAGAAGTGGCTGGCGTTCGTAACGTACTGGCTAAAACCTATGGTTCCACTAACCCGATTAACGTGGTTCGTGCAACACTGGACGCTTTAGATAGCATGAAGTCTCCAGATATGGTCGCAGCTAAGCGTGGTAAATCCGTTGAAGAAATTCTGGGGTAATGACCATGGCTAAGACTATTAAAATTACTCAAACACGCAGCTTAATCGGTCGTTTGCCTAAACATAAGGCAACGATGACAGGTTTAGGTCTGCGTCGCATCGGTCACACTGTAGAACGCGAAGATACACCAGCAGTTCGCGGTATGATCAACTTGGTTTCCTATATGGTTAAAGTTGAGGAGTAAGAGATGCGTTTAAATACTCTGTCTCCGGCTGAAGGTGCCAAGCATGCGCCTAAACGTGTAGGTCGTGGTATCGGTTCTGGCTTAGGTAAAACTGGCGGCCGTGGTCACAAAGGTCAGAAATCTCGTTCTGGCGGTGGCGTACGTCGTGGTTTTGAAGGTGGCCAGATGCCTTTATATCGTCGTTTACCAAAATTTGGTTTTACTTCACGTAAATCATTCGTGACTGCGGAAATCCGTCTGTCTGATTTAGCTTACGTTGAAGGCGATGTAATCGATCTGAATGCACTGAAAGCCGCAAACGTTGTTGGCCCACAGATTGAATTTGCAAAATTAATTCTGTCTGGCGAGGTTAACCGTGCAGTGACTATTCGTGGTCTGCGTGTTACCAAAGGTGCCCGTGCAGCAATCGAATCAGCTGGCGGTAAAATTGAGGAATAAGTGACAGATGGCTAAACAACCAGGTTTAGATTTTCAGAGTGCTAAAGGTGGTGTTGGTGAACTAAAACGCAGACTTTTGTTTGTTCTTGGTGCACTTATTGTCTTTAGGATTGGCTCTTTTATTCCTATCCCTGGTATTGATGCCACTGTGCTTGCCAAATTGCTCGATCAGCAAAAAGGCACCATCATTGAAATGTTTAACATGTTCTCTGGTGGTGCTCTTAGCCGTGCTTCTATCTTTGCGCTGGGTATCATGCCTTATATTTCGGCATCGATTATTATCCAACTCTTATCAGTGGTTAACCCTCGGTTAGCAGAGATTAAGAAGGAAGGGGAGGCCGGTCGTCGTAAGATCAGCCAATATACCCGTTATGGTACTTTGGTGCTGGCGATATTCCAATCAATTGGTATCGCAACAGGCTTACCGAATATGCCAGGAATGCAAGGTCTGGTAATTAACCCAGGTCTACCATTCTATATTACGGCTGTTGTGAGCTTAGTCACTGGGACAATGTTCCTAATGTGGTTAGGTGAGCAAATCACTGAACGTGGTATTGGTAACGGTATCTCAATCATTATCTTTGCAGGTATCGTTGCAGGTCTTCCACCTGCCATTGGTCAAACCATCGAGCAGGCGCGGCAAGGCGAACTGCACTTCCTCCTGTTATTGTTGGTTGCAGTATTGGTGTTCGCGGTTACTTTCTTTGTTGTTTTTGTAGAAAGAGGACAACGTCGTATCGTTGTTAACTATGCAAAACGTCAACAAGGGCGTAGAATATACGCGGCACAAAGTACACATCTACCACTTAAAGTAAATATGGCGGGTGTTATACCAGCAATTTTTGCTTCAAGTATTATCCTGTTTCCTGGTACAATAACCTCTTGGTTTGGCGATGGTACAGGGTGGGGTTGGCTGACGACGATTTCTTTAAATCTACAGCCTGGTCAACCTATTTATGTGTTACTATACGCTGCTGCAATCATATTCTTCTGTTTCTTCTATACGGCGTTGGTTTTCAACCCAAGAGAAACGGCAGATAACCTGAAGAAGTCCGGTGCATTTGTACCAGGAATTCGCCCGGGAGAGCAGACGGCTAAATATATAGATAAAGTAATGACACGTTTAACCTTAATCGGTGCCTTGTATATTACCTTTATCTGTCTCATCCCGGAGTTCATGCGTGACGCAATGAAAGTACCTTTCTATTTTGGTGGTACTTCCCTCTTAATCGTGGTTGTAGTCATCATGGATTTTATGGCTCAAGTGCAAACTCTCCTGATGTCAAGTCAGTATGAGTCTGCATTGAAAAAAGCAAATCTTAAAGGTTAATTACTGATAAGCGATTTGTTTTAGAAGTTACGGAGAGTAAAAATGAAAGTTCGTGCTTCCGTCAAGAAAATGTGCCGTAACTGCAAAATTGTTAGACGTCACGGTCACGTGCGTGTAATTTGCAGCGTCGAGCCTAAGCATAAACAGCGTCAAGGCTAATTTATTGCATTTTTTTCTTGCAAAGTTCGGTTGAGCTGGCTAAATTAGCCAGCCCAATCTTTTATAATATATACAGTATTGTTTGAGTATCCTGAAAACGGGCTTTTCAGAATAGTACTGTATAACTGCTAATTTAGGAGTGCATAGTGGCCCGTATAGCAGGCATTAACATTCCTGATCATAAACATACTGTAATCGCATTAACTTCGATTTACGGTATCGGTAAAACCCGCTCACAGGCTATCTGTGTAGCTGCTGGTATTGCTGAAAATGTTAAGATCAGTGAGCTGTCTGAAGAGCAAATCGACAAGCTGCGTGACGAAGTTGCCAAATACGTTGTAGAAGGTGATCTGCGTCGTGAAGTTACCCTGAGCATCAAACGTCTGATGGATCTTGGTACTTACCGTGGTTTACGTCATCGTCGTGGTCTACCAGTTCGCGGTCAGCGTACTAAGACTAACGCACGTACCCGTAAGGGTCCGCGTAAGCCGATCAAGAAATAATCGGGGTATTTGAACAATGGCAAAAGCACCTATTCGTGCACGTAAGCGTGTAAGAAAACAAGTCTCTGACGGTGTGGCTCATATCCATGCTTCTTTCAACAACACAATCGTTACTATTACCGATCGTCAAGGTAACGCATTGGGTTGGGCTACTGCCGGTGGTTCCGGTTTCCGTGGTTCTCGTAAATCTACTCCGTTCGCGGCTCAGGTTGCAGCAGAACGTTGCGCTGAAGCTGTTAAAGAGTACGGAATTAAGAACTTGGAAGTTATGGTTAAAGGACCTGGTCCTGGTCGTGAGTCAACTATCCGTGCATTAAACGCGGCTGGTTTCCGCATCACTAATATTACTGATGTGACTCCGATTCCTCATAACGGTTGTCGTCCACCGAAAAAACGTCGCGTTTAATAACGTTTTCGTTTTTAGGAAAGTTGGAGAAAGAAAATGGCAAGATATTTGGGTCCTAAGCTCAAGCTGAGCCGCCGTGAAGGTACAGATTTATTTCTAAAATCTGGCGTTCGGGCGATTGACACCAAGTGTAAACTGGAACAAGCACCAGGTCAGCACGGCGCACGTAAACCGCGTCTTTCTGATTACGGTGTTCAGTTACGTGAAAAACAAAAAGTACGTCGTATTTACGGTGTTCTAGAACGTCAATTCCGTAACTACTACAAAGAAGCAACTCGTCTGAAAGGCAACACAGGTGAAAACCTGCTGACTCTGCTGGAAGGTCGTCTGGATAACGTTGTTTATCGTATGGGCTTTGGCGCAACTCGCGCAGAAGCACGTCAGATGGTTAGCCATAAAGCAATCATGGTAAATGGTCGCGTGGTTAACATTGCTTCTTATCAGGTTTCCCCGAATGACGTAGTCAGCGTTCGTGAAAAATCGAAAAAACAGTCTCGTATTAAGGCTGCTTTAGAGCTGGCTGAACAGCGTGAAAAGCCAACATGGCTGGAAGTTGATGCTGCTAAGATGGAAGGTGTGTTCAAGCGTATTCCTGAACGTACTGACTTATCTGCTGACATTAACGAGCACCTGATCGTCGAGCTTTACTCCAAGTAAGGCTTAGCACCAAAGAGAGGACACAATGCAGGGTTCTGTGACAGAGTTTCTAAAACCGCGCCTGGTTGATATCGAGCAAGTCAGTTCGACGCACGCCAAGGTGACCCTTGAACCATTAGAGCGAGGCTTCGGCCATACTCTTGGTAACGCACTGCGCCGTATTCTGCTTTCGTCTATGCCGGGTTGTGCGGTAACAGAGGTTGAGATTGATGGTGTACTGCATGAGTACAGCACCAAAGAAGGTGTTCAGGAAGATATCCTAGAAATACTGCTCAACCTTAAAGGGTTGGCGGTAAAAGTTCATGGTAAAGATGAAGTTATTCTTACTTTGAGCAAATCTGGCATTGGCCCTGTTATTGCAGCCGATATCATCCATGACGGTGATGTCGAAATCGTCAAGCCGCAGCACGTTATCTGCCACCTTACAGACGAGAACGCATCTATTAATATGCGTATCAAAGTTCAGCGTGGTCGTGGTTATGTGCCGGCTTCTGCCCGAATTCATTCGGAAGAAGATGAGCGCCCTATCGGTCGCCTTTTAGTAGATGCGTGCTATAGCCCAGTTGAGCGTATTGCTTATAATGTGGAAGCAGCTCGTGTTGAACAGCGTACCGACTTGGATAAGCTGGTTATCGAGATGGAAACTAACGGTACTATCGATCCAGAAGAATCGATTCGCCGTGCAGCGACTATCCTGGCTGAACAGCTTGAAGCTTTTGTTGACTTACGTGATGTTCGTCAGCCAGAAGTTAAAGAAGAGAAGCCAGAATTCGATCCTATCTTACTGCGCCCAGTAGACGATCTTGAATTGACTGTCCGCTCTGCTAACTGTCTGAAGGCAGAAGCAATCCACTACATCGGTGATCTGGTACAGCGTACTGAAGTTGAATTACTTAAGACGCCTAACCTTGGTAAGAAATCTCTTACTGAGATTAAAGACGTACTGGCGTCGCGTGGTTTATCTCTGGGCATGCGCCTTGAGAATTGGCCACCTGCAAGTATCGCTGATGAATAAGATCACAGGTTAAGGTTTTACTGAGAAGGATAAGGTCATGCGCCATCGTAAGAGTGGTCGTCAATTGAACCGCAACAGCAGCCATCGTCAGGCTATGTTTCGTAACATGGCAGGTTCTTTAGTTCGTCATGAGATCATCAAGACAACTTTGCCTAAAGCGAAAGAACTGCGTCGCGTCGTTGAGCCGCTGATTACTCTTGCCAAGACCGACAGCGTAGCTAATCGTCGTCTGGCATTCGCCCGTACTCGTGATAACGAAGTCGTGGCAAAACTGTTTACAGTATTAGGTCCGCGTTTTGCGAGCCGTGCAGGTGGTTACACTCGTATTCTGAAGTGTGGCTTCCGTGCTGGTGACAACGCTCCAATGGCTTACATTGAGCTTGTTGACCGTGCTGATTCTGAAACAGAAGCAGCAGCTGAATAATTTAATTATTATTTAGTGAAGCGAATAAAAAGACCGGATTTTTAATCCGGTTTTTTTACGTTTATTGAAAATAATAATTACTGAAATTGTTTTTATAAAAATAACTTATCAATTTATACTCTAACCTTTCTATTTGTTATTCCTTACTTTTTTACTTACTTTTGTGTTGCATCATATTTATTTTTTGTGATTTCAGCATACTGCTATTTTTATAAGATAAACTTCACACTATATTTCAATTCTATTCTTTTGATTATTTGCTATGCTATTCATCATTTAAAATGAGGAAATGATCCATGTATCGTATTGGGCAAGTTGCAAAATTAGCGAATGTGACGACAGATACAATCCGTTTTTATGAAAAACAAGGATTGATGGATCATGATAGACGAACAGAAGGCGGTTATCGTCTATATACAGAGCAAGATCTCCAGCGTTTACGTTTTATTCGTTATGCAAAAGAGTTAGGCTTTACATTAGACGCGATTACAGAGCTACTTTCTATTCGCGTTGATCCTGCACATCACACATGTGTTGAATCAAAGCATATTGTTGATGCAAGACTTGCTGAAGTTGAAATTCGCTTGAAAGAAATGGAAAGAATGCGTGATTCATTGAAAATGTTAAGTAATGCATGTTGTGGTAGTGCTCATGAAAGTACTTATTGTTCTATTCTTGAAATACTTGAATCTGGCGCCACAAAACAATAATATCTTTACCGTATTACGTTTTATGTTCTTTAATAATTTAAGAGGTTTTTATGTCTAGCAAATATCAGCACCAGAAAGGTGTTATTAAAGATAATGCTTTAGCAGCACTTGTTCATGATCCACTATTTAGACAACGTGTGGAAAAGAATAAGAAAGGAAAAGGAAGTTATATGAGAAAAGCGAAACATAACAAAAAAGGTAACTGGGAGGCCAGTGATAACAAAAGATTCTTTCAATTGTTATCACTGGCCTTTTAGTTTTTATTTTTGCTGATTTTTTAATAAATCACGAATTTCAGTTAATAGCGTTTCTTCTGCGGAAGGTGCAGGTGGTGCTTTAGGTGCTTCTTCTGCTTGGCGACGTGTTTTGTTAATTAATTTGATTGCACAGAAAATAGCAAATGCAACAATGGCAAAATCAAACACAGTTTGAATGAACATACCATAATTTAGTACAACCGCTGGGACATCCCCACTAGCATCTCTTAATACAAGACTAAACTGCTTGAAGTCGATACCACCAATTAATAAACCTAGAGGTGGCATAATAATATCAGCAACTAATGATGAAACAATCTTACCGAAGGCTGCACCAATGATGACACCGACAGCCATATCAACCACATTGCCTTTCATTGCGAATTCACGAAACTCTTTTAAAAAAGACATAACCACCCCTTATTTATCTATGTATAGATTTATTATGTAAAAATATAGTATCTAACATGATACTGGTAGACCATTATAAGTAACAATTACTATTATTCTTATTTCTACATAGTCTAGTCGTTATAAGAAAAATGGGCTAGGTTGGAAAAGCTTTTCAACTTCAGGGACATATTTTTTATCAGTGATAAACATAATCACATGATCACCTTGTTCTATAGAGTGACTCGCGTTGGCAATAATAACATCTTGCTCTCTAACAATTGCACCAATGATGGTTCCAGGTGGTAGCTTTATATCTTGTATACGGCGACCAACAACTTTCGATGTATTTTCATCACCATGTGCCACCGCTTCGATCGCCTCCGCAACACCTCGTCGTAATGATGAAACACTAACAATATCGGCTTTGCGAACATGACCTAAAAGTGCAGAAATAGTTGCTTGTTGTGGTGATATGGCAATATCAATAACCCCACCTTGGACTAAATCAACATAAGCACTACGTTGAATTAGTACCATCGCCTTTTTTGCACCCATTCTTTTTGCCAGCATCGCTGACATAATATTGGCCTCATCATCATTAGTCAGTGCGATAAAGACATCGATTTGTTCTATATGTTCTTCAGCAAGAAGCTCTTGATCTGATGCATCACCATAAAAAACGATGGTGTCATGGAGTAGTTCAGCCAGCTCTGTTGCACGTTGCTGATTATGTTCAATAAGCTTGACGCTATAATCTTTTTCTAATCTAGCGGCTAAACCAGCACCGACATTACCACCACCAACAATCATGATGCGTTTATAAGGTTTTTCTAATCGTTGTAATTCGCTCATTACTGCACGAATATGCTGAGATGCGACCACAAAGAAAACTTCATCTCCAGCTTCAATAATTGTGGAGCCTTGAGGTCGTATAGGTCTATCTTGACGAAAAATCGCAGCAACACGTGTATCGATATGTGGCATATGATCACGCAATGTTGATAACGCATTCCCAACGAGAGAACCACCGTAATACGCTTTTACTGCAACAATACTGACTTGACCATCGGCAAAATTAACAACTTGTAAGGCACCGGGGTATTGGATTAATTTATAAATATAATCAATAACTAAATGCTCTGGTGAGATTAAATAATCAATGGGAATAGCTTCTGGGAGAAAGAGTTTGTCTGCTTCACGAACAAATTCAGAGGCACGTATCCGAGCAACTTTATTGGGCGTATTAAATAGAGTGTAAGCAACTTGGCACGCTATCATATTGGTTTCGTCAGAGTTGGTGACGGCAACCAGCATATCTGCATCTTCAGCCCCCGCCTCTCTTAAGATCCTTGGGTGAGATCCATGTCCATTGACTACTCGTAAATCGAATTTATCTTGAAGTTGGCGTAAGCGATCTGCATTAGTGTCAACGACAGTAATATCATTATTCTCCCCGACAAGATTTTCAGCGAGAGTGCCACCTACTTGACCAGCTCCTAAGATAATAATTTTCATCGTAATTTCTCAGAGTATTCGATTAACAAATAGAAAAGAAACGCAAGATCTTGATGATCTTGCGTTGAAATAGTAGCGTTTTTTAGATCTGATATCATCTTTTATCACAAGATCATATTTTCTTGATCAATGCATAAAAGAAACCATCGCCACCTTCTTCTTCTGGTAAGCATTGGTGCTGATAATCACATTGTGCATCTTTCGTTGATGCTAAAAATGCTTCAACTTGTTGTTTATTTTCTTCAGGTAAAATAGAGCAGGTTGCATAAACCAATGTGCCACCAGATTTTAGGTATGGCCAAATAGCGTGAAGGATCTCTTTTTGAATTTGAGCTAATTGCTCAATGTCGTCATTACGACGAAGCCATTTTATGTCTGGGTGGCGCCGGATAACACCTGTTGCTGAGCATGGTGCATCAAGAAGAACTCGGTCAAACTGCATGCCGGCACACCATTGTTCAGGATAACGACCATCACCACTTTTGACGACCGCATTAAGTTTTAAACGCGTAAGATTTTCTTGTACTCGTTTTAAACGTTGTTCATCTATGTCAATAGCTAATACTTGAGCCTGAGGAGCTATCTCTAGAATATGTGTTGTTTTACCACCTGGCGCGGCACATAAATCAAGGATCTGCTCTTTATTTTCTGGTGCTAATAATTCAGCACAACGTTGAGCTGAACGATCTTGAACTGTTACCCAACCATCAGCAAATCCAGGAAGTAGGTTCACGTTGCATGGATTCTCTAAACGGATCGCGAAAGGGTGGCTGTCATCAGCAATAGCGGGAATTTCTTCATTTTCAAGTAATGTTAAATACTCTTCTCGAGAATGATGACGTTGATTTACACGTAACCACATTGGTGGTTTTTGGTTATTGCCTTCAATAATACTCATCCACTGCTCAGGATAAGCCTTTTTAATGCGAGCAAGTAGCCATGATGGATGAAGAAAACGACTTTCGCTATTTTGAAAACGTTCGTTCAGGATATCTTGTTGGCGTTGAAACTGACGTAACACACCGTTAATCAAGCCTTTTAACTGTGGTTTTTTTAGTGCAACAGCACCATTTACTGTCTCCGCTAGCGCTGCGTGAGCAGGAATACGTGTATAAAGAAGCTGATATAAGCCAACCATAATAAGGTAGTGTAAAATACGTTGTTTGCCTTTTAAGGGTTTATCCATGAGTTGCTGAATAATCCATTCTAATTGTGGCAATGTACGTAATACGCCAAAGCAGATTTCTTGCAACAAAGCTTTATCTTTGTCTGAAATATTTTTCTGAAGTTCTGGTATGACAGTACTTAGAGATAAACCTTGATCTAATACTTGGTTAATTGCTTTAGCTGCAATGCTACGTAAGTTGTATGACGTTTTCATGATGAGTTAACGTTTAATAATGAGCGCCAGAGATGTATTACATTAGCGCGAAAAAAGGAAAACCCTGATAATAATATTAGATATCAGGGCTTAGAATTATTATTGAATGACTTTTCCAGGAGTGAACCAATCTCTCTTCGAGTTTAAGAAATCAGCAGAAGCCATAGGTCTCTTACCTGATGGTTGCAATTCAGTAATATTTAGAATGCCATTACCTGTAGCAATATAAATACCTGTTTTATCTGCTTTTAATAAGGTTCCTGCGAGTTGATCTGTATTATCCGCAATAGCTTGTGCTTTCCATACTTTTACAGGTTGCTCGTCTAACATGAAAAAACTCATTGGCCATGGATTGAATGCCCTTATGCAACGTTCAATCTGTTCTGCTGATAATGACCAATCAATTTTTGCTTCTTCTTTCGATAATTTTTGTGCGTAATTCGCTAAATTATCGTCTTGTTTTTCAGCTTTTACTTTACCTGAGGTAATGAGATCTAAAGTAGTTGTTAGGGCTTTGGGGCCAAGTTCTGCAAGCTTTTCATACAGTGATGCGCTGGTATCTTCATTCGTAATTGGGCATGACGCTTTATACAGCATATCGCCTGTATCTAAACCAACATCCATTTGCATAATTGTGACGCCCGTTTCTTTATCTCCAGCCCACAAAGAGCGTTGAATTGGTGCAGCACCGCGCCATTTAGGAAGGAGAGAACCATGCACATTAAGACAACCTAAACGCGGTATTTCAAGAACGGCCTTAGGTAAAATCATGCCATAAGCGACAACAATCATAATATCTGCTTGTTGTGCTGCTATCCACTTATGGTTCTCTTCTGGTTTTAAAGAGGCTGGTTGATAAACAGGAATATCATGAGTTAATGCCAGTTCTTTAACAGGGCTAATAGTCAGTTTCTTACCTCTTCCTGCGGGTTTATCTGGAGGTGTTAATATTCCCACCACACGATGTTGGGTTGATAACAATGCAGCTAAATGTCGAGCTGCAAAATCGGGTGTTCCCGCAAAAATAATACGTAATGAATCAGACACGTTTCCTTCCTGTTTCAATTTAACTGTTACTGTCCTGCTTTAGCTCTTTTTTTATCTAGCTTATCGAGTTTTTCAACTTTTTGACGGATGCGTTGGCGTTTTAATGGAGATAAATAATCTACAAATAGCTTACCAACTAAATGATCCATTTCATGTTGAATACAGATAGCTAATAAATCATCCGCTTCTAACTCAAAAGGCTGACCATTGTAATCAAGAGCCTTTACTTTTACATGTTCTGCACGAGGAATAAAAGCACGCTGTTCTGGGATAGATAAACAGCCTTCTTCTATACCTGTATCACCGTTGGCATCAAGAAGTTCTGGGTTTATTAATACCAGTCTTTCATCTCTTGTTTCAGAGACATCAATGACGATAATGCGCTGGTGAATATTCACCTGTGTCGCGGCTAAACCGATACCTTCTTCCAAATACATTGTTTCAAACATATCATCGACAATTTTTTGAATTTCGGCATCAACTTTTTCGACGGGTTTTGCAATCGTGCGAAGGCGCTCGTCTGGATAATGTAATACGTGTAACACTGCCATAATTTATTCGGACTGTTTCTAAAATGTGAATAGGATTTAACGTCTATTCTAGACATTTATTGTCTAGATTGACAGTATTTGGTGTATTTCGCACTCACCTTATTTGTTAAAAACAATATTAGGATAATGCATGGATGCTAGAGAAATATGGATCAGGCTTAATGCTGTTTCAAGACTACCCGTTAATAAAGCGATTCAAATTGCAAAGTATCTACAATCTTTGACTCAGTTAAATCAAAAACTATTAATAGGTTGTGGTCTTTCCGAACAGCAAAGTCATCAATTCTTAAGACTTCATGCAAATGCTGTCACTGATACATTAAAGTGGTTAGATAAAAATAAATCATCATTATTAACGATTACAGATTCAGATTATCCATCTTTATTAAAGCAAATTTCATCACCGCCACTTTTGCTTTTTGTTGCAGGAAATAGGCAGCATTTAAAAAGCACACAAATTGCATTAATTGGTAGTCGAGTTGCTACACAATATGGTTCCAAATGGGCAACTTATTTTGCTCAGGAATTAGTAAAGAAAGAACTGACTATTACAAGTGGGTTAGCTCAAGGTATTGATGGTATTGGGCATCGAAGTGCATTAAAGAACAATGGTATTACTATTGCTGTACTAGGAAGCGGTTTAGAGCAGATTTATCCGTCATTTCATCGTACTCTTGCAACACAAATAAAAGAATCAGGCCTTATTATTTCTGAACATTTACCTATGACACCACCTTTAGCACGTAATTTCCCTCAACGAAATCGGATCATTAGTGGACTAAGTGCTGCACTGCTTATTGTAGAAGCAGGAATTAAAAGTGGTTCATTAATAACAGCAAATTATGCTTTGCAGCAAGGTAAAGAGTTGTTTGTGTTGCCTGGATTATTAGGTAATGCTCATTTTGAAGGTAATCATCAGCTTATTAAGCAAGGTGCAAATTTAGCTTCTTCACCAGAAGATATCCTAGAGTATTTAAATAGCTCTTTGCAGTGGCTTACTTGTGATGATGAATATCAACAAAAACTAATAACAGAAGAATATACAACGCTTATCAATAATGAAAAACAAGAGGTTAAAATAGAGCAAGTTACATCCGAACAACAACAAGCGATGGATGTGATCTTGCCTTTGCTTCATTTTAATAAAACGTTACCTATTGATATCATTGCTCAGGCTAGTGGATTATCAACTTCTGCATTAGCTCCTCTTTTATTAGAACTTGAGCTTATTAAAAAAGTCGCTATTGTGGCTGGTGGCTATACTCGATTGGAATAAGTGTAATGAGGTAAAATAATGGCAAAGAATATGCCGTTTACACAGCAACCTGAACAGGAAAAATGTCCTGAATGTGGCAACGCATTAGTGATGAAAAATGGAGGGCATGGCCCTTTTTTAGGATGCTCTGCTTATCCTGATTGCCACTATATTAAAACACTGAAACCACAAGGTGATGGGCAAATTATCAAAGTTTTGGAAGGACAACCTTGTAAGTGCTGTGGTGCTGATTTAGTTTTACGTCAGGGTAAATTTGGGATGTTTATTGGCTGTAGCAATTATCCTGAGTGTGAACATATAGAACAAATTGATAAACCTGATGAAACCGTTATACCCTGTCCTCAATGTGAAAAAGGAAAGCTATTACAACGTAAATCTCGGTTTGGTAAGACATTTTATGCTTGTAACCAATATCCAGAATGCCAATTTGTATTAAATAACAAACCTATTAATGGTGAATGCGAACATTGCCACTATCCATTATTGATGGAAAAAAGGTCTTCTCAAGGAGTAAGATTGATGTGCGCCAGCAAATTATGTGGAAAGCAACAAAAAACAAAAAGAGAAGAACATGAATAATGAAGTATCACCTGTAAGCAATACTATTATAGAAGCATTAAAAAATAATAAAGTTATCGCATATCCAACAGAAGCTGTGTTTGGGGTAGGTTGTGACCCTGATAGCGAGCATGCTGTTATGGCACTATTAATGTTAAAGCAACGTTCAATTGAAAAAGGACTCATTTTAATTGCTGATAACTATGAGCAGCTGAAACCTTATATTGACGATAGTGCATTAACACAAACTCAACGAGATCGAATGTTTGCATCTTGGCCAGGACCTGTTACATGGGTTATTCCTGCCAAATCAACGACACCAAAGTGGTTAACTGGGAAATTTGATTCTTTAGCTGTGAGAGTAACAGATCACTCAGTTGTAAAAGAGCTATGTTTAGCTTATGGAAAACCTTTAGTTTCAACGAGTGCTAACTTAAGTGGATTACCACCATGTCGTACAGTTGAAGAAGTAAGAGAACAATTTGAGGACACAATTCCTATTGTTGAAGGGCGTGTTGGTGGCAGACAGAATCCTTCTGAAATCCGAGATGCATTAACGGGCGAATTGTACCGACAAGGGTGATTGTGATGGAAAAATATTTAGTGATGGGGAATCCTATCGAGCATAGTCAGTCTCCTTTCATTCACCAATTTTTTTCAAAACAAACAGGAATAGAGTATGGCTATGGACGCTTACTTGTTCCTTTAGGTGAATTTGATAAAACCGCCTCACATTTTTTTTCTAATGGAGGGCGAGGCGCTAATGTTACCGTTCCTTTTAAAGAAGATGCATTTCGTTTTGTGGATAAATTAACTGATAGAGCAAAAGCATGTGGCGCAGTTAACTCTATTGTTAAATTAGAAGATGGATCATTTCTTGGTGATAATACTGATGGGCAAGGACTTATTCTAGATTTAGCAAGGCTCGATTTTATTGTACCTAATAAGGTTAAATCAGTCTTAGTTATTGGCGCTGGTGGAGCAACAAGAGGAATATTACTTCCATTGCTTGATTATGATTGTGATATTACTTTAACCAATCGCACATTTGCTAAAGCTGAGCAATTAGTAAAAGAGTTTAGTCAATTTGGAACGATCAGAGCAATAGCTGCAGAAGAGGTTGCTGATAGGCATTACGATTTAATTATAAATGCATCGTCATCTAGTATGACTAATGATTTACCACCTATTCCTAATGATGTTTATGGTTTTGAAACAGCATGCTATGACCTTTATTATCAAACCGGAATGACTTCATTTCTATATAACGCATTAAAACATGGAAGTACGCGTTTATCAGATGGACTAGGTATGTTAGTAGGACAAGCAGCTTATGCATTTGAATTGTGGTATGAACTTGTACCAGATATAAACCCAGTCCTTAATGTATTAAGAGAAAGATTGAATCAATGAACCAATCCATTCAATTTCCAGATCGTGAAATATGGCTAGTTGAGAATAGGAGTGTTCTATTTCCTATAATGATCAACGGAATGCTTTTTGATTGTCAAATTACAGAGCAAGAGCTTATTAAGCGTTTTGGTGTTGGTGAGGGAATTTTATTATTTAAACAAAATCGTTGGGACATTGAAGAAGAATTTGAAGAGTTGGTAACAGAGTATGAGTTATCAACTCTCTATCCTATCTATTCTTTATCAATGGCAGATTGATGATTGGTTAAATAGTTGTTTTTCCATCCGACATAATTATTAGCAGAATAGATAAAGTGTTCTATTTCTGCTGATGAAAGAGGGCGAACTTTTTTCACAGGACTTCCTAAGTAAAGAAAACCGCTTTCAAGCCGCTTTCCTGGTGGAACTAAACTACCTGCACCAATCATTACATCGTTTTCAATAATTGCACCATCAAGTAAAATAGAACCCATTCCTACTAAAACACGATCTCCGATTGTGCAACCGTGTAGCATTGCTTTGTGCCCAACAGTAACATTATCACCAATAATAAGAGGAAAACCTTCAGGAGCATTAGGTGAGATGTGACTAACATGAAGAACCGAACCATCTTGAATATTTGATCTTTTCCCAATACTCACATAGTTCACATCACCACGAATAACAACCATTGGCCAGATACTGACATCTTCACTAATTCGTACATCTCCAATCACCGTTGCGGTTTCATCAATAAAAACATTTTTATCAATAGAAGGCGAAAGGTGTAAATAATTCCTGATTGTTGATTTCCCCATAATTAACCTCGTACTTGGTTTCACTTTGATAATAAGAAAAGCATAGCAGTGGTTAGGGGGGGATGGCGAGAGCAATCATATAACTGTAAAAATTGATAATAAAAGAGAAAGTGGAGCAATAGAGTGTGATTGATAGAATATATCGAATAGACAATAACAGGATAAAGCGTATATTTTTTATACTCGAAAAGGGTTTTTCGTATCAAAAATAGACGTAAAGTTCAAAAAGAGAACGAACAGAAAAAAAATTGAAATAAACACTTGCGCTAATCCGAGATCTCCCTATAATGCGCATCCACTGACCGGCGATGAGC
>NZ_PENZ01000041.1 GCF_003144395.1 Proteus faecis | reverse complement strand
GGCCAGCGTAAATCCGTCACACAGACGGTTGCGGTCTAAGAAGTGGGAAGCCTCGCCCGACAGGGCGGGGAGCAGTCACAAAATTAACCCCTTATTCTATTTTGTAAAAATAAGGGGCTGATGAATACTAAAGGAATAACGCTCTAACGATGAAGAAATGCCCAATAAAATAACAGGCGCTGACAAGTCCTTTAGATGCTGAAAATGAGAAGCGGAAGCGGTTGATTAGCCATATTGAGTAAGCGATTACTAACAATAATGAACCAATCATTACTGATAAGTTGTAATCATTGCTTAAGTAGAAGAATCTTTCGCCCGCAACCCAAAACATAGCAAAGGCGGCTAATAAAGTTAGAGAGGCAGGGATAGCTAATTTATCAAGTTTAGCCCAAACAATGACTAGAATGATAATAAAAGCAATAATAACGAATCCAAGTAAAGGAAGATAGAAAGAGAGTTGGAGTGGCAGTAAAAAACTCACCATATAAAGTATGTAGCTTAAGAAAATCAAGGCAATGGATGGTAGTAAATACTTACCATCAAATATTCTTAAGATATCAGAAAGTAGTGTCGCTAATAATGCACCTACGATAAGGTAGCTATTAATATTGTGTTCAGGAACTTGCCATGCCCAAAGTAATAAAAGAAGTAGTGTGATAGGACGGAATAACCATCGTTGCCAATTAGGGCCTCGATATGCGGCATCGATATAAAGCCATCCGGAGAATAATACGGCGAGAAAAGGCCAACTCATAATATCTTCCTTATATTCAGAACTGTTTTATTATTGATAGCAGAAAGTTTAATTTAAGAATAGCGGTTAATGACGAAACTGACGCACTTATTAAAATAATATCAGCACACAGTGTTGGGTCCATGTAACGATAGGAATTAGTGTAATGAATAAAGTGGCTATTTTAGGAATTGCAGTACTGATCATTATTATCGCATCAGCGACTTATCGTTTTTTTGAACAACGTAAACAGCGAATAAGTGATGATAATGCACCTGTTACACTCTATATGGTTGAAGTGATTGATAAAAAAGAAATAGCGGCAAATGAACGACGTTCAAGAGAAAATGATGTCACTGGCCCAGAAATAACTCATTATTATCAAGTAACCTTTCGTTTAACCACTGATGATCGTAAAGATTTAGTATTAAAGATTGATAAATCAGCTTATCAAAATATTGAACTTGAAATGAAAGGGCGTTTGTTTATGCAAGGTAGTCGTTTTATAAAGTTTGAAACAGATATGCCAAGTAATGAGCAGAAATAATAAATAAGATGATTGATTCATAAGGTTAGCAATCTCTGGGGTTGATTATGACCCCAGGTAATTGCGAGAATATAACAATATTTATGGCTGTTGTTTGGTCTTATTTTTCTGTTTTTCTTCGTATTCTTTTCGTAATTCTTTTTGTATTTTTAAAAGCTCAAAGATCCCAAAGAAGAAAATGCGAAATTGTAATGCCGTTGATGGTTTTTGATCTTTAGGTTGACCTGCTTTATACATAACGATTTGTAGTCCATGCATAATCACCATGAAAATCAATGCAATATCCATAAAATATTTTAGAGGCTTAGGAAACGGAGAAATAATATTTAAAAGCAGAAAGCCCCAAACACCGACCATTAAAAATCGGCCCAAAAAGATTAACATAGCAGCTCCATAAAAAATTAAGCAGATAAACTGCGAATATAAAGACGATACGTGACTTGTCCTGCGATCTTCTCTCTATGCAATGTCCAACAAGTCGGAATTGTATAAGTCTGTGCTTTAACTTCTTCCTCAATATAAATATAGCAATCTTGCGCTAACCAACCGTTCTTTTCTAATAATTGGATAGTGTCTGATAAC
This sequence comes from Proteus faecis, assembly GCF_003144395.1. GTDB lineage: Bacteria > Pseudomonadota > Gammaproteobacteria > Enterobacterales > Enterobacteriaceae > Proteus > Proteus faecis. Next base: position 19,656 of record NZ_PENZ01000041.1, on the reverse strand, counting down.
ATGCCTTTATGGAAAGGAGGATCTAAAAAAACAACATTATAAGGTGAACCTTGTTTGGCGAGATATGATAATGCACTGTCTTGAATGACATGCCCATTCTCTGCATTAAGTAAGGCTAAGTTTGTCGTAATTTGTTGGGCAACAGTACGTTCATATTCAATAAACGTAGTTTCACGAGCATAGCGAGAAAGGGCTTCAATTCCTAAACCACCGCTTCCTGCAAAACAGTCGAGGCAACGGGCATCTTGGATAACAGGCATTAGCCAATTAAAGAGCGTTTCTTTCACTCTATCTGTTGTTGGTCGTAATCCTTGGCTATCAAGAACAGGAAGTTTACGACCACGCCATTTTCCCCCAATTATTCTGATTTGTCCCATTGGGGCTTTTTGTGGTTTTTTGGCCATATTATTTTGATTTATATCGTTTAAACGTGAGTTTTGGAGTGTCTTTTGGAATAAGGAATTCGTGTCTATTGTTATCTTGATGACTTCCCTTGGTTTAATCCGGAATAATTTACCATAAAATTCGTATAAAAGATGCGTTTATCCATGATCAAATGATAGACTTCATTATTATTTTCAATATCGTCAATGTAATCGCGCCATGATTTAGTGCGAGGAGTTTAGTAGCTAATGGCAAAAGAAAAAAAAGGTTTTTTCTCGTGGCTCGGTTTTGGGCGTAACAAAGAAGAAAATATTGAGCAAGAGAAAGAGCAACAACGCTTAGAAGAAGAGCGTTTAGAACAGGAACGTTTGGCAAAAGAAGCCCAAGAAGAAGCTGCTTGCCAAGCGCAGTTAGAAGCAGAACGTTTAGAAGCTGAGCGCCAAGAGGCGCAACGTGTTGTGCGAGATAGATTGGCACAAGAAGCTGAAAAACAACGTTTAGAACAAGAGAAAGCCCAACGCCAAGCTGAAATAGATGCAGAGCAAGCACGTTTAGAGGCAGAACATGCAGAGCAAGAACGTCTGGCTCAAGAAGCCGAAGCCCAACGTTTAGCGCAAGAAAAAGCCCAGCGCCAAGCTGAACTAAAAGCGGAACAAGAACGTTTAGAGGCAGAACATGCAGAGCAAGCTCGTCTGGCTCAAGAAGCCGAAGCCCAACGTTTAGCGCAAGAAGAAGCCCAGCGCCAAGCTGAACTGAAAGCAGAACAAGAACGCCAAGAAGCAGTACGTTTAGAGCAAGAACGTCTGGCTCAAGAAGCCGAAGCTCAACGTTTAGCGCAAGAAGAAGCGCAGCGCCAAGCTGAACTGAAAGCAGAACAAGAACGTCAAGAAGCAGCACGTTTAGAGCAAGAACGTCTGGCTCAAGAAGCCGAAGCCCAACGTTTAGCGCAAGAAGAAGCCCAGCGTCAAGCTGAACTGAAAGCAGAACAAGAACGTCAAGAAGCAACACGTTTAGAGCAAGAACGTCTGGCTCAAGAAGCCGAAGCCCAACGTCTTGCGCAAGAAGAGGAAAACGAACGTCTCGCTATTGCGCAAGCAGAAGCTGAAGATATTGAATCTTTACGCGAAGAAGTACTAGCAGATAAAGTTGTTGAGCAAGAAAAACCTAAGAAAGAGGGTTTCTTTAGTCGACTGAAAAAAGGTTTACTAAAAACTCGCCAGAACTTAGGTTCAGGATTCCTTAGTCTATTTCGTGGTAAGAAAATTGATGATGACCTTTTTGAGGAGTTAGAAGAACAACTCTTAATTGCTGATGTGGGTATGGAAACCACAACGAAAATCATCACTAGTTTGACTAAACACGCCACTCATAAAGATCTTAAAGATGCTGAAGCTCTTTACGGAAAATTGCGTGAAGAGATGGGGGATATTTTAAGTAAAGTTGATAAGCCACTAAATATTGAAGGTAAAAAACCTTTTGTTATTTTAATGGTTGGCGTTAACGGTGTTGGTAAAACAACGACAATCGGAAAATTAGCGCGACAATACCAAGCTGAAGGTAAATCTGTCATGTTAGCAGCGGGGGATACATTCCGAGCTGCAGCGGTTGAACAGTTACAAGTTTGGGGGGAGCGTAATAATATCCCTGTTGTTGCGCAACATACGGGCGCTGATCCTGCATCTGTTATTTTTGATGCAATTCAATCAGCCCAAGCAAAAGGTGTCGATGTTCTTATTGCTGATACCGCAGGACGATTGCAGAATAAATCCCATTTAATGGAAGAGCTGAAAAAAATCGTTCGTGTTATGAAAAAATTAGACGAAGAAGCGCCACACGAAGTGATGCTGACGTTAGATGCCAGTACCGGGCAAAATGCAGTTAGTCAGGCAAAACTCTTTAATGAAACAGTTGGGCTAACTGGATTAACATTGACTAAACTCGATGGTACAGCAAAAGGTGGGGTTATCTTCTCCATTGCTGATCAGTTTAGTATTCCTATCCGTTATATCGGGGTAGGTGAAGGTATTGAAGATCTACGTCCGTTTAAGGCCGACGATTTTATTGAGGCTCTGTTTGCCCGCGAGGAGTAGTTTTAATGATCCGCTTCGAACACGTCAGCAAGGCTTATTTAGGTGGAAGACAAGCATTGCAGGGGGTTGATTTTCATCTTCGCCCTGGTGAAATGGCTTTTTTAACGGGTCACTCTGGTGCCGGTAAAAGTACATTACTTAAGTTAATTTGTGGAATAGAACGCCCTAGTGATGGTGCTATTTGGTTTGCTGGTCATGATATCAGTAGACTAAAAAATAGTGAGATCCCTTTTCTACGTCGTCAAATTGGGATGATCTTCCAAGATCACCACTTATTGATGGACAGAACGGTTTATGACAATGTTTCTCTTCCCTTGATTATTGCTGGCGCGAGTGAAGAGGATATTCGACGACGAGTTTCAGCTGCTTTAGATAAAGTAGGACTATTGGATAAAGCCAAAAATTATCCTATTCAACTCTCTGGTGGTGAGCAACAACGTGTCGGTATTGCGCGCGCGGTTGTGAATAAACCGACTGTTTTACTCGCAGATGAACCAACAGGTAACCTTGATGGTGAGCTTTCAGAAGGCATTATGCGTCTTTTTGAAGAGTTCAACCGTGTTGGCGTAACCGTGTTAATGGCGACACATGATATGTCGCTGATAGAACGCAGAAATTATCGCATTCTTACATTAGGGCAAGGCAGAATGGTGGGAGGACAAAATGGCTAAAGCAAAAATTTCCCGTAAATCAATGCCAACGCCAGGCGCAAAAACCAAGGCGCTAAAAGGGGGAAGACGCGAACAGTGGCGCTATGCATGGCGTAACACTATGGCTGATTTTTTACGCCAGCCGCTCTCCTCTTTTTTAACAGTAATGGTTGTTGCTATATCTCTCACCTTGCCTAGCATCTTTTATATTGTGTGGAAAAATGTTTCAACTGCAGCAGAACAATGGTATCCCACACCGCAATTAACGGTTTATCTTGATAAATCTCTTGATGATTCATTAGCTGAAGCCACCATTAAGAAGATAGAAGCCTTAGATAAAGTTGAGGATGTTAACTATCTTTCACGACAAGATTCGCTAGTGGAATTTCGTTCTTGGTCTGGCTTTAGTAGTGCGTTAGATATGTTAGAAGAGAATCCATTACCTGCGGTTGCGATTGTAACACCCGTTATGGAGCCTAGCGATCAACAGTTAATGGTGAATTTGCGTGATAGCGTTGCGAAAATACCCGGTGTTGACGAAGTAAGAATGGATGATAGTTGGTTTACTCGGCTTTCAACGTTAACTTCATTAGTTGGGCAAATCGCTTTAGTGATTGGTACATTGATGGTTGTTGCCTTGTTATTGGTGATTGGCAACAGTGTGCGTCTCAATATTTTCAGTCGTCGTGATACCATTAATGTGATGAAATTAATCGGTGCAACCGATGGCTTTATTATGCGCCCTTTCCTTAATTGGGGATTGATCCTGGGCTTTATTGGTGCCGTATTTGCCTTGATTTTTTCAGCTTTACTGGTGTGGAAACTCTCAGATGTGGTGACGCAAGCCGCGACCGTGTTTGGAACCTCTTTTTCCATTTCAGGACTCGGTTTTGATGAATCTATCATTCTTATTCTTGTTGCTATGATTATTGGCTGGTTGGCTGCATGGTTGACGACAATGCAGCATTTGCGTCAATTCACACCTGAATAATCGATTAGAGCATTTTATACTTATCCGCTAAATAATTTTTTTATCAGGCTGGGTTCCGTTAATATCGCTACCCAGCCATTTTATCGACGTCCTGTCTCTGGCATAATAATGTACGCACTCTTTTCTATGGTAAGGTAACAGTCAGATTTGCTATCTGTGATAGAAAAGTACAAAGATATGTAAACATAGATGCGAGATGAACCTTTAGTGTTTATGCTGGTCAAATAGTCGTTATGATAAAAACACATCATAAAAAACCTTAACTGACTTCTTATTTAAGCTATATTTAGAAGGCTCATCTATTTTCCCTTACAGCGATAATTTTAATTATTTATTTGATTTTCATGAGGATTTGAATGACAAAAGAAATGCAATCCTTAGCATTGGTTCCGCAAGGCAGCATCGAAGCGTATATACGTGCAGCCAATTCCTATCCGATGTTAACCGCAGAGGAAGAAAAGGAACTCGCTGAACGGCTGCATTACGATGGTGACTTGGATGCAGCAAGAACGCTTATCCTTTCACATCTGCGCTTCGTTATTCATGTTGCTCGTAGCTATTCAGGTTACGGCTTACCACAAGCTGATCTTATCCAAGAAGGTAATATTGGTTTGATGAAAGCGGTTCGTCGTTTTAACCCAGAAGTGGGTGTTCGACTTGTCTCTTTTGCTGTGCATTGGATCAAAGCAGAAATTCACGAATATGTGCTACGTAATTGGCGTATTGTGAAAGTGGCAACCACAAAATCACAACGTAAACTATTTTTTAATCTGCGAAAAAATAAAAAACGTTTAGGTTGGTTCAATCAAGATGAAGTCGAGCTTGTTGCAAGAGAATTAGGCGTATCAGAAAGTGATGTCCGAGAAATGGAGTCACGAATGTCAGCGCAAGATATGGCATTTGATATGACTGCTGACGATAGTGATGACTCACATCCTATCGCTCCTGTACTCTTCTTAGAAGATAAATCTTCTGACTTTGCCGACGGTATTGAAGAAGATAATTGGGACAATCATGCAACGGATAAACTGACGTCAGCAATTGAAACTCTTGATGAACGTAGCCAAGATATTATTCGTGCTCGCTGGCTAGATGATGATAACAAATCGACATTGCAAGACTTGGCGACAAAATATGGTGTTTCTGCCGAGCGTGTTCGTCAATTAGAAAAAAATGCGATGAAGAAATTGCGTTTAGCGATTGAAGATTAATCACATTTCAGACCAAGCATACGCTCTCGTAAAGTAGAGTATGTTATAAAAGCGATATGAAGATATCGCTTTTATATTGCTTGGAGAATATAACGTGAAAATAGTTATCGCCCCTGATTCATTTAAAGAAAGCTTAAGTGCGAAAGAAGTTGCAATAGCAATAAAACAGGGTTTTTCACGTTATTTACCCAATGCGCAATATTGTTGTATTCCCATGGCGGATGGTGGTGAAGGAACGGTGACATCGCTGGTGGAAGCAACGCAAGGCCGTTTTATCTCTACACACGTGTGTTCGCCTTTGGGGAAACAAGTGGCCGCAACTTGGGGAATTTTAGGCGATAACTCTACTGCTGTGATTGAAATGGCACAAGCTTCCGGTCTCCATCTTATCCCGTCATCTCAACGTAATCCCAATTTAACGACCAGTTATGGTACGGGGGAACTCATTAATGCCGCACTTGAGATGGGCGTTAAAAAAATCATTTTAGGATTAGGTGGAAGTGCTACAAATGATGCTGGTGCCGGCATGATGCAAGCACTTGGCCTTGGTCTTAAAGATAAATTAAGCTCCTCTTTGCCTTTTGGTGGACAAGCATTAACACAGCTCCATTCTATTGATATCACAACTCTTAACCCTAAACTTAAGCAAGTCGAGATCGAAATTGCTTGTGATGTCACTAATCCATTGTGTGGAGAAAACGGGGCATCCGCTATTTTTGGTCCTCAAAAAGGAGCGACCAAAGATGATATTGCGCAACTTGATAAAGCTTTACTTCATTTTGGTACTTATCTTGAGAAAATAACGCAACGCAATCTTATTAATATTGCAGGAAGTGGCGCAGCGGGCGGATTAGCACTACCGTTACTTGCCTTTACGCAAGCAACGCTTTCGCCGGGGATTGAACTGGTTGCTAAAGCGGTTGAACTAGAAAAATATTTTATTGATGCTGATTTAGTCATCACTGGAGAAGGCCGAATGGATAGCCAATCAGCACAAGGTAAAACACCAATAGGGGTTGCCCTACTTGCTAAAAAATACCACCGCCCTGTGATTGCATTAGTCGGTGGTTATTTACCTGATTATGGCGTGGTACATCAGCAGGGTATTGATGCTGTTTTCTCTATTGTACCAGGTGTCTCGACACTAGATGATGCACTTCGTAATGCGCAAAAGAATCTAAGTGAGACGGCTTACAATGTGGCTAGACTTTATACATTGAGAACATAGAGATCAGATTGTGGCGATGGGCTAAATTGATGGTGTGTTAAAAAAGCATGTGCAACATCATATCCATTTTCTTCGGCGGATAAGCTTATTGCCTGCCAATGAGTCATATCAGGGTAGGCTGATAAGCATTGTGTCAGTAAATAATGTCCAACACCGCGACGGCGTGTCACTTCTCTTACCATAAAATCAGTGATAATAGCTTTCTTATCCGATAATTTAACCCAACAAGCCGCTAACAATCGCTCATTAAATCTTGCTACAAAGAGTATATTCTCGTTGCTGATCTCATTTTTTAGGGCTGATTGATAACGTACATCTTGCCAAATTTTGCCTAAATCAATACGGTCTTGTTCTGAAAGCTGTGTTAGTTTTTCAATGGTCAGTTTCATTAAATATCCTGTTAGTTTGCCGTGTGTTTTTTTTCTTTTAATGAAGATATTAAGGTCTTAATGGTGAAACACAATGCCAAACTCGTTAAGATCACACAAGAATAAAAGACATACTCATAGTTATTGTCAGTTACAAAATAGACTGAAATCATAGGGCCAGCGGCCATTCCACAATAACGAATAAAATTATAAATCCCCATTGCAGTTGCTCTCATTGTACTAAAATGACTCGCTAATAATGTGGTGTGTGTTGGCATAGTTAATCCAAGAGAAAAGCCATATAACACGGTTAAGCCAAGCATTACAGGTAATGAGATTTGCCAAAAGAGAGCAAATAACATCAACATAATCAAGTTGATACAAGAAGTAATAATCACGCCATATTTCGTATTAAATAAATGGCAAATTCTACGGTAAAAATAGCTACCTAAGATAAGCGCAATCGACATAGGTATATATAATCCGCCTATTTCAGTGCTGTTAAGCTGATAAAGATGAAAGGCTATTAAGGGTAAGAAAACCAGTAGACAAAAATAGTTATAAAACACCATAAAACTCATGACAAATACAGATTTACCCTCAGATGTCATAAGCACTTGTTGTATGGCGGATACGCTTTTAAAGGTATTTTTCTGTTCTGGATGTGTTTCAGGTAAATAAAAGAGATGGGTAATAAGTAATATGACACCGACAACGGACAAGAAAATAAAAATACCTTGATATTGATAATGTTGCGCTAAATATCCACCTAATAAGGGGCCACAGGCAGGGGCTAGTGCTAATAGCATTTGATACGATCCCATCGCTTTAGCTCGCTCGTTTCCTTGATAAAGATCGCCAAGAATAGTTGCCGCCACCACAGGAATAGCCGCAATACCGATAGCTTGGATCACACGCCAAAAAATGAATAAATTAACAGAATCAGACCAAATACAACCTAATGCACCCACAATAGAAATAGCTAATCCACTGAGTAAAATAGGTTTTCTTCCCCATTTGTCAATCAATGAGCCATAAAGTAGTTGCATAACAGCCATAGCAAAAGTAAATGCAGATACCGTTAAATTAACTAACGATAACGTAGTATTAAATTGCTGTTGGATCAAAGGAAGTACTGGGGTATAGATATTTTGCGCCAAAGAGCCTAGTAGTGCGCTAAAACAAATAAGATAAAATAGACTGCGGATTGATAATTTCATTTTATAGCCTCTCGTTATTTTTTGTTTCCACGGAAACAAAAAATAATAATAGCGATATTTTGATTGTTGTAAATGCTTTTGTTACTATTTTTGAAATATTTTTTCCAAGGAAACAAAATGTCGAAAGAGAATGTGACAACACAAGACTTATTAAAAGGGTTAAGTGATTTTTTGCACCTTAAAGATGAACGTGCTGATAGCGATCATAAAAAAGTATTAGAAGAGAATGGGTTAGATAATTATTCACTCACAGAACTGCATGTGATCCATTGTATTGGTGAAGAGAGTATGAGAAATCTCACAACCATCAGTGAATATATGTCCATGACTCGAGGCGCAGTCTCAAAAATTTGTAGTCGATTACAAAAGAAAGGGGCTATTGAAAAAATAAAGTTGGCAGATAATCAAAAAGAAATATTTTTTATCTTAACAACTGAGGGGGAGCGTCTTTTTCATGCTCATGAGTTGTTGCATCAACAATCTCAAGCAAAATGGTCTGCGTTGTTTGAACAATATGATCAGCATGAAAGGCAAGCAATTAAACGTTTTTTTGCCGATGTTGCGGATTGTTTTCGCCATTCGTAACCGATAAAGCTAAAAAACCCCCATATCATGAGATATAGGGGCAAAGTTATTATTTTTTATCTGCAGCGATGCGATTACGGATATTATCAGCACGCTCTTTTGATGGTGGGTGAGAATCAAACATACTTGAATCACCGCCACCTAATTTTGCAAGTTTCTCAAAACCGGTCACTAAGCCCGCAGTATTCACACCACGTTTTGTTAGTAAGTCATAAGAGAAATTATCCGCTTCAGTTTCTTGATGTTGTGAGAATTGAGCATTAATTAATTTCTGACCCATTTCAGCTAATTGTGAGCTGCTTAATTGTGCTGCAACGCCACCTGCTGATGCTGCTGCCGTACGTGCAGCAACTGTTGCGTGAGCAACTTGAATTGCTTTACGGGTATGACCTAAAGCAACATGTCCCATTTCATGACCTAAAACGCCTTCAACTTCGTTATCTGTCATCATATCCATTAAGCCACTGTAAACACGCACACAGCCGTTAGCCATTGCCCATGCATTCACATCTTTGGTCATGTAAACTTTGTAATTTACCGGAGTGCCATTAACTTCATTACCTAATGCTTTAGCGATATTGTTTAAGCGTTTGGTATAAGTGCTATTGGCTGGTGCGACTTTATTTTGGGCATCCATCTCTTTACATGCATCATTTGTTAGTGCTTTGATATCATCATCGCTTAATGTTGCAGCTTGGAAAAGTTGGGTTCCTGATTTAGTCAGCATATCGGTATTGAGGTTTTGACAACCTGAGAGTAGTGCTGCTGATACCATCACTGTAGCAAGTAATTTAATTTTCATTGTTTAATTAAGTCCTTTTCTGCTTGGCAGTTTATATAAGTGCAGATCAAATTCGAGCAGAAGAATAACAGTGCTTATCTATTGGCGCAATATAGGCATGTTATGTTAGAAATATTATCTCAATATCTGTTTTTCTCTTTTTTCAGCGTAAGTGTTTTATTTTCTTTTTTCTTAATTACGTGTAATAAAAAGGGGAAAATAAATTTAACTTATTTAAATTTAAGAGAATTAGTGGATAAATTAGTCTTAGAGATTGATGGTTTATTGGCGTGAATGTTATATAAATCATTTGATTATGCTTATGTTACATGCAAATAAGGCCATTTTGTATTTATTTGGAATAATATCAAAGAAGCGTTGTATTTGGATGTGACTTTTATTTTTTTAATTCTGACAAATTTTATATTTTTGGTGCTTATTGCTTAATGATAAATAAATAGCGACATTTAAAATATCGCTATTAAGATTAAACTGAAAGTGAAAAAAGTGATATCAAAGTCTTATGAAACCATTAATTCACTAATGAGCATAAAAGGGCGGTTAATACGTTTTCCTGATTGTGCATTAAAGAAATGAAGATGTTCTGGGTGAATGGTAAGACCTATTTTATTTCCAATATTCACACCGTGATCGTTTGGTGCACGAATAACGAGAGGTTGTTTCTGTTTATCGCAAGTCGTGGCATAAATCAAAACATCAGCGCCGAGTGCTTCAATAAATTCAACATCAACATGAAAAAGAGGATGTTGATGGTTAATAATTAAATGTTCAGGACGTAAACCCAATTTAATGGTTTTATAAGGAACATGCTGAGATGAAACGGCAATATGTCCATCAGCAACTTCGATCACACCATGATTAATCGGGACATCTAAGATATTCATTGCTGGTGAGCCCATAAACGTAGCTACAAATACGGAGGCGGGGCTTTCATAAATATCTAACGGTGTACCTACTTGTTCTATATTTCCTTGATTTAAAACCACTAGCTTGTCTGCTAATGTCATCGCTTCTACTTGGTCATGCGTTACATAAATAGAGGTTGTGGAGAGTTTTCGCTGTAATTTTTTGATCTCCAGACGCATCTGAACCCGTAATTTAGCATCAAGGTTAGAGAGTGGCTCATCAAATAAAAAGACTTTAGGATCACGAACAATGGCTCTCCCCATTGCGACACGTTGACGTTGTCCACCAGAAAGCTCTTTCGGTTTTCTATCAAGTAAATGGCTGATTTCAAGTAATTGGGCGGCATTTGTAACAAGTTCTTCAATCTTGGCTTTTGGTGTTTTTCGATTACGTAAGCCATATGCCATATTATTATAAACTGACATATGAGGATAAAGGGCATAGTTTTGAAACACCATGGCAATATCACGTTCACTAGGTTCATGCTCATTAACCCGTAAACAATCAATAAATAAATCACCTTGTGTAATGGTTTCTAATCCCGCAATCATTCGCAGTAATGTCGATTTACCACAACCGCTTGGACCGACTAATACCACCATTTCACCTTGCTCAATAGAAAGATTTAATTTAGAAATGGCTTGATGACCATTTGGATAACACTTTTCTAAATTTGTGAGAGTAACGGTTGTCATGTTATTTCTCCGTATCAATAAAGCCTTTTACAAAGGCTCTTTGCATCAAAATGACAATAAGGACGGGAGGCAACATTGCAATTAACGTGGTTGCCATGATCTTATTCCATTCAACGACACCATCAGAAACCGCAACCATCTGTTTAATACCCATGACAATGGTGTAGTAGTGAGTATCTGTTGTGATCAACATTGGCCAAAGATATTGGTTCCAGCCATAAATAAAAGTGATAACAAATAGAGCGGCGATATTCGTGCGAGAAAGAGGAAGTAAGATAGTGAAAAAGAATTTAATAGGGCCAGCACCATCGATTTTCGCGGCTTCAATTAATTCTGGGGTGATGGTAAGAAAAAATTGACGAAATAAAAAAGTAGCTGTGGCGCTGGCAATTAATGGAATAGTTAAACCTGCATAAGAGTTCAACATATTGAGATCTGTGACCACCTCAAATGTAGGCATAATGCGGACTTCAACAGGTAACATTAACGTAAAAAAGATAGTCCAAAAGGCAAGCATTCTTCCTGGAAAGCGAAAGAAAACGACGGCGTAGGCGGATAAAATCGAGATGGTTAATTTCCCTATAGTGATTACTATCGCCATAATCAATGAATTCAATAACATACTGTTAATTGAAATGGCGCTATTTTGCGTGGTACCTGCCTGTGAAAATATTGATTTAAAAATATTTATGCCTTCAGTTCCAAACCAAAGAGGAGAGCCGGTGGCAAATTCGGTGTTTTGATGGGTTGTTGCCACAAGTGCAATCCAGACAGGAAATGCAACAGAAAGTATGCCGACAATAAGAATAAAGTGGCAAAACGCATGAAATAAAGGTCTACGTTCAACCATCAGTAAGCCACCTTTTTCTCAACATAACGAAATTGAATAATGGTTAATATTGCGACAATAAACATTAAAATAACGGATTGTGCAGCAGAGGATCCTAAATCTAATCCCACAAAACCATCGTTATAAACCTTATAAACCAGAGTTGATGTACTACTACCAGGGCCACCTTGTGTCATCGCATGGATAATCGCGAATGTATCAAAAAAGGCATAAGCAAAATTAACCACCAATAAGAAAAAAGTTGTGGGAGAAATTAAAGGAAAACTGATAGTTATAAAGCGCTTAATAGGGCCACTACCATCGATAGCCGCAGCTTCTAAAAGAGATTTGGGCACAGATTGCAAGGCCGCGAGGAAAAACAGAAAGTTATAACTTACTTGTTTCCATGTCGCCGTTAAAATCACCATCCACATAGCATGATGTGTATTAAGTACAGGATCCCAATTAATACCTATTTTCTTTAATTGTTGGCTTAATACACCAATTGTGGGATCAAGCATAAATAACCAAAGAAACCCCGCAATAACAGGCGCAATGGCATAAGGTGAAATTAAAATGGTGCGATAAAACAGTTTACCTCGCAAAATTTGCTCGGCAATACCCGCTAAAATAAGTGCAGATAGCATTGATAAAAATACGACACTGGTACTGAAAATAAGCGTCGTGACCAAACTATCAAAATAATAACGATTGCTAAAAAGTCGCTGAAAATTTTCAAAACCAACAAATTCTCGACTAAGTCCAAATGCATCTTCTAATTGAAATGATTGAAAAAATGCTTGCCCAGCAGGCCAAATAAAAAAGATAAGCGTGATAGCTAATTGAGGAAAAATTAGCGCGAGAGGTAACCATTTTTGTTTAAAATAAATGGATTGAGAAGCCATACAATATCCAGTGAATCGATAAAAATAGATGGCGAGCACTTGGCTCGCCTAATATAAATAATTATTGTTGAGAACGTTCAAAGCGACGTAACTGCTCATTTCCACGTGTAACAGCATTATCTAATGCAGCTTGAGCACTCTGTTTTCCTGCCCACACTTTTTCTAACTCTTCATCAACGATTTCTCGAGTTTGCAGGAAATTACCAAAGCGTAATCCCTTTGAATTTTCGGTAGGCTCTGAAGTTGTCATTTGTAATATTGCGGTGTCAGCCCCTGGGTTTTTCTGATAAAAACCTTGTTGCTGTGTTAACGCATAAGCCGCTTTAGTGACTGGCAAATAACCCGTAGCTTGGTGCCAATCAGCTTGAACTTCAGGACTTGAAAGATAGGTGAAAAATTTGGCAACACCGTTATATTCCGCGTCTGGACGCCCTGACATAACCCATAACGATGCTCCGCCAATAATGGTATTCGCTGGTTTTTGTACAAGAGTATCATCGTAAGGCAATTGGCTAACACCAATATCAAGACCTTTCATGTTCTCTTTAATGCCTGCAAAGCCTGCGGATGATTCCATTACCATGGCACACTCTTGAGTATAAAATAGAGGCATTGCATCCGATTGGCGTCCGCCATATTTAAAAATACCGGATTTTGACCAATCAGCCATTTGTTGAATATGAGCCACGAAAGGCGCTTTATTAAATAGGAAGGTAGTATCAAAACCATCGAAACCGTTATTTTTTGTCGCAATAGGCAAATTATTGCGTGCACCAAAGTTTTCGATTTGTGTCCATGATTGCCATGTGGTGGTAAATCCGCATTTAACACCAGAATCGAGCAGTTTTTGAGATACGACTTCCATCTCTTTCCATGTCTTTGGTGGTTGCTCTATCCCTGCTTTTTTAAATAGCGTTTTGTTGTAGTAAAGCACGGGGGTTGAACTATTAAATGGTAACGACATCATTTTACCATCGCTACTGGTGTAATAACCCGTGACAGTTGATAGATAACTATTAGGATCAAAAGGCTCGTTGGTTTTTTCCATTAATTGATAAACAGGGAAAACGGCTTTTTTAGCCCCCATCATGCTGGCTGTACCCACTTCAAAGACTTGCACAATAGCTGGTTGGTTTTTAGCGCGAAATGAAGCCACTGCACTGGTCATTGTTTCCGCATATGTGCCTTTATAAACAGGCTTTATCTCATATTCAGATTGGCTGGCGTTAAAATCAGAGGCGATTTGATTAACTTTCTGACCAAGCGCACCTCCCATTGCATGCCACCATTCAATTTGTGTTTTTGCGTGTGTAGGAGAGGTAAATAACGTCATCGCAACAGCAAGGCCTGTTATTGATTTTATCGACATGCAGAATTTCCTTTTTAATCGAAAGTTAAAGGTGCAATCTAATCTGCGAATTACCCTAAATGTTGTTTATGACAAAGGGGTGACAATTAAATGAAGATATATTGATGGTATGACTGTCAAATTGCTGTCATAAATGGTTGTCATGATGTCGGCACAAATGAAAAGGAGAGAGAAATGAAGATAGCTGCTCACCGAGGTTTTTCTGGAAAAGCCCCTGAAAATACATTGGCTGCGTTTAAAATGGCAATTGATTTCGGGTGTGAATGGATTGAAACGGATGTGCAATTAACCGCGGATCATGTTCCTGTGCTTATTCATGATAAAACAGTTAATCGTTGCACAAATGGGCAAGGTGCTGTGCGTTTTCATACTTTAGATGATTTGCATCGTCTTGATGCGGGAAGTTGGTTTAGCTCACTCTATCAAGGTGAGAAAATTCCTTCATTAAGACAAGGGTTGCAGCTAATTAAGCGTTCAGGAACAAAGCTTAATATTGAGTTGAAGACATGGCCTGATGATGATGTTGAGCGTTTATGTTTAGCGGTTTCTGATATGATAAAAAGTGCAGATATTCCGAATGAGCAAATTTTATTTTCCTCTTTTGATACGCATGCACTTACTGTTATGAAGCGATATCTGCCGTTTATTCGCAGAGGCCAATTGTGGGATGAGATCCCAGATAATGCGTTAGAAACACTAAAAGTGATTGATGGTTTTAGTGTGCATTGTAATTACAAGTATCTTACACAAAAACAAGCACAGTTGTTAAAACAAGCAGGCTATGAAATTTATTGTTATACCCCGAATAATCCTGAAGAAGTGAAAGATTTTGAGCAATGGGGGGTTGATATGTTGATTACGGATATGCCTGATGTCTACCAACCGGATGTTTATCAAATAGCAAAATGAAAAGGGATTAACGATCCCGCTTATTTGTATTGAATAAGGTGTTATCGATATGTTTGGTGACGCCTTTTCTCCTTTTCCTACCGTATTTTAAGAGAAATGTTGAGTAATGGATGTTTTATTTACATTCTCTGCTATCATCCTGCGCAATTAATGAATAGATATTGTTCAACACGATAATGTTTATCTCATTAAAAATAAAAATGGGGAAAATGGTTAGCGAATATGGCGACCTTATTAACCCAACCTCTAAGAGTGGAAGTGCGTTATTTCTACTTTAATTGCCTATAATATAATTGAGAGTGAAATATGAAAGAACTCGTTGTTGTTGCCATTGGAGGCAACAGTATTATTAAAGACAATGCTAGCCAGTCTATCGCTCATCAAGAACAAGCAGTACAAGAGGTTGCAGCCCATATCAGTGATATGGTGGCTGAAGGGTATAATATTGTTTTAACTCATGGTAATGGGCCACAAGTAGGGCTTGATTTACGTCGCGCTGAAGTGGCGCATGTGCAAGAAGGTTTGCCGTTAACACCATTAGCCAACTGTGTTGCAGATACACAAGGTGGTATTGGCTATTTAATTCAACAAGCATTAACAAATAAGCTTCGCGTTCAACACAATAAACAAGCAATTACCCTTATTACACAAGTTGAAGTAGATAAAAACGATCCCAACTTTGTTTCTCCAACAAAACCTATTGGTGCATTTTTCTCTGAACAAGAGATGGCACAATTAAAGCAAGAAAATCCTCAATGGCATTTTGTCGAAGATTCTGGTCGTGGTTATCGTCGAGTTGTCGCTTCTCCAATTCCACAGCATGTTGTCGAATCTAAAGCAATTAAGTCACTATCAGAATGTGGCTATGTCGTGATTGCAGTGGGTGGCGGTGGTATTCCAGTCATCAGAAATGAGCATGGTAATTACCAAAGTGTTGATGCGGTTATTGATAAAGATCTGTCATCAACATTGCTCGCAAAAGAATTACATGCAGATATTCTTATCATCACAACTGGGGTTGAAAAAGTCTGTATTCATTTCGGCAAACCAGAACAAAAAGCATTGGGTGAAACGTCGGTTGAAGAGATGACACAATATATGCATGAAGGGCATTTCCCTCCAGGCAGTATGCTTCCTAAAATTGAAGCTAGCCTCTCATTTTTAGCTGCAGGTGGAAAAAGAGTGATTATCACAACACCAGAAAAACTGGCTTCAGCCTTAAAAGGTGAAACAGGAACACATATCGTTGCTTAATCATCTTCATAAGTAGTGTTCAATTATTATCATTGATAAACGCCTTATTTGTAAAAATTAAGGCGTTTATTTTATGTGGATCTTAAATATAGGCTATATAGTCGGATGATTAGCGGGATAGGCTTTTGCATAATGATGAGGATTTAATCGTGCAAATAATCCTATAGTCACAATCACTAAAATGGCATGAAATGCCCATGCATAAGTAAAGCTTCCATCTGGCTGGCGTAATAGCACAGCAACTAGTGGGCCAAAAGCAGCAATAATAAAGCCACCACCTTGCATTAAAGCTGACAGCGCCCCCGCTTGTGCCGGATCAGGAATATGATCGAGCGCGACAATCATCATCATAGAAAAACATCCACCTAAGCCACAGCCTAAGAAAATACTCCAAAGATAAGGAGCACTCATTGGAATAGTCATGATTGCGCCAAAACCGATAAATTGGCTTATTAATGTTATCGTAAGCCAAAAACGCCTGTCGTGATTTTTAGCAGCGAAGAAAGGAATGATTAACGCAGCAGAGGCTTGGAAAAGAGAAAGGATTGCAACCAGTGAGCCACTTTGTGCGCTTGGCATTCCTAATGATTGATAAAAAGGTGCCAGCCAGGTCACAACAGAAGCGTAACCTGCATTAACGCAACCAAAACCTAAAATAAGTAAACCTGTTCTAGGGCGCCAAATTAAAGTATTTAGTGATATTTTATGAGAAGAGACCGCACTATTTTGAATCGAAAAAAGAATAGCGATAAAAGCAAATCCTGCGGGAAGAGCAAACCACGCTAAAGCACTTTGCCAATGTCCATTATTTTCAGTAAGAAGTGGGGATAATTGCGCACCGAGTGCGCCTCCACCCATTAGCATGGCGGAATATAACCCCATCATGATAGGTGTTCGATTTCCAAACCATCCTTTAATAATACCGGGAAATACCGCTTGAATATAGGCGACGCTTAAACCGCAGAAGAGAGCTGTCAATAATAGCTGATTGCCATCAGAAACATAAGCTCGAGAAAAGGAGCCAATAAGAAGCATCAACATTGCGACTAAAAGCCCTTTACGTACTTGAATATAAGATTGTAAGAAAGGGACGACTAATGCCCCTATTCCCATTAAAAGCATAGGTAATAGTGTGAGTAATGAGACTTGGCTATAACTCATTCCTGTTGAGGCAATAATATTGTCAATAACAGGGCCTGGGCCTGTTAAGAAAGGGCGTAAATTTATCCCAACTAAAATAATAGTGAGGATAATCTGCCATGTTTTTTTTCTTGGTAAGGCAGTCATTGTAATTCCATGATAAACATAGGTATTGTCTATTATATAGACAATACCTGTATACACAAATGAGAGACATTCTATTTATAGAATATCATCTGAATAATAGTCTTATTATTATCGATTCATTCGTTGAATCGCCTACTTATTTAAGCCGTATACTTAAGTTTCCACTGTTTAATTGGGCTTTTAGGGTTAATTAATGTGAATTCATAATGTTCAAAATGAGAAAGCACTTTTTTAAATTCAACTGTTGCTTTATCTAAATCCCATGATTCAGGGAAATAAAAACCATCAAAAGAAATATTTTCTAATCTTGCAACAAATTGATGGATAAATTCGTCAAAACCAGCATAAGTCAGTGCGATTTTACCTGTCCAATCAATATTGAAAGTATTATTGGATTGACGTTGGAAGGTGATTTGATGATTTTTACACGTATCATGCCCTAATAAATAAAGACTAAAAGCAGGGAACACGGCTCTTTCTTCATCTTCATCATCTATATCACTATGGATTTGAGGGGCAATATCAACATTAAATTGATGAGTAATAAAGCTATCAAAATCGAATGGTGTATTTCCTGTATTGAGTAAAATACCTTGTTCATCAGACCAATAAGTTGAAGAGAGTGTACAGCAGTGGTAATTATCCCAAACGATGTGATCTTGCCAGTGCTCAAGACTGGTATATTCTTGCTGATCGTCTGACTCTTCTTCATCGCTATCTGCGCAATAGTTTTCACCCTCGCTTAAATAATAGTCGACACTTCTAAGGTGAAGATCAAACCAAAGTTGTCCATTTTTATCTAATCGCCCAGACCAGACAAACTCTTTAATGGTATGAGGTTTAGGGTAAGCGCTATCAATAAATGTAATGGTATATGGAGGTGTTATCATTATTATCGTCTTGTTGGTATCGCATTTTTATCACGCAACTAGAGTGATAAAAATTGGCTGAGTTATGATAAAAATAAGGTAAAGATAAAATACCATAAATTGAGCGATAAATTGGAAATCAAATCAGTGAGGATAGAATGTTAATAGCATTAAATCAGTGGTTACCAATACCTTTATGTCCGGTCAATCGAGGCGAAGGTAAGGAATGGCCACTTATTGATAATCGATACACCTTTCCTCAAGATTATATTGCATTTATTACGCAATATGGTTCAGGACAAATAGCCAATTTTATTACGTTATTTAATCCATTTAGTGAGGATGATTATCTTAACTTTTTTCAGCAAAAAGAGGCCATTCTTGAGGGATTTGACTCATTAATACAGGCTGATCCTGATTATTATACTTTTCATCTGTACCCAAAAAATAATGGGCTTTTACCTATTGGAGAGACAGATAATGGAGACACGCTTTTTTGGGTTGTTTCATCTCATGATAGCAACTTATGGACAATAGCAATTATTCCATCCAGAGCCTCTGAGGTCGAATTTATTGCAGAAAATCTGACAGGATTTTTGGAGGGGGTGTTATCCAAACGAATACGTTGTTTGTCATTTCCGGCGGGATTTCCATCAGAAAAAATGATATTTAGCCCAGAAGTTTGATGAGTTATTTTCCTATGGGGAGTTGAGTCACAAAATAGGAAGTAGCAAGTCCAATAAAGATAGAAATGCTAAAGCTAATCAGTGTACCTAACATAACATATTCTGTTAGCTTTTTATCTTGATCATTTTGTAATTCACCAAATCTAAATATTGATTTAGCTGCTAATAAAAAGCCAATTGCTGCAAATTGATTTAAAAGAATAAAAGTTATTCCAGCTTGCAGTTGTGAGTGTAAGTAAAGCTCTTTAGATTTGTAATGTAGAGCATTCCGCGCTTCTATCCATGCTTTAGCGAAAAACGCCGTAAACCCTCGCCCAATGCGGGCGGGGGATATAAGGCGAAAAGCCCGCAGGGCTTTAAAGATCAATCAGACGTTGACTGACTCTGAACGTAGGCTCTGAACGTTTCAATCGTTGCC
>NZ_PENZ01000029.1 GCF_003144395.1 Proteus faecis | reverse complement strand
CGCATTAACGGGTGATGAACAGCCTATTTTAAACAATAAGCACATCGTCCAATTTCTCAATAGTAAAAAAGTGATCCACACTATCGATAAAGTGGCGCCGATGGACTCGTGGGTTATTCGTCATATTCAATGCTGTCAGATTGATAACGATGAAGAAAGTTACCATCACCATGAGTTAGTGACGACCTTTCACGAGGCAGGCGTGATCCGCACTTGCTGGCATCACGATAATCATATTAGAAATTCATCTGCTGGGTGGGTTGCTGAATTAGCTCATAAAAACCGTATTAATTGGATGCAAGATACAATTCGTTTTCGGTTGAGATTAGATAGTAGCCACCAGCTAACGATACCTGATTTTTTCACCTTTGCGGTTATGCATAACGTTATCGATGAATTACCCGAAGCGATATTACGCCAGATTTTAAATTGGTCAGATAAACAAGAAGAACGCAGAGTGCATGGCGGTTTTCCTGAAGCTGACATTATCCCGAGCAACGTAACCGCATTATCCGCAATGAATGAACGTTTAGATGCGATAAAGCCGGTTATTAAAGTATCTGTCGATCCGGAGCCACCAGCATCGTTTCTGCTGAAACCTAAAATGCAACGTTGGGAAAATACCCAATGGCTTCAATGGGTAAAAACTCAACCGTGTTGCGTGTGTGGGCAACAGGCTGATGATCCGCACCACATCATAGGTCATGGCATGGGTGGTATGGGTACTAAGGCTCACGACTTATTCACTATTCCATTATGCCGCATTCACCATGACGAGTTACACCGTGACCCAAAACAATGGGAAGTCACTCACGGCAATCAACTCGAATTGTTATTTCATTTTTTAAACCGTTCATTAGGCATCGGTGCATTTATTTAACGTGTGTACGGCACGAGGAGTATTAAGTATGAGAGATATGCAGGAAGTTTTATCGCGTTGGGGGGCGTGGTCAGCGAATGAGGGTGATAGTGTGGATTATTCCTCAATAGCTGCAGGGTTTAAGGGGTTACTCCCAAGTACAAGCAAAAGTCGCGCTTCTTGCTGTGATGATGATGGGATAATTATTGATTCAGCTGTTGGACAATTAATAAAAGTAGGAAGGAAAGACGAATACGATTTGATAGAAAAACATTATATAAAGAATATTTCAAAATCAGCAATCGCAAGGGATATGAAGTGCTCTGAGGGGAAAATCAGGCAAAAACTCATGATAGCAGAAACCTTTATTGATGCTTGTTTAATTATGACTGGCGCAGTTTTAGAAATGGATGAATGGACAAATAAAATAACAATTGATAGTTAAATGCTTTTCGTTACGAAATTTGGGTGCTAATGTGATAAGAGTGAATACGTTGTCACCTAACTTATAGAATGAAACCTCGCTAGCTAAGAGTGAGGTTTCAAAACTATTTTATGGGGTAATTAGAAGATAGTTATATTGTTCTGGTAATAAAGCATATTCCCCCCATTTAACATCATCTGACCAGTAACCAGAACCGACTTCTTTTATTGGACCATAGAAAATAACAATTCGATCCGGTTGTTCAGAGGTGATATTTTTTCTATCGAGCTCATCCAGTTTAACTTTTATTCGAACATCACTAATTGAGCTTTGAGTGTTTAGTCTGAAATATATATGTGCAGTGTTTGAAAATCTATCAATCCTTAAAATTTTTCCCCAGTAAAATGCTGGAGTAGCAATTTCACCTTCAATATTATTAACATCACTAAGTAGATCTCTGAATAATTTAGGTATAGCTTGACCACTATTAGCTATGTATATGTATTTATAATAATTCTCGTCAAAATTTCTACATAATCCTGCTACAGTACTAATTTTACTTGGAAGAGCATAATTCTCCCCTCTGTGTCTTCCTATTGGTGCTTGAATGATAGGACCATCAATATTTTCATTTGGGCCAGTATATTCAGGGTTCTCAATATCTTGATTTTCAGGCTCATTATTCATAAATCCGCTAATTACTGCTAGTTGATGATTCTGTATTGCTTGTTGAGCCTCGGTTTCACTTGCATATCGCCGACCTGGAGCACTTATACTTCTTAGCGGGCAATATGTTTCACTATAGCTAGGGAGGTGGAAAAATGCTCTTCTTCTTCCATTTGAAGTCACTTCAGTATTGATTGGGCGAATAGATATAGGCGTGTAGCAAGAAGGGCAGAACAAATGACCTCTCATTTCATGCTCATAGTCTTCAGGGGTTTTTCGCTGAGTTCTGTCTAATAATGAAATTGCTTGATGGCTATGAGACCAGTTAGGGTCATAGTAGGCGTATTGAATAAGTCTTTCTATCATAACGAAGATCCTTATTAAATATAAAATCACCATAATAAATGATAAATATTTTTAATCTAAAATGGATTTTATAAATGTGATTGAAGTTACATACAATTTAGCACTGAGTTTCTTCGATGTGACATCTCATGTAATATAGTGGTATATCTTATTAGAATTGGTTATGTCATGGAGTTTTTGAATGGAATGGAAAGGAATACCTTACTCATTAGATACTAAGGGAATAATGGAATCAGTTAATAACATAGCCACAGTAGAGGTAGATAAAATTCCTACTGTTGTTGTGAGTACTTCGTTTTCTTGGGAAACTGTAGTAGCGGCTTTTTTTTCTGCCCTAATTCCATCTCTTATCGCTTGGTATGCATTAAAACATAACTATAGATTAGCTGAGTACCAAAATAAATTAGTGGCTCAAGAAAAATGGATTAGTGATTTTAGAAATATGTTGGCTGAATATATATCTGAGTTAACTATATTTTCTAGTAATATTATTACGCAACCTTATATTATTACATCCGAAGATGAGAAAAAAGCAGAGCTTTGCAAGTATAAACTACTTCTTTTATTGGGCAGTTCTACAGATGCAGAAATTGATTTTGCAAAATCAGTAGTATCAATAAATAATTTAATTATTGAGCTGAAGAAAAGTTTAAGCTTTGCAACTCAAGGAAAAAGAGATAAATCAGAAATATATTCTGAAATAAACTATAAAATTAAAATATTAATGATTAGCCACAGGGATGTAATTATGAGTAAATATGGAAAATATTTATAGTTAACTAAGTTATACCCAATTTTACCAATTTTAACTATCCAGAAACCCCGAAAAAACTGATGTAAAGGTTGCGCATTGCGTGGCCTTTTTCGTATATAGCTCCTGCAAATCACTATTAACACGTTTAATTATTGCAACAGCCTTGCTGTTGGCTTTTTATTTAAGAGAGGTAGTTATGAGTAATCAAAATTTAGAAGTATCAATTAGTGTATTGTCAGCGCAAGTCGAGCAACAAGGGCAACAAATAACAGAGTTACAAAAACAGCTCGCTAGCATACAATTAACGAGCTGTTTCTCT
The DNA here is from genome assembly GCF_003144395.1 of Proteus faecis. Classification (GTDB taxonomy): domain Bacteria; phylum Pseudomonadota; class Gammaproteobacteria; order Enterobacterales; family Enterobacteriaceae; genus Proteus; species Proteus faecis. Next base: position 3,658 of record NZ_PENZ01000029.1, on the reverse strand, counting down.
AATAAACAATATAAGCTTCAGTCAGTAGAAAATCATATTGGATTAGAGGTGATTAATTTTTCAGTATTTAATTAAATTTAAACTGTTCTAACTGTTCGGCAACTCTATTTATTACTTCACTATTTATTTGTCTCATTTCTAAAAGAATATTTTCTTGATCTTCTTTTGGTAATCTCCGATATATTAGTGCGACAGCTAATTTTAGCGCTGATACTTCAGCGGCAACATCTTCTTTAGATGTGCAGTTTGTATTTATACTAATGCTTGGTATGTATCCATCAGGTTTTTTACTCATTACATGTCTCACACCGAAGTAAGTCAGCCATTCCTTCGGTTTATTACATTGGGCTGACCTATCAGTTTAACTTAAGTTTCATATTTTTACGTTTAACTTACTCACATTAATCATCAACGGACACTCCGTAGGGGGTGTATATGCGCATGGAAAAATTGACCAATGCTACCTACGGAACAGCTGGCTTAACTGCCTTTTTTGCAAGTCTTTCACTTTATGAATGGGGATTTGTAATAGGGATGGGATTCAGCATGCTCCTTGGATTAGCAACTTATTTTATGACACAGCGAGAACAGCGGAAACGAACAGCGTTATTTGCTGAATTAGTTCATCGAAATTGTTCTAGTGATCCGCAAGACATAGAAAAGATAGTTGGCGAGATGCTGACTAAAGCTAAAAAGGACATTTAATGAACCTAAAACAGAAGGTAGCAGCAGTTGCAAGTGCTGGTGCGGTAAGTATTGCGATAACAGTGATTGGTTATTTTGAAGGTGTTCGTTATGAACCTTACCGAGATGTTGCTGGTGTTCTGACGGTTTGTTATGGCCATACTGGGAATGACATTATTCAAGGCAAGACATACACACAGCAAGAATGTGACGAGTTACTTCAGAAAGACTTTATCAGAACGCAACAACAAGTTGATGTCCTGGTTAAAGTACCTCTGGATGATAAAACAAAAGCCTCTCTATATTCTTTTGCTTTTAATGTGGGTACCACAGCTTTTGCGCGTTCTACGTTACTAAAGAAATTAAACGCAGGCGATCAGTATGGCGCTTGCGAAGAAATGAAACGATGGGTTTATGCCGGTGGAAAGGTATGGCGAGGGCTAGTCAGTCGTAGAGATGCGGAGTCAGCACTATGTCATGGAAACCTTTAATTATCGTTATCAGATTTATCCTCGTATTACTCATCACGGTCGCTGGTGGCGTTTATCTCTCAATTGATAATTCATGTGTTAACGATAAAGCAAGCTTAGACAAGCGCTGTCAGATAGCTATTTCACATCATCGGTACTAATTATGAAGCATTGGAAACTTTACATTGTCATTGTGATGGTAGGAGTTATCACTGGTGGTTATATTGTCAAAGGCATACAAGATATCATTACTCAAAGAGATAAGTTATTAGCAGAGAATAAGCAATTAACAAAAGAAAATGAGAGCTACTCAAAACTGTTAAGTGATCAGGTCTTTCAATTCAATCGTTTTAATCAAATAGCGACTACAGCTTACCGCCATAGTATTCAGGCAGATGCAAAATCACAGGAGAAAATTATTGAATATAGAACAATCCTTAAAAAAGATCCGAATTGCGATTCTCTTGTTCCTCAGTCTATTGCTGATAGCCTGTACGAATACACAAACGAGTTACGCTCCAGCGCAATGTACATCAATACCATCGACATTAACTGAACCCGTTCTGGCACCATTACCACCTGATAGTGATGGAAAAATATTATCATATTCACAAGCTATTCTATGGATCTCTCCATTATTAGCTACTATTGATAAAGCAAACCAGCAGTTGAAAGCAATAAGACAAATAGAAGAGGAAAGAATGAGTGACGAATGATTAGTAACTTATTAAAATAAGTTATGAATAACTAAAAAAGGAATTAATAAATGTCTAGCTGGACATGTCCGTATTGCAACCAGATGTCAACAAAGTTTTCATACACTGACTACATTATAAATAGCACAATAACTAATGTTAATATTAGAGACTTAGAGCATTTAGATAATGTTGAAATTGGACTCATAACTCGGCATTGTCCAAATCCAAAATGTCTTAAGATAACGGTAGGTTATTATCTGGATAGATTGGATTTTTTTGGAGGCAGGATAGATACAGGGGATCAAGGTGTAATTGATACAATAAGACTACGACCAAGTAGCGAAATGAAAGTATTTCCTGATTATGTTCCAAGTTCAATTATTGATGACTATAAAGAATCTTGTTTAATTTGTGAGTTATCACCAAAGTCGTCGGCTACACTTGCGCGTAGGTGTTTACAGGGCATGATAAGAGATGTGTGGGATGTAAAAAATAATAACCTATCGAAAGCAATTGAAGCTATAAAAGATAAGGTCGAAGACTCTATGTGGAAAGCAATAGATTCTGTTCGTAAAGTTGGGAATATTGGTGCACACATGGAGAGTGATATAAATGTTATCGTTGATGTGGAACCAAAAGAAGCAAAAATGCTAATTAATCTTATCGAGATTTTAATTCAGGAATGGTATGTCGAGCGTCATGAAAGGGATAAGAGAATAGCTGCAATAGTTGATATGTCTGAGCAAAAACAAGAATTGAGGAAAAAGAAGTAATACTCACAACCCGCTCCGGCGGGTTTTTTATTGGAGCCAATTCATGCCACCTCGTATACCTCGCGCATGTCGTAAACAGGGATGCGCCAAGACAACAACAGAACGTAACGGATACTGTGCAGACCATCAGAACTTAGGATGGGAAAACCACCAGCGTGGTAAATCTCGTCATCAACGTGGTTATGGTACCCAATGGGGTAAGTTACGAGCACGTATACTCAAACGTGATAAGTATCTATGCCAAGAGTGTCTAAGAACAGGACGAGCCACCGAAGCCAAAACAGTTGACCATATCACTGCTAAAGCACATGGGGGTACCGATGCAGAAGATAACTTACAAAGCCTGTGTTGGCCGTGTCATAGAACTAAGACAGCAAAGGAAGGGAAATAATTCCGTAGCTTAAAGCGACCCTATTATTCATAGGGGAGGGGCGGGTCAAATCTCTACCATTCTCGCCACCTAGGACCGCCCCCTTACCTCTTTTCACATCACCGCAGGTTAGAAAACTTTTTTTGGGGAACCCCAAGCGATTATTGATAGGAGATTTCTATTATGGCTGGACCGCCTAAAACCCCGTCACATCTGCAATTGGTGAGGGGGAACCCATCAAAACGACCGATTAATAAAAAAGAGCCAAAGCCCCCTTCAGGGGTACCCCCAACTCCGAAGTATTTTGATAAGCGGGGAAAGTATTGGTTTAAACGAATAGGGGAAGAATTAAACGCATTAGGTGTGATGAGTACACTTGATGCTAAAGCATTAGAAATGTTGGTCGAAGCCTATGTTGAGTATCGACAACATTGCGAGACACTCGATGAAGAAGGTTATACATACGAGGTCATGTCATCGATGGGGGATAAATTAAAAAAAGCTCACCCAGCAGTCGCTATGAAATCTGATGCATGGAAACGTATTCGCGCCATGTTAAGTGAATTTGGTATGACTCCCGCCTCTCGAGCAAAAGTCACTATGAACACTCCTGCCGAAGAAGATCCTTTTGAGGCATTTTTGAAAAAGCGCAAATGATGAATG
>NZ_PENZ01000004.1 GCF_003144395.1 Proteus faecis | reverse complement strand
GATATTAAATCTATTCAAGATTGCGTTTTACTTTAGATGATGAGCAATATTAATTTATATTAATCAGCCAGTTAAAAGAGTTAGGTGTGGCTTTTTGCTGGCTTCATTCTTCGAGTGTGTCGAAATTGTGACGCGCTCACTGTATTTGGTTAAATGCTCACCACTTAAATGGGCGTACCTCTTAACCATTTCTAATGTTTCCCATCCTCCCATTTCTTTTAATACCATTAATGGTGTTCCGCTCTGAACATGCCAACTTGCCCATGTGTGGCGCAGGTCATGAAATCTAAAATCTGTTAGCCCAGTCAATCTAACTGCCCGTTCAAAATCTTCAAGACCGATAGATCGTTTTCTTTTTCCTGTTCTCGTAAATACATATTCAAATTCTCTTGGAATATTGCGTAAAATATTTACAGCATCTTCATTTAAAGGAAGAGGGCGACCTCGGTTAGATTTTGAGTTTTCAGGTGTTACTATTGCAACCCCTCTATCTAAGTCAACATTGCTCCAAGTTAGGGATAGTAACTCACCTCGTCTTGCTCCAGTTAATAATGCCAAGCTAACTAAGTCTTTCATCCACTTTAGCTTTAGATTATCAATGAGCTCAATCGCCACTTCCTTTTCGATCCATCTAACCCTGACAACTGGTTCTCTAAACGATGGAACATGCGGTTTTTCTTTTATCCATCCGCTTTTGTGAGCTAATGAAAATGCCCTCATAATAAATGAACGATACCTGTTTTTGGATGCGTTAGAGAGTTTTCTCTTTGTTTTCGTGCTATACACAGGCAGTGAGTTCGTGATCTCATCACTGGTAATAGTGGATAGTTTTCTTCCCTTGAAAATAGCTAGGAAATACCTTGCATTAGTTTGTGAATTTGCAAAACTTCGATGACTCTCAGCGTTTCTTAGCGCCAAAATCATCATCTCATCGAATGTTCGTTCTGGCGATTTATCTAATTTGTCTATCTGCCACAGATCGTACTTTAATTTATCGTGATACTCCTGAGCTTTCACCTTGTTCGTGGTGCCAGTAGATCTCCTAATTCTTTCTCCACTTGGAGATGTGACATCAATCCAGAACGTATTCCCTCTTTTGTAGATCGGCATTTTGAATTTCTCCTGCCACCGACCACAGCCAGCCGGTAAACATTATTGTCATTAAACTGCGCCTGTTCAAACTTTTTCAGGCTTTCCTTGTTAGCTCGCCATGAACCACCTACCTTAAACATGTAATATTTTGGTGGGTTTTTATAGATAGTCGATGGTGAGAGTTTTAGCTTCCCTGCAAACTCTTTCAATGTCATGCAGTCATCTTCCATTCTTCTCTTCCTTTTGCAGATTTCTGATGTATTGGCACATAACATCTTTGGTGTTGTACTTTGTGTGATTTAGAGGCTTAAACTTCGGTGTGTATTTATCGAGGATCTGAGTGGTTAGTTTGTCGTTGGGTATTCCGTGGCTTCTTAGTTCGATGAGGCATTCCTTTGCTATTTGCCTTCGTGCATTTTCCATTGCCTGTGCATTCATAGTCTTTGCCTTTTATTACGCAAAGTGACCATATATGATTTACGACAGTTTTCTATTTCGACTGGGTAGATATTCTTTCCTATCTTTATTTTGTGACTAACGATTATTCCAGTTCGATTATATTTCTTTTTATGGGCTTCCAGCGCCTCATTAATAGCAATCCTTTCTGTGGGCGTGACTTCACCTCGAATTATTAATCTCATAATTCACCTATGCTATTTTCCATTCATTTAATATTTTATTGCCGATATTAATTAACTCGTCTCTATCGACAGTATTAATTATCTTTCGTGGTTTGATGTATGGTCGCCATATTAAAAGCATTGAGCCTTTATTATTACCATTAACTGGTTTGTTTGTTCCTGCATTAATAAATGATATTCTTCCTCCTGTAATTAATCTCACTTCATCAACTGTTTCTAATGCAGAATTAAACCAACCAACAGAAGTATCGGCAGGAATTAACATTACGACGGATTGTAATTGCTTTTTACATTGTTCGGCGGCTTTATTAACCCAAGGCTGAATATCAGAATAGGGCGGATTTAAGAATATCGCCCCATAGCTTTCCCAATCGCAATTTAGCGAGTTGTCTTTTTCGGTAAGATAATGAGTACAAAGATGATTATTTTTATCGGCGGCGGCATCTAAATAAAAACCAAATTCAGCGTCCAATGCTGTGAATAAAGGCAGGGGAGTTTGCCATCTATCCCGCAGTTCCTTTGGTGTATGGCTACCTCCGTAGTCAGCCTTCATTCTCCGCATCCTTTATTATTAAGAATAATTCCATAGCTGCGCGCAGTGGGTTATTTTTTCTCACTTCATCGCTTACTTGCCACTCATAACCATCTACCCAGTAAGCAATGCCAGCAGCCCACTCTTTACACCCAGTGTCAAAGATTACAGATATCTTATTCTCAATAATAATCGTCATGGCATCAGACGGGTTATTGCATGGGTCGAAAAAGCGATAACCAAACGAGCCATCAACAAGGAATTGGATAATATCCATTGTTTGCTTAATTACATCGTATTGCGTTTCAGGTAAAACAGATTGAGCTACTAATAAATTAATCTCGAAATCAGATAGTTCGGTGTATTTATTCATTGATTACCATCCTGTAATTTCTATATCGTCAGAGTCAATAAACCAAGGTTCTATTTCGTCAATCCGAATCCCCATATCATCTAGAGAAGGATAGCCATCAATTCCTTTATCTTTAGACCAATCGAATTGCTCGGTAAGCCATTCTTCATCCTTGAAGTTATTGAATGCTATTTGCTGGAAGCGCTCAGCGCAGAACATTGCAAAACCTGCTTTCTCATGGCTACCGTGTATATCAGCTCTATATTCATCACCAGAATAGAATTTATTAATTTGTTCACATGATTTTTTAAATTTATCTTCATCGATAACAGTGACAACCATTTCCAAATCTTTTTGCCACGAGCCAGAACTTATTTTAATTTGTCTCATCTGTATATTTCTCCACAAATAACTTCAACATTCCTCACTGACATTAAATATTCAGCACGTTTATTGCATTCCGATTGCGTGTATATATCTTCCGTTACAGGCACAGCAGAACCCTGTATTAGTATGAGTAATACATATCCGATTATTTGCATTAATTATTACTCTGAATTTTAGGTATAAAAAACCCTGCTAGTGCAGGGATGAAATATATTTTTTTATTCTATTAAGTTTAGTTTCATTTAAATTTAACTTCTCCATTAGATGTTTTATATGGAGCTTATTATAATATATTTTTTTTTGACCATCACTTTTATGTGAGGCGCAAGTGTATGAGTTTATAATTGATATTACTTCATCGCTTATTATTTCAACTTCACTAATATATAATATTACCCTTAGGCTTCCTAGTATCTTGTTATTTTGAATAAACTCATCATGATATGTAAAGTATAAGTCATGACATTCTGGGCTTTTTTTATTATTGCTATATATAGTAATTTCACTACCATTTAGCATAACTCTCGTTATTTTTATTTTTTCATTATTTATCATTTTTACAAATTTAATCAATGATTGTAAGTGCGCTATCTTTTCACTTAAGAAATAACATAACTTGGCATTAGTTTCATTCTGTTTATTTTTTTCATCATTCTTTTGCCAAAAATAAACACCTATGGTGGCAAATAAGGCTAGCGAAGATAAGAATGCAAAGATAGTTGATAGATAAGAAAAAATAATGCTGAGTTTATCTTTTCCATGAGCATCGGTGACAAATATATCAATAACAAAAACACCAAAAACAATTAAAGATATTGAAGCTGTTGACACCCAAAAAATAATATTTTTAAGCTTTGAAGATAGTTCTATCATCGTGGATACCATTATAAATATTGGAATCATACTCACATCCATGTGACTAATCCACTGTCAAAATGCCTCCTTAGTCTACTTTGCGAAACTCAATAACCCACACCCAAGGATTTTTATAAAAACTATCTACGCCATATATTGACTGCCATAAGGCGCAGAATGCTGATTTTGCCGTTTGATATGGCTGATTACTATTTGGCACATAAAATCCAGTTAACCAGTTACCTTCATTTCCATATTTACCAGTTGTAATTCCCTCTGCAATAACATCATCCTGTGATATCTCCTGAACTTGCTGAACCCAAACATCAGTAATTTCAATTTCCCCTTTGATATTACCGTCTTTGTCTGCAATGTTGATGATGTCGCCAGCTTGTCCATAAGGGCAATTATCATCAATAAATCCGTGTCGCCACGCTGCGCATGTTTGTTGAGATAGGGTATAGCCTTCTTGCCATGTGCCGAGTTTGCGTAATATTTCTTCTGTTATTTTGGGCTGTGGTTTTATTGGTCGGCGCGTCTGTGTTTTTCTGCCATCCATGACAGCCACTAACATAACATTGTTAAACTTGATTCTGTCTTTCATTACTCCACCTTATTAGCTGAAAACACTGGGTCAAACTCACGCTCAACTTCAAACGTGCCAAGATATTGGTCATCAATCCACAACATGAATAACAATGGCCACTGATCTTCCCATCCGTCACAATCAGCGTGATAATATTCTGCACATACTTCAATGCATGAATCTAGGTCATCATCAGCACTGAAATTATGATCATCTGGTAATTCATAGAGGTTTTCTTCACTAATTCCTGATGGGTCTTCGCCTTTACCGCCTGCTATATAAAACTGAACTATCGCCATTATTCATTCCTCTATTGCATCCCTGCGAGTTAAATTAAAAGATAATTAAAGCTGTCGCTAAAAATGCACCTTTAACATCTTTATTTGATGGATA
>NZ_PENZ01000040.1 GCF_003144395.1 Proteus faecis | reverse complement strand
CGCATTAACGGGTGATGAACAGCCTATTTTAAACAATAAGCACATCGTCCAATTTCTCAATAGTAAAAAAGTGATCCACACCATCGATAAAGTATCACCAATGGATACATGGGTTATTCGTAATATCAAGTGCTGCCAGATTGATAACGATGAAGATAATTATCATCACCATGAGTTAGTAACGACATTTAATGAGGCTGGCGTGATCCGCACTTGCTGGCATCACGATAATCATATTCGTCATTCATCAGCAGGTTGGGTTGCTGAATTAGCTCATAAAAATCGAATCAATTGGATGTTAGACACTATTCGTTTTCGGTTGAGATTAGATAGTGGCCACCAGCTAACGATACCTGATTTTTTCTCATTTGCAGTAATGCATAGCTTGGTTGATGAATTACCCGAAGCAATATTACGCCAGATTTTAAATTGGTCAGATAAACAAGAAGAACGCAGAGTTCATGGTGGTTTTCCTGAGGCGGACATTATTCCAAGTAACGTAACCGCATTATCTGCAATGAATGAGCGGTTAGATACCATAAAGCCGGTTATTAAAGTTGCTGTTGATCCGGAGCCACCAGCATCATTTCTTCTTAAACCTAAAATGCAACGTTGGGAAAATACCCAATGGCTCCAATGGGTGAAGACTCAACCGTGTTGCGTGTGTGGGCAACAGGCTGATGATCCGCACCACATCATAGGGCATGGCATGGGAGGGATGGGGACTAAGGCTCACGACTTATTCACTATTCCATTATGTCGCATTCATCATGATGAGTTACATCGTGACCCCAAACAATGGGAAACCACTCATGGCAATCAACTCGAATTGTTATTTCATTTTTTAAACCGTTCATTAGGCATCGGTGCATTTATTTAACGTGTGTACGGCACGAGGAGTACTAGCATGAAATTAGAGTCAGCATTAAAACAATTTTATCCTAAGTCACCCACATTCAGTGACGGCTCTTGTTCTACTTCTCCTGACCGATTAAAAGGGATGGACAGTGCTGGGGCATTAGGTATGACAGAGCAACGCGCTAAGTTTGGTATGTCTGCGTTTTTTGCTAAGAATGACGTGAGTGAAGAGGACAAATTCAGCACCGTAGAGCAGTTAACAAAATACGCATTAAGGGTAACACCCAAGCTGGTGGCTAAATCGGCGGGCAATAAGTTGGGTTACTGTTTAGTGATCCTCGCTAAAATGGCGTTTGAAGATTATGCTCGTTCAGCAGATTCTGTTTGCGAGTGTTCAGCGTGTGCAGGTAAAGGGCTAATTTACAGTCGCAAGGATGTAGTCAAATACCAAGGGAAAACAAGTGTTGATGGTACTGTTGTCATTGAGCCTTGGACTGAAAAAGAAAATGCCGGTGAATTATGTAAAACCTGCAATGGAAAGGGAAAGTTAACTTATCGCTGTCGCTGTAAAGGTCGAGGTAAAGTCTTAGATGAAAAACAAACGGAATTACAAGGCGGTGTACCTGTATTTAAAGATTGCCCACGCTGTATTGGTAGAGGGTACAAGAGAATGCCATCTTCAGTCGCATATCAAGCCATAAAACATATAGTACCTGAGCTAACCCAACCTACATGGTCTCGTAACTGGAAGCCGTTCTATGAGAAGTTAATCAGCAAATGTTTTAGTGAAGAGAGTAGCGCAGATGCAATATTCAACAAGGTTACAAAATAACTGGTTAGATAAACAGTTAAAAGTTGCATTTTGAATAAGGTTGCCTTATCATCTCTAAATAGTGGGCGATTTATTACTTACCACACTGAACTTTATCAAGACCTCGCTTCGGCGGGGTTTTTACATAAAATAAAGGTTGCTATCTGAGTTTATCTATGACCTAATGGCGTTACTGGTTTGGAAGTACAGGCCTATTTATGTTAGTCAGTTTAAAGTTGTTCACCATTTAGCGCTATCCTTGATACCACTTCATTGCGAATTCCTTCTAATTAATTCCCATAAGTAAAAATAAAAAACAAACCCTCATATGCCCTATGGCAAATTAAATAAATTAAAGGAAATTCTATGTCTAATACAATGACTGGTTCAGTAAAATGGTTTAACGATGATAAAGGTTTTGGTTTCATCACCCCTAAAGATGGAAGTAAAGATGTGTTTGTACATTACTCTGCAATCCAAAGTGATGACTTCAAATCTCTGATGGAAGGCCAAGAAGTTTCATTTACCATTGAAAATGGTATGAAAGGTCCAGCAGCAGGCAACGTGGTGGCTCTCTAAAGACGCTATTACTATTCGCCTCTATTTTAAATGCCCTTGTTGTAGCGGTTCACAATATAGAACATCACAATTTGATGTTACAGTGAACAATCCACACGGCGCAAAATGTATTTTTTGTAAGACTGTGATGGCTGCTCAAATGAGTTAAGCGTTAAATAGTTGAATATATAGAACCTCGCTTTGGCGGGGTTTTTTTGTTGATTAAATTTAAAGCTGATCCCTTTATATTTTAAAACGTACATATTCATTAGTGTGTGGTAAACTTAGGAAAATAAACATACCTCATTGCTATCAACAGCAAACCTTGCATTTGCAAGCTTTTATCAAAAATAGATGTGGTATCTAAAGGAATGATTTCCTAAGGAGATGCCTATGAATTGGTCTGTGTTATTACATCGAATCCCCGCTTTTTTACGGAATGTAATTATCATTGCTTTATTGCTCTTAGTTGCATTTGTGATAGTTCGTTGGTTCAGGTAAGTTCATTCCGCCATTAGCTTAACTGGGAGAGTATTTAGTTTTATTTAAACTAAAAGTTGAGGTTCGATACCTTGATGGCGGTCCAATTAAATATAAAGCTTCTCATCTATTTTTTTATTTTAATCTATAGAAAACTTGATATTAGGGGCATAAACTCTTAGGAGTTATTATGGCAGGACTAAATCAAACAAAAGTAATTAGTCGAGTTTTACAATGGATTAGTAGTGTTGGCCTGATATTGCTTGCAATTATTTTAATAATTTTTTTAGTTAAAGAAACTATTATCCTTGCTAATTTGTTATTTACAGCTAATGATCCAGTTTCAATTTATTTATTGGTTGATGGACTTATCATTTACTTTCTTTATTTTGAGTTTATTGCCTTAATTATTAAATACTTTCAATCAAATTATCACTTTCCATTACAATATTTTATTTACATCGCTATTACCGCCGTAATTAGACTTATTGTTGTTGAACATAAAAATCCGCAATTACTTATCGTATATTCAGGAACAATCCTTATTCTAGTTATTGCATTGTATATTGCTAATGCAGAAAGATTGAAACCAGAATAAGCTAAAGTATCACATTTTGAAGATCGCTTAGGCGGTCTTTTTTCGTATATGCCGACCACAGAATCAATCACACACTAATCACTTCACACAAGAGCTGTGTGTCTGCACCTTTTTAACCAAATAACAGGACTACACACATGAATGAGCCGTTAACGGGCACTACAACAGCATCGCTAGCGGGCGTTTCAATTGTAGGTCTGTTTGCTGGTATGGACGCTGGCGTTGTTATTGGGGCGTTTGCGGGAGCAGTTATTTTTGTTTTATCTGCTCATGATATTCGTCTATTAAAGCGTTGGACTTATTTTGCAGTTGCTTTCCTTATTGGTATTTATGGCGCTGATTTTATGTCGGGTATTCTTAGCGATATAACCGGTGGCCGTGATGTTGATAAATCAGTAGGGGCAATGTTTTCGTCAGCAGGGCTGGTGGGTGTTTTAGTCTCAATATCAAAGCCGGGTGCAATGACTGACGGAATAAATAAATTTATTAATAATCTGATAGATAAATTCAGAGGAGGTGGCAGATGACCATCTCAATGTTTTGGATTTACATCAATTTCTTTTCTTGTTTACTCGCAGTGATCCGCTTAATTAATTACCGTCGCAATGGCGCTCAATATAAATTTGGGGCGTCATTTATTGCGTGGGTATTAATTATCCTATTGGGTTCGGTACCACTGCGGATCTTAACAGATGATTATTCTCATGCTGATCCATTTGAAGTCGGCATTAATTTATCACTATGCGTACTCATCTTATTGAGTCGTGGAAACATAATGCAAATATTCAGAGGTGTCAGACATGACAAAGATAGCTCGCGGTGAACGCAATAACAATCCGGGTAATATTGATTATAACCCACTTAATAAATGGGAAGGTTTGGTCGGTATTGAAACAGGAGTGCCTAATCCTCGATTCTGTGTCTTTGAGTCGCCAGAATATGGCATCCGAGCAATTTATAAGTTAACCCAAACCTATCAACGTAAATATGGTTTGAACTCAGTATCATCAATCATTAATAAGTATGCACCGCCAGTTGAGAACAACACGAATGGTTATATTAGCCGTGCATCAAAAGAGATTGGTGTTGGTATTAATGACAAGATAGATACTCAATCAAAGCCAGTTGCTATTTCTTTAGCAAAAGCAATCGTAGGCGTTGAGTTGGGCTATCAACCTTACACGGATAAAGTCTTTGAAGATGCTTGGTTGTTGTTATGAGTAAGAAATTGCTAATTGCCTGTGCTGTGATGATGACGTTGTTATTTATCATGACTCGATGGCAGGCAGGAAAAATTGATGAGCTGAATGAGAGTATTACTGAGCTAGAAAAAGACAAATCATCTTTAACTAATGACCTCTCACGCCAAGCTTCAATCACAGAAAACGCCAACCGAACATTCAGGATTATCAATAATGTCTCATCACTTAATAGCGAAGAGCGGAATAGGTCAGCCGTGGATTCTGAAAAAGTTAAAACGGTTATCAAAACTGTT
>NZ_PENZ01000024.1 GCF_003144395.1 Proteus faecis | reverse complement strand
GAGTTGTTTTACCGTGGTCAACGTGGCCGATAGTACCAACGTTAACGTGCGGTTTTGAACGTTCAAATTTTTCTTTAGACATTTAAATTGTCCCTCTAAGACACGGAATCGGTGGTTACACCACATCAACCAAGCAGTAAGTAAATTAGCGATTTGCTAGTGCTTGTTAAGATTTTAATCAGGGAGGCAAGAACATGAAGGAGTGGTGCTGATAGGCAGATTCGAACTGCCGACCTCACCCTTACCAAGGGTGCGCTCTACCAACTGAGCTATATCAGCACATCTGGAGCGGGCAGCGGGAATCGAACCCGCATCATCAGCTTGGAAGGCTGAGGTAATAGCCATTATACGATGCCCGCAGAACTCGGCTACCTGACTTAAAATCAGCTTTGTATTCTACTTAAGTGTTTACTAATTTAAAACACTTAAGTTTGGAATTAATGGTGGTGGGAGAAGGATTCGAACCTTCGAAGTCTGTGACGGCAGATTTACAGTCTGCTCCCTTTGGCCGCTTGGGTATCCCACCAAACCTAATTTTTAATGGTGCCGGCACCAAGAGTCGAACTCGGGACCTACTGATTACAAGTCAGTTGCTCTACCAACTGAGCTATGCCGGCTAAGTGGTGCGCATTCTAGGAGGACTTTCATCATGATGCAACAAAAAAATTGCGATATTTGTTCTTTTGCTTAGATTTTGTTCACTTTTGATTGAATTGTTGATTTTTTAGGAAAAAAACGACCAAAATGCCAACAAAAAATCATGATAAATTAGCAAGCTAATTTAGCTAATCACTCCCAGATTTATTCATCATCAATAAATTTTTAGAAAAAAATTGATGGCGCCTTTATTAGTCTACGCTAAAAAATTATTTTCATGACTATTTTTTGTACTTTTTTTACAAATTTATTCAGTTCGTGTCAAAAAAAGTAGAAAAAATTTAAAAAATATCTACGCCTACGAGTCATCACTCGTTATGATGCTGTTTATTTTTTATCGGATACGGGTGTTTTAAACAGCCTGTCCAACCTGCGAATATTAGGCAGATGTTGGCTTATGAATAACAAAGAACGCTTTATAACCCCTTATTTAGAGTTTGACAGAAAGCACTGGGCAACGTTAAGAGATTCCGTTCCTTTAACATTAACCGAAAAAGAGATTGTTGATTTAAAAGGAATTAATGAAGAAATTTCTATTGATGATGTAATTGAGATTTATCTTCCTCTTTCAAGATTACTCAATTTTTACATAAGTTCTAACTTGCGTCGTCAAGCTGTCTTAGAGCAGTTTCTTGGAACAAGAAGCGCCAAAATCCCTTACATTATTGGTATAGCGGGTAGTGTTGCTGTTGGTAAAAGTACCACAGCTCGTTTACTACAAGCACTTTTAACTCGTTGGCCAGAACATCGTAAAGTAGATTTAATCACTACTGATGGTTTTCTTTTACCTAATGCAGAGTTAAAGAGACGTGGAATAATGAAAAAGAAAGGATTTCCTGAATCCTATGATATGCATAGCCTTGTCTCTTTCGTTTCTGATATAAAATCAGGTAAAAAACAAGTAACAGCCCCTGTCTATTCCCATTTAGTGTATGACATCATTCCAGATAAAAAACAGGTTATTGAACAACCTGATATTTTGATCCTTGAAGGATTAAATGTATTACAGAGTAATCAGGATTATCCTCATGATCCACATAATGTTTTCGTATCAGATTATGTAGATTTCTCCATTTATGTTGATGCTGAAGAAACATTACTAAAACACTGGTACATCAGTCGATTTTTAAAATTTAGAGAGGGTGCGTTTACTGATCCTGAATCATATTTTAATAATTACTCTAAATTAAGCAGAGAAGAGTCTATTGAAATAGCATCTTCAATTTGGCAAGAAATTAATGGTTTGAATTTGAAACAGAACATTCTACCTACGAAAGAAAGAGCGAGTCTTATACTAACCAAAGGGCAAAATCATACGATCACCAACGTCCGATTACGTAAATAAATCTAAACAATGATCAGCGTTTGATCTAAATATTATTAAATTATAGTTATTAAAATAGTATCCATAAATAAAAAGCTTTCCCATCTAGGAAAGCTTTTTTAGTTTTAGATATTCGATGCAATTTAAAACATTACAGTGCACTTCTCAGTGAAATCTCACCACCTATATAAGGTATAATTTTTCCTTCTTGCTCTAAAAGTAAAGCACCTTGATCGTTGATACCTTTGGCGATACCAAAGATCTCTTTTTCACCAATAATAAGCTTCACACGGCGATTCATAAAGTTATCTAAACTTTTCCAACGTTCGATAAACACAGATAACCCTTGTTTTTCAAATTGAACAAATGCTTCTCTTAGTGCATTAGTAATTTCACAAGCAAGATCATTTCTGTCAATTTTAATGCCAACTTGCTCTAAATTAATCCATTGCTGGTTAATGGCTTCATTTTGATTTTTGCTCATCGCAATATTAATACCAATACCTGTGACAATATGAGCAACATCACCTGTTTTTCCTGTTAGCTCAACAAGAATACCTGAAAGCTTTTTATCATTTAAATAGAGATCGTTAGGCCATTTAACTTTAACGTCATCTGCACCAAATTTTTGCAATACTTCAGCCATAATAACACCGACAACCAAACTCAGCCCTATTGCAGCAGCAGGCCCTTGATCGAGTTTCCAATACATACTCAAGTATAAATTTCGACCAAAAGGCGAAATCCATTGGCGCCCTCTTCTACCTCGTCCAGCAGACTGGTATTCAGCAATGCAGACATCACCCGATTTTAATTCGCTAATATGTTGGATCAAATATTGGTTTGTAGAATCTATAACAGGAATAACACTAGCCGGTTCACCTTTGATGTTCTTGTTTACGCTATCCGCATTTAACAAATTCATTGGAGCATCTAGCTGATAGCCCTTTCCTGCAACAGTTTGAACATCAATACCCCAACTACGCAATGTCTGAATATGTTTATTAATACCTGCTCGTGTCATTCCTAAGCTTTCGCCTAGTTGCTCCCCTGAATGGATATTTCCGTCAGCAAGGCGCTCAATTAATAATAAAGGAGTTGGTGTTTCTTTCATGAAATAGCGTCCACTGCATTAATTTCGCCATATTGACCGATAAAACGAACTTCTGGCTCTAAGTGTACACCGAAGCGTTCAAAGACTTTTTGACGTATATATGCAGCTAAATTAACAATATCTTCGCCTGTAGCTAGACCATCTTTGTTGATGAGAACAAGAGCTTGCTTCGTATGAACAGCAGCACCACCAATCTGATACCCTTTAAGGCCACATTGATCAATCAGCCAGCCTGCAGCAAGTTTTACTCCATCTTGTTGAACATATTGAGGACAGAAGGGGGATTCTGCTTTTAAATGCTGTGCAATGCGAGTATCAACAATTGGATTCTTGAAAAAACTACCAGCATTACCTGTTATTGCCGGATCTGGTAGCTTGCTCATTCTCATAGAGCACACAGAACCAAACACCTCTTTTGGCGTTACCGTTTCTAGTGATAATTTTGATAAATCGCCATACGTAAGAATAGGCTCCCATTTTTTGCTAAGCTGTAAACCAACCGCAATAATGGCAAAGCCTTGCTGGTAATGATGTTTGAAAATACTATCACGGTAACCGAACTGACATTCATTATTAGTTAATCGATGAACATGACCTGTACTTAACTCAACAATATCAACATAAGCACAAACATCTTTTAATTCTTTACCATAAGCGCCGATATTTTGTATTGGTGCTGAACCTACATTTCCTGGGATCAGCGCTAAATTTTCCAGTCCATAAATATTCTTTTCTAACAGATATTCAATAAGTGCATGCCAGTTTTCGCCCGCACCAACATGAACAAACCAATATTGCTCATCTTCAGTAATTTCAATACCAGCAATACAGTTACGTATAACAATACCGTTAAAATCTTCTGTAAATAATACGTTGCTGCCACCACCTAGAATAAGCGTTGGTAATTTTTGCTTATGGGCATTTTGCCAATATGTACAAAGCTCATCTTTATTATTTGCAGTTTCTATTTGGTGAGCTTTTGCTCTCAAACCAAATGTATTAAATGCTTGCAATGAAACCAGTTCTTTCATGAAAGTCTACCTCATTTAGCTGATAGCTTAGTTTAACAGCCAAGCATCATTGAGGATAGCAAAGTGATAGGTGATTAGTGTAGAGGTATTACATCTACATTTCAGATGTCTTACAATGCAAAAAAGCCAACCCATTGGGTTGGCTTTCTCGTCTTATTTAATGCCTGGCAGTTCCCTACTCTCACATGGGGAGACCCCACACTACCATCGGCGCTA
>NZ_PENZ01000033.1 GCF_003144395.1 Proteus faecis | reverse complement strand
GGTTTTTAGTGTTGAAGAGGGGGATTCTTTATCCCCGAGACTACTATGAACATAATTTGAATCGGTAGGATCAAAATAAAATTTTCGCCACCAAGGGTCATCAAGATTATCATTTTTTAAACGAGAAGCTGTTGATTTTCCCAAATAAAAACCCTTATCGGTCACAATAATATCAAAAAAAGAAGAGTAGTAACCGGGATGATCAGTATTACCACCAAACCCCCCATTTGTGGGCCTAAAGTTTTTCCCACCATTCAAGGTGACAAGAATAACGTTAACGCAACCTGTTTTTGTTCCTGCGCAACGACTGGTTACACGACTCAATACCCCCGGAAAAGCAAAAGCATCGTCGCGTTCGGTTGCCCAAATTAAGCGACCTTGATAACGACAAGCCGAGGATCGAATTAATTCTTGATGTATTCCTTTTTGAGTATTGTTGTAATAGGTCGATCCACTGCGCCTTTCATTATATTTTTCTAAGGTAAAAAAACGATGGTCATCAATACGATAAATTACGGTGGGTGGGCCATAGCTTTTAATTTCTTCGGCGATTAAGCGTTGTTGTTCGGCTCTATCTTGCTCTGCTTTAATGGCGGCTTTTTCTTTTAATGATAAACAGCCGGTTAATAGTGTGGCACTAAAAATAAACAGTAATGAGAACTTAATACGATGCAATAACATGGCTTATTCCTTTTAATTGTGCTGATTTATTTAAAGTGATTTTTAGATAATTAATATTTTTTCTTTTATGGCTTTTTTATTATTTCGGGCATTTCAGGTATATCTAATACACCTTTCTCCATATAGCTATCTAAGCCACTTAGCCAATCCGCATATTTTCTTAACTCATCCATTTTTTCTGGACTTCTGCCTATTTCACAATAACCAATAGGTAAATCATAAGTGACTACACGACGAAGAAACAGTGAATTTCTTGGTAATGTACCATGATCAGTAGGACGTTGATTATATTCGCGAATACGTGTTCTCATCTCATCTAAGGTTTCATATTTTGTAGTTGCATTTTTTTCTTGAGGATCTAATAGTGGATTATTCTGGAGTATTTTCTTCTCTTCTGGGGTGAGTTCAACCCAAATACGATGTTGATAAGAATAGAGATCTTTATAGAAGTAATATTCGGCATCTTTGGGCTCATAGCTCCTACTTTTGGGGTTATATATTAATTGCCCATAACCTTGACCTAAAGGTATCTCTTGTTTCTGATTATCAGCATTGATATTAATTTCAGGGGTTGGTTTCTCCTCTTTTTTTTCTATTACGGTAAAATCTTCATCAAAAGTTGCCAATTCGTCTGGTGTAATAGGGTGAGGTACTTCTGGGGCATTAATATTTAGTGAAATATTCGCTGAAGGTTCAGGCCACGCTAAGCCTTCTAATGTTTTGGTATTACTGTCCCAGAAAGTATTACCATCACTAAATCGCCTATTTGCATCAGTAAATATGGTTTTTGGGTTAGGTTTTCCACCACAAGGCGTATTACGTGCCAGCATTCTGATATAGGGTGGATGCTCAAGGTCAAATAATGGATGATGCTGTATTTGTCCTCTTTCTTTAGTATTAGGAAGCGGGCACCAACCAATACTTTCTAACGGTGATGAGCCCATTACGCGATCGTGTGGATTACAATAAATATAGAACCGCCCGTGATTATCTCTTTCTTTAATAAATTCACCTTTAGTGAATTTTTCCTTATTTATTTCGATATTTTTTTTATTTTCTTTATTCTCGTTATCTCTAATATCAAGCTTATTCCCTTTATATATAATTACATCAGGAGTCCAACTTTTTTTATCTTCACTTTCTCCGACAACTAGACTTGAATATCCACAAGGCGATCCCTTTAATCTATTTTTGTTTTTTGCGATCTTATTAATGATTGCTTTTAGCGTGGCTTCACGCTGTGCTTGATCAATATTTTCACTGTAAATATAAGAGTAGCTATTTAAGAATTTATCTTCGGTAGAATAGGGAGAATTTAAAACAAAGAGGCTATCAGGAGCTTCAATCGCTGCTGCGGCTAACGCTATCATCGTGCCTTGGCTGTGTGAAATAATGGTAACGGTATCATGGGAATTGTATTCACGTATTTTCTTGACTAAATTGGCTAGCCGTTTTACAGCATGAGCATAATAGTGACGAGGAGGAGACTTTGTTAATAACCGGTCTGATTCAGGGTTAACGGTCTGTACATTAAAAGGGATTGGCGTTGGGATCACGGTCCATAACATCGCGAGATTGCTAAAGCCACTCTTACTCCATAAACTGACTAAATTATTACAGCCATTTTGAAATGGCCCTCCACCCCAGAAAAAAGGGCCTTTATGTTTAATTTTTTCATTAATAAAGAAGCGTTTTTTACGATAAGGCAGAGAGTTGTATTCTTGTACGATATTGTATTTTTTTATATCTTCGGAGGTCCAATATCTTTTATCTTCATGACTGTATTCGGGGTTAAGTATTTCACTGACTAAGCGGTGATAGCTTTCTCCGGCTTTATTTTTTAATGGAATACAATATTGACCTAAATCGTTATCCGTTGCACGGTATCCCCAATAAAAACGGATCACCGGGGAATTGCCTAACTCGGTTAAGGTTCGAATAGGCTCTTCATAAATATAGTGGCTATTATCATAATTTTTCTCATCTAAGAGAAATCGGGGTTTATAATAGATGTTTTCTTTTAATATATAAGGGGTATTAGTTAGGTTTAAGCGTTCATTAAGCCCTTTGCAAAGTTCGCGTTCAGCATCTTCATACCACTCTCCTTCTGAGTTCACCCCATGAACAAAAATGATAATTCCGGGTAAGTGGGGTTTAGCATGGATTTCTGCTCCAATATTGGCAGCATGGGTGATAGAACGCCATTCTTGACTACCATCAAGGCATTCTTTGGGTTTTAGCCAACGGGTTGGATTACTATTGCTCATAATTTTTCTGCCTGTGAAATAGGGTAAATAGAAGGGGCACTGCAATCAAAACGAGTTTGCCCTGAGGGGGTTTTTAAATTATTTGAAGGTATTTCTTCGTCACCTATATCATCATGGACATAATTAGAATCGGAGGGATCAAAATAAAATTTTTGCCACCATGGATCATCAAGGCTATCATTTTTTAAGCGAGAAGATGATGAGTTACCCAAATAAAATCCTTCATTGGTCACAATAATATCGAAAAAAGAAGAATAGTAACCGGGATGATCAGTATGAATACCAAACCCCCCATTTGTGGGCCTAAAGTTTTTCCCACCATCCAAGGTGACAAGAATAACGTTAACGCAACCTGTTTTTGTTCCTGCGCAACGACTGGTTACACGACTCAATACTCCCGGAAAAGCAAAAGCATCATCGCGTTCGGTTGCCCAAATTAAGCGGCCTTGATAACGACAAGCCGAGGATCGAATTAATTCTTGATGTATTCCTTTTTGAGTATTGTTGTAATAAGTCGAGCCACTGCGCCTTTCATTATATTTTTCTAAGGTAAAAAAACGATGGTCATCAATACGGTAAATGACGGTGGGAGGGCCATAACTTTTAATTTCTTCGTCAATTAAACGTTGTTGTTCGGCT
>NZ_PENZ01000018.1 GCF_003144395.1 Proteus faecis | reverse complement strand
AGAAAAGCGTGATTTAGAAATTGATACAGGTAGTAACTGGTTAATGCTTGAAGGTATTCCAGCAAGTGATTTTGTTGTTAACCCACTAACACCACCACAAGCAAAAGCCTTATTCCTCCGCCGTTTTAATGAACTTTATAAGGGAACTGAAAATGGCTAACGGATCAGTAAACAAAGTAATTCTTATCGGCAATTTAGGTCGTGATCCTGAAATTCGTTATCTTCCCTCTGGTGGTGCTGTTGCCAATTTAGCTGTGGCCACAAGTGAAAAATGGCGTGATAAACAAACGGGTGAAAACCGCGAAAAAACAGAATGGCATCGTGTTGTTTTGTTTGGAAAACTTGCAGATATCGCCAGTGGCTATTTGTGCAAAGGCTCTCAAATTTATATTGAGGGCCAACTACAAACGCGCGAATGGGATGATAACGGTGTTAAACGCTATACGACAGAAATTGTTGTAAAGGTTGGTGGTTCAATGCAAATGCTAGGTGGTGCAATTAAATCGACAACTTCACAGACTACACCACTATCACAACCACCCGTAGGTTTTGATGATATTCCATTTTAAGTACAGTAAGTAAAAGCGATAACAAAGACAACGATGGTTACAATAAAAACTAGTGATATACCAACTACTAAATCAAGTAATGTACTAGATATTTTTTCTATTTTATCTAGCTCAAAATCATCATTTAAATCTTTGTTTTCTTTTCCATTACCAAACATATATAAATTTCAATTAGAGTTAAATTTACATTTTGTCTAAATATCTTAGTTAATCAAGCGAATTATTCACCTTAAATTAAATTATTAAGATATGTAAGCAACAAATAGCTACTAATTATTAGCATCAACTAATATCTATTTAAACTGTGTACGGACAGTGTGGAGAGAAAATATGCAAATGTTGACTTTAGAGGAGTGGGCACAAGAGAGATATAAAAGCCGCCCACCAAAGTTAGGAACGCTACAACGATATGCTCGTGGTGGCCTGTTCTACCCACCAGCAAGGAAAGAAGGTGGCATTTGGCGCGTGAGAGAAGATGCCGACCTTGTCGGTAATTTGACATCACCGGTTATCAATAGCAACGATAACCCTATTTTACAAAGGATCCTCAAAGATGGCTGCCAGACCTCGTAAAAATAACGTCAATATCCCTAATCTTTACCCTTTATTTAGTCGTAAAGCTAACAAGGTTTATTGGCGTTATCGCCATCCTGTAACAGGTAAATATCATGCCCTCGGTGACAATGAAGCCGAGGCGAAAGCAATCGCTATTGAAGCTAACACAAGGTTAGCGGAACAACGTAGCCGACAAGTTATGGCTATTAGTGATCGGGTAGCAAAAATTAAAGGTAAGGAAATCACGGTTAATACTTGGTTAGATAAATACTGGATTATTCAAGAAGAGCGTTTAAAGGAAGGTGATATAAAACCGAATACTTATAAACAAAAAAGGAAGCCGGTAGATTTAATGAGACAAGCCTTATCCATGAAATCGTTACCTGCTGTTGATGCCAGAGATATTGCTGAAATTTTGGATGAATATAAATCTAATGGTCAGCACAGAATGGCACAAGTTATTCGCTCTGTTTTAATTGATGTGTTTAAAGAAGCACAACATGCAGGTGAAGTTCCTCCCGGTTACAACCCTGCCCTTGCCACTAAACAACCAAAACGAAAAGTAACTCGCCAACGCCTTAATTTTGATGAATGGAAAAAGATATTTGAGATTGCTGATAAACAACATCGTTATGTCGGAAATGCCATGTTGCTTGCACTTATTACAGGCCAACGATTAGGTGATATTTCCGCAATGAAGTTTAGTGATATTTGGGATGATCATTTGCATATTACTCAAGAGAAAACGGGTACTAAATTAGCTATTCCATTATCACTACGTTCTGAACAATTAAATATGTCATTACGTGATGTTGTTGCCCGTTGCCGTGATCGCGTTATTAGCCCTTATCTTATTCATTATTTTCATACCACTTCACAATCTAAACGTGGTGATCAAGTTACTGCAAATACGCTAACGACTAACTTTAAAAAGGCGAGAAATAAAACAGATATTGATTGGGGAGAAGGAACACCTGCAACATTTCATGAACAACGATCTTTATCTGAAAGGTTATATAGAGCACAAGGTATAAACACTAAAGATTTGCTGGGTCATAAAAACCAACAGCAAACCGATAGATATCATGATGATAGAGGAAAAGATTGGCTAGTTATTAACATTAATCATCTTTAACAAGCCAACCGTTATCAAATGACGCTTTTTCAAACTTCTTCATATGGCTAATAATCTTAGCCATACTTTCCTCTACTGGATATTCATTAGCAATGATAGCATCCATATAAAACATAATTCTAATCCATGATTTAAAATTTTGATCATGAAGAGTAGCAACAACGGGGGTTAAACACCTTACAGTTGCAATTTCTCTTTTACAAAAGGCCTTTATCTTATTTTCATCATTTTTAGATAATTGAATCTCTTTAAAATATGCAATTAATCTTTCAAGGTATTTTTGATTTTTTTCATAATGTATCCCATATAAAAATTCATCTTTATTATTATCTCCTTTAGGATACTCAATGCTTATCTTAATATCTTCTGGTAGGTATGTATCAATATGTCTTAAAAAAAAGATTAAAATTTCTCTTAATCTTTTTTCAGAAATAATCTTTCTATTCTTCTCCTCTTTTTTCTGAATATAATCAATAAAAAACAATATAACAATAAACTCAAGACATACGCCTATAAGCTCAGGTAGAAGGCTATCTGAAAAAAATGAGAAAAATGAGTCTTCGGCCATTGCATAAAAATAAAAGTAGAAATAAACAACCATCAATATAATAAAAATTACAACAAAACTAAATTTCATCTTATTTTTAGTAAAGAACTTCATGAATTAAGCCTTCATTTTGATAATTCGTTTTGATAACTTTTTGATAACCGTTTCAAGATTGACAATAAAAAACGGGAACTAATAAGCTCCCGTTAACTATTTATCAAATCAACAATTACATATGTTTGATAATCGCGTCACCAAACTCGCTACATTTCAGCAATTTAGCGCCTTCTAACTGACGTTCGAAATCATAAGTTACGGTCTTAGCGGCAATCGCACCTTCCATACCTTTAATGATTAAGTCAGCAGCTTCTGTCCAACCCATGTGGCGTAGCAT
>NZ_PENZ01000020.1 GCF_003144395.1 Proteus faecis | reverse complement strand
CATTCATCATTTGCGCTTTTTCAAAAATGCCTCAAAAGGATCTTCTTCGGCAGGAGTGTTCATAGTGACTTTTGCTCGAGAAGCGGGAGTCATACCAAATTCACTTAACATGGCACGAATACGTTTCCAAGCATCGGCCTTCATTGCAGCGGATGGATGCGCCTTTATCATCAATCCACTTTCTGTATTGTTTTTGTAGGTATAGCCTTCTTTATCGAGAACATCACAATGATGTCGATATTCAGTGTAAGCTTCGACGAGTAACTCCAATGCCTTAGCATCCATCTGACTCATGACACCCATTGCATCAAGTTCTTCAGCAATACGCTTAAACCAATACTTACCTTGCTTAGTGAAATGCTTCGGAGTTGGGGGTACCCCTTTTGGCGGTTTTGGCTCTTTTTTATTAATCGGTCGTTTTGATGGGTTCCCCCTCACTAATTGCAGATGTGACGGGGTTTTAGGCGGTCCAGCCATAATAGAAATCTCCTATCAATAATCGCTTGTGGTTCCCCAAAAAAAGTTTTCTAACCTGCGGTGATGTGAAAAGAGGTAAGGGGGCGGTCCTAGGTGGCGAGAGTGGTAGAGATTTGACCCGCCCCTCCTCCCTGGGCATTATAATTTCAATATGAAATTAAATATTTTTATAACTTTATTAAATTGTTATATATCAATATATTAGGCTTAACATTAGATTCTTTCTTTTGCGGTCTTAGTTCTATGACATGAAATACATAACGACTGCAGGTTCTCTTCCGCATCGGTACCCCCATGTGCTTTAGCAGTGATGTGGTCAACTGTTTTTGCTTCGGTGGCTCGCCCTACTCTTAAGCATTCCTGACATAGACACTTATCACGCTTGAGTATACGTGCTCGTAACTTATCCCATTGGGTACCATAACCACGTTGATGACGAGACTTACCACGCTGGTGGGTTTCCCATCCTAAGTTCTGATGATCTTCACAGTAACCGTTGCGTTCTGTTGTTGTCTTGGCGCATCCCTGTTTACGACATGCGCGAGGTATGCGAGGCGGCATTTGATCTCCTATAACCTAAAGAGGAGAATAATCCCCTTTGATTTTAAAGACAGGATTTCTCACATTTACTTCTGACTACACCACGTTCTGTTATTTAGTTCACGCACAGCTTGTGACCATGCTTGATGCTGAGTTTCCATTACTCTTTTTAACTCAGTAATAGCAATATCTTGTTCGTTGGCTTTCATGTGTAAATCTGCCAACTCAGCCGAATTAATAAAGGCATCTTTAATAAAAAATGCACCAGAAGATTGAGAGAATAGTTGTGGAATTGATTTAGGCTTCACACCTACATCTTGCATCAGTTGCTTAATACGGGTTAGTTGTTCTTCTAACTTATCTAACTCACTTGTATCTACTGAGACTTTGTAGATCAATTCACCTATCTCTTTTTTATCTGACATGGCTTTCTCCAATAAAAAAGCCACCATAATTGATAGCTTTAGCAATTGAAAATTATAGTGCCCCATACAAATCACTCAAATCAAAAAGCTTATCTTTAGGAAGATTGTATTCTTTACAAATTTTTTCACGAATATCAATAAGTTCCATTGTAAATTCTTTATAGAGATCGTTTGAGTAAGCGAAAATTTTATCATCATATAATGAAACATTATCATAATATAAAGATATATTATCCTTTATATACTTTAATCTTGTTGGCAAAATGGAGATTCTAAAAGATAGATCACTATTGATAAATTTTAAATCTAATTCATTTTTAGGTTTAAATGTAGGATAACAATTATGTTCCCTCATATGACGACCATCATTATCCGTATGTATTGGCGATTTAATGTACTCATAACATTGATTAATTAACTCTGTCAATTCAATTACAGTTGTTATTGCTAACCTAATATTCTCTAATTTTTTATTCCTATTACTTTCTCTATTAGATACATAATGAGCAACTAATTGCGTTATTATTGGAGCTGAAACACCTAGAATAAAACTTAATAAATTATCCATGTTTAAATATCTCTCACCGATACTCGTGAACCTATTCACAATAAAACACAGATAGTACTATTGATTATTATTTATAAACACCCTTGCCTTACATAATCCTGCAACCCTTTAATTATTTGCTTTGACTCTACAATTCGTTCTCTAAGTAACCAATAATTTCGGATAGTAGTGTTAGTAGATCTGTCGGTGATTCAGTTCTAGTCTGTCCTTAGCAATCAAGATAGAGCTCCCTCTCCTTAATGGATAAACGATTTATCTAACCTTGTTGGAGTTATTTATTAAAAAGCCCTGCTATTACGAGGCGATTGTTTTCTAAAAACTTACGTTGATTATTAACAGATTGGCTTACTTAATATTGGTAATCTATTGTT
>NZ_PENZ01000005.1 GCF_003144395.1 Proteus faecis | reverse complement strand
GTGTGGATCACTTTTTTACTATTGAGAAATTGGACGATGTGCTTATTGTTTAAAATAGGCTGTTCATCACCCGTTAATGCGCCTGAGGGCAACACGTCTAAACTTTTTGGCACATCACTAATAATCACACGGTGGTGCTTCTTAAATTGCTCGAGTAATTCAGCACCCGGCTTAAGTAACACAACACCCAATTCTGGTTGAATATAAGGCGTTAATAATAATTTCATGCACTCACCTGTTTATTCAACATCACCATACGGATCAATTCATCCGTTTTACTCTCAAAGAAATGGGGTTGGGTTTCACGAGGATTATTAGGGCTAGTCATATTCTTCCCAAACTGACAACCTCTAGCCGTAACAGACCAAAACTCTTTCGTTTTGCTAGCAGTTTTCGTGCTTGGGCGTGATAGACGTTCAACAATGCCTAGTTCGGCTAATCGCTTATAGGCTTGCTGTGCTGAAATAGGTAAGTTGTGTTTGTTGATCAACGTTGATAATGCAACTGTTGGACGACTGGAACCATCCATAGATCCACTTGGTGCATCAATCGCATAAACAGGGGCTAATTCGGGTAAGCCTGCCATTGCTTGTAACTTTTGATAAGCCCCTAACTTTGATGAATTCGAAAAATTTAAACTTTTAGACATTGACTCAAGCAGTATTACACCCGCTTGAACTTTATCACTGAGTTTCTCTTGGTGCTGTTGTGTCACTAAGGCATCAAATGTGCGGATTACTTTTAAATGAAAAGAAGCACTGATCCACATTGCGTAGGCATACACTAATTCTTTGCAAACATAGGTGCCCTGATTATATCCACCAGCGACTGTCACAATGGGCGCTCCTGTGATCTCAGGAGCGGTCGAAATTTCATCAATTAACTCTTTCGTTTGAGCCAATGAACTCCAGTTCGATGGTTGATGGCGCTTTTCACCACCCGATACTCGATGTAAATCATTTAAACAATAGCGACCGGCTACATCTCTACGAACCTGAAAACCATCAATAACAATTAATCCATTCATGCTATTTCTCTCCACGTTTTACTCGTGACCGTACATCACGTTATTAAATGAGCGGATAGTGATTTCTAACTTTCCACCCTTTACGACTTCCATTAACATCACATCCATATGCTTTACCTGCTGATCATCTTCCCAAATACCCGCATGTGTTAATGCATCAAATGGGGCCTTTAAAAAGTTATCAATATCCCTGCGCTGTTTTGTTGGTGGGTATAAACGAACTAGGACAGAGACATTTTCTTTAATAGCTTTAGGTTTTCGTTTTAGTTGCTCATAGACAGAGGCG
>NZ_PENZ01000052.1 GCF_003144395.1 Proteus faecis | reverse complement strand
TGTCTAAAGAAAAATTTGAACGTTCAAAACCGCACGTTAACGTTGGTACTATCGGCCACGTTGACCACGGTAAAACAACTCTGACTGCTGCAATCACTACAGTTTTAGCTAAAACTTACGGTGGTGCTGCTCGTGCATTCGATCAAATCGATAACGCACCAGAAGAAAAAGCTCGTGGTATCACCATCTCTACTTCACACGTAGAATATGACACACCAACTCGTCACTACGCACACGTAGACTGCCCAGGTCACGCCGACTATGTTAAAAACATGATCACTGGTGCTGCGCAAATGGACGGAGCTATCCTAGTTGTTGCTGCGACAGATGGCCCAATGCCACAAACTCGTGAGCACATCCTGTTAGGTCGTCAGGTTGGTGTTCCTTACATCATCGTATTCCTGAACAAATGTGACATGGTAGATGATGAAGAGTTACTGGAATTAGTAGAAATGGAAGTTCGTGAACTTCTGTCTCAGTACGATTTCCCAGGTGATGACACTCCAGTAATCCGTGGTTCAGCGCTGAAAGCACTGGAAGGCGAAGCAGAGTGGGAAGCAAAAATTGTTGAATTAGCAGAAGCACTGGATTCATATATTCCAGAGCCAGAGCGTGCAATTGACAAACCATTCCTGTTACCAATTGAAGACGTATTCTCAATTTCAGGCCGTGGTACAGTAGTAACAGGTCGTGTTGAGCGTGGCGTAATCAAAGTTGGTGAAGAAGTTGAAATCGTTGGTATTAAACCAACAGCAAAAACAACTTGTACTGGCGTTGAAATGTTCCGTAAATTACTTGACGAAGGTCGTGCAGGTGAGAACGTTGGTGTTCTTCTGCGTGGTACTAAACGTGAAGAAATCGAACGTGGACAAGTACTGGCGAAACCAGGTTCAATCAACCCACACACTAAATTTGAATCAGAAGTTTATATTCTGAGCAAAGATGAAGGTGGTCGTCATACTCCATTCTTCAAAGGCTACCGTCCACAGTTCTACTTCCGTACAACTGACGTAACTGGTACTATCGAATTACCAGAAGGCGTAGAAATGGTAATGCCAGGTGACAACATCAACATGATCGTTGAACTGATTCACCCAATCGCGATGGACGACGGTTTACGTTTCGCTATCCGTGAAGGTGGCCGTACAGTAGGTGCGGGCGTTGTTGCTAAAGTATTAGGTTAATT
>NZ_PENZ01000048.1 GCF_003144395.1 Proteus faecis | reverse complement strand
TTATTTTCCTCTCCCGCCTCTGCCCGAACCTCACCGACATAACATCGTGTTTCTTTTTCACTGCTCATCGTTATCCCCTTTTTGTTCTTCTGTTTTTCCCCCTGCAGACTTGGTGGCATTGACGCTCACTAACATTTCATCAAGACCATCAACAGGATTCATATCCTCAAAGGCACGCGCCTCATTACGGCTCATCCAACCATCTGTAATCGCAAAGTGGTAGAAATCAGCACGTTCTTTTGGTGTTCCACGTAGTAATCCCGCTAAATTAAATCGCACATAAAAGCCAGCCGTTCGCTCTTGTCGAGTAAACAAACGTCGGTTTAATTCCTGCTCCCAGTTCACCACCCACGGCATGATGGTATGTCGTACAAACTG
Source organism: Proteus faecis (assembly GCF_003144395.1). Classification (GTDB taxonomy): domain Bacteria; phylum Pseudomonadota; class Gammaproteobacteria; order Enterobacterales; family Enterobacteriaceae; genus Proteus; species Proteus faecis. The sequence goes on along the minus strand of NZ_PENZ01000048.1, from coordinate 708 downwards.
GATGGATTGCTCTGAGATGTTTGAGAAAGTAGCTTTTTCGAGGTCGTTAATCATGTGAGCCGGCACATTGAAGATCCCTGCAATCATTGAGCGATTAAGTTTCAACATATCAATCAGTTGTGCATCAACAGGAGAAACAGTCAGCGCTTTGTAATCCAGATCCGCAGGTAAAAGCATGGTTTTATTTTCTTGGCTTCGTAGCATTCGGGAAGCTTTTTGCCACATATCTTTCAGTCGTTCCCATCCAGCTGTTTGTAACTCACCTTTTACTGAAACAATCCCCGCAGGACGAGCATTCCCCCCAAAGAAGGAGCTAGTGTACTTCTGCCCACTCATTCCCATGCCAATGGTTTCCGCATGTTGAATGATGGGGCTAATTCCCATTCTTTGATTGTTCCCCAACGCTCGAATATGGATCATGTCATCAGGACTAATGGCAAAATTACCCAATTCGTTATAAACGCCATACGTATATCGACCACCGGTATTAAGCAGTGTCGTTTCCCACGGCATACAAGCTTCTAAATTTGTCACCTCGCCTTTTCGGTTACGAATAACTTGGGTATAACCATTTCCCCAACCCAATACATGACGCTCTTTTGTTTCACGCCATTTATAGCTGGTTTGCCACTCGTTAGGCTCATCATGAACTAAATAAAACAAAGGATGATCACGCGCAGTTTCTACCCTATTACCCGACTTTCGCAT
>NZ_PENZ01000031.1 GCF_003144395.1 Proteus faecis | reverse complement strand
CCCTATTCCAACGACTAACCCAGCCCATAGACTTGCTTTAATAATTTTCTTTAAAAACTCGATCGAAAAAAGAAAATCTCCACCAAAAAATAACCAAATAATACACTCACCTATGCAGTATATAAACAGTCCCATAATAAACAGGGCTACCACACACAAAATAGTCGTAACAAGAAAGTATTCAAATTGATTAATTTTTCGATTCACTATTTTTTTCCTTAACTTCTTTAATTTTATTTTGCATCAGAGCGTTTGTAGCCTCTGTTGTAAAAGCAGAACCTACACCTCCCAAAAGACCAGGAACTATACTCGGTTTCATATCCTTCGAAAGTCCATATAATCCGTTTATAGCTCCATCCTGCAATTGATGTACCCTGAGAGGCTTAATAGTTATATCAATTGTTCCCCCTGTAACTTGAGCATTAATTTTATTGCCCATTTTGTAAAACCATACTAACGCCTTTTATATTCTAAATAGTTAACTAAACAAATTACTACTCCTAAAAATAATCCCATTACTCCTCCTATTTTTAATGCCTCAATAAAATCATTTAATTCCCAAATAAACGAATTTTTTTCAAAATATAAAATTAGTTTAATTAGAAGTTTAATTAAGATTATTGTTAAAAATATAGTTACACACATACTCAAAGACCAAAATAAAAAATATATAAATAGTTTCATTTCTCATCCTCTGGTTTTAGTTCTTCTGTAATTATTTTATT
>NZ_PENZ01000022.1 GCF_003144395.1 Proteus faecis | reverse complement strand
TTGTGCGGCCGCTAAAGTATGGAAACAGCCCGATAACGGTCATGTTCATGCTGATTTTAAGTTTTGGTTACCCGAAGACCGACTTGAGCGTTGTTCTAAACAAATGGCAGAACTCTATCGTAAATGGGCTGATATGGGGCATCTCACATTAACTGATGGTGAAGTTGTCGATCATGCTCAAATTAAAGAAGAAATCATCGAATGGGTGACGGGCGAGAACTTAAACGAACTGGGTTTTGACCCATGGAGTGCGACACAATTTAGTTTATCACTGGCTGAAGAAGGGCTACCCCTTGTTGAGGTTGCTCAAACGGTGCGTAATTTTTCTGAATCCATGAAAGAGATTGAAGCACTGGTTTATGCGGGTAAGTTTCATCATGGCCAACACCCTGTTATGAACTGGATGATGTCGAACGTCACGGTTAAACCGGATAAAAACGACAACATTTTCCCTAATAAATCCACACCCGAGGCAAAAATTGACGGCCCTGTTGCACTATTTACAGGCATGAGTCGATTATTGGTGAATGGTGGCAGTGGTGGTGACTTCCTTTCCTCTTTAGATCCTAACGAAGACCTTTTATTCCTA
>NZ_PENZ01000043.1 GCF_003144395.1 Proteus faecis | reverse complement strand
TAGGAATAAAAGGTCTTCGTTAGGATCTAAAGAGGAAAGGAAGTCACCACCACTGCCACCATTCACCAATAATCGACTCATACCCGTAAATAGTGCAACAGGGCCATCAATTTTTGCCTCGGGTGTGGATTTATTAGGGAAAATATTGTCGTTTTTATCCGGCTTAACCGTGACGTTCGACATCATCCAGTTCATAACAGGGTGTTGGCCATGATGAAACTTACCCGCATAAACCAGTGCTTCAATCTCTTTCATGGACTCAGAAAAGTTACGCACCGTTTGAGCTACTTCTACAAGGGGTAACCCTTCTTCAGCCAGTGATAAACTAAATTGTGTCGCACTCCACGGGTCAAAACCCAGTTCGTTTAAGTTCTCGCCCGTCACCCATTCAATAATTTCTTCTTTAATTTGAGCATGATCGACAACTTCACCATCGGTTAATGTGAGATGCCCCATATCAGCCCATTTGCGATAGAGTTCTGCCATTTGTTTCGAACAACGCTCAAGCCGGTCTTCGGGTAACCAAAACTTAAAATCAGCATGAACATGACCGTTATCGGGCTGTTTCCATACTTT
>NZ_PENZ01000013.1 GCF_003144395.1 Proteus faecis | reverse complement strand
CGTGTGAAGAGAAACAATTGTGTGGAGGGAAATTGGCGTGAGTAATGGAAACGTAGTTGAACTTAAAGTGAATGGCGCCACGGTCTGTTATTTGAATACGACAAGCGCCATATCAATTGATTATTTGTCATTTATTGATAAAACAATTGAGACTTTAATGAATGATAAAACATCATTAGAACTAGAAGCAAATACTAAGGGTAAAACACTTAATCATGAGCATTCAGCATTCTCGACAATTAAAGATCCCAAAGGTCTTTAATGAAAGAATCGACTCTAATTGTTGTACTGCCTTTGGATGCTTTTAAAAAATACTCAACCACATTATCAGGTAGATTGGTGTTCCATTTATCATAAGAATACTTAGGAAAATATTCATTAAAAATACTTTGTACTGAATATTCACCACCTTTTATATCTGAAATCATATTGCACTGATAGAGACACTTTGCAATTAACGTTGATTTAAGCATTTTATTTTCTCTTGGTTGTGTAGGAACTTCCAAGAATACCACCACCGCCTGAGGTGGGAAAATAATCAGGCACAATATTTGAAGTGT
>NZ_PENZ01000014.1 GCF_003144395.1 Proteus faecis | reverse complement strand
CCGTCACACAGACGGTTGCGGTCTAAGAAGTGGGAAGCCTCGCCCGACAGGGCGGGGAGCAGTCACAATATTATTCTAAATAAAAGAATATATTATAAAAACAATTCATCCATCAGGAAAGTTAGTCCGAACGCCCTTAAGTGATAAAGGTAATTTTCCCTATTATTATGATGATACGAACATTACCAGTCATGGGATCACGGGCAAACAATATTTATGTTGCATTTCAACAGAGAATAAATGTTTGAACTTTTCTTAATCGAAGATGGTGGAAAATTAACATCCACAAATATTTTTAGCTTTATCAACGGATTTAACCGAAGTATTGCTATATTTAGCATCAATAGTAAATTTTTATTTATATTAAAAATAAAACAACGAGGTACTGAGAAATAATCAAAATTAGTAAATGATAGAACATTATTTAACGCAACTAATAAAGAAAAAACCCGTTATCTCTTACGAGATAACGGGTTCTTATATGGTGCCGGCTACCGGAGTCGAACTGGTGACCTACTGATTACAAGTCAGTTGCTCTACCAACT
>NZ_PENZ01000008.1 GCF_003144395.1 Proteus faecis | reverse complement strand
CGCGAACTTACGGGGTCAATTTGCCGAGTTCCTTAACAACGCTTCTCCCGCTCGTCTTAGGATTCTCTCCTCACCTACCTGTGTCGGTTTGCGGTACGGGTACCTCTGCTCTCGATAGTGGCTTTTCTTGTCAGTGCGGAATCGGTCACTTCGGTACTTATTTTTCCCTCCCCGTCAGGCCTTCGAAACAACCGGCGGATTTCCCTACCGGTCTATCTACCTCCTTTGGACGAGCTCTTCCGGTCGCTCGCTTGACCTATCCCCCTGCGTCCCCACTTCTCTCAAACGAGCAGCGGTAGTACAGGAATTTCAACCTGTTGTCCATCACCTACGCCTTCCGGCCTCGGCTTAGGTCCCGACTTACCCTGGGCGGACGAACCTTCCCCAGGAAACCTTAGGCTTTCGACGGTAAAGATTCTCACTTTACTTTCGCTACTTATTCCGGCATTCTCACTACTGTCTCGTCCACATGTCCTTCCGGTCATGCTTCGGCCTACCACAGTAAGCTCCCCTACCCAGTATCTCTACTGCCATAGCTTCGGT
>NZ_PENZ01000044.1 GCF_003144395.1 Proteus faecis | reverse complement strand
GCTATTACGAGGCGATTGTTTTCTAAAAACTTACGTTGATTATTAACAGATTGGCTTACTTAATATTGGTAATCTATTGTTTTCACACATACTAGTGAAAGCCCTGTGGGAGCCCAAACTCACAGGGTTATTTTTATCTACTTACTTCAATTTCCCGTATTGCTTTCTTGTTGGCTAAAGTTTGAGTTTATCAATCTCTTCATGATCGGGACGACGATAATTCAGGATGTAACCCGGCATCTTCATAAACCTATTATTTTTGTCTTTTGCACTCACTACTACTGAATGGCAAACAGATGACGTGTCGAATGTTTCATCATATTCATACAATAAAGCTGCCATTTTATCTTGCCATTCAGTAGGCATTTCATGCATGAGAACTCTTGGCATGACTAGAAATGATGCATAAGACAATCCAAACCAATTCCACAATTCACTGCTATTTTTTGACTGTGTTGCCTTACTCATTTAAACACTCCATTCTAATGTAGATTTAAAGTACTTCTAGCCGACTCGATATCGCGGATAGC